>DASZEL010000001.1:0-96964 GCA_035940865.1 Solirubrobacterales bacterium
AACGTCCGCCGGCGCCTGTCGGCGGATCTCGAGCGCGAGGGCCTGTCGGCGACCGGCTTCTCGGTCCTCGTCGTGCTGACGACGGCGGGCGGCGAGCTCGAGCTGCGCGCGCTGCGGGACCTCGCGCAGGCGTAGACCGCAGGCGTCGACCCGTCCGCACGCGCGGATAGCGTGCGCCCCGATGACGACGCTCGTGCCCGGCGACCCGCTGGCCCATCGAGCGCTCGACTCGCTGCTGCGCGCGGAGGCCAACGTCCGCCGGCGCCTGTCGGCGGATCTCGAGCGCGAGGGCCTGTCGGCGACCGGCTTCTCGGTCCTCGTCGTGCTGACGACGGCGGGCGGCGAGCTCGAGCTGCGCGCGCTGCGCCGCCGGCTGCGCACCTCGAAGGCCAACGCCACCGAGGTCGTCACGACGCTCCAAGCACGCGGCCTCGTCGATCGCCGACGTTTGACGACCGACCGGCGTGCCGCGGCGGTCGCGATCACATCGCGGGGCTCAGAGATCGTCGATCGGCTCTTTCCGGAGCACAGCGAACGCGTTGCGCAGGCGTTCGCGGTGCTAGACGAGGCCGAGAAGCGGTCGCTGGCGCAGATCTGCCGCAAGCTCGCCGCCTGAGCTCACGCGACCGGCGCAGCGTTGCGCTTCCTACACTTGCAGCATCGATGGCGCGACGCCCGGTCGATCTGCAGCAGTCCTTTCCCGAGCTCGAGGAGCAGGTGCTCGCGCGCTGGCGCGAGCGCGACGTCTTCGGCGAGTCGCTGCGCCGCAGGGAGGGGGCCGAGCCGTGGGTCTTCTGGGAAGGTCCGCCGACCGCCAACGGGCCGCCGGGCGTGCATCACGTGCTCAGCCGCGCCTTCAAGGACATCTTTCCCCGCTTTCGCACGATGCGCGGCTACTTCGTCGAGCGCCGCGGCGGCTGGGACTGCCACGGCTTGCCGGTGGAGATCGCGGTCGAGCGCCAGCTCGGGATCAAGTCCAAGGAGGAGATCGAAGCCTTCGGAATCGCGGAGTTCAACCGCAAGTGCCGCGAGTCGGTCTTCGCCTTCTTGGAGGACTGGAACGCGCTGACCGAGCGGATCGGCTTCTGGCTGGACCTCGAGCACGCGTATCGCACGCTGGAGGCACCGTACATCGAGTCGGTCTGGTGGTCGCTGAAGCAGATCGCCGCCAAGGGGCTGCTCTACGAGGGCCACAAGGTCGTCCCCTACTGCCCGCGCTGCGGCACCGCGCTGTCTTCGCACGAGGTCGCGCTGGGCTACGAGGACGTCAAAGACCCCTCGATCTACGTGCGGTTTCCGCTGGTGGGGGATGACGGGAGCGAGAGCGGCGAGTCGCTGCTCGTCTGGACGACGACGCCCTGGACCCTCCCCGGCAACGTCGCCGTCGCGGTGGCGCCCGAGGTGACCTACGTGCGGGCGCGCGCGGGCGAGGAGACGGTGATCCTGGCCGAGGCGTTGGTCGAGAAGGTGCTGGGTGAGGGGACGGAGGTGCTCGACCGCTTCCCCGGCTCCGACCTCGTCGGCCGCAGCTACCGTGGCCCGGTCTTCGCGCTATCTGACGACGGTCCGTCGAACGCCTTCCGCGTCCTCGCCGGCGACTTCGTCACCACCGACGACGGCACCGGTCTCGTCCACATCGCGCCGGCCTTCGGTGAGGACGACTACCGGGCGGCCGCGGAGGCCGGGATCTTCGACCCCACCGACGCCGGCACGCTCTACAACCCGGTCGACCTCGACGGCAGATTCACCTCCCGTGTCAACGGCTTTGCAGGCCGTTTCGTCAAGGACGCCGAGGTGACCACCGTGCTGATCGCCGACCTCGACGCGCGCGGTCTGCTCTTCCGCGAGCAGGTCTACGAGCACTCCTATCCCCACTGCTGGCGCTGCGGCACGCCGCTCCTCTACTACGCGAAGTCGAGCTGGTACGTCGCTACCTCGCAGGCCCGGGACCAGCTTCTCGCCAACAACGAGGAGATCGGCTGGCACCCCGAGCACGTCAAGCACGGCCGCTTCGGCAAATGGCTCGAGAACAACGTCGACTGGGCGCTCTCGCGCGACCGCTACTGGGGGACGCCGCTGCCGATCTGGGAGTGCACCGCCGACGGCTGCGACGGGCGCTTCTGCGCCGGCTCGGTCGCCGACCTGCGCGAGCGGGCGCGCGGCACCGTGCCGGAGGACCTGCACCGCCCCTACATCGACGGCGTCTCGCTCGACTGCGAGCGCTGCGGCGGCGAGATGCGGCGGGTCCTCTCGGTGATCGACACCTGGTACGACAGCGGCGCGATGCCCTTCGCGCAGTTCCACTACCCGTTCGAGGGCAAAGAGGAGTTCGAGGAGCGCTTCCCCGCCGACTACATCTGCGAGGCCCAGGACCAGACCCGCGGCTGGTTCTACACCCTGCTCGCCGAGTCAACCCTGCTCTTCGACACCTCCAGCTACCGCAACTGCGTCTGCCTCGGGCTGATCCTCGACCCCGAGGGGCAGAAGATGTCGAAGAGCCGCGGCAACGTCGTCGACCCCTGGGACGTGCTCGACGCCCACGGCGCCGATGCCTTCCGCTGGTACTACCTGACCGCCCAGCAGCCCTGGGCCGGCTACCGCTTCAGCGTCGACACGGTGGGGGAGTCGGTGCGCCAATTCCTGCTGACCCTCTGGAACACCTACTCGTTCTGGGTCCTCTACGCGAACGCGGAGGGGCTCGGGCCCGATGACTTTGATGCGAGTCCGCCTCAACCCTCGAATAGCGACGCCGCAGGCGGACTTAACGACCTCGACCGCTGGGCACTCTCGCGCCTACAGGCGACGACGGCGACCGTGCGCGAGCGGATGGACGACTACGACTGCACCACCGCCGGCCGCGCGATCGCCGACTTCGTCGAGGAGCTCTCCAACTGGTACGTACGGCTCAGCCGGCGCCGCTTCTGGGACGGCGACCGCGCCGCCTTCGCAACGCTGCGCCACTGCCTGCTGGAGACGGTGGCGATGCTGGCGCCATTCACGCCCTTCCTTGCCGACGAGATCCACCGCAACCTCGCTGGCGACCGCGCTGAGCCCTCGGTCCACCTGCGCGACTTCCCGACCGCCGACGAGTCGCTCGCCGACCCCAACCTCGAGCAGGAGATGGAGGCCGTGCGCCTCACGGTCGAGCTCGGTCGCGCCGCCCGCGCTCAGGCGAAGGCGAAGGTGCGTCAGCCGCTGCGCCGCGCCGTGATCGTCGCCAACGACGCCGAGCGCGCCGCGATCGAAGCCCGCGCCGACCTCGTCACCGCCGAGCTCAACGTCAAGGAGCTCGACTTCGTCACCGACGAGTCCGAGCTGGTCTCCTACAGCGCCAAGTCCAACTACCGCGCCCTCGGCCCCCGCTTCGGCAGGAAGATGCCGCAGGTCGCCGCCGCGGTCGAGGCGCTCGACGCCGCCCACGTCGCCGCCGTGCTCGCCGAAGGCGGCGAGATCGGGATCAACATCGACGGCAGCGATCACACCCTCGGCCCCGACGACGTCACCCTCGCCCTCCAGCCCCTAGAGGGCTACGAGGTCGAGGCCGAGGCCGGCCACGCCGTCGCCCTCCAGCTCGAGCTAGACGACGAGCTCCGCCGCGAGGGCCTCGCCCGCGAGATCGTCCACGCCGTCCAGATCGCCCGCAAAGACGCCGGCCTGGAGATCACCGACCGCATCACCCTCACCCTCACCGGCGACAAAGACCTCATCGACGCCGCCCAGGCCCATCAGGACTACCTCGCCACCGAGGTCCTTGCCACCTCCGTCTCCTACGACGGCAGCGCCGACGGCGCCACCGCCAAGATCGACGGCCGCGAGCTCAGCATCAGGGTCTCGCGTGCCTGAGGGGGAGAGAATCTGTCGCCACGCCCTTAGAGGGGCGTGGAGCTGAGCCGGCACGCTAAGAACAAGCTGCGAAATCTTCCGATGACTCAGCAGGACGTCGAGGCGATGATCTCTTGCCCCCAAGCAATTGATCGGGATGAGGAGGGAAGACCGCTGTATCTTGGATTGGTCCGAGGCGTTCCGATCTGTGCTGTGGTCGCGCTGGACGAGCCCGACCTGATCGTGACCATCTTTCGAAAGGAGCGGTGGTGAAAGCCGATTACGACAGCAAGGTAGATGCCCTCTTGATCCAGCTCTTGCGCCCAGGCTTGTGCGATGGAGCCGTCGAGATCGACGACACCTATTGCCGCGTCGAAACTCGGAAGGGCCGCGTCGCCAGTATCGAGCTGCTGAGTCCCGCTGACCATCTCGACCTGCTCGAGCGGGCGGCCGAGCAGCTCGGACTCGACCACGAAGCTTTGCTGGCTACCGCGGAGGCGGCCCTCGCCGCCCCAGACCGAGCGGTAACTGTGGAGGTGGCTCGATCGGCCACGTCCGCGGCCGCCGCCTGATCAGTCCTGCGGCTTATCGCCGATGATGAAGTCCGATTTCTTCGAATCGTCGAACTTCACCCAACAGTGGTCGGGGGAAACGCCGGCCACCTCGATCAGGGCCGCTTCGATGCGCTTGGCGATCTCCGCCTTCTGCTCGTCGGAGCGGCCCTCGTACCAGTGGACGTGAACGAACGGCATTAAGCGAGCGCCGGCTCCAGCTCGGCCTCGAGGCGGCGCTTCGGCATCGCGCCGACGATTTTCTTCGCGATCGCGCCGTCCTTGAAGAGGATCATCGTCGGGATCGAGAGGACTTCGTACTGGGCCGCCGTCTGCTGGTTCTCGTCGACGTTGATCGAGACGATCTTGAGGTCGTCGCGCTCGCCGTCGATCTCCTCGAGGACCGGGTGGACGACGCGGCAGGGACCGCACCAGGGCGCCCAGAAGTCGACGAGCACAGGCCCCTCGGCCTCGAGCACGTCCGATTTGAAAGTGGCGTCGGTTACGTCGGTCAATTTGCCAGTCACTGTCCGTCTCCCGGTCGTGTGTTTGCCGTCAATACTTCATAAAGTATAGCGCCGTTCTCCACTGCCAGATGGAGCGCTGTCGACCGCACCTTTACCGAGGCGCAGGAGCGGCAGTCGCCATACCGCCTCGGCCGCGATCGAGAGGTCCATCTTCGACTTTCCTACCCGCCGCTCGCGAAAAAGGATCGGCACCTCGACGACTTTGAACCCGCGGCGAATCGCCCGGTAGGTGAGCTCGACCTGGAAGGCGTAGCCGCGGGTGGTGATCGCATCGAGGTCGATCGCCTCCAGCACCTCACGCCGAAAGCACTTGAAGCCGCCGGTGAGGTCGCGGACGTCGACCCCGAGCACCAGCCGCGCGTAGGAGCTGCCGCCGCGGCTGACCGCGCGCCGCAGCGGTCCCCAGTCGGTGACCCCACCCCCGGTGACGTAGCGGGAGCCGAGCACGACGTCGGCGCGCTCCGCGGTCTCGAGCAGGCGCGGCAGGTAGGCGGGATCGTGGGAGAAGTCGGAGTCCATCTCCAAGACGAAGCCGGCGCCGCCCGCCAGGGCCCGCCGGAAGCCGGCGATGTAAGCGGGGCCGAGGCCTTCCTTGCGAGGGCGGTGCAGGACCTCGACGTTCTCGTGCCGTTCGGCCAGGCGGTCGGCGACCTCGCCAGTTCCGTCGGGAGAGCTGTCGTCGACGATCAGGACCCGGGCGCTCGCCGGCAACTTGGGCCGGGTGGCCTCGACCAACGGCTCCAAGTTCTCGGCCTCGTTGTAGGTCGGCAGCACCAACCAGGCGGGACCGCCCTCTGACTGCGTCATCGCGGCGATGCTATTCCTTGTTTCGTGACCAACGCCGAGATTGCCGCCGCTCTGGAAGAGCTGGGGACCCTCTACGAGCTCGACGGGGCGGTGAGATACCGGGTGCTCGCCTACGGCACCGCCGCGAAGGCAATTCGGGAGAGCCCGGTCGCGGTCGCCGAGCTGGCGGCGCAGGGGAGGGCGACGGAGGTGCCTGGGGTCGGCAAGACGCTGGCGGAAAAGATCGACGCGCTGCTGGAGACCGGTGAGATCCCCGCGGCGGTGAGGCTGAAGGCGAAGTTTCCGCCGACGCTGATCGAGGTCACCCGCGTCCCCGGCGTCGGATCAAAGACCGCCCGCCGCCTCTTCGAGGAGCTCGAAATCTCCTCGATGGAGGACCTGAAAGCCGCGGCCGAAGCGGAAAAAATCCGCGACGTCAAAGGGCTGGGCCCCAAGCAAGAGGAAAACATCCTCGCTTCGCTCGAGCGCCTGGGGGAGCCGGGGGAGGGTCCGGGCCGCTTGCTGCTCTCGAAGGTGAAGCCGATCGCCGAGGAGCTGGCGGCAGCGCTGCGCGAGCATCCGGCCGCGGAGCGAGTCGAGGTGGCGGGTTCGCTGCGCCGCTGGGCCGAGACCTGTAAGGACATCGACATCATCGCCACCGCCGAGGAGCCGGCCGCGCTCGCCGAGCACCTCGCGAACCACCCGCTGGTTGCCGCCGCCGGCACCCCCGGCCCCAACGGCGTCCGCGCGCAGACCCACAACGGCATCTCGGTCGACCTGCGGATCGTCCCGCCGGCCAACTTCGGCAACCTGCTGCAGCACTTCACCGGTTCCAAGGCCCACAACGTGCAGCTGCGCGAAGAGGCGGTCGGCCGCGGCCTCTCGGTCTCCGAGCACGGGATCACCGAGACCGAGTCCGGCGACGTCACCCACTGCGCGACCGAGGCAGAGGTCTACGAGCGCCTCGGCTACGAGTACATCGAGCCGGAGCTGCGCGAGGGCCGCGGCGAGCTGAAGGCGGCGCGCGAAGGCAAGCTGCCGCGGCTGATCGAGCTCGGCGACATCCGCGGCGACCTCCACTCCCACACCACCCTCTCCGACGGCCGCAACAGCCTCGAGGAGATGGCCGCGGCGGCGCGCGACCGCGGCTACGAGTACCTGGCGATCACCGACCACTCGGCCACGCACGGCTTCGGCAACCACGTCACCGCCGAGCAGCTCTGGGAGCGGATCGAGGAGGTCCGCGCCTGGAACGCCGCCAACGACGACGACGGGTTCCACCTCCTCGTCGGCTCGGAGATCAACATCGGCCTCGACGGCTCGCTCGATTACCCCGACGACCTCGTTGCCGCCCTCGACTGGGTGGTCGCCAGCGTCCACACCTCCTTCTCGGTGCCGGAAAAGCAGATGAACGAGCGGGTTCTGACGGCGATCGCGAATCCGAACGTCGATTGCATCGGCCACCTCACCGGCCGCCTAATCGGCCGCCGCGAGCCCTACGGCGTAGACATCGAGGCGATCGCCGCGGCGGCGGCAGAGCACGGGACGATGATCGAGATCAACGGCAACCCCAACCGCCGCGACCTCTCCGACCTCCACGCCCACCTCGCCTCAGAAGCCGGCGTCAAGATCGTCCTCAACACCGACGCCCACGGCGTCGAAACGCTCGACAACATGGCCTACGCAATCGCCACCGCCCGCCGCGCCTGGCTCACTGCCGACGACGTCGCCAACACCCGCGGCTGGACCGCATTCAAGAAGCTGTTGAAGAGCTAGGTGCCTCCGAGGACACGAAAGAGGTTCGAGAGGTAATGCAGGATGTCGTCGTCAGCGCTCGGCAGGCTGGAAGCCAGGGAGACACAGAGGACCACGCTCATGGCCCGACGGGTCCGGCTATCTCGGATCCGTTCGCGGCGCTCCTCAACTGCGAAATCTTCGGGGGTGGAGAGCTTCGAAGCGCGCTTCATGCTGGCGGTCTTTCATCAAAGTAACGTCGGCCCTCCTCGGTGATCTCCCAGATCCCGCGTGGCGAGTCGCTACTGATCAAGCCCCGTTCCTTCATCCGCAGCCGCGCAAATCGAGCGCGGTTCTGCCACCTCACCTCGCCCATCTCCAACACGTCGTAATCGCGGGGCATCAACTGTGATCTGAGGCGGTCCCCCAGGATGGAGATCACATCGCGACTTCGAGCTGCACCCTCGGCTTCAACCAGGATTTGCAATATCGGCAGCCAGTACTCGCTCTCCGGGAGAAGACCGCCCTCCTCATTTAGGAGGCCAGAGGAAGACTCGAGATGTTCTTCAGGGCCTTCTCCTCTCTCGACCTGATTCAGAAGTCGTTCCAGCACGGTCTCCGGGGTGTCTTCAAACGACTCAGCCTGTCGGAGGAGGCGCTTATAGGTGCGACCCGATAGCTCGATCCTCATCTCTTAAGTGTGCACTTAAGACACCTTATTGTCAAATGGAGTGGCCGCCATTCGCAGCCCCGGCGTCCGCACCAGCTCGATCGGGCGCAGGGCGTTGGTGGGGACGACGTAGAACTTGACGCCGTCGCGGCTCTCGATCCCGAGGACGGCGGCCTCGCGGGTGTGCCAGGCGAGGGAGACGATCAGGGCATAGCCGGCGCCGACGGCGGCGACGCCGGGGAAGAAGATGCCGAGGACGCCGGCGGCGATTGCGGTGAAGGCGATCGGCCAGAGGCGGGTGAGGACGATCCGGCCCGGGCTCTGGTCGGGCAGCGAGGTGGCGGTGCGGGCGCGGGCGAGGGCGTCGCGGACGTCGTCGGCGGCGCGTTGCGGGCGGCCGAGGTAGACGCCGATCGCCAGCGCGATCAGCCACCAGGCGGCGGCGACGACGGCGACGGTGGTGTCGCCGTCGCGGTTGGCGGCGAGCGCCGTGATCGCCCCGAGCGCGGTCGCCTCGGCGGCGGTGATGAAGACGCTGGCGCGGAGCAGGTCGGTGTAGGGCATCGCTAGTTCGGTCGGAGCGTCATTTTGCCAGCCAGCGCAGGATCTCCAGCCAGCCGTCGAGCCCGTCGACGGTGAGGCTGCACTCTTCGGCCAGCTCGGCCGGTCCCTCCGGCGAGAGCACGCCGACGCAGACGGCGGTGCTCAGCCGCCCCTCCTCCTGCAGCTCGCGCAGGCGGCGGAAGGCGTCGAGGTCGGTGCGGTCGTCGCCGGCGTAGGTGGCGCGGTTGAGACTCCGCTCCGCCAGCAACGAAGCGACCGCGCCGTCCTTACCGCCGCCGCCGAGCGGCCGCAGCTCCAGCACCTTGCGGCCCCAGCGCGGTTCGAGGCCGGCGCGTCCGGCGTCGTTGGCGATCTCGTGGGCGCGGCTTTCGGCCACCGCCTCATCTGAGCTGCCACGCCAGTGCAGCGCTTGGATCGGGCCCTTGTCCTCCTGCCGCAGGCCCGCGGTCGCGAGCCGCTCGCCGCCGAGGGAGGCGAGGAAGTCGGCCGCTTCGCTCTCCCGCCCCGCCACCGAGGGATCGGGCTGCGGCGCCTCGTCCCCCGGCATCAGCAGCTCCAACCCGTGGTTGCCGGCGTAGGCGAGCGAGTCAAGGCCGACCAGTCGCCGCGCGTCCTCTGCCTGCCGCCCGGAGATGCAGCCGACCAAGGCGTAGCGCTCACTCAACGTCGCCAGCACCTCGCGCGCCGCCGCCGGCACCGCCGCTTCCTCGGCGCGCTCGACGATCGGCGCCAGCGTCCCGTCGACGTCGGTGAGGATCGCCGCACACTCGGGCCGTTCGCGCAGGGGGGCCAGCGCGGCGGCCCAGTCGTTGCCCCCGCGGGCACCGGAAGTCTCGGAGTCGGGGGTCACAGTTCCTAGTATCGCGAGATGCCAGTCAGCGCGAGCCCGGACCACGCCCTGCTCAAGCTGGCGGCGATCGGCACCTTGGCCGGCATCTTCAGCGGTCTCTTCGGCGTCGGCGGAGGGACGATCATCGTGCCGCTGCTGATCTTCTGGTTCGGCTACGGCGAGCGCCTCGCGACCGGCACCAGCCTCGCCGCGATCGTGATCATCGGGCTGATCGGCGCCCTCGCCCAGGGCGGCTTCTACGGCAACGTCCACGTCGCCACCGCGCTACTGCTCTCGATCCCTGCCGCGATCGGCGTCGTCTTCGGGACCGCGATCCAGCAGCGGATTCCCCAGCGCGCCGTCTCCTACCTCTTCGCCCTGCTGCTGGTCGCGATCGCGGTGGAGCTGATCCTCTCGTGAGCGAGCTGGCGGCGGTGCTGATCTGCCTCGCCGGCGGGATGACCGGTGGCCTCGTCGGGGTCGGCGGCGGCATCCTCTTCGTCCCGGCCCTGACCGTCTTCATCGGCCTCAGCCAGGTCGAGGGGGAGTCGACCTCGCTGCTGATGATCGTCGTCGTCGCGATCGTCGGCGCCTACCGCCAGAACGGCTACGGCAACGTGCGCCTGTGGGAGGCGCTGATCATCGGCGTCCTCTCACCGCTCGGCGTCCTCGTCGGCGTCGCCGTCGCCAACCACGTTTCCGAACGCGCCCTCCAGCTCGCTTTCGCCGCGCTCGCCCTGTTCATGGCCGCGCAGCTGGTCCGCCGCGCCCGCGCCGCCGCCTGAGCGCCACCCCTTCGCGGCGAGAGAGACCAGGGTGCATGGTCTACGCTCAGAAGCGTGGATTCGCTGACTTGGGAAGGTGACCTCCCGCGCCTGCGCTCGCCGATCTTGGTCTGCGCCTTCCGTGGCTGGAACGACGCCGCCGCAGCAGCCTCGACCGCCCTCGCCTCGATTGCCAACGACCTCGAAGGCGAGCTGATCGCCCGTATCGACCCCGAGGACTACTTCGACTTCCAGTCCACCCGGCCGACGATCACCATGGACGAAGGCCAGACGCGCCGGATCGAATGGCCGGAGAACAACGTGATCGCGGTACCGGTCCCGAGCGCCCACCGCGACCTCGTCCTCTTCGACGGGACCGAGCCGAACCTGCGCTGGCGCACCTTCTCGGAGACGATCGCGACCGTCGCCGACGCCCTCGGGGTCGACATGGTGATCACCCTCGGCGCCCTGATCGCCGAGGTCTCCCACACCCTGCCGGTCCCGATCACCGGTCTCGCCTCAAGCCAGGAGCTGGTCGAGGAACTGGAGCTAGAGCGCTCCAGCTACGAGGGCCCGACCGGGATCGTCGGCGTCGTCCACGACCTCTGCCGCAGCACCGGTATCGACTCCGCCTCTCTGTGGGCGGCAGTGCCCCATTACGTTGCCGCGGTCCCCAACCCGAAGGCAGCGCTGGCGCTGCTGCGCCGACTCGAGGCGATGACCGGGATCGCGGTCGAGGCCTCCGAGCTGGAGGAGGAAACCGAGGACTACGAGGAGCAGATCGGCCGCGCCGTCGCCGCCAACCCCGAGATCGAGGAGCTGGTCGCGCGGATCGAGGCCGAACAAGCCGACCTCCTCGACGAGGGCGGCGAGCTCCCCAACGCGGACACCCTCGCCCGCGAGTTCCAGCGCTTCTTACGCCAGCGCGGCAACGATTCCAGCTAGCAACTAACTAACTAGGGACGCTCTTGCCGCAGGACCATGCGCTCGGCGCGGCGGGTCCTGTCACCGAATTGGACCCACCATCCCCTGCAACTACGCAGGGGATGGTCCCCCCATTCGGCGCCACCCCCCGCGAGAAACGTCTCCGCTCGAGCTCGATTACCTGAGGGGCGCAGAGACGGGAGTTGTTAGACGAGCGCTTGTCTGCCCAGGTACTTGTCCTCGACCAGCCTCCTGGCTACTCTTGAGGTGCGTGCCCTGGATGGGGTGCGGCAAGCAATACGAAGCCCTCGGATGGGGGCCATACGAAAGGAAAGCCATGAAGCAATTCAGGCACCGAGTTGAAGCCTTTTGTTGGCCCTTATCTCAGAACATCTCGAGTTACTAGCGGCGATAGCCGTATTCGTCGTTTGGAAGGGTCCCGGCTGGGGCCTGGAAGTCCTTGCGCTTGAGAAAGCGTGGGAAGAACGGCGCGAGCGGCGAGCAAAGGACCCGAATCCACCGGGAGTTTGTCGCATTTTCCGC
Source organism: Solirubrobacterales bacterium (assembly GCA_035940865.1). Classification (GTDB taxonomy): domain Bacteria; phylum Actinomycetota; class Thermoleophilia; order Solirubrobacterales; family 70-9; genus VAYN01. The sequence continues at coordinate 11,715 of DASZEL010000001.1, forward strand.
AGAATCGCGGGCCGGTTTGACGACCGGCCCGCGATGCACGATGCGGAGTTGCACTCAAACAAGCCCGGCGTTGGCGCGCCGAGGAAGGAATCGAGCATGAATCAATCACAAGCATCAGACGCCTGCAGTCGCATGGCAGAAGCGCACGCTGCGAGGACCGACAGCGCTGGTGACGCTAATAGAGTCCACTCCAGGGTCCACAAGGCGACTTTTGATCACGCCTTCGAGTTCATTCCCGAGGAGGCGACCTGGGCAGTAATCGACAATGAGGACGAACCCCCAAAGCTAATGGCGCTTGACGGGCTAACCCTCTACACGCTGACGGTCGGCAGCCTTGAGGACGAATACATCAGTGTCCCGACTACCTGTCGCATGGACCAGTTGGATCCTAAGACGGCCTGGGTCGAATGCGAGGTTAAGTTCCTTGGCCACCGTTCGAATGCCGAACCGATGGGTCGGCACACGATTTGGACCTTCGGCATCGGTGCGAACCCCCTCAGAATTTCGACTATGACGCACCCCGATCGGAACCGCTTGCAGCCCGACGAGCTTTTCGCGCAGGCACTTGCGACCGCCCTGGGCTGGGAGACTCTCCCACGTGAAGACGGGATTACTCGCTTGAAAGCCGCGGCCTAGGATTCGCGATCAGCCTCTGCGGCAACCGTCGTCCGTGGCGACCGTCCTGTCACTCATTTGGTCCCCCATTTGGTCCACCCGTCGCGAGGAATCTCTACGCCTGAGCTGGGGTCGTCTGAGGGGTGGCCTCTCCGGGTGGGTGGCGCCGTAGGGGGGACCTCCCCCTGGTAGTTCAGGGGGAGGTGGGTCCCCTGCGGTGACAGGACCCGCCCGGCCAGGCGGCCTGGTTCTGAGGCGAGAGCGTCCCCTAGCTCACGCTTCAGCCGCCGGGCAGATCAGGCGGTAGTCGCACCAGCTGCAGACCTTGGGCGAGGGGCGGGGCTCGAAGTCTTGGGAGAGGATTCCCTCGCCGACCTGGAGGACGGTGCGCTCTACCCGCTCGGCGTCGTCGGGCTCAGTCGGAGCGGCAACCTTGTCGCCGTCGAGCACGTAGTAGTAGCTGCCGGTGCTGGCCTCGATCCCCCAGGCCTCGCGCGCCGCCATCCGGTAGAGCGCCAACTGCAGGTCGTCGGCCAGCTCTTCCTCGCTCTTGCGCTCGCCGGTCTTGTAGTCGATCAGCTCGTAGTCGCCGTCGGGAAGGCGGTCGACGCGGTCGACGCGGCCGCGGACGTGGTGGTCGCCGACCTTGAAGTCGAACTTCCGCTCCAGCCATTCCGGTTCCCCCTCGGCCAGCCGCTCGCGCTCCCAGTAGAGGCGCAGCGCCTCTTTGGCGCGGTCGCGGAACTGCAGCTCGTCGTCGGTGCTGCCGAAGCCGGTGCGCCGCCAGCCCTGCTCGAACAGCCGGTTCAGCACCCGCAGCCCTTCGAACTCGTTGGCCGGCGGTTCTTTGTGGAAGCGCTCGAGGACGTTGTGGAAGAGGATCCCGAAGCGCTGGTTGATCGTCGACTCCTGCGGGATCCCGAAGACGCGGGCGAACTTGTACTTCAGCGGACAAGTCAAGTACAGCGTCAGGTCCGAGGCCGAGAGGCTGAGCATGCCGTCGCCGCGCCGCGGCAGGAACGCCTCCAGCGAGGGCTCCTCGCGGGCCGCCACCAGCTCCAGCCGGCGGCCGCGCTCGCGCTCGGAGTCGAGCAGGTAGGCATCGAGGGCGGAGGCGTCGAGCTCGGCTTGCTGCTCGGGGGTCGCCACCTGTCGCAGCAGCCCGTTCACCGCCTCGATCGCCTCGGCGGTCGGCTCGTCTCCCGGCCGCTGCGCCAGCGCCGCCAGCTTCAGCAGCTCGAGGTAGCGGGCGATCGCGCGGTTGACGTCGATTGCGGTGTCGAGCCGCGGCTCGGAGAGCTCGCGGCCGGCCCGCCAGGAGGCCTCGAGCACCTGCTCGCGCAGCTGCCGGTAGGTCGCGTGCAGCCCCTCGGCCGGCCCGAAAAGCTCCTCCTCGTGCTCCTCCTCCGAGGCGCCTTCGGCTTCGGCCCGCGCCAGCGCCTCCTCGTAATAGCGGGAAGGGCGGGCGCTCTCGCCCGCCGCACCGCGCTCGACCCGCGAGAGCACCAGGCCGCTGCGCGCCGGCCAACCGATTCGCTCCCAATCTCCTTCTTCCTCTAGCCCGAGGACGAAGACGTGGTCAAAGCCGAGGCCCTTGACCGTCGCCGCGGCCATGCCCCGCACCGACCCCGGCGCCGGCGGCTCGTCCGCCTCCTCCGGTTCCACCCCCGCCTCGGCGACGGCGCTGAGGTAGGCGACGAAGCCGCGGGTCGAGCCGTGCGGTTCCCGCCGCGTCCAGGCGGTCGCCAGCTCGGCCAGGCGCGAGAGCCCGAGCAGGCGCTCGGCGACCTCGGGCTGGGCGGCGAAGAGGCGCTGGCGCCGCAGCCCGACCTGCTCGATCAGCCGCCGCACGAAGACGTCGGCGCGCCGTTCCTCCATGATCGCCGCGGCGCCCGCGTAGAGCTTGAGGAAGGTCCCGATCCGCTCCCGCGCCTCGGGCTGGAACTGGGGGCTGTCGAGCGCGGCCTCGCAGGCCGCGACCATGTCCTGCTTGCGCCGCCGGGCGATCGTCGTCAGCCGCGCCAGGTCGCCCGAGCGCAGCTCGACCGGCGGCCGGGTCAGGGCCCGGGCCGCCGCCGAGGAGTCGTCGGGGTCGGCGAGCACCCGCAGCCAGGCGATCGCGTCGCGCACCTCTGGTCGCTGGAAAAGCGCAGTCGGCCCGAAGAGGTGGAAGGGGATGCCGCGCTCCTCCATAGCTGCCGCCACCGCGCCGCCTCCTTTGGCCGGCTCGTCGACGAGCACGCAGATCTCCTCCGGCGGCGTGCCGGCGGCGACGAGGTGCTCGACCGCCCGCGCCGTCGCCTGCGCCTGCGCCCGCTCGCTGGTGCTGCGCCAGAAGCTCAGCTGAGGATTGCGGAAGCGCTCCTCCAGAGCGACCCGCTCGCCGTCGGGGAAGAGGTCGCCGAACCAGCGAAGCGCATCGCTCTCAGGCGCCGCGCTCGGCTCAGCCACGCCCTCGGTGACGAAGACCTGGTTCGGGTTGTCGGGAGCGAGCGATTCGAGCACCGCCAGCTGCGCCGGCGTCGCCTCCTCGAGCTCGTCGACCATCAGGTAGGGCCAGCGCTCGGCGATCCGCCGTCGCACGTCGGGCCGCTCTACCAGCAGGCAGTCGAGGGCGAGGAAGACGTCGCCGTGGTCGAGGCTGCCGGTCTCGGCGAGGATGCGGTCGTGGGTCAGGTAGAGCTCGGCGAACTCGAGTTCGCGCTCCTTCGCCTCCCGGCCTGCGTCGTCCTCGACGCTCGCCGCCTCGGCTCGCTCCGACAGCGTCGTCGGCCCGACCCGTTCGGCCTTGAGGCTGTCGATCCGCGCCAACAGCCGCGCCAGCAGCCCCGCCGGGTTGCCGCGGATCTCGTGTCGGCGCAGCGGCAGCCGGTCGAGCCGGTCGAGCAGCATTGCCAGTCGCTCCGCCCGCCCGAGCACGTCGAAGAAGGGGTCGAGGCCGGCCTCCTCGGAGTATTCGCGCAGGAGCCGCTCGCCGATCGCGTCCCAGCTGCCGATCCAAAGCTCCTCGAAGGAGTTTGGAAGCAGGGCCTCGCAGCGGCCGCGCAGCCGCGCCGCGGTGGTGCGGCCGGGGGCGATCATGAGGACGCACTCGGGCCGGGTCCCGGCGGCGACGAGGTGCGCCAACCGGCGGGCGAGCAACTCGGTCTTGCCCGTCCCGGGTGGACCGACGACCAGCAGCGGCCCAGCCCCGTGCTCGACCGCGCGCTGGCGATCCGAGAGTGCGCTCTCGAGGGTGGGCTGCTCCTCAGACATAACTCAACGCTAGCCGCTGCGTAGCATGGGGTCGATGGACGTCCTCTCCGCCGACTGGCCGGCGATCTGCCGCCGCATCGTCGCCGCCCAGCGCCCGATCTTCGAGCGGGCGAAGACGAGCGAGGAGCGCACCCACTACGAGGGGGTCGGCGAGGGCGGCGACCGCACCCTGGTGATCGACCGCGAATGCGAGGACATGGTCTTCGCCGAGCTCGAGCAGCTGGCGGAGGAAGGGGCTTCCTTTGTCGCCGTCTCCGAGGAGCGGGGGGAAGTGTCGTTCGGCTCCGGCGGTGAGCACCGGGTGGTGATCGACCCGATCGACGGCTCGCTGAACGCGCGCCGCACGATCCCTTCCTTCGCCGTCTCGATCGCCGTTTCTTCCGGTCCTTCGATGGCCGACGTCGAGTTCGGCTTCGTCCACGACTTCGGCGCCGACGAGGAGTTCATGGCGCGGCGTGGGGAGGGGGCGACGCTCGACGGCCAACCGGCGCGGGTATCGGCCGAGGCCGACCCGCTCGAGGTGGTCGGGATCGAGTCGGCCGAGCCGGAGTGGTCGCTGCCGGCCCTGGAGGCGCTGGCGGGCAAGGTCTTCCGGCTGCGGGTCGTAGGGGCGATCGCGATCTCCGCCGCCTACGTCGCCGCCGGCCGCTTCGACGCGATGCTGAGCCTGCGCTCCTGCCGCTCGGTGGACGCCGCCGCGGCGCAGCTGATCGTGCGCGAGGCCGGCGGAGCGGTTGCCTTCGGCGACGGCGAGCTGGCTGAGGCGCTGCTCGACCTCGACTCGCGCTATCCGATGGCTGCGGCTAACAGCGAGGACAGCCTCGCCACCATGCGTTCGGCGCAACTCGCCAAAACCGCGTAACCGCTACCCGCAAGCGGTTTACAAACGGGTGTTCGCTAGAACATACGTTCGCTAGACTCGGGCGCTCCCCGCAGCCCCCAACCAAACTGAAGAGGTGTTTTTCCCTATGGCAGAAGCAAAAAGCAACGGCAGCAAATCGAAAACGCAGGCCAAGCGCGCCACTACCGAAGCGAAAAAATCTGCGGCGAAAACCGCATCCGCTTCGAAACGCGCCGCGACCAAGGCCGCTGCTGCTGAGAAAAACCAGGTCCAGGCCGTGGTCGGAACCGCTGTCGACGTCCCCGTCGGCGCCGTCCTTTCGGTCAGCGACCGGCTCTCCGAGCTGGTCGAACCGTGGACCGACCGCAGCAAGGCCGAGCGGCAGATCAAGAACTACCGCAGCAACCTGCGCAAATCGCTGAAGCGGACCGAGCGTCGCGGCACCACCGCCCGTCGCCGTGCGCTCACGGAGGCCCGCAAGACCCGCACCCAGGTCGAGCGTGAGGCGCGCAACCGCCGTTCTGAGGTCGAGCAGCGCGTCCGTCGCGCAATCGAGGTCCCGACCTCGCGCGCCCAGGAGGTAGTCGACACCGCCCAGGGCGTCGTCGGCAGCGTCACCAGCCAGATCCCGGCGATTCGCTAGATCAGCGCCCGGTAACGGCAACTGGGCGGGAGAAGGCTGGCTCATACGGCCAGCCCTCCCGCCCTTTTACGTAGGCGCGGAACTCGAATCGGACGCCGCGGCTGTCGTCGTCGCTGAAGCGGTAGGCGTAGCGGAAGCGGCCGCGGGCGTCGGTCTGGATAGTGCGGAAGCCGCTCCACTCGGCGCCGGGATAGCGGAACTGCAGTTCCACCGGCAGGCCTTCTGCGGAAGGCGCGGTGCCGGCTTGACCGACGCCGCCACTGAAGACGATCGGGGCACCGCCCACCTTCGCCGCGCTGGCGGAGGCACGCAGGTGGACCGACGCCAGCACGTCTAGATGCACGCTCCTGCCAGTTGCGTGGGTCAGCGTCCGGGTGCCGGCGAAAGCGGCGCTGACGTCGCGGCTCGGGCCGGCCGGCAGCTGTAGTGAGAAGGAGCCGTCGGGACCGGCACGCACCATCGTCGTCCGTCGCGACGGTTGCGAACCCGGCGCGAAGGTCTCCGTCACCGCGATCTCCTGCCCTGCAAGCGGCGCCCCGGTGATGTTCTGCAAGTGGCCGCCGAACTGCAGCCCGTGGCCGAAAGGAATTGCCCTGGTGCCGGGGCGTGAGTCAAAGCGGCTGATCGTCTGCCGATGGCAGCGGCGGCCGCGAGCGGTGCGCTTGCAGCGGTGCCAGACCAGTCGCCGAGCGCCGAAGCCGACTTCGAGCTGGGTCGACGTCTTCAACGGATTGACGAGGACCATCTTCGCCCCGTGGGCGCGGTCGCCGCCGACGGCGGCGTTGCCGGCTCGGTCGTAGCCGGTAGCGAGGAACTCGTACTTTCCCGGCGGGTAGCTGTCGCTATCCCAGTGCGCGACTAGGTGGCCGCTGAGGACCCGCGTCGGCAGCTCCTCGAAGCGGTTGTGGGTGCCCGCCCGACGCAGCCGGATCGAGCCGCGGTCGGGGCTCGGTCCCGAGAGCGAGTCGGCGACGGTCGCTTCGATCCGCTCCGGTTCGGCTGGGTCCTGGGTGGGGGCGAAGAGCACCCGCGGCGGCTCTTCGTCGATGCCTACGGTCGCCGTCGCCGGCAGCGGCCCGCCGGGGGAGCCGTCGGCGACGTTGCCCGCGGCGTCGCGGGCAAAGTAGGCGACCTGGTGGAGGCCGCTGCCGGTGATCCAGCTCGAGACGGTGTCGCCTTCGGCGAGCGCGGGCGGGGCGCCGTCGACCGCGATCGCCGCGAACGGGCCGGTTGGTCCCGTCGCTGTCATTCCCGACAGTTCGTCGGCGGCGAAGGCAGTGACCCGAACCGGCCCGTTGCTCCAGCCCGCAGGAACCCCGAGCATGGAGAGTCGCGGCAGGGTGGCATCGGACCTGAAGACGACGCTGGTCACCGGCGAGGTGACGCCGGAACCCGAGACGGCGACGACCCGCGCGTAGGTCTCGCCCTCGGGGAGGGTCCCCAGCGCGATCGTGTCGTCGCCGATCCCCTGCGGCAGGTCGGTCTCGGCGACGCTGCACCAAGCGGGATGAGCGCAAGGGAAGCTGCCGTTGCCGGAATCGAGTGAGAGGGCGTAGCCGCGGATGCCCGAGGGCGGTAGCGCCCCGGCGGGATGCCCGATCTTCAGCACCCCGACCTCGTGCCCGGCAAGCCAGCCTGCGGGCGCTTGCGGGGCGGCGCTGGGTGGGACCGTGTCGTCGAACCGCAAGCTGGCTCGGGCCGCCGGCCCAGCCCGGCCTTCGCCGTCTTCAAGCCAGACTTCGACGGTGTAGGTGCCCGGGACCGGCGGCACTTCCAGCGAGTCGATCGCGAGCACGCCTTCGCTGTCGCGTACCGGCCCTTCGATCAGATGGCCGGCGGAGTCGAAGAGGCGGTAGACGACGGCGCGGGGGTAGATCGGTGGTCCGGGAACCTGGGTCCAGTCGAGACGGAAGGTGGTGCGCGCGTGCCAGTTCGCCTCGCCTCCGTCGACCTGGAGGTTTTCGATCCGCAGCGGTTCGGTCGCTCCGGCGGCCGCGGGCAAGAGGCAAGCCAAAACGAAAGCGAGAAAGGGGCCCAGTAGCCGTCTCATGGACCGAACTCCCCAGCGGGATCGCCGCTTTCGCTGCTTGCGACCGGCGCGGGTTCGGCGACAGGCGCCGGTTCAGGCGCCGGCGGCGGCGCGTATTCGACCGCGCCGCCACTGCTCGTCGCCGGTTCGCTTACTTCGGGCGCCGGTTCGGCGGGGGCGGGCGCCGGTTCCGGAGCTGCCTGGTGAACGGGAGCGGGGTCCGGTTCAGTCTTTTGCTCCGGCTTCGGCTCTGGCTCCGGAGATGGCGCGGGCGCCGGCTGATCTTCGACCTTCGCGGGCTCTCGGTCGGAGGCGTCGATCTGGCGCTGGAGCGCGGCCGGCTTCGCCTGGTTCGGCTCGAGGTTCAGCGGCGCCGGCACCAGCCCGGTGGCGACACACGCGGCGGCCCCGCCGGCGGTGCCGATGCAGACGGCAGCAACCTTGACGAGCGCAGCGGCCCCGATGCCAGTGGCGCCGCCTCCGCCGGCTCCCTGCGTGAGCGCCGCCTCCGCACTCCGGCTGCCGCCGAAGCGAGCGGCAATTTCCGCCAACGCGTCGTGCCCACGTTCCAGCAGCGAGCGATGGAGGGGCAGGAGAGGCGCCAGCGCCGCAGCGGCCGCCGGGGCGGCTCGATAGGTGCGCAGCGTCGCTCGGCAGGAGGCGCAGGCGCGCAGGTGCTCGCGCAGCTCGGCGACCTCCTCCACCCCTGCCTCCCCGTCGCAGAAGGCGGAGATCAGCGGCCTCATCTCGGCGCAGCGGCGACCGTCTTCGCTGCGCGACACGAGGTTGCGGAAACGCTCACGTCCCTCAGCCAAGCAGCGGTTGATCTTCGTCTGGCTCCAGGAGGTGATCTCGCCGATCTCCGCATAGGAGTAGCCCTCGGCGAGGAGGGTGAGGGCGCGGAGCTCGTGCGGCTTCAGCGCCTGTAGGGCCTCGCGGCTGCGCGCGACGGCTTCCCGCCGCTCGGCCTTCTCGGGCGGACCGTCACCGTTCGCGGGAAGCAACGAGACCCAGTCGTCTTCCTCGCCTGGGGCCAGGGGCGAAGCGAGGATCCGCTCGCGCTCGGCGCGGATCGCCAGCGCCTCGTGCTTGACCACCGTCTGCGTCCACTTGACCAGCTCCCGGGGATCGGTGCTGGGTGCCTTGCGCAAGAGGATCTCGAGGGCCCGCTGGAGGGCGTCGTCGGCGTCGTCCTCGCAGAAGGAATAGCGGCGCGCGGTCCGGCGCAAAGCCGTCTCGTTTCGCGCGTAAGTCTCGACAGCCGCCCGCTTGCGAGCGGCTGCATCGTCTGAATCCAAGCGCGGGCTCTCCCGCTCCGCACTGCCGCTTTTCATTGCTTCATTTCCCCTTGCCGGTTCGCTTCGCTGCATCGGACCCTGGCAGCGTTAAGTACGTAGGCGGTGCGTCTCTCCCCCCGGATGGACGGATCTCGCAGCTAGGAAGTGCGGAAAATGCAGGCGCGATCGGAAAAACGTCCGCCGCCGCAAGGGACCGCTAGGATCGGCCCATGAGCACTTGCGTAGTCACCGGCGGCGCCGGCTTCCTCGGGTCCCATCTCTGCGAGCGGCTGCTGCGGGACGGGCACCGCGTGATCTGCATCGACAACCTCGAGACGGGGTCGTTGGAGAACATTGCCCACATCCGCGACGAGGCGTTCGAGTTCCGCAACATCGACATCACCGAAAAGGTCGACATTCCCGAGCCAGTCGACTTCGTCTACCACCTCGCCTCGCCCGCCAGCCCGATCGACTACCTGCGGCTGCCGCTGCACACGCTCAAGGTCGGCTCGCACGGCACCCACCACATGCTCGGCGTTGCCAAGTGGAAGCGCGCCCGCTTCCTGATCGCCTCGACCAGCGAGGTCTACGGCGACCCCGAGGTGCACCCGCAGAAAGAGGACTACTGGGGGCACGTCAACCCGATCGGCCCGCGCGGCGTCTACGACGAGGCGAAGCGCTACGCCGAGGCCTTGACGATGGCCTACCACCGCCAGCAGGGCGTCGACACGGCGATGGTCCGCATCTTCAATACCTACGGCCCGCGGATGCGCGCCCACGACGGCCGCGCGATCCCGACCTTCCTGCGCCAGGCGCTGCAGGACCGGCCGCTGACCGTCTTCGGCGACGGCAGCCAGACCCGCAGCTTCTGTTACGTCGACGATCTGATCGACGGCATCGTCCGTCTCGCCGAGTCAGACGTCCACTCGCCGGTGAACATCGGCAACCCGAACGAGTTCACGCTGCTGGAACTGGCGAAGACGGTGATCGAGCTGACCGATTCGCGCTCGGAAATCGTCTACGAGGCGCTGCCGACCGACGATCCCAAACAGCGCCGCCCCGACATCGGCCGCGCCCGCGACCTGCTGGGCTGGGAACCGACGATCGACCTTACCGAGGGCCTGCGGCGGACGATCGACCAGTCCGGCGTCGAGCGCCTGGTCGGCGCCGGCGACTGAGCACCACTGCCAACAGGCGCCAGCCGGCGCCCGGGGCGCCTCTCTCATATCCTCCGGGAGATGACGATGGCAGACGGCTCCGGGGCCCAGGAGGCTCATCGCACGATCGCGCCGGTGGTCGGCCCTGACGACGAGCGCGTCTTTACCGACTCCGGGATCGAGATCCAGCCGCTCTACGACCAGAGCGACGTCGGCCCGGGCCTCGAGGAGCGCCTCGGCGAGCCGGGCCAACCGCCTTTCACCCGCGGCATCCACGAGGGGATGTACCGCGACCGGCTCTGGACGATGCGCCAGTACGCCGGCTTCGCCTCCCCCGAGGACACCAACGAGCGCTACCGCTACCTGATCGAGCACGGCTCGACCGGGCTCTCGATGGCCTTCGACCTGCCGACCCAGCTCGGCCGCGACTCCGACGACCCGCTCTGCCACGGCGAGGTCGGCCGCACCGGCGTCCCGATCGACACGATCGAGGACATGCGGATCTGCTTCGACCAGATCCCGCTCGACGGCGTCTCCACCTCGATGACGATCAACGCCCCGGCGGCGATCCTGCTGCTGCTCTACGAGCTGGTCGGCGAGGAGCAGGGAGTCCCCTCCGAGAAGCTTCGCGGCACCGTCCAAAACGACGTGCTGAAGGAGTACATGGCCCGCGGCAACTACATCTACCCGCCGGAGCCGACCATGCGGCTGACCACCGACATCTTCGAGTACTGCCGCGAGAACGTGCCGAAATGGAACACGATCTCGATCTCCGGCTACCACATCCGCGAGAAGGGCTGCTCGGCTGTGCAGGAGGTCGCCTTCACGCTCTCCAACGCGATCGCCTACGTCGAAGCGGCGCTCGAGCGGGGCCTGAAGATCGACGAGTTCGCGCCGCGTCTGGCCTTCTTCTTCAACGGCCACAACAACGTCTTCCAGGAGATCGCCAAGTTCCGGGCGGTGCGGCGGATGTGGGCGAAGATCGTCGGCGAGCGCTTCGGGGCCGAGAACGAGAGCTCGATGAAAATCCGCTTCCACACCCAGACCGGCGGCGTCACCCTCCAGGCCCAGCAGCCGGAGGTCAACATCATCCGCGTCGCCCTGCAGGGCTTCGCCGCCGTCTGCGGCGGCACGCAATCACTGCACACCAACGGCTTCGACGAGGCGCTGGCGCTGCCGACCGAGCGCTCCGCCCGGATTGCTCTCCGCACCCAGCAGGTGATCGCCTACGAGTCGGGCGCCGCCGAGACCGTCGACCCCTTCGCCGGCTCCTACTTCGTCGAGTCGCTGACCGACGAGGTGGAAACCCGAGCCTGGGAGCTGATGGACAAGGTCGAAGAGCTCGGCGGCTCGGTCGAGGCGCTGGAGTTCATGCAGCGCGAGATCGAGGAGTCGGCCCACAGCTACCACGAGCGCTACAAGAGCGGCCAGGACGTAATCGTCGGCGTCAACAAATTCGTCACCGACCAGGTCGACGACGTCGACATCCTCAAGGTCGACCCGGAGGCCGAGCAGCGCCAGCTGGCCCGCCTGGCGGCCTTCAAGGAGAACCGCGACCAGGCCGAGGTTGACGCGAAGCTCGATTCCCTGCGCGACGTCGCCCGCGGCGAGGGCAACCTCCTGCACCCGATCCGCGCCGCCCTCAAAGCCAACGCCTCGATCGGTGAGGTCTGCGGCGCCATGCGCGAGGTCTTCGGCGAATACAAGGGCGGCGCTTTCTTCTAAAGGGTGGGCGGCGGTTGGGTCCGCACGCCTGAGGACGTCTGTGGGCGCCCTCAGTCGCACATCTCCGCCCGCCGACCACCCCAATGATTTGAGTGGGGCATCGAGTGTGGCGACTTTGGTGCCTATAGCGCCCATAAGTCGCCACGCTCAGGTCGCCTCGAGGAGGCCCTTCTCTTCAACCAGATCCAGGTCGAGGGTGCGGTAGCCGACTGATTCGAAGAGGACGACTACGCGGTTGGCGTCGTAGCGCTGGACTTCGCCCTGGCCCCACTCGCTGTGGGTGACGGGGGTGCCGATCTCGAAGGGGCGCTCGACGTCTGCTTCGGACTCGACCAGGCCGGCGTCGCAGTTGTCGCAGTTGCCGCACGGGGGGTCGTGCTCCTCGCCGAAGTAGCTGAGGACGAAGTCGCGGCGGCAGCCGCTGTGCTCGGCGTAGGAGCGCATCATTTCCAGGCGCGATTTCTCGAACTCCTCGCGCTCTTCGCTCGCCTCGGCGCCCTCTTCGATCGCCGCTTCCAGGGGCGGCGCATCGTCGCGCTGGACCACGTCGCCATCCTCTGAGACGTCGAGAAAGCCGACCTCCTCCAGCCGGCTGACCGCCTCCAGCACCTTGCTGCGGGAGAGGTCGACCTCCTCGGCAAGCTCGGCGGGATCGACCTCTCCCTCTTCGGCAACCGTCTTGGCCACCTCCTCCAACTGCTCGGCGTCGACGCCGCCGCCGGCGCCGAGGAAGCGGCGGATCCCCTGGTCCTCGGGCCGGTAGAAGACGCAGGCATGGGCCGGCTCGCCGTCGCGCCCCGCGCGCCCGACCTCCTGGTAGTAGGAGTCGACTGAGTCGGAGAGGCCGGCGTGGAAGACGAAGCGGACGTTTGGCTTGTCGATCCCCATCCCAAAGGCGGTGGTGGCGACGATCGCCTCGATCTCGTCCTCCATGAAGGCGTCCTGCAGCTCGCCGCGACGCCTCGAGCCCAGCCCCGCGTGGTAGGCCTCGGCGGCGACGCCGGCCTCGCGCAGCTCCTCCGCCAGCTCCTCGCTCGCCCTGCGGGTGGCGATGTAGACGATCCCGGGCTTTTCCGCCGCCTGCACCGCCTCGACCAGCGCCCGTTCTTTGCCGTGCTCCTCGGTGAACCGACGCACCGCCAGGTGCAGGTTCGGTCGGTCGAAGCCGCGTACGAAGACCGCCGGGTCCTCCATCCCCAGCCGCTCGACGATCTCCCGCCGGACCGGGGGAGAGGCGGTCGCGGTCAGCGCCAGCAGGGTCGGATGGCCGAGCTCGGCGGCGAAGGTGCCGAGGCGTAAGTAGTCGGGACGGAAGTCATGCCCCCACTCGCTGATGCAGTGAGCCTCGTCGATCACCAGCAGCGAAGGCTTCGCCTCCCGCAGCTCCTCCAAGACCTCCTCCTTGGCCAGCTGCTCGGGCGCCAAGAGGACGAACTCGCGCTCCCCCTCCCGCAGCGACTCCATCAGCTCCTGTCGCTTACTTTCCGGGATCGTCGAGTTCAGCTCCGCCGCCTCGCCCGGAGCCGCCTCCTCCATTGCCTCGACCTGGTCCCGCTGCAGGGCGATCAGCGGCGAGACGACGATCGTCGGGCCGTCGAGCAGCTCCCCGGCGAGTTGGTAGATCGCCGACTTGCCGTAGCCGGTCGACATCACCGCCAGGGTGTCGCGGCCGGCGGTCACCGCCTCGATCGCCTGCAGCTGCCCGGGTCGCAGCTTCGCGAAGCCGAGCGTCCCCTTCGCCAGTCGCCTGATCTCGCTTGCCGAGGCCCCTGCCGCTGCCATGGCGCCACCCTTACCCGGCCGCCGCCTGGGGCACGCTGAAGGTTCCGTCCCAGCCGCCGCTGAGAGGAAGGAACGCGCCGCCCATGGTTGAAGCGGAAGGCGATGATCGAGGTCGCAAGGACGCTGATGAAGTCACAGCCCGAGCTGGCGGAGCTGGTCGAGAGCGTCGAAGGGCTCGAGGTGAGGATGGCGGAGAAGGGTTTCGGGACCCGGGTCGAGCTCCGTGCCTCGGCGGACTCTGGTCTAGCCCCAGCCGATCTCGAAGCCGTCCTCGATCGCCTGGCAGAGCCGCAACGGCGCCCGTTCAGCTGAACCGGGAGAGAGCTTGAAACGCATCCAAAGCGGCCGGTCGCCGGCCCGGAAAGTGAGTCCAACAGTGAGCATGCTCAAGCGCCACCTCAGCGTGGCGAACGTCTTGTCCTGCATCGCCCTCTTCGTCGCCCTCGGCGGCGTCGCTTACGCGGCGGTGAAAATTCCGCCGAATGCGGTCAAGGCGCGGAACATCGCCAGGCAGGCGGTGACCAACCCGAAAATCAAACGGGAAGCGGTCACCTCCGGAAAAATCCGCAACGGCAGCGTCAACGCAGTTGACCTCGGCGCCGGCCAGGTGACCGGCGAAAAGCTCGGCACCGGCGCCGTCACCGGCAAGAAGATCGCCAAGAAAGCCGTCTCCGAGCGGACGATCGCCAACGAAGCGGTGACGATTGCCAAGCTCGGCAAAGAAGCGGTCGACGCCTCGAAGATCTCGACTTCGCTCTGGGAGCAGTTGGTGCGTAACGTCGCCTACGAAAGTGCCAGCAGCGCGTCGGACAGCGAACCCAACAAGACCGCCACGGCGAACTGCCCGAAGGGCAAGGAAGCGGTCGGCGGCGGGGTGCGCCTCGAAGGCGAACTCGCCGAGGTGGCGGTGACCGGTTCCTATCCGCTCTCGACCGGGAACTCGCGCACCGGCTGGGTGGCGCTCGCCCATGAGACCGGGCCCGGCGAGGCGGGAAATTGGTCGGTCGTGGCCTTCGTCGTCTGCGCCGAACTTTGACCGGTCAGACGTTCATCCGCGTCGCTGCGTAGGATCAGCGGCGCATCGTGGAAGCACGAGGGGCCCGCTCAGGCGGGCCCTTCGTCTATCTGAGGACGCGCCGGCCCGCTCGTAAATAGAATGCCGCGGCCTGCTCTGATGCGACCCCGGAGCGGCTCCCCGACCATCATGCGCGAGAGAAACCCCGAAACCCACGAGGAGAAGCTCTCCTACCTGCGCGAGCTGCGCGAGGCGGCTGTCAACTCGGCCTCCGAGGCGGCTGTCGAGAAGCAGCACGCGAAGGGGAAGATGACCGCCCGCGAGCGGATCGAGAAGCTGCTCGACCCCGGCTCCTTCGAGGAGCTCGACACCTTCGTCCGCCACCGCACCTACGACTTCGAGATGCAGAAGAACCGGCCCTGGGGCGACGCCGTCGTCACCGGCCACGGGACGATCGACGGCCGCACCGTCTTCGTCTTCAGCCAGGACTTCACGGTCTTCGGCGGCAGCCTCGGCGAGGTGATGTCGGAGAAGATGTGCAAGGTGATGGACCTGGCCGCCCAGGTCGGAGCGCCGGTGATCGGGATCAACGATTCCGGCGGGGCGCGGATCCAGGAGGGGGTCGTCTCCCTCGGCGCCTACGGCGACGTCTTCGTCCGCAACGTCCAGTGCTCGGGCGTGATCCCGCAGATCAGCCTGATCATGGGCCCATGTGCCGGCGGCGCCGTCTACTCGCCGGCGATGACCGACTTCATCTTCATGGTCAAAGAGACCTCGCACATGTTCATCACCGGCCCGGAAGTGATCAAAACCGTGACCGGTGAGGAAGTCGAGTTCGAGGAGCTCGGCGGGGCGATGAGCCACAACTCGAAGTCGGGAGTCGCCCACTTCGCCTCCGAGGACGAGGAGAGCTGCCTCGAAGACGTCCGCTACCTGATGAGCTTCCTGCCCTCGAACAACCTCGAGGCGCCGCCGCGGTTCGCGCCCTCAGACGACCCCGAGCGCGAAGACGCCGAACTCGACACGCTCGTCCCCAACGATCCGCAGAAGCCCTACGACATGCGCGACGTGATCGCCCGGGTGGTCGACGACGAAGAGTTCTTCGAGGTCCACGAGCACTTCGCCAAGAACATCGTCTGCGGCTTTTCTCGCCTAGACGGCTATCCCGTCGGCATCGTCGGCAACCAGCCCGCCTTCCTCGCCGGCGTGCTCGACATCGAGGCCTCCGAGAAGGCGGCCCGGTTCGTGCGCACCTGTGATTGCTACAACATCCCGATCCTCACCTTTACCGATGTCCCCGGCTTCCTTCCCGGCACCGACCAGGAGTGGAACGGGATCATCCGCCACGGCGCCAAGCTCCTCTACGCCTTCACCGAGGCGACCGTGCCGAAGCTCACTGTCGTCACCCGCAAGGCCTACGGCGGCGCCTACGACGTCATGAACTCCAAGCACATGCTGGCCGACTACAACATCGCCTGGCCGACCGCCGAGGTTGCCGTCATGGGCCCCGAGGGCGCCGTCAACATCATCTACCGCAAAGACATCGCCAACTCGCCGACCCCCGACGAGCGCCGCCAGAAACTGATCGACGACTACAAAGCCCACTTCGCCAACCCCTACTCGGCGGCGGAGCGCGGCTACATCGACGACGTCATCGAGCCCCGCCAGACCCGCCCCAAGCTGATCCGCGCCCTGCGGATGCTGCAGAGCAAGCGGGTCGACCAGCCGAAGCGCAAGCACGGCAACATCCCGCTGTAGCCGCGACCCGTAGTCGTACGACTCCCGTCGGAGCCGTCCGACAACGGCGCTACGTTCGGGATGTGGAATTGAAGAGCGTTCCGATCAAGAGCAACGACGTGCGGGTGCCGAAGCCTGAGGTGGGCAGCGCCTACCTCGTCGAGCGCTACAGCGCCGGCAGTGTCAAGGCAGTGATCCTCCATCCCGACGACTTCGCCGAGCTGCAGGGCCGGGCCCGGATGCTCGAAGAAGCGGCCCGCCCCGCCGGCTTCGAGCTGACGGAGGTGGCCGCCAAAGCCCACGAGCTCGCGGAGTCCCGCGAGGGCGAGCCGATCGAAGACGAGGCGTCGGTCCGGCGCCTGCTCGGGATTTGACGCCGACGACCGGCGAGGTGTACTGGGCGGTTGTGCCCTCTACGCCGCAGGCGCCGTTCCAGGTCTTCGTCAAAGACAAGCCCCCCGTCGAGGTCCCGGACGCGAAGACGATCATCGACGGCCTGCGTGGAGGGGGCGCCGAGCTCCGCTTTGTGGTCGAGGCGAAGGCGCGTCCCGTCCTCCTCTTGTCCGAGCGGATGGACCCGAGCACGGGAGACCTGTTCGGCCTGCGCCTGGTCCGACTCTCCGCCTTGGACGAGGACGAGGCCCAGCAGGTGAGGGAACAGCGCCAGCCGGGGCTGTTCCACTTGAAACCGGAGCGGTTCCCGGACCTCGAGGAGGAGTGCGCGGCGATGATCAGCGCCCCGATCCGCCTGCACGAGACCGCCGTCGATACCGGCAACCCGCTCGGCCGCCTCGACCAGAACGAGATGCGCGTCCTCAGCGAGCGCTTCGTCTCCTACTGGGAGCTGGACCTCCACCAGCTCCTGATCGGCAAGATCCGCGAGCTGCTGAGAAAGAGGGAGTCCCCTTAGTCGAGGTTCCGTTCGATCTGGCGAGCGCGGTAAGCGAGGGCACCGACCACGCCTAGAAGCAGGACGCTGACAGCGACCATCAGGAGCGACCCCGCGGCGATCGACGCGATCAGCACGACCGTCAGGACCACCATGAGCCCAAGCCAAGGTTCATCGAACAGGATCATTGCCAGAGGCTATCGGCCGTCTAAGGGACCGCCGTCGCCTCGGTCTCGACTCCGCCTCCGCCGCCTCGCCCAGGGGCGCCTACGTCTTCGCCGCCGAGGCGGTGGGCGAGGTAGACGGGGATGATCGAGATCAGGACCATGACTACGGCGACGGCGTTGACGATCGGGAGTTCGTGGGGGCGGAAGAGGTTGGAGAAGATCCAGATCGGCAGGGTCTGTTCGCCGGCGCCGATCGTGAAGTTGGTGACGATGATCTCGTCGAAGGAGAGGGCGAAGGCGAGGAGGCCGCCGGCGATGAGGGCGCTTTTCATCCCCGGGAAGGTGACGTAGCGGAAGGTCTGCCAAGTGTGGGCGCCAAGGTCGGCCGAGGCCTCCTCGAAGGAGCCGGAGAGGCGGCGGAGGCGGGCGACAGCGTTGTTGTAGACGACGACGATGCAGAAGGTGGCGTGGCCGACGACGACGGTGAAGAGGCTGAGCGGGACGTCAAGGACCTGGGTGAAGGTGTTGCTGATTGCGACGCCGGTGACGATGCCCGGCAGGGCGATCGGCAGGATCACCAGGAAGGAGATCGTCTCTCGCCCGAAGAAGCGCTGCCGCGCCACCGCCAGCGAGGCGAGCGTGCCCAGGACCAGCGCGATCGCGGTTGCCGCAAGACCCGCTTTGATCGAGGTGAAGAAGGCTTCGCGGGCGGCTTCGTCCTTGAACGCCTGGCTGAACCAGTGGGTGGTCCAGCCGGGCGGCGGCCACTCGAGGATCTTGCTCGAGTTGAACGAGTAGAGCACGATCACGATCAGCGGGATGTAGATGAAGGCGAGGCCGATCGCGACCGCACCCCGCAGCAGCATCTGTGCGCGCTTCGAGAGCCTCATGGCCGCCACCTAGACATGCTCGAACGCTCCCAGCTTCCGGGCGACCAGGAGGTAGGCGATCATCACGACGATCGGAACGATCGCCAGGGCGGCGGCGAAGGGTTGGTTGTTGGCGATGTTGCTGAAGATGACGTTGCCGATGAACTGGTCGTTGGAGACCAGGCGCGGGGTGATGTAGTCACCCAGCGTCAGCGAGAAGGTGAAGATCGAGCCGGCGACCACGGCCGGGAAGCTGAGCGGCAAGATCACCCGGCGGAAGGTGGTGAAGGGGGAGGCGCCGAGATCCTCGGAGGCGGAGATCAGCGAGTTCGGGATCCGCTCGAGCCCGGCGTAGATCGGCAGGATCATGTACGGGAGCCAGAGGTAGCTCATCACCAGCCAGACCGCGGTGGTCCCGTAGCCGGGACCGTGCAGGCCGATCGGGTCGAGCGCCCAGTTGATCGCCCCGCCCGTCGAGAGCAGCGTCCGCCAGGCGTAGACCTTGACCAGATAGCTCGACCACAGCGGCAGGAGGATGCCGACCACCAGCAGCGCCTTGCCGCGGCGGCTCGCCACCTTCGCCATGTAGAAGGCGATCGGGAAGGCGATGATCGCGTCGGTGATCGTGACCAGCAGGGCGGTGCGGATCGTCCGCCAGACGATCGTCCGGTAGACGGGTTCGTTGAACAGCGATTCGAAGTTTTCGAGGGTGAAGCTCTTGATCGTCAGCCCGCTCAGCGGGTCGACCGACCAGAACGCGGCGACCAGCAGCAGGGCGAGCGAGCCCAGGTAGCCGATCACCAGCCAGCCGATCGGGCCGGCCAGCAGCGCCCCTATCTGCAGGCGCCGGCGGCCCTGGAAGAGGCCGGCGAGCCGATGGCCCACCGACCTCCTCTGCAAGGCTGCTTCAGATGCCACTGGTAATGATTCTGCGGGACGGAGGGGCTAGCCCTTGATCGACGTCCAGGCTTTCACCCAGTCGTTGTAGTCCATGCAGTTTTCTTCACCGTTGCCGCAGTCGGCAAGCGGGGTTTCCCAGTAGTAGACGCGCTTCCAGAAATCCGGTTCTTCCGCGTGGTATTCGGAGCAGAAGTTCGGGTTTTTGGTTTCTTTGCAGGCCTTTTCCTGGGCCGGCGCCTCGCCGAAGTATTCGGCGACCTGGGCGTTTGCTTTCGGCGAGATGATCCAGTCCATCCACTCGTACATGCAATTCGGGTGCTTGGCGTCCTTGGCGATCATCCAGGTGTCCGACCAGCCGGTTGCACCCTCCTTCGGCAGGAAGCCCTGACTTGCCGGGCTCGCTGCGACCGGCGCCCCTTCTTCCTTCAGCGCGAAGTACTGGTACTGCCAGGTGGTGCCGACCGTGACGTCGCCGCCGGCGAAGGCGGAGATCTGCTTGGCGGCTTCAGACCAGTATTCGCCGACGTTCGCCTGCTGTTCTTTCAGCAGTTCGATCGCCGCGTTGAACTGTTCTTCGTTCAGCTCGTAGGGGTTTTCGATCCCCAGGTCGGGCTGGTGTGATTTGAGGTAGAGGGCAGCGTCGGCGATGTAGCTGGATTCGTCGTAGATGCTGAGTTTGCCCTTGTATTTCGAAGCGACTTTGGGGTCGAAGACGACGTCCCAGGAGTCCGGCGCCGGTTTCACCTCGTTCTTGTTCCACATCAGCAGGTTTGCCCCGCGACCGTGCGGGATGCCGTAGTTGATGCCTTCAAAGGTGTTGTACGGCTGGTCTTTGAGGTCGCTGAAGACCGTTTTGTAGTTGGGGACGAGGTCGGTGTTGACCGGGGCGACGGTGCCGGCGGCGACCATCCGCGCGGTGGCGTTGCCGGAGGCCGAGACGCCGTCGTACTGGCCGGTTTTCATCAGCTCGACCATTTCGTCGGAGGTGCCGGCTTCCTTGTCACTGACTTTGCAGCCGGTTTCCTGTTCGAACGGTTTGGTCCATTCCGGTTCGACGTAGCCGGCCCAGGAGATGAGGTTCAGCTGCCCCTCGCCTTTGCCGACTTTCTGCAGCGCTTCGTCGCTGCTCCCGCCACCGGAAGTGTCATCGCTCCCTCCTCCGCCGCAGCCGGCGATCGCGAGCATGATCACGACTAACCCGGCGAGGACGAGCCACGCCGTGCGGGCGGGATTGCCTTCCCTTCTCCTCATGGTGCTACCTCCTGTTTGGTTGACTTCCCGCCGACGGCGGCCACGTGCTCGGGACGCCACCCGACTAGGACCTCGTTTCCCTGCTCCGGCAGCGCGCCCGAGGACGCGCTCTCCACGTTCTGCCGGACGATCTGGAGCTTCTCCCCTTGCTCCAGCTGGACCGTGAAGCGGGTCACCGAGCCGGCGTAGGAGACGTCGACGATGCGACCGCTCTCCGTGTGAAGGTGGGCTGCCTGCGCGCCGGGCTCGAGCAGCTCGATCTTCTCGGGGCGGACCGTCATCCGCTCACCGTCGCGCTCGACAAGGTTGGAGACACCGACGAAGCCGGCGACGAACTCGTTGGCCGGGCGCTCGTAGAGCTCCAACGGCGGGCTCACCTGCTCGATCCGGCCGTTGTTGAAGACGGCGATCCGGTCGCTCATCGTCAGCGCCTCGTCCTGGTCGTGGGTGACGTAGACGAAGGTGATCCCGACCTCGCCCTGGATCGTCTTCAGCTCGCTCTGCATCTCCTCGCGCAGCTTCAAGTCCAGCGCCCCCAGCGGCTCGTCGAGCAGCAGCACCTTGGGTCGGTTGACGATCGCCCGCGCCAGCGCCACCCGCTGCCGCTGTCCGCCGGAGAGCTCGCCCGGCTTGCGGTCGCCGTAGCCCGGCAGTCGCACCATCTCCAGCGCTTCGTCGCGGCGCTTCGCCCGCTCGGCCTTGCCAACCCGCGCCACCCTCATCCCGTACTCGACGTTCTCGCCGACGCTCATGTGGGGGAAGAGCGCGTAGTCCTGGAAGACCGTGTTGACCGCCCGGTCATAGGGAGGCACCCCGCTGACGTCCTCGCCCGCCAACTCGATCGTGCCGCTGGACGGATCCTCGAAGCCGGCGATCATCCGCAGGGTCGTCGTCTTGCCGGAGCCCGACGGCCCCAGCATCGTGAAGAACTCCCCCCGTGCGATCTCCAAATCGATCCCAGCGACCGCAACCACCTCCCCGTACTTCTTGGCGAGGCCGGACAAACGTATGTCTACCGCTGCTCCCTCTATGCCTGGGAAGTTATCCCTAGCGGCGCGGAAAGCAAGGACAAAGTGGCCCTTGAGGCTTAGCCGTTGTGGAGTAGTGCCGGATGGACGGGGCTCGGGGGGAGGGAGTTGGTGACCCCCTTCTCTCAACTTGTTTGGGTGGAGCCGCAGCTTTCGGTCCGTGAGCGTGGACGCCCAAAAAAGTACAAGCCGTTCAGGGGGTCACCAACCCCCTCCCGTGAACCGGTAGCTAGGGACGAGCAACGGCTCGCTTCTGCGGGGTAGCTGCGGCACCCGGCGTCCCGTAGCTGCGTGTTGCTAGAGGGGTGGGTACACCCCCGAACGGCTTGTACTTTTTGGGCACCAGCAATCGCGGACCGACAGTCCACGATCACCCAAAGAAGTTGAGAGAGGGGGTGTACCCACCCCTCCTACAAGCGCGCTTGCTTAGTACCCAGCGGGGTGGCGCGCTACGAACCCGACGTTGTCCCGCAGATCCGCGTGCCAGCGAGGACCCGTTTCGCCGCCGCTGTCGCCGGAGGTGTCCCAGCGGTAGCCGGCGATCACGGCGTAGGCGTGGCCGGAGTTGGCGTAGACGGTGATCCAGCGGCCTTCGCCTTCTTCACCCCAGCTCTCCATCGGACCGGAGGGGAGGGGGCTTTCGAGGAAGCGGCCGCCGTGGAGGGCGAAGGAGACAGAGCCGGAGCAGTCGTAGCCGCGGTCGTTCCAGCGGGCGTGGCCGCCGCCCCAGATGTAGGGCTTGCTGCGGATCTTGTTCGCCGCAGCGATTACCGCTTTGACACGGGGCGGAGCGCTCTTCGGCGGGACCAGCATCCCGTTGCCGAGCAGCTTCGCTTTCGCGGTCGGCGTGCAGACGTCGACTTCGGCAGGGGAAAGGCCGCCGCCGTTGCAACGCGCGGCGGCGCCGCCCGGGGCGATCAAAACGGTGGCGAAGATGGCGAGCACGAACGCAAGCCCAGCCAGCCTGAAGTTGTGGCGCAAACCGATTCTCCTTCGTCGGCCTACGGGGTTAGCTGTCGGCCTAGCGCGAAAGGAGCTTGCGCCCCCACCTGATCGGTGGGCTCGGCCCGAAAACGTGGTTCCCCCGCTCCCATCGCGCCCTTGGCGCTTGGGATTCGGCGTTACGGTGATCGAACGCGGAGAATGTAGCGCATTGCCCGGCGGCGTGCTCACAAAACGCAAATATTTGGTCGAGAATCCCGCACCCATCAAGGTTCTGTTCGACGCGACGGCTGGTAGCTTGCGCCTTGGGATGAACCTTTCGGGCCGAAAAGCGCTCCTCACGGGCGCGACGGGAGGCCTTGGAAGAGCGATCGCGCGGGCACTGGCCGAGCGGGGAGCGCAGGTGACGCTGAGCGCCCGCAACCGTGAGGCTCTCGAGACGCTCGCCGCCGAGCTTCCCGGCAGCGGCCACGCCGTCCTTCCCGCCGACCTGGCCGACCCTGAGGCCGCCGAGCGCCTGGCCGCCGAAGCCGCAGGCACCGAGATCCTGATCGCCAACGCCGGCCTTCCAGCCGCCGGATGGCTAGCCGATTTCACCCCCGACCAGGTAAAGCGCGCCCTCCGAGTCAACCTGGAGGCCCCGATGCTCCTGGCCCACGCCCTCTACCCCGCGATGGTCGAAGTCGGCAGCGGCCACCTCGTCTTCGTCTCCTCCCTCTCGGGCAAGGCCGCCAGCCCGCGCAGCTCGATCTACAACGCCACCAAGTTCGGCCTCCGCGGCTTTGCCCTCGGCCTCCGCGGCGACCTCGCTCCCAAAGGCATAGGCGTCTCCGTAGTCGCTCCCGGCTTCATCCGCGACGCCGGCATGTTCGCCGACGCCGGCTCCAAGGCCCCGCCCGGCATGGGCACCGGCACCTCCGAGCAGGTCGGCAAAGCCACCGTCAGAGCCATCGAGCACAACAAGGCGGAGGTGACCATCGCCCCCCTCCAGCAACGGGCAGCCGCCCACCTCGCCCTGGTCAGCCCCTCCCTGAGCGTCAAAGCTCAAAGCGGCAGCGTCGGCCAGAAGTCAGCCGAAGCGATCGCCAAAGGGCACCCGACCGACAAGCGGTGACAGTTGCCTAGGATGGAGTCGTGAGCAGCGATTCCTTCGGCGCCCGGTCCACCCTCTCCGTCGGAGGGCGCGAGTTCGAGATCTACCGCCTCGACGCCCTCCAGGACCGCTTCGACGTCGCCCGCCTGCCGTACTCGATCAAGGTCCTGCTGGAGAACGTGCTCCGCTTGGAGGACGGGACCTCGGTCAGTGCCGCCGACGTCGAGGCGATCGCCTCCTGGGACGCCGCCGCCGAGCCGAGCGTCGAGATCCCCTTCCAGCCCGCGCGAGTCCTCATGCAGGACTTCACCGGCGTCCCCGCGGTCGTCGACCTGGCGGCGATGCGCGACGCGATGGAGGAGATCGGCGGCAACCCGGCGGCGATCAACCCCCTGGTCGACGTCGATCTGGTGATCGACCACTCGGTCCAGGTCGACGCCTTCGGCAACGAGCGCGCCTTCGCTGTCAACGCCGAGCACGACTTCGAGCGCAACCGCGAGCGCTACTCGTTCCTCAAGTGGGGCCAGCAGAGCTTCGACAACTTCCGCGTCGTCCCGCCGGCGACCGGGATCTGCCACCAGGTCAACCTCGAGTACCTCGCCCAGGTCGTCTACAGCCGCGATAACGGCGGCACGCTGCAGGCCTACCCCGACACGCTCGTAGGCACCGACTCTCACACGACGATGGTCAACGGGCTTGGCGTCCTCGGCTGGGGCGTTGGCGGGATCGAGGCCGAGGCGGCGATGCTGGGCCAGCCGATCTCGATGCTGCTGCCGCAGGTCGTCGGCTTCAAGCTCTCAGGCGAACTGCCCGAGGGGGCGACGGCGACCGACCTCGTCCTCACCGTCACCGAGATGCTGCGTGAGCGCGGCGTCGTCTCCAAGTTCGTCGAGTTCTTCGGCCCGGGCCTGCCGACCCTGGGGCTCGCCGACCGCGCCACCCTCGGCAACATGTCGCCGGAGTTCGGCTCGACCTGCGCGATCTTCCCCGTAGACGCCGAGACGCTGCGCTATCTCGACCTCACCGGTCGCCCGACCGAGACGATCGAGCTGGTCGACGCCTACGCCCGCGCGCAGGGCATGTTCCATGACGCGGGCCACGACGGGAGCTCCGAGGACCCGGTCTTCTCCGACCTGCTGGAACTCGACCTCGGTGACGTCGAGCCGAGCATCGCCGGCCCGAAGCGGCCGCAGGACCGGGTGCCGCTGGCGCAGGCCAAGGTCGCGTTCCTCGAGGCGTTGTCGGAGCTGCAGCCCGACGCGGTCGAGAAGCAGGTGAGCCCGGCCGACGAGGCGAGCATGGAGTCTTTCCCGGCCTCCGATCCTCCCGCCGAGGAACACGACGACGAGGGCAGCAAGCCGTATCCGGTCGAGAGCGGGCCTAACCCGCAGGCAACGAGCCTCGCCAACCGCCGCGGCGACGAGATCGAGGTGCAGATGCCCGACGGCAGCAGCTTCCAGCTCGACCACGGCAGCGTCGTCATCGCCGCGATCACCAGCTGCACCAACACCTCCAACCCGAGCGTGATGATCGGCGCCGGCCTGCTCGCCCGCAACGCCGTCGGGCGCGGGCTGCAGCGCAAGCCCTGGGTGAAGACCTCGCTGGCTCCCGGGTCCACCGTCGTCACCGAGTACCTCGAGCAGGCGGGCCTGACCAAGCACCTCGACGCCCTCCAGTTCAACCTCGTCGGCTACGGCTGCACCACCTGCATCGGCAACTCGGGCCCGCTGGCGCCGGAGATCTCCGCGGCGATCGCCGAGAAGGACCTGGCGGTCTGCGCGGTGCTCTCGGGCAACCGCAACTTCGAGGGCCGGATCAACCAGGACGTCAAGGCCAACTACCTGGCGAGCCCGCCGCTGGTTGTCGCCTACGCGCTTGCCGGCCGGATGGACATCAACCTCGCCGACGAGCCGTTGGGGGAGGGGCAGGACGGGGAGCCCGTGTTCCTGCGCGACATCTGGCCGAGCGCCGAGGAGATCAAGCAGGTCGTTGGCAACTCGGTCGCCTCAGAGATGTTCAGGCGCAACTACGCCGAGGTCTTCGAGGGCGACGAGATGTGGAACGAGGTCGACGTCCCCTCCGGCGACCGCTACACCTGGCCCGACTCGACCTACGTCCGCCGCCCCAGCTTCTTCGAGCAGATGCCGGCCGAGGCGCCAGGGGTTGAGCCGATCGCCGGGGCGCGGGCGCTGGCGCTGCTCGGCGACTCGATCACCACCGACCACATCTCCCCGGCCGGCGCGATCAAACGCGACAGCCCCGCCGGCCGCTGGCTGACCGAGCAGGGGGTCGAGGTCAAGGACTTCAACTCCTACGGCGCCCGCCGCGGCAACCACGAGGTGATGATCCGCGGCACCTTCGCCAACATCCGCCTCCGCAACCAGCTGGTCGAGAAAGCCGGAGGGTTCACCCGCCACTTCCCCGACGGTGGGGAGACCACCATCTATGACGCCGCGACGGCCTATGCCGAGGAAGGCGTGCCGCTGGTCGTGCTTGCGGGCAAGGAGTACGGCTCCGGCTCATCGCGCGACTGGGCGGCGAAGGGAACGAAACTGCTCGGCGTCCGCGCCGTGATCGCCGAGAGTTTCGAGCGCATCCACCGCTCCAACCTGATCGGGATGGGGGTGCTGCCGCTGCAGTTCGCCGCGGGCGAGAGCGTCGCCTCGCTCGGCCTCACCGGCGAAGAGACCTTCGACTTCGGCGACCTCGAAGAGGGGCGCGCCAAAGAGGTGGCGGTGACCGCCCGTGCCGACGATGGCAGCGAGCAGCAGTTCACCGCGACGGTGAGGCTGGACACGCCGAACGAGGTCGGCTACTTCCTCAACGGCGGCATCCTTCAGACCGTGCTGCGGAAGCTCAGAGACGAAAAAGGGTAGGCGCAGCGGGGCCGCGGGAGGCAGGGGGGTCCGCGCGACCCTCGCTGCACCTGCGCGTCGGTAGCCAGGGAGGGATGCCGACGCGGCCGTTCCCCCTGGCGGGACTGCCCTGAGGAACAGTCAGGGTTTAGCTATAGCGGCTGGATCACGCACGGTCAAGCTCAGTCGAGCGTTTTAGCTGCGTTCAGGCGCGGTTTGTGTCACTCGCTTCTGCGAACCGGGCCGTTCCCCAATCCCCCAGCCCTTGCGCTCGATCAGCTCGATACCGATCACACTCCCCACCGGGCCGACCGGCGTCAGGGTGGCGGCGAGCAGGGTGTAGGGGGCCTCCTTGCGGATGCAGGCGACCCAGATCAGCACGCAGAGGGCGACGAAGCCGAGCCCGTGGGCCCAGCCGAAGAGCATCGTCTCGACGTCGAAGCCGGGCAGCAACCAGAAGGCGATCAGCCCGGCGAAGATCCCCAGCTCGATCCAGGAGAGGCGCTTCACCCAGACGAACAGCTCGCCCGGCACGGGCTTTTCGAACGGTCGCCTCGCCACAGCAGCTCAGGCGCCAGGCGTCAGCGCGGTGAGAACGATCCGCTCCTGCTCGCGCGCGTGGGCGCCGGAGTAGCCCTCTCCCGGGCTGGCGCGACCCTGGCGGCCGATGTAGGTGAGGGCGACGCCCTCGGGAAGGACCGACGGCATGCGCCGCGACATCACCTTCCAGGCGCCCATGTTGCGCGGCTCCTCCTGGACCCAGGCGATCTCCTTCAGGTTCGGGTAGGAGGCGATCAGCCGCTCCAGCTGTTCCTTGGCGAAGGGGTAGAGGACCTCGACCCGGGCGATCGCCACGTTCTCGGCGGCGCCACGGCGCTCGTTGGCGTCCATGTCGTAGTAGACCTTGCCGGTGCAGAGGACGAGGCGCTCGACCTTCTCCCGGCGCTCAGCCGCGGTCGGGTCGTCGAGGATGAACTGCAGTTCGCCGTCGGTCAGCTGCTCGAGGTCGGCGGTGGCTCGATCGAGTCGCAGCAGCCCCTTCGGGGTGAAGACGATCAGCGGCCGCGGCTTCTTGATCAGCGCCTGGCGGCGCAGCAGGTGGAAGTACTGGGCGGCGGTGGTCGGGTAGGCGATGCGGATGTTGCCCTCGGCGCCGAGGGCGAGGAAGCGCTCGATCCGGGCGCTGGAGTGCTCGGGGCCCGAGCCCTCGTAGCCGTGCGGCAGCAGCAGCGTCAGCCGCGTCTGCTGGCCCCACTTCGACTCGCCGGAGACGATGAAGCTGTCGATGATCACCTGGGCGGCGTTGGCGAAGTCGCCGAACTGGGCCTCCCAGAGGACGAGCGCGTTGGGATTCGCGGCCGAGTAGCCGTACTCGAAGCCGAGGCAGGCGATCTCCGAGAGCGGGCTGTTGTAGAGCTCGAAGGGCGCCGAGGCGTCCTCGAGGTTCTGGATCGGCGTGTACTTGAGGCCGGTGTTCTCGTCGTGGAGGACGAGGTGGCGATGGGAGAAGGTGCCGCGCTCGGTGTCCTGGCCGGTGAGGCGGATGTGGACGCCCTCGGTCAGCAGGGTGCCGAAGGCGAGCGACTCCGCCTGGCCGAAGTCGACCGCGCCCTGCTCGAGCGCCTCGACCCGGCGCGCCAGCGGCCGGCGCAGCTTGCGGTGGACGTTGAAGCCCTCCGGCGTCTTCAGCAGCGCCTCGTTGATCGCCCGCAGCTTCTCGGCCTCAACCGCGGTGTGGACGGGCGGGCTGGCGGTGCGGTCGAGCAGTTCGCCGGTCTGGGTGGTGGCACCGGTAACGGTCGGGTCCTCGTACTCGCCCGCCTCCATCTTCTCGCGCAGGCCTTTGAGCGCACCCGACATCTCCGAGTGGCGCTCGTCAGAGGTCTGGCCGACCTGCTCGGCGGAGACCGTGCCCTCTTCGATCAGCTTCTCCGCGTAGATCTCGGAGACCGGCGGGTGGCTCTTGATCTTCGTCGCCATCGTCGGCTGGGTGTAGGCGGGCTCGTCGGTCTCGTTGTGGCCGAAGCGGCGGTAGCCGATCACGTCGATGACGACGTCGCGGCACCAGCGCTCGCGGTAGGCCATCGCCAGCCGCATGGCGCCGACGCAGGCCTCGACGTCATCGGCGTTGACGTGGATGATCGGGACGTTGAAGCCCTTCGCCATGTCGGCGGCGTAGGGGGTGGAGCGGGCCTCGCCGGGGTCGGTGGTGAAGCCGACCTGGTTGTTCTGGATCACGTGGATCGTGCCACCGGTCGTGTAGCCCTTCAGCGACTGCAGGTTGAGCGTCTCGGCGACCACGCCCTGGGCGGGGAAGGCGGCGTCGCCGTGCAGCAGCACCGGCACCGCGCGCTTGAAGTCATGGGTCAGGTTCGGGCCCTCGAAGTCCTGCTGGAGGAAGCGCGTGCCGCCGGTGACGACCGGGTCGACGAACTCGAGGTGGCTCGGGTTCGGGTACAGGCGGACGGAGATCTTCTTGCCGTCGGCGGTCTCGTAGGTGCCGCGGTGGCCGTAGTGATACTTGACGTCGCCGGTGCCGCCGTGGGGGATCGCGGCGACCGCCTTGACCGCCTCGATCCGCTTCGATCCCTCGAACTCGGCGAGGATCGATTCGACCGAGCGACCGAGGTTGTGGGCGAGCACGCTGAGGCGACCGCGGTGGGCCATCCCGAAGACAACCTCGTCGGCTCCGGCCCGCTGCGCCAGCGTCACCGCTTCGTCGAGCATCGGCACGATCACGTCGAGCCCCTCGATCGAGAACATCTTTTGCCCCAAATACGCTTTCTCGAGGAAGCGCTCGAACTGGAAGACGTCGATCAGCCGGTCGAGCAGCCGTTTTTTCTCCTCATCGCTGAGCGGCTGGCGGTGCGCCCCCGTCTCGATCATCTCCCGCAGCCAGATCCGCTGCTGATGGGAGGAGAGGTGCTCGAACTGGTAGCCGATCGTGTCGCAGTAGGCGCTGCGCATCCGCGGTAGCGCCTCCAACAGGGTCTCCCCCGGAACGCCGATCCGCAGGATCGAGGCCGGGATCTTCGCCATCAGCTCCGGGGTCAGGTTGACGTTCTCCGGCTGCAGGGCCGGGTCGCCCTTCGGCTCTGAGCCGAGGGGATCTAGCTGCGCCGCCAGATGGCCGTGGGTCCGGTAGGCCTTCAGCAGCGAGGTCGCCGCCTGCACCGCCTGCAGCAGCTCTTCGTCGATCTGGCCCGGGGCGGTGGTCGGTTCCGCGCTGGGCGCGGCGGCGCTCAGCGGCGGCGCCGAGGCGCTGGCCGGGTGGGCGTTGGTGACGACGGCGGGGGACTCGAAGTCGAGGTCTTTGGCCACCGACTCGTAAAAGTCGTCCTCGCCCTGCAGCAGCTGCTCGACCCGGCGCAGGAAGGCGCCCGACTCGGCGCCCTGGATGACGCGGTGGTCGTAGGTCGAGGTCAGCGTCATCACTTTCGAAACACCGAGCTGCTTGAGCCGTTCTGGGGAGGCGTGGCTCCACTCCGGCGGGTAGGCAATCGAGCCGGTGGCGATGATCGCGCTCTGGCCGGCGAGCAGCCGCGGCACCGAGGCCATCGTCCCGATCCCGCCGGGATTGGTGAGGCTGATGTTGGTGCCCTGGAAGTCGTCGGCGGAGAGCCTGTTCTCGCGCGTCTTCGCGATCAGTTCTTCGAAGCTGGAGTGGAAGCCGGTGAAGTCGAGCTCGTCGGCCCCCTTGATCGCCGGGACCATGAGGCTGTGGGAGCCGTCCTTTTTCTCGACGTCGACGGCGATCCCGAGGTTGATCGGACCCCCTTCGATCGCAAACGGCTTCCCGTCCTGCTCGGCGAACACCCGCACCATCACCGGGAACTCTTTAGCCGCCTCGACGATCGCCCAAGCGACCAGATGGGTGAAGGAGACCTTCAACCCCCGGTCCTTCAGCACCGCATTGATCGCCCGCCGTTTCGCATCCAGCGTGTCGACAGCAATAGTCCGGAACGAGGTGGCCGTAGGCACCGCCCGACTTTCATCCATCGCATTCGCCAGCATCGCTGCAGCCCCCCGCAGCTGCTTCGCCTCGCCCTGGGTGGGAGCGGCAGCGCTGGCGCCGTTGCCACCTCCGTCCGCCGCCAGCACATCCTCTTTGGTCACCTTCGCGCCTGGTCCCGAGCCAC
Organism: Solirubrobacterales bacterium; assembly: GCA_035940865.1. Lineage (GTDB taxonomy): Bacteria > Actinomycetota > Thermoleophilia > Solirubrobacterales > 70-9 > VAYN01. The sequence goes on from DASZEL010000001.1 coordinate 41,924, forward strand.
TAACCGAAGCAAGATCAACTCCGTTGGCTTCAGCAACTCTCCGAGCAAGCGGCGTCGCTTTCACATCAGCGCTCCCGTTGCCGCCCCCATTGTTCCCGCCGTTAGACGTCTCTGCCGTGGGTGACGTCGTAGGGGGGACCGTCTCCTGCGTAGCTGCAGGAGACGGTGGGTCCCCTGCGGCGGCAGGACCCGCGGCCCCAGCGCCCTGTCCCTCGGCCGTCCCATCGCCAGCCTCCATCTCAGCCAACGGAGCCCCCACAGGAACCTCGTCGTCAACCTGAGCAACCAGTTTCGTGATCACCCCGTCCATCGGCGCCGGCACCTCGGCGTCGACCTTGTCGGTGGAGACCTCAACGATCGTGTCGCCCTCTTTGACGGCGTCGCCCTCGGCCACGTGCCACTCGAGGACGATGCCCTCGGTCACCGACTCGCCCATCTCGGGCATTGGGATCTGCACGGTGGCCGTCTCTGGCATCTCTCGTTCGCAGTCTAAGGAAAGAGGTTTATCGGCAGCCGCATAGAGATACCCTGGTACCCGATGAGCTATTTCGTCACCGGCGCCACGGGCTTCATCGGCCGCAACCTGGTCGAGAAATTGCTGCAGCGGGAGGGGACCGTCTACGCCCTCGTGCGGGCCGGCTCGCGCGGGCGGCTGGAGGAGCTGCGCACCAGCCTCGGCGCCGACGGCGCCCGCATCGTCCCGATCACCGGCGATCTCTCCCAGCCTGGACTCGGTGTCTCAGAGGAGGACCTGGTGGCGATGCGGGGCGAGATCAAACACTTCTTCCACCTGGCCGCGATCTACGACCTCACCGCGGATGCGGAAGCCCAGGAGATCGCCAACGTCGAGGGCACGCGCCACGCGATCGAGCTCGCCGGCGCGCTCGAGGCCGGCTGCTTCCACCAGGTCAGCTCGATCGCCGCCGCCGGCCTCTACAAGGGCGTCTGGACCGAGGACATGTTCGATGAGGCGGAAAAGCTCGACAACAACCCCTACTTCCGCACCAAGCACGAGTCCGAGCGGTTGGTCCGCGACGAGTGCCAGCGGCCCTGGCGGGTCTATCGGCCGGGGATCGTCGTCGGCGACTCGCGCACGGGTGAGATCGACAAGATCGACGGCCCTTACTACTTCTTCAAGACCCTGCAACGGCTGCGGCGGGTGGCGCCCTCCTGGCTGCCGATCGTCGGGATCGAGGGCGGCGAGATCAACATCGTCCCGGTCGACTACGTCGCCGCGGCGATCGACCACATTGCCCACAAACCGCGGTTGAACAGCCGCGCCTTCCACCTCACCGATCCAAACCCGCACTCGGCCGGCGAAGTGATCAACCTCTTTGCCAAGGCGGCAGACGCGCCGCAGATGACTGTGCGGCTCGACAGCGACGTGACCGAGCCGGCGACGGGGGCGGTGCGGACGGCGCTGAAGCTCCTGCCGCCCGCGAAGCGGGCCGCCAAGGTGGCGCTGAACCAGCTCGGCTTGCCGCCGGAGATGCTCTCCTACGTCGACTACCCGACCAGCTTCGACTCGACCAAAACGCAGAAAGCGCTCAAAGGTTCCGGGATTGAGGTGCCGCCGCTGGAGAGCTACGCGCCGCGGGTCTGGGACTACTGGGAGCGCAACCTCGACCCCGACCTCTTCCGCGACCGCTCGCTCTCAGCCGCGGTGCGGGGCAAAGTGGTGCTGATCACCGGCGCCTCCTCGGGAATCGGCAAATCGACCGCGGTCAAGGTCGCCGATGCGGGGGCGACCGTGCTGTTGGTCGCCCGTTCGCTCGACAAGCTGGAGGAGACCAAAGACGAGATCGTCGCCGCAGGGGGCACCGCCCACATCCACCAGTGCGACCTCTCCGACATCGAGGACATCGAGCGGATGGCCGAGGAGGTCCTCACCTACCACGGCCACGTCGACATCCTCGTCAACAACGCCGGCCGCTCGATCCGTCGCTCGATCGCCCTCTCCTACGACCGCTACCACGACTTCGAGCGCACGATCCAGCTCAACTACCTCGGCTCGGTGCGGCTGATCCTGGCGCTGCTGCCGGCGATGCGGGCGCGCAAGCACGGCCACATCATCAACATCAGCTCGATCGGAACGCAGACGAACCCACCCCGGTTCTCCGCTTACGTCGCCTCGAAGGCGGCGCTGGATGCGTTCAGCCGGGTGATCGCCTCCGAGGTCGTCGACGACAACGTCCACATCACCACGATCCACATGCCGCTGGTGCGGACGCCGATGATCGCGCCGACCCGGATGTACGACATGTTCCCGGCGATCACGCCGGAGGAGGCGGCGGAGATGATCGCCAAGGCGATGATCCGGCGGCCGAAGAAGGTCGCGACCCGCCTCGGCACGATGGGCGAGCTGATGTACGCGGTCGCCCCGAAAGCCAGCGACTCGATCCTCAACACCGCCTACAAGCTCTTCCCCGACTCACAGGCGGCGAAAGGCAAGCGAGAGGAGGCGCGCGACAAAGCCCCCTCAACCGAGGCCGTCGCCTTCGCGCACCTGATGAAAGGCGTGCACTGGTAGCGCCTGGCGTGTCCTCGAATCGAAGAACCTCCCAAGCCGGGCGACGAGATCCCTGGCACGCCAAGGAGGAAGCGCGTCGTCGCCAGCTGCGTGAAGACGCTCGGCGGCCCCTCTCGGTCAACCTCGCTGAAGGTCTGGCATTGAGCGATTTCCTCTCTACGTTCACCGGTGCAGCCAGAAGGGCTTCTTCCCAGGGCCAGGGCGAGAACCGGGATTGACCCCGCCCGGCGGTACCCTTTCGCGACTTCATCCCGAGGCTGGGTAGCTGGTGAAGGTGCCTGAGCCGCGCTCTTCGATGGAAACGATCACCTCCGAACAGCCCACCGTGCCGGCCGAGCCAGGCCGCTCGCACGAGCCCGAGACGGGAGAGGTGGTGCCGCGCCGGACGCCGCTGCGGGCGGCGATCAAGACCGGCCGGCCGAAGGAGTGGATCAAAAACGTCTTCGTGTTTGCCGGCCTGCTTTTCTCCGGCAAGTTCAACCAGTCCCACGAGGTGCTGGAGGCGTTCATCACCTTTGTCGCCTTCTGCCTGATCTCCAGCGCCGGCTACTTCGTCAACGACCTGATCGACGTCGAGCTCGACCGCAAGCACCCGAAGAAGCGCTTCCGCCCGCTGGCGGCGCGGGAGCTCTCAGAGGGCGCGGCGAAACTGATCGCTCCGGCCCTTGCCCTCGTCGCGATCGCGATCGCCTTCACCGTCAACTGGCAGGTCGGCCTGATGGTGGTCGGCTACGGGATCGCCCAGGTCGCCTACAGCCTCGGCCTCAAGCAGATCGTGATCATCGACGTGATGACGCTGGCGGGGCTCTTCATCCTCCGCGTCGCCGCCGGCGCCAGCGCCGTCGACGCCCACGCCTCCGAATGGCTGATCCTCTGCACCGGCATGCTCGCCGCCTTCCTCGGCTTCACCAAGCGCCGCCAGGAGGCGGTCTCCGAGCTCCACGAGGGCACCTCGACCCGGCCGGTCCTCGAGCACTACTCGCTGCCCTTCCTCGACCAGATGGTCTCGATGGTCACCACCGGCACGGTGATCAGCTACGCGATCTACACCGTCAACTCGCCGCTCGTCGGCAGCAAGATGATGCTCACGATCCCGCCCGTCGTCTACGGCATCTTCCGCTACCTCTACCTGATCTACGACCGCAATGACGACCGCTCGATGTCAGGCATCATCGCCGGCGACCGCGGCATCCAAGCCGCCGGCGCCGCCTTCGCAGTGATCGCCTTCCTGCTGCTCTACGTGTTCGACTAGCGACTCCGAAGTTCGGGCCCCAATAGGGGACCGAAGCGCGGAGTCAGGCCAGGCCGACCTCGCCTGGGTCTTCCTCCATCAGGTAAAAGCGGGCGCGGCCCAGCTCCTCGCCGTTGACCACGACGACGGCGGCGTGGGGGCCGGCGGTGGTGAAGGCGGCGGTGGCGGCGATCGACATGACCAGGCGCTGCTCTTGGCCTTCGGGAAGGCCGGGGGGGCGGCCGGTCTCGAAGTTGGCGGTGAGGCCGTCGCCGAGCTCGACGCCGTCGGGGTCCTGGACGGTGACTATGAGCTCGTGGGGGCTGTTGGTCTCGTGCCAGGCGATGTCGATGCCGAGGCCGATCGAGAAGGACCACTCGGCGGGCAGCTCGGGGAGGCGGAGGACGTTCCAGCCGCCGCCGGTCAGGTAGAGCTTGCCGTTGACGGCCTCGCTGTAGTCGCAGAGGAGGAGGAAGCCGATGTTCACGGTCCCTCGCCCTCGGCGTAGGGGATCACCGGGAGGTCAGAGCGGAGCTCGACCTTGCCGCCCTTCGTGAACTGGAGGTCGATCGTCTCGTTCTTGCGGTAGGTGCCGAAGAGGCCGAGGTACATCGCCAGCCAGCGGCCCGTCCCGACCTTCTCCTTGACGATCGGGCGCTTGAAGACGATCTCGCCGCCTTCGATCCGGTAGGTCTCCTTGCCCTGCTCGATCCCGTTGATGAAGACGGTGAAGGGCGGCGCGGCGCCCGCGGGCAGCTTCACCCGCTCGCCGGCGGCGTAGCTGCCTTTCGGGATCTCAGTTTCGAGGGTGCTCATCAGGTCTCTGCCTCGAGAGTTTCGCGCACGAGGTCGAACGGAGTGTCGTGGGCGGTCGGGTCGAGCTCCTCCCGCACTACCCCGCCCTTGAACGGCACGAACGTCCCGTCCCCGCGCACGTCGACCCCCGCCACCGGCTTGCGGAAGAGCCCGCGTCCGCTCAGCTGCAGCCGCGCGTTGACCTGGTCGCCAGGCGCGTAGTCCCGCAGCGACTGCACCGGCCGCATAGGCCCCTCGCTGCGGATCGCCAGTGCCCGCTCACGCATCGCCGCGACGGCCTCGGCGAGGTCGTCGAACTGCACGTGATCGACGTCCGACCCGTGGCGGACGGTCAACTTCCAACGAGACACGGGGGCGAGGCTAACGAGTGGTGGGAGTTATCACCGCTATGCGGGGAAAAGTCCCACTACTTGGGCTCAGGCCCCGCGCCGCGGGCGTTTCGGGCGCCGCGCCGGCGGGCCGACGATTTTCTCCGGCCCCTCGCGCTGCTCGATCGGCTTGTACTCCAGCTCGCGCGCGCCGGTGTAGATCTGCCGCGGGCGGGCGATTTTCTTCTCCGGGTCTTCCTGCATCTCCATCCACTGGGCGACCCAGCCGGCGGTGCGGGGGATGGCGAAGATGACCGTGAACATGTCGGTCGGCACCCCCATCGCCTCGTAGATGATCCCCGAGTAGAAGTCGACATTCGGGTAGAGCTTGCGCTCGGTGAAGTAGTCGTCGGCGAGGGCGTGTTTCTCCAGCTCGCGGGCGATCTCGACCAGCGGGTTGTACTCGGTCGCCTCGAACACTTCGTCCATGTGCTGCTGGATGATCCGGGCGCGGGGGTCGTAGTTCTTGTAGACCCGATGGCCGAAGCCCATCAGTTTCTCCTCGCGCTGCTTCACCCGCTCGAGGAAGTCGGGGATGTTCTCGGCCGACTCGATCCGCCGCAGCATCCGCAACACCGCCTCGTTGGCGCCGCCGTGCAGCGGCCCGTAGAGCGCCGCGACGCCGGCCGCGACCGCCGAGTAGGGGTCGACGTCAGAGGAGCCGACGCCGCGCACCGCGTTCGTCGAGCAGTTCTGTTCGTGGTCGGCGTGGAGGATGAAGAGGACGTCCAGCGCCTTCGCCAGGGCCTCCTTCGGAATGTGCCGGTCTTCCGTCTTCTTGAACATCATCGAGAGGAAGTTCTCTTGGAAGTTGAGGTCGTTGTCCGGGTAGACGTAGGGGAGCCCCATGTTGTGGCGGTAGGAGAAGGCGGCGAGGGTCGGGACCTTGGCGATCAGCCGCACCGCGGCCATGTAGCGCTCTTCGGGGTCGCCGATCTGCTTCGCGTCGGGGTAGAAGGTCGAGAGCGCACCGACCCCGGCGAGCAGCATCCCCATCGGGTGGGCGTCGTAGCGGAAGCCCTCGAAGAAGTGCTTGAGGTCCTCGTGGACGAAGGTGTGGTGGGTGATGTCGAAGATCCAGCGGTCGAGCTGGGGGGCGGTCGGCAGCTCGCCGAAGATCAACAGGTAGGCGACCTCGAGGAAGGTCGAGCGCTCGCAGAGCTGCTCGATCGAGTAGCCGCGGTGTTCGAGGATCCCGGCGGCGCCGTCGATGTAGGTGACCGCCGAGCGGCAGGAGGCGGTGTTGGTGAAGGCCGGGTCGTAGGCCAGCATCCCGAATTCATCCTCGTCGACTTTGATCTGGCGCAGGTCCATCGCCCGCACGGTGCCGTCAGAGATCGGCAGCTCGTACGTTTTGCCGGTGCGGTTGTCGGTGACCGTCAGCGAGTCCTTGCCGCCGTTCCCGGAGTCACTGGAGGCGTTGGCGTTCCCGGCGGTCGGGTCCTGCGTCTGCTGCTCGGTGGCCATCGCCCCTCCTTGGTGACTGGGTCGGTCGGAGGAAGGAAGTCTACGGGGTGCGAACGCCCGGGCTCTCGAACTGCGTCATGCCCCGCAGCGCCTCGAAGCGCTCGTCGATCTCCTCGCGGCTGAGCCGCGAGACCCGCTCGGTCCCGAACTCTTCGACGTTGAAGGAGGCGAGCACGGTGCCGTAGCCCATCGCCCGCCGCAGCTCGGCGTCGCTGAGCTCGCCCTCGACGCTGTCGAGGTAGCCGAAGAAGCCGCCGGCGAAGCTGTCGCCGGCGCCGGTCGGGTCGCGCACGTCCTCGAGCGGGAAGCCCGGCAGGGCGAAGAAGCCATCCCCGGTGAAGAGCGCGGCGCCGTACTCGCCCTGCTTGGCGATCACCGCCCGCGGTCCCATCTCCATCACCGCGCGGGCGGCGCGGGCGAGGTTGGACTCAGCCGTAAGCATCCGGATCTCGGCGTCGTTGACGACGAGGCAGTCGACCTCGCGGATCGCCGCGGTCAGCGACTCCTTTGCCGTTTCGATCCAGAGGTTCATCGAGTCGAGGCCGCTGAGCCGGGCGCCGGTGCATTGGGCGCGGACCTGGCGCTGCAGGTCGGGCTGGATATTGGCGAGGAAGAGGGTGTCGGCAGCCTGGGCGGCGGCGGAGAGCTTTGGCTCGAACTCGCCGAAGACGCCGAGCTGAGTGTCCTCGGTGTGGGCGACGTTGAGGTCGTACTCGTAGCGGCCGCGCCAGAAGAAGGACTGGCCGCCCGCGACCCGCTCGATGTCGTCGCAGGCGATCCCGCGTCGCTCCAATACCTCGAACTGCTCGGCGCCGAAGTCGTCGCCAACCGGCCCGACCGGCCGCACCTCGGTGAAGAAGCTGGCCGCCAGCGAGAAGTGCACGGCGGCGCCCCCGAGCATGCGCTCGCGTTCCCCGAACGGGGTCGTGACCGCGTCGAACGCGATTGATCCAACAACCGTGAGCGCCATCCGCTGGGAGCGTAGATGACAGGAGGACGACAGGCGTCCTCGTCACGCCGCACCCCGGCGGCCGCCCTGCGAGACTGCGCGGCCGTGAAAGCGATTCAAATCGAGGAGTTCGGCGGCCCGGAGGTCCTTCAGTACCTCGAGGTGCCGGATCCGTCGCCGAAGCTGAGCGAGATCGTCGTCAATGTGAAACGCAGCGGCGTCAATTTCGCCGACACCCACGCTTCCCGCAACGACTATCTCGCCGAGCAGAGCCTGCCGCTGATCCCCGGCGCGGAGATCAGCGGTCAGACCAACGACGGGCGCCGCGTCGCCGTCCTGCTCGGCAGCGGCGGCTACGCCGAGAAGGTGGCGGTCCCGCAGTCGCAGCTGATCGAGATTCCGCCCGAGGTCGACTACGACCAGGCGGCCGGCGGCCTGCTGCAGGGGCTGACTGCGCTGGCGCTGGTCCACCGCTGCGCCCGAATCGAGCCGGGGGAGACGATCGTCGTCGAGGCCGCCGCGGGCGGTACCGGGACCCTGGCCGTGCAGCTGGCCAAGCGCGCCGGAGCGAAGGTAATCGGCCTTGCCTCGAGTCCGGAGAAGCGCGAGCTGGTGCAGGGTCTCGGCGCCGACGCGACCGTCGACTCCCGCGCCGAGAACCTCGGCGCGGCGATTCGCGAGGCCAACGGCGGCAAGCGCGTCGACGCGGTCCTCCACATGAGCGGCGGCAATGCCTTTGACGAGGAGATGGGAATTCTCGCCCCGCTGGGGCGGATGGTCGTCTTCGGGATCGCCTCCCGCGAGCAGCGCGAGATCTCGACCGCCTCGCTGTTGCGGGGCTCGAAGTCGGTGATCGGATTCTGGCTCGCCCACCTGCTCGCCAGGCCAGACCTGCTGGGTCCGATGATCCAAGACCTCTTCGCGGCAATCGCCGCAGGTGAGCTGACGGTTACGATCGGAGAGGTCTACCCGCTCTCCGAAGCGGCCCGGGCGCACGAAGACCTGATCGCCCGCCGCACCAGCGGCAAGCTCCTCTTGGACCCATCGTCCTGAACACGCATCTCCTGACCACCTCGCTCTCAATTCGCATCAAGTGACCGCCTTCAAAGACCTCGGCCTCTCGCCCGACATCCAGCAGGCGCTGGACGAGCTCGGCTACCAGGACCCGACGCCGATCCAGGAGCAGGCGATCCCGGAGCTGCTCGGCGGCCACGACGTGATCGGCCAGGCCCAGACCGGGACCGGCAAGACCGCCGCCTTCGGGCTGCCGCTGCTGCAGTACCTCGATCCCGAAAACAACGAGGTGCAGGCGATCGTCCTCACCCCGACCCGCGAGCTCTGCATCCAGGTAACGCAGGCGCTGCGCTCCTACGCCGAGCATCTCGACATCGAAATCGTCGCCGTCTTCGGCGGCGCCCCGATCCGCTCGCAGCAGTCGCAGCTGCGGTCGGGGGCGCACGTGGTGGTGGCGACCGTCGGGCGAATGATGGACCTGATGTCGCGCCGCTCGTTGGTCCTCACCGCGGCCCGCTACGTGGTCCTCGACGAGGCCGACGAGATGCTCGACCTTGGCTTCATCGAAGACGTCGAGAAGATCCTGCGGATGTGCCCGAGCGGGCGCCAGACGGCGCTCTTCTCGGCGACGATGCCGCCGCCGATCCAGAAGCTCGCCGAGGGCTACATGTACGACCCGACGACGATCAGCATCACTCCCGAAACGCTTACGGTCGACGCGATCCAGCAGGCCTACGTCGAGGTCCCGGCCAAGGAGAAGGCGGCGCGCCTGGTCGAGCTGCTGAAGACCGAAGAACCCGAGCAGGCGATCATCTTCACCCGGACCAAAATCGGCGCCTCGAAGCTGGAAAAGCTGCTCAAGGACAAAGGCCTCGATGTGAAGGCACTGCACGGCGACCTCAGCCAGGGCGTCCGCGACGGGGTGATGATCTCCTTCAAGGACCACCGGGTGCGGCTGCTGGTGGCGACCGACATCGCCGCCCGCGGGCTCGACGTCGACCACGTCACCCACGTCATCAACTACGACGTGCCGAACTCCTCGGAGACCTACGTGCACCGGATCGGGCGGACCGGCCGGGTTGGGCGGACGGGGCGGGCGATCACCTTCGTGACGCCGGACCAGAAGGACGAGATCGCCAGGATCGAACGCGACGTCAACACCACGATCGGCGAGTGGGAGACCCCCGAGGAGCGGCTCGAGCACGCGCCGCGGCCGCGGCGGCGACAGCGCGAGCGGGGAGAGCGCCGCGAGCGCGAGCGCGAGCCCAAGGCCGAGCCGGCGCCGGCGACTAGCAACGGCGACGGCGAGGAGAAGGCGAAGACGGTCAAGCTCTTCGTCAACCGCGGCGAGCGCAGCGGCATCGCCGAGGAGGACCTGCGCTGGGCCCTGCGCGAGGGCGCCGTCCTGCCCGACGAGGCCGTCCACGACGTCCGCGTCCTCCATCGCTTCTCCTTCGTCGAGGTCGACCCGGACGCGGCCGAGCGGACCGTCGAGTTCCTCGACGGCACCAAGCTCAAAGGCAAGGAAATCCGCCTGGAGATCGCCAAGAGCTGAGGTCCTACCGAGTCGAAGCGCGGGCTCGGGGTATCAAGGGGGAGATGCGTTTCCTCCCGGCAATCGTCTTCGCCTGCCTGCTCGCGGCCCTGTCGCTGCCGGGCGGTGCCACGGCGGCGCCGAGCTGTGCGGAAGGTCCGACGACCGTCGGCGACACCACCTACGGCACGCCGTGCGCGGATCTGATCGTCGCCCCGGCTGGCGTCGAGGACGTCAAGGCCGGCGGCGGCGACGACACGATCGTCCCGGGACCGATCACCGCCTCGACCTCTTGCCCCGACGGCTGCCACCTCGGCGTCGGCAGCCAGACCTTCGAAGGCGGCGAAGGCAACGACGTCGTCTTCGGCGAGCGCGGCAACGACATCCTCCGCGGCGGCCCCGGCGACGACCAGCTCTTCGGCGGGGTTGGCGACGATCTGCTCGAAGGCGGCCCTGGTAACGACCGCCTGGCGGGGGGCTTTGGTGGCGACTCGATCGACGGCCAGGAAGGCGACGATTACGTCCGCGGCGACTCGACGATCGACCGCATCTTCGACAGCGGCGGCGGCACCGACGCGCTCAGTTACTCAACCGGCGTAACGCCAGGGTTCGAAGGGACGGTGAGCGTTCCCGGCTTCCCCGCGCCGGGAGGCGAGCGCGGCCTCCGTCTCGACATGAGAGCGGGGGCGAAAAACGCCAACAACGGCCTCGCGTCCCTCGGCGGCGGCGTCGACGAAGTCGAAGCCCAGAGCTTCGAGATCGTGATCGGCACCCCGTTCTCCGACTACATCATCGGGACCTCCACTCCGCAGACGATCTACGGCGGCGGCGGTGCCGACGTCCTGCTGGGCGAAGGCGGCGGGGACACCTTGGTCGGGGGCGCCGACGGCGACAACGTCGACAGCGGGGGCATCGACACCCGCGACACGGGCAAAGTCAGCGTCGGCTTGATGACTCCGCCGGGGGCGACGGGCTTCGCGCAGCTCTACCTGGTTGGCAGCAGCGGCAACGACGACGTGGCGGCGAGCTACGGCCAGGGGAGTGTCACCTTCCACCTCTCCTCCGGAACCTTCGACACTGGATCGGTCGCGGGATGCAGCGTCACCGCAACCGACGCCACCTGCCCGCTCGGCGAACCCCTCGATTCGGTGCTGCTCGCGGGGATGGGAGGCAGCGACACGATCACGGCCTCGAACTTCCCCTCCACGGTGCCCGTCGTCGCGATCGGCGGTGAAGGCAACGACTCGATCACCGGTGGCGAGGAAAGCGAGGACATCCTCGTCGACGGGCCCGGCGGCGGCGGCGACGGCCTCAGCGCCCTCGGCGGGGACGACGCCCTCACCCACAACGGCGGCGCCGACGACCTGCTCGGCGGCAACGGCAACGACCTCTTCCTCTCGAACTCGGTCTGCGACGAGGAGCGGATCGTCGGCGGCTCCGGGCGCGACAACTCCTCCTGGGCGCAGTCCGACGAAGGCGCCGGGGCCAACCTCGCCACCGGCATCGCCGGACGCCCTGGTGGCGGAGAAGCGCCGAACTGCGGCGGCGAACCGCTCGACTCGCTGAGCGAAATCGAGGACCTCGAGGGCTCCTCCTCGAAAACTTCTGGGGACGTCTTCTACGGCGATGCGGGGCCGAACCAGTTGCTCGGCCGCTCCGGGCCGGACGCCTACTTCGCCGGCGCCGGCGAAGATTCGATCCTCGCCAACTCGGGTGACGCTGACATTGCGATCAACTGTGGTCCGGACGGCGACTCGGCGCTGATCGACCATCCCCAGTACGGCGATCCAGCCCCAGTCGAATGCGAGTCGGTCGCCGAGGCGGATCCCAACAACTTCCGCACCGTCACCCAGCTGCCCCCGCCGCCGGAGCCCGCCCCCGAACAGCCGCCGCCCGCAGTCAAACCGCCGCGCGATCGCCGGCCTCCGCAGACGCGCCTCGCCGCCCATCCGCGCGCGCTCGTCTCCGCCAAGGAGAAGTGGCGCCAGGTCACCTTCCGCTTCACCTCAAGCGAGCGCGGCTCCAGCTTCCGCTGCAAGCTCGACCGCAAGCCTTACCGCCCCTGCACCTCGCCGCGGGCCTACCGCGTCAAGGCCGGTCGCCACGCCTTCCGCGTCTTCGCGATCGACGCCGCCGGCAACCGCGACCTAGCGCCCGCAGCCGTCCGGTTCCGCGTCGTCCATCGCTGACACCTCCGAGATCGTGGGGCCTATAGCCCCCACGATCTCGGAGTCGCTACGCCGTCAGCTCGGCGATCGTCTCCAGTAGGCGGTCGAAGTCGATCGGCTTGGTGATGTAGCCGTCGATTGCGAGATCGGTGGGAGCGTCGGCGTCGCCTGGGTTCTGGTGGGCGCTGACGATCAGGACGGGAACGTCGTGGCCGGCGTCGCGCAGCTCACGCAGGGCGTCGATGCCGGATTTGCGCGGCATCATCGCGTCGAGCAGGAGCAGGTCGGGCATGCCGTTGCTGGCAACTGCATCAAGTGCCTCCTGGCCGTCGGCGGCGGTGTGCACCGTGTAGCCAGCCATCTCCAGCCGCGTCCGCATCAGCAGCAGGATCGTCTCCGAGTCGTCTGCGACCAGCACCGTCGCCATCAGCTCGCCTCCGCCCGCGCTCGGCCCTGGCCGCCGTCCGCGGTGGCGCCGGTTGCGATCGGCAGGCGCAGGTGGAAGGTCGAGCCTTGGCCAACGGTCGACTCGACGCTGATGCTGCCGCCGTGCAGCTCGACCAGCGATTTCGAGATTGCCAGGCCGAGGCCGGTGCCGCCGACGCGTTGGGTCAGCCCGGCGTCGCCGCGGGTAAAGCGCTCGAAGATCCGCTCGAGCTGTTCGGGGGGAATGCCCGGCCCGTTGTCGCTGACGTTGATCTCCACCTCGGCGCCGACGGCGCGCGCGGCGACCCCGATCGACGCACCTTCGGGCGTGTACTCATGGGCGTTCGTAAGCAGGTTCACCAAAATTTGCCGGATCCGGTCGGGCTCGACGTTGATCGGGGGGAGGCCGGGCTCGACCTGTTCGGTCAGGCTCTGACTGGCGGCCTCGGTCTGGGCGCGCATCGTACGCACCACGTCCTCGATCAGCGGCGCGACTTCGGTCGGCTGCGGACGGATGGACAAGCGGCCGGCGTCTGAGCGGGCGAGGTCGAGCAGGTCGTTGAGGAGCCGGACCAGGTGGCGGCAGTTGTCGAGGATGATTTCCACCGTCTCGAGCTGCCGCGGCGTCAGCGAGTCCTTGTCGAGCATCAGCAGCTCGGCGAAGCCCTGGACCGAGGTCAACGGGCTGCGCAGCTCGTGCGAGGCGGTGAGCACGAACTCGTCTTTGAGCCGGTCGAGTTCGTCGCGCCGCCCCTCCTCGATCTCCAGCTCCTGCGCCATCTCGTTGAAGGCGGCGCCGAGGGTGGCCGTCTCGGCCAGGCCGCCGACCTCGACCCGGGTGCTGCGATCGCCGCCGGCCAGCCGCCCGGCGGCGTCGACCAGCTCCTCGAGCGGCCGCCGCATCGAGGAGATCAGGCCGCTGAAGAGCAGCAGCGCCCCGGTCAGGCCGGCGATCAGGCCAGCGGCGACGAGCAGCGCGGTGTCGCGGGTGTCGTCGGAGATGTTGTCCTGCAGTTCGGCCCGCCGGTGTCCCTGCTCGACAACCGCCGCCCGTGCCGCCTTGCCGCCGGTCCCCTGGACGACGCGTTCCCGCGCTTTCATCTCCACCACGTAGGAGTGGGTGATCGCGTCCTCGAAGTCCTGGCGCTGCTGGATGAAGCGGGCGACGCCGATCACCGCCATCGCCGTCAGCACGGCGAAGCCGATCGCGAACCCGATCCGCAGCCGATTGGCGAGCGACGGGCTCAGGCGTCGATGGGATCGTGAATATGCTTGCGCCCCTATGGCAGACGAGGCTACCGACGGGATCAACCAGAAGCCGCTCGAAGAGTGGTTCGGGGCGAACGTCTCAGGAGTCGATTTTCCGCTGCGGTTCGAGCGGATCGCCGGCGGCCATTCGAATCTGACCTACCGCGTCACCGATGCGGCCGGTCAGAAGTGGGCGCTGCGGCGGCCGCCGCTCGGCAAGCGCCTCGGCTCCGCCCACGACATGTCGCGCGAGCACAAGGTCGTCTCCGCCCTGGGGGGGACCGAGGTGCCGGTGGCGCCGGTGGTCGGGCTTTGCGAGGACGAGAGCGTCAACGACGCCCCCTTCTACGTGATGGAGTTCGTCGAGGGGCCGATCCTGCGCGGTCTCGCCGAGGCGGAGATCTTCCCCGACGAGGGCGATCGGCGGGGGATCGGCGAGCGCGTTGCCGACACGCTGGTGGCGATCCACTCCGTCGATCCCGACGCCGTCGGCCTCGGCGACCTCGGCAAGAAGGAGGACTACGTCGCCCGCCAGCTGCACCGCTGGAAGGGGCAATGGGAGAAGTCGAAGACGCGCGAGCTGGAGCCGATCGACCGCGTCCACGAGGCGCTCTCGGCGCGGATCCCCGAGCAGGGGCCGGCGACGATCGTCCACGGCGACTACCGCCTCGACAACATGATCCTCACCGATTCCGGCGAGGTCGCGGCGGTGGTCGACTGGGAGCTCTGCACCCTCGGCGACCCCCTCGCCGACGTCGGCCTGCTGATGGTCTACTGGCCCGACCGCGGCGAGAACGCCCTCGCCCTCGGCATGCCCGCCAACCTCGCCCCCGGCTTCCCCACCCGCGAAGAGCTGACCTCCCGCTACGCCGAGCGCGCCACCCGCGACCTCTCCGAGCTCGACTTCTACGTCGCCCTCGGCTACTGGAAGCTGGCGATCATCCTCGAGGGCGTCTACGCCCGCTACACCGCCGGCGGCTACGGCAAGGTCAACGAGGGCGTCGAGGCCTTCGCCCGCCTCGTCGAGCGCTTGGCCGAGGAGGCCGAGCGGGTCGAGCGCGAGGGCAGCTGAGCGCCCTCGATGCTCGTCCAGACCGGTTGACAGGCATCCGACCGGGATGAAAAGGTCTGCACACCTGACCTAAACCAGGGAAATAGCCGCTGACGCGGTATTCCCCATGTGTTCGTCCTCAATCGAAGGAGTCTCATTTCGTGAAGCAGATACGCAAGCGGCTCACGTACGCGAACGTGATGTCGTCTCTCGCAATCTTCCTGGTGATCGGTGGCGCGACCGCGTTTGCCGCTCTAGGGAAGAACACCGTCGGCAGCAAGCAGCTGAAGAAGAACGCGGTCACGACGCCCAAAATCAAGAAGAACGCGGTCACCGCGGCCAAAATCCGGAACGGCGCGGTCACGGGCGCGAAGGTGAATGTCTCCACCCTCGGCAAGGTCCCGAGCGCCGCCAATGCGGACAACGCAGGCAACGCCGGCCATGCCAACAGCGCCGACAACGCGAACAACGCCAACACGGTCGGCGGGCTACGCATCGTCAAGTTCAGCTTCAACGGCCCCAGCCCGCTCGGCAAATCGCAAATCCTCGACTTCAACGGCCTCCAGCTGCAGGCGGAATGCTCCGGAGGTGAAGTGACGCTCACCGCTACGACCACGGTCTCGGACAGCGAGATCTCCGCTTGGGCGAGCGACGCCAGCGGCGGCTCCACCGAAGGCCTCTACGAAGACGACTTCGGTCCAGGGGTCACCTTCACGCTGCCGATGCCGTCGGGATCTGACGTCATGGGTGATTCGGCGTTCACCGGCGGGAATCTGCAGACCGTTCGCTTCTTCTACAACGAAGAGGACGAAGTCGGCAGCAACGACTGCCTGTTGAACGGCTACGCCATCGGCTAGACGTTTGAACCTAGGTGATGTGCAACGGGGCGGCTTCGGCCGCCCCGTTTACGTAAGCCGAGGGTCCCGACCTATATGAGACGAATTACGGCCGTGCTGCTTCTCCTTGCGAGCTTGACCGTGGGCTGCGGCGGTGGCTCCTCTTCGTCGTCAAGCGAGCCTTCTACGCAAGGTGAGCGACCGAACCGCTCGAGGACCAGCTCTCACGCTCCCCCGGTCAAGCGAGTCAGGCCTGTAGAGGCAAAGCAGGCGGATCGGCCGCCGCGTGAGCAGAGATCAGAGAAGCCCAGGGACGAAACGACCGACAAAGCCGATACGGCACCCGACTCCGGCAGGACTCCTCCGCAGGGCCACGAGCCCGTCGGGCAGCCTGCGCGAGCAGGCCTGTCCCCGAAGCAACTGCGCGAGAAGAAGGAATACGAGAGCGCTCCGCCGACCTTCGATCCGAAGGCGGGAGAGAAGACGAAGCCCTCCGTCACGGCGCCCAAGGACAAGCCCTCTGACACTCCCTAACTCACCGTGAGCGGAGACCGCAGATGTTGCGGTTGCCCAACCCTTAGACCATCCACGCCTACCAGACCACCTTGATCTCGTAGCGATGTAGCTGGGGGTCGGCCGTAGCTAGGGGAAGGCCATCGAGATCGGCTTGAGCGACCAGCAGGCGGTCGAAAGGATCGCGGTGGTGCAGGGGCAAGCTTCCTGCGCGGTCGGCATGGCGGGCGGTGATGGGCAGCAGGTCTACCCCGGCCTTTTCCAACTGCTCGAGCAGGTCCGGCGGAGTGTTGAGCTTGCCGAGGCGACGCTTGATCGCAATCTCCCAGATCACCACGGCGCTGATCACAACGCGACCGTCTTCGGCGGCGATCGCCTCTTTTGCCAAATTGCTGAGGGAGTCGAGTTCCCCCGCCATCCACCAGAGGAGGACGTGGGTGTCGAGCAGAAGGCTCAGGGCTGCATACCGAGCGACTCGGCGATGTCGGCGGGGAGCTCGTCGAAGTCAGCGGCGATTTGGACACGGCCCCGCCACGCTCCCGCGAGGGAGGCAAAGCCCTCACCGTTGCGCTCGGGAACTAGTCGCGCCGCCGGCTGGCCGCGCCGCGTGATCACGATCTCCTCTCCAGCTTCGACGCGCTCCACCAGCTTTGACAGCTGCGTCTTGGCTTCATGCATACCGATGCGGGCCATGACGGCAGGTTATCATATCTAGCTAGGAGGCTAGCTAGATGGGTCTCAGACCATCCGCGCCGCATGCCGCGGCTCCAGGTTGCCTTCGGCTTCGGCCTCGGCGCGCTTGGACCAGCGGTTCAGCTCGCGGCGGGCGAGGACCATTTTGTGGACCTCGTCGGGGCCGTCGGCGAGGCGGAGCATGCGGGAGAAGCGCCACATGATCGCCAGCGGGGTGTCGTCGGTCATGCCGAGCGAGCCGTGGATCTGGATCGCCCGGTCGAGGACGTCCATCACCATGTTGGCGGCGACGATCTTGATCGCCGAGATCGCCTGGCGGGCGGCGCGCTTGCCCTCCGTGTCCATCTTCCAGGCGGCGTAGAGGGTGAGCAGGCGGGCCTGGTCGATCTCCATCCGGCTGGCGGCGATCGACTCCTGGACGAACTGCTTGTCGCCTAGCGGGCCGCCGAAGGCGCTGCGTTCGTTCGCGCGCCGGCACATCATCTCGTGCGCCCGCTCGGCCGTCCCGATCGCCCGCATGCAGTGGTGGATGCGGCCCGGGCCGAGCCGGTCCTGGGCGATCGCGAAGCCGGCGCCGCGCTCGCCGAGCAGGAACTCCTTCGGCACCCGACATTCTTCGTAGCGGATCTCGCAGTGGCCGGGGCCGCCGTCGTGACCCATCACCGAGATCGGCCGCACCAGGTTGAAGCCGGGGGTGTCGGTAGGAACGCAGATCATCGAGGCGCGGGCGTAGGGCGGCGCGTCGGGGTCGGTGACGACCATCGCGATCGCCAGGTCGGCGCCCATCGCGCCGCTGGTGAACCACTTGTGGCCGTCCACCACCCACTCGTCGCCGTCGAGCCGGGCGCTCGCCTGCAGCAGGGTCGGGTCGGAGCCGGAGACCTCGGGCTCGGTCATCGAGAAGCAGGAGCGGATCCTGCCCTCGAGCAGCGGCTCGAGCCAGCGCTCGCGCTGCTCGGGCGTCCCGTGCTCGGCGAGGATCTCCATGTTGCCGGTGTCCGGGGCCGAGCAGTTGAAGGCCATCGGCGCCGCCATCGGGCTGCGGCCCATCTCCTCGCAGAGCAGGCCGTACTCCCAGTTCGTCAGCCCCGGCCCGAAGCGCTCGTCGGGCATGAACAGGTTCCAGAGTCCCTCGGCCTTCGCTTTCTCACGGACAGCGGTCAGGTTCTGCGGGTAGGGGACGCCGGCGCCGACCTCCGCGTCGAGCGCTTCCATGATCTCTCGCTCCTGCGGGTAGACCTCGGCGTCCATGAAGTCGAGCACGCGCTCGCGCAGCTGCGCGACCTCGGGGCTGGGGTTGAAGTCCATCGATTCCTCTCCTCTTCCTCTCTGCGGAGGGAGAACGGTATTTGATCGGCGGGCTTAGGCTCGCCGGTAGCGGGCGAAGAGCTCGCCGTCCTTCTCGAGCAGCCAGGTGAGCTCGAGGTTGATCACGTCCGGCAGCGGGCCCTCGATGATCCGCGGCGCCTCGCCGCCGCTCAGCTTCGGTGCGATCGTCAGGAAGAGGTCATCTACAAGTCCGTCGGCCTGCATCTGCTCGTGGAGGTGCGGCCCGCCCTCCGAGAGCAAGGCGCGGATGCCGCGCTCCCGCCGCAGGTAGCGCAGCGCCTCGCGCAGGTTCACCGCCCCCTCGTGCCGCACCACCTCCACGGCGGCCGCCGTCTCAGGGGGCTCGGCCTCGGAGGCGGTGAAGATCAGGGCTTCGCCGCGCTCCTCGGTGAAGAGCGGCGCGTCCCAAGGGAGGTCGAGCCGGCCGCTGACCAGCACCATCAGCGGCTTCATCGGCCCGTAGCGCTCGGCCCGCATCGTTCCGGCGCCGATCATTACCGCGTCGAAGCGGCTCCGCAGCCCCACCAGCATCTCCGTGTCGGTGTCCGAGCCGATCGGCCCCGAGCGCCCTTCGATCGTCGCCTGTCCGTCGACGGTGGCGACGAAGTTCATCCCCACCAGCGGCCGCTCCTCGCGGGCCTCCTCCCAAGGGCGGTAGGTCTCCAGCTGCTCGGAGACCGAGGTCGGTCCGGGGTCCGGGAGAAGCCGCCGCATCGAGGCGAGGCTACCCCGTCAGTGCGGCTTTACGCGCGCTGCTCGGGGCTCACTCCGCCTCGGGCATCGGGAAGAGTGCCGCAGCAGCCACGGCATGGATCGGCTTCTCGCCCGACTTGGTCATCCGTTCGGAACTCGCCGCCTGCTCGTTGAGGATCGCTTCCAACAGTTCTTCCATTCGCTCGCTCAATCGCTCGAAGCCCTCTGAGTCGAGGAGGAGCGTCGTCCGGCTCAGGTGCCGGTCGGGCCGACTGTCGAAGGTCCCCCTCTCTATCGCCTCGGTAGCGTCTTTGATCAGGAGATCCCAGCCGTAGGCCGCGATTGCTTTGCGCACCTCAGGCGGAAGCTGTTCCCATTCGCTTTCGGAGATCAGCGGCCGTTCTACGGCTCTGTAGTAGTGGGCGACTGCCCCGCGCACCGATTCTTCCTTGACGAGCTCGATCAGGCCGAGCTCGTCAAGCGTGCGGACGTGGTAGCTGATGTTGCTCAGGTCGTGTTCGAGGGTCTCTGAGAGCTCGCGAGGGCTGGCGACCCGCTTGGTCAAGACCGTCAGGCATTCCACCCGCACGGGGTGGCTAAGTCCCTTGACGAGCTTCTCGTGCGCAGGCCTCCCCAGGACGCGCTTCGAGTCATCGAGGCCCTCGGGGGACGTGCCCCCTCGGTTGATCAGGCTTTTACCCATGGTCGGATCCTCCGGTTCAGGTGCTGGCATCAGTACAGAGTAATCGACCATTTACCTTACGCTAATTCCGACTCTCGATTAGGCCACAGGAACACCTTCCAGTAAAGGTCAGATGGTTCGGCCTCTGACCTACGGAAAGGGGGTGTGTGGCCGTATGACGCTCTATAAGAAAGCCGTTGTGTTCCCGGCAATCTCCGTGACCAAGACGAACTAATGGACAGAGGCGGGTCGATGCCAGTCTCGGCCCGTCCGCCTGTTTTAAAAACCCCACTGTAGGAAGGGTGTGTTCGCAGTTAAACGAACTGTTTGCGAACTGACGTGTCAGGAATAGTCGTGCCAGCCGGCGAACTCGCGGCCGGCGAACTTCTGCAGGTCGGCGACGTCCTCGGTGAAGCGGCTGCGAATCGTCTCGAAGAGGTCATCGGGGAGCTTCGGCTTCGGGGCGGGGGGCTTCTCGGGGTCGTGGACGACCTTCTCGACCAGCCAGCGCATCGACTCAGGGAGGCGATCGAAATTTCGGTCGAAGGAGCGGAAGCCCGGCAGTTTGATCAGCTTCTCCATGAACTGGTATTTGTCGCCCTGCTTGGCGCTCGACTTCTCCCACTCGCGGTCGAACTGCTCGGAGGTGAAGCTGTCGTCGACGCCGGCGAACGCAAAGGCCTTGCGCATCGTCGCTTCGCGTTCTGCCTGCAGCTCCTCCTGGGTGATCAAGGTGATCTGTGAGCGGTCGAAGTGCTCGAGGTAGGGCTGCAGCTGCAGCCAGTACTTCGAGCGGTTCATGTAAGAGGTGTTCGGGTTGGAGAGAACCTCAACCAGGTCCCCGGTCTCATACCCGGCGCCGGTGGCGTGGACCCAATGGGAAAGGATCCGCTTGATCGGGTCACGCACCATGTACAGCAGGCGTGCGTCAGGGCAGTGTTGCTTTATCCGCTCCGGCACTCCCGTGAACCGCGGCAGGTTGGTGTAGTGGGGCGAGGACTCGCCGCGGACCTTGAAACGGTCGTCGAAGCGACTCGCATACCAGTCGAGCCCAAGGTCCCAGTTCATCTCCTCGACGAAGAAGTTGAGCTCCTTCGGCTTCGACATCTGGATTTCCGGATGCAGGCCGAGGTAGTGGTGGATGCTCGTCGTCCCGCACTTGAGGCCGCCGATGATTATCAGGTTCGGCAGCTCCGCGTGGCGTTTGCGACGACGACGCCAGCGGCTCTTGCGATCGGCGGTATACCGCTCGCGGGCACGGTCGCACATCGCCTCGTCGGCGGGGTCGGAAAGGGGGGTCTGGGGCAGCGTGTGCACGTCGGGGTCGGGCACGAGCGTGGCTAGTCTAGCTGCGATGCCGTACGCGAATCTGGCCGACAACTTCGAAGCATTCTTCAATCGGACCGCCGAATTCTTCCGGCACCTCTCTGAAGTCCACTGGACGACCTTCGGGATCGCGCTGCTCTGCCTGCTGGCCATGCAGCTGGCCCGGGCTCGGGCCTGGCGCAACGTCCTCCGCGCCGCCTATCCCGACAAGAAGATCTCCTTCCTGCCGCTGGCGGCCGCCTATCTCGCAGGGGCCGGGATCAACGCGGTGGTGCCGGCGCACGCGGGCGACGCGACCAAGGTCTTCCTCGTCAAGCGGCAGATCCCGGGCTCCTCCTACCCCGCCGTCACCTCCTCCTTCCTCGTCCAGACCGTCTTCGATACCTCGATCGGCGTGCTCGTCCTCCTCTACGCGATCACCCAGGGCTTGCTGCCGCCGCTGCCGCGGATCCCCGACCTGCCCGCCTTCGAGATCTCCTTCTGGGCCGACCACCCGAACCTCTTCTTCATCGCCCTTGGGGTGACGCTGCTGGCGATCGCGATCGGCATCTACCTGCTCGCCCACCGCGTTCGCCGCTTCTGGGCGAGCGTCCGCCAGGGCCTCGTCATCCTCACCGAGCCGCGCCGCTACCTGCGCGAGGTCGCCGCCTGGCAGGGCCTCGGCTGGCTCTTCCGCTTCGCCGCCTTCTGGTTCTTCCTCGAAGCCTTCGGGATCGACGGCTCGATCGGCAGCGTGATGCTGGTGATGAGCGTGCAGGCGATCGCCAACATCGTGCCCTTCACCCCGGGCGGGGCCGGCGCCCAGCAGGCGTTGCTGGTGGCGACCCTCAGCGGGCCATCGCGTACCGCCGTCCTCTCCTTCTCCGTCGGCACCCAAATCGCGATGGCGGCCTGGTCGGTCCTGCTCGGCTTCGCCGCGATCTTGCTGGTCTTCCGGACCACGGACTGGCGTGGCCTGATCCGGCAAGCCCAGGAGGAGGCCGACAGCGAAAAAGCGGCACAGGCGGCCACCCCGCCCTAGCTCGACCAGCCGGGATAGCGGCCGCCGACCTGCCACTGCCAGGGCGGGCGCTCGGCGGGAGGGAAGTCGTAGTGGTTGCGGCCGGGCAGGGTCTCGAGCGGGACCAGCGCCGGGTCCTCGCGCTGGAGGACTTCGACGCCGCTGGCGGCGTCGACATCGGCCTGGGTGGCGCGGCGCGAAAGTCGCTGCCACCCCAGCGTCGGGCGGTAGAGCCAGTAGACGATCTCGACCCAACCTTCCGAGTCGCGCCGATCGACCAGTTCGGTGAAGGCGGTGGTGCGGCGGCGGGAGGTGGTCAAGTGGGGCCCGGCGGCGACGGCGCAGCTCTCCGAGCGGCAGCGGCGGAAGTCGACCGGTACCAGCGGCAGACCGGACGGGCCTGGCAGCGCTTCTGGCGGCGGAGCCAGCGCCCGCGCCAGTCGGGCGAGCGGCCAGCCGTAGGCAGGAACAAGGGGATGGTGCCGACAGGCATCCGGCAAGCGGGGCGCGCAGGTAAGGCGCCGGCCCAGGGCACCGGCGAGCTGCCGACCGGCGTCGATCTTCCCACCGGCTGCCACAGCCGCAATCGCCGCGATCAGCAGCAGCGCCACCAGCGCTGCCAAACCAGCCTGCTCGACGCTCGCCGAACCCCGTTCGTTTTCTCTCCCGGCCATCCCGGCGAGGCTAGGGCGGCGCGGCGCGCGAGTGGCGCGCAAAAAGTGCCGATTCTGCCTCGGCGGTGTGCCGCTTCTGCTTACATGCAGGTGGATGGAGGGCTTCAACCTGTTTGGCGACCCCGAGGAGTTCCGCGCTCGCATGGAAGAGCTGTCGGAGCAGATGCAGTCCTCGCAGCGGGTCGCCTGGGCCGACAACGCGATCAAGCTCGCGGTCGACATGACGGTCGCCTCGATCGGCCGCCTCCAGCTGACCGGCAGCGCCGACGAGCAGGCGATGCAGGTACGCGACGCGATCCGCGTCCTCTTCCCCGAGGCCGTCACCCTCGTCCGCGAGGCGCGCGAAGGCCTGAGCTAGAACAGCTCTAGTCGCAGCGAGATCACAGCGCCGCGGCGAGTAATACCGCCCAGCAGCTCCACCGGGATCGCGACCAGCAGTGCCGGCAGGGCAAGGACGACGCTGGCGAGGGCGTCGATCCGCCGCTGCCAGGGTTGCGCCGCCGGCACCGAGGGAGCGTCGCGCAGCGCGCCGAGGGCGACGTTGCGGCCGAAGGTGACGCTGTTGAGCAGCGTCTGCCAGGTGCCGGCGAGGCTGGCGAGCGGGCGCCAGCGGGCGGACTTGACGACCTGATCGCGCTGGGCGACAAGGCGTCGAACCGCCTCGACCGTAAAGAGGTACCGCCGTCCCGGACGCAGCCCGCTCCAGCCGGCGCCGCCGAGCGAGCAGGCGGTGCTGCGGCGGTTTTCGATTTGCACCACGTCTTCCCGGCGCAGGGAATCGAGCTCGTGCAGGGCCGCCTCGGCGCCGGCGGGGTCGCCGATGACGCCGAGCCCGCAGCTCTCGCAGCGCCGCACCGGTCCGCTCAGCCCGGCCTTCTGCCCGATCCAGCCAAAGAGGGGCTCGCCGCAGGCGGGGCAGGGCGGGTTTTCCGGCCCGGCTCCGGCCTCGAGCGGGACGACGGGGGTGGCCTCGGTCTGCTCCATGCCTCGGGTAGCGTACGGGCCGTGAGCCCAGAGCAGGTCCGGGAGAGGGAGTCGCGCTGGGCACTGCCGGCGGCGCTGGCTGCATTCGCGGCGGTGGTGCTGATGTTCCTCCCGGGTTTGGTCAGCTCGGTCAGCGGCACCGGCGAAGCCGAGGTCCTGCGCTCGGTCAACGAGCACGGCGGCTCGGTCACGCTCGCCAGCATCCTCCAGGCAGGGTCCTTCCTCCTCCTCGCGATCCCGCTCGCCTACCTCTTCCAAGCCGCCCGCGCCCGCAGCGAGCGAGTGCTGCCGGCGGTGCTAGCGGTTGTGATCGCGGGGCCGCTGCTGATCGGGGTCGGCACCGTTCTCTACGGCCAGGCCAGGCAGGAAGCGGCCGAATCCTTTGTCGCCGGGGAAGCAAAGCCGACGATCTCGGCGAAGGAGGTGAAGGAAGAATGCGAGGACGAGACGCCGCTTGCCGCCTGTGAAAAGGAAAAGCGCGAAGACGATGCCGCTTCGAACGCGCTCAGCGACGCCTCGCTGACCACCCCCGCCGGGATCCTCACCGTCGGAGGCGGACTCCTCTTCGCGATCAGCCTCTTCTACACCTGCCTCTGGGCGATGCGCACCGGCCTTCTCGGCCGCTTCTGGGGGTCGCTGGGGATGGCGCTGGGGATCGCCGTCCTGATCGGCTTCATCATCCTCGCGGTCGTCTGGTTCCTCTACCTTGGGCTCCTGTTCCTCGGCTTGATCCCCGGCGGCAAACCGCCGGCTTGGGAGGAGGGGGAGGCGGTGCCCTGGCCGACGCCGGGCGAGCGAGCGGCCGCCGAACTCCAGCCGGACGACTAAGCCGGCGCCGCCGCCATCAGCTCGACCCGGTGACCGCCCGGGGCGACCGCCAGCGCCCGGGGCTCGCCCCAGTGTTCGCGTTTCGGCTCCACGTCGAAGTCGGCCTCGCGGACCCTCGCGATCGTCGCCTCGAAGTCGTCGACCACCACCGCCAGGTGCCCCGACGAGGGCACCGTCGGCTCGGCCTCCGGCATCAGGTGCACCTGCGTCCCGCCGCGCTCGAGCCAGGTGAACTCCTGCAGCGTTTCCGGCGGCTCGACCCGCTCGAACCCGAGCAGCTCGAAGAAGCCGACGGTCGCTTCGACGTCCCTGGGCGCGATCTCGATGCCGACGTGGTGGAGCACGCCAAGAATTTACAGAGATGACTCAGTTACGTATGTTTTTGTCTGCTACGGTTTTGGCCATGGAGGCCGCGGTCGCAGAGAAGGGGCGAGGATGGTGGAGTGGAACGACGGTCGGCTGGACGATTTGAGCGATCGCGTCGATCGGATCGAGAAGAAGATGGACGAGGGGTTCAGACAGGTTCACACGGATATGCAGGGACTCAACGTCCGTTTGGATGGGATTCAGCGCAACCTGCTCCAGATGGCTTGGGCTTTCGGGATCGGAGTCCTGGGCTTTGGCAGCGCCTTGCTGGGCATCATCGCCGTCAAGCTCTGATCAGAACAGCAGCGAGAGAAGTGCCGCGACGATCACGATCGCGGTCGACCAGGTGATCGTCTCGGCGACGATGCGGTTGTCGAGGCCGTAGGCGTGGGAGACGACGAGGGCGTTGATCCCGGTCGGCATCGCTGACATCAGGCGGTAGGAGGAGGGGAGCTCGATCAGCGGGGCGGCGAGGAGCATGAGCAGCGCCGGGGCGAGGACGAGGCGGCCGAGGGTGGCGACGGCGACGGGGGCGGTGACCGGCGGCGGCAGTGGCAGCTCGCCCTGCTCGGCGCCCTCGGCGAGGGTGGCGCCGACGGCGAAGAAGCCGAGCGGCAGGATCGCCACCGCGAGCACCTGCGAGGCGTCGACGAGGACCTGCGGGGCCAGCACGCTCGGCGCCAGCAAGCCCGCCACCGCCGCGTAGAGGGGCGGGTTGCGGGTGAAGAAGGTCCGCACCCGGTCGCCCATCCCTTCGCCGGCTTTGGTCCCGAAGGCGGCGCCGACGCCGAAGGCCCCCAGCATCAGCGTCGTGCCGCCGACGAGGACGTCGAA
This sequence comes from Solirubrobacterales bacterium, assembly GCA_035940865.1. Classification (GTDB taxonomy): domain Bacteria; phylum Actinomycetota; class Thermoleophilia; order Solirubrobacterales; family 70-9; genus VAYN01. Next base: position 67,484 of record DASZEL010000001.1, read on the forward strand.
GAGGACGCTGTCGGGGAGGTGGTCCCGGCCGAGCAGGGCCACCGTCAACGGGTAGCCCAGGTAGGTCGTGTTGGCGACGATCGTGGCGCAGATCACCGCCCCCGTCTGCGGCGGGCTCAGCCGCAGCAGCCGGCTGGCGACGAGCCACACCGCGGTGCCGACCAGGACCATGTTGAAGAGGGCGAGGCCGATCCCGATCCCGTTGTCGACGCTGATCTCGGCGACCGCGAGGTTGAAGAAGATCACCGGCGGCACCAGCACGTAGAGCATCACCAGCAGCAGCTTGCGCGCCACCGCTACTGCTTCTTTCGGCCGCCTCCGCTCGGACTCGACGCCGACCGCGGCGCCGACGACCATTAGAACGAGAGTGAGGAGGACGCCCATCTGGGCTTCCTACCGGATTAGAACAGCGCGCTGCCGGCGTGGGAGGCGAAATCCACCAGCGGTTGGGGGATGACGCCGAAGAAGACCGTCCCGGCGGCGGCGAGCACAGCGGGACCGACGAGGTACCAGCGACGGCCGGCCTCGGGATCGATCGGGTCGGCCTCGGGGGAGGCGCCGGCGATCGCCGGAGTGGCGCCGGGGACGGTCTCGCGCTCCGGTCGCATCCACATCGCCGCCACCACCCGCAGGTAGTAGGCGAGGGAGATCATCGTCCCTACCGCGATGAAGACCGCGAGCCAGGTGTAGTCGCCTTCGACCAGGGCCTCGATCAGGTAGAGCTTGCCGATGAAGCCCGCGGTCGCCGGCAGTCCCGCCAGCGCCAGCATCGAGATCGTCAGCGGCCAGGCCAGCGCCGGCCGCTCCGCAGCGAGCCCGCGCACCGCGCGAATGTCGTCGCCGTAGATCGTCTCGCGCTCGCGGGCGACGATCACCGCGAAGGCGGCCAGGTTCATGAAGGCGTAGGCCGCGAGGTAGAAGACGAGCGAATTGATCCCCTGCTCGGAGGCGACGACGATACCGCCGAGCATGTAGCCGGCCTGGGCGACTCCCGACCAGCCCATAATCCGCTTCAGCGAGTCCTGGCCGAGGGCGCCGACGTTGCCGACGACGATCGAGATCGCCGCCAGCGCCGCCAGCGCCGGCTGCCAGGAATCGAGCTGGGAGCCGAGCGCGACGTCGAAGAAGCGGAGGAAGACGGCGAAGGCCGCGGCCTTGGTCGCCACCGCCATGAAGGAGGTGATCGGCGTCGGCGCCCCCTGGTAGACGTCGGGCGTCCACTGGTGGAAGGGGGCGATCGAGGTCTTGAAGGCGAGGCCGACCGCCGCCATCGCGATCCCGATCAGGATCAGCGGGTCGCCGTCGAGGCCGTTGTGGGCGATCCCGGCGGCGATCCCCCCGAAGCCGGTCGAGCCGGTGCCGCCGTAGAGGAAAGCCATCCCGTAGAGCAGCGTCGCCGACCCGATCGAGCCGACGATCAGGTACTTCAGCCCCGACTCGAGCGAGCCCTCGCGCCGTAGGTTGGTGGCGCAGAGGATGTAGAGCGGGATCGAGAGCGTCTCCAGGGCGACGAAGAAGGTGATGAGGTTGGTCGCCTGCGCCAGTAGCACCATTCCCAAGACGGAGCCGAGCAGGAGCGAGTGGTACTCGCCCGAACCCGCTTCCTCGGTGGCGCGCTCGCCGATGGAGAGGACAACGCAGAAGGCGGCGACCATGATCGCGATCAGGGAGATCGAGATCGCCAGGTCGTCGAGCCGCAGCGCCCCCGTGATCAGGTTCTTCGGGTCGTCCCATCGCCAGATCAGCAGGCCGGCGGTGGCGCCGAGGGTGAGGAGCGTCAGCGGGGGCGCGCTGCGACGGAACGGCTTGAAGACGGCGCTGAGCAGGACGACGCAGATGCCCACGGCGAGGGCGATGAGGGGCGAGATGCCGGCGTAATCGATCTGTGGCTCGTTGAAGTTCATGGGTTTTCTCCGACAACAGGTCGAGACTCAGGAGCCGGGGCCGATTGGATGATTTCGCGGGCCTCCTGCACCGTCAGCGGACCGATCGGAGTCGAACCTTCCGCCAGCTTCGACTCCGGCGCCGCTTCGCGCGTCACCTTCGCCATCGTCCGCTCGACGCTCGGGTTGGTCCGCTTGAGGATCAACTGCGGGTAGAGCGAGAGCGCGAGGATGCAGATCACCAGCGGCGCCAGCACCAGCGCGTCGCGCAGTCCGATCTCGCGCGAGAGCAGGCCCTCGGGTTGACGGTTGTGCATCGTCCCCTGGTAGAGGCGGAGGGCGTAGTAGGCCGACATCGCGACGCCGCTGATCGCGATGAAGGCGAAGACGATCTTCGCCTGGAAGAGGCCGTTGAGGATGTAGAACTCGCCGACGAAGTTGGAGGAGCCGGGCATCGCCAGCGTCGCCAGGGCGACGATCAGGAAGAGCGCCGCCAGCACCGGTGCCCGCAGCGCCATCCCACCCATCGCACGGATGTCTTCGGTCCCGGTCCGCTCGAGCAGGATCGCGACAATGACGAAGAGCGGCGCCACGACGAGCCCGTGGTTGACCATCTGCAGGATCGCCCCGTCGGAGCCGTCGGCGCGCAGGGCGAAGATCCCGGCGGTGATGAAGCCGAGCTGGGCGACCGAGGAGTAGCCGGCGATCAGCCGCACGTTGGTCTGGGTGAAGGCCATCACCGAGCCGTAGAGGATCGAGGCGAGGGCGATCACCAGGAGCACCTCCTGGAATTCAACCGTCGCGTCGGGGAAGAGCGGCAGCACGATCCGCAGGAAGCCGTAGGCACCGACCTTCGCCAGCACCCCGGAGAAGACGGCCAGCGCCGGCAGCGGCGCGGCGCGGTAGGCGTCGGGCATCCAGCCGTGGAGGAGGAAGGCGGGCATCTTCACCAGGAAGGCGGCGGCGAAGAACCAGAAGATCCAGCGCTGGCTGCCGAGGCCGATCCCTTGTTCCTGCAGCGCCTGGATCGAGAAGGTGATGTGGCCGCCGTCGGCGGCGATGATCGCGGTGGCGATCGCCGCCACCAGCATCAGCAGCGAGCCGATCAGGGTGTAGATGATCATCTTCAACGTCGCCCCGGCAGCGGTCGGCCCGCCTTCGCCGCTGCGGTCGTGACCCCAGGCGCCGAAGAGGAAGTAGAACGGCACCAGCATGAAGTCGAAGAAGAGGACGAAGAGCAGCAGATCCTGAGCCAGGAACGAGCCGAGCGTCGCCGTCTCGGCCACCAGCATCGCGAAGAAGAAGGTCTTCGGCCGCTCGTAGTCGCGGAAGGCGGCGAAGGCGACGCCGCCGGTCCAGAGCACCGCGGTGAGGAGGATGAGGAAGAGGTTGAGACCGTCGACGCCGAGGCTGTAGTCGACGCCGAGGCCGGAGATCCAGGGGGTGTTCTCGACGTACTGCAGCGCCGAGTCGCCGCTGTCGAAGCCGACGACCATCGCGATCGCGACGCCGAGGGTGACGAGCGTGCCCAGCACCGCCCACGGCCCGACCGCCCGCCGTGGCAGGGAGAGGCCGACAAGGCCGAAGGCGAGGGGGGCCCAGAGGAGGACGTTGCTCATGAGCTGCTCAGCAAGAAGTAGAGGGCCAACCCGGCGAAGCCGGCGATCAGGAGCAGCGCGTAGCTGCGGACGAAGCCGTTCTGGACGGCGCGGACGACGCCGCTCGTCCCGCGGACGGTCCCCTCGGTGCCGGTGACGAGGCCGTCGACCACCAGGCGCTCGAAGACGCGGTTGGCGAAGCGGCCGATCGCGAGCGCCGGGCGGACGACGAGGACGTCGATCAGCTCGTCGAAGTACCACTTGCGGAAGAGGAAGTCGTGTACTCCCTGGAAGCGAGCTTCGAGCGCCCGCGGCCGCTCTGGGTTGGCCACGTACAGCCAGTGGGCCGCCCAGATCCCGAGCAGCGAGATCGCGCCGCCGATCGCCAGGCCGATCCAGTCCCACTCGATCGAGGGGTGGACGTGGGCGAGGACGGGGCCCTCGAAGGCCGGGTCGAGGAAGTCGGCGACGACGTTGTCGACGCCGGGGACTTGGACGAGGCCGCCGACCAGGGCGAGGAAGGCGAGCACGCCCATCGCGATCCGCATCGGCGCCGAGGTCTCGGCGATGTGGTGCTCGGGGCCGGGGAAGCCGACGTCGGTGTCCTCGAGCTCGTTCGTCGCCGGGTTGCGCGGCTCGGCGTGGTGGACGTGCCCGGTCTCGATCAGCTCCCGCGCCTCCGCGCAGGGCTCGCCCCCCAGCACCCGGAAGATCAGCCGGAAGGTGTAGATCGCGGTCAAGAACGCGCCGAGGTAGCCGAGGACGACGAAGATCAGGTACATCCCGCCACGCGCCCCGGCGTAGGCGAGGATCTCGTCCTTGGAGAAGAAGCCCGAGGTGAGCGGGAAGGCGGCGAGCGCGAGGCCGCCGCAGAGCATCGTCACCGAGGTGAAGCGCATCGCCTTGGCGAAGCCGCCCATGCGGTCGATGTTCTGCTCGTTGGCCATCGCGGCGATGATCGAGCCGGCCGCCATGAACAGCAGCGCCTTGAAGAAGGCGTGGGTCATCAGGTGGAACATCCCCGCTCCGTAGGCGCCGATCGAGACGCCGACGACCATGTAGCCGATCTGGCTCATCGTCGAGTAGGCGATCGCCCGCTTCAGGTCGGTCATCACCAGCGCGATCGTCGCCGCTACCAGCAGCGTCGCAAGGCCGATGAAGGCGGCGATGTCGGCGGCGGTGGGGGCGAGGGCGAAGAGGACGTGGGTGCGGGCGATCAGGTAGACGCCGGCGGTGACCATCGTCGCCGCGTGGATCAGCGAGGAGACCGGGGTCGGGCCCTCCATCGCGTCGGGCAGCCAGGTGTGGAGCGGCAGCTGCGCGGACTTGGCGAAGGCGCCGACGAGGAGCAGCAGGCAGATCGCGGTGATCGTCCACTCGTTGGTGCTGAAGACCTGCGGCGCTTTCTCGAAGACGGTGCCGTAGTCGAAGGAGCCGAGTTCGCGGAAGATCAGGAAGGCGGCGAGGACGAGGCCGATGTCGCCGACGACGTTGATCACGAAGGCCTTGAGGCCGGCCCGCGTCGCCGTCTCGCGCCGGTACCAGAAGCTGATCAGCGCGTAGGAGGCGAAGCCGACGAAGGCCCAGCCGACGATCAGGAGGACGAAGTTGCCGGCCAGGACCAGCAGCAGCATCGAGAAGACGAAGAAGTTGAGGTAGCTGAAGAAGCGGTGGTAGCCCGCGTCCGACTGCATGTAGCCGTAGGAGTAGAGATGGATCAGGGTCGAGACGCCGGTGACGACGAGGACCATGAAGATCGAGAGCTGGTCGAGGTAGATCCCGAGCTTGATGTCGAGGCCGGCGACGCTGGCGTAGTCCCAGAGCGAAGATGCGTGGTGGCGCGCCTCGGGCTCGTCGCCGAGCAGGCTGAGCAGGGCGGCGACGCCGCAGGCGAAGGAGAGGGCGATCGCGGCGGTGCCGATCATCCCCGCGACCTTCTGCGGCAGCGCCCGGTAGCCGAGCGCAATCACGATCGAGCCGAGCAGCGGGAAGAGCAGGACCAGCCAGGCCCAGGCGGTGGCAGTCATGAACAACTCCGCTTCGCAGGCTCCGCGATCATCATCCGCGCAGCTCCCGCAGGTCGTCGACATTGAGCGGCAGGCGGCGGCGGAAGATCGCGACGATCAGGCCGAGGCCGACGACGACCTCGCAGGCGGCGATCACCATCACGATCACCGCGAAGACCTGACCCTGCTCGTTACCGACCATGCGGCTGAAAGCGACGAGGGCGAGGTTGCCGGCGTTCAGCATCAGCTCGAGGCAGAGCAGGATGACCATCGGCGAGCGGCGGATGAGGATGCCGAGGACGCCGGTGGCGAACAGCAGTGAACTCAGGACGATGTACCACTCGATGTTCATACGTGGGGGGTGGAGGGGGAGGCCCCCTCCAAACGGGAAGTGGAGTGTTTGGAGGGGGCCTCCCCCTCCACCTCGCGGCGCCGGGCAGCGAGGACGATGGCTCCTACGGCGGCGAGGAGGAGCAGGATCGAGCTCGCCTCGAACGGCAGGAGGAACTTTTCGAGGAGGAGGCGGCCGATCGAGGCGGGGTCGCCGAAGCCGCTGTTGACGTCGGGGCCGTGGGTTTCGAGGGACTTGAGGGCGGAGCCGAGGACTGCGATCGAGAGCTCGATGAAGAGGGCGATGGCGAGGAGGGGGGCGAGGAAGCGCTGGGCGGGGATCGGCTCCCAGGCTGACTCGCCGCCTCCTCCCACATAGGCGACGACGAAGACGTAGAGGACCATCACCGCGCCGGCGTAGACGACCACCTGGGCGGCGGCGACGAAGGCGGAGGTGAGGAGCAGGAACAGCGCCGCGAGGGAGAAGAGGTGGACGATCAGGGCCAGGACCGAGTAGAAGGGGTTGCGCATCGCGATCACGCCGATCGCGCCACCGAGCGCGCCGATCGCGGCGACGAAGAAGACGACCGCTTCCACTATTCGCCCTCGCTCCGCAGCGGCGTCCGCTCGGCCGGCTCGGCGAGCAGCATCTCCTTGGTGAAGATCAGGTCGCGGCGGTCGTAGTCGGCCATCTCGTAGTCGTGTCCCATCGTGATCGCGTCGAACGGGCAGGCGATCTCGCAATAGCCGCAGAAGATGCAGCGGCTGAGGTTGATCTCGTAAACGGCGGCGTAGCGCTCGCCGGCCGAGACTCGGTCGCCCGGTACGTTCTCGGCGGCGACGACGCGGATGCAGTCCGCTGGACAGGCGGCGGCGCAGAGCGAGCAGCCGACGCATTTCTCCAGGCCGGTGTCCTCGAACTTGTGGAGTTTGTGGCGGCCGCGGAAGCGCGGGTAGACCGGCGTCTTCTCCTCGGGGTACTCGATCGTCATCGGCCCCTCGACCAGCCGCGCCATCGTCGTCTTCAGGCCGCGCAGGGTCTCGCCGAAGGCACGGTAGGCGCCGCCGAGCCCGCCGGGCTCGGGGCCGCGCTGGACCTCGACGACGTCGATCGAGTCGAGGTAGGAGGCCGACTTCGAATCGAAGCTCACGTGACCACCACCAGGACGGCGGTGACGAGGACGTTCAGCGTCGCCAGCGGCAGCAGGACCTTCCATCCCAGGCTCATCAGCTGGTCATATCGAAGACGCGGCAGCGTTGCCCTCACCCAGATGAAGATGAAGACCAGCGCCAGCATCTTCGCCAGCATCCAGATCGGATCGAGGAAGCTGGGCCCGGGCCCCATCCAACCGCCGAGGAACATCGCCGCGGCGATCCCGGAGACGACGAGGATCTCCATGTATTCGACGAGGAGGAAGGAGCCGAAGCGCATGCCGCCGTACTCGGTCATGAAGCCCTGGACCAGCTCGGCGTCGGCCTCGGGCATGTCGAACGGGGTGCGGTTGGTCTCGGCGAAGCCGGCGAGCATGAAGATCAGGAAGCCGACGAACTGGGGGAGGATGTACCAGAGCTCGCCCTGCGAGTGGACGATCGAGACCAGCGAGAGCGAGCCGCTCATCATGATCACGCCGAGCAGCGCCAGCCCCATGCTGACCTCGTAGGAGATCAGCTGCGCGGCCGAGCGCATCGCCCCGAGCAGGCTGTATTTAGAGCCCGAGGACCAGCCGCCGAGGAGGAGGCCGTAGAAGGCGATCGAGCCGACGGCGAAGAAGTAGAGGATGCCGATCGGGACATCGATGCCGTAGAAGCCGACCCCGTTCTGGACGTCGCCCCAGGGGATGATCGCCAGCGAGAGGACGCCTGCCAGGACCGGCAGCAACGGCCCGAGGACGAACAGGGTCGAGACGGCGTTCTCGGGCTTGAACGACTCCTTCGAGATCAGCTTGCCGACGTCGGCAAGCGGCTGCATGAGGCCGTAGGGGCCGACGCGGTTGGGGCCGTAGCGGTGCTGGAAGCGGCCGATCAGCTTGCGCTCGAGCACCGTCAGCAGCGGCAGGATCCCGAAGATGACGGCGAAGATGACGACGCTCTTGGCAACCATGATCCAGGTCGCTTCGGCGAAGTTGGTGTCGGCGAGGGGGAGCATCAGGCGCGAACCTCGCCCAGCTTCTCGATCTGAACCTGCACCGGGCCGCCGTTGAGGAGGGCGTTCGCGTTGCCGTCGAGGACGCCCTCGGCCATGAAGACGACGCCCTTGGTGACGCGCTCCTTGACGTGGACTTCGGCCTCGACGCCGGAGCCGTCAGCCGCGACGCGGACCTTGTCGCCCGAGCGCAGGCCGAGGCTCTCGGCGTCGGCGGTCGAGATCTCGACGCGCTGTTGGGGGGTGAGGAACTTGAGCGGCGGGTTCAGCTCGGTGATCGGGCCGGCCCAGAGGTCGCGGTAGGTGCCGAGGAGGAGGGAGTCGCCATCTTTGGTCGGCGGGACGGTCGCGTCAGGGTCTCCAGACGCGACTCCGCGAGGAGTCTGGTCGGGTTGGACCATGCTTATCGGCGCGTCGCGCTGAGTGTCTGGAGACCCTGACGCGACCGTCTCCTCAGACTCCGAAGCGCCGTCATCGCTGTGGGCTTCGGCGGCGGAGTGGGTGGAGTGGACGTAGCCGGGCTGGCTGGTCGCGCCGGTCTCGGTGGGACCCTGCTCGGAGGACTCCGTCGCGCCTTCGGGGCCGGAGCGCTCGCTGCCGTCGTCGCTGCTCGCCGCGCCCTCGCGGTCCTGCCAGCGTAGGCCGCGGCCGCCGATCTGCTCGTCGCTGATGCCGCCGTAGAAGGAGACGGCGTCGGTGAGGGCGGCGAAGGCGGTGGGCTGGGAGTTGATGCCGGTGTCGAGGCCGAGCGCTTTCATCAGTTCGCTCAGCACGACGATGTTCGGCTGGATGTAGCCGGGGCGGCCGGCCGAGGGGCGGACGCGTTGGAGGCGGCCGTCAGGGTGGGTGACGGTGCCGTCTTTCTCGGCATGGGTCTCGAGCGGGAAGACGACGTCGGCCTTGGCCGTGGTCGCGTTCTCGTGCATCGAGAAGGAAACGACGAAGTCGGCCGCGGTCAGCGCCTCCTCCCAGGCGGGGGTGTCGGGGAAGTCGCGCAGCGGGTCGGCGCCGAACAGAATCAGGCCCGAAATCTCGCCGGAGATCAGGGCGGCGCGGATCTCCTCGGTCGCCATGCCGGCGGTCGTCTCGGCTAGGCCGGGGCCGGCGTCGGGGAGGCAGCCGGCCTCGCGCAGGCCGCGGGCGTTGGTCGTGTCGGGGATTTCGAGCAGGCCGCTGCCGTCGGTGCCGCTCATGCCCACGGCGGAGACGACGTCGAGCAGTGCCTCGGCGGCACCGTCCTCACGGGCAATCCGCTCGCCCCAGACGACGACGACCTTCTCGGCGTCGCGGAGGGTGCCGGCGATCGGCGTGGCGACGTTCTCGGTCCCACTGATCGCGCTGGCGAGCTCACCGACGAAGTGCGCCCCCTGGCCCGGCGCGTAGCGGGCGATCGCCTCGGCGCCGCCGTCGAGGGCGGTCGGGCGCTCGGTGGCGACGACCAGCTTGGCGCCGTTGCGGCGGATCGCCTTGCGCACCCGCAGGTCGAGGATCGGCGAGCTGTGCAGCGGGTCGGTGCCGAGGACGAGGATCGCGTCGGCCTGGTCGATGTCGGAGACCTTGGCCGAGATCTCCGGCTCGGCCAGCCGCCGCAGCACCCCTGCCTTCGGCCCGCGCGATGGGCGCGAGTCGATATGCGGCGAGCCGAGCGCGTCGCGGACGAGCCGCTGCAGCAGGAAGCCCTCCTCGTTGGAGGCGTCGCCGACGATCGCCGCGACCTTGCCGCCGCCGCTCCGCAGCCCCTCGGCCGCCGCCGCGAGCGCCTGCTCCCAGCCGCCCTCGGAGCCATCCTTCAGCCGCGGCCCGTCGATCCGCTCCGGCACGTCGAACATCTCGAAGCCGTAGCGGCCGCGGTCGCAGAGCCAGCCGTCGTCGACCTCGGCGTTGTCGCGGGACAGCACCCGTTTCACCTTCTCGTCGCGGACAGTGAAGCTGACGTTGCACTGGCTCGGGCAGATCGTGCAGACCGATCCCGCGTGCTCGATGTCCCAGGGCCGGGCGCGGAAGCGGTAGGTGTAGTTGGTCAGCGCCCCGACCGGGCAGATGTCGGTGATGTTGCCGTGGAACGGCGCTACGTAGGGGCGGTCGTCGAAGGTGCCGACGTAGGTGCGGTCGCCGCGGTCGAGCAGCTGCAGCTGGGCGTCTTCGGAGATCTCCTGGCTGAAGCGGACGCAGCGGTAGCAGAGGATGCAGCGCTCGCGGTCGATCGCGACCAGCGGCGAGAGCTCGATCGGCTTCTCAAAATGGCGCTTTTCGTCGATCACCCGGCTTTTGCCGGGGCCCCAGCCGTAGGAGATGTCCTGCAGCGGGCATTCGCCGCCCTTGTCGCAGACGGGGCAGTCGAGCGGGTGGTTGACGAGGAGGAACTCGACAACCGCGCTCTGCGCGTGCTTGACCTGCTCGGTGCGGGTGTGGACGACCATCCCCTCGCGTACCGGCGTCGAGCAGGAGGTCTGCAGCTTCGGGATCCCCTCGATCTCGACCAGGCACATGCGGCAGGCGCCGACCGGGTCGCCGAGTTTCGGTTCGTAACAGAAGTAGGGGATCTCGACGTCGCCCTTGCGGGCGGCGTCGTGGAGCATCTCGCCCTCGATCGCGGGCACCTCGCGCCCGTCGATCGTGATCGTCACCTCGCGGCCGCCCGGGCTCATACCTGCGCTCCCAGCGTCTCCGGCGCGCCCTGGACGACGGCGTGCGGGTCGAGCACCAACTCGGGGTTCTCCATCACTGCTTCGAACTCCTCGCGGAACTTGCGGACCATCGCCCCGACCGGCATCGCCATCGAGTCGCCGAGGACGCAGAGGCAGTGGCCGATGATGTTCTGCTGGACCGAGGAGACGATGTCGAGGTCCAGCGGCGTCGCCTCGCCGCGGACCATCCGCTCGAGCATCTTCACGGTCCAGTTGGTGCCCTCGCGGCAGGGGGCGCACTTGCCGCAGGACTCGTGGTGGTAGAAGCGCGCGGTCCGCAGCGCCAGGTGCGGGATCGAGACGCGGTCGTCGCAGACGATGATCGAGCCGGAGCCGAGCATCGAGCCGGCCTCGGCCATCGCCTCGAAGCTGTAGGGAAGGTCGAGTCCTTCCTCGGCTTTGAGCACCGGGGAGGAGGAGCCGCCGGGGAAGAAGGCCTTGATCTCGTGGCCCTCCTGCGGGCCGCCGGCTAGGTCATAGATCAGCTCGCGGGTCGGGATCCCCAGCTCGACCTCGTAGTTGCCGGGGCGCTTGACGCCGCCGGAGATCGAGACGACCTTGGTCCCGGGCGATTGCTCGGTGCCGAAGCCTTTGAACCACTCGGCCCCTTTGCGGACGATGTGGGGGACGTTGGAGAGCGTCTCGACGTTGTTGATCAGCGTCGGGCCCCCGTAGAGGCCCTGCACCGCCGGGAACGGCGGCTTCAGGCGCGGGTTGCCGCGCTTGCCCTCGAGCGCGTCGAGCAACGCCGTCTCCTCGCCGCAGATGTAGGCGCCGGCGCCGCGGTGGACGACCAGCTCGAGGTCGCGGTGGCAGCCGAGGATGTTCGTCCCGAGATATCCGGCCTCGTAGGCTTCGGCGACCGCCTGGTCGAGGATGTCGGCCTGGGCGGCGTACTCGCCGCGGATGAAGATGAAGGCGTGGCCGGCGTCGGCGGCGAGGGCGGCGATCGCGATCCCCTCGATCAGCTGGTGGGGGTTGCGCTGCATCAGCTCGCGGTCCTTGAAGGCGCCGGGCTCGGACTCGTCGGCGTTGCAGCCGAGGTACTTCGCCATGTCGCCGCGAGGGAGGAAGGAGGCCTTTTTGCCCATCGCGAAGCCGGCGCCGCCGCGGCCCCGCAGCCCCGAGTCTTCAAGCTCTTTGAGGACCTCGTCCTGCTCCAGGTCCTTGTAGGAGCGCTCGAGCGTCTCGTAGCCGCCGGCGAGGCGTCGGTAGCCCTCGAGCGTGCGCAGCGCCGGATCCTCAGCGTGCTCGAGCAGCACTCGTTTCTCCAGCCGGTGGGCCATCAGGAGTCCCCCGCCAGTCCTCGTTTGGCCAGCGCCTTCTCCGGCAGCACCTCGGCCTCGCCGCGCAGCTGCTCGATCGCGGTCCCGGCCTCGGCCGCCTCTAGCGGGCCGTAGTAGCGCTGGTTGATCGAGGCCATCGGCGCGATGTCACAGGCGCCGAGGCACTCGAAGCCGGTGACCCAGAAGTCCTCGTCGCCGTCGGCGGCGGCCTTGAACGCATCGAGCAGGCGGTCGCCGCCGCGCATCCAACAGGAGATGTTGGTGCAGACCTCGATCCGGTGGCGGCCGACCGGTTTCGTGTGCAGGAGGTCGTAGAAGCTGGCGACCGACTCCAGGTAGGCGGGCGTCACCCGCATCACCGCGGCGGCCTGGCGGATGCCCTCCGGCGTGCACCAGCCGTAGCGCTCCTGCACCGCCCACAGCGCCGGGATCGAGGCCGAGCGGCGGTCGGGGTAGCGCCCCATCAGCGTCTCGATCCGCTCTTGCAGCTCCGGCGGACAGTCGACTTCGTGCAGCTCCGGGATCTCCTCCTCGGCGCGGTCGGGGACGCGGCCGCGGCTGACCGAGGGGTCGACCGGCAGATGGTGCTCGTTGGGAGCGTCGAAGCCGCGCTCGGTCTCGGGGTTCATCGGTCGACACCTCCGAGGATCGGGTCGAGCATGCCCAGCGAGGCGATCATGTCGGCGACGTAGCCGCCGACCGCCATGTCGCGGAAGGCCTGCAGGTTGACGAAGGAGGGGTCGCGATAATGGACGCGGGCCGGCTTCGCCGAGCCGTCGGCGAGGACGAAGCAGCCGAGCTCGCCGCGCGGGCCCTCGATCGAGTAGTAGACCTCGCCGGGCGGCACCCGGTAGCCCTCGGTGACGAGCTTGAAGTGGTGGATCAGCGCCTCCATCGAGGTCGAGAGCTCCGAGCGCGGCGGCAGCACGTACTTGCGGTCGTCGGCGATGTAGGGGCCCTCGGGCAGCGCTTCCAGCGCCTGCTTGACGATCCGCGCGCTCTCGACCATCTCCGCCACCCGCACCCGGTAGCGGTCGTAGTTGTCGCCGACCGTGCCGACCGGGATCTTGAAGTCCATCTCCGGATAGGCGAGGTAGTCGAAGGCTTTGCGCAGGTCCCAGGGGTCGCCGGCGGCGCGCAGCAGCGGCCCGGTCACGCCAAGCTCCAGCAGCCGCTCGCGGGAGACGATCCCGGTCCCTTTGGTGCGCGAGAGGAAGACCTCGTTGCGATCGAGCAGGTCTTCGTACTGGCCGACCCGGATCGGCATTTCCTCGGCGAAGGCGCGGCACTTCTCCTCCCAGCCGAGGGGGATGTCCTCGATCACGCCGCCGACCTGGAAATAGCGCGTGTGCATCCGCTGGCCGGTTGCCATCTCGAAAAGGTCGAGGATCTTGTCGCGCTCGCGGAAGCAGTACCAGAGCATCGAGATCGCGCCGAGGTCGAGCGCGGTAGTGCCGAGCCAGACGAGGTGGGAGTGGATCCGGTTGAGCTCGAGGAAGATCGTCCGCAGGTACCTGGCGCGGGGCGGGATCTCGAGGTCGATCAGCCGCTCGACGGCGCCGCAGAAGGCCTCCATCTGGAAGAAGTAGGAGACGTAGTCCATCCGCTCGACGAAGGGGATGACCTTCCAGTAGCTCTTGTCCTCGCAGGACTTTTCGATCCCGGTGTGCACGTAGCCGATCACCGGGCGCAGTTCGCGCACCATCTCGCCTTCGAGGTCGACGACGAGGCGGAGGACGCCGTGGGTCGCCGGGTGGTGCGGCCCGATGTTGATCGTCATGATCTCGCGGTCGAGATCGCCCTCGCCATCGCGGTCGTCGTACTCGGCGAAGGTCGTGTCGGGCGGGGTCTCGAGCAGGTCGGTGCTCATCCCCATTTCCGCCTCGCGGTTGGGCTCAGTCATAGCGGGCCTCTGAGTAAGTGAACGTCACTGGCTCCCCACCCACTGGGAAATCTCGGCGCTGCGGCCAGCCGACGTAATCCTCCGGCATCAAGATCCGCGTCAGGTTCGGGTGCCCCCGGAACACAATGCCGAAGAAATCGAATACTTCCCGCTCCTGGGCGTTGGCAGTGGGGAAGAGCTCTACGCAACTGTCGATTTCCGGAAGCTCCCCCTCCGCCTCTGCCGCGGGTGGCGCGGTAGGGGGGACCCCCTCCTGCGCAGTTGCAGGAGGGGGTGGGTCCCCTGCCGTGACAGGACCCGCGGGCCGCGGCGCTTCGAGCATCGCTTTTACTCGGATGCGCTCTACTCGGTCGCGGTTGATCAGCTCGTAGTGGACGCCGAAGCGGGGTTGGTTGGGGAGGTAGTCCGCTGCGTGGAGGCTGGAGAGGAAGTCGTAGCGGTGGCCGGGCTGCTCCTTCAGCCAGCGCAGCACCTCGAGCACCCGCGCGGGGTCGACGACCAGCGCCGCTTGGGCGCGGTCGAAGGAGGTGGCGAGCACGGCGCCGGGGCAGTCGCGATCGATTTCTCCCCGGATCAGCTCGAGTCCGGGAGCGTCAGGCAAGGGAGGGCTCCCCGGCTTCGCGCAGCGCTTCGACCGAGCGCCGCGCCTCCTCGTAGGCCTTCGCCGCCTCCGGACTGGGTTCGCTTCGCGGTCCGCCCCGCGCCCACTCCTCGGTGCCGTAGGCGTCGTAGCGGCGGCGCCAGCTCTGGTCGGGGTTGCCCATGATCTTGCGCTGCAACTTGACGAAGCCGTAGAGGACAGCCTCGGGGCGCGGCGGGCAGCCCGGCACGTAGACGTCGACCGGCATGAACTTGTCGGCGCCCTGGACGACGGCGTAGTTGGAGAACATCCCCGCCGAGGAGGAGCAGGCGCCCATCGCCATCACCCACTTCGGCTCCAGCATCTGGTCGTAGAGGCGGCGGACGACCGGCGCCATTTTGATGCTGACGCGGCCCGAGAGGATGATCAGGTCGGCCTGGCGCGGGGACGCGCGCAGGGCCTCGGCACCGAAGCGGGCGAGGTCGTAGCGGGCGGTGACGATCGAGATCGGCGCCTCGATCGCGCAGCAGGCGAGGCCGAAGGTGAGCGGGAAGATCGAGTTGGCGCGAGCCCAGTTCTGGACTTTCTCGAAGGTCGTGGTGACGACGCGTTCTTCGACGTAGCGCTCGAGGTCTTCACCCTCGAGGTCGCCGCGGAGCATGTCGCGGGCGCGGACCTGTTTCTCGCGCAGGGAGCGGCGCTCTATCTCCAATCCAGGGCCCCCTTCCGCCAGACGTAGACGAAGGCGACGAGCAGGAGGACGACGAAGGTGACGAGCTCGCCGAGGACGAGGAGGCTGTCGGCGTCCTTGAGGATGACCCCGATGGGGTAGAGGAAGACGACCTCGATGTCGAAGAGGATGAAGAGCATCGCGACGAGGTAGAAGGTGACGCCGAAGCGCAGTCCCTTCGTCGGCTCGACCGGGATCCCGGACTCGTAGGGCTCGCCCTGGCGCTTGCTGGCGGTGGTCGCCCGCGTCGGCTTCTTCGGTCCGACCAGGTGGTTGACCAGCGCGAAGATGCCGCCGACCGTAAGGCCGAGGAAGAGGAAAACGAGGATCGGGAGGTAGGTCTTCAGCACGGGGAGGTTGGTGGCCGGAGCCGCTGTTATACACCGACATTGTGACAACTTGCTACATAGTGCTTTTCCGCATCAGCAAGCCGAATCCCGACCCTTTTGGGAGGATTTAGAGCGTGATCGGGGTCCACATCGCGGTCGGCCTGATCTTGATCGCGCTAAATGCGGCCGCCGGCCTGCTCGGAGGCGTCTCCTGGTACCGCGATCGCCCCTTGGTCGCCTTCTGGTACCTGCTCCGAGCGGCCCAGGTATCGGTCTTCGCCCAAGCCCTCCTCGGCGGCCTCCTCGTCGTCACCAACCACGAGCCCGAGGAAGGGCTTCACTACCTCTACGGCATCCTCCCCCTAGTTGTCTCCTTCATCGCCGAGGGCGCCCGAGCCGACGCCGCCCAGCGCGAGGTCGGCGAAACCGACTACGAGAACCTCCCCCAAGCCGACCAAGAAGCCCTCGCCCTGGCCATCGTCCGCCGCGAGATGGGAATCATGGCCGTCAGCTGCGGCGTCATCTTCTTCCTGGCGCTGCGCGCGGCCGGGACCAGCGGGCTTTAGCAGCCAAACGCTGTTGGTCGAAGAATCCAGTGCGGAGTTCGGCACCCTGTAGGTGCTCAACTCCGCATTGGTTCTTCTGAGCGCTAATCCAGCGGCCGGTACTCGCCGCCGTGGAAGACGAGGGGGTCGCCGTCGCGGGATTCGAGCGCCCGGACTTCGCCGGTGACGATCACGTGGTCGCCGGCGCTGATGACGTCGCGGAGGTCGCAGGCGATCCAGATCAGGGCGTCGTCGATGGCGGGGATGCCGTCGCGGTCTGACCAGGCGACGCCGGCCCACTTCTCCGCTACCGGGGCCTTGGTGGCGAAGGCGCGGGCTATGGGCTCCTGGCCGGCGTGGAGGACGCTGATGCCGAAGGAGTCGGCGGCTTGGACGGCGAGCAGGGTTCGGGAGCCGCGGTCGAGGCAGGCGAGCATCATCATCGGCTCGATCGAGAGGGAGGAGACGGCGTTGGCGGTCGCTCCGGCCGGTCCGTCGGGGCCGTTGGCGGCGACGATCGTGACTCCCGTCGGCAGCCCTGCCAGGGCGGCGCGGAAGCTGGCTGGATCGGGCGGCGGCATCGTCAGAAGATCGGGATCTTCGCTAGACAATATGATGCCCGCCGCATGCGTTCCGCAATGGTCATAGCTGCCGTTCTCGCCGCCGCCCTCAGCCTCGCCGCCTGCGGCTCGTTTGGCGGGGAAAAGATCGCCGTCTCCCAGGACGACCCCAACTACGGCGGCGCCGAGCTCTTCGCCACCCACTGCTCGGGCTGCCACACGCTGAGCGCCGCCGGCAGCCAAGGCAGCGGCAACCGCGGCGAGCGCACCCAGGGCCCGAACCTCAACCAGCGCGTAGAGACCTACGACGACGCCCTCTTCGCGATCCAGAACGGCGGCTTCTCCGGCGCGATCATGCCCCAGAACATCGTCGTCGGCGACGAAGCGAAGGCGGTCGCCAAATTCGTCGCCAAGTACGCCGGCGAAGACGCTGAAGAGTCGCCGCGTCCCGGCCAAGAAGCTCCCTAGCCGAGGCTTCCCATGCTTGACCTGAAGACGATCCGCTCCGATCCCGAGCGGGTCAAAGCGGCGTTGGCACGGCGGGGAGCGGCCGAGCAGGTCGACGAGCTGCTGGCGCTGGACGCGCGCCGGCGCGAGCTGCTGCCCGAGGTCGAGAACGCGCAGGCCGAGCGCAAGACGCTCTCCAAGCAGATCGGCGAGCGCAAACAGGCCGGCGAAGACGCCGAGGAGCTGATGGCGACGGTGCAGGGGCTGAAGGAGCGGGTCGAGTCGGCGAGGGAGGAGCTGGAGGGGGTCGAAGCCAAGCTCGCCGAGCTGGCACCGATCCTGCCGAACATCCCCGACCCCGACGCGCCGGAAGGAATGACCGAGGAGGACGCGATTGTGATCCGCGAAGTTGGGTCGCCCCCCCAGTTCGACTTCGAGCCGCGCGACCACCTCGAGATCGGCACCGAGCTCGGCCTGATCGAGATGGAGAAGGCCGCCGAGCTCTCCGGCTCCCGCTTCGCCTACCTGAAGGGCGACCTGGTCCTGCTCGAGCTCGCTCTGGTCCGCTTCGCGATCGAGACCGTCCGTGCCGAGGGCCACGAGCCGGTGGTGCCGCCGGTCCTGGTCCGCGAAGAGGCGCTGGAGGGAACCGGCTTCCTCCCCGGCGACCGCGACCAGATCTACGAGATCCCCAAGGACGAGCTCTTCCTCACCGGCACCTCGGAGGTCGGCCTTGCCGGACTACACGCCGGCGAGATCCTCGACGCCGCCGAGCTGCCGCTGCGCTACTGCGCCTTCTCGACCTGCTTCCGCCGCGAGGCCGGCGCCGCCGGCCGCGACACCCGCGGCATCTTCCGCGTCCACCAGTTCGACAAGGTCGAGATGTTCTCGTTCGTCGCGCCGGGCACGTCCAAGGACGAGCACGAGCGGCTGCTGGCGATCGAGGAGCGGATCCTCGGCGAGCTCGAGATTCCGTACCGCGTCGTCAACGTCGCGGTCGGCGACCTCGGCGCCCCGGCGGCGAAGAAGTACGACTGCGAGGCCTGGATCCCCAGCCAGGGACGCTTCCGCGAGCTCACCTCCTGCTCGAATACGACCGACTACCAGGCCCGTCGTCTCAACGCCCGCTACCGACCCGAGGAGGGTGCCGCGCCGCAGACGCTGCACACGCTGAACGGGACCGCCTGCGCCGTCGGGCGCACGATCATCGCCCTGATCGAGAACCGGCAGGAGAGCGACGGGGGATTCACGCTACCCAAAACTTTGCATCGGTATGGAGCGCCTGACAGAATCGCCGCTCAATGAGCAGCGCGAAGCGAGGGCTGTGATGAGCACGGGCGTCCGGGAAGCAAAACGGGTCGTCCTCTGCGACGACCACGAGATCGTTCGCGACGCGATCAAAGCCCGCATGGCGAACTCGAACATCGTCGAAATCGTCGGTGAGGCCGGCAACGGCCGCGACGTGGTCGACGTCGTCAAAGACCTCGAACCCGACGTCCTCATCATCGACGTCGAGTTGCCCAAGCGCGATGGCATCGAGGCGACCAAGGAGGTCCTCCGGGTTCGGCCACGGACCAAGGTGATCATCTTCACCGCCCACGCCCAGCCGGACCTGCTGGCACTCGCCCTTCGCGCCGGCGCCTCCGGCTACGTGCTGAAGTCAGCGCCGGCCGAGGACATCGCCAAAGCGGTCAAAGCCGTGACCCAAGGCGGCACCTTCCTCGGCGGCGACTTCGCCGGCGGCAAGCCCTCCGAGGTCGAGAAACTGCTCGACCTCTCGCCGCGCGAGCGGCAGATCCTCGAGCTGCTGGCCGAGGGGCTGCGGGTCAAAGAAATCGCCGACCGGCTGCAACTGAGCCCGGCGACCGTGCACACCCACGTGCGCAACGCGATCGCCAAGCTCGAGGTCGATACCCGCACCGAGGCGGTCGCGCTCGCGGTGCGGTTCAGTTACCTGGGCGCCGGCGGCGGCGCGCTCTAGCTCCCAGACCAGTCGCGCGTCCTCCGCTTCGCGTCCGGGCGCGCTATTTCTTATCCAGCGTCAGCGCGCAGCCGTTGATGCAGTAGCGCTGGCCGCCTTTGTCGGCCGGGCCGTCGTCGAAGACGTGCCCGAGGTGGGCGTCGCAGTGCTTGCAGACGACCTCGGTGCGCCGCATGAAGAGGCTGTTGTCGGGCCGCAGTTCGACGTGCTCGAGGTTGGCCGGCTCGGTGAAGCTGGGCCAGCCGGTGCCCGAGTCGAACTTCGTGTCTGAGGAGAAGAGCTCGGTGCCGCAGCAGACACAGCGGTACATCCCCTCCGCCTTCTCGTCCACGTAGGGCCCGGTGAAGGCCCGCTCGGTGCCAGCCTTGCGGGTGACCTCGAACTGCTCAGGCGTCAGCTCCTCGCGCCATTCCTGCTCACTTCTTTCAACTTTCGCTTTCATTAAGTTCCTTTCTCTCTTCCTGTTTAGAGAGTACGCCTCGGGTATTACGAGGCCGTGAGCCGAAGAGCAACGATTACGATCCTCCTGCTGCTGGCCGCATTCCTCGCGGTGCCGAGCGGCGCCCAGGCCTGCCAGGGCCGGGACAACGGCAAGGCCTCTGCCGACGCGCAGGAGCGGGTGATGCTCTGCCTCGTCAACCACGCCCGCAGCGCCCGCGGGCTCCCCCCGCTCACTGCCTCGAAGGCCCTGACCAAGGCCGCCGACCACAAGTCTCGCGACATCCTTCGCTGCAACGAGTTCAGCCACGAAGCCTGCGGCCGTGAGTTCACCTACTGGATGACCCACTTCGGCTACGACGGCTGCAGCGAGGGCGAGAACATCGCCTGGGGAAGCGGCGGCCTCGGCACGCCGGGCTCGATCTTCAAGGCCTGGATGCGCTCGCAGGGTCACCGGGAAAACATCCTCGGCCCCTACGAGGAAACGGGGATCGGTTTGCAGTCGGGCAAGCTCGAAGGCTACGGCGGCGCCCACGTCTGGACCCAGGAGTTCGGCAGCCGCTCCTGCTGAGGACCGGATCGGGCGGGTGCTGCAGACGCTGCTGATCAGCGAGCGGTGACGCCCTGCGCCGACGAGCGGTCCTCGCGCAGCGTCGCCGCGGTCAGCAGCGCCGAGGAGACGGCGACTGCGGCAGCGAGGATGAAGGCGCCCTCGTAGCTGGTCAGCGCTGCCGCCAGCCCCGCCAGCGGCGCGCCGATTCCGACCCCGGCGTCGAAGAAGGCGGTGTAGGTGCCCATCGCCGCGCCCCGCGCCTCCTGCGAGACCCGGCCCACCGCAATCAACATCAGGGAGGGATTGAGGAGCGAGAAGCCGCCGCCCATCGCCATCCCGCCGATCAGCGCCAGCGGCAGGCTGTGTGAGACCGCGATCAGCAGCAGTCCGCCGGCCTCGATCAGGACCGCGCCGATTGCGACCGGGGCGGGGCCGTAGCGGTCCGGGAGGTGGCCGGCGAGCACTCGCGCCAGCACGATCATCGCCGCGAAGGCAGCAAAGACGGTGGCGCCGTGGCCGACCCCGCGTGATTCGAGCAGGAGGACGATGAAGGCGGCGAGGGTCGCGTAGCCGACGGAAGCGAGCGAGATGGCGAGGCCTGGGCGCACCGCCTCCGGGGCGATCAGCGGGTGCGGCTCGGCCTGGGTCCGGGGCTGGAAGGGATCGGGCACGCGAAGCGCGATCGCCGCCCCGAGGAGGGGGAGCACCGCGGCGCAGATCCAGACCGCGTCGTAGCCCGAGGCGTGCAGCAGCACCTCGCCGAGCAGCGGTCCGACGCTGAGCCCGCCCCAGACCGCCAGCCCGTAGAGGCCGAGGATGCGGCCGCGCCGCTGCGGCGGCGCCATGTCGACGATCCAGGCCGAGCCGGCGGTATAGAGCGCGCCCTCGCCGGCGCCGAGGACGAGGCGGGCACAGATCAGGCCGGCGATGCCGAGGTGGGGCAGGTAGAGCAAGCCGCTGAGCGCGACCAGCAGCGCCCCGATCAGGACCGTCGGCCGGCGGCCGCGGGTATCGGCGAGTCGGCCGGCTACCGGCCGCAGCAGCAGCCCGGTGACCGCGTAGGAGCCGATCACGATCCCGACCGCGAGGTCGGTGGAGTGCAGCGGACCGTGCACGTAGCGGGGCAGCACCGGCAGCACCGAGCCGACCGCGATCAAGCCGAGGAAGGTGACGGCGAAGACGCCGGCGAAGCTGAGCCCGGGCCGCCGGTGCTCGCTGTCGGCCCTCGCCGGAGGGCTCACCGCAGCAGCGCGGCGAGGTCGTCGAGCACGTGGTCGGGAGCGGGGCGGGCCGCTTCCGCCTGCTCGCGCGAGGTGGTGCCGCTGAGGACGAGGACCGTCTCCAGCCCGGCGGCGCGGCCGCCGTCGATGTCGGAGCTGATGCGGTCGCCGACCATCGCCAGCCGCCCCTCTCCCGCCGCTTCCTTCGCCAGCTCGAACAGGTGGCGCTCGGGCTTGCCGGCGATCGTCGCCTTGCGGCCGGAGGCGACTTCGATTGCCGCCAGCACCGCCCCCGTCCCCGGCAGCTCGCCGCCTGGGTAGGGCATCGTCGGATCGTGGCTGGTGGCGAAGAGCCGCGCCCCGCGATCGAGGGCGAACTTCGCCGTCTTCAACTCGCCGTAGTTGAAGTCTTTGTGGCCGGATACGACAACCACGTCGGCGGCCTCGGCCTCCCCGCCTTCGAGGAGGCGCGCCCCGGTCGCCGCCACCATCTCCTTCAGAGGGGAAGCGCCGATCACGAAGGCGCCGCCGTCGGCCACGGCGGCTGCCTCGCCCGCGAGCCGCGCCACCGCCACGCCGGCGGTGACGATCTGCTCCGGGCCCACCGCGACTCCCAGCTCTCCCAGTCGCTTCGCATAGGCCTCCGGCGGCTGCCCCGGGTTGTTGGTGACGAAGACGATTCGCTTGCCGGCGTCATGCAGCGTCCGCAGGGCCTCCACCGATCCCGCCACCGGCTCGCGACCGATCCAGACCACCCCGTCGAGATCGATCAGCAGTCCGTCGAAGCGGTCGGCGAGGGCCACGGCCGCAGGGTAGTTGGCCGGCGCGATACCGTGCCGGGCAGTGAGCGTCAACGGGCAAGTCGTAGTCGCCACCGATCTCCACCGCCGCTTCGGCGAGGGGGACGCAGCCGTCGATGCCCTCGCCGGCGTCAGCATCGGTTTCGAGCGCGATCGCTTCACCGCGATCATGGGACCCTCGGGCTCGGGCAAGTCGACCTTGATGCACATCCTCGCCGGGCTCGACAAACCGACCTCGGGCACCGTCGAGCTCGACGGCGTCGACATCACCGCGCTCGACGACGGCGAGCTCACCGACCTGCGCCGCGACAAGCTCGGCTTCGTCTTCCAGTTCTTCAACCTGCTGCCGGTGCTGACCGCGGAGGAGAACCTGGTGCTGCCGCTCTCGATCGCCGGCCGCAAGCCAGATCAGCAGTGGGTCGACACCCTGGTCCGCACCGTCGGGCTCGAGGACCGCCGCACCCACCGTCCCGCCGAGCTCTCCGGCGGCCAGCAGCAGCGCGTCGCCGTCGCTCGCGCGCTCGTCTCCAAACCCGCGGTGGTCTTCGCCGACGAGCCGACCGGCAATCTCGATTCGAAGGCGAGCGCGGACGTCTTGAGGCTGCTGCGCCAGGCGGTCGACGAGTTCGGCCAGACGGTGGTGATGGTCACCCACGACCCGGTCGCCGCCGCCCACGCCGACCGCCTGATCACTCTGCAGGACGGCAGGATCGTCAACGACGCCGCTCCCGGCTCGGCGGACGAAGTGATCGAGCTGCAGAAGCGGCTTGACTAGCCTCGCCCTCAAGAGCCTCTGGGCTCGCAAGGTCCGAGCCCTGACGACGACTTTCGCCGTCGTCCTCGGCGTCGCCTTCGTCGCCGGCTCCTACGTCCTCACCGACACGATTTTCGCCGCCTTCGACGAAATCTTCAACGAGTCGCTGAGCGGGACCAGCGTCGTCATCACCGCCGAGAACCCGGTCAAACAGGAAAACGGGGAAGCGCCGACGATCAGCGCCTCGCTGCTGCCGACCGTGCAGAAGACGCGTGGAGTCCGCCTCGCAGCCGGCGCCATCTTCACGCCCGGCGGCTTCTTCACCGAATCCGGCGAGAAGATCGGCAACAAATTCGCGCCGAAGTTCATCTCCTCGAGCTTGCCCGGCGAGCTCGAGTCGCTCAACTACGTCGAAGGCCACAAACCGCGCGGGCCCCGCGAAGCCTCGATCGACAAGGCGGCGGCGGAAGGAAGCGACCTGAAGCTGGGGCAGACGATCCAGCTGATCGGCCAGGGCGCTGCCGAGAAGTTCCGCCTCGTCGGCTTCACCAAGCTCGGCAGCGCCTCTTTTGGCGGCGCCAGCATCGCCCAGGTGACGCTGCCGGTGGCGCAGCGTCTCACCCACAAGCGCGGTCGCTTCGATCAGATTTCGGTGGCCGCCGCCGAGGGCGTCGCCGCGGAGAGGCTGAAACGGCGGATCGCCGCGGAGATGCCGCGGGGGGTGCGGGTGGAGACGGCGAAGGAAAGTGCCGACCGCGCCTCCGAGGAAATCCGCGAAAGCCTCAGCTTCCTACAGACCTTTCTCCTCGTCTTCGGCTTCGTCGCCGTCTTCGTCGGCTCCTTCTTGATCTTCAACACCTTCTCGATCACGGTCGCCCAGCGGATCAGCGAATTCGGGATGCTGCGGACGCTCGGCGCCTCGCGCCGGCAGATCCTCGGCTCGGTCCTGGTCGAAGCGGCGGCGATCGGCCTGCTCGGCGCTCTGATCGGGATCGCCGGCGGCTTCCTCGTCGCCAAGCTGATCAACGTTCTCTTCGAGGCCTTCGGCGCCGACCTCCCGACCACGGGTCTGCGGCTGGAGTCGAGGACCGTGGTCGTCTCGCTGATCGTCGGCCTTCTGGTGACGATGGTCTCTTCCCTGGTGCCGGCGCTGCGATCGACCCGGGTGCCGCCGATTGCCGCCCTGCATGCCTTCAGCCCGACCCCGAGCCGGCGTCGGCGGCTCGTCTATCTCGTGCTCGCCGTCCTCCTCGCCGCTGTCGGCATCGCGATGGTCCTGATCGGTTTGCTCGGCAGCGGCGGCGCCGGCGCCCGCGCGGGTCTGATCGGGGGCGGCGCGGTGGCGGTGGTCTTCGCGGTCTCGATCTTCAGCCCGCGCCTGGTGCCGCCGCTGGCGAGCGTCGCCGGTTGGCCGCTGGAGCGGCTGCGCCGCCTCACCGGCCGACTCGCCCGCGAGAACGCCCAGCGCAACCCCAGCCGCACCGCGATCACCGCGGCGGCGCTGATGATCGGCCTGGCGCTGGTCACCTTCGTCACCGTCTTCGCGGCCGGGCTGAAGAGCACGGTCGCCCAGGTGGTCGACGAAAACTTCGCCGGCGGGCTGGTGATCCAGAACACCGACGGCTTCTCCCCGATCCCGAACGGGGCGGCCGCGGCAGCGCGCAAGGTGCCGGGGGTGGAACTCGTCTCGACGATTCGCGGCGCCCAGGCGAAGGTGCTCGAAGGCGGCGCCGCCGGAGGTACGGTCCAGGTCAACGCCCCGACCAGGGACATCGGCGAGACCCTGAACATCGAATGGAAGCAAGGCGGGCCGAGTGCGCTGCGCGGGCTCGGCAACCGCGAGGCGATCGTCTCCGACGACTTCGCGAGCTCGCACGAGCTTGGGCTCGGCGACAGCTTCCAGCTCTTGACGCAGACGCGGGCACGGCCGCGCTTCCGCGTCGTCGGCGAGTTCGAATCGAAGATCGGCGTGCTTGGCAGCGTCCTCGTCACGCAGGCGGTGATGGCTCGCGACTTCGCCCAGACCCAGGACCTCTTCGACTTCGTCAAAGTCGCAGAGGGCGCCGACGAAGCAAAGGTCCAGGCCCTCTTGACGCAGGGCTCGGAAGCGCTTTTCCCGGTCACCGAAGTGCTGAACCAGGGAGAACTGAAGGAAGAGCGGGAAGACCAGATCAACAACCTGGTCATGTTGGTGATCGTGCTGCTTGCCTTCGCGATCCTGATCTCCCTCTTCGGCATCGCCAACACGCTGGCGCTCTCGATCCACGAGCGCAGGCGCGAGCTGGGGATGTTGCGGGCGATCGGGATGTCGCGGCGTCAGGTGCGGACGATGGTCCGCTACGAGGCGGTGATCACGGCCGTGATCGGGGCGATCCTGGGGATGGTCCTCGGGATCGTCTTCGCAACCCTGATCGCGCAGCCGCTGAAGAGCGAAGGCTTCACCCTGTCCTATCCGGTCTCGACCCTGGTCCTACTGCTCGTCGTCGCCGCGGTTATCGGGGTGGTGGCGGCGATCCTGCCGGCGCGGCAGGCCTCGCGCCTAGATGTTCTGCAGTCTCTCCAGTACGAGTAGGTCAGGCGGCAAGTCCGAGCCGCAGCGCACCGGCCGCTTCGAGCATCGCGGCGCGGGCGGAGGGGCAGATCGCGGTCAGGTTGGCGAAGGTGTGGACGAGGCCGGGGTGCCGGCGTAGGGCGACTCGGACGCCCGCCTCGCGCAGGCGCTCGGCGAAAGCCTCGCCCTCGTCGCGGAGTGGGTCGAAGCCGCCGGTAGCAATGTAGGCGGGGGGCAGGCCGCCCAGGTCGGGGGCTCGCAGCACCGAGACGCGCGGGTCGGTGCGGTCGGCGTCCCTCGGCAGGTAGCGCTCCTCGAACCAGTCCATGTCGTTGTGGGTGAGCAGGAAGCCCTCGCCGAAGGTGCGACGGGAGGGAGCCTCGCCGGCGGCGTCGGTCACCGGGTAGATCAGCAGCTGCATCGCCGGCAAGGGATCGCCTCGGTCGCGGGCCGTCAAGCAGACGGCGGCGGCGAGGTTGGCGCCGGCGCTGTCGCCGCCGATCGCGATCCGCGCCGCGTCGACGCCGAGCCGTCCGCCGTTGGCGACAGCCCAAGCGTAGGCGGCCTCGGCGTCTTCGGCGGCGGCCGGGAACGGGTGCTCGGGTGCGAGGCGGTAATCGATCGCCAGCACGGCAGCGCCTGAGCAGACGGCAAGGAAGCGGCAGGGGTCGTCGTGGGTCTCCAGGTCGCCGATCACCCAGCCGCCGCCGTGGAAGTAGACAAGCAGGGGCGGCGGATTTCGGGAGGCCGTCGGAGCCACGTAGAGGCAGGCGCCGATATCGCCGGCGGGACTCGGTATCTCCAGCGCCTCGACCCGCGCCATCTGGATCGGCGGTCGATGGGCGACGGTTTGCGCCTCGCGCAGCCGTTCCGCTCGCGCCGCGGCAGGCTCGCCTTTCGATCTGAGGCTGTCGCCGCGGAAGAGCTGGGCGATCCGCAGCAACGCGTGGATGTCGCTCTCGAGCCGCTGGCCCTCGACTACCGGCGGCGGGCCGAACAGTCGCCGCTGCAGCCACGGCGGCAGCCCGCAGACGAACTTCAGGAAGCGATGCTCGACCGCAGCAGGCAGGCGCGGAAGTTCGGCCATCCCGCGGAGGCTACCCCCGAAGGGGGGGAGAACTTCCACCGCCCGAACCCTTAGAGGGCCATGCGGTGGCTTCTACCGTTTCTCCTCTCCCTCTCGGGGCTCGCGATCCCGCTGAACATCTCGGCGGGGTCCGAGCCCCGGGTCGTTCCGAAAGTCCTCTGCGAGCATCCACGCACCCTGCACCTGCACCGCTTCGAGGATCGCTCCGCCCACCTGCAGTGCGGCGGCCGCGTCATCGTCCGCGTCTCGGTCCCCGGCTGAGGCCGGATCGATCTCACACATCGCCGAGCCCCCGGGGCACTAGCCTCGGTAGCGATGGAGGCGACGGCTACCGCGGCGGCTTCGGTCAACGGGCAGGGCCCGGAGGCGATCAAGGGCCTGCCGCCGGGGCCGCGGATGGGGCGGGTGCCGCAGACGGCGATCTGGTCGCGCCAAGCGCAGTGGCTGCTCGAGCAGAGCCGCGCTCGCTTCGGACGCATGTTCACGCTGAAGATCGCCTACGAAGGCGACTGGGCGGTGGTCTCGGACCCGGAGCTGGTCAAGCAGGTCTTCACCGGTGACCCACGGGTCTTTCACGCCGGCGAGGGCAACCAGATCTTGCGCCCGATCCTCGGCGACAACTCGGTCCTCGTCCTCGACGAGAAGAAGCACATCGAGCAACGCAAGCTGCTGCTGCCGCCCTTCCACGGCGAGCGGATGCAGGCCTACGGCGAGAAGATGGCCGAGATCGCGGTCCGCGAGATCGAGAGCTGGCCGACCGGCGTCCCCTGCAAGCTGCGGCCGCGGATGCAGGCGATCACGCTCGAGATCGTCCTCGAGACGGTCTTCGGCGTCCACGGCGGCGAGCGGATGGGGCCGCTGCGCGACGCCCTGCGGGACTTCCTCGACCTGACGACGAACCCGCGGGTGCTGCTGCCGGTGCTGATGGTCGGCCCCGACCGGGTCCACATGATTCCGGCCTTCCGCCGCCGGGTCGAACAGGTCGACCGCCTGATCGGGGCGGAGATCGCCGAGCGCCGCCGGGCGGAGGACCTGGAGGAGCGCGAGGACGTGCTCTCTTTGATGCTGCTCGCCCGGCACGACGACGGCAGCCCGATGAGCGACGCCGAGATCCGCGACGAGCTGCTCACCCTGCTGGTCGCCGGCCACGAGACGACCGCGACCGCGCTCTCCTGGGCGATGGAGCGCCTCACCCGCCACCCGGAGAAGCTGGAGCGGCTGCGCGACGAGGTCGAGGCAGGGGAGGAGTCCTACCTCACCGCGACGGTCCAGGAGACGCTGCGCCTGCGGCCGGTGATCGTCGTTGTGATCCGCAAGCTGACCGAGTCGGTCGAACTCGGCGGCTACGAGCTGCCCGCCGGCGCCCGCGTCGTCCCCAGCATCCACCTGATCCACCGCGATCCCGAGATCTACCCGGAACCGAACAGCTTCCAGCCCGAGCGCTTCCTCGACGAGCCGCCCGGCACCTACACCTGGATCCCCTTCGGCGGCGGCGTCCGCCGCTGCCTCGCCGCCAGCTACGCCGAAATGGAGATGAAGCAGGTGCTGCGGACCATCCTCAGGCGAGTCGAGCTGCGCCCGGCCTCGACCCGCTCGGAGCGGATGAAGAAAAGCGCGATCTCCTTCAGCCCGGACCAGAGTGGCCTGGTGATCGCCGCACCGAGAGAAACTGAGCCGGCGGGGTCTCCGACCCTGGCCTCTGTTTAGGGGAGGAGAGATGAGCGAGAGCGACATCCTCATCGTCGGCGCGGGCGCCAAGGCCGCCGCGATCGCCGCCAAGGTCCACGTCATCAACAGCCTCGGCCTCGGCGAGATCTCGCTGACGGTGGTCGAGAAAACCGAGCCCGCCGCCTCCTGGCTGGGCCGCAACGGGATGACCTCGGGCGAGGAGCCGCTGGCGATCCCGCCGATCAAGGACGTCGGCTTCCCGTACCAGAGCTCGCGCCAGTTCGGCGAGCTCGGCGACCAGATCGACGCGGCGCTGCTGCCGCTGAGCTGGCAGCGCTTCGCGATGGAGCGCCACGAATACGCGTCCTGGGTCAACTCCGGCTCGCCGTCGGTGCGCCACCGCGACTACGGCGAGTACCTCGGCTGGGTGCTCGAACGCGCGACCGAGGGGGTCAGCATCTACGACGGCAGGGTGACCGAGGTCTCGCTCAACGAGGAGCACGACTGCTGGCAGGCCGACGTCGCCGAGCGCGGGCGCCCCGAGGACCCCGAGCGGCACCTCGGCCGCGCCCTCGTCCTCACCGGGCCGGGCGTGCACCGCCACTTCCCCCACGACCCCGACGTCGAGTCCCGCGTCTTCCACTGCGACAGCCGCCGCGAGGAGTTCGCCCGGGTGCCGGAGCGCGAGGCGGTCGAGATCGCGATCATCGGCGGCGGCGAGAGCGCCCTCAGCGCCCTCGTCTTCCTCCGCGACCTGCGCCCCCAGGCCCGGCTCACCATCTACACGCCGACGCTGCCGCTGAGCCGCGGCGAGAGCTTCCTCGAGAACCGGGTCTTCGCCGACCCCGACAACGTCGACTGGGAACACCTCGACGTCGAAACCCGGCGGGACTTCGTCAAGCACTGCGACCGCGGCGTCTTCGACCAGACCGTCCTCGCCCGCATCGCCGACGACGACCACCTCTCCTTCATCACCGGCCGCGCCGTCCACGTCGCCCTCGCCGAGGACGGGGAGGGGGCCATGCTCGAATTCGACAGCCCCTCGGAGGGCATGCGGTCCGAGCGCTACGACTTCGTCATCAACTGCACCGGCTTCGACCTGCTGCGCCAGCTCCGCGGGCTGTTTCCCGACGCCGTCCGCGACGAGGTCGAATCCCAGTGCGGCCCGCTCTGGGACGGTGCGCCGAAAGCGGAGGTTCCGATCGGCCGCGGTCTGGAACTGGAGGGAGTGCGCCCCCGGCTGCACATCCCCGGCCTCGGCGGCCTGCGGCAAGGTCCCGGCTTCGCCAACCTCGGCAGCCTCGGGCTGCTCGCCAACCGAGTGCTGCAACCGCTTCTGGAAGAACTCGAAGTACCTATCGCTTCGAATTCCGCGAAGATGAATAACCAGTCTCTATTACTC
>DASZEL010000002.1:0-221727 GCA_035940865.1 Solirubrobacterales bacterium
CCCCGTCGGTCTTGGCTGTGCCGTCGCCCCAGTAGATCCGCGCCTCGAAGGAGTCCGCCCCGGGCTCCTTGCCGTTGGAGTGGAACTCGGCGACCTTGCCGCTGAACTCCTGACCCGCGGTGGCGTTGAAGGTCGTCCCCGACTGGCTGTCGATCGCCGCGGGGGCGAAGGCGGCCCACAGCATGAACGCCGCCAGGGCGGCGAGGACCAGCCTCGGCAGCGAGGGGCGGGGCGGCACGCGCCCCGAAACCTAACTACAGCTCGTAGGCCTCCGCAAGCTCGGGGTCCTTGCGCGACAGCATCTCCGCGAGGTCGACCATGACCTTGCACTGCTTCCACGTCGCGTCGTCCTGCATCTTGCCGTCGATCATG
This sequence comes from Solirubrobacterales bacterium, assembly GCA_035940865.1. Classification (GTDB taxonomy): domain Bacteria; phylum Actinomycetota; class Thermoleophilia; order Solirubrobacterales; family 70-9; genus VAYN01. The sequence continues at coordinate 373 of DASZEL010000002.1, forward strand.
TGGACGCCGCGGCCGTCGGGGATCGCCTCGATCACTTTCTTGGCGAACTTGACCTCATCCGGCGGCGGGCTGAAGACCTGCTTGGCGATCCCGATCTGGACCGGGTGCAGCGACCAGGCGCCGACGCAGCCCATCAGGAAGGCGGCGCGGAACTGGGTCTCGCAACCGGCGGTGTCCTTGATGTCGCCGAAGGGGCCGTAGAAGGGGAGGATGCCGGCCGAGGTGCAGGCGTCGACCATGCGAGCAATCGAGTAGTGCCAGAGATCCTGCTGGGCCGAGACGCGGTCGGCCTCGGGGTTCTCCGGGTCGGCCGGGTCCTCCATCACCCGGTAGCCGGGGTGGCCGCCGCCGACGCGGGTCGTCTTCATCCGCCGAGCCGCCGCCAGGTCGGCCGGGCCGAAGCTCATCCCCTGCATGCGCGGGCTGGCGTTGGCGATCTCCTCGAGGTTGACGACGCCCTGCGGGGTCTCGAGGATCGCGTGAACGAGGATCGGCCGCGAGAGCCCGGCCTTCGCCTCGAGCTGGGCGAGCAGGCGATCGACGTAGTGGATGTCGTGGGCGCCCTCGACCTTCGGCACCATGATCGTCTCCAGCTGCTCGCCGATCTCTCCCACCAGCTGGGTGAAGTCGTCGAGCACCCAGGGGCTCTCCAGCGAGTTGACGCGGGTCCAGAGCGAGGTCGCCCCGAAGTCGTTCTCCTTTGCGGCGCGGATTAGCCCTTCGCGCGCCGCCTCCTTGCGGTCGACCGGGACGGCGTCCTCGAGGTTGCCGAGCAGGATGTCGGTTTTCTCGGCGATCGCGCCCGCCTTGGCGACCATCTTCTCGTTCGAGAAGTCGAGGAAGTGGATCATCCGCGAGGGCTTGACGGGGATCTCGCGAAGCGGCTCGGGGGCGCCGATCGCCTGCGGCAGGAAGAAGTCTCGTGGGTGTCTCAAGGTGCTCCTCGGTCTCGGTTCTGGGGAAAGGCGGCCGTAAATCTAGTCAGCGCGCCGGTTTGCCGCCTCTGCTGATTCTAAATTCCCTGGTATCGAGGGGTCTGTGCGCGACAACACGGAAGACTGGGTGATTCCCCGCGGCAGCGTGCCGACGTTGAATCAGCTTGAGGCGCGGATCGACGAGGCGCTGGTGATCGCGCGGGCGTCGGAAGACGGGGTGCGCGAGATCGGGGAGATGGCGCTTGATGCTGCTCGGCAGGCGAAGCGGGCGGCTGAGGCGGCGGAGGCGAGCGCGAAGGCTGCTGTTGAGGCGAGGGACCAAGCTCGCCGGCCGGCGGGTCCTGTCTCCGATACCGGGCTCTCCCTGGCGGGAGAGTCCTCGGCATCGTCGCCACCCGCCGGAGGAAGCGTTGAGGAGAGACCGGAGCCACCACCCGCTGAGGAAAAAGCTGCTTCGGTGGCTCAGCCGAGGTTCGAGACCCGGTTCCGCAGCTTCAACGAGAGAGCTGACCGGCTCTCGGCTCGGTTGCGGGCGCTTCAGGATCACCCGAGTCATCGCCCAGGTTCCAGCGCTGTCGCAATGCGGCGGCGAGGCGATGGCTGAGCTGGCCGCAGCCGGGGAGGGGCTCGCCGTCCAGGGATAGGGCTGGCTCGATGCCGCGGATCGAGCCGGTGAGGAAGGTCTCCTCGGCGGTGAGGAGGTCGTCGGGGCGGAGGGGTTGCTCGCTGCTCTCGATGTCGTGTTCCGCAGATAGCTCTAGGACGGCGGCGCGGGTGGTCCCGGGGAGGAGGCGGCCGTCCAGGGGGGGTGTGAAGAGGGTGCCGCCGCGGACGGCGAAGACGTTGGCCCAGCCGGCCTCGAGGACTTCGCCCTCGTCGGTGATCAGGGCGCCGGGCTCGTCTGGGGCTGGTCGGTTGATGCCCTTGCGGTCGGCCCACTTGTGAGATCCAAGACCCCCAATAATCGGGTGGGCGCAGAGGTGCACCCCGCGGGTCGGGAAGACGGCCTCCAACTCGACCCCCCCGGCAAGTAGGTCGAGTTGGAGGCCGTCTTCTGCGGGGGCGAGGGTGCAGCGAAGTCGGCCCAGAGGGATGTCTGCTGCTGCCTGTCGCATCTTGTGCTCGAGCTGCGGCGGCAGCTCCTGCGAATAAACCTCTTCCAAGCTGTGAGCCAAGCGCTGCAGGTGCGCCTCCAGCTCAACCGGCTCGCCGTCGACCACAAGCAGCGTCTCGAAGACGCCGCGTGAGCGGTCGGGCTGCCAGCGATCGGCCATCGGCGGGATATCTTGCCCACCGAGGCTGCGGCGTGTCGAGTTATGCGTCCATATGGCGCCAAAAGTCAACACGCCCTCAGTGGATGCAGACGCTTCTCATCGACAACTACGACTCGTTCACCTTCAACCTCTTCCAACTGCTGGCGGAGGTGAACGGCGTCGAGCCGATCGTGGTGCGGAACGACGAGGCATGCTGGGACGAGCTGGAGGGCCTGGAGTTCGACAACGTGGTCATCTCGCCGGGACCCGGTCGCCCGGAGGTGGAGAGCGACTTCGGCGTCTGCGCCGAGGTGATCCGCCGCAGCGAGAAGCCGCTGCTCGGCGTTTGCCTCGGCCTCCAGGGGATCGGCTGGGTGGAGGGAGGGGAGGTGGAGAGGGTCCCGGAGCCGATGCATGGCCGCGTGGCCGCGATCGAGCACGACGGGTCCCCGCTCTTCGCCGGCATCCCCAGCCCCTTCCAAGCCACGCGCTACCACTCGCTGGCCCTAGCGAACCCGCTCTCACCAACCCTCTGCGAGATCGCGACCGCGGATGGCATCCCGATGGCAATCGAACACCGCACCCGCCCCCAATGGGGCGTCCAGTTCCACCCCGAGTCGATCGCGACACCCCATGGCAAGCGCCTCCTCGAGAACTTCCGCGACCTCACGCCGCCCTCGCATCAAGGGGGGCATGTCGCTTTTGTTCGAGATAGCCGAACAAAGTCGACACTGGGATCTTTGACCAACCTTCAGGTGCGGAAATTCGATGCGCTTCCGGATCCCGAGGCCGCTTTTGGCTCTCTCTACGGCCAGAGCGAAAGCGCGTTTTGGCTCGACAGCTCGCGACCCGGAGCACGGGCACGCTTCTCATTCATCGGCGATGCAAGTGGCCCCCTCGCCGAGGTGACTACCCACCACCTCGGCGCCGACGAGCCGATCTTCGAATACCTCGACCGTCGCACCACCGAACTGCGGCCCGCCGAGCTCCCCAACCTGCCCTTCGAATTCGACTGCGGCTTCGTCGGCTACCTCGGTTACGAGCTCAAGGCTGAGTGCGGCTACGCCTCTCCTCACAAGTCCGAACTGCCCGATGCCTGTTTCCTCCTCGCCGACCGGGTCATCGTCTTCGACCACGACGAGCGCTGCACCTACCTTCTCTGTCTCCACCACCTCGGTGAAGAGGAAACAGCGAAGGCTTGGCTCGACGACACCGCTGGTCGCCTATCCGCGCTGCGTGCGGGAGAGGAATCAGGAATAGGTCCCCACTTGCAAGTAGGACCTATTCCTGATTCCTCTCCCAGCACGCTTTCGCTTGCTCGCACCCACTCGCAATACCTGGAGGACGTGGAGACTTCCCTCGACCACCTCCTCGCCGGCGACAGCTACGAGATCTGCCTCACAAACAAGTTGTCGCTGCACACCGACGCGGACCCACTCGACCTCTACCGCCGCCTCCGCCGCGCCAACCCGGCGCCGTTCTCCGCCTACCTGCGCTTCAGCGACCTAGCCGTCCTCAGCTCCTCCCCAGAGCGCTTTCTGCGGGTGAGCCGCGACGGCGAGGCCGAAACCCGTCCGATCAAGGGCACGAGCCGCCGGGGCTCGAACCCGACCGAAGACGCCGAGCTCGCCGCCGCCCTTGCTGCCGACGAGAAGAACCGGGCCGAGAACCTGATGATCGTCGACCTCCTGCGCAACGACCTCGGTGCCGTCTGCGAGGTCGGCAGCGTCGAGGTGCCGCGGATGATGGCGGTCGAGACCTACGAGACCGTCCACCAGCTCGTCTCCGAGGTCCGCGGCCGCCTCCGTCCCGGCGCCTCCGCCTCCGACGCCGTCCGCTCCTGCTTCCCGCCCGGTTCCATGACGGGTGCTCCGAAGGTGCGCACGACCGAGATCCTCGACGAGCTCGAGGGCGCCGCCCGCGGCGTCTACTCCGGCGCGATCGGTTGGTTCGGTCTCGGCGGCGCCGCCGACCTCTCGGTCGCGATCCGCACCATCGTCCTCAGCGAGGGCCGGGCGACCATCGGGGCCGGCGGCGCGATCGTCCTCCAGTCCGATCCCGAGCGCGAGTACGAGGAGATGCTGCTGAAGGCCGCGGCGCCGCTGCGCGCTGTTCAGCCCGAGGCCGACCCCGCGTCTATATCCTTGGCTCTCCAGGGCGCCGCAGCCGCGTCGCCGCCCTGATCCCAGATACCCAACCACTTCAGACCAACGACTTCAGAGCAGGAGCCATGGCCGTAGACACCGCTGCGTATCGCGAAATGACCGACGAGCAGGAAGCGATCATCGAAATGGTCCGCCAGTTCGCCGACGAGCAGATCATCCCCAACGCCGAGCACTACGACCACGAGGACTCCTTCCCAGAGCCGATCGTCGAGCAGATGAAGGAGCTCGGCCTCTTCGGGGTGACGATTCCCGAGGAGTACGGCGGCATGGGGCTCGACCTGACGACCTACGCGATGATCGTCGAAGAGCTTTCGCGCGGCTGGATCTCGATCTCCGGCGTCGTCAACACCCACTTCATCGGCTCCTATCTGCTGATGAAGTTCGGCACCGACGAGCAGAAGGAGTACTTCCTGCCGAAAATGGCGACCGGTGAGATCCGCGCCGCCTTCTCGCTCTCCGAGCCCGAGGTCGGCTCCGACGTCCAGGGCATCAAGGCCACCGCCAAGAAAGGCGACGACGGCAACTGGGAGCTGAACGGGCAGAAGATGTGGGTCACCAACGGCCTCGGCTCCAGCGTCGTCTTCGTGCTGATGAAGAACGACACCCAGGCCGACCCGCCGTATAAGGGGATGACCTGCTTCATCACCGAGAAGGAGGCCTGGAAGGAAACCGGCGAGGGCGACTTCAAAGGCCTCAACGTGCCGCCGAAAATCAAGAAGATGGGCTACAAGGGCGTCGAGTCGACCGAGCTCGTCTACGACGGCTACAAGTGCCCGCCCGAGCGCATCCTCGGCGGCGAGGAGGCCGGTCTCGGCCAAGGCTTCATCCAGATGATGGACGCGCTCGAGGTCGGCCGCGTCAACGTCGCCGCCCGCGGTGTCGGCATCGGCCAGCGCGCGCTCGAGCTCGGCCTCCGCTACAGCCAGGAACGGAAAACCTTCGGCAAGCCGATCTCCGCCCACCAGGCGATCCAGTTCAAGCTCGCCGACATGGCGACGAAGCTGGAGGCAGCCCGCCTCGTCACCCGCAAAGCCGCGCGGATGAAGGACGCCGGCGAGCGCTCGGACCTCGAGGCCGGCATGGCCAAGCTCCTGGCCTCGGAGACCGGTAAGTACTGCGTCGAAGAAAGCTTCCGCATCCACGGCGGCTACGGCTACTCGAAGGAGTACGAGATCGAGCGCCTCTACCGCGACGCGCCGCTGCTGCTGATCGGCGAGGGAACCTCCGAGATCCAGCGCATGGTTATCGGCAAGAAGCTCCTGCAGAGGCACAAAATTTGATCGGGGCGGGCATCTGAGATGGCCTCGACTTCGGACCTGATCCGCACCGCGATCGAGCGGTTTCAGGCTGAAGTTCCCTCGCTGCAGAATTTGAAATTGGTCTTCGGCCTCGAGCTGAGGGCCAAACACGACGTCCAGCTCTACCGGGTCGAGCTGCCGGGGCCGAAGATCACCAAAGACCTAGCGCAGGACGAGCGGATCCTGGTCGAAATCGACCGCCCCCAGTTCAACGAGCTGGCCGAGAAAGGGACCCTGAAGAGCTATCGCCGCGCCGTCGAGACCGGCCACATCAAGGCGACCGGCGACTCAAACGTGGCCAAGCTGATCGCCCAGGTCGTGGAGAAACAAGAGGCGCGAAACCGCCTCAAGAAAGTCCACTAGAGTCGCACGAGATTCTCGGCCTCGATGCCGCGGGTGACGCCGCGGAAGTCGACGGTCAGCGGCGCCGTGGCAACTACCGCCTCGTAGTCGACGTCGGGATGGGCGGTGACGATCGCGGCGACGTCGCACTCGCGCAACGCCCTCTCGAGCTCGACCGAGGAGAGGCCGTGGCCGGGCAGCTCGGTGACGAAGGAGTCGTGGTAGGAGACCTCGGCGCCGAGATCCTGGAGGCGGCCGATGATCTTCAGCGCCGGCGATTCGCGGATGTCGCCGACGCCGCCCTTGTAGCTGACGCCGAGGACCAGGACGCGGGAGCCGTTGACCGGCTTGCGGACGCCGTTCAGCGCCCGCTCGATCCGTTCCACGCAGAAGCTCGGCTGCGCCTGGTTCACTTTCCCGGCCAGCTCGATGAACTCGGGGTAGAAATCAAGCTGGCGGGCTCGGAAGGCGAGATAGAAGGGGTCGACCGGCAGGCAGTGACCGCCCATTCCCGGCCCCGGTTCGAAGCGCATGAACCCGAACGGCTTACTCGAGGCGGCGTCGATCACCTCCCAGACGTCGATCCCCAGCCGGTCGCAGAGCTGGGAGAGCTCGTTGACGAGGGCGATGTTGACCGAGCGGAAGATGTTCTCCAGCAGCTTCGAGAGCTCGGCCGCCTCGGGGCTCGAGACGACGATCACCGTGTCGCAGATTTCCGCGTAGAGGGCGCGTGCGCGCTCGGTCGAGTCCGCGGTGACGCCGCCGACCAGCTTCGGCGTCGTCTTCACGGTGTAGTCGGTGCGGCCAGGGTCGATCCGCTCCGGCGAGAAGGCGAGGTGAAAGTCGCTGCCGGCGGTCAGCCCGGAGGTCTCGAGGATGGGGAGGAGGCGATCGCGGGTCGTCCCTGGGTAGGTGGTCGACTCCAGCACGACCAGCTGCCCTGAGCGCAGTACCTGCGCCAGCGCCCGCGCCGAGGCCTCGAGCGGCCCAAGGTCGGGCTCGCGCGAGTCGCTGAGCGGAGTCGGGACGCAGAGGATGACGGCGTCGCAGGCCGCCAGCTCGGCGTAATCGCCCGTCGCCCGCAGCTTCTCGGCAACCGGCGCCAGCACCGCGTCGGGCACGTCCTCGATGTAGCTGCGGCCGGCATTCAGCGCCTCGACCTTCGCCTCGTCGACGTCGAGGCCGACGATCTCGCAGCCCGCCTCGGCGAAAGCCACTGCGAGCGGCAGGCCGACATAGCCGAGGCCGATGATCCCGATCTGCATCGCGCCCAGTCTAGATAGCGGCTCGGCGCCCCAGCCCGGGCCGCTGCGCTCTGGGATCGGCAGATAGCATCCGGCGCCGCCAACTTCGAAGGAGACCACCAAGCATGAGCGAGACGTACGAGCTGACCACCGACCAGGCCGAGCGCGAGGCGACCGGCGCGCACAGCTATGGCCGCTACCTCGAGGAGTTCGAGGTCGGCGCCGTCTACAAACACTGGCCCGCCAAGACCGTGACCGAGTCCGACGACCACCTCTTCTGCCTGATCACGATGAACCACCACCCGCTGCACCTCAACGACGTCTACGCCAGCGGCTCCCAGCAGGGCAAGAACGTCGTCGTCGGGCCGCTGGTCTACTCGCTGGCGCTGGGCATGTCCGTCTCCGACATCTCCGGCAAGGCGATCGCCAACCTCGCAACCGAAGAACTCAGCCACCCGAACCCGGTCTTCCATGGCGACACCCTCTTCTGCGAGACCGAGGTGCTCGACGTCAAGCCCTCGAAATCGAAGCCCGATCGCGGCGTCGTCAAGGTCCACACCCGGGTCCTCAACCAGGACGGCACGCTCGTCGCCGAGTTCAAGCGCCTGGTGCTGGTCCCGAAGAAGAACCCCGTCTGAGCCCGTCTGACCGGCGCATACCGGCGTCCTCCCTCGCTTGCGTGCAGAGCACGCGGCGCTCAGTGCGTCCTTGGTCTGCTTGGTCAGACAGACTCAGTGGGCCTCGCCCGAGGCATGAGCGGGGGGGCGTGACTCCTCGGCCAGCGAGGTGATCTCGAGCTGGCCCTGGGCGGCCTCTTCGAGGACCTCGGTCGCCTCCTGGGCGGAGCGGGCGTAGAGCTCGACCAGGAGGTGGACGACGATCTGCTCGTCGTCGTGCTTGTGGAAGCGGACGTGGGTGAAGAACTCGCGGACGCCGGCGTCGCCGAAGGCACCGTAGGTGAGGAACTCGATCGCCTCTGGGCCCGAGCAGCTCTCGACCCGGTCCTGGTCGACCTGGACGGTGCAGGAGGCGACCCAGGGGGTGCCGGCGACCATCCGCTCCCAGCGGTCCCCGATCGGCACCACGTGGTCGCCTTCGAAGGTGAGGTGGGGCTGGTCATGCATGCAGTCGAGGCACTGGACGACCGATTCCTGCACCTCGTCGACCCCGTCGGCAAGCGAGCCGGTCTCGGGATCGACACGGCGGATCGCGTCGTAGTGGATCTGGATCTCGAGGTTCTGGGACCAGCAGCGGTAGCACCGCAGCCAGGCCCCCCGCTCGCCGTTGAGCTCGCTCATCGGTTCATTGTTGCGAGCCGGGCGGCTCGACGCGAGGCGGTGGTCCCGTTGGTTATGTCAGGCAGCGGCGCCGGCGCCGGCGCGCTGGCCGACCAGCTCGACGATTTCGCCCATGATCTTGTTCACGTCGAAGTCCTTCGGCGTGTAGACCCCGGCGACACCGGCCTCGCGCAAGCGCTCGGCGTCGGCCACGGGGATGATCCCGCCGACCACCACCGGCACCTCGAGGCCCTCCTCCTTCAGTAGCCGCACCACCTCGGGGATCAGCTCCAGATGTGAACCCGAGAGGATTGAGAGGCCGACCACGTCGACGTCCTCCTGGATCGCCGACTCGGCGATCTCCTCCGGGGTCAGGCGGATCCCCTGGTAGATCACCTCCATGCCGACGTCGCGCGCCCGCAGCGCCACCTGCTCGGCGCCGTTGGAGTGGCCGTCGAGGCCGGGCTTGCCGACCAGGATCTTGATCCGATGGCCGATCTGCTCGGAGGTCTCGTCGACCCGGCGCCGGATCTCATCCAGTTGGTCGCGCTGCGTCGGCGCCGAGGCGCCGTCGACGCCGGTCGGCGCCCGGTAGGCGCCGAAGACCTCGCGCATGGTGTGGGCCCACTCGCCGGTGGTCGCGCCCGCCTTGGCGGCGGCAATCGTCGCCGGCATGATGTTCACGCTGTCGTCGGCCGCGGCCGCGGCGAGCTCGGCCAATGCGGAGCGCACCGCATCCTCGTCGCGCTCGGCCTTCCACTGCTCCAGGGCCTCGACCCGTTCGCGCTCGACCTCTGGGTCGGGCGTGAGGATGCCGCCGTCGGCGCCGGCGGTCAGCGGTGAATCCTCGGTCTCGGTGTACGAGTTTTGGCCGATCACCTTCTGCTCGCCGGCCTCGATCCGCGCCACCCGCTCGCGATGGGACTCGACCAGGCGCGCCTTCATGTAGGGGACCGCGTTGACAGCGCCGCCGTGCTCCTCGACCACGGCCATCTCCGCCCGCGCCCCCTCGGTCAGCTCCTCGACGAGGCCCTCCATCACGTGGGAGCCCTCGAAGATGTCGGGATACTCGAGCAGGTCGGTCTCCAGCGCCAGCACCTGCTGGATCCGCAGGCTCCACTGCTGGTCCCAAGGGCGGGGGAGGCCCATCGCCTCGTTCCAGGCCGGCAGCTGGATCGCCCGCGCCCGCGCGTCGCGACTCAGCGTCACCGCCAGCGCCTCGAGCACGATCCGCTGGATGTTGTTCTCGGGCTGGGCCTCGGTCAGCCCCAGCGAGTTGACCTGCACCCCGTAGCGGAAGCGCAGCATCTTCTCGTCGGTGACCCCGTAGCGCTCGCGGCCGATCTGCTGCCAGAGCGCGCTCATCGTCCGTAGCTTCGCGATCTCCTCGACCAGGCGGATGCCGGCGTTGACGAAGAAGGAGATCCGTCCGAAGACCTTCGGGAAGTCCTCCTCGGCGACCTGGCCCCGGCGTTTCACCTCGTCGAGCACGGCGATCCCGGTCGAGAGCGCGTAGGCGATCTCCTGCACCGGCGTCGCCCCGGCCTCCTGCAGGTGGTAGCTGCAGATGTTGGTCGGGTTCCATTTCGGCACGTCGTTGACGCTGAAGGCGACCATGTCGGCGATCAGCCGCATCGAGGGCTCCGGCGGGAAGGCGTAGGTGCCGCGCGAGAGGTACTCCTTGATGATGTCGTTCTGGGTCGTGCCTTTGAGCAGCGCCCGGTCGACCCCGTTCTCCTCGGCGACCGTCACGTAGAGCCCCAGCAGCCAGGCGGCGGTGGCGTTGATCGTCATCGAGGTGTTCATCTCGTCGAGCGGGATCCCGTCGAACAGCTGGTGCATGTCGCCTTTGTGGGCGACCGAGACGCCGACCTTGCCGACCTCGCCGCGGGCGAGGACGTGGTCGGGGTCATAGCCGGTCTGCGTCGGCAGGTCGAAGGCCACCGAAAGCCCCGTCTGGCCCTTGGCCAGGTTCTTGCGGTAGAGCTCGTTGGAGCGGCGGGCGTCGGAGTGGCCGGCGTAGGTGCGCATCACCCACGGGCGGTCGGTCTGGGGAAGTCGGTGGTCGCTCATGCGCCTAATGATATTTGGGATTCAAGCCGCTTGATCCCGCATCTTCCGCCTTCCCCTGTGTTTAGGCTGGCGACTCGATGAAGCTCCGCTTTTCAGCCACCTTCCTGGTCGCGCTCGCCGCCGGCCTGCTCTGCTGCGCGGTTGCCGGTGCGGCGATGATCGGCATCTACCGCAACAGCATGGAGTCGCTCGCCCAGCGCAGCCAGCTGGTCAAGCTCTCCGGCCGCAGCTGCGAGCGCGCCGGGGCAGGCGGGGCGATGCGGATCATGGTCGGCAAGGCAACCAGTTCCTGCTCCTACCGCACCCCGGTGCTCGGGCGCGACCTTGAGATCGCCGCCACCACGCGGTTGCTCAGTGGGACGCCCACCGCGCTGCAGCGCAAGGCGTACCTGGGCCTGATGCTCCGCGCCGGTGCTGGCGCCAAGTACGCGCTCCTGGTCTTCCCGCGCCAGCGCAAGGCGCAACTGATCAAGGTGACGAAAGAGGGAACGAAATACCTGGCGATCGCCAAGAACGAGAAAGCGGTCGTCGGCATCAACGAAGCGAACAAGCTGCGGCTGCGTGCGGTCAACGTCACCAGCGGACCTGAAAAGGGCCAGGCGCGCCTCTTCGCCTACGTCGGGAGCAAACTGGTCGGCGAGGCCAAAGACGACGCGGCCGGCGACCTCTCCGGCCGTGCCTCCGCCGTCGTCGTCGGCACGATCAAGAACGGCAACGGCATCGTCGCCAGCGTCGACGACGTCGTCGTCCGCGTCCCCAGTCCCTTTTAGAAGAACCGGAACAAACCGCCCGCCCTGCTGTTCCAGGGCCATAATTCCCAGCAGATGTCCACGAGTACGATCGAGCGTCCCCGCACCGCCGGCCCTGGCTCCGACCTGGGCGGCAACTGGCGCGTGATCGTCTGCAACGACAACCACAACACCTTCGACCACGTCGCCCAGACCCTCTCCCGGGTCCTGCCGGGGGTCAGCCTTGAGCAAGGTCACCGCATTGCCGATCAAATACACCATGGAGGGCAGGCAATCGTCTGGACCGGCGCCCGCGAGCCGGCCGAGCACTACTGGGAGCAACTCGAGGGGGCGGGCCTGACGATGGCGCCGCTGGAGCGCGGGTGAGCGCCACCCGCCGCACCTCCCGTCTTGCCGTCGCATTCGCCTGCGCGCTGGTCGCCGCCCTCGTCGCTGCCTTCAGTGCGTCCGCGACCGCGCTCGCCGATCCGGCGCTGCCGGCCGGGTTCCAGGACGAAGTCGCCTTCCCCGGCCTGAACAAGCCGACCGCCGTCCGCTTCGCTCCCAACGGGATGGTCTTCGTCGCCGAGAAGAACGGGAAGATCCAGGTCTTCGGGGACCTCGACGACGAAACGCCGGAACTCTTCAAGGACCTGACGGTCGAAACCTACGACCACGGCGACCGTGGGCTGCTCGGCCTGGCGGTGGACCCGGACTTCCCGGCGCAGCCGTACGTCTACGCGCTCTTCACCTACGACCACGTGCTCGGCTCGGGCAAACCGGCCCCGGAATGGGGATCGACCCTGAGCCCGACCGGCGACGACTGCCCCGACACCAACGGCGCCGATGACTGCGTCGTCAGCGGCCGTTTGGTCCGCTACACCGCGGACGTCACCACCGACGGCGGCAACCACTTGCACGCAGTTGCCAGCGGCGAAAAAGCGCTGATCGCCGAAGACTGGTGCCAGCAGTTCTCCTCGCACTCGATCGGCGACCTCCGCTTCGGCCCCGAAGGCGCGCTGTACGCGGGGGGCGGCGATGGCGCCAGCTTCACCGGCGCCGATTACGGACAGCTGGGTGAACCGCCGAACCCGTGCAACGACCCTCCTGACGAGGGCGGCTCGCTCCGCTCGCAGGACCTGCGCACGCCGGAGGGCGGCAGCGACCCCACCGGCCTCAACGGCACGATCATCCGGATCGATCCGGAAACCGGCAAAGGCTGGCCGGGCAACCCGCTGGCGAGCAAAGCCTCGGAGAACGAAAAGCGCATCGTCGCTCTCGGCTTCCGCAACCCCTTCCGCTTCACGCTCGACCCGGAGACCGGCGAAATGTACGTCGCCAACGTCGGCTCCTCCGAGTTCGAGGAGCTCGACCGCTTCGACCCCGGCGCCGGCCTCTACAACTCCGGCTGGCCCTGTTACGAGGGGGAAAACAGGCACTTCCTGTTCAAGACCTTCGAACTCCCGATCTGCGAAGGCCTCTACGCCGAACCGCAGCTGGTCTCGCCGCCGCTCTTCTACTACAGCCACAAGCAGCCGATCGCCGCTGGCGACGAATGCTCCTACTCCTCCGGCTCGGCGATCTCCGGCCCTGCCTTCTACGAGGGTGGCGACTATCCGAGCAGGTACAAAGGCGCGCTCTTCTTCGCCGACTCGGTGCGCAACTGCTTCTACGTGATGCTGCCGGGGACGGACGGGAGGCCCGACCCGAACAAGATCGAGACGTTCATGACGGGCGGCAGCAAGTACCCCGGCATCGACATCCAGGAAGGCCCGGACGGCGCCCTCTACTACGCGAGCTTGTTCGGGGAAGACTTCAGCGATGGCGCGATTCACCGGATCACCTACGCGCCGGACGCGCCGCGGGCCCGGATCAGCGCCGACAAGCAGTACGGGTCGACCCCGCTTGAAGTGACCTTCAGCGCCAGCGGCTCTACCGACCCCCAGGGCAAACCGCTCGAATACGAATGGGACCTCAACGGCGACGGCATCTTCGAGACGATCGGTGGCGCAACTCGCAGCCGCACCTACACTCAGGCGGAACTGGAAAAAGCCGAAAGCGAAGGGGAGACGGGCAACGTCGTCGTCTCGCTTCGAGTCAAAGACAGCGAAGGTCTGAGCAACACCGCGAAGCTGACCGTCTACCCGGGCGACACGCCGCCGGTGGTGACGATCAACGCGCCGACCGCGGGCACCGAATGGGGCGTCGGGCAGACGATCCATCTCTCCGGCTACGGCGAATCGGCAGGCATAAAGCTCGACCCGCTCTACAACTCGTGGAGCACCCGGGTCCTGCACTGCCCCTTCGCAAGCGAACCGAGTAACTGCCACTCGCACCCCCTCCAGGACTTCCCCGGAGTGTGGAGCGCCGACCTGGTCGCGCCCGAACACGACTATCCGTCGTTCATCGAAATCACCCTCACCTCCTCCGACAAACGCGGCCTCAGTGCCAGCAAAACGATCAAACTGCCGGCGCGGAAGTTCGTCGTCCACCTCGCGTCAAGCCCGTCGGGGATCCCGCTCTCCGCCGGCTTGGTGGCGCAGGCGACGCCGTTCGACGTGCCGTCGGTGGAAGGCGCGCAGCTGGTGCTGAACGCGCCGCCGACCTACGAGCTCGGCGGCAGGACCTACACCTGGCAGGGCTGGTCGGACGGCGGCGCGATCAGCCACACGATCGTCGCCGAAGGCACGTCCACCTACACCGCGACCTACACGACGCCGGGCGAAGAAGCGCCGAGCGGCGGTGGCTCCTCCGGCGGCGGCGGATCGAACACCCCTCCGCCTCCGCCTCCGACCCCGACCCCGAAGGTCCCCGAGACGAAGCTCGGCCGCCACCCGCTCGCGCGGACGGCGAAGACGACCGCGACCTTCACCTTCGCGGCCACCCTCGGCGGGGCGACCTTCAGCTGCAAGCTCGACGGCAAGCCGAAAGCGGCCTGCCGCTCGCCGAAGGCTTACAAGAGGCTGAAGCCGGGCAGGCACACCTTCAAGGTCTGGGCCTCGGCAGGGGTGCTCACCGACCCGACGCCGGCCAAGTTCGGTTGGAAGGTGCTGCCGCCGAAGCGGTAGCGGTTGGCCGCCTCTATTCGGCGGCGAGCAGGATGTGCCAGGCAGGCAGCAGGGGAATGTCGTAGAGGTCGATGACCGTGGCGCGGGCGTGCTCGATCTCGGCCGAGTACCAATAGCGCTCGAAGTCGGCGCGGCTCTCCCAGACCATCGTCTGGCGGATCGCCAGCGGGTCGTCGGTCGAGCGGGTCAGCGACCAGCTCTTGGCGCCGTAGGCCGGCGCCTTCGCCGCCATCGGTTCCCAGAGGTCGAGGAAGCGGTCGGCCCGCATCGGGGTGATGTGCCAGTCGAGCGTGCAGACCTCCATCAGATCTCCCTTTCGAGTGAGTCGGTGGGCGTCCTCACGCGCCGACCTCCGCCCGGATCGCCCCGGGGCCGTCCTCGTACTGGCCGTCCTCCTCGTTCTCGGCGCCGACGAGGATCGCGATCTTGCCCAGGTGCTTGTTTTCGTGCATCAGCTGGTGGGCGTGGGGGACGCCGTCGAAGCCCATCGTTTCCGAGAGAACCGGCCGCACCTTGCCCTCGGCCATCAGCTGGTTCGCGCGCATGCACTCGTAGGCGTTGGCGAAGTGGGAGCCGATGATCTGCTTCTGGCGCATCCACAGGTAGCGGACGTCGAAGTCGAGCTGATAGCCGGAGGTGGCGCCGCAGATCACGACTTTGCCGAACGGCTTGACCATGTAGACCGAGGTCGGGAAGGTCGCTCTGCCGACGTGCTCGAAGACGAAGTCGGGGGAGTCGCCGAGGATCTCTTTGACCCGGTTGGCGAAGCTGCGTGAGGCCTTGAAGCGTTCCTTGTCAGCGGCGCGGTCGGTGAGGTTGGCGTCGTTGCGCATCATCTCGGGGAACTCGTTGCGGTTGACGTAGTCGACGGCGCCGAGCTGCTTGACCAGCTCGCCCTTCTCGTCGGAGGAGACGACGCCGACCGCGTTTGCCCCGGCCGCTTTGCATAGCTGTACGGCGAAAACGCCGAGGCCGCCGGCGGCGCCCCAGATGAGCACGTTGTGGCCGGCCTGGAGGTTGCACTGGTCCATCAGCATCCGGTAGGCGGTGAAGTAGGTGAGCCCGTAGGAGGAGGAGTCGACCCACGAGAGGTTGCGCGGCTTCGGCAGCAGCTGCTGGGCCTGCACCTTGGTGAACTGGGCGAACGAGCCCCAGGTCGTCTCGTAGCCCCAGATCCGCTGGCTCGGCGCCGCCATCGGGTCGAGCCCATGGACCTCGACGTCCTCATAGGAGGCCTGGTTGCAGTGGATCACGACCTCGTCACCGACCTTCCAGCGGGTCACGCCCTCGCCGACTTTCCAGACCACGCCGGAGGCATCGGAGCCACCGATGTGGTGGCCGTACTCGGGGTGGTCGCCGTAGCCGAAGACCGAAACCGGCTCGCCGAGCGAGGCCCAGACGTTGTTGAAGTTGACGCCGGCCGCCATCACCCGCACGATCACCTCGAAGGCGCCGGGCTCGGGGACCTCGATCTGCTCGAGCTGGAAGGCGTCTTTGGGCTCGCCCTCGCGCTCCTGGCGGATCACCCACGCCGCCATCGTCTCCGGCAGCGTGCCGGGCTCTACGTCCAAGTTCGCAACTGCACTCGTGTCAACGGCCAAGACTCGGCTCCTCCGCGGGTCGTCAGTACGGGTCGCGAATCCTAGTTCAGCGTCGGCAACGCCGTCTCTAGGCGGCTTCGGAGGCTCGGCGCATCTCGTCGCTGGTGACGCGGTAGCGCTCGGCTAGGTCGACGACGTCTTCGCGTGGTGGCTCAAGCTCTTTCAGCTTTGGCTCGATCGACTTGCTTGGCGCCAGTTCGCTGAGCGGCTTGACGACCTGCTGCCAGACTTGGCCATGGGTAGTAACCATCGCCGCGCCACCGTTGAAGGCGGTGACTGACTCGCCGAGCTTCTTACCCAACTTCGCGTAGTTGTCGAGGAAGTTCGACATCGCCTCGGCCATCGTGTAGCCACGGCTGAGAAGGTCTTCGATGTGCTCCTCTTTGCGCTCGGCGTGGGAGACCTCTGCGACCAGGATCATCGAAATCGCTAGTTGCGAAGGCGTAATTACGCAGACGCGGTTCGTGTTGAAGAACTTGGTGGCATCGAAATCGTCTAGCGCGGCAAGTGCGTGCATCGCGCCCTCGATAGGGACATACATGAACGTCAGGCTGGGACTTTTCTCTAGGCCTTTCCAGTAGTCCTTGCGGGCAAGGGCTTTAGCGTGCTCGCGCAGCTTGCGACCGAACTCCTTGAGGCGATCCGGGTCGCCCGCCGCGAGCGCCTCCGAGAGGCCGTTCAGCCCAGGGTCATTGGCAAGTTTTGAATCGATGGCGACAACCGAATCTCCAAGTCGAACGACAAAATCCACCCGCTGACGGCCGCTGGCCTCAGGCGTCACTTGCTTGGAGAAGTCCCTTCCCTCCTGGAGCCCGAGGGAGAGAAGCTGATTTCGTAGCGCCAGCTCTCCGAATGCCCCACGACCTTGGGGACTGGCGATCTTGCGCGTCCAGTCGAGAAGCGTGGTCTCAATCCGCTGGTTGCTCTCGGCTGCTCCAAGCGTGCTCTTCGCAAGCTCCTCCTGCTTCAACTGGAAGCGGTCGATGCAGTCTTTGAGCTGTTTGATCTCCTGGCTCTGGTCCGTGACTACCTGGCGATCCTGCTTGTGCTCCTCCCGCAGGCGGGCAAGCTCGCCCTCGCGTTCCCGGGCGATCCGCTGCTCTGCGGTGAGCTGCTCGTCACGCCCGCGCAGATCCACCTTCAGCTCGACTAGCTCTCTCTCAACCTCGCGCGCTTCCGCGAGTTCGGACTCGAGGGCGGCGGCCCGCTCGGCAGCTGCTCTGGCGGCGGCGGTCTTTTGGGTGGCGAAAACAACGGCGCCACAGAGGGCGATCAGGCAGAACAGAACGAGAATGATCATGGGAGTCATCCTGGCGCCAGCCTCAGACAGAACCACCCTGATGAAACGCCGCTTGCAGCGGATTCTCAGCGGCCGCAACCAAATCAAATACCCAACTTTGTTTGAGCAAAACCCTATTTGGCGCTAGAACTGAGGTGTTCCCACATGGGAATCCAAACGTTCAAGGAAAAGGAATGAATTCATGACTCGTCTACTCAAGGCTCTTGGCATCGCCATGAGCGCAATCGCGGTGTTCGCGGTGATGGCCTCGGCGGCGCAGGCCGAAACAGGAGCGCTGACAGCCACGGAATACCCGGCGATCGTCACAGGTCAGCAGGGGCCCGGCGGCACCTTCGACATCGGCGCTCGCAATGTCGAATGCGCTACATCGGACCTCAACGGCACACTCGTCGGTCCGACCGACCCGGTGACACTGAAGCCGATCTACGCCAATTGCATCTCGCAGCCCGGAGCGCTGCCGGTGACAATCACACCGAACGGCTGCGACTACCTGTTCGGGGTCAGCAAACCCGGCACCACAGGGGTCGAAAGCGCGACCACAGGCCGGCTGCAGGCATGGCTCAACTGCCCGCCCGGGCAGCAGCTGGAAATCCACATCTACGAAAACGTCAACAAACACGCGGCGAACGTCTCGACATGCACATATGACGTTCCCTCACAGGGACCGGTCCCGGCTGGCATCTACCACAACGTTGCGGGTGGGCCCGGCGATGTCCTCGCGACAGTCAACGCGACCTTCAACGCGCTGAGCACAATCGGTCCGCCGGCTTTCTGCGGCGCCAACGCCTTTGAACCGATCCCGGTCCAACTCACAGGCAACTACACACTGAAGGGCTTCCAGGACTTCGGTGGCATGGAGGGGATGCAGATCCCGATCTGGGTCGACTAGCCGGGCAGGCCGGCTAAGGCAGCAGAACGTCGTTCTGCGAGGAGGCGCGGTAGCTGCCCACCGTCAGGTGGGCGGGCCGCGCCTCCGGCATGTTCACGGCCGAGATCGTGTACTCGCCGGGGGGGAGGTTGAAGCCGAAGGTGCCGGGGCTGTGGGCGAAGACGGTGTCCGATTCGGCTTCCTTGCCGGAGCCGGTGACCTTCAGCTCGGTGTCGGTCGCGGTCTGGTTGGCGGCGACGATGGTGAGGTCGAGCGGTGCCTTGGTCTTGATCGGCGGCTCCGGATCGCCTTCGTTCTGCGGGATCTCTTGAGTTTTTTCGGCTTCGACCCCGACTTTCGTCGGCTGCACGATCAGCTCTTTCTGGTTGATCGTGACGCTGACCCGGGTCGAGACGTTCGGCCGTTGCTCGTTGTCATGGCGGGATTCGCCGCAGCCGGCGAGCAGCGCGGCGCCGATCACGGCTGCCACCGCCAAAGCTCTAGCTCTCCCGGGGCCCATCGGGGCTGAATCTAACCGAAGGGGACGGCGACAACTTCAGCCGTAACCCCATCTTCACCTACGACGACGGTGGCGCCCGGCTCGGCCTCGCGTCGCAGGATCGCCAGCCCGATCGGGCCGAAGGCGGGGGAGACCCCGGCGCTGCCGAGCTTCCCGACTTCCTTGTCGCCGAGACGAATCGCCTCGCCCGGCTGCGCTCTGCCGGCGCCGCTGAGCTTCAGCCCGCGCAGGTGCCGGTTCGGCTTGCCCTTGTAGTGGAGGCGGGCGACGGTCTCCTGGCCGATGTAGCAGCCCTTGGTGAAGCTGACCGCCTGCTCGACGATGCCGGCCTCGGCGGGCATCGTCTCGGTGCCCATCTCGGCGCCGAAGCGGGGGCGGCCGGCCTCGATCCGCAGGATCTCGACCGCCTCGGGTGAGACCTCGGCGGCACCGGCGGCGAGCAGCGCCTCGGTGACGCGGTCGCCTGCCTCGGTGTCGAAGATCAGGTCGATCCCGCCCGCAGTGCCGACAGCGAGCACCTGCGTCCCGGCAACCGTCACCTCTTCGCAGAAGTTCTCCGCCAGCGCCGCCGACCCGGCGATCTCGATCGCGCGGGGGCCGAGCAGCGACATCAGCGCCCGCGCGGCGCTGATGTCGACCACGTCGACGTCACGGCCGATCTTGTACATCGCCAGGTGCCGCCGCACCGCCTCGAGCGCCTCGGACTCGGTGTCGAGCAGGAGGTCGGGCCCCTCGCCGGGTCGCAGCACCCGCATGTCGCCCTGCATGTGTCCCTTGCGGTCGAGCAGGGCGGCGTAGGCGCCTTCGCCCGGTGCGATCGCCTCGATGTCGTTGGTCAGCTGCCCCTGCAGGTACTCGGCCGCCTCGGTGCCGGTGACGAGCAGCTTGCCGCGCTCGGAGCGCTCGAGCAGGCCGCACTCCTCGCGCAGCTGGCGGTACTGCCCATCGAGCTCAACCAGGACGGTCATCGTGTCTGATCTTAGAACGGGCTGGGAATCCGACTTTTAGATGTGTCAAACTCTCGATTTAGACGTGTCTAACTCCCAGGCGATAGAGGACTATGCGAAGGCGATCTACGCGATCGGCGAGGAGCGCGACGGCCTCGTCTTGAACGGCGAGGTCGCGCAGCGGCTGGAAGTGACGCCGGCGACCGCCACCTCGATGCTGAAGAAGCTCGCCGAGCTCGGCCTCGTCAACTACATGCCTTACAAGGGCGTCAACCTGACGCCGGCGGGAGAGAAGGTTGCCCTGGAGGTGATCCGCCACCACCGGCTGATCGAGGCCTACCTCTCCGAGGCGCTGGGGATGCCCGAGGACCGGGTGCACGAGGAGGCGGAGATCTTGGAGCACTACATCTCCGAGGAGCTGGAGGCGCTGATCGCCGCCAAGCTCGGCGAACCGCGCCACGACCCGCACGGGACGCCGATCCCCGGGCCCGACCTGCTCCCGCCGACCTGGGGGAACGCTTGAAGCCCGCGCCCCCTCCGGGCGGGGCGGTGGTCGAGGAGCCGCGGCCGCGGGAGGCCGCACCCGAGGACGTCCTTCCCGGCGAGGCAGCCGTCGCCGCGGCCGCCCGCCGCTCGCTCGACGGCCACCAGCGCGGCATCCGCCGCCTCTGGCCCTTCCTCGGCCCCGCCTTCATCGCCGCGGTCGCCTACATCGACCCGGGCAACTTCGCGACCAACATCGCCGGCGGCGCCAAGTTCGGCTACCTGCTGCTCTGGGTCGTGCTCTCGGCCAACCTGATCGCGATGCTGGTCCAGACCCAGTCGGCGAAGCTGGGCATCGCGACCGGCAAGAACCTCGCCGAGCTCTGCCGCGAGCGCTTCAGTCGCCGCACCTCGATCGGCCTCTGGCTGCAGGCCGAGCTGGTGGCGATGGCGACCGACATCGCCGAGGTCGTCGGCGCCGCCCTCGGCCTCAACCTGCTCTTCGGCATCCCGCTTTTCCCGGCCGGGATCATCGCCGGGATCGGCGCCTTCACGATCCTCGGCCTGCAGCAGATGGGCTACCGGCGCCTCGAGGCTGGGATCTCGGTTCTGGTCGGCGTCGTCGTCGCCTCCTTCGTCTTCGAGCTCTTCGACGCCAGCCCCGACGGCGGCGAAATCGCCAAGCACCTCGTCCTCCCCGGCTTTGCCGGCACCGAAAGCCTCCTGCTCGCCACCGGGATCATCGGCGCGACGGTGATGCCGCACGTCGTCTACCTGCACTCGGCGCTGACCCAGCGGCGGATCGTCGGCCGCAACAGCGCTGAGAAGAAGCGCATCCTCGGCTTCGAGAAGGTCGACGTGGTGATCGCGCTCTCGCTCGCCGGCCTGGTCAACCTCTCGATGATGATCGTCGCCGCCGCCCTCTTCCACACCAGCGGCCTCACCGGCGTCGACTCGATCGACGGCGCTTACGAAGGGCTGCAGCAGCTGGTCTCCGACCGGGCGGCGATGGTCTTCGGCATCGCCCTCCTCGCCTCGGGGTTTGCCTCCTCTTCGGTCGGGACGATGGCCGGGCAGGTAGTGATGCAGGGCTTCATCGAGCGCCAGATCCCGCTCTTCCTGCGCCGGGCGATCACCCTGGCGCCGGCGCTCTTGGTCCTTGCGATCGGCCTCGATCCGACCGACGCCCTCGTCGCCAGCCAGGTCGTCCTCTCCTTCGGCATCCCCTTCGCCTTGGTGCCGCTGCTGGTGATCGCCGCCAACAAAAAGGTCATGGGCGACCTCGCGAACCCAAAGTGGCTAACTGCCCTAGCAGGAGTGCTCGCAGCCCTGATCATCTCCCTGAACGTGTTTCTGATCCTCCAGCTAGCCCTCGGCTAGGGGGCGGGAGTGTCCCCGTACGGACACTCAGCCGAAGGCGTCCGGTAGGGGACACTCCCGCCCCCTCCACTACGCTTCGCACAATGAGTCTCGCCACCAGCTTCCAACGGATCCTCGACACGCTGCCGCCCGACTGGACCGACCTCGAGGTCGACATGCGGATCGAGGACACCGCGCAGTACGTCGACACCGCGGTTGCGGTGAGCCAGGTGAACGCGCAGGTCTACCAGCACCCCCAGGAGGGCTGGCACTGGCGCTTCCTCGTCGCCCACAGCTTCGGCCACGCCGCCGCGGCGGAGACCGTCACGGCCGTGCTCGAGCGCCTAGACGACGCCGGGGTCAAGGGCGAGCTGCGGGTCGCCGAGGTGCGCGAGGGTCGCTCAGAGGTCGTGCAGATGTGGGGCCGGCCGGAGAGCGTCCGCGAAGAGTTCCGCCAGCGGCGCTCGCTTTAACGCCGACCGGGTACGGAGTCCGCATGGCCAGCGTCCTCAGCATCTCCACCGATCTCATGCTCGGCTCCAAAGTCGAGGCGCAGCTGAGCGCGGCGGGGCACGAGGTGACGACCGCGCCGGCGATCGAGGAAACGACCTGGGACGGCAAAGACCTGATCGTCGTTGACCTCGACGTCGAGAACCCCGAAGCGCTGGTCGGGCTGGGGATGCCGGTGCTTGGCTACTACTCCCACGTCGACGTCGAGACGAAGGAAGCGGCCGAGGCCGCAGGCGTAGACCTGGTGGTGCCGCGCTCGCGGATGGCCCGCGAGCTGCCGGACCTGGCCGCGAAGCTGCTCAGCGAATAGCGAAGGCCGCGTCGACGTCGAGCGGCTTTTCCAGCAGGTGGTGCTGGAGGTCCCAGGCGGCCCATTCCTTCAGCACCGTCATCTCGAAGGGCTCCGGGTGGAGCGCCGGGAGCAAGACCTTCAGCTGGGCCTGCTGTTCGGCCCGGTCCAGCCCGATGTTCCGGTTCGCGGCGAGGAGATCATCGAGTGCGGTGTCCGGGTTCTGCTCGGTGGCTTCGTAGCCCTGGCGGGTCGTCGAGACGACCGCGTCGATTAGGTCGGGGTCGGACTTCAGCAGCCGCTCAGAGGTGCAGAGCACGAGCTCGGGGTAGGCCGGGGCGCCGAACACGTCGACTTTGAAGACGCGGATCGGGGTTCCCTGCTGGCGCAACGCCACCGCCTCCGCGTTCCAGAAGCCGGTGGCGGCCTCGACTTTGCCGGCCGCAAGGGAGGGAATTGCAGTGAAGCCGATCGTCACCTCGTCGACTTTCGCCGGGTCGCCGCCGTCGGCTTCGACCTCGGAGTCGACCACGGCTTCGTCGGAGGGGAGGCCGCTGACCCCGACCCGCTCGCCCTCGAGATCGCTTGGGCTGTGGACGGGTCCGTCGCCGCGGGCGATCACCGCGGCCAGCGGCTGTTGCACGATCGGCATCACGCCGACCAGGGGGATGCCCTTTTCGCGGGCGATCCCGAGGTCGTGGATGTCGAGGATCGCGAACTCGACCTTGCCGGCACCGAGCAGCTTCGGGGCGTCGGTCGATTCGCCCGGCGGCTGCACCTTCAGGTCAACCCCGGCGTCGCGGTAGAGGCCTTCGGCCGCGGCGGCGTAGATGCCGCTGTGGACCGCGTTGGGGACGAAATCGAGCACGAGCGTCGCGCCTTTCGGCGCGCCCGGTTCCGCGCCGCTTCCCCCGCAGCCGGCAACGCCGGCAAGCGCGAGAGCGGCCGCCAGCAGCGCGACAGCCCTTCTCATGCGCCGGGGAACCTATTTCATCCACCGTTTGTGAGTACACTGCCGCCGCTTACCTGTTCACGGGAACCGAGGAGGAAAAGTGCCGGAACGAGCAGTGCGCGAACGAGGAGTGCAGGAAAGAGGCATAGCCGCATATCTGGCCGAGCTGATCGGCACCTTGCTGCTGGTCTTCTTCATCTGCAGCGTCGTGATTCTGTACGTCTCGACCGGCGGTCAGGCCCAGTTCGGCTCCGACTTCGCCGTCGTCGGCCTCGTCCACGCTTTCTTGCTCTTCGGGCTGATCGTCATGTTCGGCGTCGTCAGCGGTGGGCATTTCAACCCCGCGGTGACGCTCGGGGCGCTGGTGATCCGGCGCATCCGAGCACTCGATGCGGTCATCTACATGCTGGCCCAGCTCTCCGGCGGCGTCCTCGGCGCCCTGCTGGCCAAGGCACTGCTGCTCGACGAGGGCCGCGCCACCAACTACGGCGCGCTCCAGGTGAGCGGCCTACTCGAAAACGCCTTCCGCGGCGCGATCGTCGAGGCAATCGGAACCTTCGTCCTCGTCCTCGTGATCCTCACCGCCGTCTACTCCGAGAAGAGCTTCAAGGAGTGGGCGCCGCTGGCAATCGGCACCACCCTCGGCTTCCTGGTCATGGTTGGCGGCCCGCTCACCGGCGCCGGCTTCAACCCGGCCCGCTGGTTCGGCCCGGCGCTGGTCGGCAACGAGTGGGGCGACGTCTGGCCCTACCTCGTCGGTCCGATCGTCGGCTCGCTTGTGGCTGCGGTCGTCTACCGCTTTGTCCTCGAGCCCGGCGGCCTGCCGCCGACCGAACCGCCGGAGCACGTCCGACCGCCGGTCCCCAAACGGGCGACCCCGGCCAGCGACAAGCCCGCCGACTGAGGCAGACAAGCCAAGACCTTCAAAAGCGCCACCCACCCGGGTGGCGCTTTTGCTTTCAGGAGCGGCCGCGTCCAGCTAAGCGTGCCCGCTGGACTGTTGCAGTAGCTTGGGCGGCGTGCGCCGGGTCACCTTCTCCCGCAACTACACGCTCTCCCTCTCCCGGACTTGCCAGTGCTACTGCAAGTACTGCGCCTTCGCTACCCACCAGGCGCATATCCACGCGCCGGCCGAGGTCGAAAAGATCCTCGACGACGCGGTGCGAAGGAACACCAAGGAGCTGCTGGTCCTCACGGGGGAGCGACCCGAGGTCAATCCGGTAGTCGCCGAACGACTGGCGGCATGGGGCCATGAGGACTTCACCAGCTACGCCGTCTGGGCCTGCGAACGGGCGATGGAGCGCGGGATGCTGCCCCACACGAATCTGGGCGTTCTATCGAAGGAGGACCTGGCTCGGCTGCGAGAGGTCACGGCATCGCAGGGACTGATGCTGGAGTCGGTCGACGAGCGCCTGATGGACACCGTCCACGCCGGCTCTCCGACGAAGCATCCGGCGCCGCGGTTGGCGACGATCGAAGCGGCGGGGGAGCTGAAGATTCCCTTCACGAGCGGCGTCCTCGTCGGCATTGGTGAGAGCGAGGAGTCACGAGTCGAATCCCTGGAAGCGCTCGCTGCCAGCCACAACCGCCACGGGCACCTGCAGGAGATCATCCTCCAGAACTTCGTTCCGCATCCGCGCTACTACGGCGCCGAGGTGGCCGAGATCGCCGATGAGGCTTCGCGTCGGCGCTGGGGGGGCGGGGATGGCAACCCCTCCGTCGCAAAAGATGGGGAGGCTCCTCCGGGGTCACCATCCCCGCCAGAACAGCCTGCTTGGGCTCAGGGTGTGGGAATTGATGAGATCAAGCGGTTGATCCAGGAGTGCCGGAGGCTGATGCCCCATGTCGGTATCCAAGTGCCGCCCAATCTGTCCAATTGGTGGCCGGAGCTCGTGGAGGCGGGAGCTACCGATCTTGGTGGTCTCTCTGCCAACGGTGACCACATCTCGCCGGAGGAGCCGTTCCCGTCGCCGCATCAGGTGCGGAAGGAGCTGGCGCCGCGGGGGTACGCGCTGACGGAGCGACTGTGCGTCTACCCCCAGTACATGGACCCCGAGTGGATGGAGCAGGGGGTCCTGGATGTGATCAAGCTGAAGTACTGGTCGTTCATTCCGCGGAAAGGGTCGGGGCGCCGGTCTGAGGAGAAGATCGACTCGGATCTAGCGCCGATGGCGATCGAGAAGGGCCGCGAGGGACAGGAGCTTTCCGAGGATGCGATCACTGCTCTCTTTGCTGAGACCCGTCCCGAGGTCATCGAGGAAATGAGGATTGCGGCGGATGAGCTGCGGCAGGAGCTGGCGGGGGATCGGGTCACGTTCGTGGTGAATCGAAACATCAACTTCACCAACGTCTGCGTGGTTGGTTGCGCCTTTTGTGGGTTCGGGCAGGGGCGTCGCTCCCCTGATGCATATGAAGTCTCCGAGGAGAACTTCGCGGCTCGGGTGCAGGAGGCAGTCGCCTTTGGTGCGACGGAGCTCTGCATGCAGGGCGGGATCCATCCCGATCTGACCTTGGAGGAGTACGGGCGTTGGTTGCGGCTGGCGAAGGAGGTGGCGCCGCAGTTGCACCTGCACGCCTACTCGCCGATGGAGATCAACTGGGCTTGCGAGCGCTCCGGCAAGGAGCCGCTGGAGGTGTTTGAGTACCTGCTCGAGTGTGGGCTGGGGTCGACGCCGGGCACTGCCGCGGAGGTCCTCGACGACGGCGTCCGTCAGCGGATCTCGCCGAACAAGCTCCCGGCTGACCGCTGGGTCGAGATCATCGAAGCCTCCCACCGCGCCGGCCTGCGCTCGACCTCGACGGTGATGTTCGGCCACATCGAGGAGCCGCGCGAGCTCGCCCGCCACATGCGGGTGATCCGCGCCTTGCAGGAACGCACCGGGGGCATCACCGAGTTCGTCCCGCTCTCCTTCATCCCTTTCAACACGATGCTCGGGCGCACCCACGGGATCGAGGAGATCTCGATCCAGGAGAACCTCAAGCACACCGCCGCCTTCCGCCTCGCCCTCGGCCGCAGCATCCCGAACATGCAGGCGAGCTGGGTGAAGATGGGGCTGGAGGGGGCGACCGAGGCGCTGCGCTGGGGCGTCAACGACCTCGGCGGCACTTTGATGGAGGAGAACATCTCCCGCATGGCCGGCTCCCAGCACGGCGTCCGGCTCGAGCCCGAGCAGCTGATCGGGGCGGCGCTGGCGGCAGGACGTGAACCGGCCCAACGAACCACCCTCTACGAGATCGTCGAGACGTATCCCCGCGAGCCGGCAGTCACTCAGGCCGGCTGAGCTGCCGCCACTGGCGGGGTTGGCCCAGCTCGTCTTCCGGGTAGCGGAGGGGCGTCCACTGAAGCCAACGAAGGGATGCCATGAGCGACGAGATTCGGAACAAGGATGACGCCAAGGGACGGTTGAAGGAGGCCGCCGGCGATCTCACCGGTGACGACGATCTCAAGCGCGAAGGCAAGGTCGACAAAGCGACCGGGGCCGCCAAGGACGGCGTCGAGAAGGTCTCAGACGCGGTAAAGGGCGCGGTCGGCAAGGACAAGGACTAGGCGCTATCTGAACAGGTCCTCTTCGGGAGGGCGGCGGAGGGCGGCAGCACCGGGGCCGTCCTCCGCGCTGACGTAGCGGTCAAGGCCGCGCACGACCACCACCGGCACCCCCTCGTCCTTTCCGCGGACGAGGTCCGCGGCCGCGGCGACCTCGTCGGCAATTGCGATCACCGTCGCGCTCAGCTCGCGGCCGCTCGCGTCGCGACGTCCGCGCCAGTCGTCGAGCGGCTGCAGCCCGGCGCACCCAATCGCGACCTCGGTTTGGCCGAGGCGCCAAGCGCGGCCGAAGCTGTCGGCTATGACAACGGCTGGGAGGGGCCGGGGGTGAGGGTCGGCGGACAAAAGCGGGGAGTGTCCGCCGACCCTCACCCCCGGCCCCTCGACACCGGGCCTCAGTTCGGTGCGGATGCGGCGGGCTGAGGCGTCCGGGTCCTTCGGCAATAGACATGCGGTCCCGTCCTCCGGGAGATTCGAGGTGTCGATGCCCGCGTTGGCGCAGACGAAGCCGTGGTGCGTTTCCGTGATCAGCACCCGCTCGTCTCGCAGCACCTCGCGGCTCTCAGAGAGGACCAGCTCCACGAGCTCCGCCTCCTTACCCAGCTTCTTCGCCAGCTCGCGCGCTTTCTCCGACGGGGTGATCGAGTCGAGCCGGACGATCCGTCCCTCTGCCTTGGAGACGATCTTCTGCGAAATCACGACGATGTCGCCGTCCTCGAGCTGCGCTCGCTCGGCGATCAGCTGCCCGACCCGATCCCCCTCTCGCACCTCGGGCATGCCCGCGACGGGCAGCGCCCGAAGCTCCCGGCTCATATCCCCAGCGCCTTCGCCGTTCGCTTCGCCCTGCCCGGTCGCTTCTCCAGCTCGCGGGTCAGCGCGATCACGTCGGCTGGGGTGTCGAGGTCGAGTTCGATCGAGGGCAGCTCCTCGACGCCGAAGGGGACTCCGGCCTGCCGCGCTGCCTCGACGTGACGGTCGCGGCTGCCCTCGCCGAAGGCGGGGGTGATTGCGTTCGGCGGGCTCAGCAGGAGCGCGTTGGTGCCGGTGCCGTGGCGGTCGGGGACGACGCCGACGTAGTTGCCGGGGACGCCGGTGAGCAGACGGTCGAGCTCGCGCGGGTCGAGCAGAGGGCAGTCGCCGGCCAGCAGCACGACCCGCTCGCCCCCGTCGGCTTCGGCACGGGCGATGCCCGCCTGCGCCGCCTCGATGTGGCCGGCGTCCTCGGGGTCGGGGACGACCTCGGCGCCGGCCGCGGCTGCCAGCTCCTGGGCGATCGGGTCGCCGGTGACGACGACCGTGCGCTCGATTGCGCGGGCGCGGCCGATCGCCTCCAGCACGTCGGCGACCATCGCCTCGGCGAGGTTGCGCCGCTGCCTGCCGGTGACCCCCGCCGCCATCCGCTGCTTGGCCGCGCCGAAGCGCT
This sequence comes from Solirubrobacterales bacterium, assembly GCA_035940865.1. Taxonomy (GTDB): domain Bacteria; phylum Actinomycetota; class Thermoleophilia; order Solirubrobacterales; family 70-9; genus VAYN01. The sequence continues at coordinate 28,552 of DASZEL010000002.1, forward strand.
TCACCGGGAGTACCGCGATGGCGTTCAAGGGCCGAGCGTAGCGGCGTAGTCGAGCACGATCCGCGCCAGCCGCACCCGTCCCGCGGCGCCTTCCATCAGCGTCGGCGCCGCCAGGGTTGGGATCTCGGCCGGAGGCGGGTCTGGATCGCCCTCGTCGACGACCATCGCGTCGATCAGGCCGGCGTAGAGGGAGGCGACGCCGGCGGCGGTCGTCGGGCGGCCGATGCCTTCCATGAAGCGGTCGGTCGGTCCCTTGACGACGGCGCCGGCGACGTAGGGACTGACGGCGACAACGGGGGCGGGGGAGGCGACGATCGCCTCGCGGATCCCCGGCACCGCCAGGATCGGGCCGATGCTGATCACCGGGTTCGAGGGACCGAGGACGATCGCGTCGGCGTCGCGCAGCGCGTCCAGTGCCTCCGGGGTCGGCTCGGCCGCCTCGATCCCCTCCAGCTGCACGCCGAGGACCTGCGGCTGGCCGCCGTCGAGGATCAGGTACTCCTGCAGGCCGCGCTGCCCGCCGGGGGTCATCACCTGCGTTCGCACCGGCGTATCGCACATCGGCAGCACTCGCGCCTCGACGCCTAGGCCGCGGGCGATTTGCGCCTGCGCGTCGGTCGGGCGGCCGCCGTCGTCGAGGAACTGGCGGCGGTAGAGGCAGGCGGCGAGGTCGCGATCTGAGAGGCCGAACCAGCTCGGGGCGCCGAGCTGTTTGAGGCGCTCGAAGGTGGTGAAGCCGTCGTCCTTGATCCCCCAGCCGCGGGTCTCGTCGATTTCGCCGCTGAGCCAGTAGGTGACGAGGTCGGGGTCGGGGGAGACGTGGACCCCGAGCGCCTCGACGTCGTCGCCGGTGTTGGCGATCACCGCGAGGTCGGCGCCGACCTCCTCCTGCATCCCGGCCGCGAGTTTGGCGCCGCCAGTGCCGCCGGCGAGGAGCGCGACCTTCATCAGGAGAGCTCCCGAATCGGAGCTCTCATTGCAGAGGCCCCCGGGTCGGGGTCTTCACGCCCAGTGGTCGCCGTCGGGGATTCCGGTCAGCCGGATCCCGGCGTGCGTCTTGTAGCGGCTGTTGACCGAGATCAGCATCGGGGTCAGCTGCTCGACGATCCGCGCCATCTCCAGAGAGCCGGCGTTGACCGCACGCAGGCCGGCGATCGCCTCGATCAGCCGCGCCACCCGCGCCTTGTCGGCCTTTTTGTCGCCGCAGACGAGGACGTCCTCGCCGAGCTCGGCTTGGAGGTCGGCGAGGGTCGGGGCCGCGAGCGTGTGCATCGCGGCGATCACGGTCACGCCCTCGGGCACCATCTCCTGCGCCTGCTGGGCAGCGGAGCCCTGCCAGACGCCGAGCGAGCGGGTCGCTTTGCCGCTGACGGCGGCGGCGAGGGGGACGGTGCAGTCGACGAGGATCTGCCCGGGGCGCAGCGTTTCGCGCAGGTTGTTGAGGTTCTCCGACTGGGCGCGGAAGGGGACGGTGAGGAAGACGATCTCGCCCTTAGCCGCCGCCTCCTCGTTCTGCAGGCCGGAGACGTCGGCGTCCGGGACCGCGTCGCGAACTTTGGCGGCTGCCTCCTCCGCGCGCCCCGCGTCCCGCGAGCCGAGTACGACCGGCACGCCCGCCTGGGCCCAGCGCCGCGCCAGTCCGGCGCCGAGCGCTCCGGTGCCACCGATGATCGGGATCGGTTCCAAGGTCGCGCAGTCTATGCTCCCGCTCGCATGAGGCTCGAGGGCAAGAAGGCGCTGGTAACCGGGGGCGCGAGCGGAATTGGCGCCGCGACCGCCGCGCGTCTGGCGGCCGAGGGGGCCGAGGTCTGGGTCGGAGACCTCAACCTCGAGGGGGCCGAGAAGGTGGCCGGGGAGATCGCCGGGCACGCGGTCGAGCTAGACGTCACCGACCTTGAGGCCGCCCGCAGCGCAATCACTGCCGCTGGCGCCCTCGACATCCTCGTCAACAACGCCGGCATGGACAACTTCGGCTTCTTCGTCTACGTCACGCAAGAGCAGTGGGGACAGGTCCTCGACGTCAACCTCGGCGGGGTCATGAACTGCACCCACGCGGCGCTGCCGGGAATGCAGGAGCGCGGCTACGGCCGCATCGTCAACATCGCCTCCGAGGCGGGCCGCGTCGGCTCCAAGGGCTCGGCCGCCTACAGCGCCGCCAAGGCCGGCGTCATCGGCTTCACCAAGGCGATTGCCCGCGAGGCCGCCCGCTACGGCGTCACCTCCAACGCGATCGCCCCCGGCCCGATCGAGACCCCGCTGCTGATGGGCGCCAAAGAGTTCGGCGAGATCGGCGAAAAAGTCATCGAGACGATGAAAAGCGCCACCCAGATGGGCCGCCTAGGCCAGCCCGAGGAGGTAGCCGCAGCCGCCGCCTTCCTCGCCAGCGACGACGCCAGCTACGTAACGGGCGAGACGCTCGGCGTCAGCGGCGGCCTCGGCATGGTCTAGCCGCTCCGAGCAACAAAAACAGGCTGGGTAAGGGGAGAGTCATCAGGGGTTGGTGACTTTTCCACCGTATGGGGTGGAAGATTCACCAGTCGCTAGGTGAGGGCGGGGAGAAGAAGCGATCTCGTGAGGCCTGGCGGCTGGCGAGGCGACAGCACGACGTTCTGACGCGCCAGCAGTTGCTCGACCTCGGCTTCAGCCGGCGGGAAATCGAACGGCGCATCGAGACGGGCCGTCTGCACCGGGTTCGATCCGGAACCTACGCGGTAGGCCGACCAACCCTTACCGAGTACGGGCGCTGGATGGCTGCTGTGCTGGCTTGCGGCGAGGGCGCTGTGCTCAGCCACTCCAGCGCGGCGGCACTCTGGCGCATCGGGGATGAGCAGCGCGGCCTGGTGGAGGTCTCCTTACCCAGCTCATCTCGCCGGCGCCGGCCTGGCATCCGGATTCACCGCCGACCTTCTCTGACCGAGCGCAGCCTGACTCGCGAGTACGGGATTCCGGTCACGACGCCGATCCAGACCCTGATCGACATGTCGCTGCGCCTCGACCGTCTCGGCGTCGAGCGGATGATCAACGAGGCGGACAAATACAACCTCGCGCACCCGCCGCAGTTGCGGGCCGCGCTGGAGGCGCGTGCAGGAGACAAGGGCGTCGCCAAGCTGCGCTTCATCCTCGACCGGCGCACCTTCCGGCTGACCAAGGAGGAGCTGGAACGACGGTTCCTGCCACTCGCCGCGAAGGCGGGACTGCCGGTTCCGCTCACGGGCCAGTACGTCAACGAATTCGAAGTCGACTTCTACTGGCCCGACCTCGGTCTGGTGGTTGAGACCGATGGCCTCCGCTACCACCGCACGCCGGCCGAGCAGGCGCGGGACCGGCTGCGCGATCAGACCCACACGGCCACCGGGCTGACGCCGCTGCGCTTCACCCACGAGCAGGTCCGCTACGAACCCGAGCACGTGCTCGGGGTTCTGAAGGCGACCGCGGCGATGCTCACTGAGCGGGCCGCTCAGACGGCGAGTTGGCCTGCCATCTCGACGAAGTAGTCGAGCGACCTCGGGTTCGCCAGCGAGTCGCGGCTGGCGGCCTTCTCCATCGGCGTCCCCATCAGGATCCGCTTCACCGGCACCTCGAGCGCCTTGCCGCTGAGCGTCCGCGGCACCTCGTCGATCTCGAAGACCTCGTCGGGCACGTGGCGGGGCGAGCACTGCTCGCGGACGCGGCGGGCGATCTCCCGCGGCAGCTCCGCGTCCAGCTCCGCCCCCTCGCGGAGGACGACGAAAAGCGGCATCCAGCCGTCGGTGCCGGGCCGCGGCAGGTCGACCACCAGCGCGTCGACGATCTCATCAATGCCCAGCACCGCCCGGTAGATCTCGCTCGTCCCCATACGGATGCCGCCACGGTTGATCGTCGAGTCGGAGCGGCCGTAGATGATGGCGGTGCCGCGCCGGGTCAGTTCCAGCCAGTCGCCGTGGCGCCAGACGCCGGGGAACATCTCGAAGTAGCTCTCGCGGTAGCGGCTGCCGTCCTCGTCGCCCCAGAGGTAGAGGGGCATCGAGGGCATCGGCGCGGTGACGACGAGCTCGCCGACCTCCTCGACCACCGGCTTGCCGTCTTCGTCCCAGGCCTCGACTGCCGCGCCCAGCGCCCGCGCCTGGATCTCGCCGCGGTGGACGGGCAGCGTCACCGCGCCGCCGACGAAGGCGGTGCAGAGGTCGGTGCCGCCGCTGGTCGAAAACAGCCAGGTCTCTCGACCGACGTACTCGTAGATCCAGTCGAAGCCCTCGGGCGAGAGGGGAGAGCCGGTCGACCCGATCGCCTTCAGGGCGCCGAGGTCGCGGCCGCTCCCCGGCTCGATCCCGGCCTTCATGCAGGCGGCGATGTAGGCGGCGCTGGTCCCGAACATCGTCACCCCCGCCCGCTCTGCCAGGTCCCAGAGCGTGTTCAGGTCGGGGTGGCCGGGGTTGCCGTCGTAGAGAACGATCGCCGCCTCGGTCAACAGCCCGGAAACGATGAAGTTCCACATCATCCAGCCGGTCGTCGTGAACCAAAAGAGGCGGTCGCCGGGATGGGCGTCGATGTGGAGGTTGAGCTTCTTCAGGTGCTCGATGAGGATGCCGCCCTGGCCCTGGACGATCGCCTTCGGCAGGCCGGTGGTCCCGGAGGAGTAGAGGACCCAGAGCGGGTGGTCGAAGGGGACGCGCTCAAAGCGCAACTCGGCGGTGCCGCCGAGTTGCAAAAGCTCCTGCCACCTGATCTGGTCGCGCAGTGGCGCGAGGTCCGGGTCGGGGTCGAGGTAGGGGAGGACGACCGTGCGCTCGAGGCTCGGCATCGCCTCCTGCAGGCGGGCGACGACCTCGCGGCGGTCGAAGTCCTTGCCGCCGTAGCGGTAACCGTCGACTGCGAAAAGGACCTTGGGCTCGATCTGAGCGAAGCGGTCGACGACGCTGGCAGGACCGAAGTCGGGGGAACAGCTCGACCAGACGGCGCCGAGCGAGGCGGTGGCGAGAAAGGCGACGATCGCCTCGGGGATGTTCGGCACGTAGGCGACGACGCGGTCGCCGCGGCCGACGCCGAGCTCGCGCAGCCCCGCCGCTACCGCCGCGACCTGCTGCCGCAACTCGCCCCAGCGAACCTCGTCGAGCTCGCGCAGCTCGGAGGCGTGGAGGATCGCCACCTCCTCGGCACGTTTGCCGGCGAAGATGTGCTCGGCGTAGTTCAGTGAGGTGTTCGGGAACCATCGTGCGCCCGGCATCTCGCGCGAGGCGAGGACGGGGGAGGGGTCGCCATCGGCCTGCACCTCGAAGAACTCCCAGATCGCCGACCAGAACCCGTCGAGGTCGTCGACCGACCACTGCCAGAGTTGGTGATAGTCGCCGAGCTCGAGGCCGCGCTCGCGCTCCAGCCAGCGCATGAACTCGCTCAGCCGCGAGCGCTCGACCAGCTCAGGCGAGGGTTCCCACAGCAGCTCCCCGGGTGCTGCACTCACCGCCCCAGCCTATTGGCTGTCTGGCCAGTGCGTTGATGCCGGAGGTGGGATTCGAACCCACAAGCCCGCAAGGGCAATCGATTTTGAGTCGATCGCGTATGCCAATTCCGCCACTCCGGCTCGGCCCGAACGATAGAGCGCAGATCAGGCAGGCTGCGGATGGCCCGAGGCGCCGGCGCCGTAGTCCTCGCCGGAGCCGATCGGGCGCTCCTCCTCGACGTGCCACTCCTGGTTGAAGGCATAGAGGGCGGCAGCGACGAGGACGATCTGCAGCAGGCCGAGGATCACGACAAGTAGGCCGATCAGCGAGGAGCCGAAGGCGGCGTCCTCGAATCCGGTGCGGTCGCGGTTGAACCAGCTTTCCGCTCCGACCGCGCAGAAGATCGTGAGGATCATCGAGAGCGCCGCCACCACCGGCAGCACGCCGCGGTTCCAGCGGGCGACGATGATCGCGAAGAAGGCATAGAGGAGGGCGTAGATCGCGCAGACGATTCCCATCCCGCTACCGCCCTTCAGCAGCGACCAGCCGCCGATCGTGATCAGCCCCGCGAGCACCGCCGTCGCGGCCAGCAGCAGCACGACGACGAACTTGGTCGAGACCGAGCTCGACTTTTCCCGATTCGGCCGCCACAGTTCGTAGCCGGGCCTGACCTCTCCTACCGCCACGCCACGATCATAGAATCCCTGAGCGACGCGGCGGCATTGGCCGCTCGTTAAGGGCCAACCGGCCCGGCCACGCGGGCGTGGCGGAATTTGGCAGACGCGCCAGGTTTAGGTCCTGGTGGGCTTCGGCCCGTGGGGGTTCAAGTCCCTCCGCCCGCACTTCGGCCGGTAGGATTCGGCCCCTGGGGCACTGGCCAAACTGGCTAAGGCACCGGTCTCCAAAACCGGCGATTCTAGGTTCGAGTCCTAGGTGCCCCGTCTTTCGTCGGCCGCCGGCCGGCTCCGGGTCTGGGTCTCATCCTGAACGACCACCTGGGTCGGCGGCTCTCAAGGCGGGGGATCAGCCGCCCCGCGTGAACCGCACCACTCGATGGCCGCTGCTGGCGCAGCGGTAGTAGGCGCCGTCGCCGTAGTAGCCGGAGATCTTGCAGTGGAAGCCCAGAACGTTCTGGGTGAAGCCGCCGTTGCGACCTACTGCCGCGACGTAGGCGCGAATGACCCGCCTGGCTTTGCCGCACTTCACCCGCTTGGCACGGATGTCCCAAGTGGTGAGGTGGGGAATGTCACCGCATGCGTGGAAGCTGGCGGCCCGCGCGCGGGATTCGGCGGGGGCTGCCGGTGCCGCAAGAAGGGCGACGAAGAGGAGAGATGCGACAAGAGCGATCGGGCGCATCGCCCAATTGTGCTGAATCCGCTGGGCAGATGAGCCGCAGCTCCCGGGCGGTCGAGCCCAACGTCCCTGATCCGGCCGTTCGGCCGGTTGCTCTCCCCAGCGCTCAAGGAACTCTGCGCAGGTGCCGATCAGTGGGCCATGTCGCAGGGGAACACGACGGTTCGCGGAACGATGCCGCCGGTGGCGCCGCCCGAGCAGCCGGCGCCTGGGGGGCGGCAGCTGGGCGAGGCGCTGAAGGCCCGCAGCGACGAAGTCGCTGCCCGGATCCGAGCCCATGTCGAAGTTCCCGGGCACGAGGTCGAGCCGATCGTCCGCGAGAACCTGACCCGCATCAGCGCGCCTTCCACCGAAGCCGTCGCCCGCTGGATCGCCGGGGAGCGGATGGACGTGGCGATCGAGGCGGGCCGGGGCACCTGGGAGATCTTCGGGGAGCTGGCGGTGCACCGGGCCGCCTCGCTGCAGGAGGTCACCTGGCGCTGCTTCTGGTGGCGCAACGTCGTCGCCGAAGTGCTGCGCGAGGCCGCGGTGGAACTGGGTGTCAGCGACGAGGCCCTCTCCGAAGCCCTGAACAAGCTGCAACTGGGCCTCGAGGTCAGCCTCCTGCGGATGTGCGAGAGCTTCGAGGAAGAGCGCCAGCGCACCGACGAGGAGCTGGCCAGGCGCGACGCCGAGCTCGCCTTCCTCGCTACCCACGACCCGCTCACCGGCCTCCCCAACCGCACCCTGATCCTCGATCGCACCGAGCAGACCCTGGCCCGCGCGCGCCGCAGCGGCCGGCCGGCCGCTGCCCTCTTCATCGACCTCGACAACTTCAAGGACATCAACGACACCCTCGGCCACAGCGCCGGCGACGACCTGCTGCAGGCTGTCGCCGCCCGCCTGCGGGGAGTGACGCGGGAGGGCGACGCGCTCGGGCGCCTTGGCGGCGACGAGTTCGTCGTCGTCTGTGAAGTCGACGACCTCGACGCCTGGCCGGAGCTGCTCGCCGAACGGCTGCTGGAGGCCCTGCGGCCGCCCTTCCGGATCGGCACCGAACGGCGCAACCAGGTGAGCGTGCGGGCGAGTATCGGGATCGCCCTCGACGACCGCGTCTCGGCCGATGAGCTCCTGCGCAACGCCGACATCGCCATGTACCAGGCGAAGTGGGGCGGCAAGAACCGGATCGCGTTGTTCGAGGCCGGCATGCAGGAGAAGATGCAGACGCGGGTGGAACTCGAGATGGACCTGCGCGAGGCGCTCGCCAAAGACGAGTTCTTCCTCGTCTACCAGCCGGCGATCGAGCTCGACGAGCTGCGGCCGACGCGGCTGGAGGCACTGATCCGCTGGCGCCACCCCGAACGCGGCGTGATGTCGCCGCTGACCTTCATCCCCCTGCTCGAGGAGACGGGGCAGATCGCCGAGGTCGGCAGCTGGGTGCTCGCCCAGGCCTGCTTGCAAGGCGCCGCCTGGTGGGCGGCCGGCCATCAGGTGACGATCGCGGTCAACGTCTCGCCGCGCCAACTCGAGAACGACCAGATCATCGCCGACATCAAGGCCGCCCTCGCCGCCAGCGAGCTGCCGCCCTCGGCGCTGATGCTGGAGGTGACCGAGACGGCGCTGATGCGCTGTCCCGACGAGAACGCCCGGCGCCTGTCCGCGGTCAAGGAGATGGGGGTGCAGATCGCGATCGACGACTTCGGCACCGGCTACTCCTCGCTGGCTCACCTGCAGAAGCTGCCGGTCGACGTCCTCAAGATCGACCGCTCCTTCGTCTCCGGCCTGCACGAGAACCCGGAGGGCGAGACGCTGGTGCAGACGCTGGTCCAGCTCGGCAAGGCGCTTTCGATCGAGACCTGCGCGGAGGGGATCGAGGAGGAGTGCGAGCTGGAGGTGCTGCGCAGCACCGAATGCGACAGCGGCCAGGGCTTCCTCTTCGCAACCCCGCTCGAGCCTGGTGAAGTCGATGCCTTCCTGGGTAGCTTCTCTCTCGACAGCGGACGAAGGGAGCGAGCATGGCAACCAGAAACGGCAGTGCCGAGTGGCGCGGAGATCTCAAAGGCGGCAGCGGTTCCGTCACCGTAGGCGAGGGCGTGTTCGAAGGGCGGTACTCGTTCGCTTCGCGCTTCGAGGAGGGGGATGGGACCAATCCCGAGGAGCTGATCGGGGCGGCGCACGCTTCCTGCTTTGCGATGGCACTGAGCTTGCTGCTCAGTGAAGAGGGGCACCCGCCGGATTCGGTGCGGGCACAGGCAAAAGTGCACCTGCGCAACGTCGACGGGCTGCCGACGATCGCGCGGATCGAGCTCGAGGCTGAGGGGTCGGTGCCGGGCATCGACGATGACGCCTTCCGCTCCTTCGCGGAAAAAGCGAAAGAGGGCTGTCCGGTCTCGCGGGCCCTGGCGGGCGTACCCGAGATCGAGCTGAGCGCCCGGCTGGCCTAGGCCGTACCCCCGCCTGTCCCATCCGACCTGGCTTAGGTGGACTTTTCGTCACTTGCTTTGAGGTGGATCCTCTGAGACTGTGACCTGATGGGGGGGAGGACTCCACTAGCGAGGAGATTGGGTGAAGCCGCAGCAGTGGCCTCCGAGGCGGCTGCGCGGGAAGCTTCCGTCGAGGAGGTCCTAGCCGATCCCGGTCCCGGCCTGCGGCGGCGTGAGTTGCTGGCCGGCGGCGCCGGGCTCGCCGCCGCGGCGATGCTCAGCGGTCCGGTCTCGCGGGCGTTGGCGGCAGTCGCGCCGCGGGTGGTCGTGGTCGGCGGCGGCCTCGCCGGTCTCACCTGCGCCTACCGGCTGAAGCAGAGCGGCGTCAACGCCCAGCTCTACGAGGCCTCGGATCGGCTCGGCGGCCGCTGCTGGACCCGGCGCGGCGACTTCGCCGAAGGCCAGATCGCCGAGCACGGCGGCGAGCTGATCGACCAGGGCCACACCGAAGTCCGCAAACTCGCCAAAGAACTGGGACTGGAACTCGACAACCTGCTCGCGGCAGAGGCCAACGGGACCGACCCCTTCTACTACTTCGACGGCAAGCCGTACTCGTTCGTGGACGCGACCGAAGACCTGAAGGCGATCTGGCAGCAGATCCACAAGGACGTCTCCGCCGCCAGCTACCCGACCCTCTACAACCTCTCGACCGAACGCGGCCGCGAACTCGATGCGATGTCGATCGCCGACTGGATCAAGGCCTACGTGCCCGGCGGTCTCAAATCGAAGCTCGGGCAGCTGCTCGACGTCGCCTACAACATCGAGTACGGCGCCGAGACCAGCGTCCAGAGCTCGCTCAACATGCTCTACCTGCTCGGCTACTCCGGTCAGGGGCAGCTGCGGATCTTCGGCCCCTCGAACGAGAAGTACCACGTGCGTGGCGGCAACGACCAGATCCCGGCCCGGCTCGCGGCGGCGCTGCAGGGACAGATCACCACCGGCTCGGCCCTGACCGCGATCGGCCGCAACGCTGACGGCAGCTATCGCCTTGCCTTCCAGTCCGGGAGCAGCACCAGCACCGTCAACGCCGACCAGGTGGTCCTCGCCCTGCCCTTCTCGATCCTCCGCACGATCGACTACTCCAAGGCCGGGTTCTCCACGCTGAAGCAGACCGCGATCAAAGAGATGGGGATGGGGACCAACTCGAAGCTCCACCTCCAGTTCAAAGACCGCCTCTGGAACTCGCTCGGATCAAACGGCGAGACCTACGCCGACACCGGCTACCAGAACACCTGGGAGGTAACCCGGGCCCAGTCGGGGGCAGGGGGGATCCTGGTCAACTACACCGGCGGCAAAATCGGCGCCAGCTTCGGCACCGGCACGCCGGCCGAACGCGCGGCCCAGTTCCTCAAACAGATCGAGCCGGTGCTGCCGGGGATCACCTCGCGCTGGAACGGCAAGGCGACGGTCGACTTCTGGACCGGCTACCAGTGGACGAAGGGCTCCTACTCCTACTGGAAGGTCGGCCAGTACACGAAGTTCGCGGGGATCGAACGCGAACCGGAAGGCAATTGCCACTTCGCCGGCGAGCACACCTCGATCGACTTCCAGGGCTATCTCAACGGCGCCGTCGAATCGGGCGAACGAGCCGCCGGCGAGATCCTCTCCGCGCTGAAATAACGCTCGCCCACGAACCGCTTGACGGACCGCCGTTCGAGGCCTCTTGCGGCGGTCCGATGCTGGCGTTAGGTTGCGCCGACAGGCTTGATCGAGCAGAAGGGAAGGCGCATGCGGCGGAGTTGGCGGGTTCTGATGGCAGTGACGATGGCGGCGCTGTTGGCGGCTGCGGCAGTAGCCGCGCCGAGCGGCGCGACGACCGGCGCCGCGGATGCCGCGGCGGGCTGCACGCCGAAAACCAACATCGAGGCGATCATCGACGACTCGGGCTCGATGGCGATCACCGACCCGGATCGGCTGCGCGTGCAGGCGATGGGCCTGCTGATCAACACGCTGCCGGCGAAGACCTTCCTCGGCGCGGTCGAGTTCGGCTCCGGAGACTCCGAAACCCCGGCTGCCAACACCGTCTTCCCTCCCAAGCCGGTAGGACCGAATGCGGCAGCGATGAAGTCGGCGCTGGAAGCCGTGGTCAACTCCGACAGCGGCGCCACCGACTACAACTCGGCCTTCGCCAAGGCCGACGCCGACGACCCTAACGCGCAGGCGCGGATCTTCCTCACCGACGGCGGCCACAACGAAGGCGATTACAGCGAAGCGCACCTCGCCCACAACGTGCCGACCTACGTGATCGGGTTCGGCACCGGGCTCACGCTCGAAGAAGACCGGGCGCGGCTGCAGAAAATCGCCGCCGACACCGGCGGCCAGGTGTTCCAGCTCGATGACAACACCCAGCTGCAGCCGGTAATGAACAAAATCGGCGCCGCGCTCACCTGCCAGACGCCGCCGCGCGAATTCAACGACCTGCTCAAGCAAGGCCAGAGCAAGGCCCACACGATCGCCGTCGGCGCCTCGACGAAGGTGCTGCAGATCGCGCTCAGCTGGTCGAGCCCACAGGACGTCTTCAGGCTCGCCCGTCTGAAGTTGATCGTCAAAGGCAAGGTCGTCGCCGCCGGGCGCCCGAAGATCGCGAAGCTGAAGGTGAAGAAGACCAGCAGCGCCACCTTCACCGTCGCCAAGGTCTCCGGGCTGCGCAAGGGCACGCTCCGCTTCTCGGTCAAGGCGGCGAAGATCGGCTCCGGCGCGCCGAAGGTGAAGCTGACGACGCAGGTCGGGCGCGGCTCCGGCCGCTGATCGAATCGCAAGCTGGGTATGGGGTCGGCGTGGGCTCGATTGACCACGTCGACCTCGTCGTCTCCTCGCTCGCGCGAAGCCTGCCGTTCTACCGTGGGCTGCTCGAACCGCTTGGCTACACCGATGTCGGCGACATCGAAGGCGAGCGGGGCGAGCGCGTCGTCTACCTGAGCCGCGGCGGCACCCTGGGCGCGGTTGGTCTGCGGGAGCGACAGGCACGCGAGGGCGAGGTGTTCGACCGCTACGCGCTGGGGCTGCACCATCTGGCGATCGCGGCGCCGGACCGGGAGGCGGTCGACCGGGTCGGCGCTTGGGCCGAAGCCGAGGGCATCGAGATCGAGAGCCAACCCAAGGAGTACGACTACACCCCTGGCTACTACGCGCTCTTCCTGCACGACCCCGACGGGTTGAAGCTCGAGGTCGTCCACCGTTGAGCGAGGCCAAGCACCGGGTGGTCGAGCTGGGAGTCCATGAGGTGGATCGGGTCGGCCACCTCTTCAAGGAGCTGGTCGAATTCCACCGCGAGGTGGTCGAGGGGGCGCGGCCGGTGCGCGGCGTCGATGACGCCTGGGCGCAGCGACGCGGTCAGTACCTGGAGTGGCTGGGAGAGGGCAGCGCGCGGATGTTCGCCGCGGTGCCCTCAGAAGGTGACGCGGCGCCGGTCGGCTACGCCGTCCTCAGCGTCAAGGAGTCGATGCCGAGCTGGGACGTCGGCTCGGCAGTGGGGGAGCTGGAGACGCTTGCCGTCGCCGCGGCGTCCCGCGGCCAGGGGATCGGGACGATGCTGATAGAAGCCTGCCAGGAGAGGCTCCGCGCCGAGGGCATCGAGTACTGGTCGGTCGGCGTCGTCGAGGCGAACGAGCGGGCCACCCAGCTCTACGAACGAGCCGGCTTCAAGCCCTTCTACCGGCAGCTGCTGGCGCGTCTGTAGGCGCCGTCGCCTCGCGACGGCGCCTACGGGCTCAGCGGTGGCGCTTCTTCTTCGCGCACCCGTTCTTCATCGGCGGCCGTTCGACGTGGCGCTTGCCGTTCTGGCCGACCAATCGCACCCGCGCCTGCGAAGGCGCCTTGCAGAGGTTGCGCGAGTTGACCAGGAGGCTCTTCTTCCCACCCTTCATCTTCAGCACGAACTTCGTCACCGGGGCATCGGGGACAAAGTCAAAGGTGTTCCTGATCCCGCCGTTGGCGGAGTCGATCCGGCCGGCGAGCTCGATGTCGAACTGGCCCTGTAGGTCGGCCACCAGGTCCGGCAGCAGGTGGTTGGAGGAGCGCATGTAGACGGGCCCTTCGAGCGGGTGGTCGAGCAGCGGCGTCACCGCCCGTGCCTTCCCGTAGATCGAGGCGGCGGGGCAGTTGTCGGCCGCGAACTGGACCCGCGTGCAGACGGTGCCGATGTGGCTCTGCTCGAGGAACTCGGAGTGGGGCAAGGTCACCGCTACCCGTGAGATGTTGGCTTCGTGCCTGCCGGTCGTCAGCGTCGCCGTCAGCGCCGGGAAGTCGCCGCGATGGGTGCCGCCGCGGAGGCGGAAGGCCAGCTTCGGCGCGAAGCCAAGCGAAGCGCAGTCGCCGACCTTGGCCGGGACCGACGGCTGGGCGACCGTCCCCGCCGTGGAGACGATCTTCGAGGTGATGAAGCGCTGTTCGCAGCTCGTCGGGTTGACCGTGAAGTCCGGTTTGCGGACTTCGATCCGCACGTCGCGGTAGCGGATCGGCACCCCTTCCAGCAGCTGGGGAAGGGGGTCGGACTTGGCGATCACCTGCGCGGTGACCGGGTTGAGGTCGATCGCGGTGCGGACGACGATGTCGCCGAAGTCAAACGGCCCCGACTGCGCCGGCACCTTGGTGATCAGCGAGTAGGGGGCGCCTTTGTAAGGGCCGGCGAGGTAGAGCGCCGTCGGCTCCTTGCCCGGCTGCGGGACGAAGAGCGGGAAGGCCCCGGTCCCGATCGCCGTGGTCGAGACGCCGACCTGGCTTCCCGTCGGACAGTCCCCGGCGCCCGCCAGCGCCTCGGGGCAGACGTCGACGCCCTTCAGCTTCGCCAGCTCGCCCTCGGGGAGGGTGACCTCGAGGCGGGAGACGTCCTGTTCGCCGTCTTGGCGGCGGATCCGGATCGTCAGCGGCGAGTAGGCGCCGGCGACGGGATTGGCGACGCCGGCCTGCAGCGTCGGGTGGAAGCCGCCAGTGGCGGCGCAGTTTTCGTCGATCAGCATCGGCGCCTCAGCCACGACCGGCGCCGCCGGGGCGGCCCAGGAGGTGATTTCCGTGCGCGTCGTGTAGGTGCCGCAGGCGTCGGGGGTGACGAGCGGAGCGGTCGGACCGCCGCGGAAGTCGAGGTGGACTTCGTCGAAGGGCAGCTGCGGGAGGTCGTCGAAGACCGTCTTCACGCGGCCCGTCTGCTGGTCGACGTTGAGTTCACCGGGCACCTTCAGGTAGACGCCGGGGCCTCTGATGATCAGGTAGATGGCGAAGGTCGAGCCGAATGGGTTGTCCCTCTGCGCCGCCAGCACCACTTCACCCCCGAGGACTTCGTTCAGGAGCGGGGTCGAGACTTCGACGTTGCCGATTTTCGCCGAGTCGGGGCACTCCGCCGCCGATTCGCTGCCGAGCTTGATCTGGCCCAGCGAGCAGGCGCCGAGGCCGGCGACCGCCGACGGCGACATTGCCATGCCCTGCGGCAGGGTCACCACGGTCCTCTTCACGTGCCCGGTCGCGATCCCGTAGGGGTCCTGGACCTGCGGGACTTTGATCCGCACGTCGAGCCCGGTGGGGGAGGCGGCTCGGTGGGTGCCGGGCCGGACCTCCATCGAGGGGCGGAACGGCACCCGGCCGCAGTCCTTCCAGACGAAGGGGGTGCCATCGAAGTCGCTGCCGAAGGACGCTTTATCCCAGGCGTCGGGGTTCTGCCACGAGTTCAGTTCGCCGTGCGTGACCGAGGGAGCGCCGCCGCACTGCGTCGGGTTGGTCATGAACGGCACCGGCACCGATTTGCTCGCCGCGCCGAATCCGGGCACGCCGGCGCCGAATTTCTGCGGGTCATAGCGCTGGGGATCGTGGCTGGGATCGGCCGGCACCGCCCACACGGTCAGCCCGAGGCTGATGATCGCCTGGGCCTGCGAGACCGACGGGATCGTGACGCTGATTCCGCCGTCGGGGCGGACACGGGGCTCGAACTTGACGACGACCCCGGCGAAGTTGAGCGCGAAGAGCCCTGGCAGGTTGCCGGGGGGCTCCATGTTGAAGACGGCGAATTCCTGTTTGCCGCCGCCGGTTTCGATGTTGGCGACGCCGATCTGCGACTCGATCGGGCAGATCGGATATTTCCCGTTCTCGCCGGCCACCAGCTGCGCTCCCGTGCAGGTGAGGGCGGCGGTCGGATTGCCGACCAGGCCCAGCGGCAGGTCGACCTTGACGTCGCGGATGTCCTCCAGCGGCCCGATCTGGCCGAACGGCCCCGTCGGCCCGGACGCCACGCTGAACTGGGTGAGGAGGTCGGCGTGGGCGCCGGCCCCGCGCGAGAACTGGCCTTTGATCGAAGCCGAGCCGCCCATGTCGACGATCTCGATATCCGCCGAGGCGGGAGCCGCCGCGGTGAGCAGGAGCAGGGTCGCCGAGATGGCGCTGAGGAGAATGCGTCGCGAACGGGTCATCGGCCCTGCCTCCGGTTGCTGTCGGCTCGTTTCTGGTGGTGCTTGTGCTTCTGCTTTTTGACGCAGCGGCTCTTGCCCTTGACCTTGCGGAGGTGGCGTCCCTTGCCGCAGCGCTTCTTTGCTTTCGGCTCCACGTTGCCGGGGCCGCTCAGAGCTTCCGAGCCGCCGGCAGGTACCTCTGGTCCGCTGTTAGGCGTTTCCTTGCAGTCGTCGCGGATGCATTCGCCGCGCGGTGGCGGCGGGTTCTGAGCGGCGATGCCGCCGTTGACGCGGGAGACGTAGACGTCGGCGACGGTGTCTTTGTCCTGCCCCACCAGCTGGTCGACCGTGGTGAAGAAGATGCTCGATCCGTCGGCGCTCGCTTCGTCGAACTCCGAGCGGCTGTTGCTGCGCCCGCCGCTGATCAGCGTCGTATCGCTGCCGTCGAAGAGGTAGACATCGCGGTTGGAGTTCGAGTCCTGGGCGCTGAGCGGCTCGGTGGTGTCGAAGATGACCCTGCCGTCGTCGAGCATCGCCCGCGGGAAGTTGAAGTCGCCTTCGACGTTTTCCGGCCCCATCCGGGCGTTCCCCGTCACCGGGGACCCGTCGGGCGGGCAGGAGGCGCAGATCAATTCGTCGTTCTCGACGTCGTAGCGGTAGATCTGCTTGCAGGCGACCCCTTTGCCGTCGGGACCTTTGACGTCGCCGGCGGCGAAGTTGACGCAGGCGGTCTTGCTGCGGTTGTCGTAGTCGGTCAGGCGGGTGTAGGCGCCGAAGGCGAACCAGCTCCCGTTCGGGCTCGACATGTATTCCTGCGGCTTCGCCTGGTCGAGCGTCATCGTTGCTACCAGGTGCACCTCGCCGTCGTGCCAGACGTAGAGGTTCTGCTTGCCCTGTTCTGCCTCCGGGACGATCGCCCCTTCGCCGCCGAAGAAGACCGAGGCGCCGTTGGCCGAGGTCTGGAAGTGCCCTTCGTAGGGGAGGTTGGTGCCGGTCGGGGTGAGGAACTCGAGGCCGGCGTCCGGGTCCTCGGTGTCGAACCTGTACAGGCCGGCGACGTCCTGCGGAGAATCGGGAGTCAGGTTGGTCCCGGTGACGTAGGCCCAGCGGCCGTCGTGGCTGGCGGCGGCGAAGTAGCCGCCGATCTCCACCGTTTCTTTGCCGTCGATGCGGAGGTAGGCGCTCCCGGTTTCTTCGGACTGGAAGAAGAGCTTGGCCCCGTCGTCGGAGATGTAGTTGTTGTCGCGGATGTTCATCCCACCGGTGCCGCCGGCATTGACGCTGCCGAGGGGAGTTCCGTTCTCGTCGACCGAGGCGATCCGCAGTTCACCGTCCGTGTACTCGTAGAGAGCTCCGAACGGCGCGCCCGGGAGGAGGCTCGTTTCCGACGGCCTGATCAGGATGTGGCTGTAGTCGGGCGTCCCGTCGACCACCGGGTGGCGGCCCAGGCCGGCGACGTCCCCGAGGAGGCTGATGCCCGGCTGCGTCGTGATCGTCTCGTAAGCGCCCGTGCGGGTGTCGCGGACGTAGTAGTTGCTCTGCCCCTCGACGGCGCCGGGCGCGAGTTGCTTCAGCGAGGCGGTGACGACCTTGGTGCCGTCGTCGGAGATCCCGCCCACCATGGTCAGCACCGGGTTGGCGACCACCGCCGGGCCCGGCAGCTGCGGGGCGTCGAGCGCGGTCGAGGTCCAGCCGTCCGGGCCGCGCCAAGCCGAGCTGCGGGGCGATACCGGCGCCGATTCGCCTTCGGCGGGCGCCGCCTTCCACTGGTACATCAGGGTTTCCCCGTCCGGGGAGGCGGAGAAGCCGCGCAGGCCGTTGACGTCGCTGCCGCCCTTCTCGACCGGGGAGACCTGCTCGAAGAAGCGGGGCGCGGCGGCGGCGCTGTCGGTGGTGAAGGTACGGTCGGCGCCCTCAGTCACGCCGCTCGGGTTCTCGGCGACCACCCGGTAGTGGTAGGTCGTGCCGGGCTCCAGCCCGGTCAGGTAGCCGTGCACGGGGAGCGGTTCGCGGCCGTGGCCGGCGACGTCGCCGTGGTCGGCGGGCCTGCGCTCGCCGTAGGAGTCCGTCGGTCCGTACTCGAAGTAGTAGGTGGTCTGCTGGCCGAACGGGTTGACGGTGCCCAGCAGGGTGACCGCGCTGGTGCCGACGTCGACGGCCGCGCCGGTCGTCACCGCCGGCGGGGCGGGGGCGGTTTTCAGGGTCCGCGGTTCAGTGCCCAGAGAAGCGCCGGTTTCGACGTATTCGGCGACCAGGCGGACCGAGTATTCGCTGTTCGGGGTCAGCCCCGTGAGTTGGCCGTTGACCGGCTGCGGGCCGCTGACCGGGCCGAGTTCGGCTGCCGCGGTCTGCTGCGTTGGGCCGCCTTCGCGGGAGTATTCGAAGTAGTAGCGCGCGGCTTTGCCGAGCGGGTCGACGGTGCCGGAGACGTCGGCCGTGGTGGTGGTCACGTTCGTCGGTGCGTCAAAGGTGACCTCGGGCACTTCGAGGGCGTCGAAGACCGTGACCCCGACCACCGCCGGCCTCAGGAAGGTGGAGTTGGTGGCCAGGTACATCCGTTTCGCGCCGACCGCGAGCCCGTTCGCTACCGCGCCGCTGTAGTTGTCCGGGAGGTCGAAGCGGTCGACCAGCTCGTCCTGGTTGAAGGTGTAGAGGCGGATCGGGTAGGGCCCGGTGCCGTCGGCGTGGGTGTAGCCGCCGTCGGAGCGGCCGACGACGAGCAGGTTGCCGGTTTCGGGGTCGATCGCGACGGTCCGGGACATCTCCACCGCCGGGGCGAAGGAGTTGTCGGGGGTGCCGTCGGCGGCGAAGCGCTCGACGACCGAGCCGCCGTACTCGAATTCGATCGTCCCGCCGGTGATGTCGACGACGTAGATGTTGCCGGCGCCGTCGACGGCGATGCTCGAGAGCTGGTGGAAGGCCCCCGCGGTGGCCCCTTCGCCATTGAAGCTGGAGATGAAGGTGCCGTCGGAGGCGTACCGGCTCACCCGGTTGTTCCAGCGGTCCGCCAGCAGGAGGTCGCCGGTGCTGGGGTCGACGGCGAGCGGGCCGCCGAAGTCGCTGACCTGACCTGGTTCGGAGCCGGGCGTCGGGCTTTCGAAGGTCGGGTCGAGGGTGAAGGTGAGGGGGCCGGTGCCGCTGATCGCGTACTTGAAGATCTTGCCGACGCTGCCGTCGCCTACGTAGACGACGCGGTGCTGCTGGTCGATTGCCAGGGAGCCGGCGCTCATCAGCTCCGCTGCGCCGAAGCTTCCCTCGAAGACGGCGCCGTCGCCGCTGGGGGCATAGACGTTGATCGTGCTGCCCGAGGAGGAGACGAGGACCCGGCCGCTGGCGATGTCGACGCCGAGCTGGCCGAAGCTGCCGTAGTTGAATTCTTCTTCGACGACGGCGAACTTCTCCCCGGTCGCCCGGTAGACGGTCGCCGCCGAGGCGGCCGAGGCGAGGAAGAGCCCGGCGAGGATCAGGGACGCGACGAGGAGGCAGCTGAGCATTCCCGCCCGTGCCGACCCGCGACGTCCCCCTTCCTCCGTCGATCCGGCATCAAGTCCACGTACCCGTCGTTTCAAACCGATTCCCCTTCCCCTGTGAGCCGCGCAAGCGACCTGTCCCTGGTTCTGTCCCCTCGAAGCGAGCCTGGGCGCGCTTCGTGAGCGCCAAATCAAGCATGTGACACGGACCTTTGTCAAGGTCTACGACACATCTGTTTCCAATGGGAAACTCTCCAGCAGTTGCAGGGATTTACGCCACTGAAATTATCTAGACACTGAGACCAATAAGTACCTAAGAAGAGACACTGCCAAGCCGTCCGTGCTTCCACCCGAAGCCCCGTTGCAGGAGTTGCTCGCGAAGCCGCAGCAGGGCAAGGTCCTTCGCCTTTGCCTCCAGCATCACGTCGAACTCGCTCTCATCGGGCAGGTCGCGCAAGAAGCGCTCGAACCCGATCGGGTCGATCAGGTCGGCGTGGGCGCGCAAGGGCGGGAGGACGATCTGGCGCTCGACCCGCCGCCCGACTTTGCGTTTGCGCTCCTCGACTGCGGTGCGCGGTGAGGAGTAGTGGATCTTCGGAACCGTGCCGTCGCGCCAGGTCTCGAGGGCAAGCGCCAGTGCCTCTTGCGGCGGGATCCGGTCGGGGTCGAGGCAGCGGTGGTGGAGCGCGTCCCAGACCACCCGGGAGCCGGACCGCGAGGCGAGCTCGAGGACGCTGCCGAGGCCGAAGCTGACGTCGTCGTTCTCGATCACCAGCCGCGCCCTCGCCCGCTCGCCCAGCAGCTCGAAGCCCGCCAGGAATCGCTCGATGCCGGCCGCGGTGCCGCCGGCCGCGCCCCCGACGTGGAGAACTATCACCGCCTCCGGGCCCAGGTCCATCGCATCGAGGAGCTCGGCCTGCAGCTCAAGATCCCGCACCGCCGCAGTACGCACCTCCTCCCGCTCGGAGTTGAGGACGACGTACTGGCCGGGGTGGCTGGAGAGCCGCAGGTCGGCGGCAACGGCTCGCTGCCCGAGCCGCGCCAGCTCCTCCGCGCATTCCTCGATCTGATCGTGGAACTGCGGCAGGTCGGGGTGGCTGCCGTAGGGGACCAGGTCCGAGGTCATCCGGTACATCCGCACGTCGATCTCCTCGAGGTAGTCGAAGATCGCCTCCAGCCGCTCGAGCGAGACCCGCAGGTGGGGGCCCGACTGCCAGCGTCTGGTGTCGTGAGAGCGGAGGCCGCCGTTGCCGAGGACCTTGACCGCGAAGCCGAGGCGGTGGGCCACCGAGGGGGCTAACCCTCGACCGAGGCCGGGGCGCCGGGGCTGATCTCCAGGCCGTCGGCGAGGGCGAAGAAGGCCGCCGCGAAGGGGCTGGAGACGGTGCGCTCGCGCAGCTGCGCCCAGTCGATCTGCTCGCGCAGCGAGCGGGTGATCAGGATCAGGTCGCGGTAGTCGGCGCTGTGCTCGTCGATCGCGAGCAGCTTGGTGGTGAGGAGATCGTCGAGGTCCATCACCCGGATCTGCATCGCCATCACGCTCATCACCTCGCCACGGGCGATCACCTCGTCGTCGATCCTCATCCCCGAGGGTTCATAGATCAAGTCGATGAGGATGTCGCCGTCCCAGGCCTTGCGCAGCCACTGCTCCGGCGGCGTCTCCGGCCGCATCCCGGCTTCGGCGAGCGCTTGCTGGGCGCGCTCGGCATCCTCCGGCTTGATCATCAGGTCGATGTCGTTGGAGGAGGGCGGGCCGCCGCGGGCCCAACAGCCGAGTCCGCCGCCCAGGATGTAGGGGATGTCCTGCCCCTCGAGCGCCGCGATCGAGCGCTTGAGGCTGTCGGTCAGCTCAGGGGCGACCTCGTTCTTGCCCAGTCCGTCGGCCATGTGCTCCATCGCTGCCCTGCGTAGGCGCGCGGTAAACGTGGCAGGAGGCGGGTAAGGAGGCGACGATGGCCCCCGAGACCAGCGACGGGCAGCTGCGGATCGCTGCCACCGGCGACATCCACTGCCGCGACTCCAATCGGGAGGCGGTGGTCGAGTCATTTGCCCAGCTCGGCGACGAGGTCGACCTCGTCCTCGTCGCCGGCGACCTGACCAGCCACGGCCGGCTCGAGGAGGCGGAAATCCTCTGCGAAGCCGCCGCGGCGACCGAAGCACCCGTCTACGCCGTGCTCGGCAACCACGACTGGCACGCCGGCGAGGCCGAGGCGATCCGCGAGCGCCTGCAGGCGGGCGGGGTCGAGATGCTCGACCGGCGCGCCGCCGTCTGCGAGGTCGGCGAGGTCGAGGTCGGGATCGTCGGGGTCAAGGGCTTCGTCGGCGGTTTCGCGCCGCGGCACCTGCCGGACTTCGGCGAGCCCTCGCTGCGCGCGGTCTATCGCGAGTCGACCGAAGAAGTCGAAGCGCTCGAGGAGGGGCTGCGAGAGGTGGCGCTCTGTCCGCTGCGGATCGTCCTTCTCCACTACGCACCGATCGAAGCGACGCTGGAGGGGGAGCCGCGGGAGATCTGGGTCTTCCTCGGCAGCGACCGCCTCGCGGCGCCGATCCTCGAGCACGGCCCCGATCTTGTCCTCCACGGCCACGCCCACGCCGGTTCACCCGACGGGAGGATCGGCGAGACGCCCGTCCACAACGTCGCCCAGCCCCTTCTCGGTGCCGACTTCCGCCTCTTCGACCTCGAGGTCAGCCGCGCGCAGAGCCAGATCCGCTGAGCAGTGTCAGCGCTTCGCCGGTTCGAGACCGATCAGGTCGTAGTAGCCGACCAGAAAGAGGCGTTTGCCGTCGGAGACCATCGGCGTATAGCCGGCGTCGTCGAGGTGGAAGGTGCGCTTGCCGGTGCGGGCGTCGAGGCCGGTCGTCTCCTGGGTCTTGAAGCTGGAGGTGTAGACGGTGTGGCCGATCACGGTGGCGGTGCCGGGGACCGGGCCGCCGACCTCGTAGCGCCAGCGGGGCTTGCCGGTGCGGGCGTCGAGGGCGAAGAAGCGGCCGTTTTCGGCACCGATGTAGACGCTCGGCGGGGTGCCGGGGACGCGGGCGACGGCGGGCGAGCCGTAGACGTAGTCGCCGGCGTCGAAGGACCACGCGACCTTGCCGGTCTTCTCGTCAAAGGCGTAGACGGTGCCGTCGTCGCGGGCGGCGTAGACGCGACCGAAGGCGATCGCGGGGGAGGAGAAGAAGCCACCATGGCCGTAGGGCGGCACCTTGCTCGTGTTGGTCCGCCAGACCGGCTTGCCGGTCTCCGCGTCGAGGGCGAACACCGAGCTCTGGTAATCGGCGGCGAAGACCTTGCCATCGTGGTAGCTGGGGCTGGCTTTGATCGCGTCGGGAGCGTTGAAGCTCCAGCGCGTCCTGCCGTCGGCGGCTCGCAACGCCACCACGTTGGTCGTGTCGGTGCCGAGGTAGACCGTCCCGTCAACCGCGAGCGGCGAGGATTCCAGGTGCCCGTTCAGGTGCCGGACCCACAGCCTCTTCCCGGTCTTCGCGTCCCCGGCGACGAGGTTGCCGGCCAAGAAGGCCCCGTAGACGACGCCGCGGTAGTAGACGGGCCCGGTGACGAAGTTCGGCTTCCCCTTGTCGCTCGGCCGCACGTTCAGTTCCCACAAGACCTTTCGGTCCCGCAGCCGCACCGCTTTTCCGTTCCCGTACTTGTTGACCACGTAGGCGACGCCGTCGTGGACCGCCGGTGGGAACTCGATCAAGGCGTGGGTGTTGATCGACCAGGCCTGCTTCAACGGGGGATCGAGCGCCCGCTCCTCGGCGGCCAGGTAGTGCGTCCGCGCCGGCACCCGCCCGAACATCGGCCAGTCGACGTAGCCGGCGGAGCTGGGCGCGGAGCCGTCCGAGGCCGCGGTGGTGCCTGAATCGCCCGAGCCGCAGCCGGCGAGGAGGAGCGCCGCGAGGACGACCACCGCCGATGAACCGAGGTTGCGCACGAATCTCTCTTCGGCAGCACGAGGCGTCAGCTAAACGTCGAAAGCGGCGAACGGGAATCGAACCCGCATAACTAGCTTGGAAGGCTAGGGCTCTACCATTGAGCTACCGCCGCGTAGCGGACAGTTTGCCCCAACCACCGGGCGCCGTGCAATCTCGTTGCGGTCAGTCCCGCGGCGGGGACGGCCGGGCCGGAGCCCCCATCACCCGCGTGCCCGCGGCGACGTCTCGGGTGACCAGCGAACCCGCCGCGACGAAGGCGCCCCGACCGATCGTCACTCCCGGCAGGAGGGTGACGGCGGCGCCGATCCGAGCCTCGTCCCCGATCGAGATCCCTGGAATCGCCTCCGCGTCCCAGCCCTCCGCGCCGAGGGCGTTGTCGTTCGTGGTGAGGAAGTTGGGGCCGAGGAAGACGCCCTTGCCGACGACGGTCTTGGCGACGATGTTGCAGGCGAACATGCTGGCGCTGCCGTCTTCGATCCGGACTTCGCGGTCGATTGCGTTCATCCGGCCGACCGCGCAGTGCGAGCCGATCCAGGTTTTCTCCCGGATCGAGGCCTGGTCCCCGATCAGGGTGTCGTCGCCGATCTCGACGTCGTAGTAGACGACGACGTTGGCGCCGATCGCGCAGCCGGCGCCGATCCGCAGTCGTTCCGCGTAGGTCGGCTCGCGGATCACCGCGCCGGCGGCGCGGGGGCGGCGGCCGATGTAGCTGCCCGGCTGGACCTCGGTCCCGGCCCCGATCTCGACGTCTGCGTCGACGATCACATGGGGGAGGAGGGTGACGCCGTCGCCGAGCACGGCGCCGGGCCTGACGATCGCGAACTCCCCGATCGCGACGCCCTCCCCGATCGAGGTGCTTTCGACCACGGCGCTGGGGTGGATCGTCGCCATCTGGGCGCCCACTCTACGTGGCCGTTGCCCGACAGCGTGTCCATCTAAGGTCTGCGCCGAATGGGGCTGGACGGATGCAAACTCATCGAGCTGCCGGTCGTCGGCGACCCCCAGGGCAACCTGGCCTTCGCCGAAGCCGATTCCCACGTTCCTTTCCCGGTCGCCCGGGTCTTCTACGTCTACGACATCCCGGTCACGGCCAAGCGCGGCGGCCATGCCCATCGCGAGCTGGAGCAGGTCGTCTTCTGCCTGGCGGGGGGGATGGAGATGGTGGTCGATGACGCCGTCGGTCGCCACACCTACCGGCTGGAGGATCCGCGCGTGGGGCTGTACCTGCCGCCGATGGTCTGGCACGACATCGGCGGCTTTGCGGAGGGGACCGTCTACATGGTGTTCGCCTCGGCGGAGTTCGAAGAGGGCGATTACATCCGCGACTACGAGGAGTTCCTAGCTACGGCGCGGGCGGTCCGGTAGCCCTACTCGGCGATCGGGACCGCGCCTTCGTGCCACTCCTGCGCCGAGCGGCGCCGGGTCTCGTGCTTGTCGACGACGATCTCGTCGACCATCCCGAAGCGCACCCCCGCGCGGATCATCCGCCGGCACTTCGACCAGTCGCTCGGCTCCTCGTAGATCGCGTCGGAGAGCTCGGATTCGAAGTAGCGCAGGCCGGCGTGGTACAGCACCGACTGCAGGCCCCAGTGGCCCATGCGAGGCGGGAACTCGCCCAGCACGAGCGGCTCGCCTTCGGCGAAGTTGACCTGCTGGAGGCCGTAGCAGTGCTCGTAGCGGTGCTCCTGCGCAGCAGCGAGCAGGCGCTCGGTGTGGTGGGGTCGGATCGCGTCGTCGTCGCCGAGGATGGCGATCCAGCGGCCGCGGGCGATCGCCAGCGCGTCGTTGAAGGGAGGCCCGCCGATCGGGAACCACCGTTTCCGCGGGTCCTCGGGGTAGGGCCCCCTGATCGTGCGGTTGATGTAGACGAGGCGCGGATCCTCGAGCTCGGCGACGACCGCGGCGGTCTCGGGCGGCGCACAGTCGCCGGAGACGATCACCTCCAGGTTCGAGTAGCTCTGCCCGAGGATCGAGGGCAGGGCGACGTCGCGCAGGGTCTCGAACGACTGGTAGGTGGGGACGATGAAGCTGACCAGCGGTTCGGCTTCGGTGAAGGCGAACTCGTACTCCTCGCTGCGGCGCAGCTGATGCAGCCGGCGCCGGTTGGCGGGCTCTTCGTCGTAGATGTGGCGGGCGATCTCGCTGGTTTGGCGAGCGATCCTGTTCGTGTCGCCGATCTGCGCTTCGAGGCCGTCCAACCGGTCGAGCCTGGCGTGAACGTGGTCGAACTCCCGCCGCAGCATCCGGTTGAGGTCGCCGAAGGCGACGTGGAGCTCGAGCACCCGCTCGAGCAGGTCCGCGTTCAGCTTCGAGCGCAAGCGTTTCGCGGCCTGCTGGGCGCCGCTCCTAAGACGGGATCCCTCGGACATCGACGCTGATGCTATGCGGAAGCCGAGGAGGGGACGGTGGCCAGCACCGCCGCGGCCACCCGTTCGCAGGCCGCCGGCTCCAGCTGGGGGTAGAGCGGCAGGCTCAGTGCCCTGGCGGACAGCCGCTCGGCGACCGGGAAGCTGCCCTCCGGCCACCGGTCCCGGTACGGGCCGGCCAGGTGCGGCAGCAGCGGGTAGTGGACGAGGGTCTCGATCCCCTCGGCGGCGAGGGCGCTCGCGCAGCGCTCGCGATCGGGATGGCCGATCGCGAACAGGTGCCAGACCGGTTCCGCTCGCTCGGCAACCGACGGGAGGGCGATCGCGCCCTGGTCGGCGAAGGCATCGCGGTAGAGCCCGGCCAATAAGCCCCGGGTCCGGTTCCAGCCATCAAGCCGGGGGAGCAGCAGCCGCAGCACCGCCGCCTGGATCTCCGAAAGGCGCGCGTTGACGCCAGCTTCCTCGATCTCGTAGCGGTCGCGCATGCCGTAGTTGCGCAGCCGCCGCAGCCGTTCGGCGAGCTCGTCGTCGTCGGTCGTGACCGCCCCGGCATCGCCGAGGGCGCCGAGGTTCTTGGTCGGGTAGAAGGAGAACGCCGTCACGTCGCCGATGTTGCCCACGCGCTTGCCCCCGTACGAGGCGCCGGCCGCCTGCGCCGCGTCCTCGACGACGAGCAGGTCGGCCGCCGCGGCGATCCGGCCGATCGCGTCCATCTCCGCCGGCTCGCCCCGCAGGTGGACCGGGACGATCGCCGCGGTGCGGTCGCTGATCGCTGCCTCGATCTGGCTCGGGTTGAGGTTGTAGGTGCCCTCGAGGACATCGACGCCGACGGGCTCCGCTCCCGTCCGCGACACCGCCAGCCAGGTGGCGATCCAGGTATAGGCGGGGACGATCACCTCGTCGCCCGGCCCGACGCCCGCTGCCTGCAGCGCCAGTTCGATCGCGCTCATCCCGCTGGCGACCCCGACGCAGTGCCGGGCGCCGCAGTAAGAAGCGAAGTCCGCCTCGAACGCCTCCAACTCGGGTCCAAGCAGGTACCAGCCGGATTCGACCACCCTCTCGACCGTCCGCTCCAGCTCGCCGCCCAGCTCCAGGCGCATCGCGTCGAGGTTGAGGAAGGGCACCGGGGTGGCCAAGCGCCGGACAGTACCCACCAGCTACTACGACCGCACGCGCTCGCCTCTACCCGGCCGCGCCGCCAATCCTTAGAATGAAGACCCCACGGGGAGTGGCGCAGTCTGGTAGCGCACTCGGCTGGGGGCCGAGCGGTCGCAGGTTCAAATCCTGTCTCCCCGACTAAGCAGCCGTGCGAGATTCCGGCCAGGCCCCAGACTGGACCCGCTCATACAGCGTGTCGGGGGCGAGGTCGGCGCCACCGGGCCAGACGACGGTGCCGGTCTCCGGATCGGTTTCGACCTTGGCAAATCCCTTGGGCGTGCGCGCGTCTTCGAAGACGGGGCCGCGCATGCGGTCCAGGACCTCGACCTCTCCGCTCAGCCCGTCGGCAAAGGTCAGCCGAAGGACGCCGTGGCGGACGACCTCAGCTGCGGTGATATCGGGAGTTAGGCCGTTCATCTCAAAGGCTCGATATCCATAAGTTTCTCACCGGCGCGGGCTCGGCGCCAGTTCTCTTCCAATTCTTCCTGATGGAGCTCTGCCCAGGCGAGGACGAAACGAAGTTGGCGGCGACTGAGGTTGCTGTCCATGACCTCCAAGTTGTCGATTCGCACCTTGGCTTCTCCTTCGGCATGGCGAGCATGGAAGTGCGGGAAGCCGTGATCGTCGAAGAACATGACGATGGCTATCCCAAAGAAGCGGCTGATCGTCGGCATGGCCCCAATCATGCCCACGGCATCGGCGGTTCGAGTGCAGACCAAACCTTTCGCTTTTCGAAGAACGCCCGCCGCAGCCTGGGGGGACCTAGAGGTCGGCGGAGAAGGTGTCGCAGGCGCCCGGGTCGGCGGAGCCGTAACCGCGGTCGAACCAGGCGCGGCGCTGTTGTGAGGTGCCGTGGGTGAAGGTGTCGGGCTCGACGGTGCCGGTCGCCTGCTTTTGCAGCCGGTCGTCGCCGACGGCGCGGGCTGCTCCGAAGGCCTCCGCGATGTCACCCTCGTCCAGGTCGCCCTCCTCGTAGACCGTCGAGGCCCAGACGCCGGCGTAGCAGTCGGCCTGGAGCTCGGTGCGGACTGAGAGCCCCTCGGCGCCGATCTGTTCGTCCCGCCCGGCCCGCGCGACCTGCGCGGTGGTGCCGCTCTCGTTCTGCACATGGTGGCCCATCTCGTGGGCAATCACGTAGGCCCAGGCGAAGTCGCCCGAGGCGCCGAGCTGGTCGGCTATCTGCTTGTAGAAACTGAGGTCGAGGTAGACGCTGTTGTCGCCCGGGCAGTAGAAGGGCCCGACGGCCGAGGTCGCGCTGCCGCAGCCGTTGGTGGAGACGGCGCCGGAGTAGAGGACGAGCTTGGCGCGGTCGTACCGTCTGCCCGCCGCGGCGAAGGTCTTCTGCCAGGTGCTCTGGACGTCCTCGAAGACGTAGACCGAGAAGTCCTTCAGTTCGGCGTCGGGATCCTCGGAGCGGGGGATCGGCGCCGGGTTTTCGGCGCCCGGAGCGGTCGCTTGCGGGCCGAAGGCGTCGGCGATTTCATAGCCACCGCCCCCGGAGCTGCCGAGGACGTTGATCAGGACGATGACGACGACGGCGAGAATGCCGGCGCCGCCGCCCATGCGGCCGATGCCGGGCATCGGGATCCCGCCGCCACGGCCGCCGAAGCCGCCACCGCCCCAGGAGGCCCCGCCGCTCCGCTTGCCGCGGACGTCGACGACGTCCCTGCTGCCGCCCTTTCCCCGCTTCCACTTCACGCCGGGATCATCGCAGCAGACCGGCCCCGAGCGCCGAAAGTCGGCATCGACCGGAGCGCCTGTTAGGAAGGCTCGCGGA
This sequence comes from Solirubrobacterales bacterium, assembly GCA_035940865.1. Lineage (GTDB taxonomy): Bacteria > Actinomycetota > Thermoleophilia > Solirubrobacterales > 70-9 > VAYN01. The sequence goes on from DASZEL010000002.1 coordinate 56,865, forward strand.
TGGAGGCCCACCGGTCATACGAGCGCTTCGAGCAGGGGCATCACTTCGCGGCTGGCGGGGAGCTTCCACATCACGCACAGATGGCGGCGTTGGCGGTCGCGGTGATCGCTTGTTTACTCGCAATTGCGACGTTCTTCTCCAACGAGGCGTTGAAGGAGGTGGTCACCGGCGAGACCCACGGCGCGACCGCCGCCGCGCGGCTCGAGAGCAACCGGGTGAAAATCGACATCGCCAGGGGCAACGCGACGCTGCTGCGGGTTCTCGGGGGCGCGATCCCGGCCCGGCACGGGGCCACCGCCAAAGCGCGCGAGCACGAGACGCGAGTGGTCGACCACCTGCGCCCCGCCGATGCCCACCTCAACGAAGAGATCGAGGCGCACCGAAGCGAGGTCGACCACGCCAATGCCCAGCACCTCGACTTCGAGCTCGCCGAGGTGGGGTTCGAGGTCGGCATCGTCCTCGCCTCGATCTCGATCATCGCCCGCCGCCGCTGGCTTCTCGGTGCAGCGGGAGCGGCAGCCATGGCAGGCGTGGCGCTGCTGGCGGTCGGCCTGCTCTTCGCCTGAGCTCTAACCGCTACTTGTCGTACGGAGCACCGACAGCTTTGGCCCAGCTCTTGTCGACGTGGAGCTGGCCCTTGGCATCGGTGTCGACCACCACCACGGTTGCGGGCCGGCGGTTGCCGTTGGTCGGATCGATGGTCACCGAGCCGGTCCAGCCTTGCCAGTCGCTGACTTCGTCGAGCGCCTCGGTGAGGGCATCGGGGTCGGTGCCGCCCGCTTCTTCGACGCCGGCGGCGAGGAAGTTGAGCGAGTCGTAGGTGTAGGGGCTCCAGGTGCCGGGGGCCTGGCCGAACTTGTCGCGGTATTGGGCCACGAGCTCGCCGGCGCCGGCGAAGTCTTCGGGTGCGGGGACGCCGACCAGCGGGCAGCCTTTCGCCGCCGCGATGCCGGCGACTTCGACGAAGCCGGTGTCGTAGGACCCGTAGTCGGCGATGCACTGCGATTCGACGTTGCCTTCGTCCATCTCCTTGGCGATCAGCCCGCCCTCGGGGAAGTAGACGGCCGCGTAGATCACGTCAGGGTTGCCGGTGGTGAGCTTGCCGATCACGCCGGTGTAGCTCTTCTTGCCGGGCTGCACCTTCTCGTAAGCGGTCACCGTGACCCCGGCCTTCTCGAGTGAGCTCTTGAGGGCTTTCGAGACGGAGGCGGTGTAGTTCTGGGTGGGGTCGTAGGCGATCGCGACATTTTTCGCCCCTTGCCACTCGGTCACCGCTTGGGAGGCCACCGGAGCTATCTGGTAGGTCATCGGCTGCAGAGTGAAGCCGAGGCCGTTGGTCGAGTTGTCCGAGGTGAGGCGGATCGGGGTGAGGCCGGCGTCGATGTAGAGCGGCAGGGTCTCGATGCCGACGCCGGAGTTGTAGGGGCCGACGACGCCGTCGAGACCGTCGGCGATCGCCGCCTTGGCCGCCTTCACCCCGGTCGCGGGATCGCCGGCGTCGTCGATCGGAACGACTTCGACCTGCTTGCCGAGGATCCCGTCGCCTTCGTTGAGCTGAGCCGCGGCCAGTTGCGCTCCGTCCAGCATCCCTTCGCCGAGGACCGACAGTTCGCCGGAGAGCGGCGCCTCGAGGCCGACGCGGAACTTGCCGGAGGCGCTGTCCGGGGAGCCGGAGCTGCTGTCGTCGGAACCCGAGTTTCCGCAACCTGCGGCGAGCATGACGAGGGTGGCGAGGGCGACTGCGGTCACGAGCCGCGGGAAAGGCATCAGGGGTGGGTCCTTTCAGGGGAGCAGTGCACCTGCTCGGGGTCTGGATCGGGTCCAGCTGGTGGCGCAGCAGGCGCATACTCGCGCATCTGCGGTTCTGAGCCCGGGCTGATCGGAAAAGCTGGTCGCGGCGTATAGCTACCTTTGAAAGGTGGTTCGTCCCGCTGACATGCTCTCGCTCGTGCCTGGGATGGCGCCGCAACGGGCGCCGCAGGCCGAGGACGTAGACGGCTTCTTCGCCGCCGATTCGATGGTGCGGCGGCTGCACCGGGAGCGGCTGGTGCTGTTCTCGGGAGTTCGGGCGCTGCTGATGCAGGCTTGCGATCCGCTGGCGGTGGTCGGCTTCCAGCGCCACTCGATCATCTTCGACGACCCGCAGGCGCGGCTGCAGCGGACCGACGAGCGGATGTCGCGCATCTACTTCGGCAGCCGCGAAGAGGCCGAGGAAACCGGCCGCATCGTCCAGGCGATGCATCGGCGGGTGCGGGGGAAGACGCCGGCTGAATACGGCCCGGTCCCCAAGGGCACTCCCTACGACGCTTCCGATCCCGAGCTCGGGCTCTGGGTCCTCGCGACCCTCGCCGATTCCGCGCTCCTCTACTACGAGCGCATCTTCGGCTCACTCGCCGACGAGGAGCGGGAGCGCTACTGGAGCGAATACCGCCAGGTCGGGGAATTGTTCGGACTCCCGCCGGAGTCGATGCCCGCCAGCGGCGAGGGGCTGCGGCAATACATCGACGGTCGGCTCACCGATGGCAGCCTCTGGATCTCAGACGACCGTCGCCAGCAGGCGGTGCAGATGATCCTCGAGCCCCCCTTCACCGGTTTGCTGCGGACCGCCGCGATCCCGCTGACCGAGACGATCAGGTTGATCTCGGTCGGGCTGCTGCCGCCGGAGATCCGCCGCCTGTTCGGGTTCAGCTGGGACCCGGCCCGCGAGGCGCTGCTGCGCTCGGCGCTCCTGCAACTGCGCGTCGGCAGCCGCTTCTGGCTCGATGCCGTGCGGCTCCATCCCGCGGCTCGCGTGCCCGCCGGTGAGCGCTATGGCTCTCTTTCCAAATAGCGGGTAGGGAGACCGGATGGGACTTGGGATCGACACCCTGCACCTCAAGTTGGCGCTGATCGCCATCCTTGGGTTGGGGGTTCTCTTTACCGCAGCGCCGAAGGCGGAAGCGGCGGCAGCTCTAGGCGCCCCGGCGCCGCGGGTTTCGCTCTCGGTGCCGGCCGAGGTCACCAAGGCGGTGCCGGTGATCGCAAAGGGCAAGGTCGTGCCGCCGCGGCAAGGCCGCATCCTGCTCGAGACCAGGAGGGCTCGCGCCTGGCTTCCGGTCGCGGCCGGGAAGGTCCGCCATGGCCGCTTCCGCATCTCCTTCGTCCTGCGAGGGCCGACTCCCTCCGCATCGCGACTGCGGGCCACCTTGGTGCGGGGACGGCGCTCGATCGCCAGCTCCGCCGCGCGCAAGGTCCGTTTGCGTGCGGCGAGCGCCGCGCCTGAACCTCCCGCCGTCGCGCCTGTGATCGATGTCGCTCCCGCCCAGGCGGTCGACCCGCTACCGGCCGACGTCCCGGCGCCCGCTGACGTCTACTGGGGCGCCTGGATCGGCTCCCAGCTGACGGGGACCCCGGCGCCGTGGGACATGGGGGCGGTCTCCAAGTTCGAGCAGCTGGCGGGGAAGGCGCTGTCGATGATCGAGTTCAGCGCCCCCTTCGCCGACTGCTCGAAATCGCCGTGCTCCTACTACGGCTTCCCCGCGGATCCGTTCAGCGCGATCCGCTCTCACGGAGCGATCCCGTTCTTCAGTTGGGGCTCGCAGGCGATTCCCGGCGGAGGGGATCAGTCGGCCTTCCAGCTCGCCGACATCCTCGCCGGAAACTACGACAGCTACATCCGCACCTGGGCCACCCGCGCCGCCGAATGGGGGCATCCGTTCTTCCTCCGTTTCGATTGGGAGATGAACGGGAGCTGGTTCCCCTGGGGCGAAAACACCAACGGCAACCAGCCGGGGGAATTCGTCGCGGCCTGGCGCCACGTGCACGACATCTTTACTACGGCTGGAGCGACCAACGCGACCTGGGTCTGGTGCCCCTACGTCAGCCAAGGCGACACCTTCGCCAGCATCTACCCAGGGGATTCGTACGTCGATTGGACCTGCCTCGACGGCTACAACTGGGGCTTGAACCCGGTGGCTCCGCACGGCTGGAGCACCTTCGACAAACTTTACGGCCCTTCCTACGCCAGGATCACCGGCGCGCTCGCTCCTTCGAAGCCGATGGTGATCGGCGAGACCGCCGCGAGCGAGTACGGGGGCTCGAAGGCAACCTGGATCACGGAAATGTTCGAAGCCCTGCCGAGCCGTTATCCGCAGGTTCGCGGCCTGCTCTGGTTCGAGACGACCGGCAGCGACATGGATTGGCCGATCGAGACCTCCGAATCGGCGACGGCCGCATTCGCCGCCGGCATCAGCGACAGCCGCTACCTCGGCAACGCTTTCGGCGGGATCGCCACCAGCCCGATCCCCACTCCTTGATCGCAGGTTCCGCCTAGGCTGGAGCCGTGTGGCTGCAGCGGACGGTTCAACTCTCGGCGCGGTCGCGGGGCTTCCATCTGGTCACCGAGGAAGTCCGCGGCGCGCTGCCAGAGCTGGGGGAGATCTCGGTCGGCCTGCTCCACCTGCTGATCCAGCACACCTCGGCTTCGCTAGCGCTGAACGAGAACGCCGCGCCGGAGGTGCGGCGGGACTTCGAGAGCTGGTTCAACCGTGCGGTGCCCGAAGGGGCGCCGTACTGGACCCACACCCTGGAGGGTGAGGACGACATGCCGGCCCACATCAAGGCGGCGCTGCTGGGGCCGTCGCTGACCCTGCCGATCCGCGAGGGGCGGCTGGCGCTTGGGACCTGGCAGGGCATCTACCTCTGCGAGCACCGCGACCACGGCGGCCCACGCTCGCTGGTCGCGACCGCCTGGGGCGAGGTTTTCTAGCGAAGGCTCGTGTACCGGCCACCTCAGCGGGTACTTCGCGAGGACAGCCCAGTTTCAGGTCGAGGAGGTTCTCCCGGATGAGTAGAAAAGCTTCAGTGACGGTCCTCGGATCTCCCGAGGAGGTTCAGCGGCGTTGGCAAGAAGACGGCCTGCGGCCCGACTACATCGAGTCGCACGATGCTGCGGTTAGCTTCAAAGCCGCGCCCGGCGATCGTGGCACCGAGATCCAGGTTGACCTCGAGCAGACGGCGCCCGGCGGGAAAGCGGGCGAGATGCTGATGAAGCTGACCGGCAAAGAGCCGCTGGCCAAGGTCAAAGACGACCTGCGCCGGTTCAAGGCGCAGTTCGAGACCGGCGTGATCCCGCGCTCTGAGGGCAGCCCCGAGGGGGAGCTGGCCGAGCGCAAGCTGAAGCAGCGCCCGGCGCAACCGCTGAAGCCCGACGAGCTCGAGAAGGCGGGCGTCTGATGCGCGCCACCGTCTGGTCGGGCCGCAACGAAGTCTCGGTCGAGAACGTCCCCGACCCGAACATCCTCAACGAGCGCGACGCGATCGTGAAGATCACTTCGACCGCGATCTGCGGCTCGGACTTGCACCTCTATGACGGCTACGTGCCGAAAATGAAACGCGGCGACATCCTCGGTCACGAGTTCATGGGCGAAGTGGTGGAGAAGGGCAAGGGCGTCGGCAACCTCGAGGTGGGGGACCGAGTCGTCGTCCCGTTCCCGATCGCCTGCGGGGACTGCTGGTCCTGCAAGCACGAGCTCTACTCGGCCTGCGAGAACTCGAACCCGAACTCGGGCATGGCGGAGAAAATGTTCGGCCACTCGACCGCCGGGATCTTCGGCTACTCGCACCTCACCGGCGGCTACGCCGGCGGCCAGGCCGAGTACGCGCGGGTGCCGTTTGCGGACGTCGGCCCGATCAAAGTCGACGAGGACCTCAGCGACGAGCAGTTGCTCTTCCTCTCCGACATCTTTCCGACTGGTTACTTCGGCGCCGACCTCTGCGACATCGAAGGCGGCGAGACGATCGCCGTCTTCGGCGCCGGCCCCGTCGGCCAGTTCGCGATCGCCAGCGCGATCCTGATGGGCGCCGAGCAGGTAATTGCGATCGACCAGTACGAGTACCGGCTGCAGATGGCGGTCAACAAGGCGGGGGCGACCGACGTCATCGACTTCTCCCAAGACCCCGACATCGTCGAGCAGCTGAAGGAGCTGACCGGCGGGCGCGGGCCCGACGCGGTGATCGACTGCGTCGGGATGGAGGCCGCCCACGGTCACGGCGCCCTGCACGCCGTCGACCGCGTCAAGCAGGCGAACCGGATGGAGACCGACCGCGGCCACGCCCTGCGCGACGCGATCCTCGCCTGCCGCCCGGGCGGGATCGTCTCCGTGATGGGTGTCTACGGCGGCCTGATGGACAAGTTCCCGACCGGCGCCTTCATGAACAAGGGGCTGCAACTGCGGACCGGCCAGGCGCATGTGCAGAAATATTTGAAGCCGCTCTACGAGCACATCCGCAACGGCGACATCGACCCGAGCTTCGTCGTCACTCACCGGCTCGACCTCGACCAGGCCTCCAACGCCTACGAGACCTTCAAGCACAAGCAGGACGAGTGCGTGAAGGTCGTCCTCAAACCCTGAAGTCCTGAAAGGAACTACAGCGATGCCCTTCCCACCCAGGCCCGTCGACTCCACGCTCCACGGGGTCGTCGACTACATGGCCGGCGCCACGCTGACCACCGTCCTGCCGAAGCTGGTCGGAGTCGAGGGCACGCGTTCGGCCCGCCAAATGCGCGCCGCCGGAGCGGTTCACGCCGGTTACAGCACGATGACCAACTATCCCTTGGGCATGGTGAAGGTGATTCCGTTCAAGGCTCACCTCGCCCTCGACGCGGCCGGCGCGATCGCCGTCGGCGCCCTCCCCTTCATCACCGGCCAGTACAAGGAAGGCCGTAAGCAGTGGGTGCCCCACGTCGCCCTTGCCGCCTTCGAGCTGATGTCGCTGGCGATGACCGACCCGACCGGCAAGGGCGACTACCACGGCGACGTCGAGGCGGTCCGCCAGGCCAACCAGGAGGACCCGCACCGCAAGATCCACGAGGGTCCGCCGGCGGTGCGGCCCAAGTCGGAGGGCGGGGGAGCCCCAGCGGCTGAGGCAGCGCCCGCGGCGGAAGCCGCAGCCGGTCACGCCTGAACGACTCCGAACTTAGGGGGCCTATAGCAACCAAAAGTTCGGAGCCGGTGCGCGCGGCATAGGGTTCGGGCATGGACGATTCCCTCCAGCGCTACCTCTCCGCTTCGGAGGCGGGGGACCTGAGCGGCATCGGCGACGCCTTCGCCGAGGACATCGAGGTCGTCTCGCCGATCTCGGGACGGATGGTCTTCCGCGGACGCGACGACGTCACCTTCCTCCTCACCGCCGTCTACACCACCTTGAAGGATCTGCGCTGGACCCAGACCGTCGGCGAGGGTGAGTGCCGCGTCGCCGTGGGGAGCGCCCGAATCGGCCCGGTGCGAATGACCGACGCAATGGTCTTCGAGTTCTCCCCCGACGGCCGCATCCGCCGGATCGGCCCGCACCTCCGCCCCTGGCTCGCGCTCACCCTCTTCGCCCTGACCCTCGGGCCGCAGGTCGCTCGGCGGCCGGGAGTGATCCGGCGGGCACTGCGGGCGGGCGCCCGCTAACCACGACAGTAGGGCGGGAGCGGCGACCTAGTCGCCGCTCCCGCCCTCGATCCCTCCGCTCCTACAGGAGAGCGGCTAGTGCCGCGCGAAGGGGTCGACCCAGAAGTCGTAAACCTGGGAGCGATCGTTCTTGCCTCCTGCGACCAAGGTGAACTTGACCAGCTGCCAGCCGCTGATGCTCGAGGGCTGGAGGTTGATCGGGTCAGACAGGTCCCAGGCGTTGCCGCTGCCGCGGAACTTGTCCGTGCTCTTCGGTGCAGTCCAGGTCTTCGTTCCGGCGTAGGAGACGTAGAAGAAGAGGTCCTGGTCGCCGGTCAGCGCGCGGACCATCATCCTCCCGGTGGGGAAGTCCCGGGTGACGCAGATGGTGGGGCTGACCGCCTTGGCGCCGGTGGGCAGTTCGAGCGCCTGTAGCGCCTGGCCCTTGGCGTCGGTGGTCGAGACGATCTGGGCGCCGTTGCTGAGCGTCCAGCCTTCCCCCGTGAACCCGGTTTGGTCCTGGCCCGCCACCTGGGCATACCAGTTGTAGTCCCGGAAGGGGAGGAAGTGCTGCGAGAGCGGCGACTCGAGACATTCCGAGGTATCGGTGATTTCAGCTCGGGCCGCGCCCGCCATCGCTCCGACCAAAGTCAGGGCCGCGAGCAAGGCAAGTAGGAACCGCGTGAGCGGGAACTTCTGAATTGCTACTGACATCGGACAAACCTCCTGTAGGCATGCAAAAAGGACTCGGTTTTCACCAAGCTGGCGGCTGAGCCGCCTCCCTCGGGAGGCCTCTGGCTTTGCGTCCCTGCCTCGCGACAGGTTTGCCCTTTTCAGCTGACTACAGGAGGGCTATCGGTGCTGAGGAGAGCGGCTTGACCCAGTTCAGACGAATGGCTACCGATTTTTAAGACGCCCGCGCGATCAGGTTCAGCAGGAGGGAGGATGAATGGGAGCGCCCCGACTGTGGGTCCCCCCATAGGGGCCAAAAGCTCGGAGGAGAGGACATCGAGGTCGTCTCGCCGATCTCCGACCAGCTGGTCTTTCCGCGGCCGCGAGGACGCCACCTTCTCCTCAGCGCCGTTTACAAGCAGTCCTACGGTACTACAAACCGTACTGTTTACTCTCAGATAGTTGCACTAATCCAGGTATATGGTTAGGGTCCTTCCATGGAGGGGCCCGCACGAAAGGGAGCGCTCGGGGAGGCGTACCAGCCGCCGCCGCCGGAGCCTTCTGGGGAGAAGACCCTGAATGTGGCGCTGTACCCGTACGTGCCCAGTCCCCTCTCGTTTGTCGTCGCGATCGAGCTTCTATGGAAAAACCTGAGACCGGACTATCAGCTCAATTGGTACTTCTACGACTGTTACCACGAAGAACCGCCGCCGACGATCGACGTCTTCGCCTTCGACTGCATCTACGTCGACGACCTAGTGGCGGCGGCGAAAGTGGATCCGATCGCCCAGGCGGAGATCGTCGACTTCGCGGACATCATGCCCTTCGCGGTGTCCGCGGCGGCGATCGCCGGCCAGGGTGGGTCTTTCGCCGGGATCCCATACCTCGGCTGCATGTCGGTGCTTTACCACCGCGCCGCCGACAAGGCTTTCGAATCGCCTCCGTTGAGCATCGAAGCCCTGTTGAAGATTCTCGGCAACGCGAAGTACGAAGGCCCCGAACCAGGAAGCAACGAAGGCCTCCTGGTGGACCTCGGTGGGAAAACGACCGATGCCTGTCTCTACGCCTCCTGCTGGCGCAGCGAGACGAACAGTTGGTGGCCGACTTCGATGCCGATGCCGATCCCACCCAGGCTCGAACCTGAGCCGATGGGGGCCCTCCGCGCCCTGCGGAACATGGGGGGCACGAAGCAGGCGCAATTCCACGATTCCGGCTACGCCCGCACCAACTGGTTCGAAAGCGGCCTAGGTCGAGCTCTCGTCGGGCTGACCGAGACTATGAGCGGATGGAGCCCCGAAACGATCGACGAACTCCGCCTCTGCCCGTTGCCGATATCGCTTGGTTCCGACGCGCGGAAGGTGCCGTGCTACGCCGATGCGGTCGGGATCCGACCGGGGCTGGGGGAGGAACGGGAAGCGGCCTTGCAGTTGGCGAACGTGATCTCTTCCGTGGAAGTCGCGAGATTGACCACGATGTCGGACGGGGCGCATGCCCAGTACCTGACGCCGTCGCGCCGCAGCACGCTCGAGGAGCTCTCCGAAGCGCCTTACGTCGCCGCCAGGTACAAGGAAATCCGGCAAGTCCTCGTCGGCGGCGAATACGAACCGGTGCCGTTCCGGCTGGGCAAGGGCGTCCGAGCGTGGGCTAAGCCGGCGGGCGAAGCGATCATCGCCGAACTCTTCCCGAAGGCCAAAGACGAGCCTGAGGCCTTCTTCGCCCGCCCACCTCGCCACCACGGCTATGGGCGTACGCCGGCCGGCCTCTGGCGCAGAGAGCGCTAGTAGCGCTCTCTGCCTAGAACGCGCGCACGATCAGGTTTAGCAGCACGGTGAGGATCACCGAGGCGAGCAGCGAGAAGACGAGGCAGCCGGGGAAGAAATGGACCTGGGTGTGGACGTTGTTGCCGCCGAAGCTCATCGGACCGCCGACCGAGCGGGCGCGGTGGGGCTCGGCTCGTTGGCGGTACTTGCGGATCGCGTAGACGATCGCCATCGCGCAGACGATCGAGAGGAGGAGGCCGGGGCCGGTGTTGCGGTCGAAGACGTAGTAGGCGATCAGGCCCGCGATCAAGGAGCCGCCGATGCCGGCGAGCATCGTCTCGAGGATGCTCATCGGGTCGGGTCCGATCAGCAGCAGGCGGGCGAGGGCACCGATGACAAGACCGCTCAGCGCCAGCAGGATGATGTAGCCGATGACCTCCATGGCGGCGTGCCTACCCGCCGCCCCGGCGAATGAATCCACCCGTCGCGGGGTAGCGGAAGCGCGTGATCGCGTCCCTTGTCGTCCTCGGCGTCATCTTCGCCCTGCTTGCCTTCAGCGTCGCCCGCTCCGCGCGCCGTAGCCGCGAGGCGGCCGAGCGGCGGCGTCAACAGGAAGAAGCGATGCGCGCGCAGGGCGGCGGCGAAAGCCCCTTTGGCGGCTCGCCCTTCGGGATGAGCCCGTTCGGCGCGATCTTCGACCAGATCTTCTCCGGCACCGGGATGCGCTCGCGCTCGCTCACCTACGACCCCGAGACCGGCCAGTGGGTCGACATCACCGACGAGTACCCGGAAGGCGAGGAGCCGCAGGCCGAGGAGGAGAACGGCGCCCGCGACGGCCGCGATCACGGGGAGGCCGAGCGCCCGCGCCGCGCGCCCCAGCAGCAGACCCGCCAGACTTCCAACCCGCTCGGCGGCCTCTTCGGGAGCATGGGCGGACTTGGCGGGATGATGGGCGGCAGCGGCAACTTCAGCGTCGAGCCGCCCTCCGAACTCGACGACTTCGACGACGTCGGCGGCATGGACGCGCTGAAGGAGGAGGTGCGGCAGACGGTCGGCCTCGTCCTCGAGCATCCCGACGACGCCGAGCGCTACGGGATCGAGTGGAACGGGATCCTCCTCCACGGCCCGCCCGGCGTCGGCAAGACCTTCTTCGCCCGCGCGATCGCCGGCGAGTACGAGCTCAACCTGATGCACGTCTCCACCGGCGACCTGATTGGCGGCATCCAGGGCCAGTCGGCGCAGAACATCGACAAGGCCTTCCAGACCGCCGCCCAGAATCTGCCCTGCCTGCTCTTCTTCGACGAGTTCGACTCGATCGCCCAGCGCCGCGACAACAGCCCCGACCAGGAGTCGCGTCGCACCGTCAACCAGCTGCTGACCTCGCTCGAGGCCTACCGCGACGAGCGCCGCCTGCTGGTGATGGCGGCAACTAACGACGTCTCCCACCTCGACCCGGCGGTAATCCGCCCCGGCCGCTTCGACCGCCAGATCCGCATCGACCTGCCCGACGCGAAGGCGCGGGAGGCGATCTTCAAAGCCGAGCTCGACGACCGCCCGACCGCGGCCAACGTCGAGCTGGGGGAACTGGTGCGCCGCACCGAGGGGCTGACCCCGGCGGCGATCTCGAAGATCGTCGACACCGCCGCGCTCGAGGTCTTCCGCGAGGCGACCGAGAGCGGCAAGCACCTCGAACTCGACAGCGAGCACCTGCTGAGCGCGGTCGAGCGCCACGGCGGCCAGGACCGGCCGCTGGTCGAGCACTGGACCTGGGACTCGTTGATCCTCGACCCGGCGATCAAGGCGCAGCTGCAACAGCTGCAGGCGGTGATCGAGGATCCCGAGGCCGCGGTCCGCTTCGGCGTCGAGCCGCCGACCGGGCTGCTCCTCGCCGGCCCGCCCGGGACCGGCAAGACCTCGGTCGCCAAGGTGCTGGCGGCGCAGGCGAAGTGCAGCTTCTACCCGATCGCCGGCGCCGACGTGATCAGCAAATGGGTGGGGGAGTCCGAGCGCAACATCCGCCAGCTCTTCGAACGCGCCCGCAACAACAAGCCCTCGATCGTCTTCATCGACGAGATCGACGCGGTCGCCGGATCGCGCGGCCAAGTCGAGACCCACGACAGCCACGTCAACCAGCTGCTCTCCGAGATTGACGGCGTCGCCGGCCAGCACGGCGTCTTCGTCGTCGGCGCGACCAACCGGCCCGACCAGCTCGACCCGGCGCTGCTGCGCGGCGGCCGCCTCTCGCGGACGATCGTCCTCGGCCTGCCCGACGAGGAAGCCCGCAACGCCCTGCTCTGCCTGATGACGGCGCGAATGCCGACCGTGGGGGTGCGGCTCGAGAAGCTCGCCCGCGACAGCGACGGCCTCTCGCCCGCCGATCTCAAGGGGCTCTGCCAGGAGGCGGCGCTGGCGGCGATGGCCCGCACCTCATCGGTCCAGGGGGAGGGTCAGGCGCCGGCGGTTACCCACGAGGACTTCGAGGAGGCGCTGCGACGCCTGCGCGGCGGTCACGCGAGCAGGCCGGCGAAAGTCGGCTTCGCTTGAGCGTTTAGCGGCGCGAAGCGGGTAGAGGAAGCCTGTGCCAAGCACGATCGGCCAAGGGGAGCTGCTGAAAGACCGCTACCGGCTCGAGCGCACGCTCGGCCGCGGCGGCATGGCTGCGGTGTGGCTGGGGCACGACGAGGTGCTCGACCGGCAGGTGGCGGTGAAGGTCCTCTCCGACACGATCGCCACCGACCCCGACTTTGTCGCTCGCTTCCGCCGTGAGGCGCGGACGGCCGCTGGGCTCTCCCATCCCAACCTGGTCGGCGTCTACGACTACTCCGAAGAGGGCGAACGGCCCTACCTGGTGATGCAGTTCGTCCCCGGCGAGAACCTCGCCGAGCGGCTCGCGCGAGGGGAGGGGGTCGACTGCGACAAGCTGGCGCGGGAACTGCTGGAAGCGCTTGCCCACATCCACCAGGTGGGGATCCTCCACCGCGACATCAAGCCGGCGAACATCATCATCGAACCGGACGGGACCGCGAAGCTGATCGACTTCGGGATCGCGCTGACGCGGGACGCGACCGCGCTGACCAACCCCGGCCTGATCCTCGGTACCGAGCGCTACGCGGCGCCGGAGGTGATGGCGGGGCATTCGGCGACCGAGCGCTCCGACCTCTACTCGGCCGGCGTGGTCCTGCGCTCCTGCGAGGGCCATTGTTCGCGGCCGCTCGGGGCGCTGATCGACTGGATGACTGCCAAGGAGCCGGGGGGGCGACCCGCCTCGGCCCGGCAGGCGCTGGTGCGACTCGAACGCGCCGAGGCGAGCGGGCAGCCGACCGAGCTCTACGAGCCGACCTTCGCCCGGGAGCAGCGGCAGCCGGAGCCCGAGTCCGACTTTCTCCCGCCGCCGCCCCCTGCCTACAACCGCACCGACTCCCACCGCAGCCGCTGGGGCGCGATCGCCGCGATTGTCGGGGTGATCGCGGCGCTGCTGGTGTTGGCGCTGGTGGTCCTCGACGGCGGCGGATCGGACCAGACCAAAGGGACGACGTCCGCGAAGGCAAAGAGCGGCAAGGGCAAGGCGCGCCAGGCGAAGAACGCCGGTGCCGGTGGCGCTGCCGCGGGCGCGACGGGGGGAGGCGAAGCGGCGGCTGCCGAATCCTCGGAAACGGCCGAAGAACCGCCTGTTGAATCAGAAAGCAGCGAAACCGCCGAAGTCGCCGAAGCGCCGCCGCCGGAACCGTCTGAAGCCACGTCATCCTCCGGCGCCGCGTTGAACGAAGAGGGCTACTCGCTGCTCCAGAACGGCGAATACGAAGCTGCGGTGCCGGTGCTCGAAGAAGCGGTCGCCTCGTTCCCGGAAGGCAGCGAAGACATCAACTACGCCTACGCTCTTTTCAACCTCGGCCACGCGCTGCGGCTCAGCGGGCGTCCCGAAGAGGCGGTCCCGATCCTCGAACAGCGACTCGAGATCCCCGACCAGACCTCGACCGTCGAAGCAGAGCTGGAAGCGGCGCGCTCGGAAGCCGGCTAGGCGCGGCCGGCCGCGCGGCAGATCCGCGCGACCGCCTCTTCGACCAGGGCGGGGGAGGTGCCGAGGTTGAGGCGGGCGAAGCCGGCGCCCTGCGGGCCGAACTGCGACCCCGGGCTGAGCGCGAGGCGGCCGCGCTCGAGGATCGGCTGTGAGGGATCGGGGCCGAGGCCGAGCGGGCGGAAGTCGAGCCAGGCGAGGTATCCCGCCCGTGGCGGCTGGTAGCCGACCTCGGGCAGCCGCTCGGCGAGCAGCTGCGCCAGCAGCGTCCGGTTGTGATCGAGGACCGCCAGCACGTTGTCCAGCCACTCGCCGCCGTCACGGAAGGCAGCGATTGAGCCGATCGCGCCGAGATGCCCGCAGTGGGTGGCGCTGACCGGTAGCCGCTCGATCACCGCGGCGGCCGCGGTCGAGGCGGTGACGATCTCGGCGCAGCGCAGGCCGGCGAGGTTGAAGGCCTTGGAGGCCGACCAGAAGGCGATGCCGCACTCGCGCGCCGCCTCCGACACGGTCAGGAAAGGCACCTGCCCGGCGCCCGGCAGGGTCAGCGAAGCGTGGATCTCGTCGGCGAGGACCCAGGCGCCGTGGGAGGCGGCGGAGCCGGCGATCGCCTCGAGCTCGGCGCGGGAGGGGACGCTGCCGGTCGGGTTGTGGGGGCTGCAGAGGATCAGCGCCCTTGCACCTGCGGCGAAGGCGCGCTCTACCCCCTCGACGTCTAGCTCCGTCCTCGCCAGCGGCACTTCCACCAGCTCGCAGCCCGCCTCCTCGACGACCGCGAAAAAGGGGTGGTAGACGGGCGTGTTGAGGACGACGCTGTCGCCGGGCTCGGTGATCTCCTTCAGCACCGCCGTCAGCGCTCCGACGACGTCGGGGCTGGGGGAGACCGCGGCGGCGTCCACCTCCCAGCCGTGCCGCTGCAGCGCGAACTCGGCGAAAGCGGCGCCCAGCTCCACCGGGTCGGGGTAGCCGCAGTCGTCTAGCTCGAGCGCCTCCAGCAACGCCCTCTTCACGGGGCGCGCCAGCGGGAAGTCCATCTCCGCCACCCAGGCCGGGAGCACGTCCGCCGGGTAGTGGCTCCACTTGACGCTGCGGCGCCGACGCAGGCGCTCGAGCGAGAGCTCGGTCAGCGCCGGGTCGAGGGCGGGGAGGCTCAACCGCGGTCCTCGTGGACGCTGTTGCCGCCGTCAACGACGAGCACCTGCCCGGTCACGTAGCTTGCCTCCGCGGAGGCGAGGAAGGCGACCGCGGCGGCGACCTCGTCGGGGGTGCCGGCGCGGCCGAGCGGAGTCGCCCGCGCCGCCGCCAACTCCTCCTCGGTGCTGGAGCCGGTGGCAATCCAGCCCGGAGCGACGGTGTTCGCGGTAACGCCACCGCCGCCCGCCTCGACGGCGAGGGTCCGCATCATCCCGTCGAGCCCCGCCTTCGCGGCCGCGTAGGCGGATTGGCCCGGGTAGCTGAGCAGCGGCCCGGTCACCGAGCCGACGTTGACGATCCGACCCCAGCCTCGCTCGAGCATCCCCGCCAGGACTAGACGGGTGACGTTGAAGGCGCTGGTCAGAGTCATCTCCAGCTGACGGTCCCATTCGGCGGGATCAAGCTCGGCAAGGGGCGCCGAATGGTTCTCCTCACCGCTGCGTGCCATCCCCGCGTTGTTGATCAGGACATCAATCGGTCCCAATGCCGCCACGACCTCGGCTACCGCCGCTTCGGCCTGGCGGCGATCGGTGAGGTCGGCGATCACCCCGACGGCCCGCGCGCCTTCGTCTTGCAGCTCCTCGGCGCGGTGGTGGACCCGCTCGCTCGTTGCTCCGAGCGCGACCGCAGCGCCCTCGCGGGCGAGGCGCTGGGCGATCGCGAACCCGATCCCCTCGCTGCTCCCGGCTCCGGAGATGAAGGCGATCCGACCTTTCATTGCAGGAACTTTGCCAGCCGGGGGAACCTGGAGCAGAAATGCCCTTTACACCGGTGCACGGCTATGCGAACATATGTTCGTGTTCGCCTGGATGAAAGACCGCCCCCTTAGAACGGGTCTTTGCCAGCGACACCGCCAGAACCTCAGGCGTACCGCCAAGCTGCCGGTCACGCGCCAACGCAGTGGCGAGTCGAGCTCGCCCCTATGGACGCGGGGGCGGGAGGCACATCCCCTTCCGTAGATGCCGCGTACCGACGACCCCCAGATCGGCCTCGCCAAGGCTATTCGGCAGCTTCGCAAGGAGGGGCAGCTGAGCCAGGAAGCACTCGGCTTGCTCGCCGACATCCACCCGACCTGGATTTCCCATATGGAGTCGGGTCGGGTGAATCCGACCTGGGGCAACGTTCGCCGGATCGCCAAGTGCCTGCGGGTGCCGCTTTCGGTGCTGGCCGCCCTCGCCGAAGATCTCGAGGTCGAAAGTGGAACTGCCCCCCAGCCAGGGCAGGCGGCCGGGGGGCAGTAGGACCCCTGCTTGGGGTGGCTGAGCCCAACTCTAGTACTCAATCATTCGTAAAGTATTTTTGTGTGCCTGTCGATCGCCCAAATAGGGACGGGAGGGCCGGCATTCTTGGCCGATATGTCGGTCCTCTTCTCCCTTCGCCCGCCGCCTGGCCTGTTGCTTTACGGGCCGATATGGCCATGAACGCGACACCGACTCGTCCCGACGCTGCGGTTCCTCGCGATTTGCAGCGGTTTGATCAAATAATTTGACTCGCGCAGGAATCGTGGTTATGCTGCCGCCGCGCTTGAGCAATCAGGGAATGTGCTCAGGGCAGGGAACATAGCTAGCACCTGTGCCTTAATCGGTTAAAGGGTCGGCGTTGTAAGCCGAAGATCCGGGTTCGAGCCCCGGCGGGTGCATTTCGAACAACTCGAAGGCAACACGTTCGGAAATCACTAGCTATGGGCGAGAACATCTTCACCACTTTCGACAGGGTCGCAGCCGGCGAGGGCGGCAAGGCGCTCTGGGCGGCGCGGGCGCCGTACCGGCCGGATCCGGATTTCGACCTGATGCTGATCCCGCGGCTGCCGAAGGGGAGCGACTGGCGGGAGAGCGAGGAGGCCAAGGCGGCGCTCGACCGGCTCGAGGCCGAGTCGTGGGTCGCCTCGCTCGACCGCGAAGGCAAGCAGCCGACGCTCAAGCTCGCCGACGAGTGGATCGAGGCGCAAGGAGAGGCGATCGGCTCCGGCTCCTTCGGCACCAGGGAGTTCGCCGACATCGCGGCCGATAACAGGTACGCCGTTTACTTCTGGGGCGCCAACACGACCAAGGCGCTGCACATCGGCCACCTCCGCAACCTCGCGGTGGGCAACGCGATTGCCGGGGCGCTGAAGCAGGCGGGGGCCCGGGTCGAGAACCGCAGCCTGATCTGCGACGTCGGTCGCAGCATGGGGGAGGCGATGGCGGGCGTCGCCACCCGCTCCGGTGAGGACGTCGGCCCCGACGCCAACGAGAAGAGCGACCACTTCGTCGGCTTCTGTTACGCCGACTACGTCACCGCCAGCCGCAACGGCGGCGGCGGCGACGATGGCGCCGAGGACTCGGTCGCCCGCGAGTCGACCCAGTACAACGACAAAGCCGACGAGATGATGATGCGGGTTCTCAACGGCGACCAGAAGGCGCTGGAACTGTGGTCGCGGACCCGCTCCTGGGTGGTCTCCGGGCAGCGCAAGACGCTCGCCCGCCTCGGCATCACCTTCGACCGGGTGATCTACGAGTCCGACTACCTGCCCGAGGTCGCCGAGTTCATGAACAAAGGCCTCGCCGAGGGCACCCTGACCAAACGCTGGGGCGACGACATGGTCATGTACGAGACCGAACGCGAGGAGCTGGAAGAGATGCCGCTGGTCCGCTCCGACGGCCTCCCGACCCAGCACATGCGGGCGCTCGCCTACTGGGCCGCCGCCGACGAACTCGACGACGTGATCTCGATGCAGGTCTGCGGTAACGAGTGGGTCGCCCACGTCACCTGCCGCCGCAAGCTGATCGACGAGATGGGCCTGCAGAACGGCAACGGCAACGGCTCAGCCCGCGGGGGAGGGCCGCCGACCTACGACATCTTCCACGGCATGGTCGCCCGCGAGAACGAATCGATCAGCTCGAGCAAGAAAGGGGCGCTGCTGATCGACGAGCTGGTCGAGTGGCTGGAGGAGGAGCTGGCGGCGAACCCGGAGCTGGCGCAGGAAATGAAGCGCCACCCGCACCCGGAGGCGGTGCCGGCCCAGGTCGCGCTCGGCTACTTCCTCCTGCAGCCGACGACGAAGCAGGTCAAGTTCGGCAAAGAGAAGCTTTTGATCGAAGGAAAAGGGAGCCTCGGCTGGGACCTGGCGCGCGCGCAGGCCCACCACGCCTCCAGTCAGATCAACGGCGAGCGTCCGGCGCAGGACCCGGACTACCGCTTCGCCGTGGTCCAGTCGGAGCACTACCGGGTGCACCTGCGCAGCGCCGTCGACGAGTTCGACGTCGCTCCGCTCTCCAAGTACCTCTCCCACTTCGCGCGCTGGTACAGGGAAGACGAGCGCGCACCGGAGGTCGAGGCGGTCGTGCAGCCGGTGCTCGAGCAGGGCCTGCGGGGCCTGGGACTAGAGGGAGCTTGACGTGAAAACGCTGCTGGTCGACAACCACGATTCCTACACCTACAACGTCTTCCACCTGCTGGCCGCGGCCTCGGGCGAGGAGCCGTTGGTGGTCAACAACGATGGGGTCAGCTGGCGCGTCCTGACAAGGATGGACTTCGACGCGATCGTGCTCTCGCCTGGCCCCGGGCACCCGAGCCGCTGGCACGATTTCGGCGTCTGCCGCGACATCCTCCGCCACAGCGAAATCCCGGTCTTCGGGATCTGCCTCGGCCATCAGGGGATCGGCAACCTGCTCGAGGGCACGGTCAACCGGGCGCCGATGGCGATGCACGGCCGCCTCAGCCGGGTGATGCACGAAGGCAAGGGCCTGTTCAAAGGGGTTCCACAGGGTTTTTCGGTCGTCCGCTACCACTCGCTCGCGATCACCACCCCGCCCGGCCCGGAAGGGAGCATCGTCGCCTGGTCTGACGATGGTGTCGTGATGGGGGTCGAGCACACGAAGCGGCCGATCTGGGGCGTCCAGTTCCACCCGGAGTCGATCTCGACCGAGTACGGGCTGAAGATCGCCGAGAACTTCTTCGAGCTGGCGGCGCAGCACCGGCGCGAGGTCGAGCGGCCCGCCGGTCGGGCGATGATCGCCCCCCGCAGCTCCCGCCGGGCGCCGGCGCCCGAGCCGGCCGAGTGCGGCGAGCTGGAGCTGCGGATGCGGACGATCGAGGGGCAGGCGCCGACCGAGCACGTCTACGAACGGCTCTTCGCCGACGCCGAGACCTCCTTCTGGCTCGACAGCGCCGACGCTCCGACCTGGCTCGCCCAGTGCTCCTACATGGGCACCACCGGCGGCGCCGACCGCTGCGCCGTCACCTACGACGTCGACAGTGGCGAGCTCGCGATCGACCGCGGCGGTGTCGAGACGATCGAGCGCAAGTCGATCTTCGACTACCTCGACCGCGAGCTGAAGCGGATCGCGGTCGAGCCGCCGGAGGGCGTCGACCGCGGCCTCGTCGGCGGCTACGTCGGCTATCTCGGCTACGAGCTGAAGGCCGACTGCGGCTCGACCAACGTCCACAGCTCCGACATGCCCGACGCGGCGATGATGCTCGCCAACCGGGTCGTCGCCGTCGACCACACCAAGAACCTCACCTACGTCTTTGCCCTCTGTCGCGGCGAGGATCCCGAGGCGGAGCTTTGGCTGGAGGCGGCGCGTGACCTGATCGAGGCGGCGATCGCCAACCCGCCGGCCGAGCGGCCGCTGGCGCCGCCGGTGGATCCCGGCGGTCACGTCTGCTTCCAGTCCGGCCGCGGTCGCGAGCGCTACCTCGCAGACATCGCCAAGTCGCAGGCCGAACTGCTCGCCGGCGAGTCCTACGAGGTCTGCCTCACCGACCAGTTCTCGACCGACGCCAGCCCGGAGCCGTTCGACCTCTACCGGCAGCTGCGCCGCAGCAACCCCTCGCCGTTCGCCGCCTTCCTGCGCTTCGGCGAGTACGCGGTCGTCAGCTCCTCGCCCGAGCGCTTCCTCTCGGTCGATCGCGAGCGCCAGGTGATGGCGCGGCCGATCAAGGGAACGATCTCGCGGGTCGAAGACCCGGCCGAGGACGCCGCCCGCCGCCAGGAGCTGGAAGGGGACGAGAAGACCTACGCCGAGCACCTGATGATCGTCGATCTGCTCCGCAACGACCTCGGCGTCGTCTGCGACGTCGACAGCGTCGCGGTGCCGGACCTGATGGTGGTCGAGCCTTACGCGACCGTGCACCAGATGGTCTCGACGATCGTCGGCCGCCTCGAGGACGGCCGCAGCCCGGTCGACTGCGTCCGCGCCACCTTCCCCGGCGGCTCGATGACCGGCGCCCCGAAGCAGCGGACGATGGAGATCATCGACGACCTCGAGGAGGAGGCGCGCGGCGTCTACTCGGGATCGATCGGCTACTTCGGCGCCGACGGCTCGACCGACCTCAACATCGTCATCCGCACGATCGTGATGCGGCCCGGCCGGACGACGATCGGCGCCGGCGGCGCCATCGTCATGCAGTCAGACCCGCAGGACGAGTTCGACGAGATCCTGCTGAAGGCGCGTGCCCCGATGGCGGCGGTCGCCCGCACCGTCACCGGCAGCGTGTCTCCCGACGCTTGGAGCGTCGAGCTGGAGCCCGCTGCTCGGCACGCGGAGGCGGCGTGACCGAACCGGTGGCAACTCAATCAACCGTGCGGGAGGCTGACAACGGGGACGTCGAGGAGGTCACGACCGCGGTCGGGAGCCTCCTCCTCGAGCTCGGCGGTCGTACGCCTGCGCGGGCGGAGATGGAGGCGGAGGTACAAGCTTTGCTCGACGACCCGCAGGGCGGGTCGGTGCTGATCGCGGAGGCCGACGAGAAGATCGTCGGCGTCCTCACCGCGAGCTGGCAGCGGGCGATACACGTTCCCGGCGTCTACGCGACGATCCAAGACCTCTGGGTCGATGAGGTTTGGCGCAGTCGCGGCGTCGGAGCGGAACTGGTCGAGGCGATCGCGTCCCAGGCGCGAACCCGCGGTGTCAGCCGGCTTGAGGTCGGCCTGCCGCGGGAGACCTTCGCGGCGATCGCTTCGACCGAGTCCTTCTACCGCCGCAACGGCTTCGAGCACCTCGGGCCGCGGATGCGGAGGCTGCTCGACGCGGAAGAAAGCGAAGCGCAGGCATGAGTGAGCTCCTGATGGTGGAGCAGCGGCAGGGTTGCGACGACGACGCCTTCTGGGTGCGGGAAGGCGACCGCAAGATCCCGGGGCAGGACGGCAACCGGCGCCTGGTCGAGCTGCGCGCCGGGCTGGTGCGCCACTCGCGGGTGCGGTCGGTCGCCGCCGATGCTCCCGACGAGGAGGTCGAGCGGACGCTGGCGGCGCTGCACGAGGCCGCCTACCTGCAGGCGCTGGCCGAAGTTCGCTCTGCCGAGCCGGTGGTGATGACGGACTTCGCCCCGCCCGGCCTCGAGCCCGACATCCCCGTCAACGCCAACCTCGTCGCCGCCGCCCGCGAGGGCATCCGCACCTCGATCACCGCCGCCGAGCGCCTGCTCGGAGGGGCCCGCTTCACCTACGCCGTCTGCCGTCCCCCCGGCCACCACGCCGGCCCGGCCTTCCAGGCGGGCTACTGCTACCTCAACAACGCCGCCGCCGCGGTCCGCCGCCTCTCCGACGGCGGTGTGAAGCCGGTCGGGATCATCGACCTCGACCTCCACTACCCGAACGGGACCTCGGCGCTGGTCGAGCGGATGGGCCCCTTCGTCGCCCTGCACTCGCTGCACGCCGCACCGGTGACCAACCTGCCCCCGGGCACGCCGCTGCCGCGCTTGGCCGGCGAACGCGCCGTCGCCTTCCTCGAGAGCCCTACGGAAGAGACCTACCTGGAGGAGGTCGCGCACTCGATCCACGACCTCTCCGAGATCGCCCGGGCGCTGGTCGTCTCGCTCGGCTACGACACGGTCGCCGGCGATCCCCACGGCGGCTGGAGCTTCCGGCCGGAGATCTTCGCCGAGGTCGGGCGCTTGCTCGCCCGCTCCGGGTTGCCGGTCTGCGTGATCCAGGAGGGCGGCTACGCGCTCGATGAGCTCGCCGCTTGCAGCCACGCCTTCGCCACCGGGCTGCTGGGGGAGGAGGACCGATGAGTAGCGGCACCGCAGCCGGCGCCAGCGCAGAGGGGCTCGAGCCCTACCGCCGCCGCCTCGACGAGATCGATGAGGCGATCGCGAAGCTGTTCGGCGAGCGTTTGCAGATCTGCCGCGAAGTCGCGGTCTATAAGCATGAGCACGAGATCCCGATGATGCAGCCCGACCGGGTGAAGATCGTCCGCGAGCGCTACCTCAGCCGCGGCGCCGCATACGACCTGCCGGAAGAGTTCAGCTCCGACCTCTTCGAGCTGCTGATCGCCACCACCTGCAGGCTCGAGGACGAGCTGATGGACGAACTGGCGGCGCAGGAGGGGAGGGAGGCCGCATGAGCCACCCCAAGGGCAAGTTGCCGCCTGGCCCGAAGATGCCGCGCGCCCTGCAGGCGGTCGGCTGGACGCAGCGGCCTCTGCCCTGGCTCGAGCGCTGCCACCGTCGCTACGGCGACACCTTCAGCTTGCGCATCCGCCACTACGGCGACTGGGTTCTGCTCGCCGACCCCGACGACGTCAAAAAGGTCTTCACCGCCGGCCGGGCGGTCGGTGCCGCCACCGCCAACCCGCTGCTGGGGCCGCTGCTCGGCCCGCGTTCGGTGATGCTGCTGGAAGAACCCGAGCACTTGACCCGGCGCAAACTGATGCTGCCTTCCTTTCACGGCCAAGCGGTGCAGGCGGACTCGGAGATGATGGCCCAGGTGGCGCGGCAGGAGATCGCCCGCTGGCCGGCGGGGGAGCCGTTCGCGCTCTGGCCGCGGATGCAGGACATCACCCTCGACGTGGTCATGCGCGCCGTCTTCGGCCCCGATTCGGATTCGCCGCGCCTGCAGCCGCTGCGCGAACGGCTGCGTGGGCTCACCACCTGGATGAACGAACCGCGCAACCTGGCGATGCTCGCCGCCTTCGGTCCCGGCTGGGTGATCCGCAGCCGTGGCTACCGCGAGGCGATGGGAGCGGTCGAGGAGGCGGTGATGGAGGAGGTGCGGCGGCGCAAGGGGGAAGCGGAAGGCGGCGCGCTCGGGGTCGTCTCGATGCTGGTCGGTGCCGAATACGAGGACGGCTCGCCGCTCTCTGACCAGGACCTGCGCGACGAACTGGTGACGCTGCTCTCCGACGGGCCGACCTCGAGCACGCTCGCCTGGACCTTCGAGCGCCTCCTGCGCAACCCGGACAAACTCGAGCTGCTGCGCGACGACATCCTCGGCGGCGACGGCACCTACCTCGACGCGGTGGTGAAGGAGACGCTGCGGCTGCGGCCGCCGGTCCCGGTGGTGGTCCGCACCCTGCTGGAGCCGATGACGCTCGGCGGGTACCACCTCCCGGCGGGGACCACGGTCGCGCCCTGCATCCACCTGATCCACCGCGACGGGCGCTGGTATCAAGAGCCGCACCGCTTTCTGCCGGAGCGCTTCGTCGGCAAACAGCCCGGCACCTACACCTGGATCCCGTTCGGCGGCGGCGTCCGGCGCTGCCTTGCCGCCAGCTACGCGGAAATGGAGATGAAGCGGGTGCTGCGGATCGTCCTCGAGTCGACCGAACTGCGCGCGGTCGAGAGCGACTCCGAGCGCGCCCGCAAAAGCGCGATCGCCTTCGCCCCGGACCAGAAGGGGCTGGTGATCGCCGAACCGAGAGAGACCGATACGGCCGGGGACAAGACCCTGGCGCCCGTCTAGGAGAGCACGAATGAGTTCTCCGAGCGACAGCGACATCCTCATCGTCGGCGCCGGCGCCAAGGCTGCGGCCCTGGCGGCGAAGGTGCACACGATCAACACCCTCGGCCTCGCCGAGATCTCGATGACGGTGATCGAGAAAACCGAGCCGGCCGCCTCCTGGCTGGGACGCAACGGGATGACTTCAGGCGAGGAGCCGCTGGCGATCCCGCCGATCAAGGACGTCGGCTTCCCGTACCAGAGCTCACGCCAGTTCGGCGAGCGCGGCGACGAAATCGACGCGGCGCTGCTGCCGCTGACCTGGCAGCGCTTCGCGATGGAACGCCACGAATACGCAGCCTGGGTTAACTCGGGTTCTCCCTCGGTGCTGCACCGCGACTACGGCGAGTACCTGGGCTGGGTGCTGGAGCGGGCGACGGAGGGGGTGACCCTCTACGACGGCAGGGTGACCGAGGTTTCGCTGGCCGAGGGGCACGATCGCTGGCAGGTGGAGGTCGCCGAGCGCGGCCGCCCGGAGGACCCCGAGCGCCACCTCGGCCGCTCCCTCGTCCTCACCGGTCCCGGCGTCCACCGCCACTTCCCCCACGACCCCGAGATCGAGTCGCGCGTCTTCCACTGCGACAGCCGCCGCGAGGAGTTCGCCCGGGTACCCGAGGACGAGGCGGTCGAGATCGCGATCATCGGGGGAGGGGAGAGCGCCCTCAGCGCCCTCGTCTTCCTTCGCGCCCTGCGGCCGCAGGCCCACCTCATCGTCTACACCCCGACCCTGCCGCTGAGTCGCGGCGAGAGCTTTCTCGAGAACCGGGTCTTCGCCGACCCCGACAACGTCGAATGGGAACACCTCGACATCGAAACGAGGCGCGACTTCGTCAAGCACTGCGACCGCGGCGTCTTCGACATGACGGTGCTCGAGCGGATCGCCGACGACACCCACTGCTCCTTCGTCACCGGCCGCGCTGTCCACGTCTCGCTCGCCGGCGATGGCGAGAGCGCCCTGCTCGAATTCGAGAGCCCCTCCCAGGGGCCCAGCTCCCAGCGCTACGACTTCGTCATCAACTGCACTGGCTTCGATTTGCTGCGCCAGCTGCGCGGCCTCTTCCCCGACGCAGTGCGCGACCAGGTTGAAGAACAGTGCGGCCCGCTGTGGGATGGTCCGCCTAAGACCGAGGTCCCGATCGGCCGTGGACTCGAACTGGAAGGCGTGCGCCCGCGGCTGCACATGCCCGGCCTCGGCGGCCTCCGCCAGGGCCCCGGCTTCGCCAACCTCGGCAGCCTCGGCCTGCTCGCCAACCGCGTCCTGCAACCGCTTCTAAGTGAACTGGATCCCTCTTTTGCAGGGATTTCTGAAACGATGGAAGACAAATCCTTATTACTCGATTAGGGAGAGGAGTTGGATGTCGATGTTGTCCAAAATGAAGGGGTCGCTGCTGCTCACCGTGGCGCTCGTCGTCGGAGCGCTGGTGGTGGGGTGCGGCTCCTCTTCCTCATCCTCCTCGTCCTCGTCGGGTGACCACAACTTCACCGGCGATGGTCAGCCGAACATCGATCTGGCCGGTAACCGCGAAGCCGAAAGCGAGATCAACAGCGGCAACGTCAGCCAGCTGAAAGAAGCCTGGTCGATCCCGGTCGAAGGCCAGGGGATCTACGGCAGCTACGCCTCGACCCCGATCATCGTCAACGGCGTCATCTACTCCCAAGACCTCGAATCCAACGTCTCGGCGATCGACCTCGAAAGCGGCGACGTCCTCTGGGACACCAAATTCGAATCGCCCAGCCACGGCCCCAACGGCCTCGCGGTGGCCGAAGGCCGCGTCTACGGCGCGACCAACGGCGGCGCCTTCGCGCTCGACCAGAAAACCGGCAAGGAACTTTGGCTGACCCAGTTGAACGGGCCGGTCGACATGGCGCCGGGCGTGAACGAAGGCAAGGTCTATGTCTCGACCGTCCCCGAGAACACCAGCGCCGAATACGAAGCCGGCGCGGTCGGCACGCTCTGGGCGATGGACGGCAAAAGCGGCAAAAAACTCTGGCACTTCGACACCGTGCCGAAAGACCTCTGGGGTGAACCGAACGTCAATTCCGGCGGCGGCCTCTGGTACCCGCCCTCCTTCGACAAAGCCGGCAACGTCTACGCCGGCACCGGCAACCCGGCGCCGCTGCCGGGGACGCCGAACAAACCCTGGGGCGAGAGCCGCCCCGGCGACAACCGCTACGCGGATTCGCTGGTCAAGCTCGACCCGAACACCGGCAAGCTCGACTGGTTCTACCAAGAGACCCCGCACAACATCTACGACTGGGACTTCCAGAACTCCCCGATCATCACCAAATCGGGAGGCAAGGAAGTGGCGATCGGCTCCGGCAAGTCCGGCTACGTCGTCGCCGTCGACGTGAAGAGCGGCAAGGTCGTCTGGCGGACTCCGGTCGGCACCCACAACGGCCACGACAAAGACCCGCTCTACGCGATGAAAGGCGAATACAACAAGATCAAGAAGGGTGAAGCCTTCCCCGGTGCCTTGGGTGGAGTGATCGCGGCGATGGCCAGCGACGGCAAGCGCGTCTACGTGCCGATCGTCAACCACTCGATGACCGTGCGCAACGGCTATGAAGTGAGCGAAGAAAGCACCGCCACGGGCGAAGTCGCGGCAATCGACTTGCGCACCGGCAAGGTGGTCTGGAAAGCGCAGGTCCCGAGCCCCGCCTACGGCTCACTCATCGTCAGCAACGACGTCGTCTTCGCGACCTCGGCCGAAGGCGTGATCCACGCCTTGAGCGCCAACAGCGGCGGTGAAATTTGGCAGGCGGCGCTGCCGTCAGGGACCAACGCCGGCGTGATGGTCAGCGGTGACATGCTCGTCACCGGCGCCGGCCTGCCGGTCGCCGAAGGGCAGACGGCGAAACTGGTCGCCTACAAGCTCGGCGGGTAGCGGCTCCGGCGAGGGCGGGGAGGAAGAAGATGTCCCGGCATCGAGCCGTGTCGCTGGCGGCTCTGATCCTGGTCGTGGGAGCTTTGGCGACCGGATGCGGCTCTTCTTCCTCCTCCTCTTCGCCGAGCCACAGCTTCACCGGCGACGCCTACCCCGGGGTGGACGCCGCCGCCACCCGCCACGTGGAGAGTCCGATCTACAGCGGCAACGTCAACCGGCTGAAGGTCGCCTGGTCGATCCCGATCGCAGGCAAAGGCGCGAACGGCAGCTACGCCTCGACCCCGGCGATCGTCAACGGCGTCGTCTACTCGCAGGACCTCGAATCCAACGTCCAGGCGATCGACCTCGAAAGCGGCGACGTCCTCTGGGAGAAGATGTACGAATCTCCGAGCCACGGTCCTAACGGGCTGGCGATCGCCGACGGCCGCGTCTACGGCGCCACCGCCTCGGAGGCCTTCGCCCTCGACCAGAAGAGCGGCAAGGGGCTCTGGAAGGTGTCGCTCGGCGGGACGGTTGACATGGCGCCGGGGGTGGACGGAGGCAGGGTCTACGCGTCCACGGTGCCGCAAACGCCCGACGGAGAGGAAAAGCCGGGGGCGGTCGGCACTCTGTGGGCCTTGGACGGCAAGACCGGGAAGAAGCTGTGGCACTTCGACACCGCTCCCGAAGGCCTCTGGGGTAAACCTAAGATCAACTCGGGCGGCGGCATCTGGTACCCGCCGAGCTTCGACGAGAAAGGCGATGCCTACGTCGGCACCGGCAGCCCTGCTCCGGCGCCCGGCACCGCTGAGCATCCGTGGGGATCGAGCCGGCCGGGGCGCAACCTCTACACCGATTCGATGCTCAAGCTCGACCCCGACACCGGGAAGTTGCTCTGGTACTACCAGGAGACGCCGCACGACATCTATGGGTGGGACTTCCAGAACTCGCCGATCGTCACCGAGTCGGGCAACAGGGAAGTCGCGATCGGCTCTGGCAAGGCCGGCTTCGTCGTCGCGGTCGACGTCAAGACGGGGAAACTGGTCTGGCGGATGCACGTCGGCATCCACAACGGCCACGACAAAGACCCGCTCTACGCGCTACGCGGCGAAGACGACAGGATCAGGACGGGGAGGGTCGAACCGGGGCTGCTGGGCGGTGTGATCGCGCCGCTGGCAAGCGACGACGAGCGCGTCTACGTGCCGATCGTCGACCGTGCGATGACCCTCCGATCGGGCTCGGAGGTCGCCGAAGGCAATGCCGACACCGGGGAAGTCACGGCCCTCGATCTGGAGACGGGGGGCATTCTCTGGGAGTCGAGCCTCAATTCCCCGATCTACGGCGCGCTGCTGGCCGTCAACGATCTCGTCTTCGCCACCTCGGCGGAAGGCTTCATCCACGCCCTCAACGTCAACAGCGGTAGCGAAGTGTGGGGGGCGAAGCTGCCGTCGGGGAGCAACGCCGGCGTGATGATCAGCGGCGACATGCTGGTCACCGGCGCCGGCCGGCCGACCGCCGATGGGCGGCCGGCGAGGCTGGTCGCCTACAAGCTCGGCGGTTAGCGCGACTGGGCAGTGTCGGCGGACCCCAGCCACCGGCCCGAATCGATATGACTCCGGGCCGATGGCCGCCATGCGCAGCGCCGGCATCCTTCTCTTCCGCCGCAATGGCGGCGAGACGGAGTTCCTCCTCGTCCATCCGGGCGGGCCGTTTTGGGCAAAAAAGGACGCCGGCGCCTGGTCGATCCCAAAGGGCCAGATCGAGGGCGAGGAGGAGCCGCGCGCCTGCGCGATCCGCGAGCTCGAAGAGGAGCTGGGGGAGGCGCCCGAACTCGACCCCGAACAGCTGATCGAGCTCGGCTCGATCCGCCAGCGGGCCGGCAAAGTGGTCGAAGCGTGGGCCGTCGAGGCCGAATTCGACCCTGCGGTTCTGGCTAGCAACACTTTCGCGATGGAGTGGCCGCCCCGCAGCGGCAGGCAGCAGGAGTTCCCGGAGGTCGACCGGGCGGAGTGGTTCGACCTGGAGACGGCTCGGGAGAAGATCCTGCCGGCGCAGGCGGAGTTTCTCGATCGGTTGCTTGAGCATCTGGACGGCTGAGGGACGGAGGTTTGCTTGTAGGGAGGGGTGGGTGTCCCCTGACCTCCCTGGGTTGCTGGCCTCTAAGTAGCCGTCTCTCGCCGAGTGGTCTGTGCCAGCAACAGGACGCCGGTCGGCCAGGGGACACCCACCCCTCCGAGCAACACGTCTTGGCAGACGCTCTTCCACGAATCCGCGAGAAGTCGTGCTCTACCCGACCTGTCGCGGACTCGCGGGTGAGCAGCTCCCCCGCAGCCCTAGATCGGGGTGCCGGAGCGGTTCGGGAGGAAGCGCTGGACGAGCAGGGTCAGGGTGCCGCCGACGATCAGGAGGGCGACGTTGATGGCGAGGACGACGAGGGCACCGAGGGCGTGCTCGATGCCGCCGCCGCCGATCGCGACGCCGAGGTAGGCGGAGGCGGGGATCGTCGTTACCGAGATCGCCACTCCGACCGCCGTGCTCGCCCGGGTCTCGAAGGAGAGCATGCCGGCGACGCCGGCAGCGAGGGCGATCAGGACCGTCGAGTAGTCGGTCTTGGCGAGGGTGCTGAGGCTGCTCTGCTCGACCGCGAAGTCGTCGGGCAGGAAGCCGGTCAGGTTGAGCAGCCCGCTCAGCACCGCGGCGGTGACGACCACCAGGCCGAGGCCGAGGGTGAGGGTGACGAAGGCGCGGCGGGCGAGGTCGGAGTTGCCGCGGACGAGGCCGACCGAGGTGGCGCAGATCGGCAGCAGGTCGGGGCTGACCGCCATCGCGCCGACGATCAGGATCGAGCTGCTGGTGATGACGCCGAGGGCGGCGATCACGGCGGCGACGTTGATCAGCGCCAGGTAGCGCGCCAGCGGCCGCGAGTTGGCCCGCGCCTGGCCGAGGATTTCGACCCAGGCGAACCCGTCGACGCCGCCTTCGCCGTGTTCGTGGTGGTGCTGGGGGGCGACCACGTCGACCCTGGTGAGGACGTAGTCGTCGACGCCGATGCCGAGCCGGTGGATCTCCTCGACGAGCCGGTCGGCGCAGCTCGGCTCGACGTCGGCGACGAAGACGTGGGCCTCGTGGCCGACAGCTTCGTCGGCCTGCTGGACGACTCGCCGCACTCCCTTCAGCTCCCGCAGCAGCGCTCCGAACTCGTCGGCCCGGTGATGGGCGACCGAGGAGCGCAGCCTCAGCATCCCTGGGTCACGCGAGGAGCTTGACGACCTTGAAGGAGCGGTCGCCTTTCGGCGTCTCGACGGTCACCGTTGAGCCCACCCTGGCGTCCATCAGCGCCCGCCCGATCGGCGACTCGGCCGAGAGCCGGCCCTCGGCGAGGTTGGCCTCGGTCGAGCCGACCAGGGTCCACTCGTTGGTCTCGCCTTTGGACTCGTCGAGCACCTCGGCGGTCCGGCCGAAGGAGAAGACGTCTGAGTCGAGCTCGGAGACCTCGACGACGACGGCGTTGCGCAGTCGTTCCTGGAGCCGCTTGATCCGCGTCTCCATGTGCGCCTGGTCCTCTTTGGCGACGTGATACTCGGCGTTCTCCTTGAGGTCGCCCTCCTCGCGGGCGACCTTGATCCGCTCGGCCATCCGCTGCCGGGCCGGGCCTTCCAGCTCGGCCAGTTCCGCTTTCAGCTCTTCGATTCCGGCCTGCGTGATCGGCTCGCCGGTCTGCTCCTGAGGGGTCACAGGCCGAAGCGTGCCAGATATCAGTCTCCGGACGCGGTTTCGGTGGCGATGAAGGCCGAGGCGAAGGAGCGGACCTTCTTCCCTTCGGCCTCGCCCAGCGGCGTCAACCCGAACAGCTCGTCGATCGAGCGCAGCAGGGAGTAGGGCGTATAGAGAGCGCCGTCGGTTCCGCCCGGCGTCAGCAGGGGCGAGACCAGCAGCGCGCCGACCTTCAGCGGGTCGACCGGCGCCGCGGCGGGGTCAGCCGGGGGCGCCCCCACTTCGGGCTGGGCCGCGCCGAAGCTGACGATCAGCAGGCCGTCCTGCTTGTAGGCGGGGGAGGAGAGGATCCCCGGCACTACCTCGCCGAGCCAGGCGTCGGCTGCGGCGGCGCCGTCCGCGGTCCCTTCCGGGCACTGGCCGCGGAAGCCGCTGTCGCAGAGGTTCGGGGCGATGTAGCTGAAGTTGGCGGTCGAGTCGGGTTTCTTCAGATCGCTTGCCAGCTCGCTCAGCGGCACGTCGTTGGTGGCGCAGTCGCCGAGGTCGAGCAGCGAGTGGAAGTAGACGAAGGGGTTGAGCTTCGCCGCGTAGCCGCCGGTCGGTGGCGCTTCCGCCGCGTCGGGTTCGGGGTGGACGCAGCTGCCCGGTTTGCCTTCGGAGTCGGCCATGTCCCCGAGGTAGGCGTGCCAGGTGAAGCGGCCGGCGCTGAGCTGGTCGGCGAGGCTCAGCGTTTCGACCGGGAACAGGCACTTTTCGTACTCCGGGCAATCGGCTTCCGAAGCGGCGCCGGGTCTCTGCCCCCCGATCGCCGCGAACCCGTTGGCGAGCGAGGCCTCGTCGAGAAGCGAGTAACCGGTCAGCAGCACGCCCTGCTGGCGCAGCGCCCCGGAGAGGTACGGCATCTGCGAGGTCGCGCCGAAGGCGGCCTCGTAGCCGGGGCTCGCCAGCGAGATCAGGAAGACGTGCTCGACCGGGCCGGCTTCCGGCAGTTCCGGTTCGCTCGGCGGCGGCGCCACCGGCGTTTCCGGCCTGGAGCTGGGGAGGGATTCGGGCGCTGCCGAGGGAGCCGATGCGGGAAGCGGTTCGGAGGAGGTCGTTTCCGCGCTCGGTGCCGGTTCCGGGGAGGGTGAGGGGGAGAAGGATTCTTCCGGCGCGGCCGCGGGAGCTTGCGCCGTCGTCACCGCCGCCGGCTGCTGGTCGAACAGGCCGGCCACCGCGGCGGCGGCGACCGGGCCGATGCCGCCGGAGCCGGTCAGCGCCGAGGCGACGATGCCGCTGGTCGCGATCAGCGAGGAGGCGACCAGGAGGCCGAATTTCTTGCCGGTGACGGTCGCCGCACCGGCGATCAGCTTCTGCAGGGAGGCGTAGAAGGCGACCTTCATCAGGCGCTCACCACCAGGGAGCTGCCGCACTGCGGGCAGAAGCGGTCGGCCCGGCCGAAGGGGGCGTTGCAGGTGGGGCAGTGGCCGGCGGCGTCGGTGCGTTCGAGCTCGAGCAGGCGCTCGACCGTAAGCAGCTCGGCGTCGACCCGCTGCAGCTCGGCCGCCTTGCGGGTGAGGACGTCCAGCCGCACGTGGTCGCGGATCGCCATCTCGTAGAAGGCGCCGCCGAGGTCGGCCTGCATCACCGTGAACTTCTCCAGTAGGCGGTCGCGCTGGGTCTGCAGCTCCCTGCTCTCGGCGGATATCTCCGGAACGGGTTTCGGCTCCTCTTTGCGCGGCAGCTTCAGCTTGATCACGGTTCCACCCCCGACGGGCTCGGCGCCGTGCTGCCGCCTTCGCCGCCGACGACGATCACGTCCGGCAGGTTCTGCTGGGCCTTGATGTAGTTTTCGCCCGTCTGTTCGGGGTTTTCTTCGACCAGCTTGGTGTCTTCGGCTTCCTTCTCCTCGGACGCTTTGAAGTTGGTCACTTCGTGGACGTCGCCGTTGGAGGTGTGGGCAACCACTTTTTCCTCGGGCTTGGCGTTGGCTTTCTCGCCTTTGGCCGCTTTTTTCTTCGTCCCTTTCGGGGTGGCGGTCGTTGCGGCGGCCGTCGTCGGTCCCGCGGCGACGCTGGCGGTCGTCGCCTGCCGTTCCCGCAGCGCCTTCAGCAGCGCCTCTTCGTCGCCGCCAGAGCCGTTGTGGCCGATCATGACGCCGATCGCAACCGCGACCGGCAGCAGGGCGAAGAAGCCGACCGCCGCGGCGCGGCTGGTCGGGCTCTGCTTCGCCGCCGGTCGCACCAGCGGCGGCCGTGCCCGTTTGCTCATCGTCGCGAAGTAGCGCGAGGAGGGGTTGGCGCCGTTGCCGCGTCGGGCCGCGCAGTGGACGCAGTAGCGCTGCTGCGGGTCCATCGGCGCCCCGCACTCCTCGCATGGTTCGTGCGCCTGCGGCCTGCGTACTTCCTCCATCTGCGCGCTCATCCCTTCCCCTTCTCGTGCTTGTGGTGGTGCTTTTGGGTGTGCTTCTTCTTGGCCTGGCGCTTGGCGCGGGCGTCGAGGATGCGTTCGGATTCGGCCCGCTGGGCGGCGGCTTTTTCCTGGGTCGTCTCGCAGCCGGCGAGGCTGCCGGCTGCGAGGGCGCCGCAGAGAACGAGGACCGCGAGCTGGGGGGCGCGCTTAGCCGAAGGCACCGCTCACGTACTCCTGGGTCCGTTGCTCGCGGGGCGAGCCGAAGAGCGCGGTGGCGCTGTTGTACTCGACCAGGTCGCCGAGGTACATGAAGGCGACGTGGTCGGCGATCCGGTAGGCCTGCTGCAGGTTGTGGGTGACGATCACGACCGCAACCTGGTCGCGCAGCCGCACGATCAGGTCCTCGATCACCTGCGTCGATTTCGGGTCCAGAGCCGAGCAGGGCTCGTCGAGCAGCAGCACCTCGGGCTCTGCCGCCAGCGCCCGGGCGATGCAGAGCCGCTGCTGCTGGCCGCCGGAGAGTTTCAGCGCCGGATGGTCGAGGTTGTCTTTGACCTCCTCGAAGAGGCCGGCGCGGTCGAGAGCGCTGTGGACGGCGGGCTCCAGCGCCTTCTTGCGTGCCCGCCGCGAGCCCTGCTCGCGCAGGACGTAGGCGATGTTGTCGAAGACGCTCATCGGGAACGGGTTCGGCTGCTGGAAGACCATCGTCACCCGGCGCCGCAGCAGGGTCGGCTCGATCTCGGTGATGTCGACGTCGTCGAGCAGGATGCGACCGCTGAGGGTGGCGCTCGAGGTCAGCTCGGTGAGGCGGTTGAGCGAGCGCAGCAGCGTCGTCTTGCCGCAGCCCGAGGGGCCGATCAGCGAGAGGACCTCGCCCTGGCGGACCGGCAGCGAGACGCGTTTGACGGCTTCTTTGGCCCCGTAGTGGACGGAGACGTCGTCGATCTCCATTCGCCGGATCGAGAACTGCGGCGCCTTGATCGAGCGTTTGGCGGCGGTGAAGCCGCTTCCCTGCTGCGGCGCATGGCCGTTGCCGTTGGTAGCCGGCGGCAGGACCTCCGTTGCCGCCGCGGGGTCCTCGAGCGGGATCCGCCGGATCGGCGGCGGGTAGATCAGTGGCTCCACGTTCCAACCTTTCTGGCGCGGCGGTGGACGACGTCGACGGCCGCGTTCAGGGCCAGGACCATCAGCAGCAGGACGAAAGCCGCCGCGTAGGCTTTCTGCGGCTGGTTGAGGTTCCCGGTGGGGGAGGCCTCGTAGACGAAGTTGGTGAGGGTGGTGCCGGCGCCGCGCAGGTAGTCGAGCGGGAAGCCGACGCCTTCGACCGGGGCGAAGTTCTGGGTGGCGCCGAGAAGGACGACGATGATCGCGGTGTCGCCGATGATCCGGCCGAGGCCGAGCATGGCGCCGGTCGCGACCTGCGGGCGGCAGGTCGGCAGCAGGATCCGCCGCGTCGTCGCCGCTTTCGTCTTGCCGACTGCGTAGGAGGCCTCGCGCACGTGGCGCGGGATCGAGTTCAGCCCCTCGCGGACGCTGGCGACGATCAGCGGCAGCGCCACCAGCGAGAGCATCGCCGAGGCGGCGAAGAAGGAGCGGCCGAAGACGACGCCTTCAGAGGTGCGGCTGAGGAAGCCGAGGGCGGTCGAGGAGAAGATCACCGTGCCGAAGAGGGCGAGAACGATCGAGGGGATGCCGGCGATCGCCTCGATCGTCGATTCGGTGATCCGCGCCAGCGCCGTCGGGCGGCCGTACTCGACCAGCCAGACCGCGATCGCGATCCCGGTCGGGAGCGCGATCGCGATCCCCATCAGGGCGACGATCATCGTCCCGAAGAGGGCGTCGGAGAAGCCGCCGGTTTCGGTCTCGTCGAAGCCGGCGGCCGCCGGCGTCCAGAGCATCTCCGGGCGCAGGAACTTGATCCCCTGGACCAGCAGGTAGACGACGATTGCCACCGCGATCGCGCAGAAGAGCAGCCCGAGCGCCCAGCAGATCGCCAGGCCGATGCGGTCGCTGAGGCTCCAGGTGGCGCTGCCCTCGACCGCGCCCTTCTCCTTGCTCTTGTCCTTCAACAGCAGCATCAGGGGGCCAGGTACTTCCGCATCGCTCGCCGCGCGGTCCAGCCGGCGAAGGAGAACATCGCCGCCGAGAAGAGCAGCACCGCGGCGATCGAGAACAGGGTTGCGTTGAAGGGGGGTGAGCTGAGCTGGTCGATGTTCTTGACGATCGTCGGGCCCAGCGGCCGCGAGGGCTCGTAGATGAAGATCAGCCCGTCGGCGGGGTTGGGCGCGAAGGCGACCGAGCCGGAGATCATCGCCAGCATCACCGCCTCGCCGATCGCCCGGGCGATCGCCAGCACGGTGCCGGCGACGATCGCCGGGCGGGCGCTGCGGACGCCGATCTTCCACATCGTCCGCCAGCGGTTGACGCCGAGGCCGAGCGAGCCCTCGATCCAGCCCGGTTTCACCGCCCGCAGTCCGTCGCTGAAGATCGAGACCATGATCGGGGCGATCATCAGCGTCAGCACGAGGACCGCCGCCAGGAGGCTGTAGCCGGTCAGCGAGATGACCCCGGCGACCGAGGCCTTCTGCTCCTCGGTGACCAGGTGGTTGCCGATGAACGGCACCAGGACCAGGACCCCCAGCAGGCCGTAGATGACCGAGGGGACGCTGGCCAGGAAGCGGATCACCGGCTGGAGGATGTTGCTCATCCACTCCGGCGCGAACTCGACGATGAAGACGGCAACGAAGAGCGCCGAGGCGAGGGCGATCAGGACCGCCCCGCCGGTGATCAGCAGCGTGCTCCAGATCAGTGGCCAGGCATGGAAGGTGTAGACGAATTCGCCGCTGGTCTGGGCCGAGAGTGAGATCTCGTTGAGCTGCTCTTCGACATCGCCGCCGGCGCTGAACCAGGCGAGGCCGTTGTGGGCGAACGACGGCCAGGCGTGGACGAAGACGGTGACGATCAGCGCCAGCAGCAGCGCGACGACGCCGCAAACCAGCGCGCCGAGCATCCGCTCGACGCGCTGGTCGGACCACTTCGGCCCGTACTCCTCGGTGAACTGCTCGTCCAACGTCCTTCTACTTCTTGTTGAACGCGGGGACGCCGCCGGCTTTGAGGATCGTCGCCCCGGCGAGCGGGCTGCGACGCGCCCAGTCAATGAACTTGAGCAGCGCTTTCGGGCTCGAGCTTCCGTCGCCGGGGAGGACGAGGAAGATGTAGCGCGAGAGCGGGTACTTCAGCGGCTCGACGCTGATCTTGCTGGCTTTGCAAGGGACGCCGTTGACCTTGAGCGGCTTCAGCCCCTTCTTCTGCCAGGCGAGACCGGCGTAGCCGATCGCGTTCGGGTCCTGCTTGACCGCGTTGACAACGAGGCCGTCGGCGGTCAGGGCGTTGACGTTGGACGCGGGCGGCTCGTTGTTGAGCACGGCCTGGAGGAAGAAGTTGTAGGTCCCTCCGTTGGTGTCGCGGCCGACCGGGTCGATCGTCGTGGTCAGGTTCGAGCCGCCGACCTGGCTCCAGTTGGTCAGCAGGCCGCGGTAGATGTCGTGGGTCTGCTGGACCGAGATGTTGCTGAGGCTGTTCTTCGGGTTGACGTCGAGGCAGAGCCCGTCGAGGTAGAACTTGATGTAGGTCGTACCGGCGTCGCTGGGGAGGGGGGTACGAGCCTGCCCGGCGAACTGGCTGGTCCCGTTCTGGACGTCTTTGACGCCGGCGTTGCCGCCGTTGGCGGTGTAGACGAAGTGAACCTTCTTGTTGACCTTCTTCGAGTAGGTCGCGAAGAGGGCCTGCAGCACGGGCTGCGCGGCCACGGAGCCGGAACCGATCAGGGTCACAGCTCCGGCCGACGCCGGCGCAGCGAGCCCCAGGAGGGAGATCGCCGCTATGGCGAGGGTCTTGATTCTCATGCGGGGTTGAGTCCTTTCCTGCCGGGTAGGGTAGTGCAAAAAGCACTTTGTTGACCAACTTGATCGCGAAACCGTAGCAGCTTCTGTAGTTTATTGACCTCCTTAGTAAAGAAAGGCCTGCCGAAGGGCACCGGCAGCCGGGCGCGGGCCGCAGACATGGAGGATCAATTGCTGAAGAAGAGACTGTCCACCCCTCGAGCCGCGACGGTGGTCGTGCTGGCGGCGGCGGTTGCCGTCTCGGTGACGGTGGTGCCCTCGGTCGCCCAGTCGTTCCTGACCAACCAGCAGGCGACGAAGCAGTTCGTCAGTAACAAGAAGGCGTCGAAGCTCTACCTGAAGAAAAAGGCCGCCTCGAACCTCTACGTGGCGAAGGCGACGGCCCCGAAGCCGCCGGTCGTCGGCATCGCCGCCGGCAGCGCCCAGTTCGACGCGTTTTCGACCACGGCCGGGTACATCCCGACCGCGTTCACCTCGTTCGCGACCAAGGCCGAAGTCAGCTCGGTCGTGATCGAGTTCTCAGGCCAGGCCATCTGCACCTCGGCCAAACCGGGCCCGGATCAGGCCTGCCCGATCCAGATCCTGGTCGACGGCCAGGCGACCGGGAAAGTCAACTTCGCCCCGGCGACGGCGTCGAGCCCGACCCCGGTGCCGGTCGTCCACACCGTGGTCCAGACCGCGGTGCTGACCAAAGGCGGCCACACGGTGGCCGTCCAGTACGCGGGTGCGAAAAACGTGACGTTCACGCTGAAAGGCTGGAACCTCGCTGTGCAGGCCTACCCGCAGCCCGACGAACCGCTGCAGGTCGAAGAACCGTCCCAGGGCGGCTCTAAAGGCAGCAAGTAGGGAGCCGGAAGGACTCGAGCCCGGACCTCGTCTGCCGACGGGGTCCGGGCTCAGGTTTCACAGGCAGGGCATTCAGCGCCTTCGTCGCTCACGGCTAGCGCTGGGGGCGGGGGAGGGTGTCGCCGAGGATCAGACGGGCGCGGTAGAAGAGCGCCTCGTCGGCCCCTCGCAACTCCGACTCCCGGTTGTCGGTCTGGGTGGTCCGATTCTGCCCGATCCCAGCCGGGCTCTCATCCCGCACCAACCCGGTCAGCCGACCCCGCGACCGGAACCTCGTCTGCTCAACGCGTCTGGTCACGATGTCTCCTTTCTGTATTTGTTGATCATCTAACTCAAGAATAGCAGGAGCAGCTATAGGCTCGAGGGGAGGGGAGAGAATCGACCCTCAGATCCTTAGGTCCCAGTGGAGAAGGATCTGCTCACCAAGTCGCCTATGACGAGGCGGTGCGAGCGTTGACCGAGCAGCACGCGGTAATCGAGAGCTTCCGGAGTCGAGCGGGCCTGCTTTTCTCGGCGGCCGCCATCACGACTTCGATCGTTGCGATCTACATCGAGTCTGAACATCCTGCGGCGATCGACTCCCTTCACCGTGAACTCATCCACCACATGCACGCGAGCTACCTGCAGAACAGGGAAGGCCTCAATCTGTTGGCCGTCCTCCTCCAACTGGCAAGCGGTTTGCTGGTGTTCGAGATCGCCCTCTGGATCGTCGCCATCGCGATTAAGTCCTAGACTTTCAGCCAATGACGCGACCCTCTACTCCTCCGTTCGAGCCAAAACGGCCCAGTCCTATGCAGTCAGAAATGCTGGGATGGGCAGCGGCGCTGCGGACGTTGAGATCGAAACTGCGACTCCGGCGATCGAAGCAAGAGCGCTAGGTGGCGAAGTGGGGCGGGGCGTCACCCGGCAAGAAGACGCCCCACCCCGTCGCCCCTTCAAACGGCTGCAGGTATCTCTGCGTCGCCGCCGTCGTGGGAACCATGGGGAGTCGAGGCCCCATGGTCTGACGGCGACGAACCGTTGAAGCTTTTGGCCTGGACCGGGCGGAGGTAGGCGATTTGGCCCTCACGCAGCTCGAGCCGCTGTAGCTCAGGGCGGGTCAGCTGCGCCCAGACCTCGGTCCCGTCGGAGAGCACGAACTCGACGCGGATCTCGAATCCGAGGGCGACGATCCGCTGCACTAGTCCCTCCTGGGTGCGGTCGTCGGGGTCGAGGACGACCTCCATGTCGTGCGGGCGCACGAAGTGCTCACCGAGCTGGTTGACCTCGCCGACGAAGCTCATCACGAACTCGTTGGCCGGGTGCTCGTAGAGCTCGTCGGCGCTGCCCGACTGCTCGACCCGCCCCTCGTTCATCACCACCAGCTGGCCGGCGACGTCCATCGCCTCCTCCTGGTCGTGGGTGACGAAGATCGTCGTCACGTGCATCTCCTCATGGAGGCGCCGCAGCCAAGTCCGCAGGTCCTTGCGCACCTTCGCGTCGAGCGCACCGAAAGGCTCGTCGAGTAGCAGCACCTGCGGTTGCACCGCCAGCGCCCGCGCCAGCGCCATCCGCTGGCGCTGTCCGCCGGAGAGCTGGGAGGGAAAGCGCCCGGCGAGACCGTCGAGCTGAACCAGTTCGAGGAGCTCGTGGACCCGCTGGGACGTCTTCCGCTTGTCCCACTTGCGGATCTTCAGCCCGAAGGCGACGTTGTCGTACACGGTCATGTGCTTGAAGGCGGCGTAGTGCTGGAAGACGAAGCCGACGCCCCGCTTCTGGGCGGGTTTGCCAGTGGCGTCCTCACCGTTGATCGTCACCACCCCGGCATCGAGATCCTCGAGCCCGGCGATCGCCCGCAACAGCGTCGACTTGCCGCTGCCGCTGGGGCCCAGCAGGGCGGTGAGGGACCCGTCGGGCACCTCGATCGATACGTCGTCGAGCGCCTGAAAGTCACCGAAGCGCTTGCTTGCTCCCTCGACTGAGATTCCCATCAGGCGTCCTCCTTTCGTTTCAGTAGGTTCATTGCGAAGAGGGTGATCAGGGCCAGGAGCGCCAGTACCAGCGCGGCCCCGTAGGCGCCGGGCGAGTTGAAGTTCGCGTACTGCTTCTCGACGAAGAGGGGCAGGGTCTGGGTCTGCCCGCTGATCGAACCGGAGACGATCGTCACCGCGCCGAACTCGCCGAGCACGCGGGCGGTGGTGAGGACGACGCCATAGGCGACGCCCCAGCGGATCGAGGGCAGGGTGATCTTCCAGAACGTCTGCCAGCCGTTTGCCCCTAGGGTCGAGGCCGCCATCTCCTGGTCGGTGCCGATCTCCTGCAGGACCGGGACCGTCTCGCGGACGACGAACGGCAGCGAGACGAAGATGCTGGCCAGGACCATCCCCGGAACCGAGAAGAGCACTTTGATCCCGTTGTCGGCGAGGAACCCGAGCCAGCCGTCGGTCCCGTAGAGGAGGAAGAGCGAGAGGCCGATGACGATCGGCGAGACCGCGAACGGGAGGTTGATGATCGCGTCGATCATTCCGTTGGCCTTCGACTTGTGGCGGACCAGCAGCAGCGCGCAGACGACCCCGAAGATCGTGTTCAGCGGCACCGCGATCGCAACCATCAGCAGCGTCAGCTTCAGAGCGTGCAGGCCGTCGGGCGAGGTGACCGCGTCGAGAGGAGGACTGATCCCTTCTTCGAAGGTCTTGTAGAAGATCATCACCAGCGGGATTAGCAGCAGCATCGTCAGGTAGCCGAGCCCGAGCACCCGTAGACCCCAGCGACTGGCGGGATTGGAGGTCACAGTGCGCCTCCGTCTCCGCTGACGTCCTTGGCGATCGTCGGGATGAACTCGCTCGAGCTGCGGTCGTGGCGGATCGCCCAGCGCTGGATTAGCGAGACGACGCCGAGCAGCAGCAGCGAGGCGACCAGCAGGACCACCGAGACGGCGGAGGCGCCGACGTCATTGCCGGACTCCACCTGGTTGCGGATGAAGACCGAGGTGACCGTCGTGTCCGGCAGGCCGCCGGCGAAGAGCAGGACCGAGCCGAACTCGCCGAGGGCGCGGGCGAACGCAAGCGCGACGCCGGCGGCGAGGCCGGGGAGAAGGTTGGGGAAGATGATGCGGCGGAAGATCGTGAAGCTGCCCGCCCCCAGCGAGGCCGCCGCGGCCTCCATCTCCCGGTCCATCTCCAGCAACAGCGGCTGCACGGCGCGGACGACGAAGGGGAGGGTGACGAACATCAGGGCGACGACGACGGCGGCGCGGGTCGCTGCCAGGTGGATCCCGAGCGGGCTGTCGTTGCCGTAAAGCGTCAGCAGGGTGAGGCTGGCGACGATCGTCGGCAGCGCGAACGGCAGGTCGATCACGGCGTTGACCGCGCCCTTGCCCGGGAAGTCGTCACGGACCAGGAGCCAGGCCAAGATGGTGCCAAAGATCGCGTTGATGACGACGACGATCAGCGAGCAGACCACCGTCAGCTTCAGGCTCTTCGCCGCGAGGGGGGAAGTGACCTGGTCCCAGAAGGTTCCGAGGCCGCCGGCGAACGCTTCGCTGCCTACCGCGGCCAGCGGCAGCAGCACGATCAGGCTCAGGTAGAGCACGACGACGCCGTAGCCGGAGCCGACGCCCAACCCGGGCAGGCGCAAGCCTGCCCGGGGGGCGCGAGAGCGGGTGAGGGTTCCTGCCTCCATCGATCAGCCGGAGGTGGAGACCCCGAGTTCGGTCTCGA
This sequence comes from Solirubrobacterales bacterium, assembly GCA_035940865.1. GTDB lineage: Bacteria > Actinomycetota > Thermoleophilia > Solirubrobacterales > 70-9 > VAYN01. The sequence goes on from DASZEL010000002.1 coordinate 98,037, forward strand.
TCTGGGCGACCGAGCCGGATTCTTCGTCGAAGAATTCGTCGTTGACCTTGCCCCAGCCGCCGAATTTGCTGATCTTGAACAGCTGTTTCGGGGTCGGGAACTGCTTCGGGTCGACCAGCTTCGGGTTGACAGGGCGGTAGCCGTTTTCAGCCCACAGTTCCTGGGCTTCGTCGGACCAGAGCCAGTTGAGGAAGTCTTCCGCTGCCGGCTCCGGCGCGTCTTTGGTGACCGCGATTGGGGTTTCGATCTGCAGCGTCGCAGGCGGAATCACGTATTCCACGTCTTCGCCTTCTTTTTCGGCCTTGATCGCTTCGTTCTCGTAGGTGAGGAGCACGTCGCCCTGGCCCTGGGCGAAGGCCGAGAAGGCATCGCGTCCGCTGCCCGGCTGGGCGGCGGTCTTTTCGAGCACGGTCTTGACCGCCTCGAGCGCCTGCTCGGGCGAGTCGCCTTCTTCCAGCGCCGAGCCGTAGACGGCCATGATGTTCCAGCGGGCCGAGCCGGAGCTGAACGGGTTCGGGGTGATCACCTCGACGTCTTTGTCCTCGATGTCCTTGAAGGACTTGATCCCCTCCGGGTTGCCCGAGCGGGTGAGGATGACGACGACCGAGTTGGTGGCGATGCCCTTGTATTTGTTCGCTTCCCAGTTCTTGGCGACGAGTTCGCCTTCCTCGACGAGCCGTTCCATGTCGCCGGCCTGGGAGAAGTGGACGATCGACGCGGGCTGGCCCGCAACCACGGCGCGGCTCTGGTCGCCGGAGGCACCGAAAGAGTTGCTGAAGCTGACGCCCGCGCCCTGCGAGGTTTCTTCGAAGGCGGGCTCGAGGGTTTCGGCGTAGACGGATTCCGGAGTGGAGTAGCCGACCACGTCGAGCTTCCCGCCCCCGGAGGAGCTGGAGCCGGTGTCCGAGCCGGTGGCGCTGCTGTCACTGCCTCCGCAGCCGGCGGCGACGATTGCGACTAGCAGGGTGAGGGCGGCGAGGAGGCCGACCGTCACGCTGCGCCGCCGGGTAGTGCGAGCGTTCCGCATCAAGTTGATTCCTTCCTTTTTCGACTTACTTACTTTCTTGAGCGTCTTACTGCTCAATCAGTGGCGCGGCAGCCTAGCACAAAGTCGATCAGAAAAGTCTGGAATCCTGATCCGAATTCCGGGATTCGAGGTCAACAATCCCTTCGCGGCTTAGACTGCGGCGATGCCTATCGACGCCGTCCGCACCCCGGACGAGCTCCTGGAAGGGCTGCCGGATTATCCCTTCGCGTCCCGCTACCGCGAGGTCGACGGGCTGCGTCTGGCCCATCTGGACGAGGGGGAGGGGCCGCCGGTGGTCTTCTTCCATGGCGAGCCGACCTGGTCATTCCTCTGGCGCAAGGTGATCCCGCCGGTGCGCGAGGCCGGCTACCGCTGCATCGCTCCCGACTACGCCGGCTTCGGCCGCTCCGACAAGCCCACCGATCTCGGCTGGTACACGTACGACCGCCACGTCGAGCTGATGGCGGCGCTGCTGGAGGAACTGGACCTGCGCGACGCCACCGCGGTCGTCCACGACTGGGGAGGGCCGATCGGGCTGCGGCTGGGGGTCGAGCACCCCGACCGCATCTCCCGCCTGGTGATCATGGAGACCGGCCCGTTCACCGGCCGCCAGAAGATGAGCGACGCCTGGTTCGCTTTCCGCGACTTCGTCCGCGACAACGAGGACGTGCCGGTCGGGTTCCTGATCAAAGGCGGCTGTAGGAACGATCCGGGCGACGAGGTGATTGCCGCCTACGACGCTCCTTATATAGACGGCGCTTCGAAGGCCGGCGTCCGCGCCTTTCCGCTGATCCTGCCGACGACCCCCGATGCGGTCGGTGCAGCCGAGGGCAAACGCGTCGCCGACTCGCTGCGGGAGGACGACCGGCCCGCGCTCGTCCTCTGGGCGGACTCCGACCCGATCCTGCCGTTCTCGGTCGGCGAGCGCGTCTCCAGCGAGCTCAACTTCCCACCGCCGCGCCCGGTCGCAAACGCTTCGCACTTCCTGCAAGAGGATGCGGGCGCGGAGATCGGCGCGACGATTGCCGAGTGGCTTCAGGCCGACGCCTGAGCCCGCGCGATCAGGTTCGTCATCTGCTCATGGGAATGCTCGCGTAGGAGCTGGACGCGCCGTGGGGGCTGGTCGTCCTCGACCCAGGTGACGGTCCCGGGCCAGTAGGGGCTGGGGGGTCGTCCGGGGTGGTGGAAGGCGGTGGCGAAGACCCAGCTGCCGGTGTTGTGGAGCCGCCCGCCGCGCGGCAGCTCCCACTCGGGTTCCTCGGGCAGCGGGCCGCCGCGGTGAGTATGGCCGGTAATCACGTGGACGTCGTCGATCCCGAGGCGGACTGCCAGCTCGATCCCGGCGGCGACGCCGCTGCGGAAGATCGCGGCCGGGGTGACGTCGGGGTCGAAGTCGGCGCGCAGGAGCTTGTTGAGGCCACGGATCGCGGTCGGGAAGCCTGCGCGGCCGGCCCGTGCGCGCCAGCTCAGGCCCTTGGCGTCGCCGGCGAGAACCTCCCACCAGTGCTCGAAGGGGCCGTTGCGGCGGCGCTTCGCCGGCAGCACCTGCGCCAGGCCGTAGGCGAATCCGTAGAGGGGACGGAGCACCCGCTCGTAGTCGGTCGGCGTGGCGGGTTGCGGCGGCGGACCGAGCAGGCGCATCATCAGCGCCGCCGCTACGCACTCTGCCCGCGGCAGCGCCAGATGGGCGTCGACGTAATGCCCGTGGGTCGCGTAGACGTCGTCGCGCAGCCAAATCCCCGGGTAGGCGGCCTGCAGGCGCGCCGGTCCGAGCCACTCGTCGAGCATCGCCAGCGGCCCCGGCGCCGGCGCGTAGACCTGCTCGAGGCCAAGCGCAGGCTCGCCGGCGATCGAGAGCTGGTCGAGCAGCGGCTCGGCGAGGCGGGCGTCGTGGTTGCCGGGGACGAGCGTGACCTCGATCTCGCCGATCGCTTCCCCCAGCTCCTCGAAGAACGGGCGGGCTCGCTCCATGGAGGGGCCGAGCGGAAGGTTCCGCAGCTCGACCACGTCCCCGAGCAGCAGCAAGCGGTCGGCCCCCGCGATCTCCGCGAAGAGGACGCGGCGGACCGCGGCGTCGCGGAGGACGTCCTCGTCGCTGGCCACGCCGAGGTGGAGGTCGGAGATGATCGCCGTCCGCACCCGACCGTTCTACCGAACCAACGTCAACCTCTGCGCGTCGGGTTTGGCTGCCCAGCCAGGCTGGGTAACCTTCCGGGATGCACAAGTTTTCCGCGGAAACGATGGCGCCCGCCAACGGAATCGAGCTCTGCTACCAGGAGATGGGCGACCCGGACGGTGAGCCGCTGCTCCTGATCATGGGCCTGGCGACGCAGATGATCGCCTGGGACGAGGAGTTCTGTCGGATGCTGGCGGAGCGCGGCTTCCGCGTCGTCCGCTTCGACAACCGCGACATCGGCCGTTCGACCAAGGTCGGCAGAGCCGGGGTGCCGAACGTGCTCGACCTTCTCGTCGGCCGTGGTCAACCCGAGTACCGGCTGCGCGACATGGCCGACGACACCATCGGGCTGATGGACCATCTCGGGATCGAGGCCGCCCACGTCGTCGGCGCCTCGATGGGCGGGATGATCGCCCAGTGCACCGCGATCGGCCACCCCGAGCGGGTGCGCTCGCTCTGCTCGATCATGTCGACGACCGGCAGCCGCCGCGTCGGCCACCCCAGCTACAAGACCTTCGGCCTCCTGCTCGGCAAACCGCCGCGCGAGCGCGAGGCCGCGATCGAGCGCGCCGTCAAAACCTTCAAGACGATCGGCTCGCCCGGCTACCCCTTCGAGGAAGAGCGGATCCGGGCGATCGCTGCCCGCTCCTTTGCCCGCGGCCACAGCCAGGCCGGCATCGCCCGCCAGCTGCACGCGATCACCGCCTCCGGCGACCGCACCTCCCACCTGCGCAAGCTCAACCTGCCGACGGTCGTCATCCACGGCAAGAGCGACGTCCTCGTCAACCCCTCCGGCGGCCGCGCCACCGCTCGCGCCATCCCCGCCGCCCGCCTGAAGATGATCGACGGCATGGGCCACGACATGCCCCGTGCCCTCTGGCCGACCTTCGTCGAGGGGATCTCCTGCAACGCCGCCCGAGCGCCGCAGGAGAAACCGGCCGCCCAAGCGGCCTAGTCATCAGGGGATGCGGCTGAGAGGAGTCGAACCTCCACGAGCTTTCGCCCACACGGACCTGAACCGTGCGCGTCTACCAGTTCCGCCACAGCCGCGCGGAGCAGGCAATTTACCGGTTGGCGTCCCGCGGCCCATCCCCGGCCTCATCGCGCCTCCCGCCGGCGGATCGCTAAAATGGACGCATCCTCGCCGCTATCGTCTAGGGGACTAGGACGCCGGATTCTCAGTCCGGAAACCGGGGTTCGAATCCCCGTAGCGGTATAGCTGGGGTCCGCCGAGGGTAATTCCCACCACTAAGTTCCTTTGTTTCTGGTAGGAATTGTTCTGTGTGCGGCAGGAGGGTCGGCGATGGGTGCCCTTGAGGTGCCAGAGTTACGGAGCGCCTTTGAGCGCGCCAACATCGACTCGGGCGAGTGGGCTAACTCGGCGAAGCTGGTTGACGACATGTGCCTGGAGCAAGGCATTAGTGCCAGCACGCTGGGGAGATTCACCGAGCTCTCTCAAGTCGAGGTCTATCGCGACCCAGACGGGGCTTCGCCAACGAAGACCCATCTGTTGGCAGTCCTCGACGTCGGACTCGTCCTCATGCGGGAAGTGGGCATTCTCAAGAAGCGCACGGATGCCCAGTTCCTGTTCTTCTCGGAGTTCGGGAATGGATCATTTTCCCCACAGGAGAGTGTGGGCGGGCGCGGATGGGGCCACATGGACATCCAGGCTGCACAGGGTTCGCTCCCACTCTTCCGTCTCGGCTGGTACTTCGACGAACGTTCGTCGGATCCACGCCACGCGATCAACGCCGCGGCGGCCGAGCGGGACCGGATTCTCGTGGCAATCGAGCGCTGGACCTAGTCGACGACCCGACGCGGGTCATTTGGATCTCCCAGCTATTTCAGCTCGTCAGCAGGAGTTCAATCGCGGCGATGAACTCGGCGGCGCCTTTAACGAATCCGGCGGCTTCCTCAGGACTGGCCGGGGCAGCCTCGTAGTCGCCTTCCTCGCGGGCGGCTTTGGCCCGGCGGGCAAGGGCGCTGAGATGTTGGTCGAACTCACCAGGGGCAACGAAGACTTGGCTGAACAGCGTCCAGATGCCGCTATGAGTCTTGGCGTACTCGCCTCTCTCAGAGAGAGCGGCTCGGGCTGCGTAGAGCATTCCGTAGTAGGCGGCGCTGACTACAACCGCTGGATGGGCGGTTCCCAGAATTGCTTCGGCATCGGCCAATCGGTCGCGCGCCTGTTCCATGAACTCCTCGGAACGGGGACTCAATCCAGGGCGCTCCCGGCGAGGACAATCTTGTCGCGGTCGACCTCTTGGATGAAGAAAGACTCGATCGCGCGGCGGCGGTCCAGCCACGCGGGGTCGTGGACATGGACCGAGTAGTTGAATGGGCTCTCGCCCTCGGAGATCGCGGCTTCTTCGCTGAGGTCGCCGGCGATCCGCCCATAGCGGTCCCGCCCGCCCTCGGCGATCACCAGCAAATCGACGTCGGACTCTGGATGTGCGGTTCCGCGAGCGCGGGAGCCGTAGAGCCAAAGGGCGCGAAGATCGCTGCCGAGCTCGCTATTCAAGCGCGCCGCGAATTGCTCGACCGTCCGCCGCTCGCTCTCGGTGAGTTGCGCTGCGTTCAGCTGATTGGCCGTTGCGTGCTGCATTGCCGTCAAGGATAGGACGGAAGGTAGCGAGGGACGTGAATTTTCCCTACTCCGGAACCCGGGTTCGAATCCCCGTAGCGGTATGAGCGGTAGCCTTGCTCACTCTGCAGGATCGGAATACATCTGTTGGTCCCGACCGAACGTCGCTTCGGCGGAGGCGCTTTTGGCTCTTCGGTGTCGGGCTTGCGACCCTGATCCTCCTGTTTGTCGTCTTCGCTTCCCAGCAGGGGAGTGGGGATGGCACCGGCGGTCCTCTGAACGCGATCGCGGAGGCTGCTGTGAAGACGCAGCGGCAAGGCGGCGGGCGCGCCGTCGTGCGGGGGGTCATCTCGGAGCCGGGGCGCTTCAAGTCACTCACCGTCACCGGTCATCTGGCTTATGACGGCTCGGGGCTGAGTCGCGGGACCGTGACTATGCCTGATCCGAATTCGAACGATCTCGTCAAGGTGGACATGGTGCAGGACGGGGCGAAGATGTACATGCGGTCGAGCCGGTTCGGCACGCTGCCGGACGGGCGCGAGTGGCTGGGGCTCGACCTCTCGCTGGGGGATGACGTCAGCTCCTCGTTTCCGGCCAGCGGGGACGCAAGGGAAGAACTGGAGCTGCTCGAACAGACCGCTGGTGGCGTGGACGAGATCGGGAAGGAAGATGTACGCGGCGTAGCGACGACGCGTTACCGCAGCGAGATCAGCGTCTCCGAGAGCGCCAACCGGCTGCGAGAAGAGGGCGCGGACACGATGGCGTCGGCCGTCGAAGAGCGGGGCGGGCCCGCTCAAGTCGAAGCATGGATCGACGCCAAGGGTCTGGTTCGACGAATGAGGATCGTCCAGTCGATGCCGGGGGAAGAAGGTGAGGGACCGCAAACCACCGATATGCGCATCGATTTCTTCGACTTCGGCCTCGAACCCGAGATCGACGTGCCCGACTCGAACGAAGTCTTCGACGCCACCTCCCTCGCCAAGGAAGAGCTCGACGGCTAGTCAGATTGCGCGCAACGAAATACGTTGCGCTAGACTCTCTCCATGCCAGTTGCCACGGCGGAGAAGATCACCGCGCTCAGCCACGACCTCGGCTCGCAGCGGCGCCTTGCGGAGCTGCTGGGCGTCAGCCCTGCACAAGTGACCCGCTGGCGGCGCGGCGGCGGGATCGACTTGCAGAACGCCGAGCGGGTGGATCTGCTGGAGCTGCTCGTGGCCAGCCTGCTGCGGCTTTATCCGGCTGAGGCGGCGGAGCAGTGGCTGCTGGGGGTAAATCCGCACTTGGGGGATCGACGGCCGGTTGATCTAGTGCGAGCGGGCCGGGCGCAGGAGCTGCTCGGGGCCCTGGCGGCCGAGCGCGCCGGCGGGTTTGCTTGAGGCTTTGGCGGGCGCTGCCGCTCGATCGGCGGGCGAAGGCTAAGGAGGCGGGCGGGGCGCTGTGGTTCCCGCGCTTGCAGCAGGGAGGGGGAAGGCACGACAACCCCGATCTCTACGGCTGCCTCTACGTCGCCGAGGATCCCGTCTCGGCGGTGGCGGAGTTGCTGGCCCCGTTCCGGGGGACCGGGAAGCTGCTGCCGTCGATGCTGATCCGGTACGGGGAGCCGCTCTCGCTCGCCGCTCTCGACCTCGATGACGGGATCACGGTCGTCGATCTGGACGACCCAGCGACCCTGCTCGCGACCGGGCTGCGTCCTTCGCAGGTGGCCACCCGTCACCGACAGCTGACGCAGCGCCAGGCGGCAGAGGTATACGAAGCCCATCCGAACGCTTTCGGTCTGCGCTGGTGGTCGACTCTGGAGTCCTCCTGGATCAACTGGACGATCTTCGACCGCGCCGCGCGATCGCTCGAGGTTGCCGCAACGGAGGAGCTGACGGTCGACCATCCGGTCGTGCACGAGGCCGCTGACCTGCTGGGGCTGCAGGCGGCTGGTTAGAGCGCGCCCCTCAGGGGCGGGCGACGATGAAGCGGTAGGTCACCACTGGGGATGCCGCGCCGGCGGCGGCAAGCGCTTTGACGCGGAAGACGTGGCTGCCGAAACGGAGCTTGTGCAGGGTCAGCGGCGAGTGGCACGGCCGCCAAGGCCGGCGGTCGATCTTGCACTGGAACGTGCTGCCGGCGATGCTGGAGACGAAGCGGAAGGTCGGGGTCCGATCGTGGCCGTGATGGACCGGGTGCCGGCGCAGCTTCACGATCGGGTTCTGGGCGGGTGCCGGAAGGGCCGGGGCCGACGGTTTGGGGGTTGAGGTCGCCTTGTCGGCCGGGCTCGGGCAGGGACCGCTGCCTGGCCCCGAGTCGATCGTGAAAGGCGTCGGCATGACGAAGGCGAAGTCCGACCGGCTCCAGTCGAACGCTTCGGTGAGGGCTTCGAACGTGCCGCACTGCGGCGGGGTGAGGAAGAGAGAGGCGGCGGGGTCGACCTGGAGGTCGAGCTCTTCCAGCGGCAGCTGGGGCAGCTCCGGGATGACGAGTTCCGCTTCGCTTCCCGCGCTCACCAGCCAGGCCGGGAGCTTCAGTTCGGGCCCGGCGCCACCGGCGGCGAGGAAGAGGCGGTATTCGCTCGGAGATTCAGCGCCGCCAAAGTAGATGCCGCCTTCGAGGGCGCCGTCGCCGGCGGCCAGCGCCGTGCTGAAGGTGCCGATCTTCGAGGCCGCCGGACAGGCGGAAGGGTCTTCGGTGGCGAGGTTGGCCTCCGCGAGGGTGCAGGTCGCCTGCTGGGAGGCGGCTGCCTCGTTCACCGCCAGGCCCGGCAGGTAGAGCGCGATCGCTTCGGTATCCGAAGTGGCGAGGCCGTGGGGCGTCAGGTCCTGCGGGAGCTGGTATTCCATCCCGATCCCAGCCGCGCTGGCGGTCTCGGCGCTGCTGAGCGCGAACGCGGAGGCGGGCTCGAAAGCCAATTTGTCGCACCCGGTGACCGTCGGCCCGCTCGCCGTCGCCGTCGAGAATTCGTCCGGCTCCTCGTAGGAATTTGCGGTGACGCTGGCGCTGGTCGCCCCGCAGGCGGTGGGGTTGCGGGTGAACGGCGTCTGCGGGATGTTGGCCTGTCTGCCCCCGGGAATTTCGGAGGCGTGCGGGCCGCGTTCTTCGTCGTGGATCGGCGCCGGCGGCACCCCCCAGAGCGCGAGCTCGAGGCTCGCGATCGGCATCGCTTCGGGCAGTTCTTCGAACGCCAGCGAGAGCGAGTAACCGCTCGCGGCGCCGGCCCGCACCGGCACTTCCAGCGGTTCGGCGAAGCCGAGACTGTGGAAGGCGAGCCGCGCGACCTCGCCCGGCTCGGGTACGGCCAGGTAGACGGGGGTCTTTTCGAGGCTGCCGAAAGAGGCCACCTGGACGTCGACCACGCCAACCTGGGAGTCGATCGGGCATTCGTCGTCGGCGAGCTGCTGCGGTCCGCATCTGGGCAGGGTCCCGGGATAGAGGAAGAGCCCCGGAGGCAGCTGGACGACTGCGTCCTGCGCCGTTTCCGGCGCCCCGGGTTCGGCGAACGAGACGTGCACGGTCAGGTCCGGGTGGGCGCCAGCCTGCGCCGTCGAGGCATCGAACAAGAAGGATTCGACCTCGATCGCGGCCGCGGCCGATCCCGGCAGGGCGAGGATCCCTAGGCAGGCGAAGCAGAGAATGGTCGTGCGGAGCCCCCTGCGCATCCCCGCCAGGGTACTGCGGGGCTCAGAGATGTGCCTATCGCTCAGCCGCGTTCGTCGGGTCGTTCGGGCTCGCCTGCGCCGGGTCGTTTGACCAGGCGCCCGGCGGCTCGGGGACCGGGCCGTTCAGCAACGGGTCCTCGGTGGCGCGCATCCACTCGAGCAGGCGCTCGCGCATTTCGCTGAGGATCTGCTGGCGGGTGGGGTCGGAGGAGAGGTCGTTGGCCTCATTGGGGTCGAAGAGGAGGTCGTAGAGCTGCTCTTCGGGGACCCGTTGCTCGCCCCAGCCGGCCTCGACCAGGATCGACTTGCTGGCGCTGTCGTCGCAGTTGGCGAGGACGGGGCGGTCGTAGTCGTCGAAGCGGCGGATGTACTTGAAGCGCTCGGTGCGGACGGCGCGCAGAGGCTGGTAGGCGGCGTGGTAGGTCATCTCGGCGAAGAGGGCGTCGTTGACCGCCGTCGTCTCGCCGCGGACCAGCGGCATCATGCTCGTGCCCTGGAGCCAGGGCGGCTCCTCGATCCCGGCCAGCTCGCAGATCGTCGGGTAGATATCGAGGTGGCTGACGATGCCGTCGAAGACGCGGCCGCCGAGGAAGCCCGGCCCTCGCATGATCAGCATCACCCCGATCCCACGGTCGTAGAGCGTCGCCTTCGAGTTGGGGAAGGCGAGGCCGTGATCGGTGGTGCAGATGATCAGCGTGCTGTCCTGGAGGCCGCACTGGTGGAGGCCGTTGAGGACGGCGCCGATCCCCTGGTCGAGCGAGCGGGCGCTGGCCTTGAAGGCGGCCATGTCGGCGCGGGTCTCCGGCGTGTCGGGCAGGTTCGCCGGCGGCAGCGAGTAGAGGGTGTCGCGGACCGAGGTCGGCACCCGGTAGGTGCGGTGGGTCTCGAAGAAGCCGACCGACATGAACCAGGGTTCAGCGGTCGCGCCGAGGCTCTCGATCGCGGTCGGGGCGATGTCGGCGGCGTGGTGGCTGTCGACCTCGATCACCTCGTCGTAGCCGATCACCTCCGGGTCCTCGGAGATGTGCTGCTCGCCGATCAGGACCGAGCGGTAGCCGGCCTCGCGGAGGGGATGCACGAGGTGCTGGCCGTAGTCGTTCAGCTCCCAGCCGCGGTGGGCGAGACCGAGCAGGCCGTTGTTGTGGCAGTACTGGCCGGTGAGGAGGGAGGCGCGGCTGCCCGAGCAGGTCGGGGCGGCGCAGAAGGCGTTGCGAAAGAGCACGCCCTGATCGGCCAGCAGCTGGATGTTCGGCGTCGGCACCGGGAACCCGTAGGGCTGGACGTAGCGCCCGGTGTCGTGGGAGTGGATGTAGAGGATGTTTGGCAGTTTGTTGATCCAATTAGTATACAATTCGGCGAATGCAGCTGCTCGGCATCGACCACGTCACCGCGATCACCGCCTCCCGCGAGGAGTGCCTCGACTTCTACGCCGGGGTGCTTGACCTCGACCTGACGGGCTGCCCGCTGCCGGATTCGAGCGGCGGCGACCTCTGCTTCGGCGACGGGCGGGAGGGGCCAGCGGTGCTGCGCTTCGTCAACTCGCCCGAGGCGGCGACCGGGGCTCCCGGTCCCGGCATGGTCCACAGCATCCGCTGGTGGGTGCCAGGGCGCCGCGCGCTCGAGCAGTGGGCGGCGCGGTTCGAGCTCTTCGGCGTGCCGACCCGAATGACCTTCGACAGCAGCGGCGACCCCCTGGCCATGCATTTCTCCGATCCCGAGGGACTCGCCCATGAACTGATGCCGCAACCTGCGGCCGAGCGTTCGCGTCGCTTTGAGCCGACCCCCGGCCCGCCATCGGCGCTGAAGCTGGGCGGCGTCCGCGCCTTCGTCGCCGGCAGCGTCCAGAGCTTCGACCTGCTCGCCGGCCGGCTCGGGTTCAGCGCCGCTGGCGAGGGGGAGTGGCGGATCGGGCCGCCGCCCGCGCCCGCCCTCTATGCCTGCGACGCGCCGCCGCCGAACCGCCCCTTCCAAGGTGCCGGCACCGTCCACCACGTCGCCTGGCGCTGCGCGCCGGGGGAGGAGCGGGCCTGGCGCCAGCGGGTGATCGGGATGGGCGCGACCGTCAGCCGCCTCTCCGAGGAGCAGGGGATCAGGTGGTTCTTCTTCCGCGAGCCCGACGGCGTCCTCTTCTCGGTCGCCTCCGTCGCCCGCACTCTCTCGGCGTCGCCACCCACGTCGCTGCCGGCGCGGCCGCGCGAGCTGCCGGCGCGGATCGCGCGCCCGGTCGGCCTGCGCGCCGCCGCTTAGCCCCGATTACCCGGAACTAGGATTTCTTCCGCGAAGTCTTCTGAGTACAGGGACAGCCGGTACGCTGCTGCGGATGAGGCGAGCAGCGGTGTTCCTATTGCTCCTGGCGATTTGCGTCTGCGCTCCGGCTGGATCGGCCGCGGCGGCGAGCGCTCCGACGATCGAATACGGAGCGGCGGACCCGATCCGCAACCACGAAGCGACGCTGCACTTCTCGATCGACCCGGGTGGCCTCGAAACCGAATACGAAGTCGAACACGCGCGGGTTGGCGAAAGCTTCCAGGACTGGCACATGCCGAACCTGGTTCCCGCCGGGGAAGAACCGGTGGCGCAGGAAGTCACGCTTCCTCGCTACTGGGAAGGCGGCCTGGCAGCCGGGTTCGAACACGAATGGCGGGTGCGGGCCTGGAACGCCGTAGGCGAAACGATCGGACCGGTACAGCACTTCATCACCCCGAATGGGCCGCGGCCGGCGATCGCCAACGGGACCGGGACCCAGATCGGGCCGGGCATGGCGGAACTGACTGCGACCGTCGATCCCGAAGGGTCGTCGCTCACCGGCTGTCGCTTCCGCTACCTCGACGAGGGCCTGTACAGCTGGCCCGGGTTCGACTGGCACGACGCGATCGGGCCGATCCGCATCGGCGAAACCGTCCCCTGCACCGAGAGCCTCGAAGGAATCGGGTCCGGAACCGAACCGGTCACCGTCCATGGCGTCGTCACCGGCCTTGTCCCGGGCAGCTACTACTTCCGCATCGAGGCCGAGAACCAGTACGAAGACGCAGAACTGATCCTCGGCGCGCCCTTCACCATCAGCTCCGTCGAGCAGCCGTCGCCGCCGGTGCCGCCCGTTGCCGGCGTGGACCCGCCGGGCATCGGTAAAGCACCCGGACTGGGCAAAGCGCCCGGCCTTCAGGCGGCCCCGGGCTTGAAGAAGGCGCGCAAGAAGTCGGGCCGCCGGCACCAGCTGCGTCGCAACGCGACGATCGCCGCTCCCCGCTAGTCGCTCTCCAACAGCGGCAGCGTCAGCTCGAAGGTCGCTCCTCCGCACTCAGGGTCGGTGCGGGCGTCGATCGTCCCGTCATGGGTTTCGACGATCGAGCGGGCGATCGCGAGGCCGAGGCCGGCGCCTGAGACCTGCAGCCGTTTGACGTCGTCGCCGCGGAAGAGCCGCTCGAACAGACGCGCGCGCTCCTGCGGCTGGATCCCGGGGCCGGTGTCGGTGACTGTCAGCACCGCCTCCTCGGGGGTCGTCCTGAGTTGCACCGCGACGCGCCCCCCACGAGGGGTGAACTTGATCGCATTGGAAAGCAGGTTGGCGAGCACCTGGTCGAGGCGGTCGGCGTCACCGAGCACTCGCGCCGGACCGAGGCAATCGGACTCGAGGCGCAGGCCCGCCTCCTTTGCCGCCGGCCGCATCGCCTCGACTCCGAGGCGGACGACCTCGGCGAGATCGACCGGGCAGCGGTGCACTTCGAACTCGCCGGCCTGGATGCGGGCGATGCTGAGCAGGTCCTCGACCAGCCGCAGCTGGCGGCGGGCGTTGCGCTCGATCACGTCGATGTGGTTGCCGGCGTCGATCACGCCTTCGGTGTCCTCGCGCAGCAGCGCCGCGTAGCCGAGGATCGAGGTCAGGGGCGTGCGCAGCTCGTGCGAGACCGAGCTGAGGAACTCCGACTTCGCCCGCTCCAGCTCGGCGGTCGCTTCGCGAGCGCGGCGCTCCTCGGTCACGTCCTGCTGCACCGCCACCCAGACGGTGCCGTAGCGGGGGTGCTCGAAGGTGGTCGTCGTCGTCCGGCACCAGATCGTCGTCCCGTCGCGCCGCACCCGCCGCCCTTCGTAAGCGCAGTGCCCCTGCTCCTGCAGGCAGCGTGCCGCCTCCTCGCGCTCCGCCTGTTCCTCCGGTGTCAGGTCCTCGGGCATCATCACCTCGACCGCGCGACGGCCGATCAGCTCGCCCGACCCGTAGCCGAGCATCCGCTCGAGGCTCGGGTTGGCGAAGACGATCCGTTGGTTGCCGGTGGTGACGAGGCAGACGCCCTCGCCCATGTTGGCGATCATCTCGCCGCGCAGGTCCAGCACCTGTTCGATCGTCACCCGCTCATTGGCCTCGCGGACGGTGCAGGCGAGGCGCCCGTCGGGCTGGGTGATCGCCGACCAGATCAGCCAGGACCAGTTGCCGTTCCTGGTCCGCATGCGGTTGCGGAAGGTGCGCCAGCTGCCGCTCTCGCGCTGCAGCTCACTCAGCTCGGCCAGGGTCGCAGCCCGGTCCTCCGGGTGGACGTACTCGATCAGCTCACGGCCGCAGAGCTCCTCGCTGCCCCAGCCCAAGACCTCGCGCCAGCTGCCCTCCAGGCGCTCGATCCGGCTGCCGCCGCTGACCATGCACATCAGGTCGCGGTCGACCGGAGCGCCGTGCGCCCCCCGCGCCAGGTCCTCTTCCATCCGTTTGCGCAGGGAGATGTCCTGGGCGTTGACGATGTAGTGGACGGGCTCGCCGTCCTCTCCTCGCAACAGCCCGACGGCGATGCTGACCCAGATCGGCTCGCCGTCCTTGCGCAGGTAGCGCTTCTCCAACTCGTAGCCGCTGACCTCGCCGGTGAGCAGGCTCGCGTCCGCCTCCAGCGTCGCCTCGAGGTCGTCGGGGTGGGTGATGTCGGAAAAAGTGAGGTCGTAGAGCGCGTCCGCCTCGTAGCCGGTCAGCTCGCAGAAGGCCTGGTTGGCGCGCAGCCAGTGGCCGTCGATCCCGCAGAGCGCCATCCCCGCGGCCGCGTGAGAGAAGGCGGTCTCGAACTGGCGCTCGGCCTCGCGGCGGCGGCGCTCCTCGCGCGAGCGGGCGCTGAGGTCGGTGAGCCAGGCGATCCGGTAGAGCGGCTCGCCGTCCTCGTCGCGGATCAGCAGCCCCTCCGTCGCGGCGGGGAAGGTCGAGCCGTCGAGCCGAACGTATTCGGCGTCGAAGTAGGTGAACTCCTCGCGATCGAGCTGTTCGGCGAGCCGCGGCAGCTTGGCGGCGTCGCCGGGGGAGAGGTACGAGCGGAAGGGGCGGCCGACGAAGTCATCGGGGGCGCCGCCGTGCATGCGCGCGAAGGTGGGGTTGACGGCGACCAGCAACCCCTCGGCGTCGCCGATCGCGATCCCACGCGTCGTCTTCTGGAAGCCCAGCTGCCAGAGCTTCTGCAGCTCGGAGTCGGTGGCGGCGGCTTGCGCCTGGTTCTGGGTCGTCATGCCTGGGTCTTTATCGGCGCTCGCCCCCAGAGATTCGACCCGCGGCCGTTCCGACCTTCCGATCGGGTATGGATTCGGCGTGGCCGAAGCGACGATCCTCGTGATCGAGGACGATCCCGACATCCGCGGCCTTGTCGTCGCCCTGGTCGAGCGGGCCGGCATGCGAGCTCGCGAGGCCGCCGACGGCCGCGCCGGCGTGCGCGTCTTCTTCGACGAGCGACCGGACCTGGTCGTGCTCGACCTCGGCCTGCCCGAGCTCGACGGCTGGCAGGTCCTGGAGCGGATCCGCGATCTCAGCGACGCGCCGGTGCTGCTGCTGACCGCGGAGGGCGAGCAGGTGCAGAAGGTGCGGGGGCTCGAGCTGGGCGCGGACGACTACGTCACCAAGCCTTTCGGGCGCGAGGAGCTGGTGGCCCGGATCCAGGCCCTGCTGCGCCGGCGCGAGCGGGGCCGTGGCGAGGAAGAGACACTCGACGACGGCACGGTCACACTCGACGGCGCCGGGCGTCGGGTCGAGGTCGGGGGCAAGGAGCTGGCGCTGACGCCGACCGAGTTCCGGCTGCTCGCCTTCCTGATGCGCAACCGCAACCAGGTGGTGAGCCAGCTGCAGCTGCTGGAGGAGGTCTGGGGAAACGCCGACGCCGATCCCAAGCAGGTGCGGCTCTACGTCAGCTACCTGCGGCGCAAGCTGAACGACGCGGGGGTCGACCCGATCGAGACGGTGCGCGGCTTCGGCTACCGCTACCGCATCGCACATCCGTCCAGACCGGGCTCGGTCTGACGGATTCATACGCTTTTCAGACAAGAACCGGACGTACCTCCTACCTAAGTCTCCGATCCCCCGTGCAGCGGCCAATGCCGCGCACGAGTGAACGAGCAAGGAGGTACCTGAATGAAGACCAGCAGCAAAGTTCTACTGACGGCGCTCTGTGTGGGCGCGCTTGGCAGCCTCGCCGCGATGGGCGTCTTCGGCGCCTTCAGCGCCACCACCACCAATGCCGGCAACACGATCACCGCCGGCACCGTCGCGATCGCCGACAACGACGCCGGCGCCGCGATGTACAGCATCGCCAACGCCAAGCCCGGCGAATCGGTGAGCAGATGCATCAAGGTCACCTACACCGGCAGCATCGACGCCGACGTCCGCATCTACACCACGAGCACGATCGGCTCGCTGGGCCAGTACGTGGATCTGACGATCACGCCCGGCACGCAGGCAACGCCGAGCTTTCCCAGCTGCACCGGGTTCACCGCTGACGCCAGCGGCGCCCTCTACTCGGGCACGCTGCAGAACTTCGGCAGCACCAAAAACAGCTACGCCACCGGCGTTGCCGACTACCCCGGCTCAGGCACCAAATGGGCGGCCAACGAAGCAGTCGTCTACCAGGTGACCGCGACGCTGCAGTCGAGCGCTCCGGATACCGCCCAGGGCCTGACCACCGGCTCCCACACGTTCACCTGGGAGGCCCGCAACCAGTAGCGGGGCGCATGAGCACCCTCGCTACTGACAGGTTCACTCGTGCCATCGGCGCCGCGATCGGGCTCGTCCTGGTCGCGGCGCTGATCGTGGCGGCGCGCCCCGCCGGCGGACATGGCGGGGTGCTGCCGGCCTCGCTGCGTTTCACGGCGACCCTCGACGGGGCCGTGGCGGTGGAGCCGGCGGCGCCGAAGCCGCTGCTCGCGAGCGGGCCGATGCGCCCCGGCAGCCATGCCCGGGGAGAACTCACGCTTCGCAACCAGACCGGCGAGACGCTGGCGGTTCGGCTGCGGGCGAAGGCCAGCTCGACCGCACTTGACGGCACCGCGCGGGTGCGGATCGTGAGCCAGGGGGCGACCCTCGCTGACGGGACGCTGCAGGCGCTGCGCCAGGGCACGGCGGAGGCCGTGCGGCTGCAGCCGGGCGGCGCGGCGCGCGTCCGGGTGATCGTCTGGATTCCCGCCGAAGTGGAGACCGGCTACGAGGGCCGCAACGTCGCGGTCGCGCTCGAGCCGGTGGAGGAAGCGCAGCCATGATTGCGGCCGGCCGACGCCTGCGGATGCTTGTGCTCTGGATCGGGCTCGGGCTGCTGTTCGGGACCCTGCTGGCTGCGGTGGCGCCCCAGCTCGCCGGCTACCGCTCTTTCACGGTCCGCTCCGGCTCGATGACGCCGGCGATCGAAACCGGCGACGTCGTCGTCACCAAGACGATTTCGCCGCTCGGCGCCCGCGTCGGCGACGTCGTCACCTTCGTCGACCCGGAAGGGACCGGCCGCCTCTTCTCCCACCGGGTGCAGTCGGTCCGCGCGCTCGGCGATGAGGTCGCCTTCGTCACCCGCGGCGACGCCAACACTTCCACCGAGCACTGGCGGGTCCCCGCCGACGGCAGCGTCGGCCGGGTCGCCTACCGGATCCCGAAGATCGGCTACGCCCTTTCCTGGATCGACAGCGGCCCGGCTCGTCTGGCCCTGGTCGCGATTCCGGCGCTGCTGCTGCTCGGGGCGGCGCTGGTGCGGATCTGGCGGCCGACGCCGCCGGAGGTTAAATCCTCATGAGCGCCACCCTGCGGCCGGCGATGACGGCAGCGGCGATCGCGGCGGTCCTGCTCGGCGCCGCCGCGCTGGCGCGTCCGAGCGTCTGGGGCAACTTCACCGCGGCCACACCGAACGCCGGCAACTCGATCACCGCCGCCACCGACTTCCGCGCCCCGGCCGCGAGCGCGTCGGCGATCGGCAAGACCACCGGCGGCATCGTCGGGCAGATCAAGAAGAGCGGGACCTACTACGTCTACGCCAAAGTCAGCGACACCGGCAACCCGGCCAGCGGCGTCTCCACCGTCACCGCCGACGTCAGCTCGATCACCCCCGGCTCCACGGCCGTCGCGCTCGCGTCCGGCAGCTTCACCGCCGGCGGCGTCACCTACAACCGCCGCAGCGCCGCTCTCACCGCGGGCTCGACGCTGGCAGCCGGCAGCTACGGCTACTCGCTGACGCTGACCGATGTGGCGGGGAACTCGAAGACCCAGTCAGGTTTCACCGTCACCGTTGACAACACCGTCCCGAGCGGCACCGACGTGCAGACCGCCAACGGCGGCACGAGCAGCGGCCTCGCCGAGGCAGGCGACACGTTCTCTTTCGCCTTCAGCGAGGCGCCGGATCCCAACTCGATTCTCGCCGGCTGGAGCGGCGCCGCGACCAACGTCGTCGTCCGCCTCAACAACGGCAGCACCACCAACGACACGGTGACGATCTTCAACTCCGCCAACACGACTCAGCTGCCGCTTGGCAGCGTCAACCTCGGCGCCGGCGACTACACCAGCGCCAACCTCACCTTCGGCGCCACCGGCACCGCCTCGAAGATGGTCCTCAGCGGCAGCACGGTGACGATCACCTTGGGGACGCAGTCGGCGGCGGCGATCAACGCCGCCGCCAACGGGACGATGACCTGGACGCCCTCGGCCTCGGCGACCGACGCCGCCGGCAACGGCGTCTCGACCACGGCCGTCACGGAGTCCGGGGCGGCCGACCGGGAGTTCTGATGCGGGGGCGGGCTCGGCACGAGGCAGTGGTGTTGGCGAGCCTGGCGCTGACGCTCGCTCTCGCGGTGACGGCGCTCGCCTGGTCGGAGGGCAGGGCAGAGCCGCGTCACGACGCCGGGCTTCGGCTCTCCGCCGCCGGCGCGCTGCGGATCGGCGATTCCCGCGGGGGAGGGGCGATCCTCACGGCCCCCGCGCTGGCGCCCGGAAGCTCGGTGGGCGGGAGAGTGACGATCCGCAACCGTGGCGCGGCCGCTCGATTGCTGCTGTCCCGAGCCCATCTGCTGGAGAGGCCTGGAGCCGATGACGCCTCGCTGGCCAGGGCGCTTCGGCTGCGCATCCACAACGTCACTCCCGGCTCGCGGACGCTCGTCTACCACGGCGCGCTTGCGGCGATGCCGACGCTGCACCTGGGCCTGCTGTCATCGGGAGCGAGGCGGGACTACCGCTTCGTCGTCCGGCTGCCCGAGACGGGCTTCGTCGAAAACGGCCTGGCCGGCTCCCGGGTTCGCTTCGACTACCGCTGGCAGCTGAGACGCCAATAGGTTCCGGCGGGCGAGGAGGAACGGCACCCCGAGCGCCGGAAGGGCCGCGGCGAGGATGACCCCGGCCCGCCAGCCACCCGCCTGCACGATCGGCCCGGCGATGGCAGAGCCGGCGCTGGCGCCGATCATCAACGAGAGCGAGAGCCAGGTGAAGACCTCGGTGCCGGTGCCCGGCGGCATCGCCTCGCGGCCGATCTGGGTGCGGGCGGTGATCGTCGGGGCAATGAAGGTGCCGGCGAGGACGCCGAGCACGAGCATTGCTCCGACCGTAGGCGCGAGCAGGAGCGGCAGGCAGATCAGCGGCTGGAAGAGCGCCAATCGCACGGTTGCCTGAGCGGGGGTGCCGAAGCGCTCTGGCGCCGCCCCGTAGATCAGCGCCCCGAGCGCGGACCCCAGCGCCAGCGAAGCGCCGAAGGGGCCGCCGAGGGCGGAGCTGCCGTGGGCGGCGCCGAACGCCGGGCCGGTGACGTCGAGGGCGCCGAAGGTCGAGCCGATCGGGAAGCCGGTGAAGACGAGCAGGCGGATCGTCGGCGAGGCGAGGGCACCCGCCCGGGTGCGGTGGTGCGCGGGCGCCGGCTCGACCCGGCCGAGCGGCGGCAGGGCGACGAACCAGACGGTGCCGAGCAGGCCGAGGCCGGCGGCGGCGAGGAGCGCCGCGGCCGGCCCCGTGGTCGCCGCCAGGAGGCCGGTCAGCAGCGGCCCGCTGACGAAGACCGCCTCGATCAGGATCGAGTCCAGCACGTAGGAGTTGACCAGCAGATCCTCGGCGACGAGGTCGGGCCAGAGGTGGCGCAGGATCCCGCCGACTGGGGGCATCGCCGCTCCCGAGAGGCCGGCGAGGACGACCAGCGCCGGGGTGCCGCCGCCCGCGTTGCCGACCAGGACCAGTGCCACCAGCGCTGCCGCGGCGAGCGCCGCCGCCGGCACCAGCACCGGCCGCGGCCCGCGCCGGTCGACCAGTCGCCCCAACACCGGCGCCGTCAGCGCCAGCCCGATCGTGCTGGCGCCGGCGACCGCGCCGGCGGCGGCGAAGGAGCCGGTGCGCTCGTGGACGTAGATGACGAGGGCGACCCCGGTCATCCCCACCGGCAGCCGCGCGACGACCGAGGCGATCGTCAGCTGCAGGACGTGCGGGGAGGCGAGGATGCGGCGGTAGGCCATCCCGCCCAGGGTTGCATGAGGCCTAGCTGGGCTGGCCCAGCGCTTCCATCTTTTCTCGCAGCTCCGGCCCTAGGTCGAGGACCTGGGAGTCGTCGGGAAGCTGGATCTCCGGATGGATGCCGTAGTCGAACAGGTCCGCGCGGATTTCCGTCGTCACGGCCTTGCCGTCTGAAAGCGCGGTCGAAACCGTGCGCATGCGACGCAGCATCCCGGCCGCGGTGATGAACACTTCGGCATGGACGGGTCCGACCAACTGCGACCCCGCCTGTTCGACCTGTTCGGCGAGTTCGTCCTTGCCCTGCGTGTGCAGTCCCTGCACGAGCTCTTCCCGCGACATGGTCACCCGGTAGCGGGTGGTCTGCACGCGGCCGATCTTCGTCTGACCGAGCTGGCGAACGCCACCGTTGGCGCGCAGCATCCCCAGCGATTCTTCGGGACTGCCGACTCCGGGGGAGCTCAAGTCCTCCTGCCCCGGGAAGCCTTCGAGCTTGATCCATTCCTTCCCTTCGGGCATCTGGCCGGCGAACTGGGGGTAGCGGAAGTACCAGGCGTCTTCGCCGAGGAGGGCGTCGAACTTCATCTGCTGCCCCTCCATCGCGGCGTCGTAGGTGATTTCGGCGAGGTTGTCTTCGCCGTTGAAGGTGCCTTTCCCGGTGATGGTGACAGGGGGGCTGGATTCGGTCCTGAACTGCATCGTCAGGTTCATCCGCATCCCTGGGACTTCTTCGGCGCGTTGTGCCGCCGCCGCGACCGGGTTTGGGTTGAAGGGGCTTTCGCCGCCGCTGCCGTTGAGGAAGGAGTTGACGACGACGAGGAGCAGCAGCAGCGAGAGGATGCCTGCCGCCTGCAGCAGGCGCACGGAAAGGGGCTCGAGCGGCTGGTCGCCGAATAGGGCCTGTCGAGTTCCTCTCGCCTGGCGGGAGCTGTTCGACGCTGCCCCCGCCGCGGGCGCGGCTGGACCCGTGTGGGTGCCCCAGAGCGGCTTCGCGCCCGGCGGTGGAGTGGAGGTTGGCGGTGCTCCAGACAAGACGTAGAGTCATCGTCATCGCACGGGTCGAATTTGAGCACCGGTTGAAATCTTTGGACGCATGGGCCTCCTAGACCCGGCGCCGCCGCCGTTCGAGATCGCCGAGTGGCGGCGTCTCCCGCACCTGCAGCGGATCAAGCCGCTCGCCCAGGACTGGGCGCTGAACGGCTTCGGGACGCCGGTCGCGGTCTACTTCCTCTACGTCTTCAAGGTCCTCGCCTACGCCGTCGGCGGTTTCCTGCTGATCGAGGCGACGAGCGGCTGGCCGCACTGGAGCGAGCCGATCGTCTTCGAGAAGGCGGTGATCTGGACGATGCTCTGGGAGGTGCTCGGGCTCGGCGCCGGCTCGCTGCCGCTGACCCTGCGCTTCAGCCCGATGGTCGGCGGCTTCCTCTACTGGCTGCGGCCGGGGACGACGCGGCTGCCGCCCTGGCCGGAGCGGGTGCCGGGGACGCGGGGGACGACGCGGACCTGGCTCGACGTCGCCTTATATGGAGCGCTGCTGGCGGCCTTGCTCTTCAACTTGCTTTCTGGCGGGACGCCTGGGAGCGCTCCGTGGGCAGGTGGCGAGGTTGCCCGCCTCGACCCGCTCGCGGTCGGTGTGATGCTGGCGCTGCTCGCCGCCCTCGGCCTCCGCGACAAGGTCCCGTTCCTGGCAGCGCGAGCGGAGATCTACGGCAACCTGGCGCTGATCTTCCTCTTCCCGCTGACGAACCTGGTCATCGCCGCCCAGCTCGTCTTCTTCTGTATCTGGTGGGGCGCAGCCTCCTCGAAGCTGAACCGCCATTTCCCCTTCGTGGTCACGGTGATGATCAGCAACACGCCCTGGAACCGCTCGCGGGCGATGAAGCGCCGCCTCTACACCCGCCACCCGGAGGACCTGCTGCCCTCACGGCTCGGCGCCCTGACCGCGCACCTGGGGACGGTGATGGAGTTCAGCCTGCCGCTGGTGCTGCTTCTGACCAGCGGCGGCCTGCTCGGGACGATCGCCCTCGCCGGGATGGTGATCTTCCACGCCCACATCCTCTCGACCTTCCCGCTGGCGGTGCCGCTGGAGTGGAACGTCTTCATGATCTTCGGCCTGCTCTTCCTCTTCGGGCACTATGCCGACGTCCCCTGGGCGACGATCGACGACCCGCTGCTGCTGGCGATCCTCGCCCTCACTTGCGTCGGGCTGCCGGTGCTGGGGAACTTCCGGCCCGACCTCATCTCTTTCCTGCCCTCGATGCGCTACTACGCCGGCAACTGGGCGACCAGCCAGTGGCTGTTCCGCAAGGAGGGCAGCGCCGAGGCCAAGCTCGACGCCGGGATCGTGAAGTCGGCGCCGATCGTGGTCGAGCAGCTGCTGAAGTTCTACGAGCCCGAGATGATCGACGTGCTCGTCTACAAAGGGCTCGCCTTCCGCTCGATGCACTCGCACGGGCGCGCGCTCAACGGCCTCTCGGCGCGGGCGGTGGAGGATCTCGACGCCTACGACGTCCGCGACGGGGAGATCGTCGCCGGCGTCGTCCTCGGCTACAACTTCGGCGACGGCCACTTCCACGACCACCGCCTGCTGGCGGCGGTGCAGGAGCGGTGCCGATTCGAGCCGGGGGAGCTGCGGGTGGTGACGCTGGAGTCCCAGCCAGCCCATGTGCAGCGCCAGCACTACCGAATCTGGGACGCGGCGGAGGGGCTGGTCGAGGAGGGCTACGTCGATGTCGCCGAGATGGCGAAGCGACAGCCGTGGCTGGACGAGCGGCCGTTCCCGGTGGCGAGCGCATGAGCAGCGCGATCGTCGTCGGCTCCGGCCCCAACGGGCTCTCCTGCGCCGCGATCCTGGCCAAGCGCGGGGTGGAGGTGACGGTTATCGAGGCCGAGACCCGGATCGGCGGCGGCACCCGCAGCTCGGAGCTGACCGTTCCCGGGCTGCTGCACGACGAGTGCAGCGCCACCCACCCGATGGCGGTCACCGCGCCGGCGGCCGTCGAGCTCGAACTCGAGCGCTACGGGCTCTCCTGGGCCTGGCCCGAGGTCGACCTCGCCCACCCGCTCCCCGGTGGGAGCGGCAATTCCGGTGCCTCCTTCCTGCGCTCGATCGAGGCCACTGCGGCGGGGCTGGGAGAGGCGGGGGAGCGCTGGCGGCGGATCTTCGGCTCGCCCGCCAAGTCCTACGAGCCCCTGACCGCCGACATCTACCACCCGCTGCCGCACGTCCCGCGCCACCCGCTGCGCCTGGCGCGCTTCGGCCTGCCATCGGCGGCACCGGCGACGTTGCTGGCGCGGGCGCTGGGGAGTGAGGAGGCGGCGGCCCTCTGGGGCGGCATCGCCGCCCACTCCTACGCCGAGCTGCACTGGCCGCTCAGCTCGGCGATCGGGATGGCGCTGCTCTGCTCCGGCCACACCTACGGCTGGCCGGTTGCCAAGGGCGGCTCGGCGTCGATCGCGAGCGCCTACGCCGGCGTGATCGAAGAGCGCGGCGGCCGGATCGAAACCGGGCGGCGGGTCCGCTCGCTCGACGAGCTGCCGCCGGCCGACGCGGTCGTCCTCGACCTCTCACCCCGGCTCGTCCTCGATCTCGCAGGTGACCGCCTGCCGCCGCGCGTCGCCCGCGCCTACCGGCGCTTCAAGCACGGCCCCGGCGCCTTCAAGCTCGACCTCGCCGTCGAGGGCGGCGTGCCCTGGAGCTACGAGCCCGCCCGCCGCGCCGGCACCGTCCACGTCGCCGGCTCCTTCGCCAGACTCGCCTTCGCCGAGCGGGAGATCAACCGCGGGCGGATGCCGGAGAAGCCGTTTGTCCTCGTCGCCCAGCAGTACCTCGCCGACCCCCAGCGCTCGCGGGGCGACCTGCACCCGGTCTGGGCCTACGCCCACGTCCCCAACGGCTACGGCGGCGACGCCACCGAGGCGATCCTCGACCAGATCCAGCGCTTCGCCCCCGGCTTCCGCGACCGCATCGTCGCCACCTCGACCCGTACCCCGGCCGAGGTCGAGGCCGCCGACGCCAACTTCATCGGCGGCGACATCCTCGGCGGCGCCAACACCCCGGTCCAGCTCTTCGCCCGCCCCCGCGCCACCCTGGTCCCGTACTGGACCGGCATCTCCGGCGTCTTCATCTGCTCGGCCTCGACGCCCCCCGGCGCCGGCGCCCACGGCATCTGCGGCTTCAACGCCGCCGAAGCGGTTCTGAAGACGCTCTAGTCCCCGGCTTCGATCGGCCGCGGCGGGGGAACGGGGGTCGGGTCGGGGACCGTGGTTTCCAGCCTGCGCACGCTGGGCACCGCGATCACGGCCAGCAGGCAGAGCGTCATCGTCACGGCTCCCAGCCAGAGGGTGGTGCTGATCCCGAGCCCGGCGGCGACCGGGCCGATGAGGGCGAGGCCGATCGGCTGCAGGGCCAGGGAGCCGAACCAGTCGTAGGCGGTCACGCGGGAGAGCGCCTCCTGGGGGACATGCTGGGCGATGGTCGTCTCGTAGAGGACCTCGGCGAGGCTGACGGTGCTGCCGGCGAGGAGGGCGCCGAGCGCGATCACCACGGTGGTGGAGGGGATCGCGAGCAGGACGATCGGCAGCGAGAAGATGAGGATGAAGCTCTCGCTGACGAGCAGCGGTCGGCGCGGGCGGATCCAGAAGGCGACGAGGCCGCCGAGCAGGCCGCCGACGCCCCAGAGGGCCGCGATCAGGGCCCAGGAGCTGGAGCCGTCGAGGGAGTCACGGGCGACGGTCGGGCCGAGGACCTGGAAGGCGGGAAAGAAGATTGCGTTGGTGGTCGCCGCCGAGAAGACCACCGCGACGAGCCAGCTGCGGCTCGAGAACTCGTGCCAGCCGTGGCGCAGCTCGGCGACGAAAGATTCGCCTTTTCCCTCGAGGCGCACCCCCGGCGCCCGCACCCCCCAGATGCAGGCGGCGCTGACGGCAAAGGTGGCGGCGTCGACGGCGAGCGCCGAGCCCGGTGAGCCGAGCGCCAGCAGCACCCCTGCCAGCGCCGGGCCCGCCACCTTCCCCATCCAGCGCGAGAAGGTGAGCATCGCGTTTGCCTCCTGCAGGCGGGAGGCGGGGACGATCTGCGGGACGATCGCGTTCGAGGCGGGGTTGAAGAAGGCGGTCGCGGCGCCGTCGACGGCGTAGAGGAGCGCCAGCTGCCAGATCTCCGCCGTCCCGGTCAGCAGCAGCACGGCGATAAGGCCCATCGAGACCGTCTGCGTTACGTCAGCGCCGAGCATCGCCCGCCGCGGCGAGATCCGATCGGCGATGACGCCGCCGACCAGCACCAGCGTGACCAGCACGAGGCCGTTGGCGGCGAGGACGATCCCCAGGTCGGTCGCCGAGCCGGTCAGGTCGAGGATCGCGAAGGCGAGGGCGATCGGCGAGATCCCGTCGCCGATCAGCGAGGCCGTACGCCCGAGGAAGAGCCGCCGGTAGGACGGTTCCCTGAGCACTTGGAATTTCCCTGCGGCGGTCATCCGGGCAGGATAAGAGGGGTTAAAGAAGCTCTGGGGTGGGGTAGCCGCCCACGGAATGGGAACGTCGTCCAAAAGCGTCGGGGACGCGCGCCGGGCTGAGGGCGAAGGCCGACCCGAGCACAAGTTCGGCGCCACGGCGCCGCTGACGATGGGGGTCGAGGAGGAGCTGCTGCTGGTCGACGAGGGCTGCGGCCTGGTCGCCACCGGCGAGGAGGTGCTGGAGAAGATCGACTCCGAGCACGGCGACAGCGTCTCGACCGAGATCTTCGCCACCCAGATCGAGCTGAAGACCGGCATCTGCCACGACGCCGGCCAGGCCGCCCGCGAGCTGGCGGAGGTGCGGCGCGCGGTCGTCGCGACCGGGGTGCGGCTGATGGGCTCCGGCGTCTACCCGGGTGATGCCGGCGAGCCGCAGCTGGTCGAGAAGGCCCGCTACGAGACGGTGAAGAAAGACCTGGCGGGCCTGCTGGCGACGCCGCCCTGCGGGCTCCACGTCCACATCGGCATGCCCGATCCCGAAACCGCCGTCGCCGTTGCCAACGCGATGCGGCGGCACCTGCCGCTGCTGGCGGCGCTGACCGCCAACTCGCCCTTCCGCGAAGGCGCCGATACCGGCCTCGCCAGCGCCCGCGCCGCCGCCGTGCGCAGCTACCCGCGCTTCGAGCTCCCGCGCGCCTTCCGCGACTACGAAGACTTCCTCCGCGTCGCCGACCAGCTGATCGCCGCCGCCGGCGTCGACGACTACACCTACATCTGGTGGGACGTGCGCCCGCACCCGAACCTCGGCACCGTCGAGGTGCGGGGGATGGACATCCAGGCCGCGCCCGAGGCCAACGCTGCGATAGGGGCGCTGATCCAAGCCTTGGCGGCGAAGGAGATCGACCGCCCCGACGCTCCCAGCCTCGCCCGCGAGGCGATCGAGGAGTCCTACTTCCAGGCCGAGCGCTACGGCCTCGAGGCGCGCCTGATGGTCGACGAGAGCTCCGCCGCTCCCGCCGCTGAGGTCGCCCGCGGCATCCTCAAAGAAGTCCGCTCCTACGCCGAGGAGCTCGGCGGCGCCGGCGCCCTCGAAGAGATCGAGCGGATCGTCAGCGAGGGTAACGGCGCCGACCACCAGCGCCGCGTCCACGAGCAGTGCGGGATGGATGGCCTGCTCAGCGATCTCGCCGAGCGGACGCGTGTGAGCTAGTTCGGAGCCGGCAGCTTCAGCCGTTTGCGCGCCGCCACTACGGCGGCGACGGAGGAACGGCAGGCTTTGGCGATCTCCCCGTTGCCGTGGCCGGGGCGGCGGCGGACCTCGAACTCGACGAGGGCGGCGCGGCGGAGCTTGGCGCGGTCCTCGAGCGAGCCGCTGGGGGCGGCGGCGAGGGCGGCTTGGGCGGCGCGCTCACGCCGGCAGAGCAGGCAGAAGGTGCCCTCTCCCGAGGTGGTCCAGCTTGCGGGCAGTTCGACCTTCTCGCCGCCGACGCGGCTGACGGTCACCCCGCACTGGTCGCAGGTCCATTTTTTCGCAGTAGAGACGCTCATAGGAGTTGGGCCGGCGAGAGAGCCCGCCGAACCCGTGTATCCACGGTAGCAAAGCGGCCTATTCGGCCTGCTAAATCGCGGTTTTTGCGGTCCGTGAGCCGTCCCTCCTACACTTGATATATGTCCACCGAGGGAGCCCCGGAGCCGACCTACACGCTCTACCGCCGCGGCCTCGAGCTGCTCGAGGACGGCGACTTCGAGCACGCGACCGCGCCGCTCGCCGAGGCCGCCCGGCGCGCCCCCGAGAAGACTTCGATTCGAGAGGCGTTGGGCCGCGCCTACTTTCGCTCCGGCCGCTTCGCCCCGGCCGCAATCGAGTTCGAGGCGGTGGTCGAGTCCCACCCGGTCAACGACTTCGCTCACTTCTGCCTCGGTCGGGCGCTCAGCAAGACCGGCCAAAAGCGCCGCGCCCGCCACCACCTCGCGCTCGCTTCGAACCTGCGACCCGACCGCCGCGACTATCGCTACTACCGCCGCCTGCTCGACGCCTAAGCCGGGCTAGGGAGGCGGGGCAGGCCTAGCCGCCCCGCCGGTTGGTTCGGGCGTCAGCTGAGGAGCGGGATGACGCAGCGGAATCTCCTGGTGTTACTTGCAGGCGATGAGTTGATAGCTGCAGACGCCGACACGGTCGTCACCGCGTAAACATTCGACCCGCTGACGACGGGTATATCTCCGGTCCACTCGTCTCCTGCCGCCAGCGTGATGCCCGGCTGCTGCGAAAAGGCAGCGAGCAGCAGCGGACTTGGAAGCTCGCCGCCTTCATTGGCGCACGTCGCAGCGGCCGCTGCCGGGTTGAGGGCGCTGGAGTTTGCCGCGATCTGCCAGCAGGCCCCCGCAAAGAGTCGCGTCCCCGGTTTGCAGCCGACGTGGTAGCCGTTGACGGTCTGCGCGTTCACCGCGTTGGCGGCATTGAGCGCCGTTTCCGCGTCTTTGGCGGACTCAGCCGTCTCGGCGTGGAAGGCCGAGGGCACCTGGCCGAGGGTGGAGACGTCGACCTGCAGCCCCGTCACCGATCCAGGAGCCAGCCGGTCGCCCTGGATCGAGCCCGGAGCCAGCTGCACGTTCGGGATCGTCCCTGGCTTCAGCCGGTTCGCCGGCACCGAGTGCGGCGCCAACCGGTTACCCGGCAGCGACTTCACCTTGATCGCGTGCCCGTTGATCTTCGCGGCCGCGTACACCGTCCCCGCCAGCGCCGCCACCAGCGCCACCGCCGCAACCACCAGCGCCGGCGCCTGCCGCCAAATAACCCTGCTCATCGTTTCTCCTTTGCTTCCGGTCGATTGGGCATCGCCCCATCACCGGACAGGCAATGAAGCGGCCGGCACCCTAGCCGCGAAACTCGCTGACTGGACGGATATCTGCACCGGCATTCGGCAAGAGTTCGAGGTATAGGCTTCGCAGATGGAGAGGGATCCGGCGCGCATCACCTACGACGCCTTCGCGCCGATCTACAACGAGTTCAACCACCTCAACGACTACGAGATGTGGCTGGGCGAAGTACTGCTGCCCGAGCTCGAGAAGCACGGGTTGAAGCGGGGGAGGGCGCTCGACGTGGGCTGCGGCACCGGCCGCGCCTTTCAGCCGCTGTTGCGGCGCGGCTGGGAGGTGCGAGCCTGCGATCTCTCGCCAGGGATGCTGGAGCGGGCGCGGGAGGAGGGCGGTGAGCAGGTGCAGCTCGACGTCGTCGACATGCGCGAGCTGCCGACCTACGGCGAGTTCGAGCTTGTCCTCTCGCTCAACGACGCCGTCAACTACCTGCTCAGCGAGGACGACCTCGAGCGAGCTCTGGCTCGGATGTGCGCCAACCTGGTCGCTGACGGCCTCCTCCTCTTCGACGTCAATTCCAAAGGGACCTACGACTCGGGCTCTTGGTCGGGGGGCAGCCACGTCGTCGAACACGACGGCCGCAGCTGGACCTGGCATGGTCTCGGCGAAGTAGAGGGCGAACCGTCGGTCTTCGAAACCCGGATCGAGGGCGACGACATCGAGACGATCGTCCACCGCGAGCGCTTCCGCCCAGAGGCTGAGGTGCGAGCGGCGATGAACGCTGCCGGCCTCGATTGCCTCGCCGTGCTCGGCATGCAGGAGATCGACGACAAGGTCGTTCTCTCCGACCCGGCGGACGAAGCCCGGGACTACAAGGTCGTCTACATCGGCGCCAAAGCCGACCGGTAGTAGCGGCGCCTACTTGGCCCTGGAGGCCGAGGGCGAACGGAACGAAGCGAGCCCGACGGTCGTGGGGATCAGAGCCTCGAACGCTCCCTGATTTCGCTGCAGCGATTCCGCCTCGAGCAGGGAGAGCCAACTGAGGATCTCGTCGAGGCGGCTTGAGACCTTGCTCCAAGCGGCGCGGTCGAGGGTCAGCGGGATCCAGCTCAGGTGACGATCGGGGTCGGCATCGAAGGTGCCGGCATGGATCGCCTCGGTCACCCGGGCCAGGTAGGAACCGAGGATCGAGTTGGAGAACTCGCTGCGCAGCAAGGGGGGCAGATCGGCCCAGGCCGCGGTGTCGAAATGGGCGCGCTGGGTGTTGCGGTAGACGAGTTCGACGCCGCCGCCATGCCGGCCCCCCGGGCGCTCTTCGATCACCTCGATGTAGCCCCACTCGGCGAGCTGACGGAAGCAGCGGGAGATGTGAGAGGGCGAGCCACCGACCTCCTCGATGAACTGGGAGGGGCTGAGCGGCCGGGCGTTCAGCTCCATCAGGATCCGGGACCGCCAGCGGTTGCGCATCGCCTTGGCCATCTCGATGCTGATCAGTTGGCGGGACGACGAGCGCCGTGGCTTCTTCGTATTCGAGCGCCGCCGTGGCGCGGTCAGCATCACGTCGGCCGGCTGGGGCGAGCGGAAGGCTGCGAGCCCGACCGTGGTCGGTATCTGCTCTTGCTCGGAGCCTGCCCGCTGCTCGACCGCCGCGGCCTCGAGAGTGGGCAGCCAGGAGAGGATTCGGTCGAGCTCGGCGCCAAGCTCGCGCCAGGCCTCCTGGTCAAGTACGGCTCCGTCCCAAGAAAGATGGCGATCTACCTCCTGGTCAAAGGTCCCAGCACTTATTGCCTCGGTGACGCGATGGAAGTAAGAGCCGAGGATGGAGTTGGAGACGACGTCGCGTTGGAAACGCGGCAGTCCTTCCCAGGTTGTGGTGTCGAAATGAGCGCGCTGAATCACCCGGTAGACGTGTTCGATCGAGGCTCCTCGCCGCCGCCCCGGACGTTCCTCGATCACTTCGAGGTAGTTCCAGGTCGCCAGCTGGCGAAAGCACCGGGAGATGTGCGTCAGGTCACCCCCTACCTGGTTGACGAACTGAGATGGGCTCATCGGACGCCCACTCAACTCCATCAAAATTCGCGACCGCCAGGGGTCGGTAAGAGCCCCTGCCATACGAGGTCCTATCCATAAACCAACTGAGTGGTCGCTTACCGCAGGAAGCACTTCTTTCTCCCTTTAAGAACCCAAGAGCGTTTGAAAACACTAGTCCATTTTCGGAACTAGAGGTTTTTCACCCAAACTGGTGTCTCCGCTCTTGCAATTAGTGCCCTGAACTGCCAGCGATAAAGGAACCTTCATATATACGTTGATCTTGCGAAGGGGGGTGAGCAGGATGAGGTTCGACGCGACTGAGGCAACGCTGCCCGCTGTCAGCACTTCGAAGGGCGGCTGAAATAGACGGCGGCCCCTTGCCGTCTAGGTGAGGGGCCGCCTTAGTTCTTCAAAAATACTCGGAGTAACACTATGCAATTGCACCCGCGCCTCAAGAGGACTATCGAACAGGTGGAAACTCCCGAGGGTCACCTGATTCTGATGCGTCCGAGTGCAAACGACATCCGCATCGAACAACCGGACGATGGGGAACGCAAGCTTCTCGCCGCTTTGGACGGAACAAGGTCACGGGAGGATCTGCACGAGCAGTTTGGGGTGGAGGTGGTTGAAACGGTGATCGAGCAGATGCAGGCGTTGGACCTGCTCGAGGACGCAAGCGACGACGTCCGGGTCCCGTTGAGAGAACGGGAGCGGTTTGACCGCCAGTTGCGCTACTTCAGCGATCTCAGCCACCACGACGGACCAACGCCCTCCGAATGTCAGGCGCGCCTGCGAGCCGCCCGCGTGGCGGTCCTGGGAGTCGGCGGCCTCGGCGGGCGCACTGCCTGGGAGCTTGCCTGCTGTGGAGTTGGGGAGCTGCTGCTGATCGATGGGGACCGAGTCGAGGAGAGCAACCTCAACCGCCAGATCCAGTACACGGAGGCGGACATCGGGCGGCTGAAGGTGGAGGCGATGGCCGCGCGGCTCCGTGCCTTCAACACGAACATAGATGTACACACGGTTCCACGACGGATCGAGAGTCAAGCCGAGCTGAAAGATGTGATCGCCGGTGCAGATCTGGTCGTCGACGCCGCCGACTGGCCGGCTTACGAGATCGAGCACTGGTGTAACGCGGCATGCTTCGAAGTTGGAGTGCCCTTCATCGCGATGAGTCATTACCCGCCTGTCGCCCGAGCCGGGCCGCTGTACGTGCCCGGGAAGACGGGCTGTTTCGAGTGTCAGACGATCGCCTACCGGCGCGAATACCCCCTCTTTGACGTCGCCGTCGAGCAGCGACGGGCCAAGCCTTCACCGGCGGCGACCTTGGGACCGGCCTGTGGTTTAGTGGGAGGACTGGTTGGTGCCGAAGTCATGCACTTCCTCACCGAACTGCTTCCGCCGGCAATGTTGGGAGTCGGGTACCTCTATGACCTGAGGACAATGGCGGTCGAACGGTACGAAGTAGTGCCTGAGCCGGGGTGCCGTGTTTGTGCTCACCTACAAGAAGAAATCACTTCTCCGGTTAGCTAGCAACAATCGGCACATTATTAGTGCCGCCATCTGCCTTCGTAACTACTGCGGGTTCCACATACGGTCTCGCAACAGTCCCTGATTGCTGCAGGGGCTACCGCAAGTAATTAAGCAGGAGGGCGGTGGGGCATGGATGCTGTCGAAGCAGAGGACGGTCGCCTCTCGGCCGGCTTGGCGGCGACGCTCGAACCGAGCCTGCACCACGCCCTCGACCATCCTTTTCGGCGCGAGGTACTGCGAATCCTCAATCGCGGCCCACATCCGCACAGCATCAGCGAGCTGCAAGCGGAGCTCCCGCCTTTCCAGCGCGGCCAACTCAGCTACCACCTGCGGATTCTGCGGGAGGCGGGCCTTGTCGCCGCCGAGAGCAATGGCTCCGATCCCGCTGGGGATCACGCTCGCTATGCATCCGCGCTCGCCGACGACGGCAGGATCCGGGCCGTCCTTCGAGCGACCGAGCGCTGGGATCGCCAGCGGCGGGAAGCAATGGGATCCGGGCGGGCCACCACGCTGCTGACGATGTTTCGGACGCCCCGTCCCGTCCGCACGATCCGCCTCCGCGGGAGTGGGAAGAAGGACGGAGGCCGGGCGGACGAATAGGCCTGCTTCTTGGCGTATAAGTCAAGGCCGGATTTTGGTTCAAGGTGTATAACCGGTCGGGCGTGACCCGTCTGGCTGCTGAGATCAAGGAGATCCTCGACGCGGAGGCGCGGGACGCGCTGGCGGCGGGATGGGCAGAGGTGCGGGAAGAGGAAGCCGAGATCGGCCTCACGCTCTACCTGGAGCCGATGAAGTTCTCGGCGGCGCCGCTCGAGGTCTACTTCGACTCCGACCAGCTGCTGGTCTGCTCGCCGGGTCGCAGCGACATGGTCTGCGAGTTCTTCTCCGAGGATCCGGAGGAGATCAAGCGGCAGGTGCAAGCGCTCGCGGCGGCGGTTGTCAGCGGCAGCTACTCGGAGCGGGTACAGGAAGGCACGACCGAGATCGTCGCCGAGTGGCCTGGTCCCGAGGGCAAGCAGGAGGCGACGCGGAGCCTGCTGGCGCTGAAGAGGCCGGGCGACGACGGCTGGCGCTCGATCAACTACGAGGCCTATAGCTAGAGGACGTCAGCGCCGCGGCGGGATAGACTCGCCGCGTACATATCGGTCGGTGGTCAAGGGAAGTCCGGTGCAAGTCCGGCGTGGTCCCGCCACTGTGACCGGGTGGAGGAGTTCGCGGGCGCCCTCGGCGCCAGCCACTGGAGGCGACACAGAGCCCCCGGGAAGGCGCGTCCTCCCTGATCCCGGAAGCCAGGAGACCTGTCCCCGGCCCAGCCAATTCAACCCTCGAGGAAAGGGTGGCGTAATGCCAAGAATCACCCCGTTCCGGCTGGCGGCTTTCTGCGCGCTGGCTCTCACTCTGACCCTGGCTCTCGCCGCAGGCGCTTCGGCCAAGGGCTTCAAGGCCGAGCTGCGCGTGGTCGGCGCCGGCAGCAAGGTCCTGGTCGAAAAGCCGATCGCGACGGCGACCACCACGGTTAAGACCAGTCCCAAGGCCGAATGCTTCGGCAAGGGTTCCGGCGGCAGTGGCGACCCGGTGACGATCAAGGGCAACACCGCGATGGGCGTGCTCGCCCGCGCCTCCAAAGCAGTCGCTTCGCTGCGGCCGCTGCTGATCAGCGACAGCTTCGACTTCGGGCTGGCGCTGTGCGGGATCGGGAAGAGCATCGCCAAGGGCAGCTCGTCCTGGTACCTGAAGGTCAACCATAAGTCGCTGCCGGTCAGCGGCGACGCGGCGGTCATCCACCCGGGCGACGAAGTGCTCTGGACGCTGGCGAAGACCGAAGCGCCCGCCTACAAGTACCCGACCGAGCTGGTGCTGTCGGCTCCCGCCAACGTCAAGCCCGGGGTGCCGTTCACGGTGCGCGTCTTCTCCTACGACGAAAAGGGGAAGGGCACGCCCGCGGCCGACGTCAAGGTGACCGGGGCCACGATCGCCACCGGCCCTGACGGTCGCACCAAGGTGACGCTGAGGAAGCCGGCGCGGCTGATCGCGCGGGCGGACGCTCAGATCCCCTCGGCCCGCGAGCCGGTCTGCGTGGGGGGCAAGTGCCCGAAGTAACGGGACGCCGAGCCGGCTCCGTCAGATGACCGGACGCCGCAGCATGGCGGTCGCGATCGCGCTGCTCCTAGCGGCGCTCGCGGCCGCCGGCTGCGGTCTCGGCCCCGGCGCGGACGTCGGCTCGGTGGGGCTGAGGGTGACGCGCGAATTCGGCGCGGTACCGGCGCTGCAGCGCTCGCTCGAGGCGAAGGAATCCGACACCGTGATGCGGGTGCTGGAAGCGAGCGCCGAGGTCGAGACCCGCTTCGGCGGTGGCTTTGTCCACTCGATCGACGGTGTCGCCGAGGGAGAACGCGGTGGCGACCCCTACGACTGGTTCTTCTTCGTCGACGGGGTCGAGTCGCCGGTCGGGGCGGCGGAGGTCGATCTGAAAAGTGACGAGCGCATCTGGTGGGACTACCGCGACTGGTCGGCGGCCAACCACGTCCCCGCGGTCGTCGGTTCGTGGCCGGCGCCTTTCGTGGACGGGGTGGCTGGGAAGCGCTATCCGGTGGTGCTCGAATGCGACGCCGGTGGCAGCGCCTGCGCGACGGCTCGGCAGGCGTTGGAGAGAGAAGGCGTGAAGCCGTCTTCTGGCTCCCCCAAGGGAGCGATCCGAATGCTCGTCGGTCCCTGGGATCGTCTGCGGCAGGACCCGACCGCGCAGCTGCTCGAAGCAGGCCCCGGCGAAAGCGGCGTCTATGCGAAGTTCGAAGCCTCCGAGCTTGTGGCCCTCGACGAGGATGGTGCTCCAGGCAGGCGCTTCGGATCGGACGTGGGCCTGGTTGCGGCCACCAGCCGCTACGGCGGGCCGCCGGTCTGGCTGGTCACCGGCGAGACGGCTGCGGGGGTGCGCGCCGCCGCCGACGCCCTCGACGAGGAGCACCTGCGCGACCATTACGCGGTGGCGATCGAGAACGGACAGGAGACGGCGCTGCCGGAACCGGGGCGATGAGGTCGCCCTTCGCTTACAAGCCGAGGCGCGGGCCGCTGCAAGACGCTCCGCCCGGGGCCGCGGTCGCCTATCTCGGTGCGATCGTCGTCGTCGCCTTCCTCTACTTCAACCCGCTGATCCTGCTGGCCGCCGGCGCGGCAGCGACCCTGGCCGGGATCCTCGCCGGCGCCCGCACCGCCGTCCGCTCAGCCCTGAAGATGGGGCTCTCGCTGGCGCTGCTGATCGCTGTGGTGAACGCTTTCGTCACCAGCCGCGGCGAGACCGTGGTGGCGCGACTCGGCCACTGGCCGCTGCTGGGGCGGGTCGACGTCACCCTCGAGGCGATCATCGCCGGCGTCTCCTATGGACTCATCGCCGCCGCAACGATCGTCGCCTTCGCCGTCTACTCGGCCTGCGTCGACCCCGACCGCGTCCTGCGCGCGCTGCGGCCGATCGCGGGGCGCTCGGCGTTGACGGCGACGCTGGTCTCGCGCCTGGTCCCGGTCGCCGCCGCCGATGCCGCCCGCCTTCGCGACGCGGCTGCTCTCCGCGGCCCCGGCGCGGCACCTGTCGGCAAGGCTCCTCTGGCCCGCCGCCTGCTCGCCGGCTCCCTCGACCGCGCCGTCGACGTCGCCGCCACCCTCGAGCTACGCGGCTACAGCCTCGAAGGCCCGCGAGTCCGTACCCGCCGCACCTCGTCCCGCTACGACCGCCGCTTCTACGCCACCGCCGCCCTCGTCCTCGTCACCGCGATCGCCGGCAAGCTCCTCGGCGCCGATGACTTCCAGGCCTACCCGACCGTCTCCATCGGCCTCAACTTCGCCACGATCGCCGTGGCCGCGATCGTCACCCTCAGCGGCCTCGTCCCCTTTCGCCGCCCGGTGAGGCGCCGCGCCCCAGATGCCGACGGGATGAAAGTACCCCCATATGGAGGGAAATCGTCCCGTCAGCAGGGGGTGGCGGGTGTCTGAGCTGGCGATCAGGCGGGGGGTGGCGCCGGCGCTTGCGGTCGAGAGTCTCAGCTACTCCTATCCGCAAGCCGCGGAGCGGGCGCTCGTGGACGTGTCGCTCAAGGTCGCCCCTGGGGAGTTCGTGCTCCTCGCCGGACGTTCTGCCTCGGGCAAGTCGACCCTGCTCAAAGCCGCCTGCGGGCTGGTGCCGCATTTCCATGGCGGGGAGATCGAGGGGGAGGTCCGCGTTGCCGAGCTCGACGCGGTTGAGGCAGGGCCAGGCGAGCTCGCCGCTGCTGTCGGCTATCTCGCCCAGGACCCGGAGACGCAGGTCGTCTCGACCACCGTCGCCGCCGAGATCGAGCTGCCGCTGGAGATGCGCGGCGACCAACCGAGCGACCGCGCCCGCGCGGTCGAGGAGGTGGCGCTGGCGCTGGCGATCCCGCACCTGCTCGATCGCGCCGTCGACACCCTCTCCGGCGGCGAGCTGCAGCGCGTGGCCCTCGCTGCCGCCCTCGTCACCCGCCCGCGCCTGATCCTCCTTGACGAGCCGACCTCACAGCTCGACCCGGTTGCCGGCGACGAGCTGATCTGGCTGCTGCGGCGCCTGAACGAGGAGTGGGGAGTGGCGGTGCTGCTGGCCGAACATCGGCTGGAGCGGTGCCTCGCTGCGGCGGACCGGGTTGTGGCGATGGAGGCGGCGACGGTCGCTTTCGACGGCGCGCCGGCCGATTTCTTGTTGTGGTCCAGTGAGAGCGACGCCGCGCTCTCGACTCCCGCGGCCAAGCTCTTCTCCCTCGCCGGGTTGACGCCCCTGCCTGTGGGTGTCCGCGACGCGAAACAGATGCTTCGCGGGATGGGGGTCGCGCACCCTCCTGCTTGCAATGTGGGGAGGGTGCGCGACCTCCATTCCGGCGAGCCTGTGCTGGAGGCGAAGAACCTCTGGGTCGAGCTGGATCGGGGCGAGGAGCTGCGGGACGTGTTGCGCGGGATCGACCTCGAGGTGCGCCCCGGCGAACGGATCGCGCTGATGGGCCGCAACGGTGCCGGCAAGTCGACGCTGCTGCGCACGGCTGCGGGATTGCACGAGCCCGTCGCCGGCAAGCTCGAAGTCGGCTCGATCGCGCTCCTCACCCAGAACCCGAGCGACTACCTGGTCCGCGAGCGCGTCGGCGACGAGCTGCCGGGCGCCGAGGGCATGGCAGCACTGCGGGTGGTCGGTCTAGAGCACGCTGTCGAGGCCGACCCGCGCGACCTCTCGGGCGGTGAGCGGCAGCGCCTGGCGCTGGCGATCGCGCTGGCGGGGCGGATGGAGGGCGAGCAGCTCCCAGCGGTCGTTGCCCTCGACGAGCCGACCCGCGGCATGGACCGTGCTCGCAAGGACGAGTTGGTCGCGTTGATCCGGAGCCTGGCCGGTGATGTCGACTTTGTTACCGATGAGGTAACTAAGTCGACACGTAGGGCCGCGGTCGTCGTCGCCACTCATGACGTCGAGTTCGCCTCCGCGTTCGCCGAGCGGGTGGTGCTGCTCGGCGAAGGGGTGGTGATCGCCGACGGGCCGATGGAGGAGATCCTCTCCGGCGGCTGGTACTTCGCTACCGAGGTCGCGCGGGTGCTCGACTTGCCGGGAGTGGTGACGCCGGAGCAGGGGGCGGCGGTGCTGGAGGACGGGCTCGGATGAGCTGGCAGCTGACGAGCTTCGTCATCCTCGGCCTCGTCCTTCTCGGCGGCTTCGTCTGGTATGAGCGTTCGCGGCCGCCTTCGCAGGTCGTCGCCCTGGTGGCTGCGCTGGCCGCGCTGGCAATCGTCGGCCGGATCGCCTTCGCCGCTTTCCCCAACGTCAAGCCGACCACCGACATCGTCATCTTCGCCGGCTACGCCCTCGGCGGCGCCCCTGGATTCGCCGTCGGCGCCCTCGCCGGCCTCGTCTCCAACTTCTGGTTCGGCCAAGGTCCGTGGACGCCGTGGCAAATGGCGGCCTGGGGTCTCTGCGGGGTGCTCGGAGCGCTCCTCGCGCTCGGCGCGCGTAACGCCAGCCGCTTCGTCCTCGCCGGCGTTTGCGGCATTGCAGGCATTTTGTACGGAGCTCTGATGAACTTCTCCTTGATGGCGACCTATGGGGGAGACCTATCGTGGAAGCACTTCTGGGTGCTTGAGGGGCGCGCGGTCCCGTTTGAAATCGCCCACGTCCTCGGCAACGTCGTGCTTGCGCTGGTGGCGGGCCCGGCGATGGTGCGGATGCTCGTCCGCTTTCGCCAACGCTTCGAATGGCAGCGACGGGGGACGAAAGAGAGCTTCGGGGGGTCAGGCGGGAAGTGGGGCGGCGCCCTCCGCGGCGGTATTGCGCTCCTGCTCGTGGCGATGGCGGCGGCCCTCGCGGCACCCGCCGCCCAAGCCTCCGACGTCAGCCGTGCCGCCGATTGGCTCGCATCCCAGCAGCGCCCCAGCGGCGGCTTTGCCGCCGACTCCGGTCGCGAGGCCGGTGCGGAAATGACCTCCTGGGCGATGCTCGCCCTCGCTGCCGCCGGGCGCAATCCGCTCGACGTAACCGCCGCCGGCAAATCTCCCGTCGATTTCCTTCGCTCGCACGCCGCCGAGATCAAGGACGCCGGCGACGTCGCCCGGACGATCCTCGCGCTGGAGGCGGCTGGGGTCGATTCGCGCGAATTCGCCGGCGAAAACTTCGTCGACCGGCTGCTCGCGCAGCGGCGCCAGAGCGGCTCCTACCAGGGCTGGCCCGCCACCAGCGCCTACGCGGTGCTGGCGTTGCGGGCGGCCGGAGCCAACGACGCGACCGCGAAGACGGTCGAGTGGCTGCGCAAGGTGCAGGGCAAGGACGGCGGCTGGGGGAACCTGCCTGGCGACGCGAGCACCCCTGAGATCACCGGCGCCGTCTTGCAGGTGCTCTCGCCTGGATCCGAGGCCAGCGATCGCGCGCTCGCCTACCTGCGCAAGGCGAAGCGCCCCAACGGCGGCTTCGCTCCCGCCAACAACCTTGCCGCCAACGCCCAGGCGACTGCTTGGGCCTCAGAGGGCCTGCTTGCAGCGGACAAAGACCCGGCCGGGTTCGGCACCGGCAAGAGCTCACTCGCCTACCTGCGCGATCTGCAGGCAGACGATGGCCACTTCCTCCAGGCGCCGGGGCAAGAGTCCTCGCCCGTCTGGGTAACCGCCGACGCGATCGTCCCCCTCTCCAGCCACTTCCTCCCGATCTCCGCTCCGCCACGCGAGCCCAAGCCGAAGCCGGCCTCGCCGCCCAACAGCAGCTCTCCGGACTACAGCGGCGGCCTTCCGTCCTCGAGCGTTCCGCCGCCGGACCCGGGCGAATCGCCCCTCGAAACCCTGGAACGGTTCGAAGACAGCCCGACGGGCGAATCTCCTGCCGGACAGCCGGCTTCACCGGGGGGACGGGGCAAAGGGGTGAAGCCCTCGGGCGGCTCGATCGGGAGCCCGCTGCCGCAGGGCTCGCCTGTCTCTCCAGCGCCCGCCCCGGAAACGCCGTTGTTGCCCAGCGACGCCGCCGGAGAACCAGCCTCCGAATCGACGGACGATTCCAGCAGCACCGCCGGCGCGATCCTCCTCGGCCTGCTCAGCGGCTGCATCCTCTTCGGTCTCGGACTCGCCGGCCGCCGCGGCTGGATGCGCTGGCGCTACGGCCTCTAGGTCACAGAAACGGCACGAAACCGGCACGCAAATTTTGCGATAGCGCCTTGTTTCGTTACAGCTAAAACATTACGCTAGGATCATGGTGGTGATGACGCCAAGGCAGACCTGGACCGACGAGCGCCTCGACGAGTTCAAAGCGAGCGTCAACCACCGCTTCGACGAAGTCGACAGGCGCCTCGACCGTTTCGAAGCGCAGATGCATGCCGATATCCGCGAACTCCGTCAGACCGTCGAGCGGATGAACGCGAGGATGACCAGCGGTTTCATCGGTCTCGCCGGGTTGATCGTCTCGGCGCAGATCTTCTTCTAGAGAGGAGGTCCCTCCCTATACCCTCGACGCATGGACGTCGAGACCGCGATCCGCACCCGGCGCACGCACAAGGCGTTCGCGGCGGAGCCGCTGCCGCGGGAGCAGATCGACGAGCTACTCGAGCTGGCAAGCTGGGCGCCGAACCACAACCTCACCGTTCCCTGGCGCTTCCGGGTGATCGGGCCGGAGACGCTGCGGCGGCTGAAGGAGGTGGCGGGGCCGGAGGGCGCCGCAAAGCTCGACCGGGCGCCGACGCTGATCGTTGTCTCCTGCGTCCTCAGCGGCGACCCAGTGGAAGAGGAAGAGGACCTGCACGCAACCGCCGCCGCCTCCTACATCGTCCTGCTAGCCGCTCATGACCGCGGCTTCGCCGGCTACTGGCGCACGCCCGGCATCCTCCGCAGCGCCAACGGCCGCGCCGCCGTCGGCCTGCCCGAGGAGGAGCGCTTCGTCGGCCTCCTCCACCTTGGCTACCCGCGCCAGGAGAAGCCGGCGCCGGAGCGCCCTGGCGCCGACCGCACGACGACCTACCTCGACTGATGCTGACCCGCTCCCGTGCCATCGAGGAGATCGCCGGCAAGCACTTCGAGGTGGTGGTGATCGGCGGCGGCATCACCGGCGCCGGCGTCGCCCTCGACGCCGCCTCGCGCGGCTACTCGGTCGCCTTGCTGGAGCGTGGCGACTACGCCGCCGGCACCTCCAGCCGCTCCTCGAAGATGGTCCACGGCGGCCTTCGCTACCTGCAGAACTTCGACCTCGGCCTGGTCCGCGAGGCCCTGCTTGAGCGGGCGCTGATGGTCCACCTGGCGCCGCACCTCGTCTACCCGACCCCCTTCCTCGTCGCCGCCCTCGGGGAGGAGCGGCGCGACCGCAAGCTCGGTCTCGGGCTGAACATGTACGACGTGATGGCGACCACCCGCGCCGGCCGCAGCCGCCGCGAGCGCCGCGTCGCTCGCGCCGAGGAAGAAGACAGCTACTGGTCCCCCGACCGCCATCGCACGATCGACCGCGACGAGGTTCTGGACCTGGTCCCGGCGCTGGCGGCGCGCGAACCGAACGATGCCTACCTCTTCTACGACTGCCAGACCGACGACGTCCGCCTCGTCCTCACCGTGCTCGGCGAGGCCGAGCGCTTCGGCGCGGTGATGCTGAACGGGGCCGAGGTGACCGAGGTTCTCTCCGCCAACGGCAAAGCGACCGGCGTCGCCTTCGTCGAGGAGGAGTCGGGCGAGCGGATGGAGGTGACCGCCGACCACGTCGTCAACGCCACCGGCGTCTTCGCCGACCGGATCCGGCCCGAGGAGCTGCTGGGCGAGGAGGACGTGCCACGGATCGCGCCCAGCCGCGGCACCCACTTGCTGATCGACCAGGCCGACCTGCCGATGGGCAAGGCCGCCTGCATCGTCCCGGCAGGAGAAGGGCGGATGATCTTCTCCCTTCCCTGGTACGGGCGCACCCTCGTCGGCACTACCGACAATGACTTCGAGGGCGACACCGCGCACCCCCGCCCGGCCGAGGAGGACGTCGCCTATCTACTCGAGGCAGTTAATGACTTCTTCGGGACCTCGCTCGGCGAGTCGAACCTGGTCGGCGCTTACGCCGGGGTGCGGCCGCTGATCTCCACCGGCGACCCGCGCAAGTCGGTCGACATCTCCCGCAAAGCCGAGCTCTATGAGACCTCTTCGGGGATGCTGACGATCACCGGCGGCAAGCTCACCACCTGGCGGCGGATGGCGAAGCAGACGGTCGATCGGCTGGTCGAGCGCGAGGGGCGCGAGGCCCCCTGTCACACCCACGAGATCCCGCTCGGCATGCCGGCGCGGCCGGAGGACCTGCAGGCGCCGGACGGGGTGGGGCAGGAGGCGCTCGACCAACTGGCTTTCCGCTACGGGCACGCCGCCCGCAAAGTCCTCGAGATCGCCCGCACCCAGCCGAAGCTGGGGCGCCCGATCGTTCCCGGCCGCCCCGACCTGCTTGCCGAGGTGGCGCTGGCGGCTCGCGTCGAGCAGGCACGCAGCGTCGCCGACGTGTTGCTGCGCCGCACCCGGCTGGGGATCTTGGCGGCGCCGGAGCTGCGCTCGGCGAAGGCGGTGAGGCCGATCGCCGACATATTGGCGGCCGAGCTCGGCTGGTCGCGGCGGCGTCGTTCTCGTGAGGCGGAGGCTTGGCCGGAGGTCGTGGCGCAGGAGGGCATCGACCCCGCCGCCGGGATTAGCCGGTTCGGCTGATCCCGGCTGATTTCGGGTCAGCCGCGTCGGTTGACGCGGTCCAGCTTCGCGGTCGAATAACCTGCCGCGCGATGACCAAGACCGAGCTGGAACAGAAGCATTTGTCCGACCTGCACCTGCTGGCCTCCGAGGCCGGGATCGAGAAGTACCGGCTGCTGACCAAAGCCGAGCTGATCGACCGGCTCGCCGAGGGCAACGGCGACGCTGCCGCGAGCGAGAGCCACCCCAGCGAGAGCGCCGCCGAGGGCGAGGACCGCCCCCGTCGCCGTCGCCGGCGCAGCCGCACCGGCTCGCCCGGAGTCGCGGACTCAGGCGGGGAGGGCGAGTCCGCTCGCGAGAAGCAGCCGCGCGAGGCGCGCGATCGCCCGGAGAAAGCGCCGGAGCGCCAGCCGGCGCCGGAGCCGGTGGCCCGCGAGCGTTCGCAGCCGGCCGCACAGGCCGAGTCCGCCGCCGATGCCGCTCCTGCCGCCGATGCGCCCCGGCCGCGCCGCCGTCGCCGGCGCCGCTTCGGACGACGCAAGCAGGGCGTCACCCTGCAGACCTTGCTGCTGCCGCCCGAGGCGGGCCGCCAGGCTCTCGTCTTCGCCGAGACCCGCGAGGGTTGCACGGCGCTGCTGCGCGGCGTCGCCGCCGACCTCGCCGCCGACGCGAAGGGCCCGGACCCCGTCGCCCTGCTGATCGACCCCAGCCCCGAGGAGCTCGCCGACTGGAAGCGCGACGCGCCCCAGGCCGAGATCGTCTCCGCCGGCCAGCCGCGCCACGCCAGCGACGCTCTGGCTCAGGCGGCAACCCGCGCCGGCAGGGGCGAAGACGTGATCCTCCTCGTCGACTCCCTCACCCGCCTCGGCGAGGCCTACGACGACGTCGAGGCCGCGAAGGAGTTCTTCGACGCCGGCCGCGCCCTAGGATCAGCCGGTGGGGGATCCCTCACGGTTGTAGCCGCTCTAGAGCGTCCTGAGTCCGACTGACCAAGCAGATCAAGGACGCAGGGAGCGAAGCGTGCTCTGCACGTGAGCGACCGAGGACGCGGAGATGCGCCGGGCAGGCGGTCTCAGCGGCGGTAGGCGATGCGGCGCCAGCTGGGCTCTTTGGAGAGCTCGATCAGCTCGTGGCTGCGGTCCGGCTGGACGTAACCGAAGGTCTGGGTGCGCTCGTCGAAGACGACGTCGAGCTCGCCCTCCTTGACCCGCTGGTCGAGCCAGGCGCCGCGGAAGACGAGGCGGCGGATCCAGTGGACGAGGCTGCGGTTGGAGGGGCCGACCAGGTCCTCCCAGTTCTCGTTGATGTGCTCGCCGAGGGCGGATGAGGGCTCAGCGATCTCGCCGCTGACCGCGAGGTCGAGGAGATCATCGAGCTCCTCAGAGCTGAGTCCCTGGTCGACGAACCGCAGCTTTACCGCCGCCTGCTCGACGCGCTGGGCGAAATCCTCCTCGTTGAACGCGAAGCGGAGCTCTCCGTACTCCAATACGTAATCGGAGCCAGACTCGTAATTCCCTCTGCGGGTCGTTTTCTTATCCATGAGTTGAAGCCGTCCCACTCACGCAAGCCCGGCGTGAGCAGGGCCATGATCTTGCCGATCATCCTAGAGACGTGCCTGCTTGGGCCCTCGCCTGAACGGGCGGTTGCACCTTGAAGGGTTGATTGCACCGCTCACGACGGCTGACGGGGGAGAGATCGTCCTCCCGAGGGCCTTGGAGAGAGGTGGGCGATGCTCTTCCCGATGTCCCCGTGGCTACCGGCTTGCGCTTGCGCCTGCGCGGCCTCGCCTGGCGCGAGCGCTCGCAGGCGCGGGGGCTGCTGATCCCGCGCTGCTCGAGCGTCCACACCTTCGGCATGCGCTTCGAGCTCGACGTCTACTTCCTCGACCGCAGCGGCCGGGTCCTCTCGGTGCACCGGCGGGTACCGCCCCGCCGGGTCCTCTGGTGCCGCGGCGCCGCCGCGGTTTTGGAGATCACGGCAGAAGAGGGGGGAGAGTTTGAGGCTCCAGCGCCTTAGTCAGGCATGCTCCCTGAACGAGAAGACATCGCCAACCTCGTCGTCTGCGACGACGACGAGGTCACCCTCGACATGCTCTGCGACCACCTCTCGGCCGACCGCTTCGGGGTGATGCCGGCGCCAAGCGCCTCGGACGCCTTGCGACTCTGCCGCTACAACCACCCCGACCTGCTTCTGCTCGACCTCAGCCTGCCCGACGCCTCCGGTCTCGACGTCTTGCGCGAAATCCGCGAAGCCGACGGGATCGGGTCTCGCTTCGATCCGCGGCTGCCGGTGATCATCCTCACCGGCCGCAGCAGCGATCACGATCGGGTCCGCGGCCTCGACTCCGGGGCTGATGATTACGTTGTGAAGCCCTTCAGGTATGGGGAGCTGCGGGCCCGGATCAACGCGATCCTTCGCCGCCGCGCCCACGCCAACGAAGGACCGAGTCGGATCGGGGAGCTGACGATCGACCCCGGCCGCCGTCGGGTCATGGTCGGCGAGCGCTTCATCTCGCTCTCGAACAAGGAGTTCGCCCTCCTGCGCATTCTCGCCTCCGACCCGACCCGCGTCTTCACCAAGGAAGAGT
This sequence comes from Solirubrobacterales bacterium, assembly GCA_035940865.1. Lineage (GTDB taxonomy): Bacteria > Actinomycetota > Thermoleophilia > Solirubrobacterales > 70-9 > VAYN01. The sequence continues at coordinate 142,710 of DASZEL010000002.1, forward strand.
TGCTGGCCGCGGTCTGGGCCTACCGTGGCCCCTCGAAGACGCGGACGCTCGACTCCCATGCAAGCCGCCTCAGACGCAAACTCGACCCCGACCATGGCCGCTTTGTCATCAATTGTTGGGGCATCGGCTACCGCCTGATCGAGGGATAGGGGAGGCGTCAACATCTTTCTGTGTCAATGGAGCGAATTCGCGCCGGGATCATCGCTTTCGCAGCCGCGGATGCTTTTGGTGCGCCTTGGGAGGGAGCCCCGCCGGAGCGGCTGCGGGAGGTCGATCTGGCCAGCGTGCCGCGGCGCGACGATTGGCCGCGGGGCGCCACCTCTGATGACACCGCGCAGCTGATCCTCACCGCGCGGGTCTTGTGCTCGGGGCAGAGGGACCTGCGTCGCAGCTTCATGGAGCTCCTGGCGGCGGAGTTCACGCAGATGCGTGGTGCGGGGCCGACGACGACGGCGGCGGTGCGGCGGTGGCAGGAGTCGGGAGCTCTCGGCGCAGCCGATGGCGCGACGAACGGAGCGGCGATGCGCGCTTTGCCGATCGGCTGGGGAACTCCCAGTGCTGACGCGGAGGCGCGAAGGGTCGAGGTGCTGTCGATCGCGCGGGCGACCCATGGTGCGCCGGGTGCGCTGGTCGCGGCGGGGACGGTTGCAGCCATGGGCAGCTGGGCTCTCGATCGTGCTCGGACCGAGGTCATCTGCGAGCGGGCCGTCGCCGAGGCGGCGGTGTTGGCGAGCGGCCTCGATGCGGAGGTCGACCTCGCGGCCTTCGAAGCCGCCGCGCAAGGCGGATGGACGCCGCCCGCGGCCGGGATCTCACTTGACGCGATAGAGACGGTTACCGCGGTGCTTTATGTACTGCAGAGCGCCGCGGGTCTGGCAGATGCGATCGAGACGGCGGTGCGGCTCGGTGGGGACACCGACACGGTCGCGGCAATCGTCGCGGGCGTCCTCGCCGCGCAGGGCTCGGATCCGGCAAGAGAGCTGCCGTGGCTTGGGTTAGTTCAGCTGCCGGATGCGAGCTTGATCGAGGAACTCGCATCCGGCTTGGCTGAGAAGCGAGGCTGAACTACTTCTTCTTCTTGCCGCCCTTGGCGCTCGGCACCTCGAAGTGCATGATCGCCAACTTGGTCTGCAGGGCCTTGTCTTTGTCTTTGCCCATCCGTTTGCCGGCTTCCTTCTGGATCGTCGTCGCTTTGTCGACGGTTTCCGTGAGGACCTTGTTGAGCTCTTTCCAGCCCTGTTTATCGAGCTGGAGCGGGGTGTCGGAGAGGTGCGAGTCGCTGCGGGCGTCGAGGGTGCCCTCGGCCATCGCCTCGGTGGCGCTTTGGCCGATCGACTCGAGGATCGAGCCGGAGATGCCCTTGCGGGCCGAGGCTGGGATCTTCGCCCAGTCGGAGTCGCTGAGGAAGGCGCGATCGGTGGCGCGGTAGAAGTGCTCGACGGCGCCGCGGCGGGGCTCGGTTTTGACCAGTTCGACGCAGTCGTATTCGAGCAGCGTTTTCACGTGGTAGCTGACGTTGCCGAGCGGCTCGCCGAGCTCTTGGGCCAATTGGTTGGGGCTTGAGATTCCTTTATGGAGAGAGCTGAGGATGCGAACGCGCAGCGGGTGGGCAAGCGCCTTCGCCAGTTGTTGGGTGATGCCCTCTGGGGAAGTGCGGGACTGTGGCAAGGAGGACCTCCTGGGTTGGGGTCTCAGACGTTGAGTACGGGGTGGCAAAGGACGTCCGAGTTACTAGACAAGTATTCCAAAACGGATGGAGGGGAACCGCGCCCGCGAGAAAATATGCACTAAAAGAGAGGAACCAATGTAACGGCCTCCAGCTTCTTTTTCTTCAGCGGTTTGGGAACCGAACTGTCATGAAATAGGGTCTACTCGTTGCACCCGCTCCGTCGTAGCGCCTGGCCGAGACCGCTTCGAGGGGCGGGTGCTTCTTTTCCCGCTCTCACCGCTGTGTTGGCGCTCTCTCCGTAGTCTCGGGGGGAGAAAACAGGGCCGCTCCACCCTTACTGCTCTTGATGCAGGCGAGAGGAGCGAAATAGCGATGGCGGTCGGGTTGGCAGAGGTGGCGGCCGGCTTGCCCATGGCAGCCTCTTTGGCCCTGGCAGGCGGAATAACGAGCCTTCGGGAAGGTCGCCGCCGGGCCGCGCTGAACGAGGCCGTGCACGAGCTGCGCCGCCCGCTGCAGGTTCTGAGCCTTGCTCTTCCCGCCGACGCGCCGGCGGCTGCACCGGTGGAGTCTTCACTCCAACTGGCAACGGTGGCGCTCGACCGCCTCGACCGTGAGATCAACGGTGCCTCCCTTGAAGAAGTGGTGACTGAGGTCTCAGTTAGCGACCTGATCGAGGACGCAGCGCAGCGATGGCGTCGTCTGGCATTAGACAGCGGCGGCAGCCTCGAGGTGGATCGAAACGGTGAAGACATACGCATCGAAGGCAACCGCTTCGACCTGGCCCAGGCGCTGGACAACCTGCTCAGCAACGCGATTGAGCACGGGGGAGGACAGGTGAGGATCGGGTGGCGCTGCGAGGGGAGCTGGGTGCGCCTCTCAGTTACTGACAGCGGCGCCTCGGCAGCGGCAAAAACCGGCGGCCGAAAGTCCCGGCCGAAACGGCGGGGTCGCAGGGGTCATGGACTTCGAGTGGTAGGACGCATCGCCAGGAAGCACGGCGGCAGCTTCACCTTGTGCCGCGGTCCGCGGGGGGCCGAGGCGAGCTTGCGCCTGCCGCTGCGACGAGCAGTGGGTGAGGAATGAGCCGGCACGCCCGCGCGCTCGGGTTTCTCTTGGCCGCGGTGATCGCCGCGGCGGCTGCCGCCACGATCGCCAACGGCTATGGCGACAGCGTCGTGCGCGGCTACGGGGAGCTCCGCCCCGTCCTCGTCGCCACCTCCGATCTACCAGCGCGACAACAGATCGACCCCAAGGTTGCGGCTGAGGGTCTCGAGGTCCGTCGCGTCCCGGTTCGATTTGCCCCGCCCGGGGCGCTTGCGGCCCCGGCTGAAGCTGTGGGTCTAGCCCCGGCGGCAGCCATCCCTGCCGGGTCTTATCTGCTGGGGGCGCAGCTTCGTCCCCCCAGGTCCGCCGGGCCACTCGCTTCTCTCGGGGCCGGCCGGCGGCCGGTGGAGATTGCGGTCAGCGGGGCCGGTGCTCTCGAAGCTCTGGGGGCGCCGCCGGTGGGCGCGAAGGTCGACGTGGCGGTGACCACCGAATCAGGCGGCTCCAACGGCGGGCACACCTACGTGGCCGCGCCGGCGGTGCCGCTGCTCGGCCTCGGGCCTGGTGGGGAAGGTGTTGAGGGAGAAACCGCCACGGCCACGCTCGGCCTCACCCGCTCTCAAGCCCTGCGCTTGATTCAGGCGGAGAGCTTCGCCCGCCGCATCACCCTGATTCCTCGCGGCTGATGAACGCGCGCGAGCGCCACATCGCCGAAGTGTCGGATCGCCTGCGGGAGCGCTTGATCGAGCGGCGACGGGCGCAGGCGGCGACGGGAGATCACTCCGAGGAGGGTCTGGAGCTCTCGGTGCGTCGCCTTGTCAACGAGCAGGCGGCGGTTCTTCCTGCTGCCGCGCGAGAGGAACTGGTGGCGCGGATCGTCCGCGACAGCGTCGGCCTCGGCCCTTTGGAGGTGCTCCTGGCGGACGCCGCGGTCGAGGAGGTGATGGTCAACGGACCTGATCGCGTCTATATAGAGCAAAGGGGCCGGGTGGAGGAGACCGACGTCCGCTTCGAGAGCGAGGACGATCTGCGCAATGCGATCGAGCGGATCCTTGCCCCGCTCGGACGCCGTATCGATGAGCTCAGCCCGATGGTCGACGCCCGGCTCGCCGACGGCTCCCGGGTCAACGTCGTCATCCCTCCGCTCGCGATCGACGGGCCGGCGCTCTCGATCCGGCGCTTCGGCGCCAACCGCCCAGGGCCCGATCGGCTGGTCGAGATCGGGACGCTGAGCAGCGAGCAGCGGCGCCTGCTCGCCGACGCGGTGGCGGGTCGCCGCAGCGTCCTCGTCAGCGGCGGCACCGGCTCTGGCAAGACGACGCTGTTGAACGCGCTCTCGAGCTTCATCGCCCCAAGCGAGCGGGTGGTGACGATCGAGGACGCAGCCGAGCTGAGGTTGCAGCAACCGCACGTGGTCCGGCTCGAGAGCCGGCCGGCGGGGGTCGAGGGCCGGGGGGAGGTGACGATCCGCGACCTGCTTCGCAACGCCTTGCGGATGCGGCCGGACCGGATCGTGATCGGCGAGGTGCGGGGAGTCGAGGCACTTGATCTGCTGACCGCGCTGAACACCGGCCACGACGGCGCCCTGTCGACCGTCCACGCCAACTCTCCAGCCGATGCTCTCAACCGCCTCGAGACCCTGGCGCTGATGGCGGGAGTCGGTTTGCCCCACGCCGCGATCGCCGAACAGGTGCGTCGGGGCATCGACTTCGTGGTCCACTTGCAGCGTCGGTCCGACGGCAGCCGCCGCGTAACCGAGATCGCCGAGGTGAAGTGACGGCGACGGTCCTGATCGGTGCCCTCGCCGGAGGGCTGCTGGCGCTGGCAGCTCGCGAGGCGGTGATCGCCAGTCCGGCTGCAGCGCGCTGGCTGCGGTTCGCGCTCGAGCCGCTGCGCCGGGCCGCGGAGGAGGGCTACGCGCCCTCGAGCCGGGAGCGCCGTCGGCTGGCGGCGTTGGCGACGGGCGCCGCGATCGTCGGCGGCTGGTTCCTCGGTGGCATGACCTTGGCGCTGCCGCTTTCGGTCGCCGGGCCGGCGGCGATGGGCTGGGTGATCGGGGCGCGCCGTCGTCGCTACCGCCGCGCGGTGGAGCGCTCGCTGCCGGAAGTGGCGACGGCAATCGCCGACTCGCTCAGCGCCGGCCGTTCGCTGCGCGCGTCGCTTCCAGCTGCCGTCGCTTCGCTTGACGGGCCACCGGCGATCGAGCTCGCGAGGCTGGCGGTGGAGCTTGACCTGGGCGCGCCGATGCCGGCGGTAATCCAAGGGTGGCGGCGACGGATGCGGTCAGAGCGGATCGACGCCTTCGCCGCCGCGCTGCTCAGCCAGCGCCTCGCCGGCGGCGACCTAGCTGGATTGCTGCGTCGCTTTGCCGCTGGCGCTGCCGAGCGCGAGCGGGTGGCCGAAGACGCTCGCTCGGCAACCGCGCAGGCTCGCTTCACCGGCCTCTTGGTGGTGGCGATGCCGACCGGAGGCGCGCTCTTCGCCGAGCTGCTGCAGCCGGGCTTTTTCGCGACTTTGCTCGCCTCGCCACCAGCCGCGATTTTGATTGCGCTTGCCGCGGCGCTGCAAATCCTCGGCTTCTTCGCGATTCGCCGCTTCTCGCAGGTGGTGGAGTGAGCGGCGCCGGGTTGCTCGCGGCGTTGACGGTGTTGCTCGTTGCCGCCGCGGTGAAGGACCTGTGGCGCGGGCGTGAGGTCCGCCTGCGGGTTCCGAAGTTGCTGTTGGGCAGGCTGCTCGGCGCCGGCGGCGGGATGTTGTGCGGGCTGCTCTGCTCACCGATCGCGCCGGGGCGGCTGTCCTTCCTCGTCCTGGTCGGGCTCCCTGCCGCCGGCTTCTTTCTTCCGGACGCGATCCTCGAGCGGCGGGTGCGGCAGCGGCAGCGGCAGCTGGTCGCGGCTCTGCCCGACGCCCTCGACCTGCTTGCCGTCAGTGCCGGCTCCGGTCGTGGTCCCGCCGCCGGAATCGAGCAGCTGGCGCGGGCCGGGCAGGGACCGCTGGCGGAGGAGCTGCGGCTGACCGTCGCCGAGCTTTCCTGCGGCGTTCCCCTCAGCGTCGCTCTCGCCTCGCTGCGCGGCCGCGTCCCGGGCAGCGAGCTGGCGACGCTAATCGCCGCGATCGAGCGCTCGCGCAGGTTCGGTTCGCCTCTCGCCGACCAGCTGCGCCGTCAGGCCACTGCCCTGCGCCGCGACAGCCGCCGCGTCGTCGAGGAGCGCGCCGCCCGCGCCGCGCCGAAGATCCAGCTCGTCGTCGCCCTCGTCCTCGTCCCCTCGGTCCTGCTGATGATCACCGCCGGCCTGATCGCCAACGCGGGGACGCTGCTAGCCGGTTTCTGAGGAGCCGCCGGCCGGGCTGCTGGTTTCCAGCGCCTCGTCTTTGAGCCGTTTGGCTACCGCGGCGGTGGCGGTGGCGACCGCGTCGAGCTCCTCGGCATTCTCCTTGTGGCCGTTGACGTAGCAGCAGAGGGTGCCGTCGACGAGCTCGAAGGCGAACTTCTCCGGCGCCTGGTCGTTCAGCCAGACGATGAAGGTGGGGGCGAAGAGCCTTCGCAGCCAGACCGCGTCCTGCTCCTTGCCGGCAAAGATCTCGTAGCTCTTGTCGAGCTCCTCGCTCTCCAGCTTCACCCGCTCTTTCTTGGTCCGGAAGACGTCCTCGAACTTCTCCAGGGCGCGGAGGCCGAACTTGCGCTGGCAGTAGAGCTCGGGGCAGTGGCTCACGCAGTCGGGGACCTCGACCAGTCCGAGGGTGTAGCGGTAGTAGCTGGTCTGCTTGTCGCCGTCGCTGTCGCGCGTCTCCTCCTCGTAGGTGTAGAGGGCGAGGGTGCCTTCGATGCCGTCGCCGATCTTGCCGTTGAGGGTGCGGTTGGCGTAACGGTCGTCGCCCTTCTTCAGCAGCGGCGTTGCCCTCGGCAGCGGGCCCTTGCCGCCCAGCGTCAGCCCGCGCTGCTGTGCGTAGGTCTCGAAGAAGGCGTCCGCCGCCTTTGAGTCGGCGATGCCGAAGACGATCAACAGGCCGATCAGGACGACACCGACCGCGGCGCCCAGACCGATCGCGGGTCCAACGATCGCTGCGCCGGCGACCAAGCCGACGATCGCGAACACCCCGATCAGGACCCAGGTCAGCGGCTTGCGCAGCAGCCGCTTGAAGTGGAAGCCGCGGAGGTCGTCGGCGTCATCGGGCGGGGTTGCCGCCGCCGCGTGTGCGTCTGCCGTCGTAGGCACGGGTCGCAACCTACCGCGACCGCGCGGATGCAAACGGGGTTGCAGAGGGGGGTCGTGTTGCAAAGTGGGGGAGTGTGGGTTATTGTGGCGATCGAGTTGAAGCCCAGGACCGGGGTGGTGAGGTTCCTCCCACCTCATCACTCCGGTCCCTTGTCTGTTGGTTGTTTCTTTCGCCCCCGTTTAGAAAGGACTCGGCGAGGTGGCCTTCCGGGGTCTTTACGAGCACAGCCTCGATTCCAAGGACCGGCTCACGGTTCCCTCTCGCTTCCGGGCATCTCTCGCCGATGGAATCGTTCTCTCCAAGGGCTTCGACCCCTGCGTCTGGGTGCACACGACCGGGGAGTTCGAGCAGCTCTCCGACCGCTTCCTCTCGCCACACAGCCCCTTCGGGCGCGACGCCCGCGCCTTGCGCCGCCGCTTCCACGGCGGCTCCTTCGACGAGAAGCTCGACTCCGCCGGCCGCATCCGCGTCCCCAAGCCCTTGATCGAGCACGCCGGCCTCGACGGCAACTGCGTTGTGATCGGAGCGGGGGAGTACCTGGAGATCTGGAACGCCGACGCCTGGGCCAAACAAGAGGAAGAACTCGACGCCGCCGCCCCCGAGATCGCCGAGGGCCTAGCCGCCGCCGGACCCGCCGCGTAACCATGAGACTGAATGCCGCCGCACACGCCTACTCGCCCACTCCAGTGCCGACGGGCCGGAAGTACCCCTATGGGGAGGGAAATCGTCCCCTCGGCAGGGATGGGCACGCGCTCAGCCCGCTGGAGGTCGTGATGAGCGAGCACGAGCCTGTTCTCGCGCCGGAGCTGGTCTCGCTGCTGGCGCCTGAGCCGGGGCAGACGGCGGTCGACTGCACCTTCGGCGGCGGCGGCCACGCGCGCCAGATCGCCGAGCTGATCGGGCCGGAGGGGACGCTGATCGGGATCGATCGCGACCCCGCCGCTCAGGAGCGCTTCAACCGCTTCGCCGCCGAGGTTCCTTGCCGGACGCTCTTCATCAGCAGCGACTTCGCAGCAGGACTTCGTGCCTTGGAGGGCGAAGGAGTGCGCCCAGACATGGTTTATGTAGATCTGGGGATGTCTTCGATGCAGGTTGACGCTCGCGAGCGGGGCTTCTCCTATTCCTACGACGCGCCGCTCGACATGCGGATGGACACGCGGCAGGAGTTCACCGCTGCCGACCTCGTCAATGAGTGGCCGGAGGCGCGGATCGCCCAGGTCCTGCGGCGCTTTGGCGAGGAGCGCTACGCCGGCGGAATCGCCCGCGAGATCGTCCGCCGCCGTCCGCTTGCCACCACCGCCGAGCTCGTCGACGCGATCAAGGCCGGGATGCCGGCCTCGGCCCGCTTCGGCAGCGGTCACCCAGCCAAGCGCAGCTTCCAGGCGATCCGGATCGCCGTCAACGGTGAGCTCGAGGCGCTCGACGAAGCCCTCCCGCTCGCCTGGTCGCGGCTGAAGGTCGGCGGCCGTTTCGCCGCGATCTCCTTCCACTCGCTCGAGGACCGGCCGGTGAAGCAGTTCCTTGCCGCCAAAGCGCGCGGCTGCGTCTGTCCCCCTGAGCTTCCCGTCTGCGTTTGCGGGCACGAGCCCGAGGCGGAGCTGCTGACCCGCCGGGCGATCTCGCCGGGGCCGCAGGAGGCGGAGCGCAACCCCCGCTCGCGCTCTGCCCACCTGCGCGCGGCGCTGAAGATCGCCGACGAGCAACCCGTGGGGGAGACCGGCTGATGGCCGTCGCCGTCCCCAGGAGTCGCACCGCGCCGGCACCGCGACCATCGCGGACGACGGCGCCGCCGAGCCCCAGGAAACCAGCGCGCAAACCGGCGCGCACGCGGGCTGTCCCCGCACCGGCGAAGGCGCCGACCCGCCGCGCCCCGGTTCGCAAGCCGGCTACCAAACGCGCACCCACTGCCCGTCCCAAACTTGCGGTAGCCGCTGGCCGCACCGCGGTCGCGGTCCGCCATTTGCCGGATTCGAGCCTGGTCGTGCGGATGACCCAGGGGCGGCTCTGGATCGGCGTCCTCGGGGTGCTTCTAGTCGGGATCGTCGCCCTCAACGTCGCCACCCTCAGCTTTGCCGCCGCCTCGGGAAAGATCGACGAGCAGATCACGGCGCTGGAAAAAGAGAACTCGATGCTGGAAAGCCGTGAGGCCGAGCGCTTCAGCACCGCCCGCATCCGCGGCGAGGCGGCTCAGCTGGGGCTGGCGATGCCGAACCAGGAAGAGCCGAAGCTGATGCAGCTCGAGCCGGGTGACGTCGCTGCGGCCGCCGCCCGCCTCGCTGCCGCCGGGGGCTAAGGGACCATCTGTAGATGCGCTTGATCGAGCGGCGGATCGGCCTACTCTTCGGCGGCTTTCTCCTCTGCTTCCTCGTCATCGTCCTCCGTGCCTTCTGGCTCCAAGGCGTGCAGGGGTCGCAGCTGGCCTCCGAGGCGACGTTCCAGCAGACCGAGGTCGTCACCGTGCCCGGCCTGCGCGGCGACCTGCTCGACCGCCGCGGCAACAAGCTCGCTGCCTCTGAAGACGCGGCGACGATCTACGCGACGCCCTACCAGGTGAAGAATCCGCCCCAGGCGGCGGCGCAGCTGGCGCCGATCCTCGACCAGAAGAAGGGCGAGGTGCTGGAAGCGCTGACCGCCGAAGGCGGCTTCTCCTACGTCGCCCAGAAAGTCGACCTCAACACCGCCGCCAAGGTGGAAGCGCTCGACCTCGAAGGGATCGGCGAGCTGCCCGACAGCCGCCGCACCTATCCGCAGGGGGAGATGGCGGGACAGGTGATCGGCGCGGTCGGCTCGGAAAACCAGGGGCTGACCGGGCTCGAGGAAGGCGAGGAAGAAGCGCTCGGCGGCAGCGACGGCGAACGGCGGATCGTCAACGATGCACTCGGCGAACCGATCCGGCTGGAAACCGTCAAGGAAGCCGAAGACGGCGAAGACGTCGAACTCACCCTCGATCCGGTGATCCAGCAGAAAACCGAAGAAGTCCTCCGCGGTGTCGGCGAGACCTATGAACCGAAAGGGGCGACCGCGATCGTCGTCGATCCGCGCAGCTCGCAGATCCTGGCGATGGCCAACTGGCCGCCGGTCAATCCCGAAGACCTCTCTGAATCGAGCAACGAAGACCTGCTCAACAAGGCGACCGGGTTCACCTACGAGCCCGGCTCGACCTTCAAGGCGTTCACGGTCTCGGCGGCGCTGATGGAAAAGCTGGTGACGCCGGCGACCGAATTCGTCTTGCCGCCGCAGCTCCAGGTCGCCGACCGCACGATCGAAGACGCCGAGCCTCGGGGGACCGAAACGATGAGCGTCGCGACGATCCTCGCTCGCTCTTCCAACATCGGCGCGGTGACGATCGGCTTGGAGATCGGCGCGAAGAAGTTCAGCGAATGGATCGAGCGCTTCGGCTTCGGCAAGCCGACCGGAGTGCAGTACCCGGCCGAGGAGCAGGGCCTCGTCCCCGAGCTCGACGAATATTCCGGCTCGACGATCGGCAACCTGCCGATCGGCCAGGGCCTGTCGGTGACGCCGATGCAGATGGTCGCCGGCTACACCGCGATCGCCAACGGCGGCATGCTGAAACCGCCGCAGCTGATCAAGCGGATCGGCGAAGAAGAGGTCCACGAGCCGAAGGGCAAGCGCGTGATCACCCCCAAGGTCGCCGCGCAGGTGCGGGAAATGCTCGAAGGCGTACTAGCGGCCGGCGGCACCGCGTCGGAGGTGAGCGTCCCTGGCTACACGCTGGCGGGGAAGACCGGAACCGCGCAGGTCGCCGAAAACGGCACTTACTCGGAGACCAATTACGTCGCCTCGTTCATCGGCTTTGCGCCGGCGCAGAACCCGCAGCTGCTGGCGGCGGTGATCGTCGACGAGCCGCAGGGCGAAATCTACGGCGGCTCGGTGGCGGCGCCGGCCTTCGGGCAGATCGCCGAATACGCCCTGCCGTACCTGGGCATCCCTCAGGAATAATCGGCTGCGGATGAGACTGGCCGAGCTTGTCGCGGGGCTGCCGGGGGCGCGGGTCATCGGCGATGCCTCGGTCGAGATCTCTGAGCTGGTCTACGACAGCCGCAAGGCCGGACCCGGCTCGCTCTTCTTCTGCGTCGTCGGCGCCAAGGTCGACGGCCACGAGTTCGCGCCGCGGGTGGTAGAGGAGGGGGCGGCGGCGCTGGTCGTCGAGCGGGAGCTGACGGAGCTGGCGGTGCCGCAGGTCGTGGTCGAGGATTCGCGGGCGGCGATGGCGCCGCTGGCGGCGCGGTTCTGGGGCGACCCGACCGCGGAGGGGAAGCTGCGGGTGGTAGGGGTCACGGGGACGAACGGAAAGACGACGACCGCTTTCCTGGTGCGCGAGATCCTCCAGGCGGCCGACTTCCGCTGCGGGCTGCTCGGAACCGTGAAGCAGGTCGTCGGCGGGGTCGAGAAGGAAGTGGAGCGGACGACGCCGGAGGCGATCGAGCTGCAGCGAACCTTCCGGCAGATGCTCGAGGGCGGCGACGAAGCCTGCGCGATGGAGGTCTCCTCGCACGCGCTCTCGCTGCACCGCGCCGACGCGATCGACTTCGAGGTCGCCCTCTTCACCAACCTCACCCAGGACCACCTCGACTTCCACGCCGATATGGAGGACTACTTCCTCGCCAAGCGCAAGCTCTTGGAGATGGGCCCGAAGACGGCAATTGTCAACGTCGACGACCCCTACGGCCGCCGCCTGGCAGAAGAATTCGAATGCGTCACCTTCTCGGCCGAGGGCGCCGAAGCTGACTACAGCGCCCGCGAGGTCGAGTTCGACGCCCTCGGAGCGAGCTTCAGCCTCGGCGAGATGCGGTTGCGGACGGCGCTGCCAGGGCACTTCAACGTCGCCAACGCCCTCGGGGCTTTTGCCGTCGCCGAGGCGATGGGGGTGGGCGGCGACATCGCCGCCGCTGGGCTGGCGCGGGCGGCGCGAGTGCCGGGACGGTTCGAGCCGATCGACGAGGGTCAGAAGTTCGGCGTCCTGGTCGACTACGCCCACACTCCGGACTCACTTGAAAACGTGCTGCGAGCGGCCGGGTTGATCACCGAGGGCAGGCTGATCTCGGTCTTCGGCGCCGGCGGCGACCGCGACCGCGATAAGCGGCCGAAGATGGGCAGGGCGGGCGCTGAGCTTTCAGACCTGACCGTGATCACCTCTGACAACCCGCGCTCGGAGGATCCGGCCGAGATCGTCGAGGAAGTGGCGGGCGGGGCCGAGGGGGCGAAGGAGCTGGAGGTCGTCGTCGACCGCCGCGAGGCGATCGCGCTGGCGCTGGGGCGGGCGCGGCCGGGGGACACCGTCGTCATCGCCGGCAAGGGTCATGAGCAGGGGCAGGAGTTCAAGGACGGGCGGAAGATCCCCTTCGACGACCGCGAGGTCGCGCGCGAAGAGCTCCGCAAGCTGGGAACCCCGGTGTGAACCTCTCGCCGGCTCAGATCGCCGCCGCGCTGGGGGCGGAGGTGCTGGCGGAGGGGCCGGGTGAGTCGCCTCGGCGGGCGACGATCAACTCCACGGAGGCGGGCCTCGGCGACCTCTTTTTCGCCCTTCGCGGCGAGAAGCGCGACGGCGGCGAGTTCGCGGGCCCTGCGATCGAGGCCGGCGCCTGGGGCGTAGTCGTCTCTCCCAACTGGCGTTCGTCCTTTCTCGCCGAGGGGGCGAATCAGGACGAACGCCGCGCCTGGGCGTTTGTCGTCGAGAACCCCCTCGCCGCGATGCACTCGCTCGCCCGTGCCTACCGGCGTGCGCTTGGTGCCCGCGTCGTCGGCGTCACCGGTTCGGTCGGCAAGACCTCGGTCAAGGACATCGCAAAGGCGCTGCTGCCCGGCAGGGTCCACGCCAACCAGCAGAACTTCAACACCGAGATCGGGCTGCCGCTGACGATCCTCGAAGCGCCTGAGGACACCGACCTCCTCGTGCTCGAGATGGCGATGCGCGGCAAAGGCCAGATCGCCGAACTGGCGGCGATCGCCGAGCCTGAGGTCGCGGTGATCACCAACGTCGGTCCCGTTCACGTCGAGCTGCTCGGCTCGGTCGAGGCGATCGCGGCGGCGAAGGCGGAGATCCTCGACGACCTGCCGCCAGGCGGGACGGCGGTGGTGCCGGTCGAGGCCGGAGTGTTGGAGCCGCACCTGGAGCGAGCGCCGCAGCTGCTGCGCTTCGGGCCGGGCGGCGACGTCGAGGCGAAGGGGGCGCGGGTCGAGGACGGCGTCACCGAAGCCCTCGTCTCGACCCCGCGCGGCAGCGGGCGTTTTCGCTTCCCCTTCACCGAGGCCCACAACCTCACCAACGCCCTTGCCGCGATCGCCGCCGGCGTCGCCCTGGGGTCCGACCTCGCCGCGATGGCCGACCGCGCTGCGGACATAGGATTCTCCCGCTTCCGGGGAGAGCGACTCGAGCTTCCCGGCGGAATCGTCCTCGTGAACGACTCCTACAACGCCAACCCGGTGTCGATGCGCGCGGCGCTCGACCATCTCGCCACCCTTCGGGCCGAGCGCTCGGTCGCGGTGCTGGGCGAAATGGGCGAGCTCGGACCCGACTCGCCGCGGTATCACCGCGAAGTCGGGGAGCACGCCCGCGCCGCCGGGATCGACTTCGTGGTCGGCGTCGGCCTGGCGGCGCGCGACTACGACCCCGACGAGCTGGTCGCCGACCCCGGCGAGGCCGCCGAGCTGCTGGCGGCGCGCCTGGAGCCGGGCGATGCCGTCCTGGTGAAGGGCTCGCGCTCCGCCGGCCTCGAGGCCGTCGCCGAGCAGCTGCCGGAGCTAGTGGAGGTCGGCGATGGGTGAAGTCCTGATCGCCGGGATGGCAGCGATGCTGATCTGCATCTTCCTCGGCCCCAAATTCATCGAATTCCTCCGGGTTCGAGAGTTCGGGCAGCACATCCGCGAGGACGGACCCCAGGAGCACCACACGAAGGCGGGGACGCCGACGATGGGCGGGCTGATCGTCTTCGCCGCGATCTGCGTGCCGTTTCTCGTCCTCTCCGATCGCGATGCGCAGAGCCTCGCCGTCTTCGGCGTCGCGATGGGCTGCGCCGCGCTCGGTTTTGCCGACGACTACATCAAGATCGTCAAACGCCGCTCGCTCGGGCTCGCCGGCCGCTGGAAGCTGCTTGGCCAGTTGATCCTCGCCTTCGGCCTCTGGTGGGTGGCGCGCCACGAGGTCGGGCTCGAGCCGACCCTCTACTTCCGGATCGGCGACGGCAGCATCGACCTCGGCCCGGTCCTCTACTTCGTCCTCGTCTTCCTCGTCATCGCCGGCACCTCCAACGGCGTCAACCTCACCGACGGCCTCGACGGCCTCGCCGCCGGCTCCTGCGCGATCGTCCTCCTCGCCTACACGGCGATTGCCTTCGTTGCCAACGAGCAGCAGAACCTGGCGCTGCTGTCCGCCTGCCTGGTCGGCGGCTGCATCGGTTTCCTCTGGTACAACGCCTTCCCGGCCTCGATCTTCATGGGCGACACCGGCTCGCTCGGTTTAGGCGGCGCGATCGGGGCGCTGGCGGTGATGACTCAGACCGAGGTCCTGCTGATCATCATCGGCGGCATCTTTGTGATCGAGGCGCTCTCGGTCCTGCTCCAGGTCTTCGCCTTCAAGACCTTCCGCCGCCGCGTCCTGCTGATGGCACCGCTGCACCACCACTTCGAGATGATGGCCTGGTCGGAGACGAAGATCATGCTCCGCTTCTGGATCATCGCCGCCGTCTGCAGTGGGATCGGTTTCACGCTCTACCAGCAGTCGATCGGCCGCTGATGCCGAGGGCGGAGGTCACCGCCGGCCCGGTCGTGTACGGCGACACCGGCGGGGAGGGGCCGACGATCGTCGTCGTGCCGGGCCTGCTGATGGACGGGCGGCAGTGGCGCAAGGTGATCGCCGAACTCGAAAGCGAGTTCCGCTGCGTGACGCCAACGCTGCCGACCGGCGCGCACCGCGAGCCGATGCGCCCGGATGCCGACCTCAGCCTGCGGGGGATGGGGCGGATCGTCACCGAGTTCCTCGCGGCAGCCGACCTGCGCGACGTCACCCTCTGCTTCAACGACTGGTGCGGGGCGCAGGTGATGATCGCCGACCGCGGCATGGAGCGGGTCGCGAAGCTGGTCCTGGTCTCCTGCGAGACCGAGGGCAACTACCCGCCCGGTGCCGCCGGCTTCGCCGCCTGGCTCTCGGCCAAGCTGCCCGGCGGCTACCTCGCCACCCGGCGGGTGCTGCTCAGCCGTCGGCTGCGCCGGCTGCCCTTCGTCTTTGGCCAGATGACCAGGCGCGGCGTCCCCGACGAGCTGATGCGCAGCTGGATGGAGCCGCTGAAGCGCCGCGAGATCCGCCGCGACCTGCGTCGCTACGCCGGCGACGCGATGCGCGGCAAGCGGGACCTCGCGGCGGCGACCGCGGCCCTGCGGTCCTTCGAGAAGCCCGTCCTCGTCGTCTGGGACAGCGAGGGGAAGATGATGCCCAACGAGGCCGGCCGCAAGCTCGCCGCGGGCTTCCCGAACAGCCGCTACGTCGAGCTTCCCGACTGCTTCACCCTGATCCCCGAGGACCAGCCCGAGGCGCTGGCGCGGGAGATCGGCCAGTTCGCGCGTCAGTAGGGGGCGCGGAGGCCCTCGAACATCGGGAAGTGCTTGAGGTTCTGGGTGGCGAGTTGGGCTTCGAGCAGTTCGGCCGTGGCGGCAATCACCAGGTCCGGAACTCCGATCCCGGGATGACTTCGTCGCCAGTGACGACCCAGCTCCCCGGCTCGGCGGGCCATCTGCTCGTCGACGGGGATCCAGGTGATCAGTGCGAACAGTCGCTCTGCCCTCTGTCGTTCCTCGGAGCGCAGGCCCCGGAGCGTCTCTACCCTGGTCACCTCCGAGCAGGACGGGGATATATCGAGTGCGGCGATGTATTCACCCGCAAGGGAAGAGCCCCGCAGGTGATCGACCAGGACCGTCGTGTCGAGGACGACGCTTATCGCCATATCTCCTTGGATCGCTCGGCTTCTGCGCGGCGGAGGTTGTCGATGTACTCAGCACCCTCTTCGAGGTGGGGAGCGATTCCGGACGTTTCCGCAACCGCCTCCTGCCACTGTTCGCGCCAAGCGGCCGCATCCTGCAGCTCCTGAGCGAGATAGGCGTCGATGGCGCGCCGGATCAGCGTCGAGCGGGTGGTTCCTTCGGCGGCGGCTCGCTTGTCGAGCTTCGCGGTTTGCTTCTCGTCGAGGTAAATCTGAGTGCGACGGTTCATGGTGTATAAAGGTACACCATTCGTAGGATGCGCTCCTGCGGAGGGGTATCCGGTGCGCTCGCGAAGCTTCGGCATGTGTCCCTAAGGGTTCCGGCCAAGGAAGTTCGCCCCCCTCTGCCCCGGGGACCGTTCCTGATCGTGGGACTGGCCCGCTCCGGGCAGGCCGCCGCGCGGATGCTGGCGGCGCGGGGGGAGGCGGTCCGCGCAGTTGATTCGAGGCACCCGGACGAGGCGGCAGGGCTTGGGGGGGTCGGCGTCGAAGTCTTTCTGGATACGGATGGAGTGGCACAGCTCGAGGGGATGCGGACCGTCGTCAAGAGCCCGGGAGTTCCCCGGGAGGCGCCGGTGATCGCTGCCGCGCTGGAGCGGGAGATCGAGGTGCTGGGGGAGGTCGAGCTCGCCTGGCGGGCGCTGCCCAACCGCTTCGTCGCCATCACCGGCACCAACGGCAAGACGACCACGGTCGAGCTGATCGGCCACCTCTACCGCAGCGCCGGCGAGCCGGTGGCGGTAGCGGGGAACGTTGGCACGGCGCTTTCCGAGCTGGTCGGGGAGGTCGCCGAGGACGAGACGATCGTCTGCGAGTGCTCGAGCTTCCAGCTCGAGGACACGGTCGCCTTCGCGCCCGAGTGCGCCGTCTTCCTCAACCTCGCACCCGACCACCTCGACCGCCACGGCGACCTCGAGTCCTATCTGACGGCGAAGCTGCGGATCTTCGCCAACCAAGGGAACGACGACGTCGCCGTCTACAACGCCGACGACTCCTTCCTCGCCGGCCTTGACCTCGGCGGCTGCGCGCGCCGGATCGCCTTCTGTCGCGGCGCCGCCCCCGACTGCGAGGTCTCCGTCGCCGAGGGCACGATCTTCTACGGCGACGAGCCGTTGCTGCCGGTTGCCGAGCTCGGCCTCTTCGGCGAGCACAACGTCGCCAACGCGATGGCCGCCGCGGCGGCGGCGCTGGCGATGGGAATCGACCGCGAGGCGGTGTGCGAGGGGCTGCGCAGCTTCGCCGGGGTCCCGCACCGGCTCGAGCAGGTAGCGGAGATCGAGGGGGTCCGCTACGTCAACGACTCGAAGGCAACCAACGTCGCCTCGGCCACGGTCGGGATCCGCGCCTTCGAGGGCGGCGTCCACGTGATCCTCGGCGGCAGCGAGAAGGACGAGCCGTTCACGCCGCTGATCGAACCGATCCGCGAGCGTGTCCGCGCCTGCTACCTGATCGGCGCCACCGGCGAGCGGATGGCGCGGGAGCTGGCGCCGGTGGTCGAAGCGGGGGTTGAGCTGCGCCGCTGCGGTGATCTCGAGGACGCGGTTCGGGGCGCGGCCGCCGCCGCCGAGCCCGGCGAGGTCGTCCTGCTCTCGCCGGCTTGCGCCAGCTTCGACGCCTTCCACAACTTCGAGCAGCGCGGCGACCGCTTCCGCGAGATCGTCGGGGGGCTGGAGCGATGAGCGCCGGCTCGATTTCCCTCCGTCGCGGCAAAGCGGCCAAGAAGAAGCCGGCGAAGAAGCGCTCGCGCGCTCGCGTCTCGCCCGAGTACAACATCCTGCTGACGGCGACCCTCTGCCTGCTGGCGCTGGGGGCGGTGATGGTCTTCTCCGCCAGCTCGACCACCCGCGTCCTCCAGAACGGTGGGCTCTCCGACAGCGCCTTTTATCTGAAGCGGACCCTTATGTTCGGCGTCGTCGGGCTGGTCATCATGCACATGACCGCGCGCCACGGGCTGAAAGCGATCCGCGATCTCACCCCGCTGTTGCTCGGCGCCTCGATCTTCCTCCTCATCGCTGTCCTCGGCGCCGGCACCGAAGTCAACGGCGCGACCCGGTGGATCGGCGGCGGCTTCCTGCAGATCCAGCCCTCGGAGTTCGCCAAGGTGGCGCTGATCCTCTACGGCGCCGACCTGCTGGCCCGCAAGCCCAAGCGGGCGCAGTCGCTGGAAGGGATCATGCCCTTCCTCCTCGTGGCCGGCGCCTCCTGTCTGCTGATCATGCTCCAACCCGACATGGGGACGACGATGGTGATCTGCTTCTCCGTCGCCGCCACTCTGGTCGCCGCCGGGGCTCGGCCGGTCGACCTCGGCAAGATCGCGCTGGTGATCGGGGGCCTGGCGCTGCTGATGGCGGTCGTCGAGCCCTACCGGATGGCTCGCCTCACCTCCTTCCTTCATCCTGCCGCCGACGCCTCCGGCGCCGGCTTCCAGGCGGCGCAGGCGAAAATCGCGCTCGGCTCGGGCGGTCTCTTCGGGGTCGGGATCGGCAACGGCGTCCAAAAGGCCTTCTACCTGCCCGAGGCCCACACCGACATGATCTCGGCGGTGATCGGCGAGGAGCTGGGGCTGGTCGGGATCGCCGGCGTCGTCGGTCTCTTCGGGATGTTCGGTTACGCCGGGCTGAAAACCGCCCAGAAGGCGAAGGACACCTATTCGAAGCTGGTCGTCGCCGGGCTGACCTCACTGGTGCTGGTGCAGGCGACGATCAACCTCTTCGCGGTTATGGGGCTGGCGCCGCTGACCGGCGTGCCGCTGCCGTTCGTCTCCTACGGGAACAGCAGCCTGATGGCGACGCTGTTCGCGGTCGGCTTGATCCTCAACGTCGCCCGCGGGGGTAGAGCCGGCGCGGCGCGGGGCTCGACCACCGGCGCTGGCAAACTGCGCGTCGTCGAGGGCGGGCGTGGGCCGGCAAGGAAAAGTCAAAGGAATGGTTCTAGAGGTGCAAAAGAAGCCAAAGGTGGTCGTAGCGGCGGGGGGAACGGCGGGGCACGTCGTACCCGCCATGGCGGTCGCCGACGAGCTTCGGGATAGCGGCGCCGAGGTCAGCTTCCTCGGCACCCGCGAGCGGATCGAGGCCGAGCTGGTGCCGGCGGCCGGCTACGAGATCGACTTCGTCAAGGTGCGCGGAATCGACCGACGCAACCCCGTCAAAGCGGCGCGGGCGGGAGCCGAGGCCCTGGCGGCCGTCGGGGCCGCGCGCAAGGTGCTGCGACGGCGCGAGGCCGACGTGGTGATGGGCGGCGGCGGCTTCGTCGCTGGGCCGGCCGGGCTGGCGGCGGCAATGACGCGGACGCCGCTCGTGCTCACCGAGGCCGATAGCCACCTCGGCCTCGCCAATCGCCTGCTGGCGGGGCGGGCGCAGCGGGTCTGCCTAGCCTTCCCGATCACCGGACGCGAGGGAGATCCGTACCTGGTCACCGGGCGACCGGTGCCGCGAGCCGTGCTGGAAGGCGACCGCGAGAAGGCGCGAAAGCGCTTCGGTATCGCCGCCGCCGCGTCCTGCCTGCTCGTCTTCGGCGGCAGCCAGGGCGCTCGCACGATCAACTTCGCCGCGCTCGAGGCTTTTGCCGAGCGCGAGGGACGCGACTTCCACGTCCTCCACATCGCGGGACGGCGGGACTTCCCGGAGATCGAGCGGCGGCTTGCCGCCGCACCCAACCGCGAGCGCTACACCCTCCTCGAGTACGAGCCGAACCTCGGCGACGCCCTCGCCGCTGCGGATCTGGTCCTGGCCCGCTCGGGCGGCTCGATCTTCGAGGTGATCGCGGTCGGGCGGCCGGCGATCCTCGCGCCCTTCCCCTTCGCCACCGCCGACCATCAGAGCGCCAACGCGGAGTGGATGCGGGCCGGCGGCGCCGCGCTCGTCATCCCCGACGCCGAGCTGACCGCGGAGCGACTGGGGGCGGAGGTCGGAGCCGTGCTCGGGGATGAGGCGCGACTGGGGGAGATGGCCGCCGCGGCGCGGCGGCTGGCCAAGCCCGACGCCGCCCGCCGCATCGCCGACGAGGTCCTGGAGGCAGCGCGATGAACGGCACGAAGCGCGACTGGTCTGAGCGCCGGCTCCACTTCATCGGCATCGGCGGCGCGGGGATGAGCGGCCTGGCGCTGGTCTGCGCCCGGCTCGGCGCGACCGTCACTGGCAGCGACCGCAGCGACTCCTCTTATATGGAGCGCCTGCGCGAGGCGGGGCTGGGGCCGGCGGTCGGTCACGACGCCGCGAACCTGCCGGGGGAGGGGGTCGAGGTCGTGGTGTCTACCGCGATCGGTAAGGACAACCCGGAGCTGGCACTGGCGCGGGAGCGCGGGCTCGCGCCGATCCACCGCGGCGCGCTGCTGGCCGAGCTCTGCGCCGAGAAGCGCCTGATCGCGGTCGCCGGCACCCACGGCAAGACGACCACCACGGCGATGACGGTCTGGGCGCTGCGGGCGATCGGCGCCGACCCTGCCTTCTTCGTCGGCGGCGAGGTGCCGGGGCTCGGTCCCGACGGCGGTACCGCCAACGCCGGCTGGGGGGAGGGCGAGTGGGTCGTCGCCGAGGCCGACGAGAGCGACGCCAGCTTCCTGCAGCTGCAACCCGAGGTCGCGGTCGTGACCAACGTCGAGATGG
Source organism: Solirubrobacterales bacterium (assembly GCA_035940865.1). Lineage (GTDB taxonomy): Bacteria > Actinomycetota > Thermoleophilia > Solirubrobacterales > 70-9 > VAYN01. The sequence continues at coordinate 163,238 of DASZEL010000002.1, forward strand.
ATCATCACACCCGCTGGGGCTCGCTGGCTGAGTTGCACGAAGCCTTCCGCAGCTTCATCGCCCCGGCGCGAGGGCTCGTCGTTCCAGCCGACGAGGAGATGGGTTGGCTGGGAAATGGGGGCGAGGAAGTCCGCTTCGACTCCATGTTCCCGGGTTCGCCGGATCTACGGCTCGCGGTCCCCGGGCAGCACAACCTTCGCAACGCCCGGGCCGCGCTCGGCGCGATCGAGCTTGCCGGCCTCGACAGCACGGCCGCCAGTGCGGCTCTCACCAGCTTCGCCGGCGTCCATCGCCGCCTGCAACTGAAGGGCTCGCGAGGCGCGGTCCACATATATGACGATTACGCCCATCACCCGACCGAGGTGCGGGCGGCGCTGTCGGCGCTGCGCGAACTAGAACCGAGCCGGCTGATCGCCGTCTTCCAGCCCCACCTCTACTCGCGGACGAAGGCGCTGGCGAGCGATTTCGGCGCCGCGCTGACGCTTGCCGACGAGGTGGTCGTCCTCGACGTCTATCCCGCCCGCGAGGAGCCGGTCGGCGAGCTTGCCGGGGTCAGCGGCCTGCAGGTGGCGCAGGCCGCCGCCGAGCGGGCGGGGGGGAGGCCGGTCTGGTGGCTGCCGGAGCGCGAGGCCGCTCGGCGTGCCCTCGTCACCCTCCTGGACCGCAGCCAGGAGAGCGGAGGCGCGTTGGTCACGATCGGCGCCGGTGATGTCTTCAAGCTCGGCGAGGCGCTGCTGAACGAGCCGGTCGCCCCGGCGGGAGCCGCACCGTGAGCGCCCCTCCCGAGGGCGTGCAGCGAGGCTTCCCGCTGGCGCGACTGACGACCGTGCGCACCGGCGGCTCCGCCGACTGGTTCGCGCGGCCGGGAGACGAGGAGGGCCTGGTCGCCGCCCTCCATTGGGCCGACGCAGAAGGGCTGCCAGTGGGGGTTATCGGCTCCGGCTCCAACCTCTTGGTTGCCGATGCCGGCTTCCACGGCCTGGCGATCAAGCTCGACGGTGAGTTGGCAGAGATCGAGCGGGAGGATGAGCGGGTGATCTGCGGCGGCGGCTACCGGTTCCCGTCGGCGGCGGCGAAAACCGCTGGCTGGGGCCTTTCGGGCCTGGAGTTCGGCGTCAACATCCCCGGCACCGCCGGCGGTGCCGTACGGATGAACGCCAACGCCTACGGCGGGCAGTTGGCGCGAGTGCTCGAGTGGGTTGACGTCTGCACCGCGCAGGGGGTCGATCGGCGCGGGCCGGACCAGCTCGGCTTCGAGTACCGGAAGTCGAACCTGAAGCCGGGGGAGATCGTCGCCCGCGCCTCCTTCCACCTCGAGCTCGCCAGTCCAGAGGAGATCCGGGCGACCTTGGCGAGCATGCGCGAGCGCCGCCGCGAGGCGCAGCCCTCTGGAATCAAGACCTTCGGCTCGACCTTCAAGAACCCCGACGACGAGCGGGCGGAGGGGCGCTCAGCGGGACAGCTGTTGGAGGCGGCCGGGTGTCGCGGCCTCCGCCACGGCGGCGTCCGCTTCTCCGAGAAGCACGCGAACTTCGTCGAGAACGATCGGGACGGGACGACTGCCGACGTCCTCGAGCTGATGGCGGAGGGACGGCGGCGGGTGCACGAGCGCTTCGGGGTTGAGCTGGAAGCCGAGGTCCAGGTGCTGGGGGAGGTCGAGTGGCCGCTCAACTGGGATCTGTAAGGACCCGCCTGATTGCGGCGGCCGTGCTCGCCGCCCTGGTCGCCCTCGCTGCCTATTGGTTCCTGCTCCGCCAGGAGACGGCGGAACCGCGGGTGCTGGTGCCGCGACTGGCGGCGACGATCGGCGAAGGCGAGGGGGCGATCGGCGTCGCGGGCAACGGAGCGCTGGTGCGCTGGCTGCCGCTCCCGCAAGAACCGCCCCTGCCTCAGTTGGCTCTCGAGGAGCCGCCGAAGGCCGGTCGGGTCAAAGGGCCGGCATTGGAACAGGTGCGCGTCCTCGCTGCTGCCCCCGATGAATTGCGCCCGTACGTCGACAGCAGCAGCTACGGCGAGAACGGGGTGGAGGTCACTCTCACCACCGGGATCGAACTCTTCTTCGGCGACGCCTCCAAGCTGACGACGAAGTGGCGAGCGGCGGCAGCCGTCCTCGCCAACCCCGAGGTAACCGCACTCGATTATGTAGACCTGCAAGCGCCCGGTCGACCCTCCTACGGAGGCTCTGAACACGAACTCCCGGCCGCGCCTTGAGGCTCAGATCAGGCCGGGAAACCGCTCTGCCATGCCTCGGAACGCAGCCTCAAGTCAGGCTTGAGCCTTGACCAACCCTAAAGTCATGGTTGAGGATAGAGCCTGAACGAGTGTCTGCAGCGGTTTGACAGGAACCCCTAAATGCCCTACGTTCAAGCGCAAATTCCACCGTTTCTCCAGCAGCTTGAACCCTTGAGCATGGCTGAAGGCTCGGACGGAACCAAGGCTCAACTCAACTGAAAGCTTTCAATAGCGCCAAGGGAAACCGGGCGCGCTGGAGAAAATCGGGAGATGGAATCCACTTACCTCGCGGTCATCAAGGTCGTCGGAGCGGGCGGCGGCGGTACCAACGCGGTCAGCCGCATGATCGACGCCGGCATTCGCGGCGTCGAGTTCGTCGCGGTCAATACCGATGCGCAGGCGCTGCAAGCGTGTGACGCCGACATCAAGCTGTCGATCGGCCAGGAGCTGACCCGCGGCCTCGGCGCCGGGGGCAACCCCGAGGTCGGCGCCGGTGCGGCGGCCGAGAGCCGCGACGAGATCAAGGAGGCGCTGAAGGGCGCCGACATGGTCTTCGTTACCGCCGGCGAGGGTGGCGGCACCGGCACCGGCTCAGCGCCGGTCATCGCCGAGATCGCCAAGGAGGAGATAGGGGCGCTCACGGTTGGAGCGGTCACGAAACCGTTCGAGTTCGAGGGCAAACGACGGATGCAGCAGGCGCTCGAGGGGATCGAGAAACTGCGCAACAAAGTCGACACCCTGATCATCGTCCCGAACGAGAAGCTGCTGCAGGCGGTCGAGCGGCGGACCAGCGTCCTCGAGGCCTTCCGTCAGGCGGACGACATCCTCCGCCAAGGCGTCCAGGGCATCACCGACCTGATCACGATCCCAGGCCTGATCAACCTCGACTTCGCCGACGTGCGGACGATCATGCGCGACGCCGGCTCGGCCCTGATGGGCGTCGGCTCGGCGACCGGCGAGGCCCGTGCGCTCGACGCCGCCAAGGCGGCGATCACCTCGCCGCTGATCGAGGAGTCGATCAAAGGCGCGACCGGGATGCTGCTGAACATCACCGGCCCCGAGGACCTCGGCCTCTTCGAGGTCAACGAGGCCGCCCAGCTTGTCCAGGCCGAGGCCGACGACAACGCCAACATCATCTTCGGCTCCGTCGTCGACCAGTCGATGAAAGACGAGGTCCGGGTGACGGTGATCGCCACCGGCTTCGAAGGCTTCGAGCTCCTCGCCCGCTCACCGCAGCGGGTGCGGCGTCGCTACGAGAGCCGCCCGCGCGTCTCCGCCGAGGACACCGAGATCCGCAAACTGCGGGTGTCCGAGGACGACATCGACGTGCCGGGCTTCCTCAAAGAGTAGGAGCGGTCCGTTCACTAGATTGGGCGGCGTGATCACGAACGCGGCCCTGCGGCAGACGCCCCTCTACGAGCAGCACGTCGAGCTCGGCGCGAAGATCGTTCCCTTCGCCGGCTGGGAGATGCCGGTCCAATACGAGGGGATCCGCGAGGAGCACTCGGCGGTGCGCCGGTACGCCGGTATGTTCGACGTCTCCCACATGGGCGAGGTCGAAGTCGAGGGGCCCGAAGCGCTCCCTTTCCTACAGCGGCTGCTCTCCAACGACGTCGCCAAGATCGAGATCGGCGGCGCCCAGTACTCCTGCCTCTGCAACGCCGAGGGCGGCGTCCTCGACGACCTCTTCGTCTACCGCCTGGGGGCGGACAACTACCTGATCGTCACGAACGCTTCGAACCACATCGCCGACCTCGAGTGGATCGGACGCCATAGCCGCGAGTTCGGCGTCATCGTCCGCGACGTCGCCGACCGCTTCGCGATGCTCGCCGTGCAGGGACCGCACGCGCGCCAGGTGCTGGCGCGGACGCTCGGCATCGAGCTGCCGCCGCGCTTCCACGTCTCCCGCGTCCGCGTCGGCGGCCGCCCGGCCCTCGCCTGCGGCACCGGCTACACCGGTGAGGACGGCGTCGAGCTGCTGGTCGATCCCGAGGTCGCGCCGCCGCTCTGGAGCCGGCTGCTGGACGCTGCCGTCGTCCCCTGCGGGCTCGGCGCCCGCGACACGCTGCGGCTGGAGGTCTGCTTCCCGCTGCACGGCAACGAGCTGACGCCCGAGCGCAACCCGATCGAAGCCGGCCTCGGCTGGTGCTGCAAGGAGGAGACGGGGTTCATCGGCTCCGAGGCGATCGCCCGCGCCCGCGCCGAGGGCACCGCCGAGAAGTTGGTCGCCTTCACGATCGAGGGCCAGGGGATTCCGCGCGGCGGCAACCCCGTAATGATGCGGGGCGGGGGCGAGGAGCAGGTCGGCGCCGTCAGCAGCGGCACCTACTCGCCCTCGCTGGAGGTCGGCGCCGGCATGGCCTACGTGCGCTCGGAGCTGGCCGAGGTCGGGACCGAGATCGAGATCGACGTCCGCGGCAAGCGCCGCCCCGCGCGGATAGCTTCCAAGCCCCTGTACTCGAAAAGGAGCTGAGCCTTGGCAACGGGATCATCTGAAGGCACCTACCCCGACGATCTTCGCTACCACGAGGAACACGACTGGGCCCGGATCGAAGGGGACCAGGCGACCCTCGGGATCACCTGGTATGCCCAGGACTCGCTCGGCGAGGTCGTCTTCTTCGATCCGCCCGAGGTCGGGGCGACGATCCAGAAAGACTCCTCCTACGCGGAGGTCGAGTCGGTGAAGGCGGTCAGCGATGTAATTGCGCCGCTGTCGGGCGAGGTCGTCGAGGTCAACGACGCGCTTGAAGACGCACCGGAGAAGGTCAACGAGGACCCCTACGGCGAGGGCTGGCTGGTGAAGGTGCGGCTGACCTCGCCGGAGGAGGCCGAGACGCTCCTCGGCGTCGCGGAATACCGCAAGATGCTGGACCGCTAGCGGCAAAGCCCGGCCTCCGGCTTCCCTAGCCTTAACGGCGTGACTCGCTACACCTCCGCCACCCCCGAAGACCGCCAGGAGATGCTCGAGGCGATCGGCGTCGGCTCGGTCGACGAGCTCTTCGAGCAGATCCCAGAGCCGCTGCGCCTGGGGCGCCCGCTGGCGCTGCCGGACGGGATGAGCGAGGCCGAGGTCTACGAGCGGCTGGCGGCGCTGGCCGAGCGCAACGCCGACGCCGAAGCGCAGGTCTGCTTCGTCGGCGCCGGGATGTACGACCACTACGTGCCGGCGATCGTCGACGCGATCACCTCCCGCAGCGAGTTCCTCACCCCGTACACGCCCTACCAGCCGGAGATCAGCCAGGGCGGGCTGCAGGTGATGTTCGAGTTCCAGACCGCGATGTCGGAGCTGACCGGCCTGCCGGTCTCCAACGCCGGGCTCTATGAGGGCCCGTCGGCGCTCGCCTCGGCCGGCTACCTGGCGATCGGCGCGACCAAGCGCAAGCGCTTCGTGATCTCCCGCGGCGTCCACCCGCACAGCCGCGAGACGCTGCGCACCTACTCGGTCGGCTACGGCGCCGAGGTCGTCGAGATCGGACTCGAGGGTGGCGTCACCGATGTGGCGGCGCTGGCCGAGGCGGTTGACGGCGAGACCGCCGCCGTCTTCCTGCAGAGCCCCAACTTCCTCGGCTCGGTCGAGGACGTCGAGGCGCTCGGCGCCGCGGCAAAGGAGCACGGGGCGCTGCTGGTCGTCGCCTGCGACCCGATGACGCTGGGGATCCTCAAGTCACCGGGCGAATGCGGTGCCGACATCGCCCTCGGCGAGGGCCAGCCGCTCGGCAACCGCCTGGACTTCGGCGGCCCCTCGTTTGGTTTCTTCTGCGCGACCGAGGAGCAGATCCGCCGCATGCCGGGGCGGATCGCCGGCGAAACCGAGGACGTCGACGGCCGCCGCGGTTTTGTTCTCGCGCTGCAGACCCGCGAGCAGCACATCCGTCGCGAGAAAGCAACCAACAACATCTGCACCGCGCAGGCGCTGAACGCGCTCGGGGCGATGGTCCACCTTGCCTGGCTGGGACGCAGCGGCTTCCGCGAGCTCGGCGAGCTGCTGGTGCAGCGGACCGCCTACGCGCGCGAGCGGCTGGCCGCCCTCGATGGGGTCGAGCTGCTGCACGAGGCCCCGGTGGCGCGCGAGTTCGCGGTGCGGCTGGATGCTCCCGTCGAGAAGGTGCTGGACCGAGTCGCCGAGCGCGGGATCGCCGCCGGCTACCCGCTCGGCCGCGACTACCCGGAGTTCGAGGACGGGCTCCTGGTTGCGATCACCGAGCGGCGGACGAAGGCGCAGATCGATGAGCTGGCAGAGGCGCTCGGGGCGGCGGTCGCCGCCGAGCGAGCCGGTGGCGATGAGCGGACCGCGGAGGCAGAGATCGCCGAGGGGGTGGCCTGATGGCGCTGACCGAGACGCCGATGCAGGCGGAAAAGGCGCAGACGATCTTCGAGAAGTCGAAGTCTGGGCGCCGCGCCGCCGCGCTGTCGGCGACCGAAGTCCCGGAGAAGCCACTCGCGGAGCTGATCCCCGAGAACCTGCTGCGGGCCGAGTCGCCGCAGCTGCCGGAGATCGCCGAGCCGGAGATCGTCCGCCACTACAACCGTCTCTCGCGCCGCAACTTCGACCTCGACACCGGCTTCTACCCGCTCGGCTCCTGCACGATGAAGCACAACCCGCGCCTCAACGAGCGGGTCGCGGCGCTGCCCGGTCACGCCCGCCTGCACCCGGCGCAGGACCCGAAGCGGGCCCAGGGAGCGCTGGACCTGATGTGGCTGCTGCAGGAGTCGCTGAGCGAGATCTGCGGGCTGCCGCACGTCAGCCTGCAGCCGAGCGCCGGCTCCCACGGCGAGCTCGCCGGCCTCCTGCTGACCCGCGCCTACCACGCCGACCGCAATGAGGTGCGGACGAAGGTCCTGGCGCCCGACACCTCGCACGGGACCAACCCGGCCTCGGTGACGATGGCCGGTTACGAGGTCGTCAAAGTCGCCACCAATGAGCGCGGCGGCGTCGAGATGGACGACCTGCGGGCGAAGCTGGCCGAGAACGCCGACGAGGTCGCCTGCCTGATGCTGACCAACCCGAACACGCTCGGCGTCTTCGACGAGAACATCGCCGAGATCGCCTCGCTGATCCACGAGGCGGGCGGCACGCTCTACTACGACGGCGCCAACCTCAACGCGGTGATGGGCCACTCGCGGCCCGGCGACATGGGCTTCGACATCGTCCACGTCAACCTTCACAAGTCCTTCAGCCAGCCCCACGGCGGCGGCGGCCCCGGCGCCGGCCCGATCGCCGTATCCGACCGGATCGAGCCCTATCTGCCGAAGCCACAGGTGGTCCGCCGCGAGGGCTCCAACGGCCACGGCCCGAGCTTCGACCTCGACTTCGAACGGCCGAAGTCGATCGGCCGCCTGCGCGGCTTCCAGGGCAACTTCGGCGTCTTCGTCCGCTCCTACGCCTACATCCTCAGCCTCGGCGGCGACGGCCTCGCCGAGGCCTCCGAGACCGCCGTACTCAACGCCAATTACCTGAAGGCGCGCCTCGCCGAGGGCCGCGCCGGCGAGCGTCTGCCGATTGCCTTTGACCGCCACTGCATGCACGAGTTCGTCCTCTCCGGCAAGCCGATGAAGCGCGACCTCGGCCTGGCGACCCTCGACCTCGCCAAGCGCCTGCTCGACTTCGGCTTCCACCCCCCGACCGTCTACTTCCCGCTCCTAGTCGACGAGGCCCTGATGATCGAGCCGACCGAGACCGAGGCCAAAGAGACCCTCGATGCCTTCGCCGACGCCGTCGAGGGGATCCTCGCCGAGGCCGAAGACAACCCCGAGATCGCCAAAAGCGCCCCCTACACGACCCCCGTCCGCCGCCTCGACGAGGTCAGGGCAACGCGCCGGCCGGTCGTGCGCCAGCAGCTCGGCTAGCAGCGCCGCTGTCGGTTCGCGATTCGGATGCCGACGACCGAGGTCGGGGAGCTTCCGAACTGGGTGCGCGAGGTGAAGAAGGCCCTGTAGCGGCCCGGCGGCAGCCGCCTGTGCGCGCCGTTCGCGATGCGCACGACACCGACGAAGCGGAGGCGGTTCTTGCCCGTCGTGGCGGCGCGGACGAGCCGGCCGCGCCCGGCAAGGCCGCTTGCGGTCACCCGTTTGAAGACCACGGTGACGGTCGCGTTCTGGTTGACGAAGAACGAGAAGATCGTCTTGCGGGGCAACCGTGAGGACCTGCAGCGGAGGTACGAAGGAAGGATCACTCCGCTCGTCCGTTCCAGGCCGGTCAGCGAGGGCGGGGTCCCGGGTTCGGGCGGTTCGGGCGAAGCGCTTGCGAGCGCCGGCGCCATCAAAGCGAGCAGCGCTATCGAGATCAACGTGAGCCGCATGCCTCGTCAACCCCGCCGCGGTGTCAAAGCTTCGGCAGCGCCTGCTCCAGCTCCAGGACCGGCGCGAAGAGGTCGCCGTGCTTCTCGATCCGCTTCAGCACGTCCTCGGTTTCGAAGACGAGGTGGCTGCCGTCGCCAGAGTCGGCGGCCTGCGCAACCTCGTCCCAGGCGACGGGGGTCGAGCAGGTGGGGCGTTCGCGGGCGCGGAGGGAGTAGACGGCGATCGTCGTTTTGCGTTCGTTGTTCTGGTACCAGTCGATCAGGACCTTGCCGCTGCGGTCGGTCTTTTTGCCCATTTTCGCCAGCACGTCGTCGGGGCTCTGGTTGGCGACGATCTGGGCGAGCGCCTGGCCGAACGGCCTGGTCTCTTCGTAGGAGGTCTTGGTGTTGAGCGGGACGTAGAGCTGCATTCCCTTCGACCCCGAGGTCTTGACGAGGCACTCGAGGCCGAGCTGCGTCAGCAGCTCGCGCAGGCGCAGCGCCACCCGCGAGCAGTCGACGACGTCGGCCGGTGGCCCCGGATCGAGGTCGAAGACGAGCGCCGTCGGCCGTTTCGGCGCCCGGCTGCGCGAGAGCGAAGGGTGCAGCTCGATCGCCGCCAGCTGCGCCATCCAGATCAGCGTCGGCAGGCTGTCGCAGACGCAGAACTCGATCACCCCGGCCCGCGGGCCCGCCTCCACTTTCGCCGTCTTCACCCATTTCGGCCGGTGTTTCGGGCAGCGCTTCTCGTAGAAGGCGGCGTCGAGGTCCTCGACGCCTTCCGGGAACCGCCGCAGCGTCACCGCGCGGCCGCTCAGGTGGGGGACCATCGCCGGCGCCACCTTGGCGTAGTAGTCGACCATCTCGCCCTTGGTGAACCCGGTCTTCGGGTACAGCACCTTGTCGAGGTTGGAGAGCTTCAGCTCCTTGCCGTCGACCTCGACCTGCCGGGTCTCGCCCACCGCCTAAAAACCTATTTGGAGGCTTTGGCTTTCGAGCGGGAAGACCCGCTCGATTTCGATTTCGAACCGCTTTTCGACTTCGATTTGCCTTTTTTTGCCCCGGTCGCTTTGGCGGTTTTCGGTTTCGGCGCCTTTTTGGCGCCGTCGCCGTCGCTGCCGCCTTTTTCTTTCACCGCGGCGATCGATTCCTCCAGCGCCGCCATCAAGTCCGGAGCTTTGGTCGCTTTCGGCGCCTCGGTCTCCGGCGCGACGATCTCTTTGCCTTCGGCCTTCTGTTCGATCAGCGCCAGCAGCTGTTCGCGGTACTCGTCTTTGTAGGCGTCCGGTTCGAATTCGGTGGAGAGCGAGTCGATCAGCTGCTCGGCCATCTGCTGCTCGCGTTTGGCGACTTTCGGCTTCTTGTCGGGCAGCGCGTCGTCGAGTTCGGAGGGCGGCACGACCTCGTCGTGGAAGCGCATCGTCGTCAGCGTCAGCACGCCGTCGGAGGCGCGGATCGCCGCCAGGTGCTCTTTGTTGCGGAAGACGAAGCGGGAGATCGCCGCCTTGCCCGAGCTTTCCATCGCCGCCGCCAGCAGGGAGTAGGCCTTCTCGGCGCCCTCGGCCGGGCCGAGGTAGTAGGGGCTGTCGAAGTACATGGGGTCGATTTCCTCGATGTCGACGAAGTCCTGGACGTCGATGGCGCGCGTCTTCTCGGGTGCCAGCGCCGACATCTCGTCTTTGCTCAGCGGCACATACTGGCCGGGGGTGAGCTCGTAGGCCTTGACGATGTTCTCGTAGGGGACCTCTTCGTCGGTCCCTTCGGCGACACGCTTATGTTTGATCCGGGAGCTGTCGGACTCGCGGATCTCGCGCAGGGCGATGTTGCGCCGAGCCACCGCGCTGAACAGGCGCACGGGCACGTTCAGTAGCCCGAAGCTGATCGTTCCGCTCCAAATCGCTCTAGCCATGCCTCATCTCCTACCCAGATTGTTTCAACCAAACTCGCCTGTAGCCATAGAGGTGAGCGGACGAGAGTCATCTTGCGCCGGAGCGCGATCAGCGATGATCCGGCGGTGCTCTTCGAGCTGCGAGAGGTGGGGCTGGACCGCGGCGGCAAGACCGTCCTCGACTCGCTCAGCGCCGACATCCCGGAGGGCGCCACCGCGATCGTCGGGCCTTCCGGCGCCGGCAAGTCGACGCTGCTGCGGCTGCTGAACCGCCTCGCCGATCCCGACCGGGGGGAGATCGACTACCGCGGGAAGCCGCTGCGCTCCTACGAGCCGCTGTCGCTGCGGCGCGAGGTCGGGCTGGTCCCGCAGCTGCCGGCGCTCCTGGACGGGACGGTCGAGTCGAACCTGCGTTACGCGGCCGAGCTCGCCGCCGAGCCGCTGCAGCTGGAGCAGACGCTCGCCCGCGCCGGCCTCGACGCCTCCTTCGCCGAGCGCGACGTCGCCAAGCTCTCGGTCGGCGAGCAGCAGCGGGTGATGCTGGCGCGGGCGCTGGCCCAGCGGCCGCGCGTCCTCCTGCTCGACGAGCCGACCTCGGCCCTCGACCACGCCGCCCGCGACACGATCGAGGCGGCGCTGCTGGAGCTGCGGCGCGAGCTCGAGATCTCGACCGTGCTCGTCAGCCACGACCCCGAACAGGCCCGCCGCCTCAGCGACTGGGTGCTGCAACTGGAGGACGGCCGCCTCGCCGGCTGTGGTCCGCTCGCCGAGGTGCTGGCGTGATCCCGCTGGCGGCCGCCGCCACCTCGATCCACATCGCCGTCTGGCAGGTCGCCGCCTCGCTCGCGCTGGTCGCCCTGGCGGCTGCGATCTCCTTCTGGCAGCGAGCCGACCTCGAGCGCGACATCGTCGTCGCCACCGGCCGCTCGATCGTCCAGCTGACCCTGGTCGGCTACGCGATCAAGCTGATCTTCGAGGCCGACACGATCTGGCTGGTGCTGGCGCTGCTGGCGGTGATGGTCTTCTTCGGCGCGATCACCGCCCGCCACCGCGCCGCCAAGGTCCCGGATTCCTTCGGGCCCCTGCTGATCGCCCTCGCCCTGGCGGGTGGCACCACGCTCGGCCTCGTCGTCGCCCTCGGCATCTTCGACCCGACCCCGCGCTACCTGGTCCCGGTCGGCGGCATGGTGATCGGCAACGCGATGACCGCAAGTGCCGTCGCCCTCAACCGCCTCGGCGACGAGATGGGCGACGCCCGCGCCCGCATCGAGGCGTCTCTGGCGCTCGGCGCCACCGCCCGCGAAGCCGCCGCGCCGACCGTCCGCCGCTCCCTGCGCTCGGGGATGATCGCCCTCGTCGACTCGACCAAGACCACCGGTCTGATCTTCTTCCCCGGCACGATGGTCGGGATGCTGCTCGCCGGCGCCAGCCCTACCGACGCCGTCCGCCTGCAGCTGATCCTCCTCTACACGCTCCTCGGCAGCGTCTCGATCTCCGCCCTCACCGCGACCCTGCTCGCCTACCGCAACTTCTTCACCCCGGCCGCCCAGCTGCGCGAGCCCGAGTCGAGTCTCGCACGCTAGACATCGGCTTCGATCGTCGCGATTCGGCTCGCGATCGAGGGGTGGGTCGAGTAGAGGCGAGCGAGCCAGGCTTGGTAGCCGCGCTGGGGGCGGGCGCAGACGAAGAGGGAGAAGCGGCGCCCCGGAAGTTCTTCCCGCGGGTTGGAGCGCTCGATGAACTCCAGTTTCCTCAGTGCCGAGACCAGTGGTTGTCGGTCGCCGAGGATTTGGACACAGCGCGCGTCCGCCTCGTGCACGCGAGCCCGAGCGACAAGCCGCGAGAGCAGGAAAGCGGTCGGCGGCGCCAGGGCCCACTCGACCAGGCTCATCGGCCCATAGAAGCTGGTGAAGAGGAACAGCTGAACGAGCCCTTTCCAGGAGCGTTTCGCCGCGTGCCACAGGGCCACCATCCAGGCGAAACCAAGCAGGGCCAGCAGCAGGGTAACTCCTGCGTTTTCGCTCGAATCATGCATCGCTCCCACGAGGACGAAACCGGCGAGAGAGACGAGGATGAAGGGCTGCATGTCGACCAGGATCGCCTTCGGCCCCCAAAAGAAGCGCCCTTTCGCCTGTGCTAGATCGTCGATGCTGTCCGCTACCGCGTCGGCCCTCCCGACCGCCTTCAGGTCTTCGGCCTCGACATGGGCGATCTGCTGGCCAAGAACCGCATCCAACTCCTCGGGCTCAAGCAGGTCGAGCAATCCGGTGGTGATGACGACCGAAGCGTCATCGCGGTTCCGCCCCACTGCGTAGGCATTCGGTTCGACCGCTTCGATCCACCAGAGCGAAGGGACGTAGGAGAGGCTGCTCGCGGCAGCGAGGTGGTGGAACCGCCCGACCCACCACGGTGCCGCTTCCGCTTCGCCCGGGGCCGGGTCGGGCAGCTCCAGCGCGGGCTGGCGCAGGACTCGCTCTCGTTGGAGGGCGAGTGCCAGCAATGCGACCCCCGCCGCGGCCCCGGCGATCCACCCATAGGCAAGCGGTGGCGGCTGCCCGTGGACGAGCTTGACGAGAACGACGAAGAGGCCGTACAGGGAAAGGCCGAGAAGGAGACCATTCGCGAGCGCCACCAGGCTCAGCCCGGCCAGCAGATAGTCGCTGCGCCGCCCCTGCTGCACGCCCTAACCATATTCCCGGGACTGGTCCGGTACGCGAAGTCAACTCCTTACACTCGCCCGGTGTCCCGGTCCCAGCGCCTGACCCTGATCGCGACGATCCTCGGCTCGACCGTCGTCTTCCTCGACGGCACCGTCGTCAACGTCGCCCTGCCGGCAATCAGCGACGGGCTCGATGTCGGCCTCGCCGGGCAGCAGTGGGTGGTCGAGGCCTACACCTTGGCGCTCGTCGCGCTGCTCCTCGTCGGCGGCAGCCTCGGCGACCAGTTCGGCCGGCGGCGGATCTTCGTCATCGGGCTGATCGGCTTCGGGGTCACCTCGGTCCTCTGCGCGGTCTCCCCGACCGCCGAGTTCCTGATCGGCGCCCGCGCCCTGCAGGGGGTCACCGGGGCGCTGCTGGTACCCGGCTCGCTGGCGATCGTCGCCTCGACCTTCGAGGGCGAAGCGCGCGGCAAGGCGGTTGGCACCTGGACCGCCTGGACGGGAATCGCCACCCTGATCGGCCCGGCCGGCGGCGGTGCCCTGATCGGCTTCACCTCCTGGCGGGCGATCTTCTGGGTCAACATCCCGCTGATCGCGGCGACCGTCCTGCTGACGCTCCACTCCGTTGAGGAGAGCCGCGACGAGGACGCTTTCCTCGACATCGACTGGGCGGGAATCGCGCTCTCGGCCATCGGCCTCGGCGGCCCCACCTTCGCGCTGATCGAGCAGCCGGCGCGCGGCTGGAGCGACCCGATCGTCTGGGGGACGATGGCGGTCGGGGTGCTCTGCTTCGCCCTCTTCATCCTCCGCGAGGCGACCGCGCGCCACCCGATGTTGCCGCTCGGCCTCTTCCGCATCCGCAACTTCTGGGTCACCAACCTGACCACGCTCGCCACCTACGCCGGCCTGATCGGCGGCCTCTTCTTCATCGGCCTCTACCTGCAGCAGGTGGTCGGCTACTCGCCCCTGGAGGCGGGGCTGGCGACGACCCCGATCTCGATCCTGATGTTCTTCCTCTCGCCCCGCTTCGGCCGCATCGCCTCCGGGACGGGACCGCGGGCGCCGATGAGCGTCGGCCCGATCGTCGGCGGCATCGGACTGCTGATGATGATGCGGATCGACCCGGAGACGAACTACCTCCTCGACGTCCTCCCGGGCCTGCTCGTCTTCGGCGTCGGCCTCTCGGCGACGGTGGCGCCGCTGACCGCGACCGTCCTCGACTCGGTCGACGAGCACCGGGTCGGGATCGCCTCCGGGGTCAACAACGGCGTCTCGCGGGTGGCGGGACTGCTGGCGATCGCCGTCCTCGGGGCGGTCATCTCGGCCAGCTTCGGCAGCAAGCTCGACGAGCAGCTGGGAAGCGCGCCGCAGCCACCCGCCGTCAGTGCGGCCGTCGAGGAAGCGAAGGAAAAGCCGCTGGCCGTGCCCGCCGCCGAAGACCTGTCCAAGGCCGACAGCGACCGGGTGATGGGGGCTGCCGCAGACGCCTCGACCTCGTCTTTCCGCCTCGGCACGGCGATCGCCGGGATCCTGATGATCCTCGGCGGCATCGTCGCCGGCATCGGCGTCCAGAACCCGGAGCGGCGGCGCGAAGCCGTCCCCAGCCGCGGTACCGCGTCGGCCGGTGAGTGCGGCCACAGCAGCGACTGCGATTGCGGCGCCCCGGAGCGCTCCGGCGAAGAGGCGCCGCAGGTCGAGCCCGCGTAGGCTGCGGCACCCATGGCGAAGCCGATCATCTTCTCGGGCATCCAGCCGACCGGGCGCAAGCACCTCGGCAACTACATCGGGGCGATTCGCCAGTACGTTGAGGGTCAGGACCGCGGCGAGCCGGCGATCTTCTGCATCGTCGACCTGCACGCGCTCTCGGTTCCATACGACCCCGCCGAGCTCCGCGAGCGCCTCTACGACACCGCCGCGATCCTGCTCGCCGCCGGGCTCGACCCCGAGCGCTGCATCCTCTTCCGCCAGTCCGACGTCCGTGAGCACACCGAGCTCACCTGGCTGCTCTCGGCGGTCACCTCCCACGGCGACCTCAACCGCATGCACCAGTTCAAGGAAAAGGTCGGCAAGGACCGCGACCTCGCCTCCGCGGCGCTCTTCTACTACCCGGTGCTGATGGCCGCCGACGTCCTCGCCTACCGGGCGACGGAGGTGCCGGTCGGCGACGACCAGCGCCAGCACGTCGAGCTGATGCGGGAGATCGCCCGCCGATTCAACGCGCGCTTCGGCGAGACTCTGGTGGTGCCGGAGATGCGGATTCCCGAGGTTGGCGCCCGGATCATGGACCTGCAGGAGCCCGAACGGAAGATGTCGACCACCGGCGGCACCCCGCAGGGGACGGTGCTGGTCCTCGACGATCCGAAGACGATCCGCAAGAAGTTCGGCTCGGCGGTGACCGATTCCGGCCGCGAGATCGGCCGCTCGCCGAACAAGCCCGGCATCAGCAACCTGATCGACATCTTCTCGGTCGCCTGCGGGACCGAGCAGAAAGAGGTCGAACGGGAATTCGAGGGCTCGGGCTACGGCGACTTCAAGAAGGCCGTCGCCGACGTGGTGGTCAGCTACCTGGAGCCGGTGCGCGAGGGCTACGCCGAGCTGCGCCCGGACGAGGCCGAGCTCGACCGGATCCTCGGCCTCGGCGCCGAGAAGGCTCGCGCGATTTGCGCTCCAATCCTCGCCGAGGTTCGGGGCCGGATGGGCTACAAGCCCGAACGCGCCGCGTAGGGCTCTAGTCTGCCTTCGTGGCCGTCGCCGACCTCGACCTCGATCTAGACCTCGACGTCTTCGCCGGGCCGTTCGACCTGCTGATGGCGGTCGTCCTGCGCGAGGAGGTGAGCCTCCTCGACCTGCAGCTGGGCGAGGTCGTCGTCGCCTACGTCGAGCACCTCGAGCGCGAAGGCGAGCTCGAGCTGGAGGTGGCGACCGAGTTCCTCGTCCTGATCGCCGCGCTGCTGGAGCTGAAGTCGCGGCTGATGCTCCCCGGCCCAGACGAAGAGCTGGAGGAGATGAAGCCCGAGGAGGCGATGGAGGAGCTGCTGGCGCGGATGCTCGAGTACCGGCGCTACCGTGACGCCGCTACCGAGCTTTCGGAGCGCTTCGAGTCCCAGCGCGGCTACCTCTACCGCTCGGCGCCGCTGCCGTCGTCGCTGCGCCGGGTGGCGGTCGAGGCGGCGAGCGCCGTCTACGACCCCGACCAGCTCGGTGCCGCCCTCGGCGACCTGTTGACCGAGCCGCCCGACGTCGACATCAGCCACATCCGTCCGACCGTCTCGCTGGAGCGGCGGCTGCGGGCGGTGCGGGACGTTCTCCTGCGCCGCTCTAACTTCGACTTCGACGAGGAGTTCGGTCGGGAGGACCGGCTGACCCAGGCGGTGACGGTCTTCGCGATGCTCGAGCTCTACCGCAAGGGCGAGGTGACCTGGGAGCAGGACGACTGCTTCGGGCCGATCCGGGTGAAGAAGACCCGGCCCGCGGTGGCGGGTAGCGGATGAGCGATCTCTCCCGCACGGTCGAGGCGTTGCTCTTCCTCTCGCCGCAGCCCGTGGCCGTCAAGGACCTGGTGGAGGCGACGCAGGCGACCGAGGGGCAGGTTGAAGAGGCAATCGAGCTGCTGCGCGAGGACCTCGCCGAGGGCAAGCGCGGGGTGGTGCTGCGCGATGTTTCCGGCGGCCTTGGACTCGCCAGCGATCCCAGCAGCGAGGATGCAGCGCGCCGCCTGTTGGCGAAGCCGCGCACCCCGCCGCTGACCCAGGCGCAGGCGGAGACGCTGGCGATCGTCGCTTACCTGCAGCCGGTTACGCGACCGGAGATCGCCCGCATCCGCGGTGTCACCTCCGAGTCGGCGGTGACCAGCCTCGCCGAGCGCGGCCTGATCGAGGAGGCCGGCCGCTCCCAGTTCGGCGCCGCGATCTTCAAGACCTCCGAGCTGTTCGAGCGTCTCTTCGGCCTCTCCGGCCTCGACCAGCTGCCCGATCCCTCGAAGTTCGACCCCAGCCCCGAGGATGAGCGCGATCTGCGCGAGCGGCTGCTGAAGGCCGGCGAACAGCGCGCCGAGTAGAGGCGTGCGCCTGGCCAAATTCCTCGCCCACGGTGGGGTCGCATCGCGGCGGAAAGCCGAGGAGATCATCGCCAAAGGGCTGGTCACCATCGGCGGTGAGGTGGTTACAGACCCGGCTCGCGATGTAGATGCCGGGGATGAAGTGCGGGTCAACGGCAAGCCGGTCGCGGCGGAGACGCGCGAGGTCTGGATGGTCAACAAGCCGGCCGGGGTGGTCTCGACCGCGCGCGAGCCCGGAAACCGCCCCGCAGTAGTCGATCTCGTCGAGACCCGCGCCCGCCTCTACCCGGTAGGCCGCCTCGACGCCGATTCCACCGGACTCCTGCTCCTCACCAACGATGGCGAGCTCGCCAACCGGCTCACCCACCCGCGCTTTGAGGTTCCGAAGACCTACCGCGCTCAGCTCCGCTCGGCGATCTCCGATGGCGAGCTCGAGCTCATGCGCTCGGGAGTTGAGCTCGAGGATGGTTGCACTGCCCCCGCCAAAGTGAAGCGCCTGGGGTCCCGCGAAATCGAGATCGTCCTTCGCGAAGGCCGTAACCGCCAGGTCCGGCGCATGGTCGAGGTGGTCGGCAACCGGGTCATGGCGCTGCGCCGCGTTCGCTTCGGGCCGCTTGGGATAGGAGCGTTGAAGGAGGGCCAGGCACGTCGTCTCTCTCAGGACGAGATTGCCCGGCTGCGGAAGGCGGCTGCGGGCTGAGGAGCAGAGCCCCCCTTTTTGGGCGCTATACGCCCATAAGGCGCCTTGCACGCTCGATTCGCCCCCTTCCTCTGAGAAGATTCAGCCGTGGCCGGCAATGGAAGCAACGGTGAGCTGCGGGTCGGCGCCTACGGGGGGCCGCAGCAGCGGCTCTTCGCGGTCCGCGGCGCCGCGCAGGCCGAGTCAAACGAGTCGGAAGCGATTCTCTCGGCGACCGAGGAGGTGATGCGGGAGCTGATCGAGCGCAACGGGGTTGCGCCGGAGGACATGGTCAGCTGCTTGTTCACGACTACCGACGATCTCGACGCCGAGTTCCCCGCCGTCGCCGCTCGCGACCTCGGGCTGACAATGGTGCCCTTGATGTGCTGCCGGGAGATCCCGGTCCCAGGGTCGATGCCGCGGGTGATCCGGGTGATGCTGCACTTCTACGCGCCTGAGGGCCATGAGCCGGCCCATGTCTATGTCGGCGAGGCGCAGAAGCTGCGGGCCGATCTCGAAGCCGCCCAGTAGGCGCTTCGGCTGCGGTCCGTCAGAATCTCTCGCCGATGACGATCACCTTCGCCGAGAAGCTCGCCCGCATGCCGGGCTACCAGGCCGGAGTTCCGACCGGACAGGCGCCCGAGGCGATTGCCTCGGGGAACATCGCCCAGCTCGCCTCCAACGAGTCGCCGTTCCCGCCGCACCCGAAGGTGATCGAGGCGATTCAGAAGGCGGCCGGCTCGATGAACCGCTACCCCGACCCAGACGCGACGCTGCTGCGGCGCCGCCTCGCCGAGCGCTACGAGACCGAGCCGGGTCGGGTCGCGGTCGGCAACGGCTCCTGCGAGATCCTGCTTGCCGCCGCCGAGGCGCTGCTCGAGCCGGGCGCCGAGGTCCTCTACGCCTGGCCGTCTTTCTCGATGTACCCGTACCTGCCGGCACTGACCGGAGCGCGCGAGATCCGCGTGCCGCTCGCCGAGGGCGACGTCCACGACCTCGACGCGATGGCCGCCGAGGTGACCGCCGCCACCCAGCTGCTGATCGTCTGCAACCCCAATAACCCGACCGCCACCCACATCCCGGCGGCGGAGATCGGCGCCTTCTGCGAGCGCGTCCCCTCGCAGGTGACGATCATCCTCGACGAGGCCTACGTCGAGTTCCAGGCCCACGACGACCCCGACGCCTCGCTCGACCTGCTTAAAGGTTTCCCGAACCTGGTCGTCCTGCGCACCTTCTCCAAGTGCTACGGCCTCGCCGGGCTGCGGGTCGGCTACGCGATCGGCTCCTCCAACTTCCGCGCCGCGGTCGACGCCGTGCGCCAGCCCTTCAGCGTCAACGCCCTCGCCCAGGCCGCCGGGGCGGAGGCGGTGCGCCACCAGGACGACGTCCTGCGCCGGGTCGAGAGCACGGTTGCCGCCCGCCTCACCGTCGAGGAGGGTCTGCGCGAACTCGGCCTGCAGACCAGCGACTCCCACGCCAACTTCTCCTGGGTCGACCTCGGTGAGGCCGACGAAGCCGCCGTCCTCGCCGGTCTCGCCGAGCGCGAAATCGCCGTCCGTCCCGGCAAGGCCCTCGGCGGCCCCGGCCACATCCGCGTCAGCTACGGCACCGGCGAAGAGAACGAGCGCTTCCTGCGTGGCCTGTCGGAAATACTTGACTAACGGCTGACCCGTGGTACAACCTCCAACAACGTGAGGTTGGACAAAGGCACATCCACGCGCAGCACCGGTGCGCTCGCCGCTGGCGTCCCAAGTAACTACCTCACCTATTGGCGATTTAGCTAGGCGTTCGGCCTGGCGGCGCCGCGCCGTCATGAAGACCTCAGATCTTCCGGCCGGGCGCCGTCTCGAGTTGTTGCGTGGCCGCGCGCCGATCCAGCCCGGCAGCGAGCGACCAGAAAGTACGATTTAGAGGCTTTGGAGAAAGGCGAAGGCAAAATGTTCATCGGAATGGAGGGGGCAAAGCGAGACGGCGTCCGCGACACGCGGATTGGGAAAATCGTCGAGCTGGTGCCGCCGGAACGGCTGTTAGCCGAGCTGCCGCTCGGCCCCGAGAGGGCGAAAGCGGTGATTCGCGGCCGCGAGGAAGTGCGGCGGGTGCTGCAGGGGCAGGACCCGCGGCTGATGGTCGTGGTCGGGCCGTGCAGCGTCCACGACCCGCAGGCGGCGATGGAGTACGCGACGAAGCTGAGCGCGGCGGCGCGCTCGCTGAGCGAGGACCTGCTGGTGGTGATGCGCGTCTACTTCGAGAAGCCGCGGACGACGACGGGATGGAAGGGGCTGATCAACGACCCGCACCTCGACGAAAGCGGTGACGTCAACGCCGGCCTGCGGATCGCCCGCAAACTGCTGCTGGAGGTGCTGGACGCCGGCCTGCCGATCGGCTGCGAGTTCCTCGACCCGATCACGCCGCAGTACATCGCCGATTGCGTCGGCTGGGGGGCGATCGGGGCTCGGACCTCCGAGAGCCAGACCCACCGCCAGCTCGCCTCCGGCCTCTCGATGCCGATCGGGTTCAAGAACCGGACCGACGGCAACATCCAGGTCGCGGTCGACGCGGTGCGGGCAGCGGCGGCTTCGCACGCCTTCGCCGGGATCGACGACGCCGGCATGCCGGCGATCCTGCACACGACCGGCAACCCCGACTGCCACATCATCCTCCGTGGCGGCCACGGGCAGCCGAACTACCACCCGCCCGAGGTCGAGGATGCGCTGGTCACGCTCGGCATCGCCGGGCGGCCGGAGCGTCTGGTGATCGACGCCTCCCACGACAACAGCGGCAAGGACCCTGAGAAGCAGTTCTTCGCCGCCGGCGACATCGCCGACCAGGTCGCGGACGGCAACAAGGCGATCGTCGGCGTGATGTTGGAGTCGTTCCTGGTCGAGGGGCGGCAGAACCTCGTCCCCGGGGAGGAGCTCGTCTACGGCCAGTCGATCACCGACGCCTGCATCGACTGGGAGGACACCGTCTCGGCGCTGGAGCGGTTCGCTTCTGCGGTGGAGGCGCGGCGCGGCGTCTGAAGCCGCGCCCTCGTCCATGAAGATCGCCGTCCTCGGGGTGGGCCTGATCGGAGGCTCGATCGGGCTCGCCGCGCGGCGGCGGCTGGAAGCGGAAGTGGTCGGCTGCGGGCGCAGCCCGGAGCGGCTGGCGCGGGCGGTTGAGCTGGGGGCGATCGACCGAGGCGCCGGCTCGCTCGCCGAGGCCTGCGAGGACGCCGACGTCGTCTTCTGCGCCGGCCCGGTGGCGGCGCTGCCGCGGCAGGTGCGCGAGGCGCTCGCGGCCTCCGGTCCCGAGACCGTCGTCACCGACGTCGGCTCGACGAAGGGCGAGCTGGTCGAGGCGCTGGGCGCCGACGAGCGCTTCATCGGCGGCCATCCGCTGGCCGGGGCGGAGACGGCGGGGGTCGAGAACGCCCGCGAGGACCTTTTCGACGGCGCCCGCTGGTACCTGACCCCGACAGAGCAGGTCAGCGGCCTCCTCTACGACCGCCTGCAGCGGACGCTCTCGGCCCTGGGGGCGCGGCCACAGGCGATCGATCCGCGCGGCCACGACCAGCTGATGGCGGCGATCAGCCACCTGCCGCACGTCCTCGCGAATGCCCTCGCCTGCGAGGCGGCCGACTCGCTGACGCAGGACTCAGAACGCCTGCCCGACGTCGGTCCGAGCTTCCGCGACATGACTCGGGTGGCGGGCTCCAACCCGGCGATCTGGGCCGACATCTTCGCCAGCAACCGCGAGGCGGTGGCGGCCTCGGTCGACTCGGTGGGCGAGCGGCTGCGCGAGGCGGCGCGGCTGATCCGCGAAGGCGATCGCGAGGCCCTCGCCGCCTGGCATGGGGCGGCCGGAGAGGCGCGCCAACGCCTGCTCGAAGCCGACTCGGAGGCCGGGCCCCTGCGGGAGCTGCGGATCGTCGTCGCCAACAAGCCGGGGACGATCGCCGAGCTGGCGCTCGCGCTTGGCGAGGCGGGAGTCAACATCGAGGACATGGCCCTGCACCCGGCGCCCGACATGAACTCCGGCGCCGTGACCCTCTGGGTTGCCGGGAGCGAGCAGGCGTCCAAGGCCGAGCAGAAGGTCCGAGAGCTCGGTCACACCGTCACCGTCCTCGGCGACGGCAGCCCCGAATAGGCTCGTCCCGATGACCCGCTTCGACCCCTCCGGGCCCCTGCGCGGCTCGCTGCGCCCGCCCTCCGACAAGTCGATCTCCCACCGCGCCGCGCTGATCGCAGCGATGGGGGACGGGAAGACGAAGATCTACGACTACCTGGATGCAGCCGACACTCGCTCGACCTTGGCGGCGGTGGAGCGGTTGGGAGCGGGAGTGAAGTCCGAACCGGTCGGCGATGGAGGCTTAGCCGTGGAGGTCAGCGGTGTCGGCCTACGTGGGGCGAAGTCGACGAGCATCGATGTCGGCAACGCCGGGACGCTACTGCGGTTGCTGCCTGGTTGGCTAGCGGGGCAGGAGGAGGGGCGCTGGACTCTCGACGGGGATGAGTCGATCCGCCGCCGTCCAGTAGACCGGATCGCCGTGCCGCTGCGGCGGATGGGGGCGAATCTGCACGCCCGCGAGGAGCGCCTGCCGCCGCTGCAGATCGAGGGCACTACGCTGCACGGCGCCACCTACGAGATGCCGGTCGCCAGCGCTCAGGTGAAGTCCTGCTTGCTCTTCGCCGGGCTGCTGGCCGGGGGAGAGACGCGGGTCATCGAGCCGCTTCCCAGCCGCGACCACACGGAGCGGATGCTCGTCGCGGCAGGGGCCTCTATCGAGCGCGACGGCACCGCAATCGCGGTGCGCCCGGCTGAGGGCCTGACGCCGAATTCGCTGGAGGTTCCTGCCGACCTATCCTCGGCCGCCTTCTTTCTGGTTGCGGCGACCCTCGTCGACGGGAGCGCGGTCGTGCTTGAGGATGTAGGCGTCAACCCCACCCGCACCGGCTTACTGACGATCCTCGAGCGCATGGGGGCGCGGATCGTCGACTACGACCAATCCGAGCAGGGTGGCGAGCCCGTCGCGAAACTCTCGGTGACCCACTCCGAGCTTCGCCCCACCGACATCGGCGGCGCCGAGATCCCGCTCGCCATCGACGAGCTGCCGCTCGTCGCCCTCGCCGCCTGCTTCGCCGAGGGCACGACGACGATCCGCGACGCTGAGGAGCTGCGACGCAAGGAGTCAGACCGGATCGAGACGGTGACCACGGCGCTGCGGGCGCTCGGCGGCAAGGTCGAGCCGCTCGCAGACGGAATCGTGATCGAGGGCACCGGTGGCCTGCGCGGCGGCACGATCGACTCCCACGGTGATCATCGGATCGCGATGCTCGGCGCCGTCGCCGGCCTCGCCTCCGACGAGGGAGTGGAGGTCCGCGGCATGGACGCCGCCGCCGTCAGCTATCCCGGCTTCGAGCAGGACCTCGGCTCTTTGCTGAGCCGCTGACCGGCGTCAATACATACCCTCCCCCGATGGTGATCGCGATCGACGGGCCCGCCGGGGCCGGCAAGTCCACGGTCGCGCGCGGCGTCGCCGCCGAGCTCGGCTTCACCTATCTCGACTCGGGGGCGATGTACCGCTGCGTGGCGCTGGCGGCGCAGCGGGAGCATCTAGACCTCGACGATGGCGAAGCCCTCGGCGCGCTGGCCGAGGGCCTAGAGATCGACTTCAACGGCCGCCGGGTGCTGCTCGACGGTGCCGACGTCAGCGAGGAGATCCGCACCCCCGAGGTTTCGGCCGACGCCTCGCGGATCTCGGTCCACCCGCGCGTCCGCGAGGCGATGGTCGCCCGCCAGCGCCAGCTGATCGCTCTCGGCAGCTACGTCGCCGAGGGCCGCGACATCGGCACGGTCGTCAGCCCTGAGGCGCCGCTGAAGGTTTTTCTCACGGCTTCCGACGAGGAGCGGGCGCGGCGCCGCGCGGCGGAGAGCGGCGAGGACGCGGAGACGGTCTTGGCGGCGCAGCGTCAGCGCGACGCCCGCGACAGCGAGCGCGAGCACGGCACCCTGCGCGCCGCTGAGGACGCGATCGAGCTCGATACCACGGGGCTGGCTCAAGACGAGGTCGTCGCCCGCGTCGTCGCCTTCGCCCGCGAGAGGGGTCTGGCGTGAGCCTGCCGACCGTCGCCATCGTCGGCTTCCCCAACGTCGGCAAGAGCACCCTCGTCAACCGCTTGGTCGGTGGCACCGAGGCGGTCACTTCGCCTGAGCCCGGCGTCACCCGCGACCGCAAGCGTCTCGCGACCGAGTGGAACGGGATCGCCTTCGAGCTCCTCGACACCGGCGGGATCGACCTCGGCGACGAGGCGGAGCTGGCCCGCGATGTGCAGGCGCAGGCGCGGCTGGGGATCGCCGAAGCCGATGCGATCGTCCTTGTCGTCGACGGCCGCGCCGGCCTGCGCGGTGGCGACGCCGACCTGGCGAAGACGCTGCGCGGCTCGCAGGTGCCGGTGATCGTCGCCGTCAACAAGGCCGACCGGCCCAACGATTACGCGATCACCGCCGAGTTCCACGGGCTCGGGCTCGGCGATCCGATCGGCGTCTCCGCCACCCACGGCCTTGGCACGGGCGATCTCCTCGACGCGATCACCGCGGCGCTCGGGGACCGCGAGCCGTCGCCCGACGAGGACGACGCGGTGCGGATCGCGGTGGTCGGCCGCCCCAACGTCGGCAAGTCCTCGCTCGTCAACGCCTTCCTCGGTTCCGAGCGGGTGATCGTCTCCGACATCGCCGGCACCACCCGCGACGCGATCGACACCGAGGTCGAGGTCGACGGCCGCCGGGCGATCCTCGTCGACACCGCCGGCCTGCGCCGCCGCTCCAAGGTCGCCGGGACCGTCGACTACTACGCCCAGCTGCGCTCAGAACGGGCGGTGGAGCGGGCGGACGTGGCGATCATCGTCTGCGACGCCTCCGAGGGGGTGACCTCCGAGGACCTGCGGGTGGCCGAGATGGCGATGAAGGCCGGCTGCGCCTCACTGCTGGCGATGAACAAGTGGGACCTCAGCGAGACCGACATCGATGACGCCCGCGCCCGGGTCGAACGCAAACTGCGGCTGCGACCGGCGGTCATCACCTGCTCGGCGACCCGCGGCCGCAACGTCCAAACCCTGCTGCCGCGGGCGCTGCAGCTCGCCGGCAAGGCCGCCGAGCGGATCCCGACCCCGGAGCTGAACCGCTTCGTCAACGACGTCGTCGCCAAGCACCCGCCGCCGTCCAAACGCGGCAAGCGCCTGCGTCTCTACTACGCAGCCCAGATAGGGGAGAGCCCGCCGCGGGTGGCAATCCAGGTCAACGACCGCAGGCTGATCGCCCGCGATTGGGCCTACCACCTGGAGAACCGGATGCGGGAGACCTACGAGCTGGAGGGCGTGCCGCTGATCATCGATTTCGTCCCCGCCTCGGGCCGCAGGCGCTACGGCGACTGACCCGCCGCCGCCACTCGACCTCTGCTGATCAACATTCCTCTACTCTTCCGCCATGACTTCCAAGCCGCTCGCTGAGGGCGAGTACCTCTTCACGTCAGAGTCGGTTACCGAGGGCCATCCGGACAAGGTCGCCGACGCGATCTCCGACGGTGTCCTCGACGCGATCATGGGCGATGACCCGGGCGGCCGCGTCGCCTGCGAGACGCTCGTCAACACCGGCATGGCGGTGGTCTCGGGGGAGATCTCGACCAACGTCCACCTCAACGTTCCGGAGATTGTCCGTGAGACGGTGCGGGACATCGGCTACAAGGGCGGCTACGGCTTCGACTGCGACCACATCGCGGTGATCACCTCGATCGACGAGCAGTCCCCCGACATCGCCCAGGGCGTCGACCAGGCCTACGAGACGAAAGTCGACCCCTCCGACGACGACGAGCTCGACGTCGCCGGTGCGGGCGACCAGGGGATGATGTTCGGCTACGCCAGCGACGAGACCGAGGCGCTGATGCCGATGCCGATCCACCTCGCCCACCGGCTTGCCGAACGGCTGGCGGCGGTGCGCAAGGACGGGACGATGGGGTACCTCGGCCCGGACGGCAAGACCCAGGTCAGCGTCCGCTACGCCGACGGCCGCCCGGTCGCCGTCGAAAAGCTCTTGATCTCGACCCAGCACGACGAGGGAATCGACTCGCAGAGCCAGATCAAGCCGGAACTGTGGGAGAACGTCGTCCTCCCGGTCCTCCAGGCGGAGGTGCCCGGCCGCTTCGACGAGAGCGAGCTGCAGGGCGAGTTCCTCTGCAACCCCACCGGCAAGTTCGTGATCGGCGGCCCGGTCGGCGACGCCGGCCTCACTGGCCGCAAGATCATCGTCGACACCTATGGCGGCATGGCCCGCCACGGCGGTGGCGCCTTCTCCGGCAAGGACCCGTCAAAGGTCGATCGCTCGGCTGCCTACGCCGCCCGCTACGTGGCGAAGAACGTCGTCGCCGCTGGCCTCGCGCAGCGCTGCGAGGTCCAGGTCGCCTACGCGATCGGCGTCGCCCACCCGGTCAGCCTGATGGTCGAGACCTTCGGCACCGGCAAGCTCCCCGATACCCGGATTTCCCAACTAGTGGAGGCGGAGTTCGACATGCGCCCCGGCGCCTTCCGCGAGTACCTCAACCTCCACCGCCCGATCTTCCAGAAGACGGCGGCCTACGGCCACTTCGGCCGCGGCGACGGCGACTTCACCTGGGAGGCAACCGACCGCGCCGACGCCCTGCGCGAGGCCGCGGGCGTCGAGGCCGCCGCGGCGTAAGCGCCGCACCAAGCAACAAAAACAGGCTGGGTGGGGGCGAGGAGCGAGCCGCTCCGAACTTAGGGCCCCTATGGGGGACTCAAGTGCGGAGTCGCGAAGCCGGCGGGCTTGGGAATTGGCCCGGCGGCAGCATGGAGTGGTGACGCATGGTGACCTGACCGGGTTCGGGTTCTCTGCGAAGGCGATCAAGCATCGGGTTCGGGTTGGACGGCTGCATCCCGTAGCTCGTGGCGTCTACGCGGTGGGACGACCGCGCTTGAGCCGTGAGGGTCGCTGGATGGCCGCGGTGCTCGCATGCGGACCCGGAGCGGCGCTGAGTCACCGCAGCGCAGCCGCACTCTGGAAGTTCGGGAAGGAGCACGAGGACTACATCGACGTCAGTGTCAGGCGCAACTCCGAATCGCGGCTCCAAGGCGTCCGCTGCCACCGTCGTCCCACCCTGCCGCCCAGCGTCATCACCACCCGCCTGAACATCCCCCTTACCCAGCCAGTTCAGACGTTTCTGGATCTCGCGACGGTCACAGGGCCGAAAGGCCTCGAGCGGGCGATCAACGAGGCAGACAAGTGGGACGTCATCGATCCGGACGCGCTCCGGAAGGCCCTCGATGACCACGTCGGCGAGCCGGGGGTCCGCCCACTCCGCCGGATCCTCGACAAGCACACGTTCCGTCTCTCCGATGACGAACTGGAACTCCTCTTCCGCCCGCTTGCCATCGAGGCCGGCTTGCCGGTGCCGCTGACGAAAGTGAAGCTCGACGAATTCGAGGTCGACTTCTTCTGGCCCGACCTCGGCCTGGTCGTTGAGACGGACGGCTGGCGCTACCACCGAACTCCCGCTGCACAGACCCGCGACGCCCTCCGCTTCCAGACCCACACCGCAGCTGGCCTGACCCCACTGCGCTTCTCGCACTGGCAGGTCAAGTACCAACCCGACCACGTTCTGAGCATCCTCCGCAGAACGGCAACGCACCTGCGCGGCTCCCTGCACCCTCACTAAGCAGGTAAGGGTGCAGGGAGCCGCGCCCGGAGACGCCCTTAAGTTCGCCTCTCCGAGATTGTGGGGGCTCTAGACCCGAAAAGTTCGGAGTGGGTCAGCCGGCGGGTGACTGGGCCTCGCCCAGGCCGTGCGTGCCCGCGCTGCTGGCGCCGGTGGCTTGGTCCACCGAGTGGACGACCTCGCTGGGGTTCGCCACGCCGGCGAAGACGAAGTTGTAGTCGTCGCTCGCCGCGGTGTCGAAGTCGACGTCGCCGATCTGCATCAGGCGCTGGTAGACGCTCTGGCGGTAGTTGACGTTCTGGACGCGCTCGAGGCGGGTCTCCTGGACCTCTTTGGAGATGATCCCGCGCTTGATGTTAAGGCGGCGGTCGGTGATCGTGTAGGTCGTCGCCACTCGTTTGACGAAGCCGATCAAAACGGTGAGGGCGAGGACGACGAGGATCACCAGGAAGGCGGTTCCGTCGCCGATGGCGAGCTTGGCGATGATCCCGAGGATGACGGCAATCAACAGGCCTTTGAGGTAGAAGCCGAGGATTGCCCGCCAGGACGGGTGGCCTTCGAAGATCACCCGCTCGCCGGGGTGGAGGTTGACGTTCATCGCGGCCAGCATATGACCTGATCTGGCGGAGCGGCAACGGAATGGCCGAAGGTGCGGGAACGCCGAGGGGGCATCTTGCCGCCCCCATAACCTCGGCCGGTGGCGATCCTCCGCGTCGAGCCGCTGACCACCGCCCGCGCCCTGCGCGGCCCCTTCGACTACCGCTGCCCGGAGACGATGGCCGAGCTCGACGTCGGCAGCGTCGTTCGCGTGCCTTTTGGCCCGCGCCGCATCCTCGGGGTGGTCGTCGAGATCACCCAGACCTCCGAGCTGCCGCCGGAGCGGCTGGCGGAGCCGATCGAAGCGCTGGAGGCCGGGGCGACGCCGGAGCTCGTCCGGCTCGGGCTCTGGGTCGCCCGCGAGTACTGCTCGACCCCCTCGCGCGGCTTGCAGCTGGTGCTGCCGCCAGGCACGGGGACCGGCGCCAAAGCGCGGACGGTGCGCTCGAAGACCGAGCTGCGGGCGGCGCTGCTGCCGGCCGGTGAGGCGGCGCTCGACGGCGGCGAGCGCCTGGGATCGAAACAGCGCTCGGTGCTGGAGGCGCTGCGCGCGGGCGAGATGTCGGCGGGGGAGCTCGCCACCGCGGTCGGCTCCGACCGGCAGACCCTGCGCCGGCTCGAGCAGCGCGGTCTGGTCGCGACCCGCAGCACCACCGTCCGCCGTATCCCTGGCGAGTCGGGACTGGGCGCCGCCGCGACGCCTCCTGAGCTGCTGCCCGAGCAGCGGGAGGCCGTGGCCGCGATCGTCGCCGCCCTCGACGGCGAGGCCGGTGCTGAGCGCCAGATGCTGCTCCACGGCGTCACCGGCTCCGGCAAGACCGAGGTCTACCTGGCCGCGGTCGAGGCGGCGCTGGAGCGGGGCAAGGGCGCGATCGTCCTCGTTCCCGAGATCGGCCTCGCCCCGCAGGCGGTCGCCCGCTTCCGCGCGCGGCTCGGCGACCGCTTCGCCGTCCTCCACTCGGCTCTCTCGCCCGGCGAGCGCTACGACGAGTGGCGCCGCCTGCGGAGCGGCGAGGCGAGCGTCTGCGTCGGCCCGCGCTCGGCCGTCTTCGCCCCCGTCCGCGACCTCGGTCTAATCGTCATCGACGAGGAGCACGAGCCCTCCTACAAGCAGGAGGGGGACCCAACCTACGACGCCCGCGCCGTCGCCCGCAAACGCGCCGCCGACAGCGGCGCCGTCCTCGTCGCCGGCACCGCCACTCCGCGCCCGGAGAGCTGGCTGGAGCTGCCGCGCCTGGAGCTGCCGCGCCGCGTCGACGGCCGCCGGATGCCGCCGGTGCACCTGGTCGACATGCGCGAGGCCGATCCGCGCTCGGGCCCCGTCCATGCCGAGACCTGGGAGGCGCTGGAGGGGGTGCGCGCCGCCGGCGCCAAGGCGATCGTGATGATCAACCGCCGCGGCTTTGCCCCCTGGCTCACCTGCCGCTCCTGCGGCCATCACTGGGACTGTCCCAACTGCGATGTCTCGCTGATCGTCCACCGCCACAGCGGCCGCCTCGTCTGCCACCACTGCGCCCACTCCGAACGCCAGCCCAACGCCTGTCCCGAGTGCGGCTCGACGACGCTCTCTCGCGCCGGCGCCGGCACCGAGCGGATCGAGGCGCTGCTGGCCGAGCGGCTCGAGCCGATGCCGATCCTGCGCCTCGACTCCGACACCGCCGCCGAGCGCGGCGCTCACGCCCGCATCCTCGCCCGCTTCGACGAAGCTCCGAGCGCGGTTCTCGTCGGCACCCAGATGGTCGCCAAGGGCCATGACTTCCCGGAGGTAACGCTGAGCGCGATCCTCGATGCCGACGCGACCCTCCGCTTTCCCGATTTCCGCGCCGAGGAGCGGACCTTCGCGATGGTCGCCCAGCTCGCCGGCCGCTCCGGCCGCGGCGAAGCCGGCGGAGAGGTGATCGTCCAGACCCTCGCCCCGCAGGCGTCGAGCATCGAGCACGCCGCTCGCCACGACTCCGCCGGATTCCTCGAGGTCGAGCTGGAGCGCCGGCAGGCGCTTCACTATCCGCCGTTCTCGCACCTGACCCGGATCAACTTCGCCTCCGAGCAGGAGGCGAGGCTTGACGAGGTGGCAGTGGGGGTGGCCAATGAGCTGCGGCGCTCGCTCCTCAAGGGCGCTGAACTGCTTGGCCCAGCGCCGATGTTCCGGGTCCGCAACCGCCACCGCCGCCGCATCCTGATCAAGGCGGACGACCGCGAGGGGACGGTTGCCGCAGTGCGCGAGGCGGTCGAGCGGCGGGCGGGGGATCGGTCGCTGAAGGACGTGGCGCTAGGCGTCGACGTCGATCCGCAGTAGCGCCGCCTTGGCGAGCGCGGTCGCGGCCGGGGGGTTCTCGACCAGGTAGAGGTTCGGCTCGATCAGCTCCAGCTCGATCAGGCACGGCTCGCCGCTCGGCCCGGCGACGAGGTCGACGCGGGCGTACAGCGGCACCTCCGGCAGCTGCGCCAACGCCAGCTCCGCCAGCTCCACCTCGTCGGTCCCCGGCTCCTCGCGGTTGACCGTCCCGCCCCAGATCGACTGCACCCGGAAGTCGCCCGGCGCCGCGCGCTTGCGCACCGCGTGCGTGAGCTTCCCGTCGATGTAGACCAGCGACAGCTCGCCCTGCTCTTCGAGCGAGGGCAGGAACGGCTGCACCATCGCGCCGTGGTGCTGCCGGACGGTCGCGAGCGCCTCCGACCGGGCGCCTGGCCGGACCCGGTGCAGGTTCTCCGCTCCCAGATCGACGACAGGCTTGACCACGGCCTCCTCCCAGCCGCGCTCGGCCAGGATCCGATCGAGCGGGACCTCGCTGCCGCGCTCCACCCAGACGGTCGGCACGATCCGCACGCCGCCCTCGGCCAGCTCGCGCAGGTAGGTCTTGTCGCTGCTCCAGGCGATCGTCTCCGCCGGGTTTCGCAGCACGGTCTCGGCTTCCACCCGCCGCGCCCAATCGAGGAACTCCTCGTACTTGCGGTTGTAGTCCCAGGTCGAGCTGACGAGGCAGAGATCGAAGGCTCCCCAGTCCGCGCCCTCCTCGTCCCAGGCGACCGGCTCCGCCTCGCAGCCACGCGCTTCGAGAGCTTCGCGCAGCAGCGCGTCGTCGACCTTGTCGCGGTCGTACTTGGTGCAGGTGGCGATGGCGATTCGCGGGCAGGACATGCTCTAGTCGCAGGAAGTATCAGAACGCGGCGGCCGCTTAGACTCAGATCGATGAGCGACGAGGTCCAAACCCAGGAGCGCGAGAGCGAGGAGCGGCGGCTCGAAATCGAGCTGATCGAGCGCCGCGAAGCGGCGCTGGCGCACGTGGTCAAGTTCGGCGACCCGGTGCTGAAGAGCAAGGCCTCGCCGGTCTCCAACTTCGGCCCCGAGCTGCGCGTGGAGGTCGAGAGGATGTTCGAAATCATGAGCGACGGCTTGGGCGTCGGCCTCGCCGCGACCCAGCTGGGCGTCCTCCGTCGCCTACTTGTCTTCCATGCCGGACCCGACGGGGAGCCGAGCGTTCTCGTCAACCCCGAGATCGAGTGGCTCTCAGAGGAAACCGCGGTCGCCGAGGAGGGGTGCCTCAGCCTGCCGCGGGTGACGATGGACGTCGAGCGCCCGCTCTACGCGCGCTTCAGCGGGCGCGACATCGAGGGCGCGCCGATCGTGATCGAGGCCGCCGGGCTCGAGGCGCGTGTCCTCCAGCACGAGATCGACCACCTCGACGGGGTCCTGATCCTCGACCGCACCGTCCGCGAGCAGCGCAAGGCGGCGCTGCGGGCGCTGCGGGAGGGCAGCAGCTACAGCCCCTCGGCCGAGGAAGAAATCGACGCCGGCGCCGAGGGCGAGCTGCGCGAGCCGCGCACCGACGCGTGAGGACCGCCTACCTCGGGACCTCAGAGTTCGCCGCCACCGTGCTGCGGCGACTGGCCGGCTCACGCCACCGCCCGGCGCTGGTAGTGACGCCGCCGGACCGCCGCCAGGGACGCGGCCGCAAGGTGGCACCGCCGCCGGCCGCGGTCGCGGCGGCCGAGCTGGGGCTCGAGCTGCTGCAGGCCGAGAACGTCAACGAGGAGGGGGCGCTGGAGCGGATTCGCGCCGCCCGGCCCGAGGCGGTCCTCGTCTGCGCCTTCGGACAGCTGATCCGCGAGCCGCTCCTCTCCGAGCTGCCGATCCTCAACGTGCACCCGTCGCTGCTGCCGCGCTGGCGCGGCGCCGCCCCGATCGAGCGGGCGATCATGGCCCGGGACGAGACCACCGGCGTCTGCGTGATGCGCCTGACCGCCGGCCTCGACTCCGGCCCAATCGCCCTCCGCCAGGAGGTGCCGCTCGACCCTGAAGAGGACTTCGCCTCGCTCTCGGCCCGGCTGGCGGAGCTCGGCGGCGACCTGCTCGTTCACGCTCTCGACCTCCAGGCCGAAGGCGCCCTCGCGTTCGTCGAGCAGGAGGAGGACGGCGTCACCTACGCGGAGAAGATCGAGCCGGCGGAGCGGCGCCTCGACCCGAGCCAGCCGGCAGCCGAGCTGGCGGCAAAGGTGCGGGCGCTGACGCCGCACGTCGGCGCCTACCTGGAGACCGCCGAGGGGGAGCGTCTTGGGGTCCGCAAAGCGCGCCCGGCCGGGGCCGACGTGCCGCAAGGGGCGTTAGAGGCACGCGATCGCACCCTTCTCCTCGGCTGCGGCGAGGGGACGCTCCAGCTCGACGTCGTCCAGCCGCCCGGGAGCAAGGCGATGCCCGCCGACGCCTACCTGCGCGGGCACGAGCCGCCGCGGCTATGAACGCCCGCGCCGGTCGCGTCTCGCCCGCCCGCGCTCTGGCCTTCGCCACCATCCGCGCCACCTTCGAGGACGGCGCCTTCACCGAGCGCGCCTTCCGCGCCGAGGCCGACCGCCTTGCCCTCGATGGCCGCAACCGCGGCCAGGCGCAACGCCTCGCCTACGGCGCCGTCCAGCGCCGCGGTACCACCGACGTCGCGATCGAACGCCTCGCCGGCCGCTCGACCCGGCTGCTCGATCCGCCGGTGCTGGCGGCGCTGCGCCTCGGTCTTTACGAGCTGCTCTTCGCCGACGCCACGCCCGACCACGCCGCCGTCGACCAGGCGGTCGAGCTGGTCAAGGGCGCCGGCGCCGCCCACGCCTCCGGCCTCGTCAACGCGGTGCTGCGGCGGGCGGTGCGGGAGCGCGAGCAGCTGGCGGAGGAGCTGCTGAGCGATGACTCGACCCCGGCCGCCGCCGCGGTCGCCCACTCGGCGCCGCAGTGGCTGGCGGAGCTGTGGTGGCGGGAGCTGGGCGAGGAGGCGGCACGGGCTACGCTGGCGGCCTGCAACGAGCGCTACGAGGTGGCGATGCGGGTGAACCCGCTCCGGGCTGAGCGCGAGGCGGTGCTGGCCCGACTGCAGGAGGCTGGGGTGGAGGCGCGGCTGCCCGAGGCGCAATGGCCGCTGGCCGCGTCGGAGATGCTCGTGATCGAAGGCCGCACCGGCGAGGCGGTGCCCGCGGCGGTCACGGCCGGCGAGCTGACCCCGCAGAGCCGCGGCTCTGCCGCCGTGGTCGAGGTGCTGGGGCCGCAGGAGGGCGAGCACATGCTCGATCTCTGTGGCGGCCCGGGGATCAAGACCGGGCAGATCGCCGAGCGGATGTGCGACCGCGGCGAGGTGATCTCGGTCGAGATCGATCCCAAGCGTGCCGCCGAAGTCGCCGCCCAGGCTTCCCGCCTCGGCCTCCACAGCGTCAGCGTGATCGAGGCCGATGGAACCGAGACCGGGATGGCGCCGGGTTTCGACCGCGTCCTCCTCGACGCCCCCTGCTCGGACCTCGGCACGCTCGCCTCACGACCCGACGCGCGCTGGCGCAAGTCCCCGAAGACGATCGATCGCCTCCTCGAGGTCCAAGACCAGTTACTGCGCAACGCCGCCGCCGTCCTCCGCCCGGGCGGCACCCTTGTCTACTCGACCTGCACGATCTCCCGTCGCGAGAACGAGGAGCGGATCGCTGCCCTGCTGTCGGCGGCGGGGGCCGAGGAGAGCGTGCCGCCGCTGCGGCTGGACGACCTCGGGACGCTGGCGCCGGAGCTGGCCTCACCCGCGGAGCCGCGTTGCCTGCAGCTCCGCCCCGACCGCGACCGCACGACCGGCTTCTTCATCGCCCGACTTATTAGAACGGACTCCTGAACCGCCATGATTAGGGCATGAGCGACCCCAACGAGTCGAGTTCAGCGGAGTCGAACCCGCTGGGCCGCGCCCCCTGCCCCAACTGCGGTGAGCCCTGGCTGCGCCCGACCCAGCTGCCGGGCCGGTTGCGCTGCGTCAACTGCCTCAGCCGCTTCGAACTCGTCTCCCAGTGCCCCAACTGCGGCGAGCACCAGACGATCGCCCGGATGACCAACACGGCTGACATGGAATGCCAGTCATGTGGGTCCTCAATGCTACGCGCGGCCTAGCCCAGGCGTGGCTGGCAAGGACGCAGGGAGCGTGGCGTGCTCTGCACGCGAGCGACTGAGGACGCCGCCAGGCACGCCCGGATAGGCTGCGCGCCATGAGCGACCGGATGCGAGACCTCCTGGGCGAGCCGCGGGTGGCGCCGTCGATCCTCTCCGCTGACATGGGGCGGCTCGGCGCCCAGATCGGCGAGGTGATGGACGCGGGAGCGCGGGTGATCCACTTCGACGTGATGGACGGGCACTTCGTCCCGCCGATCACGATCGGGCCGCTGGTCCTCAGCGGCATCGCCGACCAGGTGCACGATGCCGGCGGCGTCGTCGACGTCCACCTGATGGTCGAGGCGCCGGAGCGTCAGATCGGCGAATTCGCCGAAGCCGGTGCGGATGCGATCACCTTCCACGCCGAGGCAACCGCGCATGCTCACCGCACCCTCGCCGCCGTCCGCGAGACCGGCTGTCTCGCCGGGATCGCGATCAATCCGGGAACTCCGGTCGAGGCGGTGGGGGAGCTGCGCAGCCTCGCCGACATCGTCCTCTGTATGACGGTGAACCCCGGCTGGGGCGGCCAGTCCTTTATCGAGACCTCCCCCGAAAAGGTCGAGCGGCTGGTGCCTCTGGTCGGCCCGGCGCGGATCGAGGTGGACGGTGGGGTGGACGTCGGCACCGCCGGCCCGTTGGCTGCCGCCGGTGCTCGTTTATTTGTCGCGGGCTCAGCTGTGTTCGGGGCTGATGACCCGGCTGCTGCCTACTCGGCTATCGCGGAGGCTGCCGGGGCTTCTTGAGGTTGCCCCTCATCCGCGGGCTATCAGGGCTCCGGTTACCTCTTGCCACCAAGCGCGGGCAGATGAACTCGTGTCCGGGCGTTCGGCTCGCCGCACACACCAATCGGCCACCGCCTGGCGGCCGCCGATCGCGAGCAGGCCGGCGCCGATAACGGCGAAGCGGCCGTCCGCCAGGGCGACCAGATAGGCGCCCTGCTCACCGCGGTCGCGCAGCACCCGGATGACCGGAATGCCGTCGATCTCTCCGCCCAAAACGTCCTCGCCGCGGGCCGGGCGGACCGTGAAGACTTGTGAGGCTCCGCGGCGGGGCAGCGGCGCCGGGGCCTCCCGGCCGATCGGCCCCAGTGCCCATTTCCTGGTCAGCGCCTCGACGTCGTCGCGCAGCTCGCTGCGGACGAGGACATGGAGCTCGTCGCCCTCGTGGAGCTCGGTCGAGCCGCGGGGTGGGATCGCGTTGCCGTCGCGGACGATCACGTTGACGAGAGCCTCGCGCGGCAGGTCGAGGTCGCGGACGGGGTGGCCGGCGGCGGCTGCCCCTGGTGGCAGTCGGTAGGCGATCACGTCACCGCCCATACGGCGGATGCGGCCGGACTCGAGCAGCCGGCGTGGGAGCGCGGGCTCGTCGGTGGTCAGGCCCAGTCGCCGCGCCAGGGGCTCGAAGCTCGCGCCCTGGACCAGGGTCGAGCTGACGACGACGAAGAAGACGATCGCGAAGAGTTCCTCGGCAGCCCCGATTCCCGCGACGACGGGAAAGGTCGCAAGCCAGATCGGCGTCGCCCCGCGCAGCCCGGCCCAGCCCAGCATCAGCCGCTCCTTCATGTTGAGCGGCGCGAACAGGGTGGCGACGACCGCGGCGACGGGCCGGGCAACCAGGATCAGCACCGCCGAGAGCGCCAGCGCTTCGGGTGCGACCTCGTCGAGGCTGGAGGGGAAGACGAGCAGCCCGAGCAGGATGAAGAGCGAGATCTGGGCGACCCAGCCGATTCCTTGGTGGAAGGCGACCACGGTCCGCCGGGCTGGAATCCTGGCGGAGCCGAGCGCGAGCGCGGTCAGGTAGACGGCGAGGAAACCGGAGCCGTGGGCGACCTCGGCGACGCCGTAAGCGAGACCGGCGATCGCGATCGTCGCCACCGGGTAGATGCCGTCGCCCGGCAGCTGCACCCGGTCGAGCGCCATCACGGCGAGGCGGCCGAGGGCGTACCCGATCGCCGCCCCGAGGCCCAGTTTCAAGACCAGCAGGCCGACCATGTCGGCGACCCCGTAGCCGGGCTGCTGGATCCATTCGATGAAGCCGATCACCAGTAGCAGCGCGACCGGGTCGTTCATCCCCGACTCGCCCTCGAGCGAGCGCGCCAGGCGCTTCTCGAGGGTCGAACGGCGCAGGACCGCGAAGATCGCCGCCGAGTCGGTGGCGGCGATCGCCGCGCCGACCAGCATCCCTTCGAGGGTGCTGAGGCCAAAGAGGAACTTCGCCGCGAGCCCGGCGATCACCGCCGTTACCGCGGTGCCGATCGTGCCCAGCGAAGCGGCGGTGCCGAGCACCGGCCGGATCTCCGACCAACCGGCGGTCAACCCGCCCTCGAAGATGATTAAGACGAGGGCGATCGTCCCCAGCGTCCTTGCCAGCTCCGCGTCGTCGAAGTGGATGCCGCCGATTCCCTCCGAGCCGGCCACCATTCCGAGGGCGAGGAAGAGCAGCAAACCCGGAACCCGCATCCGGTCGGCGACCAGCGCCCCGATGATTCCCGCCGCCAGAAGGGCACCTGCGATCAGGATCAGATGGGCGTCATGAGCACCGATGGGGCGACCCTAGCGGGATGTTCGACGGCCCATTGACCGCTTCGAATTTACTGATGCGGTCTATTTCTCTATGCCGGTTACGTGTTCTCGTCGATTGCCGCCAGCCGCAGCTCGAGTTCCTCGGTCGAGCCCTCGCGCGGGATGTCCTCGGCGCGGCCGTGCGGGTAGCGGTAGACGAGGTAGAGCAGGACGAAGAGGACCCCGGCGGTGAGCGCGAAGCCGATCTCGACGCGGCGGAACTCGTCGCCGACGACCGGCAGGAAATTCCAGAGGATGAAGAAGGCCGCGCAGCCGAGCCAGCGCGCCGCCGCCCGCCGCACCTGCCCCTGGGCCACGCAGGCCTGGTTCAGCGTCACCGAGCCGAGGTAGAGCCCCATCCCCAGCGTCGCCAGCAGCAGCCCCGGTCGGTCGTAGGTGAACTTCTTGCTGAAGGCGATCTGCATCAGCTGCGGCCCGGCGATCAGGACGACGATCGCGGTGAAGGCGGCAAAGGCGGCGACGCCGAGGAGGACGCCGCGAATCGAGCGGTGGAACTCGCGCTCGCTGTCGGGGTCGGTCGAGGTGTGGAGGCTGGTGAGGTGGGGCAGGATGCTGGTCGAGACCGCCTGGAAGAGCTGCAGCGGCGCCCGCGCGATCATCAGCACGTTGAAGATGAACCCGGCCGCGGCGGCTCCCTGCAGTCCGCGGGTGACCAGCGGGCCGGCATTGAGAAAGGCCTGTTCGCTGAACATGATCACGAGCACGGCCGCGGCGAAGCCACCGCCCTCCCGCATCGTGAACTCCTCTTGATCGTCTTTCGGCTGCGGCCGAGCCCCCTGCTTTTTCGCCCGGTGCATAAACGCGAACGGGACGACCATCAGCGAGAGGCTCGGTGCGGCGACGATTCCCACCGCCACCCACGACTGCCCGCTGAGCAGGCTGACCGCGACCAGGACCGCGAACAGCGTCCGGAAGCAGGACTCGCTGAGGATCAGCGCCGTGAAAAGGCCGAAGGTCCGCTGTCCGGCGAGGAAGCCGCGGGCGAAGTAGCTGGCGGCGTAGAAGAGGACGGCGCCGAAGAAGACCCAGTAGAGGGCTTCCTGGCCTTCCAGTAGGTCGTCCTGGATCGGCCCCCGCAGGAGCAAGGCGAGGACCGCGAAGGTGAGCGAAAGGCCGATCTGGATCGTCGCCGCCACCCGCATCGGCTGGCCGACCGGTTCGCCTTTGGTCAGGCGCTCGGAGACGTGGCGCGAGAGCAGCTGTTCGACCGGTCGGTAGAGGGTCGAGATCGTGATGAAGACCGCCGACCAGAGGACCGTGATCTGCCCGTAGTCGGGCTTCGAGAGTACGTGCGAGGCGATCAGGAAGTAGGCGTAGGTGATGACGCCGGTAAGGCCGACGCCGATCGCCAGGAAGCTCGCCGTTTTCCCGTATTCGGCGCTGCTGGCGGCGCCTTTGGCCTGCTGCTGCGCGCTCACTCGGGCTTGCTGCCGGGCTCGTAATGGGAGGGCTCGATGCCGAGCGCCAGCTCGACCCGCCGCACCCGCTCGAAGACCCGCTGGGTCATCACCCGCTGGCTCGCCAGCAGGTCGCCGATGATGCCGAGCGCAAAGAGCTGGATCGCGGCGATGAAGAGGACGGCGCCGAGGATCAGCGACTGGATGTGGCCGGTGCTGTCGCCGTTGACGATGGCATCGATCAGGAACGGCATCCAGGCGGCGAGGGCGAGCAGGAGGACGACGAGACCGGCGGTGGCGAAGGCGCGCAGCGGCTCGTAGCGGGCGTAGATGCGGAGGATCGCCGGCGCGTTGCGGCGCACGTAGGAGCCGGTCGAGTCGAAGAGGCGCGACTCGCGCGTCTTCGGGTTGGTGCCGACCTCGACCTCGTCGACGGCGACCAGCATTTTCCCCGCCTGGATCAGGCTCTCCAGCGTGTAGGTGAAGTTGTCGACGACCAGCAGCTGCAAGGCGGCCTCGCGGTTGTACGCGCGAAAGCCGGAGGTGGCGTCGGTGATCTGGGTGCCGGAGACGCGCCGCACCACCCAGCTGCCGAGCCGCTGCAGCCGTTTTTTGCTGCCGGAGAAGTGGTCGATGTCGGTAACCCGGCGATCGCCGACGACCATGTCGGCCTCGCCGGCGACGATCGGCGCCACCAGCTTCGGCACGTCGGAGCCCTTGTACTGGTTGTCGGCGTCGGTGTTGACGACGATGTCGGCGCCGAGCTTCAAGCAGGCATCTAGACCTGCCTGGAAGCCGGCCGCGAGCCCCTTGTTGTTGGTGAGGCGGACGACGTGGTCGACGCCGCACTGCCGCGCTACCTCGACGGTGCGATCGGTGCTGCCGTCGTCGATCACCAGCAGCTCGACCTCGTCGATACCGGGGATCGAGCGGGGGAGGTCGGCGATCGTCGCCGGTAGCGTCTGCTCCTCGTCGAGGCAGGGGATTTGGATGATCAGCTTCATGGGGGTGGGGAGAGTATTCGCGGTGGTGGCGCGCGGGTCCTGTCCCCGCAGGGGACCCACCATCTCCTGAACTACCAGCAGATGGTCCCCCCTACGACGCCACCCGCGCGAGGGGCGTAGACTGATTGACGAGTCAGTCAACCATGAATTCCCTGCTTACTTCCATGGATCGGACTCACCTGCAGCGCGCGCTCGAGCTTGCTGAGGGCGGCCGTGGTCGGGTCAGCCCGAATCCCCTGGTTGGTGCAGTTGTGGTGCGCGACGGGCGCGTTGTCGGCGCGGGGTTCCATGCCGAGCTGGGTGACCTGCACGCTGAGCGGGCTGCGCTGGTCGATTGCCGCGAGCGGGGGGAGGACCCGGCGGGGGCGACGATGTATGTGACGCTGGAGCCGTGCGCGCACGAGGGGCGCCAGCCGCCGTGCGTCGAGGCGATCCTCGAGGCGGGGATCGGCCGCGTCGTCATCGCCTCCGACGACCCGAGCGAAAAGGCCGCCGGTCGCGGCCCCGGCATCCTCCGCGACGGCGGCGTCGAGGTCGCCTTCGCCTCGGGCGCCGAGGCGACCGCCGCCCGCCGCCTCAACCAGCCCTTCCGCAAACACGCCCGCACCGGCCTGCCGCTGGTTGTCCTGAAGATGGCGATGTCACTGGACGGCCAGAGCTCCACGGCGTCAGGCGACTCTCCTTGGATCTCCGGCCCCGAGAGCCGAGAGCTGGTCCACCAATGGCGCGCCGAATCAGACGCGATCGCGGTCGGCATCGGCACCGCCCTGGCCGACGACCCCCTCCTCACTGCCCGAATCGACGGCGCCCGCCAACCCCTTCGGGTCATCTTCGACTCCCAAGCGCGTCTACCGCTGGACAGCCGGCTGCTGCAGACCCTCGATCAAGCGCCGGTGCTCGTGGTCACTGCCCCCGACGCTCCGAGCGATCGCGTTAGCGCTCTTCGCAGCGCAGGCGCCGAGATCCTCTCCGCCAACACGATCGAGCCAGCCCTCCGCGAACTAGGCACCCGCAACATCACGAGCCTCTTCCTCGAGGGCGGCAAGACGCTCGCCACCTCCTTCCTCGCCGCCGACCTGATCGACGAATCCCGTACCTTCGTCGCCCCAATGCTCCTAGGCCGTCAACCATCACCGCCCCGCCGCGTGGGTGACGTCGTAGGGGGGACCATCCCCTGCGCAGTTGCAGGGGATGGTGGGTCCCCTGCGGCGGCAGGACCCGCGCGCCTACCGGCTCTCGAGTCGTCAGCCAACCCCATCGGCGACGACCTCCTAATTACTGCCCGCTACAAGGAGTGGTGACATGTTCACCGGCCTCATCGAAGACCTGGGCACCGTAGACACCGTAGAGCGCGGCGCTGACGGTGCCCGCCTGCGCATCGCGAGCTCACTTGCCTCCGAAGTCTCCGAGGGCGACTCGGTCGCCGTCAACGGCTGCTGCCTCACCGCCACCGCGGTCACCGCCGAGGCCTTCGAGACCGAGGCGATGAACCAGACGCTGGAGGTCACCGCCCTCAACGCGATCGAGCAGGGCAGCCGCGTCAACCTCGAGCTGGCGATGAAAGCCGGAGACCGCCTCGGCGGTCACATCGTCCAGGGGCACGTCGACGGTGTCGGCACCGTTGTTTCGGTTGAGGAGGACGGCTTTGCCCGCCGCATCCGGGTCGAGCTGACCCCCGAGCTCCTCCGCTACGTCGTCGACAAGGGCTCGATCACCCTCAACGGCGTCAGCCTCACGGTCGCCGAGCTGGGCCACACCTGGGCCGAGGTCTCCCTGATCCCCGAGACTCTGGAGCGGACCAATCTCACCGACGCGGAGCCGGGAAGCAAGTTGAATGTCGAGTGCGACATCGTGGCGAAGTACGTGGAGCGATTGGTGGCACCATTCGCCGGAAAGGAGCAGGCGTGAGCCGGATGGCCGAGGAGACCAAGGGACAAGAGGATTTGGCGCAGGCGGGAGAGAGCCCGTTCGCTTCCATCGAGGAGGCGATCGAGGAGATCCGCGCCGGCCGCATGGTCGTCGTCTGCGACGGTGAAGATCGCGAGAACGAGGGCGACCTGGTGATGGCGGCGCAGTTCGCGACGCCGGAGGCGATCAACTTCATGGCCAAGGAGGCGCGCGGGCTGATCTGCCTGGCGCTGACCGCGAAGCGCTGCGAACGACTCGGCCTCAACCTGATGACGGCGAAGAACGAGGCGCCGCTGGAGACCGCCTTCACGGTTTCGATCGAGGCAGCGGGCGGCGTCAGCACCGGCATTTCGGCCCACGACCGCGCCCACACGATCCAGGTCGCGATCGACCCCGACTCGGGCCCGCGCGACATCGTCGTCCCTGGCCACATGTTCCCGCTGCGCGCCAAGGAGGGCGGCGTGCTGGAGCGCACCGGCCACACCGAGGCGAGCGTCGACCTCTCCCGCCTCGCCGGCCTCACCCCGGCCGGTGTGATCTGCGAGGTGATGAACGACGACGGGACGATGGCCCGCGTCCCCGACCTGATCCCCTACTGCGAGAAGCACGGGCTGAAAATGATCACCGTCGCCGACCTGATCGCCTACCGGCGGCGGACCGAGAAGCTGGTCGAGCGGGTGGTCGACACCGGCCTGCCGACCGCCTTCGGCGACTTCACCGCCGTCGGCTACCGCTCGCTCGTTGACGACAAACACCACGTCGCGATGGTCAAGGGCGAGGTCGACGGCGCCGAGGACGTGCTCGTCCGCGTCCACAGCGAGTGCCTGACCGGCGACGTCTTCCACAGCATGCGCTGCGATTGCGGCGAACAGCTGGAAGCGGCGCTCTCGATGATCGAGCGTGAGGGCCGCGGCGTCCTCCTCTACCTCTCGCAGGAGGGCCGCGGGATCGGCCTGCTGAACAAGCTGCGCGCCTACAAGCTGCAGGAGGAAGGGGCGGACACCGTCGAGGCCAACCTCAAGCTCGGCCTGCCCGCCGATCTGCGCGACTACGGGATCGGGGCGCAGATCCTCGGCGACCTCGGCCTGACCAGCATCCGCATCCTCACCAACAACCCGAAAAAGATCGTCGGCCTCGAGGGCTACGGGCTCTCGGTCAGCGAGCAGGTGCCGATCGAATCGGTCCCCAACGCCCACAACGAGGCCTACCTGCGGACCAAGCGGGAGAAGATGGGCCACTCGCTGCACCACCAAGGGCTCGCCCTCGACGAGGAGATGATCCACGACGAGGAGGAACGCGACGCCCGCAGCGGCGGCGTCCAGGACGGCAATGGCTGAAGCCGGAGCGTTCCTGGAGGAGTTCTCCAGCGAGGAGAAAGCAGGTCTCGCTCCTCTGCACTTCGGCGTCTGCGTCGGCCGCTTCTACGAGGACCTGGCGCAGCGGCTGCTGAGCGGGGCGCGGCAAGGTTTCGAGCTGGCCGGCGTCTCCGAGGATGCCGTCACCGAGGTCTCGGTCCCCGGCGCCTACGAGCTCCCCTTCGCCGCCAAGCAGTTCGCCGAAGCTGGCTACGCCGGCGTCGCCTGCCTCGGCGTCGTCATCCGCGGCGAGACCGACCACTACGACTTCGTCTGCGCCGAGGCGGCGCGCGGCATCCAGCAGGTGCAGCTGGAGACCGGCGTCCCCTGCGCCTTCGGCGTCATCACCTGCGACAACATGGACCAGGCGCTGGCCCGCTCGGGCGGCGACAAGCGCGACCAGGGCCGCAACGCCGCCCTCACCATCGCCCGCATGGCCCTGCTCAAGCGCCAGATCGGCTGACCCTCGATCTCCTAACGGGCGTCGAAACTTCCGGCTCTCGGCTACTATCCAGCGTCCTCATGGCCAAGGTATGTCACAGCTGCGGCAAGGGACCCGCGTTCGGCCAGTCCCGAAGCCACTCGATGGTCGCCACCAAGCGCCGCTTCGACCCGAACCTCCAAAAAGTTCGGATCCAAGAGAACGGCCGCCCCCTCCGCGCCTACGTCTGCACCCGCTGCCTCAAGGCCGGCAAGGTCACCAAGAGCGCCTAGCGCTCTCGAAGCCGCTCCGAGCGGCGAAAGCAGCACGTAGGGGGGCGAGTTCGAGGTCTCTGTCGACTTTGTTCGGATATGCCGAACAAAAGCGACACGGTTGATGCGGCGATCGCTCGGATTGCCGTTCGGCAGCACGGAATTGTCACTGCGAAGCAGCTTGCGGAGGCGGGACTGGGCCGCCCCACGATCTCCGAACGCACTACTCGAGGTCGTCTACATCGCCTCTACCGTGGCGTCTACGCCGTGGGTCATCGCGCTCCGAGTTGGCACGGGCGCTGGATGGCGGCGGTGCTCGCTTGTGGTGAAGGAGCTGTTCTGAGCCACCACTCCGCTGCATCCCTCTGGGAGCTCCTCAAACCAATCGACGGCGCCATCCACGTCTCGACCCCCGCTACCTCGGGCCGCAAGGCCCAGCGCGGGATCCACCTCCACCGCTGTCCCTCCTCTCAACGCCCCGAGAGCCGTCCTCCTCGCCCTCCTACCTGCCAAGTGAAGGAGGGCGAGGGAGACGGCTCACCACCCACCGCCACAACATCCCCGTCACCACCATCCAGCGCACGATCGACGACCTCCGTGCTTCATCCCACCTCGCCCCGCACCTAGTGCGCCGCGCGATCCGCCAAGCCGAGCACAAAGGCATCCGCCTCCACGGCGTCGAGTCCGACAGGACCCGCTCGAACCTCGAGAGCGCCTTCCTTTCCCTCTATCGCCGCCACCGCCTCCCGACCCCCGAGGTCAACGTCAAGCTCGGCCGCTGGGAGGTCGATTTCCTCTGGCGCAAGCAGAAGCTCGTCGTCGAAGCCGACTTCTTCG
Organism: Solirubrobacterales bacterium; assembly: GCA_035940865.1. Taxonomy (GTDB): domain Bacteria; phylum Actinomycetota; class Thermoleophilia; order Solirubrobacterales; family 70-9; genus VAYN01. The sequence continues at coordinate 207,546 of DASZEL010000002.1, forward strand.
CCTACCACCGCGGCTCGATTTCCTTCGAGGACGACTACGCTCGCGACCTCGACCTCCGCGCCGCCGGCTTCACCGTCCTCCGGTTCAACGACAAGCAGCTTGAAGACGAACCCGAGCGTGTGGCGGCGGACGTCGCGCGGGAGCTAGCGCGGATCGGCTAGCGACGGTCCCTGAAAGCGCGAAGGTCGCGCAAGAGGTCGAGCACGTGGTGACCGACCTTGATGTAGCCGAAGGCAACCGGCAAGAGGGCGATCGTGTACTCGTAGAACGAGTGGGGGGAAGTGAGAGGTAAACCAAGCATCTGTCGAGGCACGTAGTCCTTGACAGGTACTTATAGAGGTCGCCACAAGTACGCCGAAGAGTACTTTTAACAGCTTCTTGAGGTTAACTCTATGGACTCGAGAAGTAACGTTCCGAAATTCCGAGCAGTACTGCTCGAAGCAGCAAAACTCCTCTAATGAACTCCTTTCTCCCAAATTGGGAAGTGGGCGTGTTTGAGGGGCATCTGGTGCCCGAAGCGGGCGTCCGGCTAACGGTCTGAGTCGGCCGCCGCCGCTGCGACCACCGGGTGCTCGCCGGTGGGCCGAGGATCGCCCTTGGTCGGCTCGACGTGGAGGCGAGGGAGGAGGCGGTCGAGCCAGCCGGGGAACGCCCAGGCGCGGGCGCCGAGGATCTGCATCACCGCCGGCACCAGGACCGAGCGGATGATCACCGCGTCGATGAAGACCGCCGAGGCAAGGCCGAGGCCGAAGAGTTTGATGATCCGGTCGTCGCCGATCATGAAGGAGGCGAAGACGGTGACCATGATCGCCGCCGCCGCGGTGATCACGCGGCCGGTCAGGGCGAGGCCGCGGGTGACCGCCTCGGTCGCGTCCTTGCGGTGCTCCCACTCCTCATGGATCCGCGACATCAGGAAAACCTCGTAGTCCATCGAGAGTCCGAAGACGATCGAGAAAAGGAAGATCGGGAAGAACGAGATGATCGGTCCGGTTGCGTCGACGCCAATCAGGCTCGCGCCCCAACCCCATTGGAAGACGGCGACGATCAGCCCGAAGGCGGCGCCGATCGAGAGCAGGTTCATCAACACCGCCTTCAGCGGCACCCATAGCGAGCGGAAGACGATCATCAGCAGCAGCGCCGAGAGCAAGACGACGACGCCGATGAAGAGTGGCAGCTTGTCGGCGATCGCGTTGCCGAAGTCCTCGAAGATCGCGTTGATGCCGCCGACGTGGATCTGGGCTCCGGTCGAGCTCTCGACCGGCGGGATCGCGTCGTCGCGGATGCGATCGAGGAGGTCGGTCGTCTCGACGCTCTGCGGCGAGGTCGTCGGGTAGAGCTGGAAGACGCCGACGGTCTGGTCCGGGTTCAGGGTGACGTCGGTGACCGCTTCCACGCCTTCTTCGCCTTTCAGCTCGGTCCGCAGCTTCTGCAGCGCCGCGTCGTCGCCTTTTTGGGGCAGTGCCGCGACAATCTGGAAGGGGCCGTTAAAACCCGGCCCGAACCCTTCGGCGAGCAGGTCATAAGCCTCGCGGGTGGTCGTCCCCGCGGGGTCCGTGCCGGCGTCGTTGGTGCCGAGGCGCAGCGAGAGGGTGGGGATGCAGAGGGCGAGCAGCAGCGCTCCGGAGAGCAGCGCCGCCACCCACGGCCGGCGCTGGATCCGTTCGCTCCAGCGGAACCACCAGCTGTGCTCGTCGATGCTGCGAGCGCCGCGACCGAGGAAGGGGATGCGCAGCCGGTTGACCCAGTTACCGGCCGCCGCCAGGAGCGCCGGCAGCAGGGTCAGCGCCGCGATCATCGTGAACAGCACCGCGATCGCCGCCGCGGTCGCCACTCCGTAGAGGAAGGGGAGCCCGAGCAGCATCATCCCCATCAGCGAGATGATCACCGTAATCCCGGCAAAGAGCACCGCCCGTCCGGCGGTGTCGACGGCGGCAACCGCGGCCTCCCGCTTGTCCATCCCCTCGTCGAGCCCGTTGCGGAAGCGGGTGAGGATGAAGAGGGCGTAGTCGACGCCGACCCCGAGGCCGATCATGAAGGCCAGCTGCGGTGCGAACTCGGCCGTGTTGAAGACGTGGGTGAAGAGGGTGATGACGCTGATCCCGACGCCGAGCGCAAACAGCGCCGTGAGGATCGGCAGTCCCATCGCCACCACAGAGCCGAAGCTGATCAGCAGCACCACCACCGCGGCGAGGATCCCGATCCCCTCCGAGGAGCTTTCTTCTTCTTCGCCGCGGACTTCCTCGGCCGGGGAGCCCCCGACCTCCACCTGCAGACCGTTGCCGCCGGCTGCCTGGGCGGTGTCCATGATCTCCTTGACTTCGTCGTCGCCCAGTTTGTCGGTGGTGACGTTGAACTGCGCGGTCGCGTAGGCGATTTCGCCGTCTTTGCTGACCGCGCCGGCCCCGCCCTTTTCATACGGACTGGCGACTTCGCTGACGTGGGGGAGCGCCGCGACCTTGGTGAAGACGCCCTCCATCTTCTGCCTGACGACCGGCGCCTCGACCCCCGATTCGGCCTTGTAGACGATCTGCACCGTGTCGCCCGCCTGCGCCGGAAAGCGGTTTTCGAGCAGGTCGAGGGCGTCCTTCGAGTCCGAGCTCGGGAGGCTGAATTCTTCGTTGAAGTCGGAGCCGACCGCGCTCGCGATCATCACGATCGCGATCAGGCCGACGATCCAACCGAAGATGACCGTCTTGCGATGACTGGTGGTCCAACTGGCGAAACGTCTCATTGGCGCGGGCACCGTACCAATGGCTGCGGCGGGCGGGAGTGAACGTCGTCACGTCGCGGCTGAGGAATAGATTCTGCGCCAGATGTCCGACCCCTCAATCGCCCGGTTCCGGCGGGTAATCAGCTCTGCCTACGCCTCGCTCGAGGCTCGCCGCCAGGAGGTCAACGACCTCAACGTCTTCCCGGTCGCCGACGGCGACACCGGCGACAACATGGCGATGACCTTGCGCGCGGTGATGGAAGAGCTCGACCACCTCGACGGCCAGTCGGTCGACGAGGTCGGCCGCACCGAGCTGGTGCAGGCGCTGGCGCGGGCGGCGCTGATGGGTGCGCGCGGCAACTCCGGGGTGATCTTGAGCCAGATCGTCCGCGGGGCCGCCGAGGAGCTCGCCAGCCGCCCCGGCGAGCTGGTCGACCCGACCCTCGTCGCCGCCGCCTTCGCCAAGGCCGCCGACGCCGCGTACGACTCGGTCCGGGAGCCGGCCGAGGGGACGATGCTGACGGTCTTCCGCGAGATGGCCCACTCGCTCTCGCGCCAGCTCGCCCACCTCGAGCGCGAGAAGCAGCGGCTCGACCATGACGTCAGCGACGCCGAACAGGACGCGGTCCTCGCCGAGGTACTGGAGCGGGCGATCGCCGACGGCGAGCGCGCCGTCGCCAAGACCCCCGAGCAGCTCGAGGTCCTGCGCGACTCCGGCGTCGTCGACGCCGGCGGCCACGGGCTCGTGCTCATCCTCGCCGGCGTCGTCGCCGGCCTGCGGGGTGACAGCGGGCAGCTGCCGGAGGTCGCCCACCACGAGCCGCCCCGCCGCAGCCTGCCCCACCACGAGGACAGCCGCTACCGCTACTGCACCAACTTCATCGTCTCCGGCAAGGGGCTGCAGGACCGCAAGTACCTGCCGCGGCTGGAGAAGCTCGGCGACTCGGTCCTGGTCGTCGGCGACGACGTCACCCTCAAGGTCCACATCCACACCGACACGCCGGAAGCGGCGACTGCGGTATTCGACGGGGTCGGCGCGGTGACCAACCTCGATGTCGCCGACATGCGCCAGCAGATGGCCGAACGCGATGCCCGACTCGGCGCCGGCGGCCGTACCGGCGTCGTCGCGGTAGCCGCCGGCGACGGCCTCCAGCGCCTCTTCGGCGAGCTCGGCGCTCTCGTCGTTCCCGGCGGCGAGACGCTCAACCCCTCCACCTACGAGCTGCTCGCCGGGATCCACAGCGCTCCCTCCGAAGAAGTCCTCGTCTTGCCCAGCTCCTCGAACGTGATCATGGCCGCGGAGCGCGCCTGCGAGCTCTCCGACAAGCCCGCACGGGTGGTGCCGGCGACATCGCAGCAGGCGAGCCTGCTGGCGCTGGTCGAGCTCGACCCCGAGGCGCCACTGGAGGAGAACGCCGAGCGCCTCGGCGACGCAATCAAGGACGTGGCGATCGGCGGCGTCGCCCCGGCGGCTCGCGAGGATGCCCAGGGACGGTTCAAGAAGGGCGACGCGGTCGGCTTCGTCAACGGCGAGATCGTTGCCTGGGGCGGGGCGGGATCGACCCTCGACGGGACCTTGCGGCGCCTCGCCGACGGCGCCGAGATCCTCACGATCATCGCCGGCGAAGGGGCGCCGATCCCGCTCGACGAGATCGACGTCCATGTCCCGGACGGCGTCGAGGTCGAAACGCACGAGGGGGGGCAGCCGAGCTGGTGGTGGCTCCTGGCCGCCCAGTAACCCGCTCCTTCGCCGGCGCCCGCGAGCTGAGCCGCGCCGAGCTCCTCGACGCCCCCGTCCACTGGCCACGGCCCAGCGTCCTCGAGCAGGGGCTGGGGGCTTTGAAGGGCGTCGGCCCGAAGACGGCCGAAGCCGCCGCGGAAGCGGGCATCCGCACCGTCGGCGACCTCCTCTTCCACATCCCGCGCCGCCACCGCGATCTGCGGATCCGCCAGCTGGGGGATCTCCAACCCGGCGAGACCGCCACGATCTCGGTCGAAGTCCAGGGCTCGCAGCCACGCCCTTTCCGCAAAGGCCGCCTCCGCATGGTCAGCGTCAAAGTAGGCGACGAGTCGGGCCATGTCAGAGCGACTTGGTTCAACCAGCCGTGGGTGGCGTCAAAGCTGGCCCCCGGAGTAGGGCTGTTGCTCACGGGCAAATACAGCGGCCGGGGCTTCGCAGTCCGCGAATGGGAGCACCTCTCCGACGCAGCTTCTGCGGGTGGCGAGGGCGCCGGGGACCCCGAGCATCCTGCGCAGGGGTCCCCGAACAGCCCTCGTCAGGACCCGCAGCCAGAAACCATGGTCCCGATCCACGGAGCTACCGAGGCGATCCGCCCCCAGCAGATCCGCGACTGGGTTTCGCAGGCAGTCGTCCTCGCCCCGAACGCGGTCGAGGGCCTCCCGGGCGAGATGCGAGCGCGTCGGCACCTCTCCGGCCTCGGCGACGCCCTCCGCGTCGTCCACTTTCCCGAGGCGGTCGAGGAAGTCGACGAGGCCCGCAAGCGGCTCGGCTTCGAAGAGCTCTTCCTCCACCAGGCGCTGCTGGCGACGCGCAAGCGCAGCCATCGCACCGCCCGCCCCGCGCCGCGCTTCGGCAAGCCCGGGGAGCTGGTCGGACGCTGGCTCGAGTCGCTGCCGTTCGAGCCGACCGGCGACCAGCTGAAGGCCTTCGACGAGATCGAGGGTGACCTTGACTCGGGGGAGCCGATGCAGCGCCTGTTGATGGGCGAGGTTGGCTCAGGCAAGACCGTCGTCGCCCTCTACTCGATGCTGCGGGCGCTCGAAGCCGGCTACCAGGCCGCGCTGATGGCGCCGACCGAGACGCTGGCCGAGCAGCACGCGATCACCCTCGGCAGGCTGCTCGCCGAAGAGGCGATCCCCTTCGCGCTGCTGACCGGCGCGACCTCGGCGGCGGTCCGCCGGCGAGCCCTGAACCAACTCGCCTCCGGCGAGCTGGGACTGATCCTGGGGACCCACGCGCTGATCGAGCCGACCGTCCGGTTCGCCCGTCTCGGCCTCGTCGTTGTCGACGAGCAGCACCGTTTCGGTGTCGGTCAGCGCCGCGCTCTCGACGAGAAGGGGGTGGAGGGGATGGCGCCGCACGTCCTCCACATGACCGCGACGCCGATCCCACGCACCCTCTCGCTCACCGCCTATGGCGACCTTGACACCACCGCCCTGCACGAGCTTCCCGCCGGCCGCCAGCCGATCTCGACGCACCTGGTCTCCGAAGAGCAGCGGGGCGAAGCCTTCGAGTTCCTGCGCCGCCAGCTGCGCGAGGGGCGGCAGGCGTTCGTCGTCTGCCCGCTGGTCAGCGAATCCGAGAAAGTCGCCGGCAAAGCGGCCGCGGTCGAGGCCGAGCGGCTGCGCTCAGGTGAGCTGCGTGACTTCCGCGTCGGCCTCCTGCACGGGCAGATGCACTCGGACGACAAGGCCGAGGCGATGGCTGGGTTCGCCGCCCACAGGATCGACGTGCTGGTCTCGACGACCGTGATCGAGGTCGGGATCGACGTCCCCAACGCGACGGTGATGGTGATCGAGGGCGCCGAGCGTTTCGGCGTCTCCCAGCTCCACCAGCTGCGCGGCCGGGTCGGCCGCGGCGAGCACCCGAGCCAGTGCTTGCTCTTCGCCGAAGAGGCAGGGGAGCTGGCGCAGAAACGACTAAAAGCAGTAGCCGAGACGGGAGACGGCTTTAAGCTCGCCGAGGTCGATCTCGAACTGCGGGGGGAGGGGGAGATCCTCGGCACCCGCCAGAGCGGCCTGGCGCGCTTCGCCGTCGCCAAGCTGCCGGAGGACGGCCCGCTGTTGATCGAGGCCCGCCAGGAGGTGCTGGCGCTGCTGCGCCGCCACGGCTCCCTCTCCGACCCGGCGCTCGGCCCGCTCCTTGACGCCGCCCACCGCCGCTTCGGCACCGGCGCCGCCGACCCGATCCCCCTTTAAGCGGCGTTCGTCCTTTTATAGGCATAAGCCCGGATAAGGACGAACGCCGACTAGGTTTCGCTCGTGCGCGTCATTGCGGGAGAGCTGAAAGGGCAGCGGCTGGTTGCGCCGCGCGGCTGGAAGGTGCGACCGACCTCCGACCGTGTCCGCGAGGCGATCTTCTCCGCCCTCGGCGAGCGCGTGGTCGGCACCCGTGTCCTCGATCTCTACTGCGGCACCGGTGCCCTCGCAATCGAGGCGCTCTCGCGCGGCGCCGACGCCGCCGTCCTGGTCGACCAGGACACGCGCCCTGCGCTGGGCAACGTGCAGCGACTTGGACTCGCTGACCGAACCGAGCTGGTGAGGGCAGACGCAGAGCGCTGGTTGAGCCAGGTTTCAGGCGCGGATGCAGCGGGAAAGTTCGGTCTCGTCTTCGTGGACGCCCCGTATAGACTCGCCGACCCCGTGACCCAAACCCTCGATACCCACCTGCCGCGCCTGCTCGCCGAGGGTGGCCGCGCCGTGATCGAGAGCGGCGCCCGCCGGCCGCTGCGGATCGAGTCGTTGGAGGCGCTGCGCCAGCGCCGTTATGGCGCCGCCGACGTCACCATCTACGGAGCGGGCGAGTGAGCGAGCAGAACGGGACGGTCGTCTGTCCGGGCAGCTACGACCCCGTCACCAACGGCCACATCGACATCATCACCCGCACCTCGCGGGTCTTCGAGCGGGTGGTGGTCGGTGTCGTCAACAACCCGATCCGCAAGCAGAAGACGCTCTTCACCGCCGAGGAGCGCAAGGCCTTCATCGAAGAGGCGACCGCCGACCTCGCCAACGTCGAGGTGCAGATCTTCTCCAACCTGCTCGTCGAGTTCGCCCGCGAGAACGGTGCCAAGGCGATCGTCAAGGGGATGCGGGCGATCTCCGACTTCGAGTACGAGTTCGAGATGGCCCAGCTCAACCGCAAGCTCGACCCGGGGATCGAGAGCATCTACGTGATCGCCTCGGCCCAGTACAGCTTCCTTTCCTCAACCGGGGTGAAGGAGATGGCCACCTTCAAAGGTGACGTTTCCGACCTCGTTCCAGCGCCTGTGGCTGCCGCGCTGGCTGACCGCCTGGGTGACAGGTAGGCTGTGCGAGACCAGTCAGTCCAAGTGGGCGTCGCCTTGCAAAAAACGGCCATTTCGAACCCATCCGCACCAAAACCCCCGCATACACGTAGGCTTACGACCTGAAAATGGACGTACTGGTCCTCATTGACAAGCTGGACGACGTCGTCCACAACGCCCGACCCGTCCCTCTGACGGATCAGGTGCGTGTGGACCGCGAGGAGATCTATGACCTCCTCGATCAGATGCGTGCGACGATCCCCGAGGAGATCAAGCAGGCGCGTTGGATCGTCAAGGAGCGCCAGGAGATGCTGGCGGAGGCCAAACGCGAGGCGGAGCGGATCGTCCGCGAGGCGCGCGAGCAGCAGGCCCGGCTGATCTCCGACGAGGAGGTCACCAAGCAGGCCGAGCGCGCCGCCGACGAGATCGTCGAGGACGCCCGCACCCGCGAGCGCGAAATTCGCCTCGGCGCCGAGGACTACGCCGACGAGATCCTCAACACCCTCGAAGTGAACCTGCAGAAGTTCCTCGCCGCCGTGCAGCGCGGCCGCGACCGCCTCGCCGGTCGCGAGGAGGAACCGCAGCCCGAACTCGATCAGCAGCCCTAGCTGCTAGTCGAGCTTCAGATCTTTCAGCGCTGACCAGCGCGGATCGGTCGGCGCCTCGTGCTCGTGGGGGTTGTCGTTCAGCGACTCGCCGCAAACGGGGCAGAGGCCGGCGCAGTCGGCACGGCAGATGATCCGGGTCGGGAGGGCGAGGATGGCGGCGTCGTGGGCCCAGCGGCCGATGTCGAGTTCGTCGTCGTCGACGTAGGGACTGCGCAGTTCGGGGTCGTCGGTTCCGGCTTGGTCGACCTCGCGCGACTCGACCTCGAGGTCGAGCGTTGCCGGTTCGAGACAGCGCATGCACGGTCCCTCGAGGTGGACGGGGAAGTTAAGCCGGAAGGCGAAGCCGTTGCTGGGCCGCGAAGCCTCCAGGCGTACCGTCGGCGACCAGGGCTCGGGCTTGTAGGTCTGCCCGGCCAGCTCGAAAGACTCGAGCGCGACCGGCACTTCCAGCCGCTTGCCCTCGCCGTGGGCAAGAGAAAGGCGCGAGAGATCGATGATCGTCGTCGGCGCTTCGGCCATTCCGCACCTCCGCTGCGTCGGGGACTTACGATGGACAACTTCCCACCGAGGTTACGAGATGACCCAATCCGACTGGAAACCCGACAACTACCTGGAGCTGATCCGCTCCGAGGTCCCGCGCTACGATGAGCTGCAGGAGCAGGCGATCGCGGCGATCCCGTTCCCGCCCGAGCGGGTGCTGGAGCTGGGGATGGGGACGGGGGAGACGACGCGCCGCCTGATCGAGGCCTATCCGGAGGCTTGGGTAATCGGCCTCGATGCCAGCGCCGACATGGTCTTCCGGGCCCGGGAGATCTACGACGATGTCCAGCTGGCGCGGATGGAGGACCCGCTCCCCGAGGGCCCCTGGGACCTCGTCATCGGCGTCCTCTCGATCCACCACCTGCGCAGCGAGCAGAAGCAGAACCTCTTCCGCCAGGTCCGCGCGCACGCTCGCTCCTTCGTGATCGGCGACATCGTCAAGGCCGACGTCGAGGTGGCGCCGATCGAGGAGGACTACGACTTTCCCGAGACCGCGACGGACCTCGCCGAGTGGTCCGGCGGCGAGATCGCCTGGCAAGCCGACGACCTGGCGGTGGTGCGGGCGGTCTACTGAGCCCCGAGCCCTGTACCATCCCGCGACCGATGGCCGTCCCGAAGAAGAGAACTTCCAGCGCCCGCCGCGACAAGCGGCGCGCGCAGCACAAGGCCGCTGCGCCGAACCTCAACCGCTGCCCGAAATGCCATGAGCCGCGGTTGCCGCATCGCGTCTGCCCGAACTGCGGCACCTACGCCGGCCGCGAGGTCGTCGCGCAGCGGATCGCCGATCCGACGGCGCCTCACACCCACGAGTAGTCGTGGCGCCGGGGCGCGCGGTGACTGTCGCCCTCGATGGTTTTGGGGCTGAGCAGGGCTTTGACGTGCTCGCACAGGGGGCGCGGCTGGCCGCGGCCGACGGCATCGGCATCCGCGTCTTCGGCCCGCAGCGTGCGCTTGGGCTGAGCGGCGCCGAGGGGATCGAGGTCCTCGACACGACCGAGGCGATCGGCAATGACGAGGACCCGGTGCCCGCGGTCCGGGCGAAGAAGGAGGCCTCGGTCGTCCGCGCCGCCGCCGACGTCGCCGCGGGCAACTCGGCGGCGCTGGTCAGCTGCGGCTCGACCGGGGCGACGATGGCCGCTGCCACCTTCGGCCTGCGCCGCCTCCAAGGCGTGCAGCGGCCGGCGCTGGCGGTCCGGGTCCCAGTTCCCGGCAAACCCGTCCTCTTCCTCGACGTTGGCGCCAACGTCGAGGTTCGCGCTCAGCACCTCGTCCAGTTCGCCTTCCTCGGCGTCGCCTTCAGCGCTGCCGTCCTCGACGTCCGCGACCCCTCGGTGGGGCTGCTGACCGTCGGGGAGGAGGCGGGCAAGGGCCGCGAGGAGGTCGTCGAGGCACACCGCCTGCTCAGCCAGGCGCCAGGGATCCGTTTCGCCGGCAACATCGAGGGCCGCGACCTCGCCGCCGCGACCGTCGACGTCGTCGTCACCGACGGTTTCACCGGCAACATCTCGCTGAAGTTGCTCGAGGGCACGGCAAAGACCGTCGCTGCCGCGGTCGGCGACGCCGCCCGCTCCAACCCCCTCGCCGCCGCCGGCGGCCTGCTGCTCAAGCCGGCCCTGAACGGACTGCGGCGCGAGCTGCACCCGGATACGACCGGCGGCGCGATCCTGCTCGGCCTGCGCGGGATCGCCGTCGTCGGCCATGGCAGCTCCGGCGCCGAGGGGATCGCCAACGCCGTCCGCCTCGCCGCTCGCTGCGCCGAGGCCGACGCCGTCGGCCGTACCGCGGCCCTGCTCGTCGAGGGCGGCGCCGGGCGCGGCGCTCTCGCTGCCGAGGAGTCCGCCTGATAGACACTGTGGACAGATGACGCGCGAGGAAGTCCTCACCCTGGTGCGCGAGCACCTCGCCGAGGAGCTCGAAGTCGAGATCGAGCGGATCGACGAGGGAACCCGCTTCAAGGAGGACCTCGACGCCGACTCGCTCGACCTCTACGAGCTGGTGATGGAGTTAGAGGATCGCTACGGGGTCAGCGTCAGCGAGGAGCAGGCGACCCACATCAAGACGGTCGGCGATGCCGTCGGCTTCGTGCTCGAGCACGCGCCGGCCTGAGCCCTTGGCGACCGAGCAGGACCCAGCTGTCGCCGCCCTCTCGGCCCTGATCGCCGAGCTCCCTGACGACCTGCGCCGCCAGGCGCTGACCCACTCCTCCTGGACCGAGCGGCGCGTCGACTCCTTCGAGCGCCTCGCCTTCCTCGGCGACAGCGTGCTTGGGCTAGCGGTCGCGACCAACGTCTACGAGAACTTCGAGAAGCTCGCGGCGGGTGGCCTGACCAAGGTCCACAACCAGGCGGTCAGCGGCGTCTCCTGCGCCGATATCGGGTTGCAGCTGGGGGTCCCGGAGATGCTGCGGGCGAACGAGCCCGAGGACTTCGTCGGCGCGATTCCGGCCGAAGTCCTGCTTGAGGGCGGCCGGCCGCTGCCGGAGGCGACCGAGGCGCTGATCGGCGCCTGCTACGTCGCTTTCGGCTTCGAGCGCACCGCCGCGGCGGTGGCAGAGGCCTTCGAACCGCGGATCGAGCTCGCCTCCGAGACCCGGATGGACTTCAAGTCGGCGCTGCAAGAGCTCTTGGCCCGGCGCGGAGCGCGCGTAACCTACGAGGTGGTCGCGGCGACGGGTCCCCCGCACCGGCGAATCTTCGAGGTGGCCGCGATCGTCGACGACGAGCAGGTCGGTACGGGGAAAGGGCGGAGCAAGAAGTCGGCGGAGCAGGTTGCCGCCGAGGAGGCTTTGGCGCATCTTGGGGGTTAACCGCCCCGCCTTTGCGTCCGAGCCGGGCGAGAGCCTTAGGCATATGCGAGGAGTGCGCGGATGTATCTGAGATCGATTTCGATGAAGGGGTTCAAGTCGTTCCCCGAGCGGACGACCCTGGAGTTCTCGCCTGGCGTCAGCGTGATCGTCGGGCCCAACGGCTCGGGCAAGAGCAACATCACCGACGCCGTGCTGTGGGCACTCGGCGAGCAAAGCCCGGGTGCGATCCGTGGCGCCTCGATGCAGGACGTGATCTCCGCCGGCGGCAAAGGCATCGGCCAGCGCCGCGCCGCCGAGGTGGAGGTGACGATCGACAATTCCGACGGGCGCGCTGCCAGCGAGTTCTCCGAAATCGCCGTCGAGCGCCGCCTCGACCGCTCCGGCGACAGTGGCTACCGGCTGAACGGCGCCCGCTGCCGCCTCGCCGACGTCACCGACGTCCTCTCCGACACCAATCTCGGCCGCGAGATGCACTCGGTGATCAGTCAGGGCCGGGTCGAGACGATCATCCACTCGAAACCGCGCGAGCGGCGGTTGTTGATCGAGGAGGCCGCCGGTCTCGGCAAGCACCGCAAACGCCGGCGCCGGGCCGAGCTGAAGCTCCGCAGCGCCCGCGACAACCTCGACCGCGCGCTCGACGTCGAGCGCGAGGCGCGGGCGCGGCTGCGGCCGCTGAAGCGCCAAGCGCAGGCGGCCGAGCTGGGGGCGCGGATCGAGCGCGAGGAGCTGGGGCTACGGGCGCAGCTCGTCTCCGAGGAACTGCGCTTCGGCGCCGACCGCGCCGCCGCGGCCGAAGCAGCGGCAAAGACGGCGCGGGGCATCCGAGACCAGCTCGAGCAGCAGTTGAGCGAGGTCTCCCAGCGCCGGTCGGCCGCCGAGGAGCGGTTCGCTGCCCGCGATCGCGAGCGCACCCAGGCCTGGGGCCTGCTGACGAAGCTGCGCGGCGACCAGGAGCGGGTTGCGGTCCGCGTCGCCAACCTCTCCAGCCGCGAGGCCGAGCTGGAGGCAGGACTGGAGAAGATGCGGATCGAGCTCGGGCCGCTGACGCTCGACGTCGGTCCCGGAAGCGCGCCCGGTGAGCGGGCGCGGAAACTGGAAGAGGAGCTGGGAGAGATCGACGCCGGTCTGCGCACCGCCGGCGAGGGTCTCGGCGTCGCTCGTTCCTCCAACGCCGCCGAGGCGGCCCGCGAGGCGGCTCTGGGCGATGTCCGCGCCGGCGCCGAGCGTGCATCCCGGCACGCCAAACGCGCCGAGGGCCTGCTCGGAGAGCGCCACCGCGAGGCGATGCGGGCGCGGCTGGCCGCGGGCGAGGCGCTGCTCGACGACGTCCGCTCGGCGCTGAAGGCCGCCGAAGCCGCCGGGGCGGCGATCCGTGGCCGGGTCGAGCGGATCGAGCAGAAGGTCGTCGGTGGCAAAGACGACGGCGACGAGATCGCCGACGAGCTGCGCCGCTGCTCACAGCAGGAGTTCGAGCTGCAGGCCGAGATGAAGAAGACCTCTGACGAGCTGACCCGGGCCGAGGTCGAGGCTGCCCATCTCGGCGACCGCCGCGCCGAGGCCGAGCGCGAGCTGGCCTCGATCGCCGAGCGACTTGGCGAGGAGATCCCGCCCGCTGCCGAGGCGCTGAGCGACGAGGCGCGGGCTGAGATCGACAGGCGGCTGGAGCGGTTGGAGCGGCGGCGGGCGCAGATCGGCCCGGTCAACCCCTTGGCCGAGCAGGAGTACGACGAAGCGCGCGAGCATGTCGAGGCCCTGCAGGCCCAACGCGAGGACATCGAGCGTTCGATGCGGGAGCTGGAGTCTCTGATCCGCGACATCGACGACGAGATCGAGCGCGCCTTCGAGCAGACCTTCGAGGCCACCGCCAAAAACTTCGAGGAGATGGTCGAACACCTCTTCCCTGGGGGGCGCGGCCGCCTGCGCCGGGTCAGCCTGCATCCGGTCCGCGACGAGGAGCGCCCTGCCGGGGAGCAGGAGGCGCCGACCGACGCCGAGCCGGAGCCGGAGCCAGAGGAGGAGGAAGAGCAGCACGACGAGCTCGGGGTCGAGATCGAGGTCACCCCGGCCGGCAAGTCGACCCGCAAGCTCTCGCTGCTCTCGGGCGGCGAGAAGTCGCTGGTCGCGCTGGCCTTCGTCTTTGCCGTCTTCCTCGCTCGGCCGTGCCCCTTCTACATCCTCGACGAGGTCGAGGCGGCTCTGGACGACGCGAACATCGACCGCTTCCTCCAGCTGGTCCGCCGCTTCTCGGACCGCGCCCAGTTCATCGTCGTGACCCACCAGAAGCGCACGATGGATGCGGCCGACCGCCTCTACGGCGTGAGCATGGGCGGCGACGGCGTGTCGCGGGTGATCTCCCGCAAGCTCGGCGGCGGCGTCGTGGACGCCGTCGACGAGGCCTCCGAAGCCGCGTAGCTACGCTCGCGGGCCATGGCCCGCACCTGGCACGAGCTGTTCGTAACCGGCGAGGACGCCGGCGCGCCGGCGGCGCCCGATT
>DASZEL010000003.1:0-26533 GCA_035940865.1 Solirubrobacterales bacterium
GGTCCACGAGGGCGCTGCCGTCATGGACTGGATGGAACAGGAGCAGGAGCGGGGGATCACGATCACCTCGGCCGCGACCGCCTGTGAGTGGAAGGACCACCGGATCAACATCATCGACACGCCCGGCCACGTCGACTTCACGGTCGAGGTCGAGCGTTCGCTGCGCGTGCTCGACGGCGCGATCGCCGTCTTCGACGCCGTGGCCGGGGTCGAGCCCCAGTCGGAGACCGTCTGGCGTCAGGCCGACAAGTACGGCGTTCCGCGCTTCGCCTACATCAACAAGATGGACCGCACCGGCGCCGACTTCTTCTACTCGGTGCAGACGATGAAAGACCGGCTCGGCGCCAACCCGCTGCCGATCCAGTTGCCGATCGGCGCTGAGGAGAACTTCAAAGGCGTCGTCGACCTGGTGAAAATGAAGGGGCTCGTCTGGACCGACGAGCTCGGCGCCGCCTACGAGGAAATCGAGATCCCCGAGGACCTCAAAGACCAGGCCGAGGAATACCGCACGGCGCTGATCGAAGCCTGCGCCGAGTACGACGAAGAGCTGATGGAAGCCTTCCTCGGCGAGGAAGAGATCCCGCAGGACAAGCTGATCGACTCCCTGCGCGAGGCGACCCTCTCGACCAGCATCACCCCGGTCCTCTGCGGCACCTCCTTCAAGAACAAGGGCGTGCAGCCGCTGCTCGACGGAATCGTCGAACTGCTGCCCTCGCCGCTTGAGGTGCCGCCCGTGACCGGCGTCGTCCCGGCAAGCAAGGGGAAGGACGAGGACGAGGCCACCCGCGAAGCCAGCGACAGCGCCCCCTTCGCCGCCCTCGCCTTCAAGGTCATGTCCGACCCCTACGTCGGCAAGCTCACCTACTTCCGCGTCTACTCGGGCAAGCTCGAGAAAGGCGGCCGCGTGCTCAACGTGAAAACCGGCAAGACCGAGCGGATCGGCCGGCTGCTGATGATGCACGCCAACAGCCGCGAGGAGATCGACGAGTGCTACGCAGGCGACATCTGCGCCGGCGTCGGCCTCAAAGAAACCGGCACCGGCGACACCCTGGCCGCGCCCGACGCGCCGATCGCTTTGGAGAGCATCGAATTCCCGGAGACCGTGATCGCGGTCGCGATCGAGCCGAAGACCAAGGCCGACCAGGAGAAGATGGGCAACGCCCTGCAGCGGCTCGGCGAAGAGGACCCGACTTTCCGCATCGAATCCGACGAGGAAACCGGCCAGACCCTGATCCATGGGATGGGCGAGCTCCACCTCGAGGTGATCGTCGACCGGATGCTGCGCGAGTTCAAAGTCGAGGCGAACGTCGGCAAGCCGCAGGTCGCCTACCGCGAGACGATCCGCAAGCGGGTCGAGAAGGTGGAGTCGCGGTTCGTCCGCCAGACCGGCGGCCGCGGTCAGTTCGGCCACGTCGTCATCAACCTCGAGCCGGCGCCCGAGGAAGGCTTCGTCTTCGAGAACAAAATCAAGGGCGGCGTCATCCCCGGCGAATTCATCGGCCCGGCCGAGGCGGGGATGCGCGAGGCGCTGGAAAACGGCGTCAAAGCGGGCTACCCGATGGTCGACGTCAGGGCTGAACTGGTCGATGGCTCCTACCACGACGTCGACTCCTCGGAGATGGCTTTCAAAATCGCCGGTTCGATGGCGATCCAGGAAGGCGCCCGCAAGGCGAACCCGGTCCTGCTCGAGCCCGTGATGGCGGTCGAGGTCGTCACTCCCGAGGACTTCCTCGGCGACGTGATCGGCGATCTCTCCCGGCGTCGCGGCAAAGTTCAGGGCCAGGACCAGCGCGGCAACGCCCTCGCCGTCCAGGCTTTTGTCCCGCTCGGTGAAATGTTCGGCTACGCGACCGAACTGCGCTCGATGACCCAGGGCCGGGCGACTTACACCATGCAGTTCGAGCGCTACGAGGAGGTCCCCTCGAACATCGCCGAGGAGATCGTCGAGCACCGTTCAGGTGACCCGGTGGGTGCTGCCTCATGAGCCCAACCGCGAACGGGCGCTGAACCTGGCTATATTTCCCGGGTTGCCCGCAGGCAGCGAGTAGCTGCCGCGGCGAGCCGCCCACAAAACTCAAGCAACTAGACCAGACAGAACACAACTTTCGAAAGGCAAACGGAGAATGTCGAAGGAGAAATTCGAGCGCGATAAGCCGCATGTCAACGTCGGCACCATCGGTCACATCGACCACGGGAAGACGACGCTGACTGCTGCGATCACGAAAACGCTCTCCACCGTGGGCGGTGCCGAAGCACACAGCTTCGAAGAGATCGACAACGCTCCGGAGGAGAAGGAACGCGGCATCACGATCGCGACCTCTCACGTCGAGTACCAGACCGAGAACCGGCACTACGCCCACGTCGACTGCCCGGGCCACGCCGACTACGTGAAGAACATGATCACCGGTGCCGCGCAGATGGACGGCGCGATCCTGGTCGTCTCCGCCGCTGATGGCGTCATGCCGCAGACCCGCGAGCACATCCTGCTCGCCCGTCAGGTCAACGTCCCGCACGTCGTCGTTTTCCTCAACAAGGTCGACCAGGTCGACGACGAGGAATTGATCGAGCTGGTCGAGGAGGAGGTCAAGGAACTCCTCGACGAGTACGACTTCCCGGGTGAAGAGACCCCGATCATCAAAGGCTCGGCGCTGAAGGCGCTGGAAGGCGACGAGGAGGCCCAGAAAGCAGTCTTCGAGCTGGCCGCCGCCCTCGACTCCTACATCCCGGAGCCGGTGCGCGAGCTCGACAAACCGTTCCTGATGCCGATCGAGGACATCTTCTCGATCACCGGCCGCGGCACCGTCGCCACCGGCCGTATCGAGCAGGGCGTCGTCAACACCGGCGACGAGGTCGAAATCGTCGGCATCCACCCCGAGACGAGCAAAACCACCGTCACCGGTGTCGAGATGTTCCGCAAGATCCTCGACGAGGGTCAGGCCGGCGACAACATCGGCGCCCTCCTCCGCGGTACCAAGCGCGAGGAGATCGAGCGCGGCCAGGTTCTCTGCAAACCGGGCTCGATCACGCCGCACACGAAATTCAAAGCCGAGGTCTACTGCCTGAAGAAGGAGGAGGGTGGTCGTCACACCCCGTTCTTCTCCGGCTACCGGCCTCAGTTCTACTTCCGGACCACCGACGTGACCGGGATCGCCAACCTCCCCGAGGGGACCGAGATGGTGATGCCGGGCGACAACGTCGAGATGACGATCGAGCTGATCCAGCCGATCGCCATGGACCAGGGTCTGCGGTTCGCCATCCGCGAGGGTGGCCGCACCGTCGGCTCGGGGGTCGTCGCCGAGATCGTCGAGTAGCGACTCCCCGGGGCGGGCCTTCACCCGCCCCAACCCCGCCTCCGGGCGGGTGGACAACTGCAAGGACATACGACCGGGGCGGCGCCCCACCAAAAGGGGCCCCGCCCTCTTTGCGCGGTAAAGCGAAGTACGAGAAGAAAGAGACAGCACCGAAGTGGCCACCATCGCGGCACAGAAAATCCGAATCCGACTGAAGGCGTACGACCATGACGCCATAGATCGGGCTGCCAAAGAGATCGTCGAGACGGCCGAGCGCACCGGTGCCAGCGTCTCCGGTCCGGTGCCGCTGCCGACCGAGAAAAACGTCTACTGCGTGATCCGCTCGCCGTTCAAGGACAAGGACTCGCGCGAGCACTTCGAGATCCGCACCCACAAGCGGCTGATCGACATCCTCCAGCCGTCGCCGAAAACCGTTGACTCGCTGCAGCGCCTGGACTCGCTGCCGGCCGGCGTCGACATCGAGATCAAGCTCTAGGTGGATGTGGGATGGCTGCGATTCTCGGCAAGAAGCTCGGCATGACGCAGGTCTTCAAAGAGGACGGCAGCGTCGTTCCCGTCACCGTGATCGAAGCCGGTCCCTGCAAGGTGACCGCGGTTCGCAACGCCGACCGTGACGGCTACGAGGCCGTTCAGCTCGCCTTCGGTGAGGTCAAGCAGGGCAAGCTGACCAAGGCCGAGGAAGGCCACCTGAAGAAGGCGGGCGCCGCGCCGTCGCGCCACCTGGTCGAGTTCCGCAACGAGGACCTCGGCGCCGAGGAGGGCCCGAAGGTGGGCGACGACGTCACCGTTGCCGGCTTCGAGCCCGGCCAGAAGGTCAAGGTCGCCGGGATCTCGATCGGCAAGGGCTTCCAGGGCGGGATCAAGCGCCACAACTTCAGCCGCGGCCCGGTCAGCCACGGCTCCCACAACGTCCGCGCTCCCGGTTCGATCGGCGCCAGCGCCTTCCCCGCCCGCGTTTTCAAAGGTATGCGGATGCCGGGACAGATGGGCAACAAGCGCGTCACCCAGAAGGGCCTCGAAATCGCCGATATCGACGCCGACCGCAACCTGCTTCTGATCAAAGGCTCGGTGCCCGGCTCACGCAACGGAATCGTCGAGGTGAGGACCGATGGCTAGCGCCAAAGCGGTTGTCCTCGGCAAAAGCGGCAAAGCCGACCTGCCGCAGGAGCTCTTCTCCGAGCCGTTCCACCAATCGCTGGTGCACGAGGCCGCGCGGGCGGACCTGAATTCGCGCCGCCGCGGCACCGCTTCGACCCTGACTCGCGGCGAGGTTGCCTTCACCACCGCCAAGGCCTGGCGTCAGAAGGGCACCGGCCGCGCCCGTGTCGGCTCGCTCGGCGTCCCGAACCGCTTCGGCGGCGGCGTCGCCTTCGGCCCGAAGCCGCGCAAGTACACCGTCAAGGTCAACCGCAAAGCCCGCCGACGGGCGATGCGCTCGGCCCTTTCCGTCCATGCCGAGCGCGGCTCGGTCGCCGTCCTCGACGCTTCCACCTTTGACACCCCGTCGACCAAAACCGCTTTCCAAGCGCTTGAGAAATGGGGGGCGAAAGGTTCGCTGCTGGTGATCGTCACCGCCGAGGAGGTCGGGGCGATGAAGAGCTTCCGCAACCTTCCCCGGACCCAGGTGCTCGAGGTTGGGGCCGCCGGGGTTGCCGATGTGATCGGCGCCGCCGCCATCGTCATCTCCGAAACCGCTCTCGAGGTACTGAAAGAGAGGCTCGGCTGATGGACGCGCGCACGATCCTGATCCGCCCGGTGATTTCGGAGAAGAGCTACGCTCTGATCGCCGAAGGCAAGTACACGTTCCGGGTCGATGACCGCGCTCACAAGACGCAGATCGCCCAGGCCGTGGAAGAGGTCTTCGGGGTCGACGTCGCCGGGGTCCGTACCGCCAAGGTGCGTTCGAAGCCGAAGCGCCGCGGTCTGACCAAAGGCCGCACCCGTGCTTGGAAGAAGGCGATCGTCCAGCTCGCCCCTGGCGAGCGGATCGAGTTGTTCGAGGGCGCCGAGACCGCGTAGTGAAGAAGAGAGACTGACTGATGCCCAACCGCAAAACCAAACCGACCAGCCCGGGCCGCCGCTTCGCGACCTACCCCCTGCGCGAGCAGGTGACCGCCTCTGAGCCGGAGCGGAAGCTGACCGAAGGGCTGAAAAAGTCCGGCGGCCGCAACGTCAACGGCCGGGTCACCGCCCGCCACCGCGGCGGCGGCGCCAAGCGGCGCTACCGCAAGATCGACTTCAAGCGGCTCAAGGACGGCGTTCCGGCGAAAGTCGCCTCGATCGAGTACGACCCCAACCGAACTTGCTACATCGCCCTGCTGCACTACGCCGACGGCTACAAGGACTACATCCTTGCCCCGGCGCAGCTGGCGGTCGGCGACGTCGTCAAATCCGGTCCCGACGCCGACGTCAAACCCGGCCACGCGATGGCGCTCGGCCAGATGCCGACCGGCACGATCGTCCACAACGTCGAGCTGATTCCCGGCCAGGGCGGCAAGCTCGGTCGCTCCGCCGGCACCTCGATCCAGCTGGTCGCGAAGGAGGGGGAGATGGTCACCCTGCGGCTGCCGTCCTCGGAGATGCGGATGGTCCGCGCCGAGTGCCGCGCCAGCATCGGCGTCCTCTCCAACGCAGAGCACCAGAATCTCAAGGTCGGCAAGGCCGGTCGCAGCCGCCACAAGGGCAAGCGCCCGCAGAGCCGCGGCGTTGCGATGAACCCCGTCGACCACCCGCACGGCGGCGGCGAGGCTCACCACACCCCCGGCGGCCACCCGGTCACCCCGTGGGGCAAACCGACGCTCGGCTACCGCACCCGCAAGAAGGGCAAGCAGTCCGACCGCTACATCGTCCGCGGCCGCCGCCGCGGCAAGAAGAAGGGCCGTTAGAGATGGGACGTTCGACGAAAAAGGGCCCGTGGGTCGAAGAGCGCCTGATGGGGCGGATCACGGCGCTGAACGAGGCCGGCAAAAAACAGATGGTGAAAACCTGGTCGCGGACTTCGACGATCTTCCCGGAGATGGTCGGCCACACGATCGCCGTCCACGACGGCAAAAAACACGTTCCGGTCTTCATCTCGGAGTCGATGGTCGGCCACAAGCTCGGCGAGTTCGCCCCGACCCGCACGTTCCGCTCGCACGGCGGCAAGGACTGAGGCTGACGATGGCTGACGAGAAAAAACCGACGACGAAGAAAGCCGACGCGGCGAAAGCCTCGAGCGAAAAAGCCGAGGCGAAAAAAGCGGCCAAAAAAGACGACGCCAAAGCGGCGAAAACCAAAAAAGCGCCCGCCAAAAAAGAAGCGAAAAAAGCCGCGGCGAAAAAAGACTCCAAAGCCAAAGGCAAAGACACCAAAAAAGCTGCCTCGAAAGCTAAAAAAGAGCCGGCCAAAAAAGCTGCTCCCAAAGCTCCCGCGGCGCCGCCGGTCGTCAAAGCCAGCGCCCGCTACGTCCGCGTCGCTCCGCGCAAGGCCCGGCTGATCGCCGACCAGGTGCGCGGGATGCACATCGAGAGCGCCCGGGCGCTGCTGCAGTTCTCGCCCCGCGGCGCCGCCCACCCGATTCACAAGCTGATCAACTCCGCGGCGGCCAACGCGGAAAACAACCACGACCTGATCGGCGATGAAATGCGCATCGCCTCGATCACGGTCGACGAGGGGCCGACCCTGCGCCGCTTCCGTCCGCGGGCGATGGGCCGCGCCACCCCGATCAACAAGCGAACCAGCCACATCCGCGTGGCCCTGACCCCGGTGGAGGACTAAAGCATGGGACAGAAGATCCACCCCGAGGGTTTCCGCGTCGGCTACATCCACGACTGGAAGTCGAACTGGTACGAGGACAAAAACTTCGCCGACGTCCTCCAGGAAGACTTGGCCATTCGCGACCACATCGAAAACAAGCTCTCGCACGCGGGCCTCTCGAGCATCACGATCGAGCGCCGCGGCGAGGTCGCGGTCGACATCCATACGGCACGGCCGGGAATCGTCATCGGCAAGTCGGGCAGCGAAGTCGACGCTCTGCGCAAAGAGCTGCACAAGCTCACCGGCAGCCCCGTGAAAGTGAACATCCGCGAGGTCAAGCGTCCCGAGCTCGACGCCAAACTGGTCGCCCAGTCGATCGCCGAGCAGCTGCAGAACCGCGTCGCCTTCCGACGGGCGATGAAACGCGCTCTCACCTCGGCGATGCGCTCGGGTGCCAAGGGCGTCAAGGTCCAGGTCTCCGGCCGCCTCGGCGGTGCCGAGATGGCGCGGACCGAAAGCTACTCCGACGGCCGCGTGCCGCTGCACACGCTGCGCGCCGACATCGACTACGGCTTCTTCGAGGCCCGCACGACGACCGGCCGGATCGGCGTCAAATGTTGGATCAACAAGGGCGAGGTGATGCCGGAGGGCTTCCGCTCCGACCTCGTCTCCGGCGACGGCGACGGCCAGGCCCAAGGTCGCGGCGGCCGTCGTGACGATCGCGGCGGCGGCGGGCGCGGTCGCGGCCCCGGTGGGGACCGCGGTGGTCGCGGACCCGGTGGAGATCGTGGCGGACGCGGCGGTGGTGGCCGAGGGCCCGGCGGCGGCGGTCGCGGGCCCGGCGGCGGTCGCGGCGGACAGCGTGGAGGTGGTCGCTGATGTTGATGCCGAAACGGGTTAAGCACCGCAAACAGTTCCGCGGCCGCATGCGCGGCAACACCAAGGGCGGCAGCACCGTGGCCTTCGGCGAGTACGGAATCAAGGCGGTCGAGCGCGGCTGGATCACCAACCGTCAGATCGAGGCCGCCCGTGTGGCGATGACCCGCAAGATCAAACGTGGCGGCAAGGTCTGGATCAACGTCTTCCCCGACAAGCCCTACACCAAGAAGCCCGCCGAGACGCGGATGGGCTCCGGTAAGGGCAACCCCGAGGGTTGGGTCGCCGTGGTCAAGCCGGGCAAGGTCATGTTCGAGTTGGCCGGCGTGCCGGAGGAGCTGGCGCGCGAAGCGCTGCGGCTGGCTGGGCACAAGCTTCCGGTCAAAACCAAATTCGTCATGCGCGAGGGGGCCGGGGAGTGATGAAGGCGGCCGAGGTGCATAACCTCAAAGACGACGAGCTGGTGGCGAAACTGATCGACGCCAAGCAGGAGGCCTTCAACCTCCGCTTCCGGCACGCCACCGGCGAGCTCGAGAACACCGCCCGCCTCGGGCAGGCGAAGAAGGACATCGCGCGCCTGCTGACGGTGGCCAAGGCACGAGGCATCGACGTTGAGAAAGAGACGCGACGGATATGAGCGACGAAGAGCAGAAAAAAGAAGAGCTTCAGGACGAGACGACTCAGGACGAGGACGCGGGGGCCGCGGGTCCTGTCTCCGATACGACCTCGTCGCCGACCGGCGACGATCCCGCATCGTCGCCACCCACGGCAGAGTCGGGGTCGGCTGACGAGTCCGACGCTCCGGCGGAGGAAGAGGAGGCTGCACCGACCGCGGAAGAGGCTTCGGAGCCGAATCCCGAGGACGACCTTCCCTGGAAGGAGCGTCGCCGGCTGCAGAAATCGCGGCGACCGCGGAAGGCGCGTGCGTCCTCGCCCGAGGAGCGGAAGGCGGAACGGGTTGCGGAGCGCAAGCGCAAGTCGGAGCTGCGGCGCAAACAGCGTGAGGCGGTCAAGTCGGACCGCACCCCCGGTACCGGCACCCCGCCGGCCGAGCGCGAGTCGAACGCGGCCAAGGTGCGCCAGGGCATCGTCGTCTCCAGCAAAGGCGACAAGTCGATCACCGTCCGCATCGACATCGCCCGTCGCCACCGCACTTACGAGAAGATCGTCCGCAGCTCGACCAAGCTGCACGCGCACGACGAGCGCAACGAGGCAGGCGAGGGCGACGTGGTCCGTGTGATCGAGACCCGGCCGCTCTCGAAGACCAAGCGCTGGCGGCTCGTCGACGTGGTGGAGAAGGCGAGGTAGCGGGCGATGATCCAGCAGGAGTCCAGACTCAAAGTCGCCGATAACTCGGGCGCGCGCGAGATCCTCTGTATCCGCGTCAAAGGCGGATCGCACCGTCGTTACGCGAGCGTCGGCGACGTCATCACCGCAACCGTGAAATCGGCCAGCCCGCAGGGTGGCGTTCGCAAGGGCGAGGTCGTACAGGCCGTCGTCGTC
The DNA here is from genome assembly GCA_035940865.1 of Solirubrobacterales bacterium. Lineage (GTDB taxonomy): Bacteria > Actinomycetota > Thermoleophilia > Solirubrobacterales > 70-9 > VAYN01. The sequence goes on from DASZEL010000003.1 coordinate 9,426, forward strand.
CGCACCCGCAAGCCGCTCAGCCGTCCCGACGGCACCTACATCTCCTTCGACGAGAACGCGGCGGTGTTGATTGACCCGGCCAGCAACAACCCGCGCGGGACCCGCATCTTCGGCCCCGTCGCGCGCGAACTGCGCGACCGCAACTTCATGAAAATCATCTCGCTGGCGCCGGAGGTCCTCTGATGGCGAAGAGGATGCGCATCCGCACCGACGACCAGGTCATCCTGATCGGCGGCAAGGACTCCGGCAAGACCGGCCGGGTCGTTCGCACCGACCCGAAAAAGCGCCGTGTCTACGTCGAGGGCCTGAACATGATCAAGCGCCACGAACGGCCGCGCTCCCAGGGCGACCTGAAAAGCGCCCAGGCCGGGGGCATCGTCGAGAAGGAGGGGCCGATCGACGTCTCCAACGTGATGCTGCTCGACCCCAAAGACAACAAACCCACCCGCGTCGGCGTCCGCGCCGACAAAGGCGGCAAGCGTGTCCGCTATGCCAAGCGGTCCGGGAACGAGATCGGCTGATGGAGGCGACCGTGGCACCGACCCAGCAGGCCGCTCCACCGCCGCGCCTGCGCGAGCGCTACGAGCAGGATGTCCTGCCGGCGCTGACCAAAAAATTCGGCTACTCGACGCCGATGCAGGCCCCGCGTCTGGAGAAGATCACCCTCAACATGGGGCTTGGCACCGAGAAACAGGACAAACGCTCCTTTGAAGCCGCCCAGCAGCAGCTGGCGACGATTGCCGGTCAGCACCCGAACGTGCGCCGTGCCCGCAAGTCGGTCGCTTCGTTCAAGTTGCGCGAGGGAATGCCGGTTGGCGTCTCGGTGACGCTGCGGCGAGCGCGGATGTGGGAGTTCCTCGATCGCCTGGTCTCGATTGCGGTGCCGCGGATCCGCGACTTCCGCGGTCTCAACCCGCGCTCCTTCGATGGCCGTGGCAACTACTCGATGGGCGTCAAGGAGCAGCTGATCTTCCCCGAAATCGACTACGACTCAATCGACGTCGTCCGGGGGCTGGACGTGACGATCACGACTTCCGCTAAAACTGACCTAGAGGCATTCGAGTTGCTGCTTGGGCTCGGGTTCCCCTTCGCCCAGGAGGGACGGCCCGGTCAGGCCGAGCGGGAAGCTGCAGAGCGCGAGGCCGAAGAGGAACAGCGCAAAGAGGAGGCCCGCCAAAAGGCCGAAGTCGAGCAGGCGGCCCTCGAGCAGCTGAAAGAGGAGAACCCGGAGGCCTACGCCAAGCCGGAGGGCGAGGACGAGGGTGCCGCCGAGGGCGGAGACGACGATCAGGCTGAGAAACCGGCCGAGGAGAGTTCTGACAATGGCTAAGACTTCAATGAAGGTGAAGCAGGGCCGCAAGGCAAAGTTCAAAAGCCGCAGCTACAACCGCTGCCGGCGCTGTGGACGTCCTCGCGCCTACTTCCGCAAATTCGGCCTCTGCCGGATCTGCCTGCGCAATGCCGCGCACGAGGGCTACATCCCCGGAATGACCAAGTCGAGCTGGTAGGGCGAGAACTATGCACACCGACCCGATCGCCGATTACCTGACCCGGATCCGCAATGCGATCCGCGCAGGCCACGATGAGGTGGAGATTCCCCTCAACGGCTTGAAGATGGAGATATCCCGGATCCTCAAGGAGCAGGGCTACATCAAAGACTTCAGCCGCAAGCCGGCTGCTGTCGGCGAGTCGATCAACGTCGAGCTCAAGTACACCGAGGACCGCCGGCCGGTGATTCTCGGGATCGAACGGGTCTCGCGTCCTGGTCGGCGCCGCTACGTCGACCATAAAAGCGTTCCTCGCGTCGACGGTGGAACCGGCACCGCCATCGTCAGCACTTCCGCCGGTGTGATGACCGGCCATGAAGCTCGCGCGAAGGGCGTCGGCGGCGAGGTAGTCGCCTACGTCTGGTGATCTGAATGAGCCGCATCGGAAGAAAACCCGTCCCCGTCCCCGACGCCGTCACGGTGGAGATCGCCCCTGGCAACGTCGCCGTCAAAGGCCCGAAAGGGGAGCTGCGACAGAACCTCTCGCCTGACATGAAGGTCGAGCAGGAGGATGGAGTCGTCACGATCACGCGGCCGACCGATCGCGGCGAGCACCGGGCCTTGCACGGGCTCACCCGCAGTTTGATCGCGAACATGGTCGAGGGGGTCACCGACGGCTTCGAGAAGCGGCTCGAGATCCAGGGCGTCGGCTACCGCGCCGCCCTGAAAGGGAAAAAACTTGAGCTCGCGCTCGGCTACTCGCACCCGGTCGCGATCGAGGCGCCGGAGGGCATCGATTTCGAAGTCCCGCAACCGACCGAAGTCATCATCAAAGGCATCGACAAGCAGCTGGTCGGTCAGGTCGCCGCGGATATCCGCAAGCGCCGTCCGCCCGAGCCTTACAAGGGCAAGGGGATCCGCTACAAGGACGAGCAGGTGCTGCGGAAGGTGGGTAAGCGCGCATGAGCGTTCTCACGAACCGCCAGCGTCGGCTCAAACGCCGTCGCCGCGTCCGTGCCCGGGTCAAAGGCACGGCAGAGCGGCCGCGGCTCTCGGTCTATCGCTCCAACAAAGGCGTCTTCGCCCAGCTCATCGACGACACCAAAGGCCACACGGTGGCCGCGGTCAACTGGATCGAGCCGGATCTGCGTGAGCTCACCGCCTCAGAGCAGGCGAAGAAAGCCGGCGAACTGCTGGCCGAGCGCGCCAAAGGCGCCGGCGTCGAGACCTGCGTCTTCGATCGCGGCGGCTACCAGTACCACGGCCGCGTCAAGGCGCTGGCCGAAGGTGCGCGAGAGGGGGGACTGGCTTTCTAGGGCCGTAGTTCCGCTACGGTGAGCCGCTGCTTATGAAGGGCATGAACGCACAAAACGTCGAAACCGTCAATCCCCGCGGGCTGGACCTGCAGGAGCGGGTAATCGAGATCAACCGTGTCGCCAAGGTGGTCAAGGGCGGCCGTCGCTTCTCCTTCACCGCGCTCGTCGCCGTCGGCGACGAGGAGGGCGTCGTCGGGATCGGCTACGGCAAGGCCCGCGAGGTCCCACTGGCGATTCAGAAGGGCGTCGAGGACGCCCGCAAGAACTTGATCCGGGTGCCCAAATACGGGAATACGATCACCCACCGCATCATCGGTCGCTTCGGCGCCGGCCACGTCGTCCTGCGCCCGGCCAGTCCCGGTACCGGCGTCATCGCCGGCGGCGGCGTCCGCGCCGTGCTCGAGCTCGGCGGCGTCCGCGACGTGCTGACCAAGAGCATCGGGACGCAGAACCCGATCAACCTGGTCAAGGCGACGATGGACGGCTTGGTTCGCCTGCGGCGGCCTGAGGAGGTTGCTGAGCTGCGTGGGTTGACCATCACCCAGGTTCTGGGGATGGACGGGGGCAACGGGGCCGCGGGTCCTGTCGACGCAGGGGACCCACCGTCTCCTGCAACTGCGCAGGAGACGGTCCCCCCTACGACGCCACCCGCGGCAGAGGCCGAGTCGGATGACGCTGCTGAAGCAAAAGCGGCGGAGGGCGCTGAGGCTGAGAAACAGGAGAGCGGATCGTGAGCAAAGTCAAGGTCTCGCAGATTCGCTCGGCCGCGGGGACCAATCCCAACCAGAAAGCGACTTTGAAGGCGCTGAAGCTGGGGCGGATCGGGAAGACTGCCGAGCTCAAAGACTCCGAGCAGCTGCAGGGTCAGCTGCGGGTCGTTTCGCACTTGGTTGAGGTCGATGGTGGCTGAGAAAGCCGACAAAGAGAAAGACAAAGTTTCAGCCCGGACTGAAGAGATCGGCCTGCACAACCTGAAGCCGAAGCCGGGCTCGAAAAAGTCGCGCAAGCGGATCGGGCGCGGCGAGGGCAGTGGGCTCGGCAAGACCTCGGGCCGCGGCCACAAGGGCGCCGGCTCCCGCTCGGGCCGCAAGCGCAAGGCTGGCTACGAGGGCGGGCAGAACCCGATCCACATGCGGATGCGAAAGTTGCGCGGCCCGCACAAAAAGCAGTCGATGCCGTTCGAGAACTTCCGTACCAAGACCCAAGCGGTCAACCTCTCCGACCTCGAGGAGCGCTTTGACAGCGGCGCCGAAGTGACGCTGGAGAGCCTGAAGGAGAAGGGCCTGGCCAAGCGCAAGGACCCGGTCAAGGTGCTTGCCCGCGGTGAGATCAAGAAGAAACTCGAGGTTCACGCGCACGCATTCAGCGCGGCTGCCAAAGAGAAGATCGAGGCAGCCGGCGGTTCCTGTCACACTCTGGAGCCGTAATGCTCAAAACCATTCTCAACGCCTTCAGCGTTGCCGAGATCCGCAAGAAACTTGCGTTCACGGCGGCGATCCTGGCCCTGTACCGGTTGGGCGCCTACATCCCGGCGCCGGGCGTTGACATCAACGCGGTCAAGGAAATCCAGGACAACTTCGGCGGCGCCGGCATTCTCGGCTTCCTCAACCAGTTTTCGGGGGGAAGCCTGTCGCGCCTCAGCATCTTCGCGCTGGGGATCATGCCCTACATCACGGCCTCGATCATCCTGCAGTTGCTGACCGTCGTCGTGCCTTCGCTCGAGCGCCTGCAGAAAGAGGGAGAAGTCGGGCAGCAGAAAATCACCCAGTACACGCGCTACCTCACCGTCGCCCTGGCCGCCGGACAGTCGGTCGGCTACGTCTTCCTCTTCCGCTCCTTCGGCAACACCGCCGGGACCAGCGTCGTCGGCTCCCTGACCTTCCCGAAGCTGTTCCTGATCGTGACGTGCTTGACCGCCGGCTGCACCTTGCTGATGTGGATGGGCGAGTTGATCACCCAGCGCGGGATCGGCAATGGCATCTCGTTGATGATCTTCGCCTCGATTGCCTCGTCGATTGTCCCGGGCCTCTCCAAGTGGTGGAACAACCCGGATCAGGTCTTCATCGTGATGATGCCCTTCATCGCCCTGGCGGTGATCGTCGCGATCGTCTTCGTCCAGGAGGGTCAGCGCCGGATCCCGGTCCAGTACGCGAAACGGGTCGTCGGGCGGAAAATGACCTCGGGCGGCTCGACCTACCTGCCGCTGCGGGTCAACATGGCCGGCGTCATCCCCGTCATCTTCGCCGCTTCGATCATGGCCTTCCCCTCGACGGTGGGTCAGATGCTGAACACGAATGCCGCTCTCGACTTCGCCGCCTTCTTCGGCCCGAACAAGTGGGCTTACGTAATCGGCGAGATCTTCTTCATCATCGTCTTCACCTACTTCTACACCGCGGTCACCTTCAACCCGGTCGACCAGGCGGACAACCTGAAGAAATACGGCGGCTTTATCCCGGGCGTGCGTCCGGGCAGGCCGACGGCCGAGTACTTGGACCGGATCCTCTCGCGGCTGACTTTCCCAGGAGCGCTTTATCTGGGCGCGGTGGCGGCACTGCCGACGATCCTGATCAGCCAGACCTCGGCCAACTTCTACTTCGGCGGCACCTCCATCCTGATCGTGATCGGCGTCGCGCTGGACACGGTCAAGCAACTGGAGGCGCAGCTGATGATGAGGAACTACGAGGGCTTCTTGAAATAGGCTCTTCGGGATGCCGGAGCTGAATCTCGTCCTTCTGGGTCCTCCGGGCTCGGGCAAGGGAACTCAAGGGGAGCGGTTGCAGGAAGACCTGCGGCTGCCCTACTACGCGACCGGCGACATCCTCCGCGGCGCGGTGCGCGACGAAACGGAGTTGGGTCAGACCGCGAAGGAGTACATGGACCGCGGCGATTTGGTGCCGGACGAGGTAATCGTCGGCGTGATTGCCGAGCGGATCGACTCCAGCGAGGCGCGCGACGGCTTCATCCTCGACGGCTTCCCCCGCACCACTCCCCAGGCCGAGGCCCTCGACGCGAAGCTCGGCGAGCTGGGCCGGACGGTGACGGCGGTCGTCCTGATCGACGTCACCGACGACGAGGTGGTGCGCCGGCTCGGTGGCCGTCGCACCTGTGAGGCGAACGGCCATGTCTTCCACGTCGAGTTCGACCCTCCGAAAGAGGAGGGCGTCTGCGATGTCGACGGCTCCGCGCTGATCGTCCGTGACGACGACAAGCCCGAGGTGATTCGCAAGCGTCTCGAGACCTACCACGAGAAGACCGAGCCGCTCGTCAGCTACTACGACAGCCGCAGTGTCCTGCGCCGGATCGCCGGTGAGGCACCGCCGGAAGAGGTGGCGGAGAAGATCCGTCGCACCCTGGCGACGCTGCGGATGGAGCAGGACGAGACCGTCTAGCTTGCTACCGCGGGTCCGCCGCGGCTGACCATTAGCGTGTATCGGATGATCATCAAAAAGACGCCGGAGCAGGTGGAGAAGATGGCCGCCTCGGGAGAGGTTCTCGTCCGCTGTCTGAAAATGCTGGAGTCCAAAGCCCGCCCCGGCACGACGACCGAGGAACTCGACGCCGCCGCCGAGAAGTTCATCCGATCGCAGGGCTGCGAGCCGGCCTTCAAGGGCTACCGCGGTTTCCCGGGGTCGATCTGCGCCTCGCCCAACTCGATGGTCGTCCACGGCATTCCCGGCGCCTACCAGCTGAAACGCGGCGACGTCCTCTCGATCGACGTCGGCGTGATCAAAGATGGTTGGGTCTCCGACGCGGCGATGACGGTGCCGATCGGGCCGGTCAGTCCGGAGGCGCAGAAGCTCCTCGACGTCACCAAAGCCTCGCTTTTCGCCGGCGTCGAGCAGATGCGCACGGGCAACCACCTCGGCGACGTCTCAGCGGCGATCCAGCGCGCGGTCGAGCTCGAAGGCCTCTCGATCATCCGCACCCTGGTCGGCCACGGCATCGGCCGCGACATGCACGAGGAACCGCAGGTGCCGAACTTCGGCGACCCCGGCCGGGGACCGGAGCTGGAGGAGGGGATGGTGCTGGCGATCGAGCCGATGGTCAACGCCGGCGGCCCGCTGGTGCGGATGGGCGACGACGGCTGGGCGGTCTACTCCGAAGACAGCTCGCTTGCCGCCCACTTCGAGTTCACGGTCGCGGTGACGCCAGAGGGCCCGCGCGTCCTCACGCCCTGGCACGAGGCGGAGTAAGCGCAGCTACGCGGCGACGGTCTCGTCGGGGCCCAGTTCGAGCTCTTCAATGCTCGCCCCGCCGAGCGGGTTCGACTCGCCGGAGATCAGCTTGCGGTGGGCGATCCAGCCCTGGAAGTTGCCGCTCCACTCGCTCTCTTGCAGCTCGGCCGGGGTCATCGGGTGGGCCACGTGCTCCATCGGCGACATGTGGCCGCTTTCCAGCAGGCGGTCGTAGAGGGTGACGTCGGCGGCGAGGTCGCGGGTGCCGGCGTGGGTCAGGTAGCTGACCCGGGCGCAGCGGCCGATCGAGATCTTCGCCAGTTCCTCGGCTGAGGAAGCCTCTTCGCGCTCTGCCTCGCCGACCAGGGGCAGGTGCCATTCGTCGGGCTCCAGGCGGGTGGGGACGGAGCGCTCGATGGCCTCGCGCATCTTCGCCGCGATCAGGCGGATCTCGGGCTGGGCGTCGGGGTGGCAGCGGAGGTTGAAGAAGTTGTCCCAGGTCGTCGAGGAGACGATCACGGTGTGCCACATGAACGGCTCCAGGAGGCGGTTGGCGACCTGCTTGTGGACGTTCAGCCACTCCGCCGGCGGTTCCTTGAGCGAGTCTTTCGCCGCCTCGAGGCAGGCGTGGAGGTCGTCGTATCGAGCGACGTTCTCGGGGCTGGTGATCAGTCCGAGCACGTGGCGGACGGCGTCGTCGCGGGCCCGCAGCCACTCCGCTTCGGCGGCGTCGCGAGCCGATCCCGTCAGCGCCGGCCCCGCCTGCATCCCCGGCTGGTTGGAGCCGAACTCGATCGGCACGTAGGGGTCGTCGAGCAGGCGCCGCAGCTGTTTGGCGACGGGGATCGCCCGCGAGCTGGCGGAGTTGCGGGAAAAGACGCGGTGGGTGTTGAACTCGGCGAGGACGAATCGGGGGAAGGTCGCCTCGAGGGTGGTCAGCCGGTTCCCGGCAGGCGAGACTGAATCAGCGAGGACTTTGGCGTCGAAACCCATCGGCTCCGAACACTCTGCCACGGCTCTCCGACAGAATCCAACCATGGAAGAGCAGGTCTTTGCGGAAGTCGACCGGTTCATCACCGAGACGATCGTCACCGAGGACGAGGCGCTGCGTGGGGCGGTGGAAGTCGCCGAGGCGGCCGGGCTGCCGTCGATCCAGGTCTCGCCGCCGCAGGGGAAGCTGTTGCAGCTGCTGGTCCGCCTCGTCGGAGCGAAGAAGATCCTCGAGCTCGGGACGCTTGGCGGCTACAGCGCGATCCTGATGGCGCGGGCGCTGCCGCGGGACGGGCGGCTGATCACGCTCGAGGCAAAGCCCGAGTACGCGGAGGTGGCGCGCGAGAGCATCGAGCGGGCCGGGGTGGGGGACAGGGTGGAGATCAGGGTTGGACCGGCGCTGGAGGCTCTGCCCCGCCTGGCTCAGGAGGGCGGCGACCCCTTCGACCTCGTCTTCATCGACGCCGACAAGGTCAACACGCCCAACTACTTCGCCTGGGCGCTCGAGCGCACTCGTCCGGGCGGCCTGATCGTCGCCGACAACGTCGTCCGCCGGGGCACCCTCGGCGACCCCACCGATCCCGACGAGGCGACGAAGGCCCAGCGCCGCCTGCACGAGACGCTGGCCAAGGAGCCGCGGGTAGATGCGACTACCATCCAGACGGTTGGCGGCAAGGGCTACGACGGCTTCCTCATCGCCTTCGTCAAACCCGCCTAACCGGGGGTCCCTCAGAGCGCGTCCCTGCTATCTTTCCTCGTCGGCCTTGTAGGCCGGTTGGTTCATCCTGCCGTCCGATTCATGGGGCGCGTAGGAATCCTGTTGTCAAGACGAGATCCGGAGCAATGAAGGTTCGAGCTTCCGTTAAGCCGATGTGCGAGAAGTGCAAGGTAATCCGCCGAAACGGGGCGGTTTTGGTGATCTGCCAGAACCCGCGCCACAAGCAGAGGCAGGGTTAGCGTGGCACGTATCGCCGGCATCAACATCCCGGTTGCGAAACGGGCCGAAATTGGGCTCACCTACATCTTCGGCATCGGCCAGTCGACGGCGCAGAAGATCCTCCAAGAGACGGGCGTGGATCCAAACACCCTGGTCAAAGACTTGACCGAGGACGAGGTGATGAAACTGCGCGAGGCGGTCGAGAACCGCGAGGTCGAGGGCGACCTGCGCCGCGAGCGCTCGCAGAACGTCAAACGGCTGATGGAGATCGGCTCCTACCGGGGCCTCCGCCACCGTCGCGGCCTGCCGGTCCGGGGTCAGCGGACGAAGACCAACGCGCGTGGCCGCAAGGGCCCGCGGCGCCTCAGCGTCGCCGGCAAGCGCAAGGCATAGGTAGAGAGAGATGGCTGAGAAAAAAGGCTCCAAAGGGCGCACGCGCCGCCGCGTGAAAAAGAACGTCACCTACGGACAGGCGCACATCAAGACTTCCTTCAACAACACGATCGTCACCCTCACGGACACTGACGGCAACGTGATCGCCTGGGAGTCGGCCGGTTCGGCCGGGTTCAAAGGCTCGCGCAAGTCGACCCCGTTCGCGGCGCAGGTGACGGCCGACGCCGCCGCCAAAAAGGGCATGGAACACGGCCTCGAGCGCGTCGAAGTCTTCGCCAAGGGCGCCGGCTCGGGCCGCGAGACCGCGATCCGCTCGCTGCAGGCTGCCGGCCTTGACGTCACCACCGTCAAGGACGTCTCCCCGCAGGCGCACAACGGCTGCCGCCCGAAGAAGCGGAGGAGGGTCTAGTGGCTCGCGATACCGCTCCGCAATGCAAGCAGTGCCGACGCGAGGGCCAGAAACTCTTCCTCAAGGGTGAGCGCTGCTTCACCGACAAGTGCGGCGTCGAGCGTCGCTCCTACCCGCCCGGCGAGCACGGCCGCGGCCGTCTGCGTCAGTCCGAGTACCGGGTGCAGCTGCGCGAGAAGCAGAAGACCCGCCGCTACTACCAGGTGCTCGAGAAACAGTTCCGCGCCTACTACGAAAAGGCCGCCCGTCAGGAAGGCGTCACCGGCGAGAACCTGCTGCGGCTGCTCGAGTCCCGCTTCGACAACGTGCTGGTCCGCCTCGGTTTCGCCGCCTCGCGACGCCAGGCGCGGCAGCTGATCACCCATGGCCACTGGCAGATCAACGGCCGCCGGGTCAACATCCCCTCTTACCAAGTTCGTCCCGAGGACATCATCTCGATCAAGGCCGGGTCGTCTGCCGCCGACACGATCCAGCGGGCCACCGAACTCGTCTCGACGGTTCCGGCCTGGCTGCAAGCCGACCATGATGCCCTCACCGCCAAGGTCCTGCGCTACCCCGAGCGCTCCGAGATCTCGGCGCCGGTTCAGGAGCAGCTGATCGTCGAGCTGTACTCCAAGTAGTCCGGAACCCCATTTCAGAACACGCAACGAAGGAACTCATGACCACTGATTTCCAGGTCCCCCGCATCACCTCCGAGAAAATCGATGACCGCCGCGGCACGTTCACGATCGAGCCGCTCGACAAGGGCTTCGGTTACACGTTCGGCAACAGCCTTCGCCGCGTCCTGCTCTCCTCGCTTGGCGGTGCTGCCATCACCAGCGTCCGCATCGAGGGCGTAGCGCACGAGTTCTCGACCGTCCCCGGCGTCAAAGAGGACGTCACCGACATCGTCCTCAACCTCAAGGACCTGGTCGTCCGCATGCACACCGATGCCGACGAGGTCGAGGCTCCACTGGTCGCCACCGGGCCCGGCGAGGTGAAGGCGAAGGACATCGATCTTCCTTCCGGCGTCGAGATCCTCAACCCCGATGCGCCGATCGCGACGCTCGAGAAAAAAACCAAACTCGAGGTCTACCTGACGATCGGTCGCGGCCGCGGTTACTCGCCGGCTGAAGAGAACAAGAATGACGAGCAGCCGATTGGCGTGATTCCGATCGACTCGATCTTCTCGCCGATCCGGCGCGCCTCTTACGCGGTCGCCGCCGCCCGCGTCGGCCAGCGGACCGACTTCGACAAACTCACGCTTGACCTCGAGACCGACGGCTCGATCGAGCCCGGGGCGGCGCTGCGCGAAGCCTCCGAGATCCTGATCAAGAGCCTGGCGATCTTCACCGACGCCGACCGGGTGGAAGAACTGACCGCGCGCGAGCCGGTTGCCGCTGTCCCCAGCGAGGGCTTCTCCTCCGGCGCCGAAAATGGCGGCGCTGCCAGCAACGGCCTCGACGAGATCCTGATCGAGGAGCTCGAACTGGGCGTGCGCTCGTACAACTGCCTCAAGCGCGCCGGCGTCCAGACCGTCGGCGACCTCGTGCGCAAGTCGCGCGCGGAACTGAACGCGATCCCGAACTTCGGTCAGAAGTCGATCGAGGAAGTGATCGAGACCCTGCACTCCCGCGGCCTCGATCTTCAGGCAGACTAGGGCTTCAACGAGGGAGAGCGGAGGATCCGGTGCGGCACAAAAAGAAGCGCAACAAGCTCAGCCGCGATAAAGCGCATCGTTCAGCGCTGCTCTCCAACCTTTCGAAGCAGCTGATCGAGCACGAGCGGATCCAGACCAGCCAGGCCAAGGCCAAGGCGGTCAAGCCCGAAGTCGAGAAACTGATCACGCTCGCCAAACGCGGTGACCTGCACGCGCGGCGCCAGGCGCTGGCGACCCTCCACAACGACAAGTTCATCGTCCACAAGCTGTTCGACGAGGTGGGGCCGCGGTACGCGGCCCGGCCCGGCGGCTACACCCGCATCGTCAAGCTGGGCCCTCGGCGGAGCGACTCCACCGAGATGGTCTACCTCGAGCTCGTTTAGTACGAGACCGACTCTAGATAGAGGCCATGCGGCGGGGCAGTGTCTCCTGCTTCGGTTCTAGGTGCGCCACCTAGAAGCTGCACGAAGTTCTCTACGGTGCGGCGGCCGCTGGCTACTTCCAGCTGGGTGCCGACCAGGACTCGGACCATGTTGCGCATGAAGGCGTCGGCGGTGATGCGGAAGGCGAGGATGTCTCCTTCGCTGGTCCAGCTGGCAGCGAGGATGTCGCGGTCGAAGCGGACGTGGTCGGTCTGGGTGGGGGTGAAGGCGGTGAAGTCGTGGGTCCCCTCGAGGGCGGCGGTGCAGGCGTCGAGGGCCGGGCGGTCCACCTTGTGCGGCCACCAGAGCGCCTTGCCGAGCTCAAATGGGCTGGGGGCTGAGCGGGCGAGGAGGCGGTAGCGGTAGCTGCGAGACCTGGCGTCGTGGCGGGCGTTGAAGCCATCGGCGACGACGGTGGCGGCGGTGACGGCGACGTCGTCGGGCGCTAGGCCGTTGAGGCGCCGCATCAGGTCCTCAGGCGGCTCCGCGCCGGTTTCGAAGCTCGCCACCTGGCCCAGAGCGTGGACGCCGGTGTCGGTGCGGCCGGCCACGGTCAGCTCGATCGGCTCGCGAAGCACGGTCGCCAGCGCCGTCTCTAGCTCGCCCTGCACGGTGCGCAGGCCGGGCTGGCGGGCCCAGCCGCGGAAGCCGGCGCCGTCGTATTCGATCTCGAGCCGCACGGTGGGCACGGCGGCAGTATCTCCGACACGGGCAGCGGCATCCTCGACACCTAGAATCGAGGTGGTGCGCATCCTCCTCACCAACGACGACGGCATCTCGGCGCCGGGGCTGCAGGCCGCCCGGCGGGCGCTGGTCGAGCTCGATGACGTCGAGGTCGACGTCATCGCCCCCGATTCCAACCGCAGCGCGATCGGACGCGGCATCACCACTCGGTCGCCGCTTACCGTCGAGGAGGTCAGCTTCGAAGACGGCAGCGTCGGTTACGCCACCGACGGCACCCCGGTCGATTGCGTTCGCTTCGCCGAGCTCGGTCTGGTCGGAGGCCGGCCGGACCTGATTGTCTCCGGGATCAACCACGGCGCCAACCTCGGCGACGACATCACCTACTCCGGCACCGTCGCGGCAGCCCTGGAGGGGATCATCCTCGGCATCCCGGCCGTCGCCGTCTCCCAGCAGTCCTCGGCCGGAGGGCTCGGCTACGTCAGCGGCAAATTCGACTTCGCGGTCGCCGCCCCGTTCACCGCCCAGCTGGTATCGCGGCTGCGCGAGGAGTCGATGCCGGAGGCGACGCTGATCAACGTCAACTGCCCCTCGCGCGAGCCTGCGGGGGTCGAGGTGACGAAGCTCGGTAAACGGATCTACAACGACGAGCTGAAGCTGGTCGAGGAGAAGGACGGGCGCCGCCACTACGAGATCTACGGCTGGCAGCCCGGCTACGAGGAAATCGAGGGCACCGATCTCAACGCGGTCGCTCAGGGACGGATCGCGGTCACTCCGATCCACTTCGACCTCACCGACCATGGCGGCCTCGAGCGCCTGCGCAGCTGGGGGTTCGAGGAGATGCTGGCCAGCGCCGCGACCGCGTGAGCTCCGCCCCCGAGCAACGCGCGGAGGAGCTGCGGGAGCTTCTCGCTCACCACAATCACCTCTACTACGTCCTCGACGATCCGCAGATCGGCGACGACGAGTACGACGCGCTGCTCGACGAGCTGCGGGTACTGGAGAAGGAATACCCCAAGCTGCAGTCGCCCGATTCGCCGACGCAGCGGGTCGGAGCGGCGCCGTTGCAGCGGTTCGAGGAGGTCGAGCACCTGGAGCAGATGCTCTCGCTCGGCAACGCCCGCAACGAGGAGGAGCTGCGGGCCTGGGAGAACCGCATCGCCAACTACCTCAAGCGCCTCGACATCACCGCCTCCCAGTTCAGCTACACGACCGAGCCGAAGATCGACGGCCTTGCCATCACCCTCACCTACCGGGAAGGGAAGCTGGTTCGCGGGGCTACCCGCGGTGACGGCCGGATCGGCGAGGACGTGACCCAGAACCTGCGCACGATCGAAGACGTCCCGCAGGAGATCGCCACCGATGCGCCCGTGGTTGAAGTGCGAGGGGAGGTCTACCTGCCGATCGCCGCCTTCAAAGCGTTGAATGAGCGCCGGGCCGAGAAAGGCGAATCGACGTTCGCCAACCCGCGCAACAGCGCCGCCGGATCGATCCGCCAGCTCGATCCGCAGCTTGCCGCAGAACGGCCACTCGCGACCTGGATCTACGGGATCGGGGCGGTGCGCGGGCTCGATCTGCCGACCCACATGGCCGAGGTCGAATGGCTGACCGAGCAGGGCTTCAAGGTCAACCCGGACACCGACCACCACCAGGGGGTGGAGGGGGTGGTCAAGCGCTGCCACTGGTGGGAGGAGCGGCGCGACGAGCTCGACTACGAGATCGACGGCGTCGTCGTCAAGGTCGACGAGAAGGCGCTCTGGCGGGAGCTCGGCGTGGTCGGACGCGAGCCGCGCTGGGCGATCGCCTGGAAGTTCCCGCCGACGACGGCGACGACGAGGCTGAATCGCGTGGTCTGGAACGTCGGGCGGACGGGGCACCTGGTCCCCTTCGCGATGCTGGAGCCGGTCCATGTCGGCGGCGTCACCGTCAGCACCGCCACCCTTCACAACGAGGAGGACCTGGCGCGCAAGGACGTGCGCAAAGGCGACGAGGTGGTGGTGATGCGGGCAGGCGACGTGATTCCGCAGGTGGTCTCCCCACGGCTGCCGCGCAAGCACAAAGGCGCGCGGAAAGAGAAACCGCCGCAGACGTGTCCTCAGTGCGGCACGCCCACGATCAAGCCCGAGGACTCGGTCTTCACGATCTGCCCCAACCGCACCGGCTGCCCGGGACAGTCCTTCCAGGCGGTTAAACACTTCGTCAGCAAGGGCGCGATGGACATCGACGGGCTAGGGGAAGAGCGGGCCGGCCAATTCCTCAAAGAAGGGCTGATCGCCGACGTCGCTGACATCTACGACCTGACCGAGGAGCGGCTCGTTGAAATCGAGCGCTTCGGCGAGCTCTCCGCCCGCAACCTCGTGGCGGGGATCGCAGCATCCAAGCAGCAGCCCTTCAAACGCGTCCTCTATGCGCTGGGACTGCCCGGTGTCGGTTCGGTCACCGCCGAGGCCCTGGCCGACCACTTCGGCTCGATCGACGACCTGCACGAGGCCGACCCGGAGGCGATCGAGGAGGTCGAGGGGGTGGGTCCGATCATGGCGGTGCAGATCAACGAGTCGATCACCGATGACGCCACCTGGGCCCTGGTCAAGAAGCTGAAGGCGAAGGGGCTGAAGCTGGAGGCCGGTCCCTCCGAACGGCGCCAGCGGGGTGGTCCGCTGGAAGGCAAGACGGTCGTTCTCACCGGCACCCTGCCGGAGCTGACCCGCGAGGAGGCGGCGGCCCTGGTCAAGTCCGCCGGCGGCAAGGTCACCAGCTCGGTCTCGAAGAAAACCGACTACGTCGTCGCCGGTGACAATCCCGGATCCAAGCTCGCCAAAGCGGAGAAGTTCGGAACCGAGATCCTCGACGAGGCGGGACTGCGCGACCTGGTTGCTCAGTAGCCGGCAACCGCGCCGGCGATTCGGTCCTGGTCGAGGTGGGCGAGGCTGAGGCTGCCGACGCCGTTCATCAGGATCGAGAAGGCCATGATCCGGCCGCTGCGATTGAAGCAGTAGCCGGAGAGGTTGCTGACGCCCGTGATCGTCCCGGTCTTGGTGCGGCAGCGCCCGTAGGCGGCGGTGCCGTGCATGCGATCGTCGACGGTGCCCTCGTGGCCGGCGAGCGCCAAGTCCTGGATGAACTCGTCGCCGGCCGGGTCCTGCCGCATCGCCAGCAGCAGGTTCACCACCTGGCGGGGGCTGGCGCGGTTGGAGCGGGTGAGGCCGGAGCCGTCGACGGCGTGGACGCCGGAGCCGTGGGAGCGGGCGAAAGCCTCAACCACGGCTGCTCCTGCGGCGGTGGTGCCTGCACCCCCGAGCCGCGCCCCCAGGAGCTTGATCAGCATCTCGGCGAAGAAGTTGTCTGACCAGACGTCGGTGGTGTCGACGATTCGGTCGAGCGTGGGGGAGCGAACTATTGCTACCCGTTCCGCGTAGGCCGGGGTCGCCCGCAGCGCCACCTGCGTGGGGACGTCGACCCCCGTCGCGCGCAGCGAGCGCGCCAGCTTCGACGCGGCCAGCTTCGCGGGGTCGGAGGCGAAGCCGCTGGCGCTGGTCGAGCCGCTGAAGCCCGAGTTGAAGGCGAGGCCCGAGAGGGGACCGATGTAGCTGCTGGTCGCATAACCCGAGTCGGCGACGCCGCGCAAGCGGTCAAAGACGGTGTCGTCGGCGTAGAGGCGGCCAGTCACCGAGGTGATTCCGGCGGCCTCGATCTGCGGGGTGAGGGCGAAGAGGTTGGTGCCCAGTCCCGCCAAGTAGCCGTTGTAGAAGCCGGGGGTCCCCAGGGCGGGGTCGCCGCCGCCTTGAAGGTAGAGGCTCCCGTGCAGGACTCCGTTCGCGTCGATCCTGCCGTCGCGGAAGACTTTGGTCGGGATCCGCGTCTCCGGGCCAAGGCGCGAGAGCACCGTCGCGGTCGTGAACAGCTTCATGTTCGAGGCGAGTAGGCGCGGGCGGCCCGGTGCCTTGGCGCAGACCGTCTTCCCGGATTCGGCGTCGACCACGAGCAGGCCGCTGGCGCTGCCGCCCCCCTGGCCCAGCCAGGCGCGCATCTGATCGCAGTTGGCGCTCGCCTGGGCAGAGCCGGCCAGGAGCAGGAAAAGGCCTGCTGAGGCCACCAGAAGCGGGAGCAGGATGCGTTTCACCGGGTTTTCCAACACCGAGGACGTGGAAGGTAGCGGTCGAGGATGACCTCCAGCCCTGGAATACTGCACATATGGGTGAAGTCGTAGACATCGAGTCCAAGCCGCGAAAGCGGAAAGGCAGTCGCAAAAAGCCCTCGAAGACCGCGCTCGTCCTCGGCGGCGGCGGCTTCACCGGGGGCGTGTACGAGATCGGTGCCCTGCGGGCGCTGGATCTGCTGTCGGTGAACAAGTCGGTCAACCAGTTCGACGTCTACGTCGGCACCAGCGTCGGCTCGGTGGTGGCCTCGATGGCCGCCAACGGCGTCACGCCCGAGCAGATGATGCGCGTGGTCAACAACCAGGTGCCGACGCCGTTCCCGTTCATCCGCCACGACAACCTGCTGCGGCTGAACCTCAAGGAGTTCGCGTTCAAGACGCTGGCCCTGCCGATGCACCTGGCCAACGTCGCCAAGGACCTGCCGCGCAACCTCCTCTCGCTCTCCCCGGTCGACATCGCCACGGCGCTGGCCGACGCGCTGCCGTCGGGCATCTACACCGGC
>DASZEL010000004.1:0-190356 GCA_035940865.1 Solirubrobacterales bacterium
GACCGCGTCCATCGGAATCGCGGTGGTGCGCCTTCTCGAGGGCGACCTGGGAGGGCGGGACGACCTGCTCGCGGCCACCGAGGTCGGCCTGGCGCACCGGCTCGACGACCTGGCGACCACGCCGCTGGCCAACCTGTGCCACTACGACGTCGACCAGGGGCGCCTGACCGACGCGGAGGAGTCGATCGCGTCCACGCTGCGCATCAGCGAGGAGCGCGACGCCCCGATCTGCACGACCTACCTGCTCGGGGTGCGGGCACGGCTCCGGCTGCTGCAGGGGCGCCTGGCCGAGGCCGACGCCGACTCCCGCGCCACGCTGTGTTCCGGCGACATCCCGCTCGGCCAGCTGTGGCCCCACCTCGTCCTCGGCCTGATCGCGGCCCGCCGGGACGGGCTGCCGGCGAACGAACACCTGGACGGCCTGTGGCGGCTGGTGACCAGGCTCGACGTGCCCGGCCTGGTCGCGGCGGCAGCCGCCGCGCTCGCGGAGAACGCCTGGATCACCCGGCGCCCCGACCCCCGGCTCGACGGCCCCCTCGTCACGGAGCTGTTCACCCGGTCCTACGCCGGCCGGGACGCCGCCCTCGCCCCCCTCCGCCGATGGTCGCGACGGCTCGCCGACGCCGGGATCCAGCGGGTGGGCGAGCCGTCGCCGGTCGGCGCGCCTGTCCCGGACGACCAGCCCTACGAGCGGGCGATGGCCCGGTGGGACGCCGGGTCGACCGACGACCTGATGGCCGCGCTCCCGGTCCTCGACGGACTGGACGCCCGCGCCGTCTCGGCGCTGTTCCGGGCCCGGCTGCGCGAGTCCGGCGTCAGCAGCGTCCCCCGCGGGCAGCTGCCGGCCACCCGGGCCAACCCGGCCGGGCTGACCACCCGCCAGCTGGACGTGCTGGCCCTGCTGGCCGACGGCCTGAGCAACGCCGACATCGCCGCCCGCCTGGTGATCTCCCGCAAGACCGCCGACCACCACGTGTCGGCGATCCTGGCGAAGCTCGAGGTCCGGTCCCGGGCCGAGGCGGCGGCCGTCGCGCGCCGCCTCGGCGTTCCCGTGACCGTCAGCCCGACGTCGTCGCGGTGAGGACCAGGTACTCCCAGTCCATCACCAGCGCCCCGCCGGTGCCGCGGTCGAACCGCTCGACCAGCGCGACCAGGTCGCGGTCCAGCGCGGCCACCTTCTCGGGGTCGTCGGCGATGTAGCGGAACACCGCGATGGTCGGCCCGTAGACCCTCTTGAAGTAGTCCCGCAGCGCCTCCGGCGTCGCGAACATGTCCACCTCCAGCGTCTGGCGGCGGGCGTCGACGTCGGTGACCCGGTCGCCGAGCAGCGCCCGGACGTGGTCCTCGTCGCCCCACAGCGGCGGCGGCTGGGCCCCGGGCGGCGGCGCCGGCATGAAGGGGCCCATGGTGCGGAAGAGGGCGCCGATCATCCCCTCGGGGGTCCAGCTCAGCAGGCCGATCGTGCCGCCGGGGCGGCAGACCCGCACGATCTCGTCGGCGGCGGCCTGGTGGTGGGGGGCGAACATGACGCCGATCGAGGACATGACGACGTCGAAGCTCGAGTCCTCGAAGGGCAGGTTCTCGGCGTCGGCCTCGGCCCACTCCAGCTCGACGCCCTCGGCCTCGGCGCGGGCGCGGCCGGCCTCAAACAGCTCCGGGGTGAGGTCGCTGGCGACGACCTCGGCGCCGGTCTTCGCCGCCGGGATCGCGGCGTTGCCGGTGCCCGAGGCGACGTCGAGGACGCGCTGGCCGGGCCCGATCTCACAGGCCTCGACCAAGCGGGGGCCGAGCGGCAGCAGGAAGGTCTCGACCATCGACGGATAGTCGCCCGACGCCCACATCGCGCGGTGTTTCTTCTTCAGCTCGGCGTCGGGGTTCGGCGTTTCGGTGCTGGGGGTCACTGCTCGGCTCTCCTTTGGTTGGCGTCGGGATCAATATCTCCGCCCACCGCAGCACGATCAACTTCTAAATCTGCAGTTAGGCACCTAGACTGGCCCGAGGGATGCCGGAGAGCTATGGACAGTTCTGCCCTGTCGCCCAGGCCGCCGAGGTCTTGACCGAGCGCTGGACGCTGCTGGTGCTGCGCGAGCTGCTGATGGGGAGCAGGCGCTTCAACGACCTGCAGCGCGGCGTCCCGCGGATGTCATCGTCGTTGCTGAGCAAGCGGCTGCGCGAGATGGAGCGCTCCGGGTTGCTCACCCGCGAGCCGCTGCCGGGCGAGCGCGGCCACTCCTACGACCTCACCCCTGCCGGCGAAGCGCTGGGACCGCTGGTCGTCGGCCTCGGGACCTGGAGCCGCGAATGGCTGAAGCGCGAGGTCAGCGCCGAGGAAGCCGATCCGGCGCTGCTGATGTGGGACATGCGACGCAGCCTGCGCCTCGATCGCCTGCCCGCGGAGCGGGTCGTCACCTTCTTCCGCTACCGCGACGCCGAGGAGGACAAACGCGTCTGGTGGATGGTTGCGCAGGAGGAAGGCGCCGACCTCTGCTTCACCGACCCCGGCTTCCCCATAGACCTCAACGTCGACGCCGAAGCGCAGGCGATGGCCCAGGTTTGGCTCGGCCAGCTCGAGCTGGGAGCGGCGATGCGGTCGCGGCGCGTCCGCGTCACCGGCCCCGACCACCTCGTCCGCAGCCTTCCCGACTGGCTCGGCCTCAGCTCGTTCGCGTACCCAGACCCGGCAACGGAGCTCGCTTCACGAGGCTGAGCCCTCGCTTGACGGTCCCGCCGAGGCCGGCACCGATCCCGCGTACGAGTCCACCAGGTGAGAAAGCGGCCGAGTCCGGCAGGGCCAGGCGGCCGATTTTCTTGACGACGCTGCCGAACTGGCGGTGCAGGGGGCCGACGTTGTAGGGGAGGCCGTAGCGTTCGCAGATCTCCCGCACCTCGACCGAGATCTCGCCGTAGCGGTTGGCGGGCAGGTCGGGGAAGAGGTGGTGCTCGATCTGGAAGCTGAGGTTGCCGGAGAGGATGTGGAAGAGGCGGCCGCCGCTGAGGTTGGCCGAGCCGAGCAACTGGCGGTGGTACCACTGGCCGCGGGTCTCGTTCGCGGTCTCCTCCTCGCTGAACTCGTGCGTCCCTTCCGGGAAGTGGCCGCAGAAGATGATCGTGAACGACCAGAGGTTGCGGACGATGTTGGCGGTCGCGTTGCCGGCGAGCGGGAAGACGAAGAGCGGGCCGGAGAGGGCGGGGAAGAGGACGTAGTCCTTCAACGCCTGGCCGCGGACCTTGGTCGCGATCCCCTTCAGCAGCTCGCGCTTGTCGGCGAGGCTGATCTCGCCTTCGGCGATCCGCTCGACTTCGAGGTCGTGCAGCGCCACCCCGTACTCGAAGAAGGTCGCCAGCAGCGCCGCCCAGAGGGGATTGCCGAGGTAGTAGGGCTTCCAGGGCTGCTCCTCGGACATGCGCAGCACGCCATAGCCGATGTCGCGGTCCTTGCCGACGATGTTGGTGTGGGTGTGGTGCATGTAGTTGTGCGAGTGGCGCCACTGGTCGGCGGGGCAGGCGGTGTCCCACTCGAATTGCTTGCCGGAGAGCTTCGGGTCGTTCATCCACTCGTACTGGCCGTGCATGACGTTGTGGCCGATCTCCATGTTGTCGAGGATCTTCGAGAGCGAGAGGGCGGCGGTGCCGGCGAGCCAGGCGGGCGGGAAGACGCCGGCCCAGAGCAGGCCGCGGCCGGCGACCTCGAGGCCGCGCTGGGCGCGGATGACGCCGCGGATGTAGTCGGCGTCGCGCTGGCCGCGGTCGGCGAGGACGCGCTGGCGAATCGCGTCGAGCTCGGTGCCGAGCTGCTCGAACTGCTCCGGGGTGAGGCCGTAGGGGTTGGTGGTGAGGCCGTCGACGGCGGTGAGCGAGGGCGGCGGTGCGGTGGGTGCAGTGGAAATGGCGGTCGTCATCTGGTTCCTTTCAGAAAAGTTTCAGAGCTCGACGGTGAGGTCGCCGAGGGCAGCGGAGACGCAGAGTTGGATCTCCTCGTCGGGCGCGGAGGAGACCTCGCCGGTGAGGAGGTTCTTGTGGGTGCCGGCGCGCTTGCGGCAGGTGCAGGTGTGGCAGATGCCCATCCGGCAGCCGTATTCGGGGCTGAGGCCGGCGGCCTCAGCCTGCTCGAGCAGGGAGGAGCCGCTGTTGGCGACCGCGACGCCGGAGTCGGCGAAGCGAACCTGCCCCTCGCCGGGCTCGCCGACGGGGAGGAAGGTGGGCGGGACGAAGCTCTCGACGTGGAGACGGTGCTCGAGCCCGTTGGCCCAGGTGCCGCGGACGGCGTCGAGGAGTGCGGGCGGGCCGCAGGCGAAGGTCTCGGCTGCGGTGAAGTCGGGGTCGGACTGGGGGAGGTGCGTCGGGCTGAAGTGCCCGTCGAGCTCGCCGGCGCCGGGGGCGCGGGTGTAGGAGCGGAGCAACTGGAAGTTCGGGTGTACGACGGCGAGGCGCTCGAGCTCCTCCCGGTAGATACAGCGGTCGGCGTCCGGGGCGTAGTGGATGAGCGCGATCGGGCCCTCGTACTCCTCGGCGAAGAGGGTGCGGAGAATCGCCATCAGCGGGGTGATGCCGCTGCCGCCGCCGATCAGCAAGACGGACTCGGGTCGCGGGTCCGGCAGCTGAAAGTCGCCTTCGGCCTGGGAGAGGCCGACGATCATTCCGGGCGCCGCGCGGTCGACGAGGAAGTTGGAGACGAGACCCTCGGGGTGGCGCTTCGTCGTGATCTCCAACGTCTTGTCGCCTCCCCTCTCGGCGCAGGCGGGGGAGTAGCAGCGCTGGTGGCGGACGCCGTCGATCTCGAAGGCGACGTTGACGAACTGGCCGGCGCGGAAGCCCCGCCAGGCGCGGTTCGGGCGCAACGTCAGGGTCACGCTTTCCTCGGTGCCGCGCTCGACGGCGACGACCTCGGCCCGGCACTCGCCGGTGACCAGGAGAGGATCGAGCTGTTCGAGGTAGGAGTCGAGCCCGTGCGGCGTCGCGACGGCCTCGAGGAGGCCCAGACGGGAGCGGATGCGAGGGCGGACTGCGAGCTTCGGCGACATGACCTGACCAAGGTAACACCAAATGCCGTCACGTCAAAGAGCGAAACGTCACACAATGGTAGCTTTGCCGCGGTGCCCGAACCCGAGAACCAGCACGAGAACCGCCTGACGATTGAAGAGCTGGCCGCCGACACGGGGATGACGGTCCGCAACATCCGCTCCCACCGGGCACGGGGGCTGCTGCCGGCGCCGGAGGTCCGCGACCGGGTCGGCTACTACGGCCCTGAGCACCTGGCGCGGCTGCGGATGATCCAGGAGCTGCAGGCCGACGGCTTCAACCTCAAGGGGATCGAGAAGCTGCTGAACCGCAACGTCGACGCCGCCGAGCAGTTCCTCTCCTTCCGCCGCGCCCTCGACGGCGACGGCGGCGAGCAACCGCGCACCTTTACTCGCGACGAGCTCGCCGAGCGCTTCGGCGAGGACATCGACGATGCCCTCAAGCGCGCCGTGGGTGTCGGGGCGCTGGTCGCGGTAGAGGAAGACCGCTACGAGGCGCCGTATCCCTCATTGCTGGAGGCCGCGGGCGAGATCGTCGCCACCGGCGTCTCACTAGACCACGCGCTGACCGTGCTGGAGAAGGTCCGCGGCCGCTGCAAGCAGATCTCCCACGAGTTCGTCCGCCTCTTCCTCGAGGACGTCTGGAAGCCGTTCGAACAGGAGGGCTACCCCGACGAGCGCTGGCCCGAGGTCCGCGCCGCCCTCGACCGCATGCGCCCCCTCTCCCTCCAGGCCCTCGCCGCCCTGCACCGGATGACTCTCTCCGACGAGGTCGAGCGCGCGCTCGGCAAGCAGCTCGAGCGGATGGCCAACCGCAAGGGTTAGGCCCCAGTGTCGAGTTTGTCTCGTATAGGGAGACAAACTCGACATGCCGCTGCGCTGCACTGGGCCTACGTCAACGGCCGGTCGAGGATGAAGACCTCCACGGCCATGTCGGGTTCGACGTGGTTGTCGCTCATGAGGGCGGTGACGCGCCGCCCGGTCACGGCTTCGATCCTCTCCTTCATCTCCGCGGCCACAGTGCTCTGGTAGAGGCGCCTGATCTTCAGGACCGCCTCGCCCTGACCGTCCCCCGCGAGCCTGCGCTCCGCTGGGCTCAGCACCTCTTCGAGGATCGTGACGAGAACGTTGCCATTGTGGAACGAGAACGCCTTCTTCGGCCCACGACCGTGGCTCTCGCTCTGGATGCGGATGACCTCGCGCGTGACCGCGGCGTTCAACTCCCCGCCGCGCAGCGGCTGTGAATCGGACATAGACAGGCTGCTCAGGTATGCGCTCGCTACGAGCGGTCCCGACGAGCCGAGTCGAGCCTCGAAAGCCCAACCGCGCCCATCGACCATCGGCCAACCCCGTCGCAAGGCCCCGCATCGGGTACGTCAGAGTCTCTGGTCATGCTAGCGGGCGGTCCTGCTTCCCGAGTTGAGGTTTGGGGACCGCGCATCTCCCGACCGGTGCCCGCATCGGGAGACGAGAAAACGCTGGACGCGAGCCGCCTTTCGAGAAGTGGAGGATTTCCCAGTATTTTGGGGAGCGGTCCTGGCGTTCCCTTACGGGTCAGCGGCGGGACCGGTCTAGAGCGATGAGCGTCCCGAGGGGCCGGCCAGGCCCGCCGCGACTCATCCCGCCCTCGCGCCGGGAGCAGCAGCGTGTCGTCCAGCAGCAGCCGAACCGACGGTCGTCAGGCGGGGACACCGCGGGATGCGGTCGCCCTCGACGCGAGCCTGGCCCTCGCGCGGATGCTGGCGGCCGAGGCCGACCTGGAGGCCATTCTCGATCTCGTCGCAAGGCGCGGGAGAGCCCTGGTGGCGGCGCGGGCGCTCCTCGTCGAGGTCAGAGAGGGAAGCGAGATGGTGGTGGCGGCCGCGGCGGGGGGGATCTCCAAGAGCCTGATCGGCCGGAGCGTCGGCGCCATGCCCGATCTTGCGGCAGAGGCGCGGCTGGTGATTCCGCTGTCCCTGCGGGGGCAATCGTACGGCGCGCTCGTAGCCCTGGGGTCCGAGTTCTCGATCGAGGACGAGGAGACGCTCGAGATCTTCGCCGCCGGCGCCGCCGCGGCCGTCGCAAGCGCGAGGACATTCGACCTCGCCGGCCGTCGCGATCAGCTGGCGGCGAACGAGTCCGAGCGGGCCAGGTGGGCACGGGAGCTGCAGGCGATCGCGGGCGTCGAGGCCGAGACCGGGAGGCTGCGTTCGCTGATCGCAGAGCTTCGCCCCCCGGTCCTCGATGAGTTGGGGGTCGGCGCGGCGATCGAAGCGCTCGCCGATCAGGTCGAATCGCCGGCGCTGGAAGTCCAGACCTGGATCGAGCTCGCCTTCGAAGAGGGGCGAGTCGAAGCCGGGCATGACGAGGAGCTGAAGACGGCTGTCTACAGGATCGTCCAAGAGGCGCTTGGCAACGCCATCCGGCACGCCCACCCCTCCTGCGTGGCGATCAGGGTCGTCGATGACGGATCCGGCGTGCGGATCGCGGTCCGCGACGACGGCAGGGGGTTCGACCCGACGGTGGCGCGCGGCGGGTTCGGCCTGAAGCGGATCCGCGAGCGGGTCGAGCTCTTCGGAGGGTCGCTGGAGATCGCCTCTGCCGTCGACGGGGGAACGGAGGTACGGGCTGCAATTCCCGTGTCTCTCCGGGCGACGGGATTGTCACGGCCATTTCGTGTCTAGCGGCTAATCAGCGCAGGCTCACCGCAGCAGCACGCCCTACCCGTAGTGGGCGATCACTTCGGTCACGAGCCCGTCGCTGTCCACCCGCATCAGCTCGGCAGCGAGCAGGTTCTGGACCGAGCGGTAATGGAGGACGAGGCTGTCGATGCCGACCATCAGCGCGATCGGCTCGAACGCGAGGTCGGGGAAGCGCTCCAGCGCAGCGCCGAAGTAGGCGCGCAGCGCCTCCTTGCCCTCGAGGTGGCCGTCGGTGCGCCCGGCGATCTCGACCGCGAACGGCGAGATGAAGACAACCTCGTCGCTGTAGTGGGAGAGGATCCGCTCGAGGTCGTGGTTGTTCCACGCCGCGTACCACTCCTCAGCCAGCCGCTGCGCTTGGTCGCGGTCCAGGCTCATCGCAGCAGCGGGCGCAGATCCTCGAGCTTGTCGAAGAGATGCCAGACGTAGTTGCCGCCGCCGGCTTCCCGGTGCGGGTGGAGGTTGGCGAGGTCGGGATCTTCGCGGTAGGAGTCGAAGTGGGCGCGGCTCTTCCATTCGACCACGATCAGGACCTGGCGCGGCTCGATCTCGCCGACGATCGCCTCTTCGAAGCTGCCGAGGGCGACGACGCGGCCGCCGTGGCGCGCGACCTCCTCGGCCGAGCGGCGCGAGTAGGCGAGGTACTCGTCGCGGTCGGCGATGTCGAAGAGGTTCAGCGCGTAGACCGGCTGCTCACGAGGCTCCATGCAGCCATCCTCGCAGCGGGTGAATTTCCCCGCAGACCCGGGTAAGCGAGAGGCAGCAAGAACCCGCGACGGAGGTGATCGACGATGGCAAAAGACCATGGCCCGAGCATCAAGAACGACAAGCAGTACGAGGGCTTGCGCAAGAAGGGGATGAGCAAGGAACGGGCGGCGAAGATCGCCAACTCCGAGGGCTCATCGAAGCGAGGCGGCAAGAACTCCTCGTGAGCGCCGCCGCGAGCTAAGGCAGAAACTTTCTGTCTGCGAACATCTATAGGATGTTCGCAGTGAAAAGTGGAAACGGATACATCGACCCCAGGAGGTCCTGGGGAGAGAAACTGGAGATTCCGCTGGTGGTTGCCGGTGGATCGATCCTGCTTGCCGCAGCCTTCTATGGAGCCGCCGACGCCATGCTCACGCCGCCGGTTCCGAGGCCGGCAGGGCTCATCGACGTTGTCCTGGTCAGTCGAACGGTAGTCGCCGCGATCAGGGTCGCCGTGATCTTCGCCGCGGCATTCGTAGTGGTCTCAGTCGTTGCTCTGACGGCTCGCCGGCAGTGGCTGGTCCGTGTTGGGCCGGTGGAGGTCTCCGACCAAGTGGTGGACCTCGGTCTCGAGAAGCAACGAATGGAAGAGTCGCTCGAAAACGCGATGCAGACGATTGACAGCCTTCGATATGAACTGGTTCTGTCGGACTTGCTGCTGGATCGAGCGGTGAGTGATTTGGAGAAAGACGGATGAACTCGCGAGAGATCGAAAAGCAGATACAGAAAAACGAGCTTGCCATCGAGCACTCCAAGCGCGTGCAGGAACAGATCGAGTGGACGATGCGGGACTCCAAACGGAGGACTGATCGAGCGCTGGCGATCCTCAGACGGGCGGGCTATCTGCGGGAGAGGTAATCGCTGGTCGTGGTATGAAGCGCCGCCAGGCGGCGTAGAGGGCGATTGCGACGAGGGGGACGATGAAGTCGCTCCAGAGCAGCAGGCCGGTGTTGTCGGGGTCCTGGTTGTCGTTGACCGCCTCTTGGTGGAGGTGGCCGTAGGCGTCGCCGAGGTAGGCGATCGAGACGGCGATCACGGCGGCGAGGAGGAAGCCGTCGCGGAAGCGGGCGCAGAGGACCCCGAGGACGCCGATCGCCAGGTCCGCGAAGCCGACCTCGGTCTGGAAGCCGCCGTCGCCGTTGGTGTAGCCGATTTCGCGGGCAGTGCCCGGACCGTCGAAGAGGTGGAACATCGCCCCGAAGATCGCAGCGACGCCGACCGCGACGACCATCCACCAGACGAGGAAGATTTCCAGCGTCCGCGCCGGACCCTGATCGCGCTCGCGGTGGGCGTGGATCGCGGCGCCGATCAGCGCGATTGCAGCGAAGAAGAGGAAAGGCACGGCCGCGCAGCTTAGGCGGCGCCTCGGATCAAATCCGCGGCTTTCTCGGCGATCATGATCGTCGGCGCGTTGGTGTTGCCGTTGGGGATGATCGGCATCACCGAGGCGTCGACGACGCGGAGGCGGTCGAGGCCATGGACGCGGAGGTCGGGGGCGACGACGGCGTCCTCGCCGCTGCCCATCCGGCAGGTGCCGACCGGGTGGTAGAGGAGCTCGACCCGGCGGCGGATGTCGGCGACGATCGCGTCCTCGGTGTCGACCTCGGGGCCGGGGAAGATCTCGCGGCCCAGCACCTCGGCGAGGGGACCGGCGGCGGCTATCTCGCGGGCGCGGTGGACGCCCGCCGCCAGGGCTTGAACGTCCTCCTCGTCGGCCAGGGAGTTGGTGAGGATGCGCGGCTTTGCCGCCGGATCGGCAGAGCGCAGCCGCACCCAGCCACGGGCTCGCGGTTTAACCAGCACCGGGCCGGTGCTGATCGCGTGGCCGTCGTATTCCTCGAAGCCGTTGTCGGCGAAGTAGGAGGGCGCGAAGTGGAACTGGAGGTCCGGGGCGGGGAGTCCGGGGCGGCTGCGGATGAAGGCGAAGGCCTCGGCGACCGAGGAGGTAAGCGGGCCGGTGCGGCGCAGCAGGTACTCGAGCAGCGCCCTCGGCTTTTCGGCGTCGAGGAGCGAACCGCCCCCGGGAGCGTCCCAGCTGCAGACGACGTAGGGGTGATCCTGCAGGTTCTCACCGACCCCCGGCAGCTGGTGGCGCATCTGCAGGCCGAGCTGGCGCAGCTGGTCGGCCGGGCCGACGCCGGAGAGCAGCAGCAGCTGCGGCGAGGCGATCGCGCCGGCGCTGAGGATCACCTCGCGCTCGGCCCGCGCCAGCTGGGCGCCACCGCGACGGCGCGAGTAGCGCACGCCTTTGGCGACACCGCCCTCGATCTGCACCTCGGAGACCAGCGCCCCGGTCACCACCTCGAGGTTCGGCCGCTCCAGCGCCGGGCGCAGATAGGCGTCGGCGGCGCTCCAGCGTTTGCCGTTGCGCTGGGTTACCTGCGCCAGCGCCGCGCCGTCCTGCTCGGGCCCGTTGTAGTCGTCGATGCGAGGGATCCCGGCCGCGGCGCAGGCGGCGAGGAAGCGGCCGGTGAGGGGCCGCGGCGAGCGCTCGTCCTCGACCCGCAGCGGCCCGCCGACGGCGTGGTACTCGGAGGCGCCGCGCTGGTTGTCCTCGGCGCGGAGGAAGTAGGGGAGAACCTCGTCCCAACCCCAGCCCGTGGCGCCGGCCTCGACCCAACCCTCGTAGTCGAGCGGGTTGCCGCGCACGTAGAGCATCGCGTTCATCGAGCTCGAGCCGCCGAGCCCTTTGCCGCGGGGGATGTAGATGGAGCGGTTGTCGCAGCAGGGCTCGGGCTCGGTCGCCAGGTCCCAGTCGAGCTTCGTCTTGAACTGCTTGGCGAAGGCGGCCGGGATCTTGATGTTGGGATGGCGGTCGCGCTTGCCCGCCTCGATCAGCAGGACGCTCACGGAGGGATCCTCGCTGAGCCTGTTTGCCAGCACGCAGCCGGCCGAGCCGGCGCCGACGATCACGTAGTCGTGCATCACCCTCCTTCTCCGAACGCGAGGACCATCACGCAGGCGTCGTCCTGGTGCTCGGCCGTGTCCAGCAGCCGCAGCAGGATCGGAGCCAGGCGCGAAGGCGGCTCCGTGCGGTTCGCCTCCACCTCCTCCAGCAGCCTCTCGATCCCGGTGTCAATCGAGCGGCTGCGGCGCTCGACCAGGCCATCGGTGTAGAGGGCGACGACGCTCCCGGAGCCCAGCCGGCAGGTGGCTTCCGCCCGGCGGTCCCCGTCCTGCGGCGGGACGCCGAGCGGGGTCGACCTCCCGTCCCAGATCAGCCGCGGCTCTTCCCCGGCGAGCGCGACAACGGGCGGGAGGTGGCCGGCGCAGGCGAAGCGCAGCTCCCGCGAGGGGAGGTCGAGCTCGGCGTAGACGAGGGTGGCCATGCCGCCGACCCGGTGGCGGTCGCTGTAGGCGTCCAGGGCTTCGAGCAGAGGGCCGGGAGGGAGGCCGGTCGAGGCGAGGGCGCGGGTGGCGCTGCGCAGCTGGCCCATCGTCGCCGCGGCCTCGATCCCCCTGCCGACCACGTCCCCGATCACCAGGCCGACCCGGCGCTCGCTGAGCCAGAAGGCGTCGTACCAGTCGCCGCCCACGTCGAGCGCGTCGTCGGCGGGCCGATAGCTCGCGTCCAGCTCGAGGCCCGGAGCGCTCGGCAGCTCCCCGGCCAGCAGGCTGCGCTGGAGCTGCTGGGCGATCTCGCGTTCGCGCCGGCGGGCTCGCAGCAGCTCCTCCTCGTAGCTGCGCCGGTCGCTGGCGTCGAAGACGATCGTCCGGATCGCCTGCGGGTTGCCGTCGGCGTCGTTCATCACCACGGAGTTGACGAGCACCGGCAGCCGCGAGCCGTCAGCGCGGATGATCTCCAGCGCGATCTCCTTCGCCTCGCCCTGCATCCGCAGCAGCGGCGCGTAGTGGGTCTCGTGGTAGATGCGGCCTCCGCCCGAGAGCAGCTGGGAGAAGCGTTTAGCGCCGATCAGCTCCTCGCGGTCGTGGCCGGTCCAGCTCTCGAAGGTCCGGTTGACCTTGAGCAGCGTCCCGTCGAGCGCCGTCGAGAGATAGCCGCAGGGGGCGTTCTCGAAGAGGTCCTCCGCGCTCTCCCCGAGAAGGTCCTCCTCGAGCCTCACCCGCGCAGGAACTCCTCGATCGCATCGGCGGTCTGCTCGGGCGCGCTCAGGTTGGGGCAGTGACCGACCGCGTCCAGCATCGCGAAGCGGGCGGCCGGCATCTGGTCGGCGACGTAGCGGCCGACCTCCTCCGGGGCAATCGCGTCGTCGGAGCACTGCAGGACCAGCGCCGGGACATCAACCGCGGCGAGGTCGGCGCGGTTGTCGGAGAGGAAGGTGACGCGGGCGAAGCTGCGGGCGATCTCGGGATCGCTGCGGCAGAAGCTGTTGGTCAGCTCCTCGCCGAGCTCGGGGCGGTCTTCGTTGCCCATGATCACCGGCGCCATCTGGCTCGACCAGCCGAGGTAGTTGCTGTCCATCGAGTCGAGCAGGCCCTCGATGTCCTCGCGGCTGAAGCCGCCGACGTAGCCGTCGTCGTCGATGTAGCGGGGGGAGGGGCCGACCAGCACAAGCCTGGCGAAGCGGTCGGGTTCGGCGGCGGCGGCGAGGACGCCGATCATCGCGCTGACCGAGTGACCGACGAAAACGACTTCGCGGAGGTCGAGCTCGCGGCAGATCTCGAGGACGTCGTCGGCGTAGCCCTGCAGCGAGGAGTAGCGCTCGGCGTCGTAGGTGCTGAGGTCGGAGCCGCCGGCGCCGACGTGGTCGAAGAGGACGACCCGGTAGTGCTCGAAGCGCGGCCAGACGAAGCGCCACATGTTCTGGTCGCAGCCGAAGCCATGGGCGAAGAGCAGGGGCTGCCCACCGCGATTCCCCTGCTCGACGACGTTGTTGCGGGTGAGGACGGTCATCCCTTGCCTAACTGATCCCCGCTGTGACGGATCGTGAACCTCCGGTGTGTGCCCCGGCGCCACGGGTATGAAGGGGAAGAACTCAAGGGAAGGGACCTCGTGAGCGGCGCAGGGAAGCGATTCGCCTACAGCTTCATGGTGCTTTGCCTCCTCGGGCTGATTCTGGCGACTGCCCTGGAGGCGGTGCGGCCGCTCTGTGGCGGGCGGCGGGCGACGATCGCCTCCAACGACCGCTCGATTCACGGCACCCGCGGCCCCGACGTGATCACCGGCGGCCGGGGGCCGAACACGATCCATGGCGGCGGTGGCAACGACGTGATCTGCGGTAGTTACGGGCGCGATCAGATCTACGGCGGGCGGGGGAAGGACACGATCGACGGAAAGAAAGACGCCGACCTCGTCCACGGCGGCCGCGGCTCCGACGAAGCCGACGGCGGCGCCGGCCGCGACCGGGTTTTCGGGGACAGCGGCAACGACGCGGTGCGGGGAGGGCCTGGAGACCGCGACCAGGTCGAAGGCGGCCTCGGTGACGACGACGTCGAGGGAGGGCGCGGAAAGTTCGACGTCGTGGTCGGCGGGATCGGCAGGGACCGCATCGACGGCGGCAGCGGCGGGCACGACATCGCTTCGTACATGAACGCGGGGGGCCCCGTCACGGTCGACCTCTTGGGCGGCACCGTAAGCGGGGCCGAAGAGGAGCAGCTGACCGGGGTCGAGGACGTCCTGACGGCGCCGGGCACCACCCCCGGCGGTGCTGGCATCCAGGTTGAAGTGGGCAGGGGCGCGCCGGGGGCCAGCCTCGCGATCAGCGGGGGCGATGGAGCTGACACCGCCGCCGTCAGCTTCGATCATTCCCGCTATCTCGTCTCCGCCGGGTCGGACGCTCCGGTGGTGGTCGAAGGCGGAGGGGTCAGCTCGATCCGCGTCTCGCTTGGAGGCGGCAACGATCAGGTCACCTTCGATCGCTCGCTCTCCGACGACGTTTCCGTGGTCGTCGACGGCGGTCCGGGGAGCGATTGGCTCCGCGGCGGGCCGGGCGGCGACACGCTCTACGGGGGGGACGACGGTGAGCCGGATTGGCTCGAAGGCGGCGGTGGTGACGACGCCCTCTTCGGCGTCAACATCCTCCACCCGCAGCGGCCGAGCGGCGCGGCGACGATGACGGGAGGAGGCGGCAACGACCTGATGATCGGCGGCCAGCCTTGCGACGGCGACTTCTTCAACGGCGGACCGGGCGAGAACGACAGCGCCTCCTTCTCACGGGTGCGCAACGAAGGGACCTTCGTCGAAGCGACGATCTTCGGCCCGGTGGTCGATCCAGACATTCCCGGCTGCGCCGCCGGCCGCATCTCCCGCGGCACCGAGAAGATCGAGGGCTCGACCGGCCCCGACGTCCTCATCGGCTCGGCTGGTGACAACACGCTGCTGGGCCGTGGCGGCTCCGACCAGCTCGACGGCCGCGGAGGGCAGGACCGCTGCATCGGCGGCAACGGCGAAGACGCCGGCCGCCACTGCGAGTACATCCGCTAGCGCGGCTCACAGGAGGCTCATAGGATGCGGACGTGCCACCCCAGCCGGTACAGGGCTCCTTCGAGGTTGCCCGCGGTGTCGTGCCGCAGGAACGGATCGACGACGCGCTGCGGCTGCTCCACCTCGATCTTCTCCAGCGTGGCGCCACGGCCGAGGAGCTGAGCGAATGGCTGTGGGGGATGCACTGGTTCCCGCACCTGAAGGAACGGGAGGAGATCTTCGCCCTCGCCGAGTCGCTGCCGGCGGAGTGGCGGACCGGTCGGCCCTGCGAGCCGCAGATCCTGCTGCAGTTTCCGCACGTCGGTTCGGCGCCGGAGATCGAGTTCCACCTCGACCAGGAGCCGCCCTGGGCGGGGGAGAGCACATACCTGCGGATCGTCGGCGTCCCCCTCACCCCCTGGCGCGGCGACAACGGCGGGCTGTTGGTGAAGACGGCAGCGGGGGCGGCGCCGGTCGAGGCCGACCCCGGCGACGCGATCATGATGTCGCCCGACCTGCCCCATTCCGGCGGTGTCAACCACAGCGGCTCGCTGCGCTACGGCGTCTACTTCCGCTGGCTCGCCGAGGAGTAGGTGTGATGCGTCGCCGCCCGCAGCTCGGCGGTGCGGAGGGCGCGGGCGTGATCGTGGTCCGGGTCGCGCTCGCAGATCCAGACCTCGTGGGCGGGGCGTTCGGTGATCCGGAGGCCGGCGGAGCGGGCCATAGCTTCGACGCAGGCGGGGTCGGCGGCCCACCAGTTGGTCGGGTCGCCGGCGAGCTTGTGCTCGATGAAGGCGGCGCGGGGCCAGGTCGGCTCGAGCAGGCGCTTGCGTTCGCCGATCTCGATGTCTTCGGGAGTCCCGGGTGACTCTGCGCCCGGCATCGTCAGCGTCTGCAGGACCATCTTCCCACCGACTTTTTCGGCGACGACGTCGAGGGCGAGGAGGGGGTAGCGCAGGTGGTAGAGGACTCCCATAAAGAGGACGACCTTGAAGCTCCCCTCGACGTCGAGGAGGTCGTAGACCGAGCCTTGACGGAACTCGACCCGTCCCTCCGGGTCGAGGTACTGCGCTGCCCACCGTCCCTGCTGTAGGTAGTGCTCATCGAGGTCGAGGGCCAGCACCTCGGCGCCGCGGGCGGCGAGCTCGAAGGAGTAGAAGCCGGCGTTGCAGCCGATGTCGAGCGCGCGGGCGCCGCTTAGCTCCCCGGGCAGGCAGTCCTCGATCTGGCGCCACTTGAAAGCCGGGAAGTCGCCGAGCGGGTGGTCGGGCGCGGTTTCCCTGCCGTCGGGCAGGTGGAGGTTGTGGAACCAGGGGCCGAGCTCGGCGATCGTGCCTTGGACCTGGAGCGTCATCTCGCCCCCGCCGCCTCCGCGACCTCCTGCTCGAGCTGTTCGCAGCGCCGCTCGGCGGTGTGCTCGGCCAACACCCGCGCCCGCGCCCGCTCGCCGAGCGCAAGCCGCTTGTCCTCGCCGGTCTCGGTGAGGTAGCGGAGCACGTCTTCTGCAGAGTCGGCGATCAGGATCTCCTCGCCGGGGGTGAAGATCTGGTCGAGGCCTTCCCAGCGGTCGGAGATCACCGGCACCGCGCAGGCCGCCGCCTCGAACAGGCGCACGCTCGGCGACCAGCCGGCCTCGCGCATCTGCGCGCGGGTGACGTTGAGGGTGAAGCGCTGGGAGGCGTAGAAGCGGGGGTGATCGTTAGGGGCGACGTGCTCGATCCGCTCGACGTTCTCGGGCCACTCGATCTCCTCCGGATACTGCGGCCCGGCGACGGCGAAGTCACCGTCGGGCAGCAGCCGCGCCGGCTCGATCAACAGCCGCTCGAGGACCGGCTGGCGGTCGTCGCTGTAGGTGCCGAGGTAGCCGAGGTCCCAGTAGGGGGTCTCCTGCAGCGGGCGGTAGGCGTCGGGGTCGACGAGGCAGTAGAAGGCGAGCGCGCGCCGTGCCCCGAACTCCTCTTCCAGCACCTGAAGCGTCGGACCGCCGGTGAAGGAGAGGTAGAGGTCAAAGCGGCCGACCAGCGCGGGGGAGAGGTACTCAGGATCGCCGCGGCGCAGCTTGGCGAGCGTGACCGGCGTGTCGATGTCGTAGAAGGCGACGGCGCCACTAGCGCGGTCGAGCACCCACTCGGCGACGGCGACGCCTTCGGGTACGTAGGAGCCGATCACGACCAGGTCGGCGGCGGCGACGTCGCCTGCGAAGCGCTCCAGCTCCTGCAGCGAGCCGTATAGCTCGGTCCGGCCCCAGGGCGGCTCGGGCAGGTCGCGCTGCGACGCGTACCAGGGCATGTCGCGCTCGAGGAAGAGGACCTCGTGACCGCGCGCGGTCAGCCCGCGGACCAGAGCCCTGTAGTTGGTCGCGTGGCCGTTGCCCCAGGAGGAGGTGATCGAGAGGCCGCAGAGAACGATCTTCATCGCGCGGCCACTCCGGTCAGGATCGCCTCGACCTGCTCGGCGCGACGATCGTAGGTGTGCTCGGCGAGGACCCGCTCCAGTGCTGCTTCGCCGATCGCGCGGGCGCGGTCGGGTTTGAGGCTCTCCAAGAGCTCGGCGACCTCGGCGCCGTCGCGGGCGACCAGCGCCTCCTCGTCGGGGGCGAGGAAGTCCTCGAGGCCCTGCCACTCGTCGGTGATCAGGCAGGCGCCGGCGCCGGTAGCCTCGAAGACCCGCGTCGCCGGTGACCAGCCGTTGCTCGCCATGCTCTCGCGGCTGACGTTGAGGACGGCACGGGCGCTGCGGTTGAGCGCGTTGTGGTCGCCGGGCGGGACGTGGCCGAGGTAGCGGACGTTGCCGAGGCCCGCGACGCGGTCCTCCCAGCCGTTGCCCCCGAGTAGGAAGGAGCGCTGGGGAAGCGCTTCGACTGCACTGAAGAAGAACTCCTCGACCCGCGCCTCGCGGTCGGGCAGGCGGTTGCCGAGGAAGGCGAGGTCGCAGGCGAGCTCGGGCCGCGGCGGCTCGGGGTGGTGGGTCTCGGGGTCGAGGGCGTTGTAGATCGGCGTGCAGGAGCGGGCGCCGAGGGCGAGGTAGCGATCGATCACCGGCTGGCCGCCGCCGTAGGTGAAGACCATCTCGTAGGCAGGGATCAGCTCGCGCAGCGGGTTCTGCCCCCGTTCACTGGTCTCCTCTTCCATCGAGGCCAGCGTCGCCGGCGCGTCGACGTCCCAGAAGATCCGCGCCTCCGGGCCCTCCAGTTCCGCCACTGCCTCCTCCAGCACCGCGTCGAAGACGCCGACCCCGCTGGCCTTGACGGCGACGTCCGCGTCGGCGGCACCGGCGACGACCTTGCGCACCGCGCGCTCGTCGCTCGGCGCGTAGACGACGACCTCCGCCCACGCCGGGTCGTCGATGTCGCGGTGGGCTTGGCGTTCGAAGGCGTCGGGTTCGTAGAAGGTGACGCGGTGGCCGCGGGCGTCGAGCGCGCGGACGATCCCGCGGTAGTAGGTGCAGGCGCCGTTCCAGTAGGCGGAGACGAGGCTCGAGCCGAAGAAGGCGATCCTCATCCCGCCACCCCGACTGCCTGCTCGCCGCGCAGGTCGGCGTCGATCGCCAGCAGCGCATCGACCCGGTGGGCGCAGGTGTGGCGAGCGCGGATCGTCTCCAGTCCGCTCGCCCGCAGCTGCTCGGCCAGCTCGGGGTACTCGATGACCGCCTGCATCGCCTCCCGCATCTCCGCGCAGTCGCGGGCGACGAGGTAGTCCTGCCCGGCGCGGAAGAGGCCCTCGCAGTCCTCCCAAGGGGCGGAGATCAGCGGGATGCCGCAGGCCATCGCCTCGAAGGGGCGGATCGTCGGGATCCCCGGCAGCGCCTCGACGTAGGGGCGGCGCGGCACGTGCACGGTGAGGCGGTGGCGGGCGAAGACCTCGGGCGCGCGGTGGTTGGCGACCCAGCCGCGGTAGCGCAACCGCGCCAGGGCGATCCGCAGCCGCGCCGAGCGCGGGTAGCGCACTCCATATATGGAGCCGCGGAGGCGCGCGGTCCGCGCGGGGCGGAGGAGGAATGTCCGCAGCTCCTCGCTGCGCTCGCCGTCCCCCCAGTTGCCGATCCAGACCAAATCCTCCCGGCGTTCGTCCTTTTCACCGCCATTTCGGGAAAAGGACGAACGCCGCTCAGATTCCGCGGCGGCCGGCGGATGGAAGACGCGGACGTCGGCGGCCTCGTGCCAGGTCCAAGCGCGCACCGCCCAGCCGCGCTCGAGGTAGATCCGGCGGATCACCTCACCGTAGGCGAGGACGCCGTCGTAGGCTGAGAGGTCGAAGCGCGCCATCTCCTCCGGCGCGGTGGCGGCGCGGTGGTGGGTGTCGTGGAAGAGCAGCCGGTAGCCCTGGTGGCGGGCGCGATGGGCGCCGATTCGCGCCACCAGCTCGGGCTCGTTCCACTCGTGGACGAGGACGAGGTCGGCGTCGTCGAGGGCGCTGTCGACGTCGAAGCTCTCGGGGTGGTAGGGCGTCCCTTGCAGGTGCGGGAAGGTGCGGGAGAAATCGCGCAGCGGCTCCTCGCCGTGCTCGCGGAGGAGGTTGGTGCGGCTCCATCCGTCAGCCGGTTCGAAGACCGTCACCTCATGCCCGCGCTCCTGCAGCTCGGTGACGACGCCCCGGAGGAAGTGCGCGTTGCCGTGGTTCCAGTCGGAGACCAGCGAGTGGGAGAAGACGATGACCTTCACGCGTCCTCCCGCGTCCGGGTGGGAGCGAGCAGGCGCTGGTAGAGGTTCCGGTACGCGCTCATCGCACGGCCCATCGAGTAGGCGGCGGAGCGGCGCTGGGCCCGCTCGGCCAGGTCCTCGCGCAGGAGCCGGTCCTCGATCAGCCCCTGCAGGGTCGCTCGGAGCAGGTCCGGGTCGCGCGGGTCGACGAAGAGGGCGGCGTCGCTCCAGAGCTCGCGCAGCGAGGGGATGTCGCCGAGGACCAGCGCGCAGCGGTCGCGCGCCGCCTCGAGGATTCCAAGCCCGAACGGCTCGTAGACCGCGGGCGCGGCGTAGATAGGAGCGGTGCGCCGCAGCCCCGTCAGCGCTTCGCGGTCGAGGACGCCGGTGGCGCGAGCGTGCCGTGGCGGCGGGTCGTCGCCGAGGTCGCCGGCGACGACCACAGGCCACTCCAGCCCCTCCGCAGCAGTATCGAGCGCCGCCAGGTTCTTCGCCGCATCCCAAAACCGCCCCGACCCCAGCACGAACGGCCGACCATCTCGATGCAGTTCGGAGTGGGTGGCTCGGGGCGCGGGCGGGGTGGCGGAGCCGTTGTGGATTACGTGGGCGCGCTCGGGGTCGAGGGGCCGGTCGCGTTCGAGCTTCTGGAGCGTCGCGGCGGTGGGGGCGACCACCGCGTCGGCGGCATCCAGGCCGGCGAAGGTCTCCTCGCGGTAGCGGTTCCAGGTGGTGGGTGCCGGGGTGCCGTGGACGGCGCGCCACCAGGAGAGGACGCAGGAGTGGGCGACCAGGACCCTCGGCGCCCGGAAGGGGAGGGCGCCGTGGGCGTAGGAGCAGAGGTGGACGACGTCGGGCTGCTCCTCTTCCTCCAGCTGCAGGAGCCACCCGGCGGCGGCCTCCACGTCATTCCAGGGGTCCTCCATCCACTCGAGGCGAAAGCCGCTCTCGTGGACGCGGGCTGGCAGCGCTCCCCGCTGCGCCCGGCGCAGCCGCGGCCCCATCGTCGCCACCACCACTTCGTCGCCGGCGGCCTCCAGCGCGGCGGCGAGCTCGGCGGTATAGGTGAGGACCCCGCCGACGGTGTCGGTGCTGATCAGGATCTTCATCTACCGGCCTTACCCGCCTGCGCGTAGATGGCGTCGATCGTCTCCGCCACTCCCTCGAGCTCGCCGGCGGCCGGGTCGTAGCCGCGGTCGCTGCGCAACCGCTCCGCCCAGGCGGCGATCGCCCGGCCGCCCCACTCGTCGGGCGGCTCGACCAAAGTCTCGGAGGAGGTGCCGCGCCAGAGCTCGGCGCCGAAGTCGTAGAAGGAGCCGCCGACGTTGCGGACCGAGACGGCGCCGTCGCTGCCCCAGGCGGTGCACTCGAAGACGCAGTCGCGCCCGGCCGAGGCAAACCACGAGCAGGCGAGGCGCGCCCGCACCTCGCCGAGCGCCAGCTCGGCCGTCGCCTGGTCCTCGACCGCGTGGCCGTGCAGCGCGAGCGTCCGCGCCGTCTCCACCTCGGCAGCTTCGCCGCCCGTGAGCCAGAGTGCCAGGTCTACTAAGTGCGTGCCGAGGTCGATCAGGCAGCCGCCGCCGGCCAGCTCGGGGTTGGTGAACCAGGGCTTGTCGGGTCCGTAGGCGTTGTGGAAGACGAGGTCGAGCGTGTGCAGCTGGCCGATCGCGCCGGATGCCACCTGCGCCTGCGCGGCGCGCAGCGCCTCGACGTGGCGGTAGGAGAGGTCGACCGCGAGCAGGCGGTCCGCCGCGCGCGCCGCCTCCAGCACCCGCTGCGTCTCCACGGCATCACGCGCCAGTGGCTTCTGGCAGAAGACCGCGAGCCCGCGCTCCAGTGCCGCCACTGCCTGGTCGGCATGCAGGGCGCTGGGGGTGGCGATGACGATCCCGTCGAGATCGTGTTCGAGCAGCTCCTCCAACGACTCGGCCCGTCCGGCCTCCGGCGCGACTTCGGCCGCCGCCGCCAGCGCCTCGGCCTGCGGGTCGGCGACCGCCGCCACCTGCGCCAGCCCGTCGCCCGCCAGCGCCTCCATCCGGTTCCGCCCGATCCAGCCGACGCCGAGGAAGCCGAGGCGGGGGAGGGTCGCGACGGTCACGCGATCACCAGCGCCTTCATAAAGCCCTCTGGCCGCTCGACCGCGGTCTCCAGCGCCCGGTCGACCTCGTCGAGCCCGAAGCGATGGGTGTAGAGCGGCGAGGGATCCAGCCGGCCCTCGCTGACCGCTGCCGCGGCCTCGCGGATCCCTGCGACGTAGGCGCGGGGATCGCGCTCGTGGGCGTTGACGACGTCAAGTCCGCGCCAGTTCCAGAGCTGCATGTCGACCTGCCGCGAGCCGTCTTGGTGGAAGCCGGCGATCACCAGCCGCCCTCGCGTCTTCGTCAGCGGCCCCGCGAGGTCGAGCGTCGACTGCACCCCCGCAGCCTCGACGACAACGTCGCAGAGCTCGCCGTCGGTCAGCTCCTCGACCCGCTCGACCACCGGCTCCTCGAGCGCGATCGTCTCCGCCGCGCCCATCTCCTGCGCCGCTTCCAACGCCGAGCGTCGCCGCGAGATCGCGATCACCCGTGCGCCCGCGTCCGCTGCCAACTGTCCGATCACGCAGCCGAGGAAGCCGGCCCCGACGACGGCGACCGTGTTGCCCGCCTCGATGCCGCTGCGCCGGACCACGTTGACCGCGCAGCCGAGCGCCTCGCCGGGGAAGTGCTCGACCCCCTCGGGCAGCGGCACCAGGTCCGCGGCGCGGGCGAGGTCGTAGTCGGCGTAGGCGTTGTAGGAGAGGCCGGCGACCCGGTCGCCCTCGCGCAGCCCCTCGACACCCTCGCCGACCACGTCGACGACGCCCCAGCCCTCATGGCCAGGTGCGCCCGCCGGGCGCGGGTACTCAAACCACGGCCGCCCCGTCCAGACCGCGAGGTCAGAGCCGCAGACGCCCGAGCCCTCCAGCCGCAGCCGCACCTCGCCCGCTCCCGGCTCGGGGACGGGGACGTCGACCAGCTCAGCCGAGCGGCTCTCGCGGATGACGACCGCGCGCGGCACTCGACCTACCTAGGTGCCGCTCATCGAGCGAGCCCTCGCGCGGCCAGCTCGCCGTGCGCGGATTCCACCCTGTCGTCAGCGGTCTGTCCGTCCAGCCATCCGGCCAGCTCAGCCATCCCGTCATCCAGTGCGATCTGCGGTTCGTATCCGAGCACCTCTCGGGCGGTACTGATGTCTGCGAAGCAGTGGCGGATGTCGCCGACCCGGTAGTTGCCGGTGACCCTCGCCCTGATGTTCTCGCGTCCGGTCACCCGCGCCAGGCGCTGGGCGATCTCCTGGACGGTGATGCTCTTGCCGCTGCCGACGTTGACCGCGCAGCCAGCGGCGGAGTCCCGCTCCAGCGCCAGGGCGCAAGCGCGGGCAACGTCGTGGACGCTGACGAAGTCCCGCCGCTGCTCGCCGTCCTCGAAGATCAGCGGCGGCTTCCCGTTCAGGAGCCGGCCGCCGAAGATCGCCAGCACGCCGGTGTATGGGTTCGACAGCGCCTGGTCGGGGCCGTAGACGTTGAAGAAGCGCAGCGCCGTCGTCGGCACGCCGTAAGAGGAGCCGAAGAGAAGGCACATGCGCTCCTGGTCGTACTTGTTGAGCGCGTAGATCGAAGAGAGGCAGGGCTGCTTGCTCTCCGGGGTCGGCTCGGGGATCAGCGAGGCGCCCTGTGGCGAGAGCGGCTCCCATTCGCCGCGCTCGAGCGCCCCGCGGTCGCGTTCGACCGCCTCTGCGACCTCGCCGTCGGCGCCGCGGTAGAGGCCCTCGCCGTAGATGCTCATGCTGGAAGCGACCACCAGCCGCCGCACCGGCCGCTCGATCAGCGCCTCGAGGAGGACGCCGGTACCGACCGTGTTGACCGAGCAGTAGTCGGCGATCTCGTACATGCTCTGGCCGACGCCGACCCGGGCGGCGAGATGGACGACAGCGTCGACCCCCTGCAGCGCCTCGCTGACGGCGCCGGGATCGCGAACGTCGCCCTGGATCAGCTCGACTTCGTGGTCGAGGTAATCGGGACGCTCGCGCTCGGGGTGGACCTGGGGGTCAAGCCGGTCGAGGGCCCTTACCTCGTGCCCTTGCCGAAGGAGGTGGCGGGCGAGATGGGAGCCGATGAAGCCGGCGCCGCCGGTAATGAGAATCCGTTCGGGCAAGGGGGTGGCCTTCCGCTGCGTTCAATGACTTGATCCCCTTGTTGCCATTCCTGCTGCGGCTAAACACAAGGTCCGTCAGATGACACCCTTCGGGTCATGAGCAAGGACCTGAGGGCGGTGCGGGCGGTCGTCCGCGGCAGGGTGCAAGGGGTTGGGTTCCGCGAATCCACCGTCAAAAAGGCGCAGCAAATCGGCGTCTTCGGCTGGGTCCGCAACGCCGACGACGGGTCGGTGGCGGTCCACGCGGAGGGGTCGCGGGAGGCGGTCGCGCAGGCGCTCGATTTTCTCGAGCAAGGTCCAGGCGACGCCGCGGTGAAGGCGGTCGAGGTCGAGGAGACGAAGCCCGAGGGACACGAGCAATTCGCTGTCCGCGGTGTCAGCGCCGGCGTCTTCGTCGTCCAGGAGCACCAGGCGACCGCGCACCACTACGACCTGCGCCTTGAGGTCGAGGGGGTGATGCGCTCCTGGGCGGTGCCGAAGGAGCCCTCGATGGACCCGGCGGTGAAGCGGCTGGCGATCGAGGTCGGCGACCACTCGCTCTCCTACAACGACTTCGAGGGCGAGCTCGACGGCGGCTGGGTGAAGACCTGGGACCGGGGGACCTACGAGCAGGGAGGACGGGTGCCGTGGCCGGAGGCGCTCGAGCGCGGCCACGCGGTCTTCGTCCTCCACGGAGAGAAACTGCAGGGCGGTTTCGCCCTCCAACGGACCCGCCGCGGCGAGAAGCCGCAGTGGCTGCTGATCAAGCGCCGCGACGAGCACGCCCGCCCGGCCTCCGACTAGCTAGTACCTCATTCTTTAGCGGTTTCTCAAGCTTCTTCAATCGGGGACCGATGAGGTCTACGTGGACACGCCGTCCAAGCGGCCGCTTGCGTCGCGCAAACTCGTTTTCCCCGCACTGGGCCTGCTAGTCGGGCTTCTACTTCTCTATGCCGCGGTGGCGATTTGGACGCTCGGCGACGCGTCGCTGCAGGACGCGGTTGGCCGCTGGGTCTACGACGCCGTAGTCCTCGGCGCCGCCTTCCTGGTGCTCGCCCGCGCGGTCTTGGTCCCGGCCGAGCGGGGCGCCTGGCTGGCGCTCGGCGCCGCGCTGCTGCTCTGGGCCCTCGGGCAGACCTACTACTCGGCCGTCCTCTACTACGCGAGCCCGGCGCCGTTCCCCTCGCCAGCCGACCTCGGTTTCCTCGCTTTCTACCCCGCCAGCTACCTGGCGCTCGTCCTGCTGCTGCGGGCGCGGGTCGCGCACCTGGAGCGGCTGGCCTGGGTCGACGGCCTGATCGGGGCGCTGGCGGTCGCCGGCGTCGCCGCGGCGCTGATCTTCCCGCCGGTCCTGGAAGCGCTCGAAGGCAGCCCCTTCGGGGTCGCGGTCAGCCTCGCCTACCCCTGCTTCGACCTCGTCCTCTTAGGGATGCTGTGCGGCGCCTTCGCCGCCTCGAAATGGCGCCCCCACGGCACCTGGCTGCTGATCACCGGGGCGCTCCTGCTCTTCAGCGCCTGCGACGTCGTCTACCTCTCCGTCGGCGGTCAGTCGACTACCGCCCTCAACATCGCCAGCGTCGGCTGGCCGCTCGCTTTCCTGTTGCTGGCCGGGGCTTCCTGGCTGCCATCGAGCTCGGCCGCCGCGGTGGTCAGCCGAGCCGAGCGGCGGCGGATCGTCGTCCCGATCGCGATGGGGGTGGTCGGGGTTACCTTGCTCGCTGTCGGCAGCTTCATCCCGATCGGCGCAGCCGCGGTCCTCTGCGGCGTCGCCTGCCTGGTCGCGGTCCTCTTGCGCCTTCTCATTACCTTCGAACAGAACACGCGGATGCTGCAGGTGACCGAGACCCGGGCGGTGACCGATGCCCTCACCGGCCTTGCCAACCGGCGGGCGCTGATGGCCGACCTCGAGGATGCGGTCTCGGCCTCGCCGCCGGAGGCGATGGTCCTGGCGCTGTTCGACCTCGACGGCTTCAAGTCCTACAACGACAGCTT
Source organism: Solirubrobacterales bacterium (assembly GCA_035940865.1). Classification (GTDB taxonomy): domain Bacteria; phylum Actinomycetota; class Thermoleophilia; order Solirubrobacterales; family 70-9; genus VAYN01. The sequence continues at coordinate 25,593 of DASZEL010000004.1, forward strand.
CGGCCACCCGGCCGGCGACGACCTGCTGCTCCGCCTTGGCCAGCAGCTAGAGGCCTCGGTCGAGCCTCACGGCCGCGCCTACCGCCTCGGCGGCGACGAGTTCTGCATCCTCGCCCACACCCGCCACCTCTCGGCCGAAGCGATCTGCGAGGCGGGCGAGCAGGCGCTCTGCGAGCGCGGCAAGGGCTTCAAGATCACCGCTTCTTGGGGCAAGGTCCTGATTCCGGTCGAGGTCACGACCTCGACCGACGCGCTGCGGGTTGCCGACCGGCGGATGTACGCGAAAAAGGGCAGACGCTCGGACTCCGTGCGCAGCCAGACTCGCAGCGTCCTGCTGCGGATGCTGCACGAGCGCGAGCCCGAGCTGGAGCGCCACCTCGACGGCGTCGCCCACCTCGCCGCCGCCTTCGGCAAAGCCCTGGCGCTCGACGCGGAGGAGCAGGACGTGGTGGTGCGGGCAGCCGAGCTGCACGACATCGGCAAGGTCGCGATCCCCGACGCGATCCTCCACAAGGACGAGGGCCTGACCCCGGAGGAGTGGGAGCTGATGCGCAAGCACACGGTCATCGGCCAACGGATCCTCGACGCCGCCCCCGCCCTGCAGCCGGTCGCCAACCTGATCCGCTCGACCCACGAGCGCTGGGACGGCGAGGGCTACCCCGACTGCCTCGCCGGCCGTGACATTCCCCTCGGCGCCCGCGCGATCTTCGTCTGCGACGCCTACAGCGCGATGACCGAAGGCCGCTCCTACCGCTCGCCACTGAGCCGGGAGGAGGCCGTGGAGGAGCTGCGCCGCGGCGCCGGCACCCAGTTCGACCCCGACCTCGTCCGCACCTTCATCGACAAGGTCGTCCCGGCGCTCGATCAGAGCAGGCGGTCGGTCGCTGCGTCCGGCTCGCCGTCGAAGTAACGGGCGAGGACCTGCTGGAAGACCTGCGTTTGCGGGGCGGCGCGGGCGAAGAGGGTCATCGAGGAGCGGAGCTTGACCGCGTCGATCCCGCCGAGGATCTGCTCGGCTGAGCGGTCGCGATGGAAGAGAAGTGCCTGGCAGCACTCGATCAGGCGCGGGCCGAGGACGGGGTGGTCGCAGTAGGCGCGCGCTTCTTCGAGCGAGGCGATCGCGTAGCGCCGGGACATCTCGCTCTGCCCGAGGCCGGCGATCTGGGGGAAGACGAACCACATCCAGTGGCTGGCCTTGTGCCCTTGTCGTAGCTCCGCCACTGCCCGCTCGTAGGTATCGCCGTCCTGGGCGTCGACGAAGCGCTGGAGGTGTTGATCGTCCACGAAGCCGGAGGCTACTTGAAAAGGAAACTTTCGAAAGCTATCTTTCGAACCATGTCGGGGAAGCGAACGGTTCAGCTGACGGACCCGCGGGCGCTGCGGGCGCTGGCGCACCCGGTGCGGATGGACCTGATGGGGCTATTGCGCCGCGGCGGGCCGCTGACGGCGACCCAGGCTGGAGAGGAGATCGGCGAGAGCGCGGCCAGTTGCTCGTTTCATCTGCGGCAGCTGGCGAAGTACGGGCTGGTCGAGGAAGCGGGCGGCGGGCGCGGCCGCGAACGGCCCTGGCGGGCGACGGCGATCTCGACCGAATGGGCGGCGCGGGGGTCCGACGAGGAGACCGACGCCGCCGGCACTTTGCTCTCGCGGGTGGTCATCGAGCGCTACCTGCAGAACGCGATCGAGTGGTTGGAGCGGCGCGGCTCTGAAGATTCGCAGTGGGTCGAGGCGGCGATGCTCAACGACGCCCTCATCTACATGACCGTCGAGGAGCTGCGCCAGCTCGACGAGAAGATCCGCGCCTTGCTCGAGCCCTACCTGCAGCGGCTCGAGAAATCCGAGCCTCCCGCCGAGGGGGCGCGGCCGGTGAACGTCATCGCTCTTGCCTTCCCGCTCCCGCCGAGCCGGGGTGGCGACGATGATTCACTGTTCAGGTATGCCTAAGCTTCTACAGAGGAACAGACCGTTCCGGGATTTTTGGGTAGGGCAGACCGTCTCCCTCTTCGGCGACCAGGTCTCGTTGCTGGCGATCCCGCTGTTGGCGGCGCTGCAGCTGCACGCCGGCGCTGTCCAGATGGGTTTGCTGACCGCGGCGGCGTTGGCGCCCAACTTGCTCTTTTCGATTCACCTCGGTGCCTGGACCGATCGGCGGTCGGGCCGGCGCCAGTTGCTGATCGGGGCCGACGTCGGCCGTGCCCTGCTGTTGTTGACGATCCCCCTGGCCTGGCTGCTGGGCGTCCTCTCGCTCGCCCAGCTCTACGTTGTCGCCTTCGCCGCCGGCTCGCTCGGGGTCGTCTTCAGTCTCGCCTACGACATCGTCTTCGTCGCCCTGCTCGACCGCAGGCACTACATCGAAGGCAGCTCGCTGCTGAACGGCAGCCGCGCCGCCTCGGTCGTCGCCGGCAACAGCGTCGCCGGGCTCCTGGTCCAAGCGCTGACGGCGCCGATTGCACTGCTCCTCGATGCCGTCTCCTACCTCGGTTCCGCTCTCTTCATCCGCCGGGCGGGAGCGGTGGAGGCCTTGCCGGCCCGTGAGGGCGAGGGCACCAGCCTCGCCGCCGGCGCCCGCTTCATCAGCCGCACGCCGCTGATCCGCGCCTCGTTGCTGGCCTCCGCCACCCTCAATCTCTTCAACACCGGCTTCTACGCGCTGCTGGTCCTCTACGCGACCCAGAACCTGGGGATGGGGGCGGGGGCGATCGGTCTCGCCCTGGCAATCGGCGGCTTCGGCTCGCTGCTGGGTGCGCTCGTCGTCCGCCGGCTGAGCAGCCGGGTCGGCCTCGGCAAGGCGCTGGTGTTCGGCTTCGTCCTCACCCCGGCGCCGCTCCTCTTGGTGCCGCTGGCCGCCGGCACGCAGGCGCCCACGGTTCTGCTCGCGGTCGCCGAGTTCTTCAACGGGATGGGCGTGATGGTGCTCGACGTCGGCCTCGGTTCCCTCTACGCCGCCCTCGTCCCCGACCAGCTGCGGGCGCGGGTCTCCGGCGCCTTCCTGCTCGTCAACTACGGGGTCCGGCCGATCGGCGCCCTGGCCGGTGGGCTGCTTGCTGCCGTCGTGGGTCTGCACACGACGATGTGGGTGACCGCGATCGGCGCCCTCGCCGGGGTCTTCTGGCTGCTCCCCTCGCCGATGCCGCGGCTGCGCGAGCTGCCGGCCGCCGCGGTCGAAGGCTAACCGCCGCCGGAGGCGGTGGGCACGCCGTTCCCGGAGAAGCCATTCGTATCCGCGGCGCTTTCAGAGCCGGTGAGCCTCTGGGCCATCGTCGCGAGAGTCTGTTCGCGAAGCTCCGACTTCTCGATCATCGACGCCAGCACGTTTCCGAAGTGGAGGTGGTGGGTGACGACGAACCTGCGGTGGAAGTCGGCGACCGCGCGGATCGTCTCCGAGAACATCTTCAGGTACACGACCGCGATGTAGTCGGCGAGGATGCCGGCGAGCGCACCCAGGACTCCGACTATGACCTTCTCCTCGGAGTCGTTGCGACCGCCTTCGATCACCAGCCATAGCGACGCTCCGATCACGGCGAAACCGAGGAGCAGGCAGCCGAGGCCGACGAAGTAGATGGTTCTGCCCTGGCTCAGGGTCTGGTCGTAGTAACGCTTGAGTTCGAAGGTGTGCTCCCTGAAGAGGCGTTCGGGTCGGGTCTTGGCGTCGTTGATGTCGATCTGACCGAGGTCGAGAGCGGTCCCGAGCTCCTGCGCCTCGGAATCGACGTCACTCATCTGGGAGGCAACGACCGCCGCGGCTCCGAGCGCGAAGATGCCGTAGAAGATGAACAGCGACCGCGGCGAGGAGCTGTCGAAGCTGCTGATCAGCAGGAAGCTGATCAGCACTAGCCCTATGGCGCAGAGGACGTTCCGCCAGCTCTTCAGCACGCGCTTTCTTTTTCGCAGCCCCGCCAGGCGGGCCTCGAGCTGCCCGGAAGGGGTGTTGGCGGAGAGGACGTTGGGATCGAACATTCCCGCGCCTTGGTTCCAGTTGACCTCGATCCACGGCTTGACTCCACTGGCGGCGCCGGCCGCATCGAGCAGGTCTTCACGCACCGCCTGCGCCGTGGCCGCCGTCCGCTTCGCGATCTGCTGCAGGCTCACCCTCTCGTCTAGGAGCGTGCTGATCGAAGCGCCGACCACAGCTGCTCCCGGATCGATCGAGAGCTTGTCGACGAAGTAATGCTTGCCGAACCGTTCGCGAACCCGCTGCTGGAGCGACTCCTGAACAGCGGCGGCGAAACCCGCGGAGTGGAAGAGCTGGGGGAGTGGTATGGCCCCTTCTGGCTGATGGGGAACGTACTTCAGGGTGAACTCGAGGGTTGCGGCCTCGCCTACCAGCGCAGTTCCGTCACTGCCGAGCAAACTGGAAAGTGGAATATCCGGCATTACCTAAACGATCAGAACAGTACGCCCACGAAAAGTCAAGTCTTACAGTGCGGTTCGTGAAGTCGTGAGCAACGGTTAGGATCCGGGGTATGGGCGAGTTCCGCTACGAGGGGCACCGGATCTCCTACGACGTCTACGGCGAGGGGAAACGGCTGATCGTGCTCACGCACGGCCTGCTGATGAACCGCCACATGTTCGACCGGCTGGCGCCAGAGCTGGCCGAGCGGGGGAACCGGGTTGTCACCGTGGACATGCTCGGCCACGGGCGCTCGGACCGGCCGGAGGACCTGCGGCTCTACTCGATGCCGCTGTTCGCCCGGCAGGTGGTGGCGCTGCTCGATCACCTCGATGAGGAGAGCGCCGTGATCGGCGGCACCTCGCTTGGGGCGAACATCGCCCTCGAGTTGGCGGTCCGTCATCCGGACCGGGCGCGGGCCCTGTTCATCGAGATGCCGGTGCTCGACAATGCCCTCTCCGCCGTCGCCGGTTTCTTCGCGCCGGTCCTGCTCAGCCTCAAATTCGGCCGGCTCGCCTTCGAGGGCCTCTCGCTCGCCACCCGGCCGATCCCACGCACCAACTATCTCGCCGATATCGCCCTCGACTTCGTCCGCCAGCGCCCCGGTCCCTCACAGGCGGTACTGGAGGGCCTGCTGCTGGGGGAGACGGCGCCGCACCGTGAGGAGCGGGTGAAGATCGAGCACGAGACGCTGGTCGTCGGCCATCCGCGCGACCCGCTGCACCCCTTCAGTGACTCCGGGATGCTGCTCGAAGAGCTGCCGAACGCGCGCCTGGTCGAAGCGAACTCGATCTTCGAGTGGCGCCTGCGCCCCGAGCGCCTCAACGCCGAGCTGACCGCGTTCCTCGAGGAAGTCTGGGCGCCGCAGCTTCGCGCCGTCGCCGCCGGCTGAAGTCGCTGTCACACTTACTGGCCGGTGAGCCAAACCGCTGGAGACAAGAAGCGGGTCGAACGCGAGGCCGAGTTCTCGACGATCTCCGGGCAGGAGATCGAGCCGCTCTACGGGCCCGACGACGTCGATGACGACCTCGAGGAGCGGGTCGGCGAGCCCGGCTCCTATCCCTTCACCCGCGGGCCGTACGAGTCGATGTACCGGGGGCGGCTGTGGACGATGCGCCAGTTCGCCGGCTTCGGCACCGTCGAGGAGACCAACGAGCGCTTCCACTACCTGCTCGACCAGGGGCAGACCGGGCTCTCGACCGCCTTCGACATGCCGACGCTGATGGGCTACGACTCCGACCACGCGAAAAGCCTCGGCGAGGTCGGCCGCGAGGGCGTCGCCGTCGACACCCTCGCCGACATGGAGCGGTTGTTCGAGGGGATCCCGCTCGGCGGCGTCACCACCTCGATGACGATCAACGCCCCGGCGGCGATCCTGCTCGCCTTCTACGTGCTGGTCGGGGAGAAGCAGGGGGTGGCGGCCGAGCAGCTCGGCGGCACGATCCAGACCGACATCCTCAAGGAGTACATCGCCCAGAAGGAGTGGTGCTTCCCGATCGATCCGGCGATGCGCCTGGTCACCGACATGATCGAGTGGTGCACCGAGAACATGCCGCGCTGGCACCCGGTCTCGATCTCCGGCTACCACATCCGCGAGGCCGGATCGACCGCCCAGCAGGAGCTCGCCTTCACCCTCAAGGACGGCTTTACTTATGTGGAGCGGGCGATCGAGCGCGGCCTCGATGTGGACGACTTCGCGCCGCGGCTCTCCTTCTTCTTCAACTCCCACATCGACTTCTTCGAGGAGATCGCCAAGTACCGGGCGGCGCGCCGGATCTGGGCGCGGGAGATGAAAGAGACCTACGGGGCGACGAAGGAGGAGTCGATGCGGCTGCGCTTCCACACGCAGACCGCCGGCGTCAGCCTGACCGCCCAGCAGCCGCTCAACAACATCGTCCGCACGGCGCTGGAGGCGCTGGCGGCGGTGATGGGCGGGACCCAGTCCCTGCACACCAACTCCTTCGACGAGGCACTGGCGCTGCCGACCGAGGAGGCGGTGCGGGTGGCGCTGCGCACCCAGCAGATCATCGCCACCGAGACCGGCGTCCCGAATACGGCCGACCCCCTCGGCGGCTCCTGGTTCGTCGAGAAATTGACCGACGAGATGGAGCGCGCCGCCTACGAGTACTTCGCCCGCATCGACGAGCTGGGCGGGATGGTCGAGGCGATCCGCCGCAACTTTCCCCAGCGTGAGATCGCCGAGTCTTCCTTCCGCTACCAGCAGGAGCTGAACGAGCGCAAGCGGATCGTCGTCGGCGTCAACGACTTCACCGACGAGGACGAAGAGCCGATGCCAATCCTGAAGATCGACCCGTCGCTGGAAGGCAAGCAGGCCGAGCGCCTGGCGGCGACCCGCGCCGCCCGCGACGGCGCCGCCGTCGAGTCCACCCTCGCCGAGCTCAAGCGCGCCGCCGCCACGGAGGCCAACCTGATGCCGCCGATCATCGAGGCAGCCCGCACGCAGGCGACCGAGGGCGAGATGATCGCGGCGATGCAAGAGGTCTTCGGGACCTACACCGAGTCGCCGGTCTTCTGAACGAAAGGAACAAATGAGCGTCGAAGCACCCGCCCCCGCCTACGAGATTCCGCAGGAGGCGCTCGATCTGCGCGACATGGTGCGGCAGCTGGCGCAGGACAAGATCGCGCCGCGGGCCGGTGACATCGACCGCAACAGCGAATACCCGTGGGACGTGCGGGAGTTGCTTGCTTCCCATGACGTGCTGGGGCTGCCGTTCGACGCCGAGTACGGAGGCACCGGGACCGGGACGCTGGTCTTGCAGATGGCGGTCGAGGAGATCGCCCGCGCTTGTGCCTCTTCGGCGCTGATCTTGATGGTGCAGGAGCTGGGGACGCTGCCGATCCAGCTCTTCGCCTCCGAGGAGCAGAAACAGAAGTGGCTGCCGAAATGCGCCAGCGGCGAGTGGTCGCCGGCCTTCGCGCTCTCCGAGCCTGAGGCGGGCTCGGACCCGGCCGCGATGCGGACGAGTGCAGTGCGCGACGGCGAGGAGTGGGTGATCAACGGCCAGAAGGCCTGGATCACCAACGCCACCGTCGCCGACTTCTACGTCGTCTTCGCCACCACCGACCGCGCCAACCGCCGCACCAGCGCCTTCGTGGTCGAGAAAGATCGGCCCGGCTTCGACCCCGGCAAGCTCGAGCACAAGCTCGGGATCAAAGGCTCGCCGACCGGCGCGCCCAGCTTCACCGACGTCCGCGTCCCGCACGAGAACCTGATCGGCGGCGAGGGCAACGGCCTCCGCGTCGCTCTCGGCACGCTCGAGCGCACCCGCCTCGGCGCCGGCGCCCAAGCGGTCGGGATCGCCCAGGGGGCGACCGACTACGCCAACGCCTACGCGAAGGAGCGAGTTGCCTTCGGCAAGCCGATCAACCAGCTGCAGGCGATCCAGTTCAAGCTCGCCGACATGGAGGCCGGCACCGCCGCCGCCCGCGAGCTCCTCTACAAAGCCTGCTCGATGGCCGACCGCCCCGAGCGACCCGCCGACCTCGGCAAGTGGACCTCGATGGCGAAGCTGATCGCCTCTGACAACGCGATGAAGGTGACGGTCGAGGCGATCCAGGTCCTCGGCGGCTACGGCTACGTCAACGAGTACCCGGTCGAGCGGATGATGCGCGACGCCAAGATCACCCAGATCTACGAGGGCACGAACGAGATCCAGCGGATGGTGATTTCTCGCGCGATGGCGGGTTAGGAGGGGAAGAGCTGTTTCGGGCGAAAGCTCAGTAAGTTCCGAGCGTTGAATAATCGATAGCCGGCGCACCGGTCTAACATCAGATCAACACTTCCCCGTACCTAAATAGATAGACCTGAGTTCTGTGTCTCCAGTCCAAGTAAAGCTCGGCCAGCTGGCCGCAAGAGCGCTGTCGGCGAGCGCCGACCCCGATCCTTCTCGCCTCGAGCTGCTGATGCCGCGAGCGGTGAGCTTCTACCTCGCCGAGCGCGACGGCGGGCGGTCTGAGTGGAGCTATCCCTCGTTCCTCGACGGCGGCGACGGCTTGACGGGCGCCCAAGAGCTGCGGCTCGACCAGGAGCTGTGGGACGAGTTGCAGGCGGAGGCCGCGCGGCAGGGCGTCGACCCGGGGGCTCTGCTCCAGCACGCCGCCTTCTACTACGGTGCCGCCCGCGACGACGGTCGCCTCACCGAGCGGATCGCCGCAGAGCTGCGCCGCGAAGAAGGGGGCAAGGGGGCCGGCTAGGAGGCGATCACCGGGGTCGCGCCCAATTTCTGCAGCGAGAGCTGCAGGCTGAGGCGGCCGCGGTGGTGCAGCCCGTGGACCGAGCTTTCGGTCTTGCCGAGGACCGAGGCGATCTCGACGGGGGAGAGGCCGATGATGTGGCGGAGGATGAGGACGTCGCGCTGTTCCTCGGGCAGGCCCTCGAGGGCCTGGCGCAGGTCCTGCCCCCGCTCGCGGCTGATCCGCCCCCGTTCGTCGTCTTGGACCCGCACTTCGTCGGTGGGGGTGGCGCGGCGAGACCGCAGGTAGTCGAGCGCGGCGTTGCGGGCGACGCGGAGGATCCAGGCGGCGAAGGGGACCTCGCGGGGCTCGTACTTGCCGATCACTTTCATCAGCTTCATGAAGACGTTTTGGGTGATGTCCTCGGCCTCGTAGTCGTCCTGGACCAGCTTGCGGACGAAACGGAGGACTTCGGGCGAGTAGCGGACGTAGAGGAAGTGCAGAGCTTCGGAGTCGTTTTCCTTCGCCCGCGCAACCGCCTCTCTGACGAGGGCGCTGTCGCCTCCTGCCAGAGGTCCGGCTGCCGATTCGGGCCGCTCTGATCTCGACTCGAGCGTGTTCATCTCGTGCTCTCCCTTTGCCGGCCCTCCCGAGCCGGGTCTCTCTCCCAAAAGCCTTGACATCCCCTGCACTGAAAGATGTCGAGGTTCCTTGTGTCGAAGGTTTCTAATGACAAAACGTCCAGAAGTCAACCCCGAAAATTCGTCCAAATCTCATTCCTTGGCTAAAGGTCGGCCCGCCTATGCTCGAAGAACGCGCCGTTTCTCGGTGCCCGGCAAGGAGAGGGATGAGGGTTGCGTTAGGGGAATTCGCATGTTTCTGCGTCACCAGTCGATTCGGAGCCGACCTCGGTTTCGGGATTGAGGCCGCCGCGCGTTACTACAGCCGCAAACTCAGCTCCGCCGCCGAATCGGCGCCACGTCAGAAGCTGCCAAAGCGCTTGGAGAACCCGTTCGTGGAGCTCGACGTGCCGATCGAGGCGGAGGTCGTGGAGCGGCTCGAACGGGAGGCGCGAGTGCGTTCGGTCGACGTCCAGCAGCTCCTCAACCACGCGGTCTTCGTCTATTTCGCCGAGCTCGATCGCGGCTTTTAGAAAAATTTCTCGCCAGCGGCGAAAGAAGGGGCGGAAGGCTGTCGTTGCAGGATTGATGTTGCGCAAGGGACTCCTGACGCTGGCCGTCGCCGCCACTTTTTTGCTGGCCGCCGTGTCCAGTGCCGTAGCTGACCCGCCAATCGAAGGGGTCTGGTCCTTCACCGGGGGCAAGGTCGCGATCGAATCGCAAGGGGATGGCACCTACCGCGGTGTCGTCGTCGCCCCGACCAAATTCAGCCAGTGCTTCCACCCGGTCGGCGAGGAAGTCTGGTCGCAGATCCGCGAACAGTCGGACGGGTCCTTCTGGGGCCTGCACCAGTGGTACTTCGAAACCAGCGAATGCGTGCCAAACCCGGAACGGGGCCTGACCGCCTTCCGGGTGCTGACCGCCGACGACGGCTCCAAGAGCCTCGAGGTCTGCTTCAGCGAACCGGGCAGCAAATCGCAGCCGAAGATCCCGCCGAGCGGCAGCCCCAGCGGCGCCACCTACGGCTGCAGCTCCTCAGCCCGGATCTCGGCGCTGCCCTCGGTAACCCAGGCCGACGCGCAGAAATACATCCTGCTGCCGGGGAACGGGCTTTGCCTCAGCCGGCCGAAGTTGAAGATCCGCCTGCGCAACCCCTCCGGCGACCCGATCGTGAAAGCGAGGGTGCTGCTTAGGAGCGGCAAAATCCGGCGCCGGGCGAAGTTGATCCACAAGAGCAACGGGATCGTCGCCCTGCTCAACCTGCGCCGCCTGACCAAGAGCAAGTTCACGGTTTCGGCCAACGTCACCACCGCTCTCGGCCACCACCTCAAGCGCAAGCGCGTCTACCGGCTCTGCGGCACGCGGCGCCTCGGTAAGCACCGCCACCACAAGCACCACGCCTAGGTTCCTGCCGCGCTCGCGGTAGGAAATTCGACGGAACTTTCGCGCAAGAAGTCTCGCCCGCTTGCAGTTATCCAGACATGGGTTATCCAGGCATGGTTCACGACTACACCGCCTTCGGCCTCAGCCTCCGGTCCGGTTTCCCGCTGCCGGGCCTGAGCGCTGCCGGCAGCTCGCAGCTGCCGCGTCTGGCGCTCGAGCTCGTCTCCGACGAGGACCTCGAGCAGGGCTGGAGCGGCGCAGCTTCGGACTCGGCCTGGCGGGGCCGGTTGCGCGACGGCGCCGAGCTGACGATCCGCTGGGGGCGTGACGGCGATCTGCTCTTCGGATACGGCGAGGAGGCCCGCTACCTGCTGGATCCGGCCGCGGAGCGGATGCTCTGCGCGGCGGCCGCGAGCGAGCCCCTCGCCTGGCAGCGGGTCCTGCTCAGCCGAGTGCTGCCGGTGGTCGCGATCGCCCGCGGGCACGAGGCGCTTCACGCCGCCGCCGTCGAGACCCCTGTCGGGGTGGTGGCGATCCTCGGCGCCAGCGGCGCCGGCAAGTCGACGCTGGCGGCGGAGCTGGTGCGGCGGGGACATCAACTGGTCGGGGACGACGTCCTCGTCGTCGGCCGAGCCGCCGATCGCGTCGTCGCCTTCCCCGGCAGCTCGCACCTCAGCCTCAAGCCCGGCGCCGAGCGGGACCTCGACGTCGAGGTGCTCGGCGAGCTCGGCGGCAAGCTCTGGGCCGTGGTCGAGGGCGCGGTGCGCGAGCCGGCGCCGGTCGCTGCGATCGTCCTGCTCGAGCGCGGTGAGGGAGCGGTAGAGGCGCGCGAGCTGCCGGCCTCGCCGCTGACCCTGGCGCCGTTCATGCTCGGGCTGCCCGACGACGAGGGTCGCGACGGGGACCGCTTCGAGCTCTACGCCGACCTGGTCGAAGCCGGTCGGCTGCTCCACCTTCGCGGCGCCGAGACGGCGCCGGTCTCGGAGTTCGCGGCGGCGCTCGAGCGAGCGGTCGGGGCGGCGGCGATGGCGACGGCGGGAGAGCCGCGATGAGCGGCGTCCTCACCCGCAGCGAGCTCGAGATAGCCGCCCCGGCGCCGCGCTCGGACCTGCCGATGCCGCTGTCGCTGCGGGGTGTCAGCAAAGCTTGGGAAAAGGGACGGGTGCCGGTCCTCGACCGGGTCGACCTCGACCTCGACATCGGCGCCAGGGTCCGGATCGCCGGGCGCAACGGCGTCGGCAAGACGACCTTGATGCGGATCGCCGCCGGCCTCATCGACCCCGACCACGGCCGCGCCGAGGTCTGGGGCACGAGCGCGATCGAGCGCCCCCAGCGCTACCAGCGGCTGGTCTCCTTCCTGCCGGCCGGTGACCGCGGCCTCTACGCCCGCCTCTCGGTCCGCCGCCAGCTCGACTTCTGGGCGCGGATCGCAATGGTGCCGCGGCGGGAAGTGGGGGCGCGGGTGGAGGAGGCGATCGAGACCTTCGACCTGCGCGAGCTCGCCGGTCGCCGCGTCGACCGGATGTCGATGGGCCAGCGCCAGCGGCTGCGGATCGCGATGACCTTCCTCCCGCGCCCGGACGTGGTCTTGCTCGACGAGCCCCTGACCAGCCTCGACGGCGACGGCGCCGAGCTCCTCTACGCGGCGATCGAGGAGCTCCTCGACAAGGGTGGCGCCCTGCTCTGGTGCTCGCCGGCGGGGGAGCACATGGACTACGAGTTCGACCGCACCTACATGCTCGAAGCGGGAAAGCTGGTGCCGGCGTGAGCGAGTTCGGGGACAACGCGAGCGCCTTCTTCGCGGTGATCCGCCGCGACTTCCACATCTTCCTCTCCTACCGGACGCGGCTGTTCAGCCAGATCCTCACCTCGGTCTTCAGCCTGACGCTCTTCTATTACGTCTCCCGGCTCGTCCACGTCGACGGCTTCACCACGCCCGACCGCTACTTCGGCTTTGTCGTCGTCGGAATCGCCCTGGTCGGCGTCCTCTACTCGTGCTTCGCAGTCTCGGAAACGATCCGCCAGGAGCTGGTCGCCGGCACCTTCGAACGGCTGCTGCTCTCGCCCTTCGGCGGCGTTCGCGGCGCCGTCGCGACGACGATCTTCCCGCTCGCCTACTCGTTCGTGCTGGCGGCGATCACGCTCGGGGTGGGGACGGTCGTCTTCGGCCTCGAACTGCACTGGTCGACGGTGCCGCTGGCGCTGCCGGCCCTGTTCCTCGCCCTGCTCGCCTTCCTCCCCTTCGGGCTCTTCTTCTCGGCGTTGACGATCGCGACCAAGCAGGCCAACGTCGGCGCCAGCTGGATCATCGCCCTGCTCTCGATCGTCGGCGGCCTCTACTTCCCGGTCGCCCTGCTGCCGGGCTGGGCGCAGCTGGCCTCAGAAGTGCAGCCGTTCACCCCGGCGACCGAACTGCTGCGCCACCTGCTCGTCAACGCGCCGATGGAAACCTCGGTAGGCCTCGGGCTGGCGAAGATCGTCGTCTTCGCAGAGATCCTGGTGCCGCTTTCCCTGTACGCCCTCTACCGCGCGATTCGGCTCGGCCAGCGCCGCGGCACGATCATCGAGTACTGAGGGGAGGAGACGATGGCCGATGACATAACGCAGGCGCAGGAGCCGCTCTTGGAGGCGAAGGTGAAGGTGCCGCAGAGCGTCGTCTTCCGCAGCTTCCCGACCGAGACCGTCGTGCTCAACCTGCAGACCGGCAAGTACCACGGCCTCAACCCGACCGCTGGGCGGATGCTCGAGGCGATGACCGAGTCGGCCTCGCTGCGTGAGGCGGCTGCCGCGGTGGCGGCCGAGTACGACCGCCCGGCGGAGACGATCGAGGTCGACATCTGCGACCTCTGCCAGACCCTGCTCGACCGCGGCCTGGTCGAGCGCGACGGGAGCGTCGATGCCGATGGCCCGGGCGGCGGCTGAGCCCGCCCCGCTGCCGCCCGGCCGCTCGCTGGGGCCGCGGCAGCGGCTGCGCCTGATCGGCGAGATCGTCCTCGCCTACGCGCGCGCCCGCCGCGAGCTGCGGCAGGTGCCGATCGAGCAGGCGGTGGCGCGACTGCGCGCCGGCCGCTCCGCCGCGGGCCGCGAAGGGCCGGAGGCGCTGGAGGAAGCGTGGCGGCTGGGGCGGGCGGTCGTCCGCACCCTCGCCTTCCTGCCCGGCGACACCCGCTGCCTGCGCCGCTCGCTGGTCCTCACCCAGCTCCTCGCCCGCCGCGGGATCTCCGGGCGGCTGGTGATCGGCGCCCGCACCGCGCCTGACTTCCTCGCCCACGCCTGGGTCGAGCATGACGGCGTCCCGGTCCTCTCGCCCGAGGGCGATTCCTTCGGCCGCCTCGTCGAGCTCTAGCCGGTGGCGAGCGCGACCGCCTTCGGCCTCGACCTCGACAGCGAGACGCCGCTGCCCTTTTTCCAAGATCCGGGCGAGGGTGCGGGCGAAGGTGCGGGTCAGGGCGCAGCGGCGCCCCAGACCGGGCGGCCGCTGCGGGTCTACTACAGCGAGCAGCCGCCGGCCTGGCCCGAGGGCGCGCAGCTGATCTCCGACGAACGGGATGCAGACGGCGGCGTCATCTTCCAGATCGAAGCGAACGCCGCCGGCTACCGGATCCACGGGCCGGCCTACGGCAGCAGCGTCCTCGCCGCCGACGGGACCGAGGTCCAGGGGTCTCCCGGGGCGGAAGGGTTCGAGGGGTGGCAGCGGCTGCTGGTCGCCCAGGTCCTGCCCTTCGCGGCGGTCCTACAAGGGCTGGAGGTTCTGCACGCAGGAGCGGTCGTTGTCGGCGGCGGGGCGGTGGCGCTCTCCGGGCCGTCGGGGTCGGGCAAGACCTCGCTGGCGCTGGCGCTGGCGCGGCGGGGGGCGGAGCTGCTCGCCGACGACGTCGTCGCGGTCGAGCGGGCTGGAGAAGAGTTGCTGGCGCACCCAGGGGCGCCAATTGCCGGCATCGATCTTGCCGAGGCCGAGCGCCTCGGCGCGCAGGGGAAAGGCGAGCACGGGGGGGTGCTTGCCGTCAACGCCAGGGAGCGGGTCGCGCGGGCGGCGCTGGCGGCAGGGCCGGCGCCGCTGCGCGCGCTCTTCCTGCTCGACCGCCGCCATGACGGATCCGGCGAGCCCCGCTTCGAGCCCGAGGAGGACCCGCGGCAGCTGCTCGCCTCGACCTTCAACCTCCTGCTCGCCTCGCCCGAGCGGCTGGCGGGCCTGCTCGACATCTGCGCCCGCCTTGCCGCCCGCCGGGTCGAGCGGGTCAGCTTCGGTCCGCAGACCGACCCCGACGAGCTGGCGGAGGCGATATGGGCACGGCTGACTTAGCGACCGTCCAGGGCCTGGTCGGAAGCTTCGACCCGGCGAGCGGCTTGGAGCTAGCCGGCGCCCCCGCGCAAGCGAGCGGCGTGATCTGCCAGCTCGACGGCCACCTCGACAACGCCGAGGAGCTGGGCTTCGACTTGGCGGCTGGATATCGCCGCTGGGGGGCGGGGCTGTTGGAGCGGATGCGGGGGGACTTTGCGCTGCTCATTTGGGATCCCGAGCGGCGAGAGGGGCTGCTGGCGCGCGACCAGCTTGGAGTGCGGCCGCTCTTCCTCGCCGAGCTGAGCGGGCGGGTGTACTTCGCCTCCGAGCTCCGCGACCTGCTGGAGCTGTTGCCGGCGACTCCCGCTCCCGACCCCGACGGGGTCAGCCACTGGATCGCCCTCAGCACTCGGCCCGGCAACGGCACCCTTTACGAGGGGGTCGAACGGCTGGGGCCGGGGGAGATGCTGCGCTTCGGTCCCGGCGGCGTCAGCCGCAGCCGCTACTGGGCGCCCCGGTTCCAGGAGCCACTGGCGCTGCCGGCGGGGGAGTGGGCCGAGCGGGTGCGGGAGGGGCTGGGGACGGCGGTGCGGCGGCGCCTCGACCCCGAGCAGGGGACGGGGGTGTTGCTGAGCGGCGGCCTCGACTCCGCCTCGATCGCCGCTGCCGAGGCCGGCTCCCTCAGCGCCTGCTCGGGCACCTTCCCCGAGCACCCGCAGGCCGACGAGGCCGAGCTGATCGGCGAGCTGCGGCAGGCGCTGGGGATCGGCGGCCTCGTCGCCGAGGTGCGGCCGGGCGGGCTGCTCGCCAGCGTCTTCGAGTACGTCGCGGAGTGGCGGGCGCCGCTGCTTGGCTGGGGGGACTTTTGGACGCTGCCGCTGCTGCGCGCCGCCGCCGAGCGCGGCGTCGGCACGATGCTCGGCGGCGACGGCGGCGACGAGGTTTTCGCCCCCCGTGCCTATCTGCTCGCCGACGCGCTGCGGGGCGGGCGGCCAGGCCGCGTGCTCGAGCTGGCGCGGCGGCTGCCGGGGGCGGGCGCCCACGTCGGCCGCCGCCAGGAGGCAGCGATGATCGCGCGGCTGGCGCTGGCCGGGTCGATGCCGCCGCGGCCGGCGGGGCGGGCGCTGCCGTTCAGCGACGACGGCGCCCCCACCTGGCTCGCGCCCTCGGCCCGGCGCCGGCTCCGCCGCAGCGACGACCCCGACGCCTGGAAGCGGCTGGACGGGCCGCGCTGGTGGGCATTCGCCGCCCACGGGCTCGCCAGCGGGATCGAGTCGACGGGCGTGTTCGAGCACCAGCGGCGGCGGGCGGCGATGGCGGGGCTGGAGGCGCGGCACCCGATGCTCGACCTCGACCTGGTCGAGCTCTCGCTGCGCCAGCCGCCCGAGCAGACGCTCGACCCGCGCTTCAGCCGCCCGGTCCTGCGCGAGGCGATGGCGGGGCTGCTGCCCGACAGCGTCCGCCTGCGACCGCAGAAGGCGCTGTTCGAGTCCCTAATCGTGTCTGCCCTGCGCGGGCCCGACGGCGCCGGCGTCAAGGAGATCCTCACCGCGCCGGGGGCCGAGGTCGGCGCCTACGTCGACCGCGAACAGATGCAGGCATCGCTTTTCGGTACGGAATCAGTGCTAAAAGCCGAGCCGTTCCGCTGGATGTGGCAGGTCTGGAGGCTGCTGACGGCGGAGGTCTGGCTGCGTTCGCTGGCGGCCGGAAACGGCTTGTCAGAGCCGAAAGCAGCGCTCTCTGCGCCGCGCGTCGAGGTCCGCTCCGTCTAGTGCCTCCTACCTTTTTCCACCTTGAATCCCGCCCGCAGCTCTCTACAGTCGGTGGCGATTCACAGGCAGCTTTAGCACCTGCGGAGCGCCTGATCGAACCAGTTGGAAAGCAATCAAGGAGCGACCCAAATGGATCACAAGACCCATCAGGGCTATGAGGCACCCCGGGTCGTCGATTACGGCGATCTGCAGGAGCTCACGGCAGCTTGCCTCGGCGGAACTGGCGGCGACGCCGGTTACCCGGGCACGCTTCCGGGCGGTTACACCGCGGGCCCGAGCAACCCCGCTGCGGGCTGCAAATCGAACCCGTAGTCGCGACGCAAGACAACTAAAGAGCTTTCTTCTTCGCCTCCCAGAGGCGAAGAAAGGTCGCTTCTAGGCCGGCAGCTTTCGGGCTGCCGGCCGTTGTCGTTGTGGGGGAGACGGTCTCCGGGAAAACCTCGAAATTTCCCATTGGAGCGCGGAAGTCCGGGCACGCCGCCACCGTTGATGAAGCGTGAGTCTGCAGCGGGAGGCTAAGGGCTCGGGGACCACCCCCGGGGAGGAAGGGATGCCGCGCGCGGCGCTGGTCGCCGGCGGCGCTTCCGAGCACGTCGCCACCGTGCTCGAGGAGCGCGGCTTCGAGTTCGAGCGCTTCGACTCGGCCGCCGAGGTCGCCGACGCGGACCGCCCCGCGGTGATGCTGCTCTGCGCCGACAGCAAGGTCGCGACCGCGGTCGGCGAGGAGCTGCCGGCGCTGCGCGAGGCCCAGCCGGAGGCGCCGGTGGTGATGGTCTGCGCCGAGGTGCGGCCCGGCGAGCTGCGCGGGGCGCTGGCGGCGGGGATCAACGGCATCGTCTTGGAGGAGCACCTCGCCTCGACCCTCGGCGTCTGCATCGAAGCGGTGCGGGCCGGGCAGATCTGCGTGCCGCGCCGGCACGCGCCGCAGATCGAACCGGCGACGCTCTCGGCCCGCGAGAAGCAGATCCTCGGGCTGGTCGTGATGGGCTACATGAACAGCGAGATCGCCAGCCAGCTCTTCGTCGCCGAGAGCACCGTCAAGAGCCACCTCTCCTCGGCCTTCGCGAAACTCGGCGTGCGCTCGCGCAACGAGGCCGTCGACCTGATCGTCGACCCCGAGCGCGGCCTCGGGATGGGGATCCTCGCCCTCGGCGGCGAGCCGATCGAGAGCGGGGGCGGTTCGTGAGCGGAGGCGTCGGGACCGAGGCGAAGGTGGCGACGGCGGCGGTCACGGCGCCGGAGGCGGCCGACTTCCACGTCGCCGGCAGCCGCATCGAGCCCGGCCGGGTCGGCTTCAAGCGCGACCAGCTCTTCCGCCGCTCGCTCCTCCTCGCCGACCTCACCGCCTTCGTCCTCGCGGTAGCGGTCCTGGCCGAGTTCTCCGGCCGCTCGGTGCGGATCACCTGGGTCGGGATCGCCGGCCTGCTGGCGGTCTTCATCGGCGCCAAGGTGATCGGCCTCTACGACCGCGACGAGGCGCTCCTGCACAAGACCACCCTCGACGAGGCGCCGAAGCTCTTCCAGGTGGCGACCCTCGGCGCCTTCTGCGCCTGGCTCGCCGGTGGCTTCGTGATCGGCGGCGGCACCCTCAGCCGCGAGGAGGCGCTAGTGCTCTGGGGGCTGCTCTTCGTCTTCCTCGTCGTCGCCCGCGGCAGCGCCCGCGCCTTCGCCCTCAGCGTCGCTCCGGCCGAGCGCTGCCTGTTCATCGGCGACCGCGCCGCGGCGGAGACGATCCGCTCCAAGCTCGCCGACAACCACGGCCTCAACGCCAAGCTGGTCGGATCGCTCGATCCCGCCGAGGCGCCGGCCTGGGCCTCGGACGGCGCCTCGGCGGCGCGCCTGCGCGAGATCCGCGACCTCGCCCGCTCGCTCGATGTCCAGCGTGCGGTGGTCGCGCCCGACAGCTTCGAGCCGGAAAAGATGCTCGACCTCGTCTGCACCCTGGAGGCAGTGGGGGTGAAGGTGAGCGTGCTGCCGCGCCTGCTCGAGGCGGTCGGCTCCTCGGTCGAGTTCGACGACCTCCACGGGGTGATCGTGATGGGGATCAAGCGCTTCTCGCTGACCCGCTCCTCGATCGTTGTCAAGCGCGGCTTCGACCTGCTCGGCGCGGCGGTCGCGCTGATCGCGCTGGCGCCGGTGATGGCGGCGATCGCGCTGGCGATCCGGCTCGACAGCCGCGGCCCGGTCTTCTTCAAGCAGCGCCGCGTCGGCCGCCACGGCCGCCACTTCGAGGTCTACAAGTTCCGCACGATGGTCCCCGACGCCGACGCGATGAAGGAGGCGCTGCGGGACCGCAACGAAGCCAAGGACGGCCTCTTCAAGATCGCCGAGGACCCGCGGATCACCCGCGTCGGCAAGCTCCTGCGCAAGAGCTCGCTGGACGAGCTGCCGCAGCTCTTCAACGTCGTCCGCGGCGAGATGAGCCTGGTCGGGCCGCGGCCCCTCGTCGTAGACGAGGATCGGCACGTGCGCGGTTGGTACCGCCGGCGCCTTGAGCTGATGCCCGGGATCACCGGGCCCTGGCAGATCCTCGGTCCGGCGCGGGTGCCGCTACGCGAGATGGGTGCGATGGACTACCTGTACGTCGCCAACTGGTCCCTGTGGGGGGACGTGAAGATCCTCCTGCGGACGGTCAGCCACGTGCTCGCCCGGAGAGGACTGTGAGAGCAGCCGACCCATCGGCCCGGCCATCGCCACCGCGTCGTCCTCGGCAGCCATCTGCGCGTCTGCGCGAGCGGCGGCCTTGCAGGCGGCGAGCACGATCACTGCGAGGGCGACCCAGGCCAGCGCTGCGAGGGCAACGATCGCGAGCGTGGGGTCGAGTAGCTGAGTCACCTTTTCTCCTAATTACTAAATAACCGTGCAGACCACGTTTAACACCTCTATCGGACCCGCAACCGAATTCCTTTACGGGAAGCGGGCGAACGTCCGCCTCGGCTTCGGCTGCGCCAGCCTGATGCGGCTGTCCTCGCGGCGGCGGCGCCAGGTGCTGTTGGGCGAAGCCTTCGAGCAGGGGATCCGCCATTTCGACGTTGCCCGCATGTACGGGTTGGGCGCGGCGGAGGGGGAACTCGGCCGCTTCGCCAGGGGCCGGCGCGAGGAGATCGCGATCGCGACGAAGTTCGGGATCGACCCCAGCGGCACGGTCGGCCGGCTCGCCCCCCTGCAGGCGCCGGCGCGGGCGCTGCTCGCCCGCTTCCCGGCGCTGCGGGCGCGGGTCAAGCGCAACGAAGGCACGCTGCACACGCCGCGCCGCTACGACGCCGCCGGCGCCTGCGCCAGCCTCGAGACCAGCCTGCGCGAGCTGGGGACCGACTACGTCGACGTCCTCTTCGTCCACGATCCCGCCGCGGTCGCGCTCCCCGACATGGACGAGTTGGTCGGGGCGCTGGAAGGGCTGCGCGAGGCGGGCCAGATCCGGGCCTGGGGGATCTCCGGCGAGGCCGGCCCCTCGCTGCTGCTGGCGACCGGCTGGCCGCAGTGCGTGCCGCAACTGCGCAACGACATCTTCTCCTTCGACTCACTTCAGGTCTCGAGCTCGGTGCCGCCGATCTACTTCGGCGTGCTCAGCGAGGCGCTGGGGCGGATCCGGACCCGGCTGCTTGCCGACGAGGACCTGTGCACGCGCTGGCGCCAGACGATCGGGCTCGATTGCGCCGACTCGAAGGTGCTGGCGCGGCTGCTGCTGCAGGACGCGCTCGACCGCAACCGCGAGGGCGGGGCGATCTTCGCCACCACCCAGCCCGAGCGGATCGGCGAGGCCGTTTGCGCCGCGGCGGCGCTGCGCGGCAGCTCCTCGCTGGCGCCGCTAGACAGCTTCCGGCATCTGGTTTCGGCGGTCGACTGGAGCGGCGCCGATGCCTGAGACCCGGATCGACGCCGAGGTCGCGGTCGTCGGCGCTGGGCCGGCGGGGATCATCGTCGCCCTCGAGCTGGCGCGTGCAGGCCACCAGGTCCTGCTGATCGAGAGCGGCGGGGAGCGCTTCGACCCGAAGCGCCAGGAGCTCGGCGAAACCGTCGGCAGCGATCCCCACCACGACGCGATGTCGCTGGCGACGCGGCGGCAGCTCGGCGGCGCCTCGAACATCTGGGGCGGGCGCTGTGTCGCCTTCGACCCGATCGACTTCGAGCCACGCGAGGTCGCCGGCGAGGCGCGCTGGCCGCTCGGCTACGAGGACATCGCTCCTTATATGGACCGCGCGGCTGCGTGGTGCCGCTGCGGCGAGCCGGTCTTCAACGCCGAGGAAATCCCGGAGCTGTCCGGCCGCACGCTTGTCCCCGGCTGGAGGGACGGCGACGTCCGCGCCTCCGACCTCGAGCGCTGGTCGCTGCCGACCAACTTCGGCGCCGTCTACCGCGAGCAGCTGCTCCGCACCCCGGGGCTGCGGCTGGCGACCGACCTCACCTGCACCGAGGTGGTGCCGGCCGAGGGCGGCAGCGAGCACGGCGGCCGCAAGGTCGACCACCTCGTCGCCCGCCGGGCGGACGGCAGCCGGGTCGAGCTGCGGGCGCGGCGCTACGTCCTTGCCGCCGGCGGCCTCGAATCGACCCGCCTCCTCTTCGCCTCGCGCCGCCATGACCGCGACGGGCTCGGCAACCACTCCGGCCACCTCGGCCGCTGGTACATGGCCCACGTCGAGGTCCGGGTCGGCCGCGCCCACTTCACGACCCCGCCCGAGCAGACGATCCACTCGCATGAGCGCGACCGCGAGGGCGTCTACGTCCGCCGTCGCTTCAGCTTCGACCCCGAGCTGCAGCGGGCCGAGCGGCTGCCGAACGCGGTGATCTGGTTGGTCAACGAGGAAGTCGGCAACGCCGCCCATCGCAGCGGCGTCCTCTCCTTCGTCTACCTGATGCTGGCCTCGCCGCTCGGCGGGCGCTTCGTCGCCGAGGGCATCCGCCAGCACCACTTGAAGACGATCGAGCCGCCGCGCCTGCGCGACCACTTTCGCAACGTCCTCCGCGACCTACCGGGGACGGTCGGCTTCGCGTTCCGCTTCGCCTACGAGCGCTTCCTGCGGCGCGGCCGCAAGGTGCCGGGGTTCTTCGTCCCCAGTCCGGCCAACGCGTATCCGCTCTGCTACCACGGCGAGCACCTGCCGCACCCGGAGAGCCGGGTCGAGCCGACCGACGAGCTCGACGCCTTGGGGCTGCCGCGGCTGCGCACGCACCTGCACTTCTCCGAGGAGGACGTTGCCGCCGTGCGGCGCGCCCACGAGCTGCTCGACCGCTCGCTGCGCGAGCAGGGGCTGGGGCGGGTGGAGATGCTCTACGACGATGTCGAGGCGGCGGTGCGGGAGCAGCTCTTCGGCGGCTACCACCAGTCGGGCACGACGCGGATGGCGGCCGACCCCGCCGACGGGGTCCTCGACGCGAACCTCGCCGTCCACGGTTTCGACGACCTCTTCGTCGCCAGCAGCTCCGCCTTCCCGACCTCGAGCCAGGCCAACTCGACCTTCATGCTGACCGCCTTCGCGGTGCGGCTCGCCGACCAGCTCGCCGTCGACCTCGCCGGTCAGCAGGCGCGCCCCGCTGTGGAGGTGGCGGCGTGATCCGCGTCGGCGTCGTCGGCCTGGGGAAGATGGGGCTCTCCCATCACGCGCTGCTGAACGCGCACCCGGACGTCGAGGTGGTCGGTGTCTGCGACAGCGCCAAGTACGTGCTCGGGGTGCTCGAGAAGAACACCGGCGTCGCCACCTACACCGACTACGGCCGCCTGCTCGACGAGGCGAAGCCCGAGGCGGTGGTGATCGCGACCCCGTCCCGCTTCCACGTCGAGATGGTGCGAACGGCGTTGGAACGCGACATCCACGTCTTCTGCGAGAAGCCGCTGACGCTGACCGCGGCCGACGCCGAGCTGCTCGCCGGGCTTGCGGCCGAGCGCGGCCTCGTCACCCAGGTCGGGTACCACAACCGTTTCGTCGCGGCCTTCCAGGAGGTCAAGCGCCTGCTCGAGTTCGGCGCGATCGGCGAGGTCACCCACGTGATGGGCGAGGCCTACGGCCCAGTCGTGCTCAAGCCGAAGGGGAAGACCTGGCGCAGCAGCAAGAGCGAGGGCGGCGGCTGCCTGTTCGACTACGCCGCCCACGTGATCAACCTCGTCCACTGGTACATGGGCGCGCCGGTCGGCGTCGGCGGCACCGTGCTGCCGCGGATCTTCTCCAGCGAGACCGACGACGGCGCCCTCAGCACTCTCTACTTCGACGGCGGCAAGACGGGGCAGATCTCGGTCGACTGGTCAGATGAGTCCTACCGCAAGATGACGACGCGGGTGACGATCTGGGGGACTGCTGGGCGGATCTTCGCCGACCGTCAGGAATGCCAGGTCTACCTGCGCGAGGACGCGAAGGTGCCGGAGGGCTACGAAGAGGGCTGGAACGTCCGCTACACGACCGAGCTGACGAAGCCGGTCTGGTTCTACCTGCGCGGCGAGGAGTACAGCGCCCAGCTGGAAGCGTTCGTCGAGCGGGCTGGGCGGGGGGAAGCCGACGGCGAGGGCGGCTTCGACAGTGCCGCGATCACCGACCGCACGATCGCGATGATGGTCGCCGACGCCGAGCTGGGGCCGTCCACGCTGACGAGCGACTTCGACGGGGGCGATGCGCCGGCGGCGCCGGCCAAGCCGCGGCGGCGGATCTTCGCGAGGAGGGCGGCAGCATGAGCATCGCTCCCGACGCCGTCGGCCCGGCGGCGACCTCAACCGGCCTCGACCGCCTGCTCTTCGGCGACAACCAGTTCTTCGGCATCAACCACATGTCGGAGGAGAAAGCGCGGGTGCAGGCGATGCGCTTCCGCGAGATCGAGGCGGTGATCGACGTCCTCGACGCCGCCTACGAGGAGGGCGTGCGGACCTTCATGTGCACGACCCACGACCGGATCGCGCTGGTCTGCGACCACATGCGCGCCAACCCCGAGCGCTACAGCGAGTTCGCCTTCTATCCCGGCATGCCCTACGCGCACAAGTACGCGAACGCGGTGACCGAGAACGGGATGCTCGGCGCGGTCAAACGCTTCCTCCCCGAGGAGGGCCTCCTCGACGCGGCGGTCCGCGGCGGCGCCTCGCTGGCGAAGAAGGACATCGAGGGAATGACGACGCTCCTGATCGACGCCGAGATGAAGATGTTCCAGGGCCTGCGGACGCCGGTGATCTTTCTCCAGAACCTGGTCGTCGACCTGCTGCTCGGGCTCGGCTTCAAGGACGCCTTCCGCGTCTTCGCCGACCACGTGCGCGAGCGCTACGGGGCCGAGCCCGGCTTCATCACGATGAACCTGCCCCTGCTGCTGAGGGTGCTCGACGAGGTCGGCATCGAGGACCCGGTCGTCTGCGCCAACATCAACAAGATCGGCTTCCGGATGTGCGGCGGCCTCGACGCCTACGAGGCGGCGCTCCGCGAGCACCGCTGTCGGGCGATCGCGATGTCCGTGTACGCCTCCGGAGCCATTCCCCCCGCCGAGGCGATCGAGTGGGTCTGCTCGCAGCCGAACATCCACTCCATTGTCTTCGGCGCCTCCAGCCGGGCGAACATCCGCAACACCCGCGAGCTGGTCGCCTCGCACTGGGAGTTGTGAGCACCCTCCTGGTTGCCTCCAGCGGGGGGCACCTGAAGGAGCTGCACCACCTGAAGGAGAGGGTGGAGGGCATCGAGCCCCCGTACAGCTGGGTGACCTTCGATACGCCCCAGGCGAGGTCGCTGCTGGAGGGCGAAGAGGTCGATTTCGTGCCGTTCGTAGGGGGGAGGGACCCCCTAGGCGTGGCGAGGAATCTCCCCCACGCGAGGCGCATCTTCAAGCGTCGCAAGCCCACGGCGATCCTCAGCACCGGCTCCGCCGTGGCCCTCGCCTACTTCGCCTACGGCAGAGCGAAAAAGCTGCCCTGCCACTTCGTAGAGAGTGCGGCGAGGATCGAAGGCCCCTCGATGAGCGGGAAGATCATGACCAAGATCCCCGGCGTCAACCTCTATACGCAGTACAAGGTCTGGGCCGACGAGCGCTGGCAGTACCGAGGAAGCGTCTTCGACACCTTCGCGGGGGAGGAAAAACCAGAGGGCCCGCCCCAGCGCCTCGACAAGGTAGTGGTGACCCTCGGCACCTACCGCGGCTACGACTTCAGCCGCCTAGTCGAGCGCCTCCTCCAAGTCCTGCCCCAAGAGACCGAAGTCCTCTGGCAAACGGGCGACACTGACGTAAGCCGCTTCGACATAGAAGGTCATTACGCCATCCCCGAAGCCGACCTCACCCAGGCAATGCAAGAGGCCGACGCCGTAGTAGCCCACGCCGGCGTAGGCACCGCCCTAGCCGCCTTCGAGGTAGGCGTCTGCCCCCTCCTAGTTCCCCGCCGCTACGCCCTAAAAGAGCACGTAGACGACCACCAAATCCAGATCGCCGACGAACTCGTGAAGCGGGGCTTGGCAATTTCGATCGACGCCAGCAAGGTGCGGTACAAAGATCTGCTTGCAGTGAGTGCGCGGCGTGTCGAGCGCGCTTCTAAGCGTCAGGCTGTTGTGACCTTGACTAGTTGTAAGTAGGCAGCTAAATCGGCTCCTGCACCCCGATACGACTCCTACATTCCATGACCTCAGAGAGTCGCCGCTCTTCGTGCAGTCGGACGCTGCTCGGTGTGCCCTTCCTTTGTTTCGCATGGCGGAACAAAGGAAGGGCGCGCGCTTCCCACGTTGGCGCATCCGCGCCGCCCGGGGGACCGAAACGGGGAGGCGGCAGCCGCCCTCGCGCGGGGAGGACCGAGGCGACCTGCACGCCGGAGTGCTGAGGGCCATGGAGAAGCCTGGCCGAGCATCTTGATGTTCAACGCTGCGTATGCAGGCTCTGCTGCCTTCGACCGGCGTACCATTGAAGTCCGATGACTGAGCTGGCGAGAAACTCTGTGAATCGCGCACTGGAAGCGCGTGAGGACATCAATCGCATTGCCGCTGACCACGGCGCCTGCAACGTCCGTGTGTTCGGGTCTGCGGGTCGGGGGGAAGCGAGCGACGACAGCGACCTCGATCTACTTGTCGAGATGACTGAGGGGCGCAGCTTGTTCGATTTGGTTGCTCTCTCCGACGAGCTGGAGGAAGTACTGGGCATCGATGTCGACGTTCTAACCGAGGGCAGCATCTCCCCCTACATGCGAGACAGGATCCTGGCCGAGGCGGTAACGCTCTGAAGGACGAGCGGATCTACCTGCTGCACATCCGCGATGCTATCGATCGAGCGCTCGCGTATACGGAGTCCGGTTGAGACGAGTTCTTCGCCGCGGGGATGATTCAAGACGCCGTCGTCCGGAATCTGGAGATCGTCGGCGAGCCTGCTAAGCGCGTGCCGCAGCCGCTCCGAGACCGCGCCCCCGGAGTGCCTTGGCGAGAGATGGCGGGGATGCGGGACAAGCTCGTGCATGATTACTTCGGCGTGGATCTCGCTCTCGTCTGGGATGTGGTCGCGTCCGAGCTTCCGGATGCGCGAACTCGCATCGTCAGCCTTCTCGAGGACCTGGAGACCGCAGCCTGACCTCCCAGCATCTCCTCGAAGACCGCCAGCAGCTGCGCCGCCGAGCGGTCGGTGTCGAACTCCTGGAGGACCTTTTCGCGGCCGCCGGCGGCTAGGTCGCGGTAGAAGGCGGGGTTGGTGAGGAGGGTCTCGAGGGCGTCGGTTAGCTCGTCGGCGCGGCCGGGGGGGACGAGGAGGCCGCCGTGTTCGTGCTCGATCAGCTCGGGGATGCCGGCGATGCGGGTGCTGATCGGGGGGACTTCCATCGCCATCGCCTCCATCAGGACTATGGGCACGCCCTCGCCGAAGCTGGGGAGGCAGAAGACGGTCGCTGCTTCGTAGAGGTCGCGGAGTTGGTGCTGACCGACGGCGCCGGGGAGCTCGACGCGGTCGCCGAGGCCGAGGCGCTTGGCCATCTTCTCCAGCTCGGGTTTGAGGGCGCCGTCGCCGGCGATGGTTGCGGTGAGGTCGTGGCCGCGGCGGACCAGCTCGGCCATCGCTTCGAGGAGGACGGTCTGGCCCTTCTCCGGCACCAGCCTCCCGATGTAGAGGATGCGGGCGCCGGGGCCGGGCTCGGCGGGCGGCGTCGTCCGCGTGAACTCGTCGACCGGGATGCCGCAGTGGACGACCCGCAGCCGCTCCCAGCGCTCGGGCTCGCAGAGGTTCATCAGCTGGCTGCGGCAGAAGTCGCTGATGCAGATGACGAAGCTGGCGCTCTCGAGCTTCTCGCTGAGGCGGTAGTGGCGGACGTCCCAAAACTCGGT
The DNA here is from genome assembly GCA_035940865.1 of Solirubrobacterales bacterium. Classification (GTDB taxonomy): domain Bacteria; phylum Actinomycetota; class Thermoleophilia; order Solirubrobacterales; family 70-9; genus VAYN01. The sequence goes on from DASZEL010000004.1 coordinate 52,481, forward strand.
CGGGCCGTGCATCGTGAAGCTCCAAGACCAGCGGCCGGGGCTGCGGGCGTTGCCGAAGCTGGTGGCGACCATCGTGGCGTCGGCGGCGGCGTTGGCGAGGTGGACGTGGAGGTGGTGGATGCCGCGCTGCTCGCACTCGCTCCAGAGCAGGATCGCCTCGACGAAGTAGAAGAACTGCCAGGTCCGGCCGCGCAGGCCGGGCGGCGCCAGGCCGAGCGCGTAGAGCAGGGTCCCGAAGTAGGCGCGGGGGGAGCGCAGCGCCGCCCCGAGGTGGGCGCGGACGAGGCGGCTCCAGCGCGGCGGCAGGATCGCGACCGTGGTCGCCGCGGCGCGGCGGTCGCGCTCGCTGAGCAGCTTCTCCTCCGGGGTGCGGTGCAGGGAGAAGGTGGTGATCGAGGCGCCGAGCTCGCGCAGGGCTTCGATCTCGCGGAGGACGAAGGTGTGGGAGATCGCCGGATACTCCGAGCAGACGTAGGCGAGCTTCATCGCGGCGCCTCCCGCTCGGTCCGCACCCAGCCGCTGGGCCCGCGGCCGCTGGCGAGGCGCGCGTAGAGCGCCAGCTTGCTGGCGATCAGGACCGGGGCCATCAGCAGCGCCCGGTAGACGCTCGCCGGCGCCCGCACCAGCCGCAGGCCGCCGAGGACAAAGGCGGCCTGGCCGCCGAGGGTCAGCAGCGAGAGCCCGAGCAGGCGCGGCCGCCGGCCCGCCGCTCCCAGCGCGGCCCCGGCGAGACCGCCGAGGGCGATCACCGACTGCGGCGGCACCAGGCACTCGAGGCCGGCGTGCAGCCGCACCGGGTCCTGGCGGGCGATCCCGGAGCCGACCAGGCGCGGGGTCCAGGCGCGGATCATGTCCAGCTTGCCCTTTTCCCAGCGCGCCTGCTGCTCGGAGCTGGCGCGCAGGTTGGTCGGCACCGGCTGGCTCACCCAGGCCTCGGGGACGAACCGCGTCCGCGTCCCCTCCAGCACCAGGCGCATGTGGTATTCGCCGTCCTCCATCAGCCCGGTCACCGTCCATGGTGAGCGTTCGAGGACCTCGCGCGGGAAGGCCATTCCGGTCCCGACCAGGCCGCAGGAGAGGCCGAGCCGCTCCTTGCCGAGGAAGCGCACGGTGTCGGCGAGGGCGAAGCCGGCGAAGCGCAGCGCCGCGGTCGGCGAGTCCTCTGGGTTGCCGGCGACGTAGTCGACCTGAATCGCCTCGGCGCCGTCGGCGAGGTGGCGGGAGACGGCGTCGAGCAGGTTGGCGGAGACGGTGCAGTCGGCGTCGACCATGACCACCGCGTCGGGCGGCGGAGTCTCGGCGAAGAGCCGCTCCAGCGCCCAGGCCAGCGCGTGCCCCTTGCCCCGGTTGCCGGGATCGGTTCGCTCCCACACCTCGACCCCGAACTCGCGGGCGCGGTCGGCGGTGCCGTCGCTGCAGTTGTCTGCGATCACGATCGTGCGGCGGCGCTCGGCCGGGTACTCGCAGGCCGCCAGCGAGGCGAGGGTGGCACCGATCCCCGGCTCCTCGTCGTGGGCGGGGACGATCACCACGAGGTCGAGTGGCGGCGCCGCGGTCAGCGCCGGCTCGCCGCGCGCGGAGCCGCGGGCGGCGACGAGCAGCCCGAGCAGGTAGCTGCTGGCGAGCGCGAGCGCGCCCTGCGCGAGCAGCAGAAGTCGGTCGAGAAACTTCGGCATCTCACCGATCAACGGTTCGGGAGGCCCGAAAAGTGCGCCTGTCGAGTTTGTCTCCTTACGGGAGACAAAAGCGACACTCACTCCGCCGCAAAGCGCGGGGCGGCGGTGCCGGGGATGCGGAGCAGGCGCCCGAGCGCCAGCGCGTAGCGGCCGAGGATCCGCATCGCGTAGCCGGCGCGGGAGGTGACGTGGGCGCCGAGGCTCTTGTCGGTGTGGTCTTGGATCACCTCGGTCGAGGGGGCGACCTGGCGGCGCAGGTAGGCGCCGAAGCCGCCGCGCGGGGTCAGCAGGCCGTCGATCAGGGCGATCTCGGCGTAGAGCTGCTGCATCGTCGCGTAAGGGCGGGGGTCGGCGAGGGCGATCGCGACCCGGCCGCGGCCGCCGAGGCGCGAGCCGTTGAGCAGGCGGGCGCTGGGCAGCCCGACGGTACGGTCGGCGACCCGCGCCGCCGCGCTCACCGCCGGCCGCAGCTGCGGGTAGGCGTCGAGCCGCGCCTCCAGCTCGCCGTCGCCGAGCCCGTCGCCGAAGCGGTCCCACCAGGCGGCGAGGTCGGTCGCCTGCCGCATCCCGGTGAATCCGTCGCGGGCGTAGTAGAGGAGCAGGGCAATGAGCCGGTCGACGGGCTCCGGTCGCCAGCTGTCGCCGGCGCCCGCCGGGGGGAGCAACCGCTCTTCGGCGAACCGGGTCTCATACCAGTGGATCCGCCAGTGCAGCTCGACCGCCGGCAGCTCCCCGTGGGGCATCGCGAAGTGCAGCAGCGGCAGGCCGTTCTCCTCGACCGGGTCGGTCGGCTGTTCGTAGCCGAGCGCGGCCGCCACCTCGACCGCCTCCCGCAGCCGCGCCGCCGGCACCAGCAGGTCGATGTCGCTGGAGAGGCGCCGCCCGGCCTCGCCGTGGAGCTCCTCGCCGAGTCCGGGCCCCTTCAGCGCGGCGGCGGCGATCCCGCGCGCCCGCAGCGCCTCGGCCACCTGCTGGCCGATCAGCAGCAGCAGCGCGTCCTGGCGCTGGGTTGCGGCGACCGCGGCGCTCGCCGCCTCGCGGAACTCGGCCGGCGCCCCCTCGCCCGCCAACTCCGCGAGCCGCGGCCCCAGCGTCGGCAGCAACCGCCCGTGGACGAGCTGCTCGGTCAGCGCCGGCCACTCGGCCTCCCGCAGTAGCGACTCGATCTCACCCCGCTCGGCCTGGCGCCGTTCACGGGTGGCGGCGCTGCGCAGGATCAGCTCCTGCTCGGGGGTCATAGTGGCGGCGCGCGGCCCGCTCATCTCGGCCCCTGCGGCTGGATCGGGTCGTAAGGGTGCAGCTTCATCGGCAGCACCTGCAGGTGGCTCCAGGGGAAGCCGGCGAGCAGGTCCCCGGGTGAGCTGCCTTCGAAGTAGCCGTCTTCGCCGCGATAGGGATTGCCGCGCAGGGGCCCGGGGTCCTGGGCGAAGAAGTGGGCGACGCCGGCGCGGTCACGGACGAAGATGCCGTAGTGCTTGGCGGCGCGGGCGATCATCAGCGTCAGCGGCGGCAGGCCGAGCGTGCTGAGGTCGAGGTTGGGATCGAGGCGCAGGTGAGCGCCCTCGGGCAGCGTCGTCGCAGCGGCAGCGGTGCCGTCGGTGCGGCGGGCGGGGGAGGCGAAGGCGCCGCGCCGGACCCGCGGGATCGCCAGCGCCAGCGCGTGGTTGATGCGCCCGGCGCGCAGGTCGGCGAAGGTGATCAGGCCACCGGCGATCGAGAGCGAGGAGGCCGAGGAGCCCCACCACGGCTTCGCCCCCGGCCAGGCCTTCGGACTGTAGGCGCCGGAGCTGCGGGAGACCTCGCCGATCGCGCCCCCCCAGGCGGCCGCCGGCTCGCCGTCTTCGTTCGAGAAGCGCCAGAACTCCCAGAGCCGGTCGCTCGCGGGCTGGTAGACGACGAGATTGCGGTCGGTCCCTTCCGCGGCTTCGGCGTCGGGTGGCAGCGGCACCCGCCGCCAGGCTGCCTGCAGGGCGGGCGCCCGGTAGGGGCTCGCGAGCCGCACCCGCACGGTCGGCTGGTCCTCGGGCACCTTGTAGACGGGGACGCTGTAGTCGGTGGTGTTGATCCAGGGGTGTTTGCCCTGGCGGGCCTTTGCTTCGACTTCGGCGGCGAAGGCGCCGGCCAGCTCCTCGGAGGCGGGGTCGAGCGGCTGGTCGGCCTCTAGCCGGGTGTTCCAGAAGCTCGACTTGGCAAAGAAGCGAAAGTAGCGGGGCGGGTGATCGGCGACAGGACGGGCCTCGGCGCCGTCTTCGCCCTCCGAGCCGCAGCCGGCGATGGCGGTGGCGCCGACGACGGCGAAGAGGAGGGCGATCGCCAGCCTTAGACGGACCACGTCGCGAACTCCTTGCCGGTCAGCTCGCGCAGCCGCGCCACCTCCGGCGCGTAGAGCTCACGCAGCCGCTCCCGCATCTGGGGCGAGAGCTCGGTCTTGACCGGCTTCCAGAGGACCCGCTCGATCCTGCTCCGCACGCCGCGCCGCAATCCCTTCGGCACCCAACGGAAGCGCGGCGCCACGTGCCGGGCGACGAACTCGGCGTAGCCGCTCGGGTAGGCGCGCCACTCGCCGCTGCTCAACAGCTCCTCCTCGCCGGCAGCCGCCTCGGCCACCTCCTCGACGCCGAGAAAGCGGTGGATCTCCCGCAGCGTCCCGGCGCGGTCGGCCTGCAGGTCGGCCTGATCGATGACGAGGACCCGCTCGGGCGGGAAATGCTCGAGATAGAGCTCGAGCTGGGTTGCGTAGAGGCTGGGGGAGATGTAGGGGGTCATCAGGTCGGTGAGGTCGCCGAGCGCGATCTCCAGCGGCCGCCGCTCGCCGAGCAGCGCGGTAGTCATCCGGTGGTGGGAGAGGGTCCGGGCGACCGGGTCGCGGACCATGTAGACGAAGCGCGCCTCCGGCACCGCCTCCTTGATCCGCGCCGGCACCCCGGTCCGCCGGGGGTGGGTCGCGTAGTCGGTCGAGGACTCGCCCCGCACCGCGAAGGCGGAATCGAAGAGCGCTTCGTAGTCGGGCAGCGAGGCGACGTGGTCGGCGGGGTAGGCGATGCCGTTGTCGGGGCCGGCGAAGAAGCGCGGCTCCTTCACCGCTGACATCTGGATCCCCGGGTGGGCGTCGAGGTAGGTGTGGAGGCTGGTGGTGCCCGCCTTCGGGGCGCCGATCACGAAGAAGGTGGGGAGGGCCATCAGACGCCTCCGGCGAGCGGGCGCGGGACAGGCCGCCAGCCCGAGGCGGCGGTGGCCCATTCCGGCTGCGCGTCGGCGGCGACGCCGCGCGCGAGGCCGGCCCAGACGAACAGCACCACCATCGGGAACGGCGCCGTGTGCGGGTCGACGAAGCTGACGACGAGGAAGAAGACCGCGATCGCCAGCAGCCCGATCCTCCAGGGACGCAGGCTCGCCGGCCCCGGCGCCAGCACCGCCTCGCCGACCGCCCAGAGCAGGCAGGCGAGCCAGAGCGCCAGCCCCACCAGTCCCAGCTCGACGCCGTAGGCGAGGTAGGTGTTGTGGATCGGCAGCACTTCGCTGAAGGCCCCGATCGTCACCCCGTGGTAGTAGCCGCTCATCGGGTAGTCGGGCGACTGGCGGAAGTAGTCGAGGCTCTCGTCGGCATAGCGGCCGAAGCCGAAGCCAACCAGGGGCCGGGCTTCGACCATGCGGATGCCGGTCGAGGTCTGGTTCTTGCGGTCCCAGAGGCTCTGCTCGTAGGTGGCCCGTTCGGAGACGCGGTGCTGGAGCTGCGGCGAGAGCGCCAGGGCGCCGGCGATCGCGACGGCGGCCAGCGCCGCCCCCGGCAGCAGCCAGCGCCGCCCGCTCTGCGTCGCCAGGGCGGCGACCAGCACCCCGGCGGCAGTGGCGATCCAGACGCCGCGCTCGAGCGTCAGCAGGCAGCCGAAGAGGCAGAGGAGGGCGACCCCGGCCGCCAGCCGTCGCGACCAGGGTTGCCGCCAGCGCTGCAGGGCGATCACCGCGGCGGCGGCGCAGGCGAAGCAGCCGAAGCCCATCGCCACCGGCGCTTGGAACGGCCCGCCCGCCTTCGCTTCGGAGGCCGCTTCGGCGACGGCTTCGAAGTCGAGGTGGCGGATGTAGGTGGGAAAGACGAGCGAGTGGGGGCCGAGGGACTCGAAGACCGCGGTGAGGCCGAGGTAGGCGCCGAGCCCGACCAGCGTCGCCAGCAGCCAGTCGCGTTCGCGCTCACCGGCGAAGACGACCGGGGCGATGACGAAGAGGAGGAACGGCGTCAGCCCGAAGACGTCGAGCAGCAGCAGGTACTCGCGTTCTTCGCCGAGGGTTCCTGCCGCGGCCGCCGAGGCGACCGCGTAGGCGACGGTCAGCGCCAGCAGCAGGTGGATGCCGCGCGGGCGGATCGGCGGCACCTTGGCCGAGCCGGGCGAGCGCAGCAGCACCTGCCCGATCGCGGCGAGGACGAGGAGGCGGTTCAGCGGCAGGTTGCCGAAGCCCATCTGCGACCAGCCGCCGGAGAAGACGGTGAGCGCTACCGCGGCGCAGAGGGTTGCCGCCGGCGGCAGCTCCCAGAGGCGCCGCATGACCAGCACGCCGACGACGATCGCCACCGGCGTGATCAGCATCCAGTGGCCTTCGAGCTTGGCCGGCTGCAGCTTGTGGACCGCGGCGAGGGCGAGCAGGCCGAGCAGGGCCCAGAGGATCGCGGGCGGGCGCCAGGTCGGTCGCGCCGCCGCCATCAGAGGCTCCAGTTCGCGAACATCTCCCCGCTGAGGGCGCGCAGCCGCTCGACGTCAGGGGCGTAGAACTCCTGCAGCCGCGCCCGCTGCTGCGGCGTCAGTGCCGGCTTCTCCAGCGGGCGCCAGAAGGCCCGTTCCCAGGCGCGCCGCAGCGCTTGCCGCGCCCCGGCCGGGACCCAGCGGGTGCGGGGCGCGACGGCGCGCGCGATGAAGCCGTGGTGGCCGGGAGGGGAGACGCGGCGCTCGCTCGTCCGCCACAGCTCCTCGCCGAAGCGCTCGGACTCGAACTGGGAGTCGACGTCGAGGAAGGAGAAGACCCGCCGCAGGGTCGCCGGCCGCTCGGCCAGCAACTGCGCCTGGTCGACGACCAGCACGTCCTCGGCCGGGAAGTGCTCGAGGTAGAGCTCCAGCTGGCGGCCGTAGAGGCTGTGGCAGGAGAGGTAGCAGTAGGGATCGGAGAGGCCGGCGATCGCCTCCTCCAGCGGCCTGCGCTCTTTGCCCGAGGCAGTCGAGTGCTGGTAGTGGGAGAGGGTGCGCTCGACCGGGTCGCGGACGAGGTAGATCAGCTTCGCCTCCGGCACCAGCTCCTTGATCCGCTCCGGCACGCCCTGCCGCCGCGGGGCGTTGCTGTAGCTGGGCGAGGCCTCGCCGCGGACCCGGAAGGCGGGGTCGAAGAGCGTTTCGTAGCCGGCGAGGTCGGCGACCCGTTCGGGCGGGAAGGGGATGCCGTTCTCGGGGCCGGCGAAGAAGTGCGGCTCCTTCACGCTCGACATCCCGATCTCGGGGTGCTGGTCGAGGTAGAAGTGCAGGCTGGTAGTGCCGGCCTTGGCGGCGCCGATGATGAAGAAGGTCGGCAGGGCCATCAGTCCAGCTGGTTGAGGCGGTGATGCTCCCGCCCAACCGCCGCCAGGCAGCCGAGGAGGATTCCCGCGAGCAGGCCGAGGAAGGCGTAGAGCTGGGCCTTCGACTTGCGGTCGCTTTCGGCGCTGGTGGCGCCGGCAAGCACCGTCACCAGCCCTTCGCGGGGGGCCTGGCTGGTGACCGCTGCGACGTAGGCGGTTTCGATTCCCTGGAGCTTCACCTTCGCCGCGTTGCGCTCGGCTTCGGCGCGGATTAGGCTGCGTTCGTCGCCGCTGCCGGAGAGGTCGTCGACTTCCGCTTCGGTCCTCCGCAGCGCCGCCGTCGCTTCGCGGTAGCCGGCCAGCAGCTCGTTTGCCTGCGGGTTGGAGCTGTTGGCTTTGCTCTCGTAGGCGACGACCGCGTCGGCGGTGGCGTTGGCGAGGCCCATCGCCGCCCCTTCGCTGTCGCCGGTAGCAATTACCCGGAAGGCGGGGGCGAGCGGAATCGGCTCCGAGGAGAGGCGCGGCACCGCGTCGGTGGCCGGCACCCCGAGCTTCTTTTCGACCTCGGAGAGGACCGGGGCGGCGCCGATCGCGCGGCTGAAGGCGGTCGCCAGCGAGCTGGCCGACTGCACGTAGCCGAGGAAGCCGGGCGAGTTCGGGTTCACCTGACCCACCTGCAGCGTCGCCGAAGCGGTGTAGGTGGCGGGGCGGGCGAGGCCGATCGCGAGGCCGATGACGGCGCCGAGGATGGCGATCGCGACGACCAGGCCCTTGTTCCAGGAAATCGCCCGCAAGGCGAACGAGTTGGTGGGCGCGAAGGCGCCTCCGTTCAGGGGACGGTCTTCTTCGAGCGGGGGTCTGGGGTCGAGCGCGGTCGGTGGGTTCATCGGTGGCCTCCGGAGCCTCTGTCAGTGAACGTGCCGCGTCCCCATCAACTTTCGCGCCCACGCGAGCTTTAGGAACGCCCGCCCGTTGATTTGGTGATGGCGAACAAGGGATCGGGCAAGGGAAAGCGGGGCAGCTACCGCGCCGGCTTCTTTTTCGGGGCATTGAGTTTCGGCGCCACCGTCGGGCTCGGCTTTGTCTCGACGATCATCACCGCCCGGCTCTACGGGATCGACGTGATCGGCGAATACGCCCTGGTCTGGGCGCCGGTGGCGGCGATGTGGGTGCTCTCGACCGTGCGCGAGCAGCAGGCGCTGATTCGCGAGATCACCAAGCTCGAGCCGCGCCACCCGCGCGTCACCCAGCTCTTCGCCGTCGTCTTCGCCTTCTCGCTCGGCCTCACGGTGCTGGTCGGGGCGATCGACGCGGTCGCCTGCCTCTTCGTCTTCCCGGGACCGCTCGACGCCGCCGACCTGCTGGCGCCGGCGCTGGTCTCGATCGCCGGCTACACCTTCGTCACCAACACCGGCTGGAACGTCGATTCGATCCTCTCCTCGTTCGTCGCCGGCCGCCAGCTCTTCCGGGTGCGGCTGACCGAATCGCTCAGCTTCATCGTCCTCGCCGGGGCCGCGGCGATCGCCTCCCCCTCGGTCTGGGGCCTGGTCGCGGCGACGATCGGCTCCTCGGCGCTGGCGCTTGTCCACCGCCTCGCCGTCGCCCGCCACTTCGTCCGCGCCCGCCTCACCGGCGCCGAATTCCGCGAGGGGCTGCGGGTCCTCCCCGACCTCCTCCGCTTCGGGTTGAAGGCCGCGCCGGGGCAGATGGCGCAGGGGGTCAGCCAGCAGGGCGGCGTCTGGGCGATCGGGATGGTCGCCCCGGTCGCCGTCGTCGGCGCCTACAGCCGCGCCTTGGTGATCCCGCGCAGCCTGCAGCAGGCGAGCATGCGGATCAGCGAAGTCCTCTACCCGACGCTGGTCGGCCGCCACAGCGAGGGCGACGGCCACGGCTTCGACCGGGCGATGATCGACTCGATCCGCTACGAAGTGATCGGAATGCTGATGCTGGCGGCGGCGATCGGCGGCGCCGCCCACTCCGTCCTCGAGCTCTTCGGCCCCGGCTTCGCCCGCGCGGTCCCGGCGCTGGCCCTGCTGGCCCTGTTCCCGGCGCTCGCCTCGGTGACGGTGACCCAGACGCAGGCGCTGTGGGCGGTCGACCGGCCGGGGATCACCAGCCTGATCGCCTTCCTGCGGCTGGCGGTGGCGATCGTCCTGCTCGTGCTCCTCACCCCGGGCATGCACATGGTCGGCCCGGCGGTGGCGATGCTGGCCGGGTTCGTCGTCGTCATCGTCCTCTCGGGCTGGGTTCTGCGCGGGCACCTGACCCGGCCGCTGCGGGCGACCTGGCCGCTGCGGCAGATGCTGGTGCTGCCGCTCGCCTACGGCGCCGGCTTCGCCGCCGCCCACGGGGTGCAGGCTCTGCTGCCGAGCGCTTTCGCCCTGCCGCTCTCCCTCGGGGCGGGGGCGGTCGCCTACGCCGCCGCCTTCCTCGTCTGCGGCGGGCTCAACGAGCGCGACCGCGGGCGGCTGCGGGAGCTGGTGGCGCTGCTGCGGCGGCGCTTCGGCCGCGGCGGCGAGGTTGGGTCAGGAGGTCGAGTGCAGGTCCATCCGGAGGAGCTGCAGGCGGTTCCAGGGGAAGGACGACAGTAGCTTCGCCGGCGTCTTGCCTTCGAAGTAGCCGGTTTTGCCGAGGTAGGGGTTGGTCAACAGACTGGTCGGGTCCTCGGCGAAGAAGTGGACGACGCGGGAGCGGTCGCGGACGAAGATGCCGTAGCGCTGGGCGGCGCGGGCGATCATCAGCGTCAGCGGCGGCAGGTTCAGTTTGCCGAGATCGAGCGAGGGATCGAGCCGCAGGTGGGCCCCCTCCGGCAGCGAGAGCGAGCTGGTCGACTTGCCGTCGGTCCGCTGCGCCGGCGAGGAGTAGACCCCGGCCCTGACGTTGGGGATCGCGATCGAGAGCGCGTGGTCGATCGAGCCGTGCGCGAGGTCTTCGAGGGTGATCAGGCCGCCGGCGATCGAGAGCGAGGAGGCGGAGGAGCCCCACCAGGGTTTCGCCCCGGCCCAGGCTTCGCTGTCGTAGGCGCCCCGGTTTTTCGAGACGTTCTGGATCGCGCCTCCCCAGGCGGCCTGCCAGCCGCTTTCGCTGCGGCTCGCGCGCCAGAACTCCCAGAGCTTGTCGCTGCTCGGCTGCCAGACGACGAGGGTGCCGTCGGTCCCCTGCGAGGGCTTGGCGGTGGGAGGGATCGGCACCTGTTCCCAGGCCGCCTGCAGCGCGGGTGCCGACCAGCTGCTGGTGAGCTGGACGCGGACGGTCGGCTGGCCGGCGGGGACGGTGACGATCGGGACGCTGTAGTCGGTGGTGTTGATCCACGGCCCGGTGCCGGCGGCGACTTCCGCTTCGACTTCCTTGGTGAAGGTGCCGGCGAGGGAGCTTGACTGGGGATCGAGAACGGCCGCGGCGCCCGGTTCGCTGTTCCAGAACGAGGTCGGGGAGAAGAAGCGGAACGGCGCCGCCACCGGGACTTCGGCCGCCGGGGCTGCGGCTTCCGGTTCGACGGGCGGTTCGCTGATTTCCACTTCGGGTTCGGGCTGGGGCGCCGGTTCCGGTTCGGGGGTAGGTTCGGCCGGCTTCTTCTTGGTCGGGTTGGTGCGGCCGGGAGCGGTCGACGTCGATGCGGTCACCGGCTCGGTGATCGCAGGCCCGGTGAATTCGCTTTCGATCTGCAGCTTCGGCTTCGATCGCTGCCGCTTGCGGCAGGCGCCCGCGGCCCGAGCCTTGCGGTGCCCACGCTTGAGGCGCTTGCACTTGGAGTGAGCCGCCTTCCCGCCCCGAGGTGGAGCGGCACCGGAGGCGGAGACCGCGAGCAGGAGCAGGCTGGCGATCAGCGCGAGGGCAAGCCCCCCTGCAAGGACGCGGAAAGCTGAGTGTCGAGCGGCGGCGGGCATAGGAAGAAGAAGCTCCTTCGCGCCGCCCATCGACCATCCACCGCCGCCAGCGCCATTCCCAGGCCCCACCCGGACGTTTGTCGGACCTTTGGCCTACCCAGTTGATCTGGACGCTCGGGGAATAACTACTTCAGGTGGTCAATTCGATAATCTGTCCCCGGAAAGGGACTATTTATGCCAGCCGCGAATCCTTCAAAACCAAGAACCCGTCGGACGAACAGGCGCAAGCCAATCGAATCCCTGAATCGCCGTGAGGCGGCGATGCTGGCGGGCGTTTCCTTGCGCTCGGTGGACAAAGCGATCGAGGAGAAGGTCGTCAAGCCCAAGCGCTCTGCCCGCGAGGGGACGCTGCTCGACCGGGGAGATGTTCTCGCGATTGGCCTCATTGCTAAGGCGGGGCTGCCCCTGCGACCGCAGACCAAGAGAAGGATCAACCAGTGGGTCCGTGAGTTCCTCCCGGAGGAATCGTTCGATGAGGTCAGAGAATTGCCACTGAGCGAGATCCTGGTCCTGCGGTCCGACGCAGCGTTTCGGCAGCGAGCCGAGAGACTGCGCCGATATCTGGAGGGACGGGAGCGCCACATCGATCGGAACCCGGAGGTTCAAGGAGGCGAGCCGGTTATCACTGGCACCAGGTTGCCTGTTCGAGCTGTAGCCGAGCGCTTGAACCGCGGTGAATCAATTAGTGACTTGGCCGAGGATTACCCGGGGACCCCTCGTGATGCCTTCGAAGCGGCGCGGATCTACGCCGAGGCTCATCCACGCCGGGGTCGACCCGCGCGGCCCTGGCGCGACGCTTAGTGCGCTTCTTCATCGACGAGGACCTCTCGCCAAGGCTGGCCGAGGAGTGTCACCAAGCCGGCTATGACGCCTCGACCGTCAGAGACCGGGGAATGCTTCGGGCAAACGACCGCGAGGTCTCCGCTTTGTGCTTCGAGGAGGACAGAGTGCTCGTAACCAACAACTCCAAGGATTTCCTGGCGCTCGCCCGGCGGGAGGGTCTGCACCCGGGATTGGTGTTCCTTCCTCTCGGCACGCAGAGTGAGATGCGCTCCTGGATGAGGGCAGCGCTGTTTGGGTATCCCTGAGCCGTCTCTAGGCCCGCAGCAGCTCGCGGATCACGTGGGGGGAGCCGATTCGGCGGGTTCGGGTGCGGGATCGGACCGGCTCCTTGGCCACGTCCTTGACCGTCTCCCAAAGGTCGGTGCCGAGGGAGTCGGTGCAGCGGGGCAGCGAGTCGAGGTCGGCCAGCAGCCCGTCGAGGTCGTAGCCCATCAGCGCCAGCCGCTCGGGGCCGAGGAAGCGCAGGTAGCGGCGGCACCACTCGCGGCGCAGCGGCCCGGCCAGGGTCTTTCGCCACTTCTGGGCGGGCTCGGCGCTGAGCGCCTTGTATTGCTTGCGGCCGGTCGGGTCGCCCATGCGGCCCGGCAGCTCGACCGCGGCGAAGTCGGTCAGGGTGCGGGGCTCGAACTCGATCTCCAGGTAGCCCATCAGCGAGCGCCAGGCCTCCTCGTCGGGCGCGCTCAGGTCCTCGAAGCGGGCGGCGTGCACCTCCGGGCGGTGGGCTTCGTAGGCCGCCGCCAGCCGCGGCAGGCCGATGAAGAGGTCGCTGCTCATGAAGGTCGGCCGCCAGGGTCCCCAGGTCTCGATCAGCGAGGCGATCACGCTGAGCGGGTTGCGCCAGAGGAAGACGAACTTGCCTTCGGGGAAGAGCCGCATGATCTCCTCGGCGATCAGGCAGTAGGGCGGTGACTTGTCGAGGAAGTAGGCGTCGCCCTCGCCGGCCGCTTTCTCGTAGAGCCGCAGGGCGAAGCGCCGCAACTCCTCGACGTAGTCGTCGCCACCCTCGGGCAGCGTCTGCGCGAAGTCCTCGATCGCGGTGACCAGCAGCGGGTGGACGTACTCGGCGTCGACCCCCTGCGGCCGCAGCGTGTAGGCGTGCGGCAGCAACAGCCACGGCTCGGAGGCAGTGGCGACGCCGTCGTGGGCGGCGATGATCCGCTGCACGAGGGTCGACCCCGCGCGGGAGATCGAGAAGAGGAAGATCGGCTTGATGGACATGGCCTCATAGAGGCAACGAACCCGCCTGTACGACTCTTGTGCGGGGTCTCTTGCGAGTGGCCCCTTGCCTAGGCGGTCGTAAAGACGGCGCCGTCTTTGACGTTGCTCTTGTGTGGAGGCGATCGTCGGAGTCCTCGATCCTCTGCTCGCCGCGGCGGGGGCGCCGCTGCGCGCCCGCCTGCGTTCGAGCCTCGCTCCCGAGGAGCCGGTCTGGGCGCAGGAGCGGGGGGCGCTGGCGCTCGGTTGCGCCGGCGCGGCCGACCGTGAGGAGGCCGACGGGATCCTCTGCCTGTTCGCAGGCAGCCTCTACAACGGCGGCGAGCTGGCGCGCCGGCTGGCTCTGCCGGCCGGCGCCGGGGCGGCAGCCTTGGTTCGTGCCGGCTACGCGCAGCTGGGTGCTGAGCTCTGGCCGCTCCTGCGCGGGGACTTCGTCGCCGTCGTCTGGGACCAGGAGGCCGGGACCGGGGCGGTGGTGCGCGACCAGCTCGGCGGCCGGGCGCTTTTCCTCCACCGCAGCGGCGGCGTCGTCTCCTTCGCGACCGAGCTTCGCCACCTGGTGGCGCTGCTGCCGCGGCGTCCCGCCCCCGACGAGGTCGCGATCGCGCACTGGCTGGTGCCGGCGGTCGTGCCCGAAGAGCGCACCTTCTTCGCCGGAATCGAGGAAGTGCCGCCGGCGACCTGCTTAGCGCTCGGCATCGGCGGCGCCCAGGCCCGGCGCTACTGGACCCCGCGGTTCCACCAGCAGCGCGGGCTCTCGCTGGAGGAGGCGGGCGCCCAGGCGCGCGAGCTGTTGGTGGAGGCGGTCGAGCGGCGGGCGGGGGAGGGAGAGGAGAGCGCGATCCTGCTCAGCGGCGGCATCGACTCCGCCAGCGTCGCCGGCGCCTCCTGCGGCTGCCTCGACCCTGGCCGCCGCCCCCACCGCGCCTACTCGGCGGTCTTCCCCCGGCACCCGGAAATCGACGAGGGCCCGCTGGTCGCCGCGGTCGCCGCCCACAACCGGCTCGAGGCGACGGCGATCGAGCCCGAGCCCGGGGGCCTACTGGCGGCGGCCGCTCCTTATATAGAGACCTGGCAGGCGCTCTCGCCGACCCCGAACCTGAGCTTCCTGCGGCCGCTGCTCGACCGGGCCGCCGCCGATGGCGTCAGCGTCCTCCAGGACGGCGAGGGCGGCGACGCGGTCTTCTGGCACTCGGCGCCGCTGCTGGGAGAAAGGCTGCGGCAGGGGCGCCTGGCCTCAGCCTGGTCGCTGGCAGGCAGCTTCCCCGAGTACGGGATGCCGACCACCTGGCGCACCCGTCTCGGCCACCTGCGCCAGTGGGGGCGCAGCCGGGACTTCTCGCCCTCGCCGCAGAGCTGGCTCGCCGTCGACCCCCGCCTGCTCGAGTCCCAGGACCCCGAGCCGCCGGGGGACGGGCCGGCGTGGTGGGTGGCGCAGGTCGCCGCCATCCTCGGCCCGGGCTCGCGGATGGCCCACGATGTCACCCGCCGCGACGCCGCCCTCAGCGGGATCGAACCGCGCCACCCGCTGCTCGACGTCGACCTGATCGAGGGCGTCCTCTCCTTCCCGCCGGAGCTGGCCTTCGAGCGCCGCTTCAACCGGCCGGTGCTGCGCGAGGCGGTCGCGGGGCTGGTCCCCGACGAGGCGCGCCTGCGGCCCTACAAGAGCAACTTCGACCCGGTGATCGTCGCCGGGACCGAAGCCGACCTGCCGCTGGTCGAGGCGCTGCTGCTGGGGCCGGGGGCCCACGTCGGCGCCTACACCGACCGCGCGGGCCTGGCTGCTCACCTGGCCTCGCCGCCGCGGCCGCTCGGCGCCCGCCGCGCCTGGGCGATGTCGCTCTGGTTCCTGGCGACGACGGAGTGCTGGTTGCGCATGCAGGCCGGCGAAGGAGCCTTGCCGCCGGACCGGCTAGGCAGCATTGGCGCGCCGAGCTACTCATTTTCGAGGCTCTAGCGAATGATTTCGTACTTTTTCCCCACCACCGACCGGTCGAATCGTCCCTAGCATCGAGGCATGAATAAAAACGCTCCAAATTACGAGCGTCCGGCGGTTGTGGACCACGGTTCGTTGGCCGAGCTCACGGCAGCACTTGCCGTGGGTGGCCCAGCGGACACCCACTTGGCCCACCCGCCCGGACACAGCTGTCCTCCCGCGCCTGTCTGCAAAGTCAAATAGGCGAGGGACCCGGCAGTTAAGCGAGCTCGATCGACGGTCGCCACGAGGGGCGATCGTCGACCGGCCTCGCTAGATCAACTTCGCGAGCCGCGCGGCCAGGGCATCGGCCGCGTCGGCACCGGGACGCGGCCCGACCCTGACCCGCAGGAACGCCGCCTCGGAGGCGATCCGCCCGCAGAGGTCGAGCTGGCCCTGAAGGCGGGAGGGGTCGCGGACGACGTCGTTGAAGGTGCTGCCGATCAGCTCCCAGGGGTCGGCTTTGGCCTCAGCCACCCCCAGCGTCCCCTCCTCCTCGCCCAGCTCGAGCATGCAGACGGCGGTGAGCGGGAGCGGTCCGTCCGCGGCCTCGACCCGGAAGCGGGTCTCGTGCTCGTCCTCGCTGACCACCTCGCGCAGGGCGCCGCGCGCGTCTGCCCGCAGCAGGTCGCGGGCGCCATGCCGCACTTTCGCGGTCGCGATCGCGGGATGGGCGAGCAGCTGTCCTCTGCCGAGCTCGACCGCGACCGAGTCGTCGGCGAGGAAGCCGGCGCCGCCGAGGTGCAGGTTGAGAGCCAGGGTCGACTTGCCGAGCCCGCTGCCGCCGAGGAGGAGGACGGCGCCGCCGTCGATCTCGACGGCGCTGGCGTGGAAGACCTCGAGCCCGTGCAGCAGCGCCGCGAAGGGGAGGATCTGGCCGATCAGGTAGCGGCGCCAGTGCCATTCGGTCTCGTGGTCGGGGTCGAGGCGCAGGAGGGCGCTGCCGCCGTCGGCGGCGAGCTCGAAGACGCCGGCGCCGTAGAGGAAGAAGCGGTAGCCGCGATCCTCGTCGCGGTCGATCGTCAGGCCGAGGGTGCCGTCGGGGTAGTGCCACTCCTGCAGCCGCTCGGCGCCCTCGAACGGCTCGCCTGGCTCGGGCGAGAGGGCCAGCTCGATCCCGCGGCCGCTGGCGGCCTCGCCATCCCGCTCGAGACCGGGGAGGGGGAACTCGCTGCGCAGCGCGAGGCCGAAGGCGTTTCCCGCCCAGGTGGATGTCTCCGTCGCTGCCACCGTCAGAGAAACGCGGCCGCGGCAGCGCCCCTTGCGCTGCGGCTAGCGTGCGGCGGGTGAGGGACGAGGAAAAGCGCCTGGTCGCCGGCTGCCTCGCCGCGGCCCTGGCACTGGCGCTGCTGGCCTGGGCCGTCTACCACGCGGAGGGAGTGCGTCACCTCGATGCCCGGCTGCTTGCCCACCTCTCCGCCGACCGCGACGGGCGCCTGGGCGACCTGGCAGGGCCGGTCGCCGACCTCGGCAACCCGCTGCCGCAGGTGCTGCTGCTCCTCGCCGGCGTCGCGGTGGCGCTGGCCGCCGACAGGCGCAGGGCCGCGGTCGCCGGCGTCGTCCTCGTCCTCGGCGCCGACCTGACCACGCTCGTGCTCAAGCACGAGCTGGCGGCACCCCGGCTCGACCCCGTGCTCGGCTGGGCTCAGGTCGGCGAAGACTCCTTTCCCAGCGGTCACGCGACCGCCGCCTTCGCGATGGCGGCGGCCTGGGCGCTCTTCGTGCCGCCGCGCCGGCGCTGCCCGGTCGCCGCTGTCGGGTTCGCGATCGCCTGCCTCGCCGCGGCCGCGGTGGTGGTCCTGCGCTTCCACTTCCCCAGCGACGCCCTCGGCGGCTTGCTGGTGGCCGCGATCTGGGCCGCGATAGCGGCGTTGCGATGTCCGTCCAAGCCCGGCAAACAGCCGCGAAATGCGGGATAACATGAAAAATTCGGCGCGGGACTGCGGGCGAAATCTCGCAATTCCCGCGGAATCGGTCGGTTGGGCCGACATTCCTTCTGGACCCCCGACAGGAGCGCTTGACCGTTATCCCTTCCCAGTCTTCAGAGCGACGACCCCGCGTCCACGGGCGCTCTGTGCTGGTCGGCGCGGAGAAGTTCCACGTCCGCGGGGTCACCTACGGCACCTTCCGCGGCCCGGAAGCGTCGCCGTTCCCTGCCCCTGAGCAGGTCCGTGAGGACTTCGCGGCGATGGCGGCGGCCGGGGTCAATGCCGCCCGCACCTACGTGCCGCCGCCGGCCTGGCTGCTCGACGCGGCGCTCGACCACGGCATCCGGGTCATGGTCGGCTTCGCCTGGGAGCAGCACGTCGCCTTCCTCGATGACCCCGACCGGGCGCGGCAGATCGCGGTTCGGCTCGGCGAGCAGGTGCGCGTCTGCGAAGCCCACCCGGCGATCCTCTGCTACTCGATCGGCAACGAGATCCCCTCCTCGATCGTCCGCTGGCACGGCAAGCGGCCGGTCGAGCGCTTCCTCGAGCGCCTGCACTGGGAGGCGAAGGCGGCCGACCCCGAGGGGCTGGTCACCTACGTCAACTACCCCTCGACCGAGTACCTCGAGCTGCCCTTCCTCGACCTCACCGCCTTCAACGTCTTCCTCGAGGAGAAAGACGAGTACGAGGCTTACCTGGCGCGGCTGCAGAACCTCTCCGGGGACCGGCCACTGCTGATCACCGAGGCCGGGCTCGACAGCCGCCGCAACGGCGCCGAGGAGCAGGCGCGCTCGCTCGAGTGGCAGGTCCGCCAGGCTTTCGCCAGCGGCGCCGCCGGCGCCTTCGTCTTCTCCTGGACCGACGAGTGGCACCGCGGCGGCCACGACGTCCTCGACTGGGACTTCGGCCTCGTCGACCGCGAGCGGCGGCCGAAGCCGGCTCTCGAGGCGGTCCGGCGCGCCTTCGCCGAGGTTCCGTTCAACGAGCACGGGCCCTGGCCGCCGGTCTCCGTCGTCGTCTGCACCCACAACGGCCAGAGCACCCTCGACCAGTGCCTCGAGCGGCTCGGCGCCCTCACCTATCCCGACTACGAGGTGATCGTCGTTGACGACGGCTCCAGCGATGCCTCGGCTGAGATCGCGCGACGCCACGGCGCGACCCTTGTCGAGACCGACCACCGCGGCCTCGGCCACGCCCGCAACAAGGGGATCGAGGCGGCGCGGGGAGAGATCGTCGCCTTCCTCGACGACGACGCCTACCCCGACTCCGACTGGCTGCACTACGTCGCCGCCCTGCTCCGCGCCAACGGCCACGGCGGCGTCGGCGGTCCGAACATCCCGCCCGCCGACGACGGCCTGATCGCCGAATGCGTGGCGGCGGCGCCGGGAGGCCCGATCCACGTCCTCATCTCCGACCGCGAGGCCGAGCACGTCCCCGGCTGCAACATGGCCTTCCGCAAGGACGTGCTGGAAGAGGTCGGCTGCTTTGACGAGCGCTTCCGGGTGGCCGGCGACGACGTCGACCTCTGCTGGCGGCTGCAGAAAGCCGGGCGCACCCTCGGCTTCAGCGCCGGGGCGGTGGTCATGCACCGCCGCCGCGATTCGATCGGCCGCTACCTGCGCCAGCAGTACGGGTACGGCAAGGCGGAGGCGCTGCTCGAGCGCAAGTGGCCGACCCACTACAACCGCGCCGGCTCCTCGCGCTGGTCGGGGCGGATCTACGAGGCGCCGGCGGCGCAGACGCCGCGGCGGCGTTCGCTGATTCGCTACGGCACCTGGGGGACCGGCCTCTTCCAGTCGGTCTACGAGCCGCCGCGCTTGTGGACCGGCATGCTGCAGGCGCCCGAGGGCCTGCTCCTGGTCGCGCTGCTGGGTGAGATCTCGGCCTTCGGCCTGCTCTGGCCGCCGCTCCTCGTCGCCGCGCCGGTCTTCCTCGCGCTGATCGCCTGGATCATCGCCGGCGCGGTGGCCAACGGCTGGCGCTCGCACCACCCGCTGCCCGGGGAACCGGTCGGCGAGACACTGAAGCGGCGCGCGGTCACCTCGCTGCTCTTCCTCCTGCAGCCGCTGGCGCGGCTGGCCGGACGTCTGCGCAACGGCCTCTCACCCTGGCGCCGCCGGGCCCGGCCCCTGGTCGCGCTGCCGCGCCCGCGCACGGTCGAGGTCTGGAGCGAAGGCTGGCGCGACCCGAAAGCCTGGCTCGAGCAGCTGCAGGACGGCCTCACGGTCGCCGGTGGCTTCGTCCGCAGCGGGGGGCCCTTCGACCGCTGGGACCTCGACCTGCGCGCCGGCGTCCTCGGCGGCGTCAAGATCCGCACCGCGGTCGAGGAGCACGGCGCGGGCAGGCAGTTGCTGCGGGCGCGCGTCTGGCCGCGGGCGACCGTGGCCGGCCGTCTTACCGTCCTCATCCTGATCCTCTTCGCGGTGATCGCGATCGGCCTCAAGGAGCCCGAGATCGCGATCGCGATCGGGATCGCGATCGCGCTGCTCGTCACCTTCGGCGTCGAGGGAATGGCGACGGCGACGAGCCTCGCGGTGGCGGAGATCGAAGCGCTCGAAGAGAAGGGAACCGGAGGGGAGCGCGCCGCCCCCGCCGCCGGCTCGCGCGGCGAGTCCCACCTTGGGCTGGTGGCGATGGAGGAGCGGCGATGAGCCCGACCCTCGGACCGCTGCGGATGCGGAGCCGGCCCGACCCCGAAGGCGCCCCCAGCGAGCAGCCGAAGGAGCACGGCGCCTGGGACCTGTGGAAGCGGCTGCCGCGGATGCGGCCCTATCTGGCGCCGTACCGGAAGACGCTCTACGCCCTGCTGGCGCTGACGGTCCTCGCGGCGGTGTTCGGCCTGGCCGAGCCGTGGCCGCTGGCGGTGATCCTCAACCAGGTCCTCGAGCACGAGAAGGACGGCGGCATCGTCGAAACCATCTTCGGCCCCGACCCGGATACCGCGTTCGTGCTGATCAGCATGGTCTTGTTGCGCCTGGGGATCATCGTCGCCGGCAACGGGTTCACGGTCTGGAACCACTTCCTCGGCTCGCGGATGGAGCAGAACATGGTCCTCGACCTACGCAGCGACCTCTTCGCCCACGTCCAGCGCCTGTCCCTGACCTTCCACGATAAGCGCCAGACCGGGGCGCTGATGAGCCAGATCAACCTCCAAGCGGCGGCGGTGGGCAACGTGATCATGGTGATCCCGCCGCTGATCGAGGCCGGGCTGACCTTGATCGGGATGTTCGCGATCGCGCTCTTGCTCGACTGGCAGATCGCGATCTTCGCGATGATCATCCTGCCCTTCCTCCTCTGGTCCTTCGGCCTCTACGGCAAGCGGATCGTGCCGCGGCTGCAGCGGGTGCAGCAGCTCGAGTGGCAGTCGCTCTCGATCGTCAACGAGGCGATGGCGATGATGCGGGTGATCGTCTCCTTCGGCCGCGAGGACCACGAACACAAGCGCTTCCGCGAGCAGGGGCAGACGGCGGTCGACGAGCGGGTGAAGCTGACCGTCAGCCAGAGCCTCTACACGCTCGGGGTGCAGACGATCACCGCGGCGGGGGTCTCGGCGGTGATGGGCCTCGGTGCCTGGCACGTGATCCAGGGAAAGCTCTCGGTCGGTGAGATGATCGTCCTGATCACCTACATCTCCTCCGTCTACCAGCCGCTGGAACAGATCAGCACCACCGTCGGGATGGTCCACGAGCAGTTGGTGCAGTTCGACGCCTCGCTGAAACTGCTCGACACCGAGCCCGAGGTGGTCGAGCGCGAGGACGCGGTCGAGCTGGGACGGGCCCGCGGCCACCTCACCGCCCGTGGCGTCGCCTTCGCCTACCCCGGGCGCCAGCACACCCTGACCGACATCTCCTTCGACGCCGAGGCGGGGGAACGGATCGCGGTCGTCGGCCACACGGGCGCCGGCAAGAGCACGCTGATGAGCCTGCTGGTGCGCTTCTACGACCCCAGCGGCGGGCGGATCGAGATCGACGGCGTCGACCTCCGCGACCTCAAGCTGCGCTCGCTGCGCGAGCAGATCAGCGTCGTCCTCCAAGAGCCCCTGCTCTTCTCCGGCACGATCGGCGAGAACATCCGCTACGGCCGGCTCGAGGCGACGCAGGAGGAGATCGAAGACGCGGCCCGCGCCGCCAACGCCCACGACTTCATCGTCAACCTGCCCAATCGCTACGACACCGAGCTGGGCGAGGGCGGCTCCCAGATCTCAGGTGGCGAGCGCCAGCGGATCTCGGTCGCCCGCGCCTTCCTCAAGGATGCGCCGATCCTGATCCTCGACGAGCCCACCTCCTCGATCGACTCGCGGACCGAGGGCGTGATCCTCGACGCGCTCGACGAGCTGATGGAGGGGAAGACGTCGTTCATCGTTGCCCACCGGCTCTCGACGGTCCGCCACGCCGACCAGATCCTGGTGCTGAACGAAGGCCGCATCGTCGAGCGCGGCACCCACGAGGAGTTGCTCGAGCACGGGCCGATCTACCGGCAGCTGCACGCCGCCCAGAACCGGGAGCGGCGCCGGCGACGGGCCGGGCAGAACGGCAACGGGGCAAAAGGAGGCTCTCGCAGCGCGCCTGAGCGAGCGGTGGTCTGGCGCCAGGTGACCGAGGGCAGCGGCGGGTGAGCAGCGCGGCCGGGCCGTCGCGCCGGCCCAAGATCGTCCTCCTGGGGATGATGACGCCGATGCCGGTGGCGGGCGTCGTCTGGCAGAACCTCCACTACCTGCTCGGGCTCGAGCGGCTCGGCTTCGAGGCCTACTACGTCGAGACCCACGCGCGCACGCCGTCGATGCTGATGTCGAGCCCGAACGACGACAGCGCCGCCCTCGCCGCCGAGTTCATCGCCGCGATCATGCGCCGCTTCGGGCTCTCGGAACGGTGGGCATTCCGGGCGCTGCACGACGACGGCCGCTGCTTCGGGATGAGCGAGCTGCAACTGCACGCCCTCTACGGCGAAGCGGAGCTGCTGATCAACCTCCACGGCGGCACCCAGCCGCTGCCCGAGCTGGCGGCCACCGGGCGCCTCGTCTACCTGGAGACCGACCCGGTGCAGATGCAGCTCGAGCTCCACCACGGCCTGCAGGAGACGATCGACTTCCTTGAGCCCCACGCGGCCTTCTTCACCTTCGCCGAGAACTGGGGCAATCCCGACTGCGGGCTTCCCGCCAGCGAGCGCTTCGAGTTTGTCCCGACCCGACAGCCGGTGGTGATCGACTTCTGGCCCGACCGCTCGCCGCAGCCCGCCGACCTCTTCACGACGGTTGGCAACTGGCGCCAGGACTGGCGCGAGGTCACCTTCGCCGGCGAGCGCTACAGCTGGAGCAAGCACCACGAGTTCCTCCGCTACCTCGACCTGCCCGAGCGCAGCGGCCGCGAGTTCGAGCTCGCCCTCAGCAGCTTCGAGCCCGAGGACCGGCGGCTGCTGGAGGAGCGGGGGTGGCGGGTGCGCGACGGCCTCGGCGTCTCCCGCAGCATCGACCGCTACCGCGACTACATCGGCGCCTCGCGCGGCGAGTTCACCGTCGCCAAGGACCAGAACGTGCGGCTGCGAACGGGCTGGTTCAGCGATCGCAGCGCCACCTACCTCGCCTCCGGCCGACCGGTCGTCACCCAGGACACCGGCTTCGGCTGCGCCCTGCCAACCGGCGAGGGCCTGCATTCGTTCTCCTCGCCGGCGGAGGCGGCGGAGGCGGTGGCGCGGATCGACGCCGACTACTCCCGCCAAGCCGCCGGGGCGCGCGAACTCGCCCGCGAGCACTTCTCCCACGAGGTCGTCCTTGGGGCGATGCTCGAGTCGCTGGGCCTCGGCTCACGGCAGCGCACCCGCCCCAGCCCGCCGCCCGATCTCTTCCCGCTGGAGATGCCGATCGAACCGCTCTCGCGGCGGCCGACGACGCTGGCGCGGGAGACGGTAGAGGCGGCGCGAGATCTTCCCGTCTCGGTCCATTCTGAGCCCCCCGATCTCGGCCCCGGCAGCGCCAGCATCGTCGTCGTCACCTACAACGGCCTCACCTTCTCCCGCCTCTGCCTCGAGTCGGTGCTCGCCAACACCGGCGAGGACTTCGAGCTGATCGTCGTCGACAACCGCTCCGAGGACGGCACCCGCTCCTACCTCTCGAAGCTGGCCGAATCCGACGCCCGGGTGCGGGTCCTCTTCAATGCCCGCAACGCCGGCTTCGCGCCGGCCTGCAACCAGGGGCTGGCCCTCGCCCAGGGCGAGCACGTCGTCCTCCTCAACAACGACACGATGGTGGCGCCGGGGTGGCTCGGGGGCCTGCTCGGACACCTGCGAGACCCCGAGGTCGGCTTGGTCGGCCCGGTCACCAACCGGATCGGCAACGAGGCGGAGATCGAGACCCACTACCGGACCTGGGGCGAATTCCTCGAACTCGCCCGCAACCGCTCCGAGCGCTATGCGGGAGAGTGGTTGGAGATCCGCACGCCGGCGATGTTCTGCCTGGCGATGCGGCGCCAGACCTACCGCCACCTCGGCCCGCTCGACGAGCGCTACGAGGTTGGGCTGCTCGAGGACGACGACTACGCCGACCGCGCCCGCGAGGCCGGCTACCGGCTGCGCTGCGCCGAGGAGTGCCTCGTCCACCACTTCGGCGAAGCGTCCTTCGGCGAGCTGGTCGCCGACGGCGAGTACCAGCGGATTCTGCGCGCCAACCAGCAGCGCTACCAGGAGAAGTGGGGGCGGCCCTGGGAGCCCTACGGGCGGCGGCCGAACCCTCGGTATGAGCGCGAGGCCGAGCAGCTGCGCGGGGCGGTGCAGGCGGCAATCCCGGAGGGGGCGACGGTGCTGGTGATCAGCCGTGGCGACGACAGGCTGCTGGAGCTGAACGGCCACCGGGCGCTGCACTTCCCCCAGGGCGAGGACGGCGGCTGGTCGGGGCACCACCCCGCCGACAGCGAGGAGGCGGTCGGCCACCTCGAGCAGCTGCGCGAGCGCGGCGCCGACTATCTCGTCGTGCCGCCGACCTACCGCTGGTGGCTCGACCACTACGAGGGGCTGCGCCGGCACCTCGAGACCCGCTACCGAGCGGTCCGCTTCGACGAGCGGGCCGGGGCGATCTACGAGCTGCGGGAGCGGGGCCGGTGACGGCGGCCGTCTCGGTGATCGTCCCCGTCCACGGGCGCGCCCGGCTGACGCAGCGGTGCCTGAGCATGGTCCTCGCCGAACTCCCGGCCGACGCCGAGCTGGTCGTCGTCGACGACGCCTCCGCCGACGCGACGCCGGAGCTGCTCGCCGGCTACGGGGACGCGATCAGGAGCTTGCGGCTGGAGGAGAACGTCGGCTTCGCGCGGGCCTGCAACGAGGGTGCCGCGCTGGCAGACGGCGAGCTGCTCGTCTTCCTCAACAATGACGTCGAGCCGACGCCTGGCTGGCTGGTGACGCTGCGCCGCCACGCCGAGGCGAACCCGCAGGCGGGGGCGGTGGGGGCGAGGCTGCTCTACCCGAACGGGACGGTGCAGCACGCGGGCGTCGTCTTCGGCCAGGACGGCTACCCGCACCACCTCTACGCCGGCTTCCCCGCCGACCACCCCGCGGTCGCGCGCTCGCGGCCGCTGCAGGCGGTGACCGGCGCCTGCCTGCTGGTGCGGCGAGAGGCGTTCGAGGCGGTGGGCGGGTTCGACCCCGGCTACCTCAACTCGCTCGAGGACGTCGACCTCTGCTTGCGCCTCGGCGAGGCCGGAGGCGAGGTCCACTACTGCGCCGATGCCGTGCTCGTCCACCTGGAGTCGGCCTCGCGTGGGCGCAGCGACCGCTTCGAGCGCAGCGTCGCTCTGTACCGCGAGCGCTGGCGCGAGCGGGTCCGGCGCGACGACCTCTCGCTGTATGCGGCCGATGGCCTCTTGCGGGTCGAGTACCCGTCGAGCTACCCGGTCCGCTTCGAGGTCGAGCCGCTTCTCGCCGCCGTCGACTCGGGGCGCGAGGAGAAGATCGAGCGTCTGCTCTCGAGCTACGCGGGCGAGGTGGGCGTCCTGCTCCAAGAGGTGGTGCGGCTGACCGCTCTCCACGGCGGCAGCTCAGATTCAGGGAAACCTCTGGCCAAGGGGTCCGGAGCCGCGGTCGAGCCGTCCGACTACGAGGAGTTCCTGACCAAGGTCGGCAAGATCGAGGAGGAGATTCGTCGCCTGCAGGAGGGGGAGGACGGTGGATCCGCTACGAGCCCCGGCAGCAAGCTTGGTTACCGCTTCCAGGTCGAAGCCGTGCGAGCGGCGATCCACCGGGTGGTGCCGCCGGACTCGATAGTGCTGGTGGCGAGCCGAGGGGACCGGGAGCTGGTGCGGTTGGACGAGCGGACCGGCTGGCACTTCCCTCGCACCGCGGATGGCCGCTATGCGGGGCACCATCCAGCCGACAGCGAGGAGGCGGTCGCACACCTGGAGGAGTTGCGTAGCGCGGGTGCGGCCTTCCTCGTCTTCCCCCCGGACTCTCTCTGGTGGCTTTCCCATTACGGTGGCCTCAAAGAGCACCTCGACCGGCGCTATCGGCGCCTCGAGGGCGACGATTCCGAGATCTTTGAACTGACCCCATGATGAGCAACCTCGAGCTTCAGATCGACGAGGTCGTATACCTGGAGACGAATGGCGGCGTCCGGGGCTTGTTCAAAGCCGAGGCGGCCGCGGACCGGCTGCGAATCTTCGGCTGGGCGTTCGCGCAAGAGGGGCCGGTGGCGGCGATCGAGGTCGTCGCCGAGGGGAATGTCGTCGCCACCGCCCAGACCGGGATTCCGCGCCCTGACGTGGCAGAGCGGTTCGACGGCAGCTCGGCCGCCGCGACCTCCGGCTTCGAAGTCATCGTCGAGGCAGACGGGGAGGGCCGAAGCGCGCTCGAGGTGGAGGCTGTCCTCGACGCCGGGGATCGCCACGCCCTCGGCCGGGTCGAGGTCCTGGCAACGGGCGGATGAGCCACGAGCCCACGAGCATCGAGGTGGTGGAGGTGCGCCAGTCGGCTGAGATCGACGCCTGCGGAATGGGCCACCTGCACGCCCTCGCCTACGACGACGCCTTGATGATCAGGGGCTGGGCGATCGGCAGGGAGTCGGCCGCAATCGCGGTCAAGGTCAGCGGCGAGGGTTTCACCTTCGAGACGGAGGCGCCGATCCGCCTCAGCCGCCCCGACGTGACCCTGGCCGTCGGCGACGATCGGCCGGGGGCGGAGGCGCCCGGGTTTTCTCTCGAGCTCAGCCCCAGCGGCAGCGGCGCCGCCGCGTTCCTGGTCGAGATCGAGTTCGCGGACGGCTCGACCACGGCGCTCGGCACGGCCGCGGTTACGGTCGGCGGGGGTTCAGCCGCAAGCTCCGGCGAGCTCGAGTGGGAGCGCAAGGCGATCCCGACCGAGCGGGAGAAAGTGGTCGTCGGCAAGGACGGCTGGCTCTTCCTCAGGCGCGATACCAACGACGTGATCGGCCAGCACACCGGGCGCGTGAGGCTCGGAGACGAAGAGCTGGCGCGCTGGCGGCGCATCCTCGAAGCGCGGGTGAAGGCCGCGCGCGAGCTCGAAACCAAGTGGCTCTGCCTGGTCGTCCCCGACAAGGAGGCCCTCTACGCCGAGTACCTCCCCGACGAGATCGTGCCGGCGCCGAGGCGCACCGTCCATCAGCTGCTCGAGCTGGCGGAGGAAGTCGAAGCTCCGGTCGTCTACGCGCTCGAGGCGCTTGCCGGCGCCAAGGGCGAGGGCCCCCTGTACATGAAGACCGATACCCACTGGAACCAGCGCGGCGCCAACGTCGTCTACCGGTTGATCTGCAGGATCCTCAGCGAAGAAGGGGTTGCGGTGGAGGTCTTGGAGGACGAGGCGGTGCGCTGGTGGACGGAAACCGTCCAGGGCGACCTCGGCGCGAAGCTGTATCCCGACCCGGTCTCCAGCGAGCTGGTCCGGGCCGGGCTGAAGGACCCGCAGGGAAGCCCCGTGGTTGACAACAAGGTCCCCAACCACGGACGGGTGATCATCTCCGAGCAGGACCGGCCGGATCTTCCCTCCTGCGTGGTCTTCGGCGAGTCCTTCGCCAGGGGCCTGCTCGTCTTCCTGCAGGCGTCCTTCCGGCGCCTCACCTTCGTCCACACGAGCATGTTCGTGCGCGAGATCGTCGAGCACGAGCGGCCCGACGTCGTCTTGAGCGTCCCGGTCGAGCGCTTCCTCCTGCGCGTGCCCGACGACAGCGATGCTTTCGCCCAGCTGCGCCGCTCAGCCGTCGACAAGGGCGCCGACCTGCCCTGGCCCGCCGAGCGGCTCGGCGTCTAGTGGTGGCCCGCTGCATCTCGCTCGAGGACCGGGCCGGGTGGAGCCGGGCCCTCGAGGGCGTTCCCCATGTGTTCGGCCATACCTGGGGCGGCTGCCATGCCCTCAGCCTCGACGAGAGGGGGGCGCCGCAGTTGTTCGTCGCCGAGGAGGGGGAGAGGAAGGTCGCCTGCCCGCTGATCGAGCGCGAGATCGACGACCGTCTCGACATCGCCACCCCCTACGGGTTCTCCGGCCTCACCGGCACCGGCCCCTGGCCGGGGTTCGCCCGGCACTGGCAGGACTTCGCCGCCGCGCGCGGCTACGTCGCCGGTTACCTCGCGGTCAACGCGCTCTTCGGCGACGAGAGCTACGCCGACCCCGAGACGGTGACGATCGCCAACGAGACCTACGTCCTCGACCTCCGCGAGGGGGTGGAGGCGGTCTGGACCGGCCTCTCGACCAACCGCCGACGCCAGCTGCGCGCCTGGCGGGCGGAGGACTACGAGATCGACAGCCCGGGGCTGGCCGAGTTCTTCGTCGAGCAGTACCCGGAGACGATGGAGCGCAAGGAGGCGGCGGCGCGGCACCGATTTCCGGCGGCGACGCTGGCGGCGCTCTGCGAGCTGCCCGAGACCTTCCTCGTCGGCGCCCGCGGCGACGGCGGACTGGAGTCGGTCTCGCTGTTCGGCCACACGCCTCATGCCGGCGACTTCATCTTCAACGCGGCGCTGCCGGGCTGCGCCCACCACTCGGTGCCGCTGATCTGGAGCGCGGTCCAGCTCCTGGTCGAGCGCGGGGTGCCCTGGCTCAACCTCGGCGGGGGGATGAGTCCGGGCGACTCGCTGGCCGATTTCAAGGCGCGTTTCGGGGCGACGCCGCTGCCGATGCGAGCGGTCAAAGCGGTCTACGATCCGCCCGCCTACGAGGAGCTCTGCCGCCGCCACGGCGGCGACCCAGAGGACCGCGACGGATACTTCCCCGCCTACCGCCATGGCTAAAGCGATCCCCTACGAACATTCCGCGCACCTCTACGACCTGATGTACGTGCGGCGGGACTACACCACAACCGCCGAGGAAATCCACGCGATCGCGCGCGAGCTCCTGCCCGACGGCAAGGACCTGCTCGACGTCGGCTGCGGCACCGGCCGCCACCTCGAGGTGCTCGGCAACTGGTACCGCGGCGAGGGTCTCGACATCAACCCGACGATGCTCGAGCTGACCCACGCCCGCTGCTCCCACATACCGCTGCACGAGAACGACATGCGGACCTTCGACCTCGATCGCTCCTACGACATCGTCACCTGCCTCTTCAGCGCGATCGGCCACGTCGAAACCGCCGAGGCGATGCGCCGCTCGATCGAGCGCATGGCCGCCCACCTCCGCTCCCCGGGCCTCCTCGTAGTCGAGCCCTGGTTCACGCCGGAAAACTTCTGGGACGGCCACCTCGCCGCCAACTTCCAGATGGAGTCGGAGACGAAGCTCGCCTGGATGTACCGCCAGCGCCGCGAGGACCTGATGGCGGTCCTCGACATCCACTACCTCGTAGGCGGCGAGGGCGAGCCCGAATACATCCGCGAACGCCAGGACCTCGGCCTCTTCACCCCCGACGAGATGGCCGCCGCCTTCGCCGCCGCCGGCCTCGAGGTGGACTACCGCGAAAGCGACGTCTGGAACCGCGGGCTGTACGTGGCCCGCAGGGGCTGACTAGCCGCTGCCGCCGGCTCGGGAACGGCGCATGACCGTTCGCAGGCCGCCGGGATGGCGGCGGGCCAGGGTCGCCATTCCCTTCAGGCCCCTGTTGCGTTCGCGATTGGCGATGGCGGTGCGAGTGGAGCCGGCGAGGGCCTCGCCGTAGTAGCGCTTCCAGAACTTGCGGCCTTCGTCGTAGGCGCGGCGGTCGGCGTCGTCGCGGAGGTGGGGGCGCTGGCGCCGGAGAACCTGCAGGGTCATCGCCAGCATCGCCGCGTAGTCCTGGCTCATGCTGCCGCCGTGGACCCGGTACTCGACCACCTCCTCGGCGTGGGCGCGGACCGGGAAGCGGCGGGCCAGGCGGAGGTTGAGGTCGTAGTCCTCGGCTTGGGGGAGGGTCTCGTCGAAGTTCCCCACCTCCTCCAGGGCCGAGCGCCTGAAGACGCCGGTCGCCGGCACGCCGGCGTAGTTGTAGCGGAGGAAGGTGGCGTAAGGATCGGCGTCGGAGCGCGGCTGCTCGTCGTCCTGCAGGCGTTGCCCGTCGCCGGCGATGCGACGGTAGCGGCCGAAGGCGAAGGCGGCCTCCGGGTGGGACCGCAGCTCCTCGACCCCGACCTCGATCGCCCGTGGCAGCAGCCGGTCGTCGGAGTCGAGGAAGACCAGCAACTCGCCCTCGCTCTCGCGGATGCCGGCGTTGCGCGCGGCGGCGAGGCCCGCGTTGGCCTGGCGGACGCAGCGGACCCAGGGAAAGCGGCCGGCGACGCGGGCGGCGTTGTCAGGCGAGCCGTCGTCGACGACGACGACCTCGACCTGGGCGTAGGTCTGGGCGAGCACGCTCTCGATCGCCTCCGCCAGGTAGGCCGCCTGCCCGTAGCAGGGGATCACCACCGAGACGAGCGGGGCCTTCGCCGTGAGCGTCTCGCGCCAGCGGCTGACGGCATGGACCGAGCCGATCGTGGCGCGGCGCTGGTCCTTCAGCACCGCCCGCACCTCGATCGTCTGCTCGGGCGGTCCACCGACCAGGCTGACGTCGGTCCCGAACCCCGCCTCGCCGGCGCCGGGATAGTCGGGAAAAGCCTGTTTGAGGTCGGGCCGGGAGAGGCCGATCGGCAGGCGCCGGAACGCGCGCCCCTCGGTGGCCAGCTCGATCGCCACCACCGGCGCCTCCTCGCCGATCGCCCAGCCCGAGAACTCGACGGTGTGGGCGTCGGTCAGCGCCCCCGGCGCCGGGCGGTCGAGGTGGCCCCCCAGCAGCTCCGGGTCGGGCTGGATGCTGACGTCGGTTATCTCTATGAGCGCGCCCATCGGAGCCGGCGGGCCAACCGCGGAGGCCACCTCGAGGAGGACGTGGTCGTCGTCGCGCGCGACCACCTCGGAGGCCCCCTCCAGCTGCCGGCCGAGGCGACTGTAGCGGCTGAGCCAGTCAGCAGAAGGGCCGACCGCGAGCAGGTGGAGGGCGCCCTTCGTCTCGGCCTGCGGCTGCTCCTCGCCGCCGGAGAAGTGGGCGAGGCCGGGGTCGACCCTGGCCGCCGCGTAGCGCATCTTTTCGAGGCGGATCGCGAGGCTGCCGTCGCGGTCTCCCTTGTCGAGGTTGGCGAGGTCCTGATCGGCGACCTCCAGCTGCCAGACCTCGCGGCCGTTCAGGTAGGTCGGAGCTTCAGCCGCGGCGGCGAGGACTGCGACCGCACCGGAGAAGGGAACGCCGGCGTGCTCGACGGCGATCTGGCAGCGCCGCGAGCGGACCGCGGCCTCCAGCTCGGGCCGGTGGCGCTTCTCGATGACCTCGCCCAGCAGCGCATAGAACCGCAGGTCCTCCTCGAGCTGCTCCGTGCGGGAGAGGCCGGAGGAGATCCCGGCGGAATGGACGCGGTAGACGCCCATCTGCTCGGGCAGGTAGCCGATCTCCCCGTGCCGGGCGATCGCGAGGAGCGAGAGCCAGTCGGCCCAGAGCCCTTCCCAGACCCAGCGGGGGAGGTTGCGGACGAGGTCGCCGCGCGCCATCACCGAGAGCGAGGGCACCGGGTTGGAGCGCAGCAGGTCGGCGAAGCCGAGCGAACCCCGCAGCTCCTCGGAGAGGTAGGCGCGATCGGGCGCGCCGCCGTCGGCCTGGCGCACGGTGGCGTCGTGGAAGCAGCCCGCCCAGCCGGGCTGCGCCCGCAGCGCCTCCACCTGGCGCACCAACTTCTCCGGGTCGGTCCAGTAGTCGTCGCCGTCCAGCCAGGCGACGTAGCGGCCGCGGAGCACGGCGACGGCGCGCCGGAAGATCTCGGTCGAGCCCAGGTTCTGATCCGGCAGCAGCAGGCGGATCAGGTCGGGATGGCGGTCGCGGTACCCGGCCAGCACCTCCCGGGTGCCGTCGGTCGAGCAGTCGTCGGCGATCACGATCTCGAGCTCGAACGGCACCCGCTGCGCCAGCACCCCGTCGATCGCGTCGCGGATGTAGTCGAGCTGCTGGTAGGTCTGGATGTAGACGCTGACCTCGGGTGTCACAGGTCGGCCTCCTCGAGCAGCCGCTCGGCTTCCGCGGCCCAGTCGCGGCGGTGCTCGGCGGGCGGCTGCCACCCGCTCGACCAGCCGAGCCATTGCAGCGCCAGCGCCAGCTCGCAGAGGGTGGCGGCGGCGAGCAGGTCCGCGGCGCTGATCGCCCGCTCCCCCGGCAGCGCCGCGCGGAAGGCCTCGCACATCGCCCGCCGCTCCTCACCGGCCCAGCCGCTGAGGAGCGCGGCCAGGTCGAGGGCGAAGGGGGCGGTGCCCGCCATCTCCCAGTCGACGGGCTTCACCTGCGCCTGCTCGCCTACCCGTTGCTGAACGATCACGTTCGATGCATACAGCTCCCCGTGGACGAAAGCCCGCGGGAGATCGTCGAGCCGGTTCAGGAGAGCGGGCCCGGCCTGGCGCAGGCGGGACGCAAGCCCGGCCTGGTCCGAGTCCCCGCAGGCCGCGGCCGCCGCGCCGATCCAGTGCTCGTGCCAGTCGCGGTCGCGGTGGAGGAGGAGCCGGTCGAGGGTGGGATCGCGGTCGGCCGCGACCGCCGCGCCGAGCTGGGCGGCCCACCGCGCCGTCGCCCGCCAGGTCTCCGGCTCGCCGATGTCGGTGAGGACTTCCCCCGGCACCCGCTCGAGGAAGAGCCAGGCGCGGCCGTCCGCTCCACCCTCGGCGGCACCGTAGAAGCGCGGGGCCGGGACCCCCGAAGGTCGCAGCAGATGACGGTAGACAGCGATCTCGCGCCGAGGGTCGATCGCCCGTGAGGGCTTGGCCGCCGCCGCGGCATCCGAGAGCCCGGCGCCGATGTCCTTGACCAGCAGGTCGAGCTCCTCGCCGCCGTCGAGGTCGACCCGCAGCTCGTCGATCGCGAAGCTGGTCTCGTAGGCGAACGGCCTGCGCTTCAACCCGACCACCCGCGGCGCTCCCGCTTCGACCTCGGTGAGCGCGCCCTCCAGGCAGCGCCGCAGCTCCTCGTCGCTCGTCGCGCGCAGCTCGGCGGCCATCAGCCGGTCGCCCCCAGGCGCTCCAGCAGCCGGCTCAGCACCCGGTCGGAGTCGAGCAGCTCCTCGGCAATCGCTCGGGCGGCGCGGCGGTGCTCATCGGGCCGGGCCAGCACGTCTTCAACCGCCCCCGCCGCCTCCTCGACCGTGCCGAAGGCCAGCAGGCCCTCGCCGAGCGGCAGGGACCTGCCGAAGCCGGTGTCCTGGGCGACGACGGGACGGCCGCAGGCGAGGTAGCAGGCGCTGCGATCGCTGAACCAGCCGCTGCGCGAGCGCACGTACCCTTCCTTGGCGATCCCGATCTCGGCGGTCGAGGCGCGGACGAAGTCCCGGTAGCGGTCGGGGGTCGCCGCGACCTCGGCCGGGTCGGCGAGGCGCCAGCCGTTGCGCTCCAGCGCTTCGAGGTCGTCGCGCTCGGACTCGTGGATGCCGAGGGCGAGGAGGAACTCGGCCCGCGTCCGGCGCGGCAGCTCGATCAGCTCGCGCAGCGAGTGCGCGCGCAGGCCGTAGCGCTCCCCATCGTGCTCGATCGGGCCGTAGCTGCGCCAGTGGCCGATCGTGGTGAAGGGCAGCGACGGCGGATCCGGCGCCGGCGTCCACTCCTCCAGCACCACCGGCGGCAGGGTCTCGATCCAGTCGAAGCCGAGCGTCGGCACCTCGTTATCCGCGCCTCCGATCCCGGCGGCGACGGTGACGAAGTGGGTGTGCGCGTCGAAGCGCATGTCGGCTCCCTGCAGGTGCCAGTGCTGGTTGAAGAAGGGGTCGAGGTCGAGGTAGGCGCGGACCGGGATCGGTTCCAACAGCTCGGGGATCGCGAGCATCCCAGAGACGTTGAGCAGCAGCTCCGCGTCGGCGAGCAGCTCCCGCAGGCGGTCTCTGGGGATCGGCGCGCTCTCGCCCTCGGGATCGACGAGGGTCGCGTGCTCGAGGTCGAAACGAGCGGCCACCGCTTCCAGGTAGGAGGCGCTCGCCGAGCCCCCCAGGCCCCCGGCGGCGACCGGCTCGACCAGCAGGACCTCGTGTCCCAAGCGCTTCAACCCCAGCACGTACTGGAGCACGGCCCAGGAGGCGCCGCCCTGGTGCGGATCTCCCGCGACCATGCCGCTGACCGCGATCCTCATCCCAGTGCCTCGAGCATCCGGGTGAGCACCCGGTCGGAGTCGAAGGTCTCCTCCGCGAAGGCGTGGGCGGCGGCGGCGTGGCGGTCGTAATCGGCGACCACCTGGGTCGCCGCGGTCTTCGCTTGCGCCGCCTCCGAGAAGGTCAGCAGCCCCGCTTCGGGGCGGTATGCGGCCGGCAGGGCGGTCTCCTGAACCACCGCCGGCCTGCCCGCGGCGAGGTAGTGGGCGGTGCGGTCGCTGATCCAGCCGCTGCGGGTTTCGGCGTAGATGCCCTGGGTGACGGAGAACTCGGCGCCGGAGTCGCGGACGTAGTCGCGGAAGGCGTCTGGGTCTGCCGCGACTGCAGCCGGCTCGACGACGGTCCAGCCCAACCGGCGCATCCGTTCCGCCTCCTCCGCCTCGTCGGGGTGGATGTCCAGGGCGATCTCAAAGGGCAGGTCGCTCTGCGCGGGCAGCTCGGCGAAGCGGCGGAGTTGGTGGTGCTTGAGCGTGTAGGTGCGGCCGCCGTGTTCGGGACGGCCGAGCGCGTTGCGCCAGGTGGCGACGGTGGTGAAACGGCCGAACTGCTGCTGCTCGAGGGGCTTCCACTCCTCCAGCAGGACCGGGGGCGGCAACGGCACCCACTCGAAGCCGTCCGGCGGCACCTCGCAGCCGGGTGCCCCGAGGTTGAGCCCGACCGTGAAGTGGCGATCGTGCCGGGAGAGCTGGTCGCCGAGGTGGCCCTGGGCTTGCCAGATCTGGGTGAAGCCGGGGTCGAGGTCGACGTAGGCGCGGCGGGCGAAGCGCGCCAGGAGCTCGGGGTCGCGGAGGTTGCCGCTGATGTTGACCAGCGCCGTCGCCTCCCGGGCCAATTCCGCGGCCTGCTCTCGCCCCTCGGCCTCGCCCTCGACCAGGAGCAGCGCCTGCGAGCCAAGGCCGGCCGCTGCCACGGTGCGCTTGAAGAAGGCGCGTCCGGCGGCCGCGGTCGCCGCGTCGGCTTCCTCCAGCAGCCAGGCGTCGAGCCCGAGCCGCTGCAAGCCCAAGACCCAGGAGAGGCGAACCCAGGCCTCACCACCGCTGCCGGGCTTGGCGGCGAGGGCGCCGGCGACGACGATCACCGGCAAGCTCAACCTCCGGCGGGGACCAGAACCCCTTGCGCGAAGAGCGCGCCCCGGCGCTCGGCCCGGATCGCCAGCGCGAGGTCGCAGTCGTTGCCGCCCTCGTCGAATCCCTCCAGCTCCTCAAAGGCAGAGCGGCGGTAGACGGCCGCGGCGACCCCGCCACGATCGCCGTCGATGACCGCGCTCGCAGCGGGCTTGCGGGTCAGCATCTCGACCGCGAGCGGCAGCGCGTCCGGCGCCAGCAGCG
This sequence comes from Solirubrobacterales bacterium, assembly GCA_035940865.1. Taxonomy (GTDB): domain Bacteria; phylum Actinomycetota; class Thermoleophilia; order Solirubrobacterales; family 70-9; genus VAYN01. Next base: position 87,407 of record DASZEL010000004.1, read on the forward strand.
AGCCGGCGGCGAGGAAGAGGATCAGCTCGCCGTTGCTCTGGCGGATGCCCTCGTTGCGCAGCGCCGGGCCGTTGAGCCCGGCGACGACCTCGCGGATCCCGTTCTCCTCCCAGGCGGGACGGGAGACCGGCTCAGCGGTGGCCGGGCGCAGTACCAGCACCTCGGTCGCGGGATGGGGCTGCTGCCCGACGCTCGCCAGCGTCCGCTCGAGCGCCTCGCCGCCGCCGCCCTCGTCGAGGACGGCGATCGAGACCAGCGGCGGCCGCCCCACCTCGAGCTCTCCGCGCCAGTAGCGGCGCAGCCGCAACCGCGCGATCGGCAGGCGCGCCCCCTCGACCTCGACGGCGACCTCGAGCTCGGCCTGCTCGGGAACGCGGCTGACGTCGGCGGCGAGCTCGAAGCCCGCCGCGGTTGCCCCCTCGACCTCCGGGAAGGCGGTGGCGAGGTCCTCGCGCGGGTGCCAGATCCCTTGCGCCAGCGCCTCTCCGTCGAGTGCGGCCTCAACAATCGCGGGCCGGCCGCTGGAGGCCAGCGCCCAGCCGCTGATTTCGAGGCCGCTCGCCGCCATCCGCCGGCCCGCCGTCGGGGAATCGACGTTGGCACCGAGCAGCGGCGAATCGGCGCCGACCTCGTCGACGTCCACGGCAAGCACTTCGACGAGCTGGCCCACGGTCGGAGCCTAGACGCCGAGGTGGCGCCTGACCTCGGCGGGGAAGGAGACGGCGAGGCGCACGATCTCGCCGATCTGGGCGATCTCCTCGCTACCGACCGCCGTCCCGGTCGGCAGCGAGAGGCAGCTCTCCAGGGCGGCGTCGGTGGCCGGCAGCGCCGGCACCGGGCGGTCGCGGTAGGGCGGGACCCGGTGGCAGCCGGGGTAGAAGTAGCGGCGGGCGAGCACGTTCTCGGCCACCAGCACGCGGCGGAGCGCGTCGCGGTCGAGGCCGGCGAGCTCCGGGTCGACGGCGATCGTGACGTGGTGGCAGTTGGCCTGTTCGGGTTCCAGCGGCAGCAGCCGGATGCCGGCGACGCCGTCGAACGCCTCCGCGTAGGCGCGGTAGTTGCGGCGGCTGACCGCGAGGAACTCGTCCAGCGAGTCGAGCGAAGCCAGGCCCATCGCCGCCGCGGCCTCGCTCATCTTCGCGTTGGTGCCGAGGCCGACGATCTCGTCCTCGTCAACGAAGCCGAAGTTGCGCATCGTCGCGACCCGCTCGGCCAGCTCGGCGTCGGCGGTGACGACGGCGCCGCCCTCGAAGGAGTTGGCGACCTTGGTTGCGTGGAAGCTGAGGACGCCGGCGTCGCCGAAGCCGGCAAGCGGCCGGCCCTCGCGCGTGCAGCCGAGGGCGTGGGCGGCGTCGAAGACGAGCGGCAGGCCCCGTTCGTCGGCCAGGCGCTCCAGCCCCTGCGGGTCGGCGCTGCGCCCCCAGAGGTGGACGCCGAGCAGCGCCCCGGTCTCGGGGCCGATTCGGGCAGCCGCCTCAGTGGGGCCCATGCAGAGGGTGCCGGGGTCGACGTCGGCGAAGACCGGCGTCAGCCGCTCCCAGGCGACAGCGTGCGCGGTGGCGACGAAGGTCAGCGCCGGTAGCACTACCTCGCCTTCGACACCCAGGGCCCGGAGGACGATCTGCAGGCCAAGCGTCGCGTTGCAGGTGGCGACGCAGTGCAGCCCGCCCAGTTGCTCGGAGAGGCGGCGCTCGAACTCGAGCAGCTTGGCGCCGTTGTTGCTGAGCCAGCGCTCGTCCATCGCCTCGCCGATCGCCCGCAGCACCGCCTCGCGGTCGCCGACGTTCGGGCGGCCGACGTGCAGCGGCTCGGCGAACGAGGGCGGCCCGCCGAGGATCGCCAGCTCGGCGGCGGCGGTCTTCATTGCGGACCTCCGGCGAAGAGCCGCAGGCGCTCGCCGTGGTAGGCCTGCGAGCGCTCGATGCCGCGCTCGAGCGCCTCGCGCAGCTCCGGGTCGTCAGCGACCAGCGGCGCCTGCCGCTCCAGCACCGTCGTCTCCGCCGCCATGATCAGCTCCGGGTCCCGGGTCATGTTGGCGCCGTGGCGGCGGTACTCGGCGACCACCTGCGGGTGCAGGCGGACCGGGAAGCGGGCAGCGGTCCGCAGGTAGAGGTCGTAGTCGGCGCTGGCGCTTACGCCGGGGTCGAAGCCGCCGATCTCGGCGAACAGCCCGCGCCGGTAGAGGACGGCGGCGGGAGTCGAGATGAAACAGCTCTCGAGCAGCGCCGGGAAGGCCTCAGGCGGCTGGCGCGGGAGGTCGGCGGGGAGCGGTTCGCCGGCCTCGCCGATCAGCTGCCAGGTGCCGGCGGCCATCATCGCCTCGCTGTCGGCCCGCAGCTCCTCGAGGCCGCGGCCGATCGCGTCCGGCAGCAGGCGGTCGTCGGCGTCGAGGAAGAGCACGAACTCGCCGTCTGCCTCCTCGAGGCCGGCGTTGCGGGCAGCGGCAAGGCCGCCGTTGGGCTGGCGCAGGCACTTGACCCCCGGGTAGCGGGAGGCGACCTCGCCGACGTTGTCGGGCGAGCCGTCGTCGACGACGACGATCTCGATCGCTCCGTGGCCCTGGGCGAGCACGCTCTCGATCGCCTCCGGGAGGAAGTGGGCCTGGCGGAAGCAGGGGATAACCACCGTCACCAGGTCTGCATCGCCACTTTTCCGGCGGGCGGTGAGGTCTGCAATCCGCACCCGCGTGACCGGGTCGAGCACAACCCTGATCGTCAGCGACATCTCATCGCCGACAGCCGCCGCGTTGAGCCGGTGCTCGTAGCCGCAGCGGGCGGCATGGGGGAGGTCGCCGTGGATCTCCTCGACGTCGGGCCGCGCGCGATCCACCGCCGTCCTGCCGACGACATGTCCCGCGACGACGAACTCGACCGCCGGCGCCGGCGCCGCCTCGGGCAGCACCCACCCCCTCAGGATCAGCTCGCGTGGGTCAAGCTCGTCTCCCGGGCGGAGGACGCCGAGGAACCCGCCCCGCAGCCGCTCGTCGGGCGGGGCGTGCACAATCGCGAGGATCTCCAGCCGGCTATTTGCGGGCCTCGACAAAGAGGCTCTCCTCGCGTCTGTTGTCGAGCGTGACGATCTCGGGATGGGGGCTGTGGGTCTGTTGGAACTCGCAGCGCCGGATCTCGTCGAAGCCGGCCCGCTGCAGCAGCTCGGCGACGAAGTCGAAGGTGAAGAGGGACTTCGAGTAGCCGTACCAGAGCAGCTGCACGATCAACTTCGATCCCAGCGCCCGCGCGTCCTCATCGGGGACCAGGAAGTAGTCGCGGTCGCCGCGGCGGTAGGCCTCGATCGCGCGATCGAGGTCGGGCAGCGCCAGCCGCAGGAAGCCGCCCGGGGCCAGCACCCGCCGCAGCTCCATCAGCGCCGGCACCAGGTCCGGATACCGCAGCTCCGGCAAGGCGTGGATGCTGACGACGTAGTCGATGCTGCCCTCCGCGAGCGGGAGCCCGTCGAGGATGTCGCAGCTGATGTCGACGGTGGGGTCCTCCTTGATGTCGGAGTTGATCCATCCCGGCTGCGGCTCGGTGCCGCAGCCCCAGTTGAGCCGCCGCACCCCCTGCTCGGTGCTCATGCCGCCGCCTCCAGCAGCTCGCCGAGGACCCGGTCGGAATCGAAGCGCTCCCGCGCCAGCTCCCGCGCCGCCTCGCTGTGGCGCTTGTAGTCGGCCTCGACCTCCTCCACCGCCGCGGCCGCCTCCTCGGGGGTGGCGAAGCTGAGCAGGCCGGCGCCGGTCTCGACCTCCAGCTCGAAGCCGGTCGCCTGCGCCAGCACCGGCTTGCCGCTGGCCAGGTAACAGAGGCTCCTGTCGCTGAGCCAGCCGCCGTGCGACCGTACGTAGATGTCCTTTGCCACGCCCACCTCTGCGCGCGAATTCTGCACGTAGCGGCGGTAATCGTCGGCGCTTGAAGCCACCTGCAACGGCGAGACGATGCCCCAGCCGCCCTCGCGGAGGAGCTCCTCGTCGGCGCTGTCGGCCGCTTCGATGTCGAGCGCGACCTCCATCGGCACGCCGCTTCGACGCGGCAGCTCGGCGAAGCGGCGCATCTGGTGGGCGCGCAGCCCGTAGCGCTCGCCGTTGAATTCGATCGGCCCGAACGGTCCTCGCCAGGAGGCGACGCTGGTGTAGGCGGCGCCGGGAGCGGTCGCGGGCCACTGCTCAAGCACGACCGGTTGCGGCGTGTTGATCCACTCGATCCCGCAGGTCGGCACCGCGCTGCCCTCCTTGCCGACCCGCAGCCCGACGGTGGCATAGGCGTCGTGGCGGCCGAAGGCGCTGTGGAGCCCGAGCTCCTGCCACATCTGCGGGAAGCCGGGGTCGATGTCGAGGAAGAGCCGCCGCGTCGCCGTCGCCGAAAGCTCCTCGTCGCCGAGGAAGCCCATCACGTCGATCAGCAGGACCGAGGCCCGCAGCCGCTCCGCCACCTGCTCGCGCGGCAGGCCGGCGGTCTCGCCGTCGTCGAGCAGCACCGCCCAGCTCTCGCCGAGGCCGTGGGCGCTCATCGTCTCCTCGACCCAGCCCACCCCCGCCGCCGCCGAGCCCCCCGGCGGCAGCATCTCGCTCGTCAGCCGGTCGAGGAACAGCACCTCGTAGCCGAGCTGTCGCAAACCGAGCAGGTACTGGAGGAAGACCCAGGCATGACCGCCGCGTCGCGGTCGCTGCGCCAGCGAACCGGCGACTGCGATCAACTCCGCCACGCCGGCGCCTAGCCGATCGCTTGAGCCGTGGCCTCGTAGCCGAACTCGACCAGAACCTCGTCCAGCACCTCTACGCACTCCCGCTGCAGCTCCGGGTCGAGGTCCCGCTGCCAGCGGCCGACCGATTGGCGCGGGTCGCCGCTGGTGCGGTGTCCCACCATCGCTTCGGTCTCGCTTGACGCCCGCTCGAGCACCGAGTCGATGGTGTCGTCGGAGGAGGTCACGCCGAGGAAATCAAAGAGCTCGAACAAGGTCTCTTTTGGCTCGAGGATCAGGTCCTCGTACCTGAGGAGGAAGGCCGAGTCGCCGCGTCGGCGGTGAAGGTTGAGGAGGTTCTCCGCAGCTGCCCGCAGCTCGCCGAGAAACTGCAGGTCGGTCTCGACCCGCTCGCGGCCGAAGCTGGTCACCTTCGTCTTCTGGTTGTAGGCGAGGATCGAGCAGGCCATGTCGCGGAAGTCGCGGACGAGGATCACCTCCTGGCTTGCCGGGAACAGCTCCGTCGTCAGCCGCCAGATCGCGGGATCGGGGGCGACCTTCTCGGCGAAGTACCGCGGCGTCGGCTTCTTCTGGCTGGCGGCAACGGCTTCGTAGAAGCCGGTGATCCGCTCCTTGCAGAGGCCGGCGATCTGCTCCGGTCCCACCTGCGCGAGCTCGCCCTCGACCTGCGGATCAGGCTGGGGCAGGTCCATCGGCACGCTGTCGCCGCCGATCCACCAGTGCTCGCTCGAGAGGTTGGTCGCCAGCGGCTGCAGGTAAGAGGCAGGCTTGGTCAGCGTCGCGAGGATCTCGGTCCAGTAGCTGATCGCGCGGGGCTCGTACTCGAAGGGCCGGTAGGCGAGGACCGCGGGGTGCTGGTCGAGCAGGCGCATCAGCCAGGTGGAGCCGGTGCGGCCGTAGGTCGAGACGATCAGCGGCTGCAGCTCGGATTCCTTGCCTTGCAGAACCCGTCGGCGCTCACCGCGGATCGTCGCCATGCGCTCGCGAACGCCGTCGCTGAAGACAGCGCGGACGAACAACTCGAAATCGCGCGGCAGGCCGACGAGCGAGACCCGCGTCGCCCAGCCGACGAGCGCGGTGTTAGCTCCGGGATGCTGCGCGAGAACGTCCTGGCGCTCTTCCTCGAGGCGGGCGGAGCCGATGATCTCGCCCTGGAAGACGATCTCGACCAGGTCGACGGCTTGCCCGCTGCCGGTCGCCCAGCCCGCGACCGTGAGCTCGTGGCCCAAGGACGATTCCCCCGGCGCCGGCGAGTCGATGTGGAAGCCTTCCATCCGCTCCGCGCCTGGAGCGAGGACGACCTCGAGAACTCGTGCAGGACTACCGCTGCCGTTCAAGGCGAGGCTGCCGTTTTCACGCGGTCTCCGCCATCGCGGCTTCGATCTCGCTGTCCCAGAGTCGGGTGTGGAGCCAGACGTTGTAGCGGGACATCGCGGTGCGGGTCTCGAGGGCGTAGGACTGGCCCTCGAGGTGGTAGAGCTCGACCTCGGGCAGGTACCAGGTCTCGCGGCCCCGCTCGCGCAGGCGCAGGCAGAGGTCGGTGTCCTCGTAGTCGCCCTGGACGTACATGCCGCGCAGGCCGTCGAGGTCCTCGAAGAGCTCGCGGTCGATCATCAGGCAGGCGCCGCTGACGGCCGGGACCCGGCGGGTCATGTTCGCCGCCGGCAGGTCGCGGTGCAGGCCCTTGAAGTAGTGCTCGTTCTCCCAGGCGCCGCCGCCGGGCGGGCGCTGGAACTTGATCCCGGCGTGCTGCAGGGTGTCGTCCTCGAACAGCAGCTTCGGCCCCAGCGCGCCGATCGAGTCCTGGTCTTCGTAGAACGCGGACATGCGGCCGAGCCAGCCGGGAACGGCGGGGAGGACGTCGGAGTTGAGCAGCAGCAGCCGGCGGCCGCGGGCCAGCGAGGCGCCGCGGTTGTTGGCGACCGAGTAGCCGCCGTTCTGGGCGAGGACGACAACCCGGAAGGGGACGCCGTAGAGCTCGAAGAGCTGCCCGGCGCTTGCCTTCAGCGCCGTCGCCAGCTCGGGCGAGTCGAGGACGTAGATCAGGTCGCTCTCGCGCAGCTCGGGGTCGTGGACGAACTGCGCCAGCTGGTGCTCGAGGAAGTCGATGCGACCGTAGAGCGGGACGACGATCGAAGCCTCCGGGTTGGCCGCCGGCTCGCCGAACTCCCAGACTTCCTCGATCGCGGCCCGCTCCTCGAGGCGCTGCTGGATCCGGCTCACAGCCGGGACCACGTGGTCCATCAGCGGCGTCTCCCAGCCGCTCTCCTTGTGCAGGTCGTTGAGGATCGAGGTCCGCGCTCCCAGCAGGTCGCGGGTGACCTGCGGCCCCGGGAACTCGCGGGCGACGCCAAGGGCGTTTTCCATCTCCAGGATCCAGCCGGTGCTGAGCAGGCTCGGCGAGCGGGTCTCGCAGTAGCCGAGGAAGCCGGTTCCCTCGGCGCCTGTCCGGGTCGGCTCTTCGAAGAAGGAATGGACGTCGGGGCGAGGCTCGCGATAGATCCCCGGCAGCAGCTCGACCCGGGAGCCCTCGGGGCTGACGACGGTGAGTCGCTGCAGCGGCGCCTGGCCGTCGCGGGCCCAGCCGCGTACGTAGAAGGCGTCCTCGGCGAGGGCGAGGACGGAGTCGAAGTGCATGCCCTGCGGCTCGTCGCGGTCGAGCAGGCTGGGCGGCAGCGGGTCGCGCAGGGCTTCGCGGACCAGCGCCCGGCTGGCGCTGAGGCCGACCTGATCCTCCGGCGCCGGCTCGGCGGCCGCGACCTCGTCGAGCAGGGCCATCGCCTCGAGGCGCTCGTCTGAGGCGAGCGGGGTCAGCCGCTCGCGCAGGAACGTCCGCAGGTCGACGCACTGCGAGCGCATCTCCTCGGCCGCCGGTCGATCGAGAATCGAGATCTCCAGGGCGGGTGCGCCGTCCTCGGGATCGAGGTGCACCGCGACGACGTCGGCGGCCAGCAGCGTCGCCAATGGCTCGAGGGCCGTATCCGTGGTCGCCGGCATCCGCTCGAGCTCGGCCTCAGGCATATCTGACGCTCTCGATCTCGGTTGCCGGAGCGGGCGGCGTCACCAACTCCTCTTCGCTGCGGCTCGCCAGCAGCTCCTTGTAGTGGCGGGTGAGCGAGCGCACGTGCTCGTCCATCTCATACGGCGGCTCGATCCGCGCCTGCAGTTCGTCCCAGAGCTTGCGGGTGCCGATCGCCTTCGAGATCGTCTCCGCCAGGCTCGCCGGGTCGGCGGCGCGGAAGTGCAGCCCGGAGACCCCGTCGTGGACTTTCTCCGCCATCCCGCCGATGTCGCTGGCGATCACCGGGCGGCGGTGCTGGCCGGCCTCCTGGATCACCAGCGGCGAGTTCTCCCACCAGACCGAGGGGACGACGACCCAGTCGGCGTCGGCCATGATCGTCGGCAGATCGTCGTGGTTGAACTCGCCTTCGAAGTCGACGGTCTCCTTCGTCGCCTCCAGCAGCTCGGCGAACTCGCTGCGGAACTCGTCCGGCTGCAGCTCGAGGTTGGCGCCGTAGACGGAGAGGTGGACGTCGACTTCGTCGTCCTGCAGACGTTTCATCGCCTCGAGGAGGACGTTGACGCCCTTGAAGTAGCTGAGCTGGCCGATGAAGACGAGCCGGTTGCGCTTGCGCCGGTCGCGGGTCTCGGCAGGCGTCACCGGCAGGCGGCCGTACTCCTCGGTGAAGACCTTGTCCGCCGGCAGGCCCCAGTCGACGTAGCGGTCGCGGAGGAAGCTGCTGGGGGCGATGAAGCGGTCGACCAGCGACATGTGGGACTGGATGAAGCGCTTGCGCATGAAGAATTCCTGCGGGCTCACCTCCGGGAAGCACTCATGGCAGCGGCGCGGCGACTCTTCGCGGCAGGGCTTCTCGGTCGTCGTCCGCACCAGCTGGCCGTTGCGGTGGCAGATCGGCAGGAACTCGTGCAGCGTGTAGAGGATCGGCACCTCATCGCCGAGCGTGTTGCGCATCTCGCGCAGCATGTCGTAGCCGAAGAAGAGGGTGTGCTGGAGGTGGACGACGTCGGGCCGCTGCGCCTGCAGGAACTCGCGCAGGTACTTGATCAGCGCCGTCTTGCCGCGCGGGGTCCCGTTGAGCCAGTCGTATTCGAGCGTGTCGGTGTAGAAGAAGTACTGGTTGGGGTCCTCGTTGACTCCGGTCAGCAGGGTGCCCTCGTGGTAGCGGCTGCTGATCGAGACCGGGGGGCCGGTGCGGGCGAGGAAGAGAGGTTCGAACTCGCCGCCGTCGCGAACCGCGCGGTAGAGCTCGTAGGCGTAGGCCTCGGCGCCGCCAGGGCGGATCGTCGGATGATTATGTGAGACGTAGAGGATCTTTGGCTTGTCCGTCACTCCTGCACCTCTCTCCTCGATGCGGGGGATTGGCCATCATCGCCCGCGAGGCCGAGACGCTCAAGCCGCCTCGTAAGTTTGTCCGCTGCTGCGCCGTCGAGATATGAAGTAGGTCTCGACCGTTTCTCGCCGCTCCGCGAGGATCGCAAGACTCGGTTCGTGCCTGGGGGAGGTTTCACTTCGTAGAGCTCGCAGAGCCCGGCCCGCGAGGCGACCGGTCTGGCGGCGGAGCCGAGCAGGCGCTCCAGGTCCGGGTCGAGTGGCGGGTCGTGCTCGCGCTTGGAGACGAGGACGAAGGCGGCGCTGGTGGACGCCGCTTCCAGCCGCCGCTCTAGGCCTCGCAGGTTGCCGCGCCCGAGCGGGGCGACGGTGCGGCCGGGCGAGTCCAGCCCCTCGCCGTCGAGGCCGATCGCGAAGAGCAGCGCCTCCTCGGGCAGGACCGCGTCGAGCAGCGCCCGCAGCTGCCGGTTCGGGGAGGCGGCGTCGCCCGCGGCGGCGGCATCGAGGGGAGAGGCGAGAAGGTCGTAGACGACGCAGGTCTCGCGATCGTCGGCGACGACCCGGCAGTGGATGCCGAGCCAGGTGGCGAGGGCGGCGTAGTGCTCGAGCCACCAGAAGGCGGTTTTCGGCAGGCAGAGGAATTCGGCGCCTCCGGCGCGGGCGGCCTCCAGCTGGGCGATCGCTTCCTCGGAGGTGCGGGGGTAGTAGCCGGCATAGCGGCCCTCCGCGTCGGTGGGGAAGTGGCGGCCGCTGCGCTCCGCGAACTCGACCAGCCGCGGGTCTCCCTTGCTGACGACGGCGACGACAGCTTCGGCCGGGGTCGCGTCTTCCACGACCTTCCCCAACCGCTGGCAGAGCTCGTCGTACTCCTCAGGACCGATGCGGCGGGATGATACTTGGCCCTCGATGGCCTTCCCGGACCTGAGCCAAGCCCGCAACCTGATCGTCAACGCCGACGATCTTGGCCTCTCCGAGGCGGTCAACGACGGCATCTTCGCCGCCCACGAGGGCGGCATCGTCACCAGCGCCAGCCTGATGGTGCGGCAGGGGGCGGCGCCGTCGGCGGCCGAGCGGGCGGGGGAGTTTTCCGGTCTGTCGATCGGCCTCCACATCGACCTCGGCGAGTGGAACTACGAAGCGGGCGACTGGACCCTCGTCTACTCCCACTGCGACGCCGACGACCCGCAGGCGGTCGAGGCCGAGTGCCGGGCGCAGCTGGAGCGCTTCCGCGCCCTGCTCGGCCGCGACCCCACCCACCTCGACTCCCACCAGCACGTGCACGAATCCGAGCCGGCGAAAGGAGTGGCCGAGGCCCTCGCCGCAGAGCTCGGCGTGCCGCTCCGCAACCGGGCGATCTCCTACGAGGGCGGCTTCTACGGCCAGGGCGGCAAGGGCGAACCGTTCCCCGCGGGCATCACCCCGGACCGATTGGCTGAGCTGATCCGCGCGCTGCCCCCGGGCTGGACCGAGATCGGCTGCCACCCCGCCGCCGGCCCGGTCCCGACCTCCTCCTACGACGCCGAGCGGCAAATCGAGCTAGAGACGCTTCGCGCTCCGCAGGTGAAAAACCTGCTCAATGTGATGGAGATCAAACTGTGTTCTTTTGCACAGGCAAATCGCAAATAACTCCCTAACCTCAGGGGCATGCTCCGTCCCGCCCCACCCGCGCCGTTCAAAACGGCACTGATCACCTTCGCTGTCGCCGCCGTGGTGGCCCTGCTCGTCGCGCCGCGCCCTTTCTAAGGGCCTAGCTGCGGGAGCCCAAGACCATCGCGCAGTAGCCGTCGGCGATCTCGGCTGCCGAGAGGCGACCGTTCGGCCGCACCCACTGGGGGGTGTAGTTGACCATCCCCAGCAGGGCGAGGAGGGAGAGGCGGCGGTCGGCGAAGGTCATCGAGCCGTCGGCCTCGCCGCGGGCGAGGAGGTCGTCGAGGATCTTCTCGAAGGCTTTGCGCTGGGAGCGGACGTGGCGCCAACGAGGCTGGCGCTCGATCGCCTGGCGCTCCTGGGTGAAGACGAGCATGTGGTGGCGGTGGGCGACGACGTGGGCGACCCAGGCCGCGACCAGCTCGCGCAGCTGCTCAACCGGCGGCGCCCCGGTGGCGGTGATCTCGCGCGCCCGCTCGAGCAGCGGCTCCAGCAGCTCCTCGCAGATCGCGATCAGCAGATCGTCCTTGCCCTCGATGTAGTGGTAGAGGCCGCCGGCGGCGAGCCCGGTCGTCGCGGTCAGCTCGCTCATCGAGGTGCCGTCGTAGCCGCGCTCGGCGAAGAGCTCGGCCGCCGCCGCGACTACCTCGCTGCGCCGCGCCTCGTAGCGGGCGCGCAGCGCCGGCCGGGTCGGGGGAGAGGGCAGTGGCATCGCTGGCAACCGTAGCGAAAACCGAACAATCCTTCGAACTTCGAATGGGAATTCGGTATTGTCTTCGGCATGGACTTCGAGCTCGGCGACGAGCACCGCCTGATTCAGCGCACCGTTCGCGACTTCGCCACCGGCGAGGTTGCCCCGGTCGCCGAGGACCTCGACCGCGAAAAGCGCTTCCCCTACGAGATCGTCGCCAAGCTCGCCGGCCTTGGCCTGATGGGGATCCCGTTTCCGCAGGAGTACGGGGGCGGGGGAGGGGACTCGCTCGCCTACGCGCTTGCGGTCGAGGAGCTGACCCGGGTCGACTCCTCGGTCGCGATCACCCTCTGCGCCCACACCTCGCTTGGCACCCAACCGATTTATCTCTTTGGCTCCGAGGAGCAGAAAGCGGAGTGGTTGCCGCGGCTCACCTCGGGCGAAATCCTCGGCGCCTTCGGCCTGACCGAGCCGGAGGCCGGCTCCGACGCCGGCAACGTCCGCACCAAGGCGCGCCTCGATGGCGGCGAATGGGTGATCGACGGCGCCAAGCAGTTCATCACCAACGCCGGCACCGAGATCTCCGGCCTGGTCACGATCACCGCCCGCACCGGCGACGGCGAGATCTCCAACCTGATCGTCACCAACGGGACCCCCGGCTACGAGCAGGGCGAGCCGTATCGGAAGATGGGCTGGAACGCCTCGGATACGCGGCCGCTGACCTTCACCGACTGCCGTGTCCCGGAGGAGAACCTGCTCGGCCCGCGCGGGATGGGCTTCCGCCAGTTCCTGCAGGTGCTCGACATCGGCCGCATCGGCGTCGCCGCGATGGGCGTCGGCCTCGCCCAAGGGGCTCTTGACGAGGCGCTCGCCTACGCGAAGGAGCGCCAGGCCTTCGGCCAGTCGATCTCCCGCTTCCAGACGATCGGGGCCAAGCTCGCCGACATGGCAACCGAGATCGAGGCGACCCGGCTGCTCGTTTACAAAGCCGCCCGGCTCAAGGACCGCGGCGAGAACTTCAGCCTCACCGCCGCCCAGGCGAAGCTGAAGAGCGGCCGCCTCGCGGTGCGCTGCTGCGAGGAGGCGGTGCAGATCCACGGTGGCTACGGCTACATCGAGGAGTACCCGGTCTGCCGCTTCTACCGCGACGCCAAGATCCTCACGATCGGCGAGGGGACCGACGAGGTCCAGCAGATGGTGATCGCGCGGGCGCTGGGGGCGTAGGCGGCGCGATGGCGATCCCGACCGCAGTCCGAATCCGCGAGGTGGGGCCGCGCGACGGCTTCCAGAACGAGCCGGAGACGATCGCCACCGCCGACAAGGTGCGCCTGGTCGAGATGCTGGCGCGCACCGGCGTACGGCGGCTGGAGGTGACGAGCTTCGTCCGCGCCGACGTGGTGCCGCAACTGGCCGACGGCCGCGAGGTGCTGGAACGGGCGGAGATCCCCGACGAGGTCACCGTCAGTGTCCTGGTCCCGAACGAGCGTGGGCTGGAGGCGGCGCTCGAGGTCCGCGACCGGATCGACGAGGTCAACGTCTTCCTCTCCGCCTCGGAGACCCACAACCGCAAGAACGTCAACCGCTCGATCGAGGAGTCGCTGCAAGGACTGGAGCGCGTGCTTGCACGCGCGACTGATGCCGGGCTGCGCTGCGAGGGCGTGATCAGCACCAGCTTCGGTTGCCCCTACGAGGGGCACGTGCCGCTCCGTCGCGTCTTCGAGATCGCGCAACGGCTGGCGGCCGCCGGTGCGGTCGAGATCGGCTTCGGCGACACCACCGGGATGGCAAACCCGTTCCAGGTCGCCGAGTTCTTCTGGAAAGCCGCCGAGGAGCTCCCGGACGTCGAGCGGACTGCCCACTTCCACAACACCCGCGGCCAGGGCCTCGCCAACGTCTTCGCGGCGCTGCAGGCGGGGGTCGACTCCTTCGAGTCGAGCTTCGGCGAGCTCGGCGGCTGCCCCGTCCCGGCCGGGGCGACCGGCAACATCGCCACCGAGGACCTGGTCTCGATGCTGCACGAGATGAACGTCGAAACGGGTATCGATCTCGAGCGCCTGCTCGAAGCCTCGCGCGCCGCCCAAGACGTTCTCGGCCGGCCGCTCGGCTCCCACACCCTCGTCGCCGGCCCGGTGGATTGGCACACCGACCCCGGCCGAGCCGAGAACGGAGCGAGATGAGCACTGCGGTCGAGAGCGCCCGCGAGAAGCACCTCGGGTTGATCGCCGAGCTGGAGGCGGAGCTCGAGCGGGTGCGTGCGGGCGGCGGCGAGAAGGCGGTAGAGCGGCACCGCGGTCGCGGCAAGCTGACCGCGCGCGAGCGGGTCGCGGGCCTCTGCGATCCCGACACCGAGTTCCTCGAGCTCTCGCCGCTGGCCGCGCACGGGATGTACGACGACGCGGCGCCGGGAGCGGGGATCGTCACCGGCGTCGGCAGCGTCCGCGGTCGCCGCTGCGTGATCGTCGCCAACGACGCCACCGTCAAGGGCGGCACCTACTACCCGGTGACGGTGAAGAAGCACCTGCGGGCGCAGGAGATCGCCCTGCAGAATCGCCTCCCCTGCATCTACTTGGTCGACTCCGGCGGCGCCTATCTGCCGCTGCAGGACGAAGTCTTCCCCGACCGCGACCACTTCGGCCGCATCTTCTTCAACCAGGCGACGATGTCGGCGCAGGGGATCCCGCAACTGGCGGCGGTGATGGGCTCCTGCACCGCGGGCGGGGCCTACGTGCCGGCGATGAGCGACGAGACCGTGATCGTCCGCCACCAGGGGACGATCTTCCTCGGCGGCCCGCCGCTGGTGAAAGCGGCGACCGGGGAGGAGGTGACGGCGGAGGAGCTCGGCGGCGGCGACGTCCACGCCCGCAAGTCCGGCGTCGCCGACCATCTCGCCGCCGATGACGCCGAGGCGCTGGAGATCCTGCGCGAAATCGTCGCCACGCTGCCGCCCTCGCCGGCGCCGCCGTGGGAGCGGATCGAGCCGCGGCCCCCGGAGGGCGACCCCGAGGAGATCCTCGACGTCGTCCCGATCGGCTCGCGCGCGCCCTGGGACATCCGCGAGGTGATGCGACGGATCGTCGACGGCGGCGAGCTGCGCGAGTTCAAGGAGAAGTACGGGAAAACGCTGGTCTGCGCCTTCGCCCATCTCGACGGCCACCCGGTCGGCCTCGTCGCCAACAACGGCATCCTCTTCAGCGAGAGCGCGCTCAAGGGCGCGCACTTCGTCGAGCTCTGCGATCAGCGCCGCATTCCCCTCGTCTTCCTGCAGAACGTCAACGGCTTCATGGTGGGGGCCAAGTACGAGGCCGGCGGGGTCGCCAAGGACGGCGCCAAGCTGGTCGCCGCCGTCTCAACCGCCCGCGTCCCCAAGATCACCGTGATCGTCGGCGGCTCCTTCGGCGCCGGCAACTACGGCATGTGCGGCCGCGCCTACTCGCCCCGCTTCCTCTTCATGTGGCCCAACGCGAGGATCTCGGTGATGGGCGGCGAGATGGCGGCGGCGGTGATGAAGGAGGTCGGTCAGCCGGAGATGGCCGAGCTGCTGCACGACCGCTACGAGGAGCAGGGGAGACCCTTCTACTCGACCGCCCGTCTCTGGGACGATGGCGTCATCGACCCCCGCCACACCCGCCACGTCCTCAGCCAAGCTCTCGCCGCCTGCGCCAGCGCGCCGCTTGCCGAGCGAGCAGCGCCGGTCTACCGGATGTGATCGGGAACCTGGTCGCGCATCTCGTCGCGGCGGCGCTTGCGGGCACCGCCGTGGCGCCGCCCGCCCCGGCGCCGTCGCACTGCCCGTCCGGGCACCCCGCCTGCCGCGAGACCCTCGGGCCGATCGTCTACGTCGAGCGAGTCGACCCGGACGGCGATGGCGACGCCCACTTCGTGATCCGCGACCCGCAGAGCATCACCCTCCCCGGCCTCACCGCGATCGACGTCCGCAAGGGCCTGCGTCCGCACCCGCTGCCCGGCCCCGGCGACGAAGTCAGCGCCGCCGGCCCGGTTCAGACCGGCTCTTACGGCCAGCACCAGATCCACGCGCTTGAACTGCACGTCGCGCCCTAGCAACGACGATGTGACGTTTCGACTGCGGCCGGTTCGGGGGAGGCTGTAGGTGTGACGGAACGGAGCCTGCGGAGCTACCTGCTGCTGCCGAGGCCCGGCGATCTGGTCAAGGCCGGCATCTTTCCGCTGACCTTCGCTCTTGGCGTCCTCTCCGCCGGCGGCGCGAGCGGGAGGGACGTCCTGCGGGCGGCTGTGATCTGGCTGGCGCTCGAGCTGTTGATCTACCAAGCGCGCTACCAGTGGAACGACATCCGCGGCTTCGAGGCCGACCAGCGGCACCCGGATCGAGTCGCCCGCGGCCGCCTTCCCGGCCCGCTCTCGCGCGGCAAGGAGCACATCCGGGCGAGCGCTCTCGTCGCGCTGGCGCGGCTCGCGGTGGTGGCGATCCTGGCAGTGGCTCTCTCCTCCCTCGACCTCGCCGCGCCGCTGCTGATCCTCGCCCTCGCGGTCTTCGGCGTCGCCGCGCTCTACGAAGCGCTGCGGACCCGCGCCACTGGCCGCAGCGACCGCATTCCGCCCCCTGTGACCGGCGGGATTCTCGCCCTCTGGGCCGTGGTCGGCGCCGGCTACGCGATCCGGGCCCTCGTCGGCTTCGGCGCGGCCGTCGACCTCTTCGAATCCCCGTGGCTGCCCTTGGCCGCGCTGGTGGCTGCCTGGGCCTTCGGGATCGCCTTCGTCACCAGCCGCTGGGCGTTGGAGGCGCTGGCGTTTGCGCGGCGCGACGAGGGTGGCGGTATTTCCTGGCAACTAGAGCCCGGCCAGGCACGCGAGCACTCCCTGGCGCTGATCCGCTGGCTGCCGGCACGACCGGAGCCCTGCGAGGAAGAGGGGGAGAGATCCTTGGACGACTGGAGGCCCCTGAGCGGGAGCGTCTCCTTCCAAGCTCCCTGGACCGTCGCCGCGCTCGTGGCCGCGACGGCCGCGGCGGCAACCGGCCGCCTTCTCGCCGGTTCCGCCGATCCCCTCGACGTCGCGCTCCTGGCGGGCGCTGGTGGATTGTGCGCGGCGGCGATCCTAGGTAGCCGCCGGCT
Source organism: Solirubrobacterales bacterium (assembly GCA_035940865.1). Taxonomy (GTDB): domain Bacteria; phylum Actinomycetota; class Thermoleophilia; order Solirubrobacterales; family 70-9; genus VAYN01. The sequence goes on from DASZEL010000004.1 coordinate 103,881, forward strand.
GCGCTGGCTCGGCCTCCCGGTGGGTGCCGTAGGCCTCACTGCCCTGGCGGCGATCCTCAGCTCGCCCCGGCCGGCGCTTGTCCCCCTGACCTGGCTCGCGGTGCTCGGCGCCCACCTCTTCTTCGCCGCCCAGAGCCCGAGCACGCTCGCGCACCCGCTCCGCAGCTCGTTAGCAGGAGCTCGCCGCCGGCTCTCCCGTTCGCCGCACCGACAGGTGGCGATGTCGCTGCCGAGGAGGTAGGCGTGGGATCCGCAACCGAGATCGCGATCGACGAGCTGCTGGAGGTGGCGCGACAAGCGGCGCAGGCCGGCGCCGAGGTCGCCACCGCCTGGGCCCGCCGGAGAGAAGAGCTACAGGTAGAAGAGAAGGCAGCCGCCGACGACCTCGTCAGCCAGGCCGACCGCGACACCGAGAGCGCGATCCGCGCCGTCCTCGCCGAGATGCGCCCAGATGACGCTGTCCTCGGCGAGGAGCACGGAGACGCCTCCGGCAGCAGCGGCATCCGCTGGTTCGTCGACCCGATCGACGGCACGACCAACTACCTCTACGGCCGCCCCGACTGGGCGGTCAGCGTCGCCGCGGTCAGCAGCGCCGACACCAAGACGCTCGTAGGAGTGGTGGCAGAGCCCGCACTTGGCCGTCTCACCGCTGCGTCCCGCGGCGGCGGCGCTTGGAGCGAGGGACGCCGGCTGCGCCGTCAGGGCCCGATCGAGCTCGAGCGCGCCCTCGTCGAGGTGAACCTCGGCCGCCCCGAGCAGCGTCCCCGGGCCCAAGCTCTGTTCGAGGCGCTCGTCGGCCAGGTCCGCGACGTCCGCCGAGGCGGCAGCGCCGCGGCGGCGCTCGCGCAAGTAGCTGACGGCCGCGCCGACGCCTATTGGGGTCCCGGCCTGCAGCCCTGGGACGGCGCTGCCGGGACGTTGATCGTCAGCGAGGCCGGCGGAGAGGTCGGCAACCTTTACGAGCCGACGGCCGGCGACTGGCCCGCCAGCGGCGACGTGCTGGCGGCAGCACCGTCCCTCTGGGAGCCGTTGCGGGAAATCCTTCGCGGCGTCTACCGCTGAGATCCCGCCCTAGACTCGCGCCATGGCCCGTCGCTTCAGCCAGGTGGACGTCTTCGGCAGCGGGCCCTGCTCGGGCAACCCGGTGGCGGTAGCGCTCGACGCCGAGGGGCTGTCGAGCGAGGAGATGCAGCGGTTCGCGCGCTGGACGAACCTTTCCGAGACGACCTTCGTGCTGCCGCCAGATGACGCGCAGGCCGACTACCGCGTCCGCATCTTCACGCCGGCGCTGGAGCTGCCGTTTGCCGGCCACCCGACCCTCGGCACCTGTCACGCTTGGCTCAAGGCCGGGGGAGAGGCGCGGGATCCAGAGGAGCTCGTGCAGGAGTGCGGAGCCGGGCTGGTGCGGATCCGCCGCGAGGAGGACCGCCTTGCCTTCGCAGCGCCGCCGCTGATGCGTTCGGGCCCAGGGTCTGAGGCGGAGGTCGAGCGGGTCGCGGCCGCCCTTGGCGTCGATCGCTCGGAGCTGCTGGCGGTGGAGTGGGTCGACAACGGCCCCGGCTGGATCGCTGCTCTACTCGAGAGTGCCGACCGGGTGCTGGCGCTGGAGCCGACCGGCGTCGACTTCGACCTCGGCGTCGTCGGCTTCTACCCCGAGGACGCGGAGGCGGCAATCGAGCTGCGCGCCTTCTTCCCGATCAACGGCGTCACCGCCGAGGATCCGGTCACCGGCAGCCTCAACGCATCGCTGGCGCAGTGGCTGCTCGGCAGCGGACGTCTACGGGCGCCCTACCTCGCCACCCAGGGCAGCGCGATCGGCCGCGATGGGCGGGTCTACGTGTCGCAGGACGAGAACGGGACGATTTGGATAGGCGGGCGCACCGAGACGGTGATCGCCGGAACGGTCGAGCTCTAGCCGATTGCCTCGGCGAGCAGTACGACGCTGCCGAAGAGGAAGGCGAGGACCGCCGCGAAACCAACCAGGCGCACCGGCGGCCCGCCGTGGACTCCGGTCTCGTGCACGACCGCATGCCCGCGCCCACGGGCGATCAACCAGCGGTTGACCGGCACGGCGATGACGCCCGCAATCGCCAGGGCGAAGGAGAGGCTGCCCCAGAAGAGGAGGCTGTCGAGGCCGGCCTCCATCGCGCCGGGGATCGCCACGACGATCGCATTGTCAACGACCTCCATCGTCGCGATGCTGAGGGTGTCGGAGGCGAAGGCGATCGGGATCACCGCTCCCAGCGCCAAGCCCGCCCGCAGCAGCGGCAGACTGGTCAACGCGTAGCCGAAGAGGAAGGCGAGCACGACCGCGAGGACGAGCGTGCCGAGGTTCGAGAGGCCGATCGCAGTGCCGATCGCCATCCCGGCGACCTCGCCGATCGCGCAGCCGGTGAGGCAGTGCAGGGTGGCGGAGATGGCGACGCTGGTGAGAGCGCTGCCTGCGGTCGGCATCTCGTGGTGGTGGTGAGAATGGCGGGAAGCGGTGGTCTCCATAAGCGGACCGTATCATACCCCCCAGGGGTATAGGCAAGGATGAAAAAGAGCCGGCCCCGAAGGGCCGGCTCGAGGTACTTCATCTCTCGTCTTCGGGCTAGCCGAAGTAGGCGATCATGATCCCCATCGCGTCGTCGATCAGATGGTGCCCTTCCGGCACGTTGTAGATCGTGTGGAGGCGCAGCGTCTGGCCTTTGCTGACGCTGGTGATCGGGTTGCCCGTGCAGACGTTCATCCCGGAGACGTGTTTACGGCCGTCTTTGGTTTCGTAGCCGGGGCCGCCGTAGGTCGCCACCGAGTTGCACAGCAGGGTGCCGCCGGTGCTCTGGTTGGTGAGTTCGTTGTTGACGCCGTGGTCATGGATGTGGCCGGCCGCCGCGATCAGTTTGCCGCCGATCGTCGATTTCCAGTCGTAGTGGAAGTCCCATAGCCCGTTCGGGACGGTGATGTAGGAGTTCAGCGTGCACTGGGCCTGGTCGAGCCAGACCGGGCGCAGGGCACCGCGGCTGCTCGAGTCGGTGCCCGTGGCGTACTTCCAGGTCATCCGGATTTTCACCGTTTTGGTGGTCGTTTCCCAGTTCATCAGGTCGAAGACCATGTTCCAGGTCTCGGTGCTGTTGACCTTGTAGCCGTAGGGCAGTGAGGTCAGGTCGACCGCGGTCCGCTCGTCGCCGGAGGCGAAGAACCGTTCCCCGAGCGCGCCCGGGCCGCTGCTGCCGCAGGTGACGTCGGACTTGCCCGTCGACTGGGCGGCGAACATCGCGTGGTGGAGCATCGGCCCCTGGCTGATCGTCGCCTTGGTCCCGTCGGTGTAAACGAGGTCCGGCGTGACGCCGATGATCGTGCAGCCGGTGCACGGCTTGGCGACGTTGCTGACGATCTGGTTGCTCAGCATGCCGGCGTTTTCGTGGTCGTGCGGTTCCCCGTTCCCTGCCGGGATCGTGTACGGCCCGTAGTCGATCGTTTTCGTGCTGATGGTGGCGTTCGCCGTCGCCGGGACGGCAAAGACCGCAATGGCGCAGACGAGCAACGCCAAGCGCTTGATGGCTTGCATCTAGCTCTCCCCTGGTTAGTGAGATAGGACGCCTCCCGCTGAGGTGTCCTTGACTGTTCAACGACCCTAAAGCGATTCCGCGGCGCGTCAAGTCGGGCTCTCCACATGAGGATGTGTGGACTCCCCGCTGCGGCAGCGGGCTTGACAGGTGACTAAAAGGTCACCTATACTGTCCACATGGACGAGGTCTTCAAGGCGCTGGCGGACCCCACCCGCCGCGAGCTGCTCGACCGGCTCTTCGAGCGGGACGGGCAGTCGTTGAGCGCCTTAGAAGCGGAGTTGCCGATGTCCCGCTTCGGCGTGATGAAGCACCTGCGGGTGCTCGAGGAGGCGGGCCTGGTGACGACGAGGAGGAGCGGTCGCGAGAAGCTGCACTTCCTCAATCCCGTCCCGATCAGGCTGATCCACGACAGGTGGGTCGGCAAGTACGCAGAGCCCTGGGCCTCGGCGCTCAGCGAGCTGAAGCGAGATATCGAGAAAAGCGAAAGCGAGGAGAAGGAACTATGAGCAAGGACCAGGCCTACACCGTGGTCGGCGGGCGCGGCGCGATGACCGTGTTCGAGATCTACATCAAGACGACGCCGGAGCGCCTCTGGGAGGCGATCACCAGCGAGCAGATGCGGGCGCGCTACAGCTTCGGCGTCGGCACCGCTTCGGAGTGGACCGAGGGATCGAAGTACGAGGCATCGGTGCCGGGGGTGGTCGACATCGCCAGCGGCGAGAACCTCGAGGTCGACCCGCCGCGGCGCCTGGTCCAGAGCTTCAACGCCCTCTGGAGCGATCAGGTGAAGAGCGAAGGGACCTCACGGGTCACCTGGGAGATCGAGCCGGTCGGCACCTCCTGCCGTCTGCGGGTCACCCACGACCAGCTCGGCGAGGACGCCAACGACGAACTGTTCGGCGGCTGGCCGATGATCCTCTCCGGCCTGAAGACGCTGCTGGAGACCGGCGAGGACCTCGACACCCCCGGGTCGTTGCGCTACTCGGGCGCCGCAGGCGCCTGATCGGTCGGGCTAGCTAGGCGGTGCGGCGAGGATCTCGGGCGCCGGCGGCTGCGGCTCGGGCGGATCGATCGGCGGTTGCGGCTCCGGCGGTCCGGGATCGGGCCGCGGCGGCTCCGGATCGGGCGTGGGCGGCACCGGCGGCCCGGGCTCGGGGGTAGGCGAGGGCGGTGCCGGGTCGGGCTGCGGCGGTCCGGGAACGGGCGTCTCGAGTCGTGGCTTCATATGCAAGTGCTACCCAGCAACCGCCCCATCCGAACTGGAGCGGCGCGGGTTTCTCGACGCGGCGCCCCGGGGTAGCCGAGGCGCAACCGATCAAGGAGGAGCGAAGCAAAATGAGCGAACCGACCTTGGAGGAAGCCCGAGAGCTCAGCGAATGGCGTCCGCCGCTGGGTGTCCTTTCCGTCTACCTCGGTTTTGACCCCGCCGATCGCGGCGGCGCCTGGCGAACCGAGCTGCGCAACGCCCTCGACGCGATCCTGGAGAGCCACAAGGAAGCCGAGCACAACCATCGCGTGGCGCTGCGGGCGACGGCGAAACGCTTGATCGAGCGCTTCGAAGACGGCGACCTGCGGCCGCCGCCGCGTGGCGAAGTCGGTTTCGTCGAGGTAGCCGAGAAGGAGGGGGTCGAGCACTGGTGGGGGACGGGCGCGCCGCCGATCGTCGATGCCTGCGCCGAGTACGCAGGCGAGCCGGTCGTCGCGCCGATGCTGGCCCTCGCTTGCCACGGCGGCGCCCGCGGCGTTGCCGTCGTCTCCGCGGAGCGGGTGCGGCTGCTGCGCTGCGCCGGCGGGACCCTCGAGGAGCTCGAGGACTGGGAGCTGAGCCTCTTCAGCCTCGACTGGCGCGAGCGCAAATCGCAGAGCACCAACAACCCGGCGCGCGCCCAAGGCGTCAGCGCCTCCGGTCATGACCAGTACGACGAACGGCTCGAACACAACCGCCAGCGCTTCCTCACCGAGTGCGGCGAGCTCGCCGCCCGAAAGCTGGAGGAGAACGGGCTCGCGGAGGCAATCGTCTTCGGTCCCGCCAAGGACTCGGAGAGCTTCGAGAGCGGCTTCAACGCCGCCAAGGCGAAGGTCGTCCGCGGCAGCGACGCCGACCTGATCTCGACCCCGAAAGGCAAGTTGGGCGAGCTCGTCGCCGAAGTGATCGAGCGGCTTGACAGCGAACGCGATCGCGCCGTGGTCGAGCGCGCCATCGGCGAGGCGAAAGGCGGCAGCCGCGGCTCCCTCGGGATCCAGGAGACGAAGGAGGCACTGGCCGAAGGCCGGGTCGACCACCTCGTCTTCGACGCCGCCCTCGACGGCGACGCCGAGTCGCTGATCCGGGCCGCCTTCGCCAGCAGCGCCGCGGTGACGATCGTCCACGACGAGCTCGCCGAACCGCTGGCCGAGGCCGAAGGAGTCGCCGCGATCCTCCGCTACTGATGCGAACTGTGACCGCCCGCACGGTTCGCGCAGCGCCCCGCTTGGGTAGACGAAGAGCGATGGGATCTGAGAGGACGAACTTGAAAGGAGAACGCGCGTGAGCGAGCAAGAGCGCGTCGCCGGCGGCCCCCTGGGCAAAATCGTCGGAAAGGCCAAGCAGGCTGCTGGAGCGGCGCTGGGCAACGAAGACCTGCACCGCGAGGGGCAGCTGCAAGAGGTCCAAGCCGATGCTCAGGCCGAGGCGGCCGAGCAGGCCGCAGAGGCCGAGCGCAAAGACCAGGAAGCCGAGATCGAGGCCGAGCGCGCCGAGACCGAGGCCGAGCGCCGCGAGGTCGAACTCGAGGCCCAGGAGATCGCCGCCGAAGAGGAGGCCGAGCGCAAACGGGCCGAGGAGGAGCGCGTCGCCGCGCAGCAGGCGCAGGTCGAGAAAGCCCAGGCCGAGCGCGAGCGCCTCGCCGGCGAACAGCGCGCGCAGGCAAAACGTCAGCAGGCCGCAGCCGAGAAGGGCGAGGCAAAGCGCGAGGCAGCAGAGCTGCAGCGCGAAGCAGCCCGCGCCGAAGAGGCCGCCGCGGTCATCGACCCCAAGGAGGAGAGCTAGATGTCAATGCCGACGATCCCGAAAACGATCTTCAACTCGTCGATCAAGCTGGCGCGGACGCCGGTCGACCTCGCCCTCGGTGCCCTCGGCGGCTCCGAATCCCAGGCGAAGAACCTGGTCGACCGCGCCGAAGCCGGGGCCCGTAGCGCCACCGGTGTGCTCTTCCGCGACCCGGAGCTGCGCGAAGAAGGCCGCGCCGCCCTGCTGGCGGCGAAAGAGCGCGAGCGCGCCGTCGAGTTGCGCGAGAAAGCCGAGGTGCAGGAGCGCGAGGCCGAGGAGCGGCAGGCCGAGCTGAGCAAAGCCGCCGAGGAGGCCGCTGCCGAAGCGCGTCGCAAAGCCGAGCAGGAGCGGCGCAAAGCCGAGAAACGCCGCCGCGACCGCGAGGCCAAAGCCGCCGAGAAAGAAAAAGAGAAAAAGCAGAGATCAAAAAAAGCAGCCTCGAAAGTCAAGCGTTCCAACGCGAAAGCGCAGAAGACCGCGCAGCTGGAGAAGCTCGAGGCCAAAGAACAGAGCATCGAGGCCAAAGAGGAGGCGGCGGCGCGCGAGCGCGAGGCGGAGGCCCTGGCAGAAGCCGCCGCGGCCGCGAAGGAGGAGCGGAAAAACGGCGACGGCAGCTAGCCGTCGCCGGGGGCGTTGATGGCCTCGGGCTCGCGCACCTTCTTCCGCTGTCACTCCGAGGGGGACGACCCCGGGGTCTTGCTCGACCCCGACAACCAGGTGAGCGAACCCTGGGGCGAGCCCGAACACGGCCCCTGCGACAAGTGCGAGGGCAAAGGCACCGCCGTCCACGAGTGCTTCTCCTGCATGGAGGCCGGGGCAGACCCCGAGTGCCCCGCCTGCCAGGGTCGCGTCCGCTTCGAGCAGACCTGTCCGACCTGCGAGGGCAGCGGCGAGATTCACCGCACGCAGCGCCACGGGCTCGCCGTCTTCCCCCGCCGCGAGGGCCTCTACCGCTACCTCGCCTGGAAAAACGACGCCAGCGTCGAGGGCAAGGTCGTGGTCGAGCTGGAGGGAAAGCTGAGCGAGGACTACGACCTCGACGCCGACCATGGCGCCCTGCTCGTCTTCCCCGATCGGCTGGTCTCGGTCGAGCGGCTCGACCCCGAGGTAGTCGCCTCGATCCGCGACCGGGTCGGCGAAGAGGAGGATTGAGACCGTGCACGGCCTCGGCTTGATCCAAGACGCGGGGGAGATGGCGCTGCGCCCTGCCTCCCTCGTCTCCGACGCCTTCCACCAGCGCGCGGTGCTGACCGAGACCGATCATCGCCCCTGGCCACTGCCCGAGCGGTCGTGGTTCATGGGCCAGTCCTGGCTCGACCTGCTCTTCGCCCACTGGCGGGTGCCGGAGGAGGCGCTGCGCCGGGTGGTGCCCGCGCAACTGCCGATCGACACCTACGACGGCGACGCCTGGCTCGGGATCACCCCCTTCTGCGTCAGTGGCCTGCGCCTGCGCGGGACGCTGCCGGCGCCTGCTCTCTCGACTTTCCCCGAGCTCAACGTCCGCACCTACGTCAGCGTCGAAGGCAAGCCGGGCATCTACTTCCTCAGCCTCGACGCCGACAGCTTCGCCGCCGTCCGTGGCGCCCGCCTCTCCTACCGCCTGCCCTACTTCCGCTCCCGGATCCGCGTCGAGCGCGACGAGGAGGGGATCGGCTACGACCTGATGCGCACCTCCGAGGACGGCCCGCCCGCCTACTTCACCGCCCGCTACGGCGCCGAGGGCGGCGAGCTGCCGATCCGCGACGGCTCGCTTGAGCGCTGGTTGACCGAGCGCTACTGCCTCTACACCCTCGACGACCGGCAGCGGATCCTGCGCGGGGACATCCACCACCCGCCCTGGCCGCTGCACCACGGCTGGGCGGAGATCGAGACGAACACGATGGCGATGCCGTTCGGGATCGAGCTCGAGGGCGAGCCGCTGCTGCACTTCTCGCCGCGCCAGGATGTCGCGATCTGGACGATCCGCCCGGTTTGAAGCGCCCTCGCCGAGGGCATGAGGACCGCATGAACGACGACCTCAGCCAGGAACCACAGCGCCCCGGAGACGAAGCGCCTGCCGACGAGAACTCGGCCGGCGAGAACATCTGCCCCGTCTGCGGCGGCAGCGGCGAGAAAGACGGTGGCTCCTGCGAGCACTGCGAGGGCACCGGCCGCGTGATCGAGCCGATCGGCGGCGGCTAGACCGCGAAACCGCGAGGAACCGGAATAGTTCCGGTTCCTCGCGGTTTCGGTGAAGCGGGCGGGGCTCAGCCCCCCTTGATGTCCTTCAGCGACTCGTCCTCGGGTTCGTAGGCCGGGTCCTGAGTTAGATCGTCGGGGGGCGGGGTTCGGCCGTCCTCCTGATCCTCGGGGTCCGTCTCCGGCCCGGGGGTCGTGCTCTCTTCCTGATCCGACTCCTGGACCACCCCGCCGTCATCGGCGGGAGGCTGGGTCGGCGCTTGCTTGTCGGCCTCCTGGGCCGCGCGGTTGTGCTCGTCGTTCATGGCGTGATCGCGTCCTTTGCTTTGCGAAGGATCCCGCCCTCAGCCGGGATCGGGGTGCTGTGCAACTCCGGTCGTGCCTCGGCCGGGGCCAGTTTCGGTACGTCGCCCATCGGCTCTGCCTCACGTACCCCGAACTCGCCCTTGGAATCGACCGAGGTTCCGCTGGTCCAGCGGGCGTCTTTGGGGACCTCGCCGTCGGAGTGGACGAAGAAGTCGTAGGCGAACTCCTGCTTTTCCTGCTCCTGGGGGAAGTCGGGCGGCACCGGCAGCCCCATGTCCTTCTGCTCCTCCAGCACCGCCATCCACTGGTTCTGGTGCATGGTGTCGCGGGCGATCAGGAACGAGAGCATGTCTTTCATCCCCGGATCGTCGGTCAGCTCCCACAGCCGCGTCGCGAGCAGCCGGCCGCTGGCCTCCGCGTGGACGTTGGCGACCATGTCGGAGCCGATGTTGCCGGTGGCGACGACCCAGGAGCCGTTGAACGGGTTGCCGTTGGCGTCGGCGGGCATCGCCGCCAGGCCGGCGGAGAGGACGTGGCGCGGATCCTGGCCGCCGAGCACCGCCTCGACGGCGCCGTTTTTGCCGGCGATCTCCTCCTGCAGCTTCGCCGGCGCTCCCTCGAGGTTCAGCGCCACCGCGGTGGCGAGCATCTCGATGTGGCCGATCTCCTCGGTGCCGGTGTTGAGGAGCATGTCTTTGTAGCGGTCGGGACCGCGCTGGCCCCAGCCCTGGAAGAGGTACTGGAGGCAGACCCGGATCTCTCCCTCGACGCCGCCGATCGCCTGCTGGAGGTATTTGGCGAAGATCGGATTCGGTTCGTCAACTCTGACTTTGTAGGCGAGTTGTTTGGTGTGTCTGAACATTGGGTGCTTCCTTTCGACTGGTTTTTCAGTCCTGCCGCACGGCTGGAGCGCCGAAGGGGTAGCGCTCCAGTCGTGCGGCCGTGGACTTGTGGTGGCTAGTGCGCGGGCGTCTGGCGTTCGCGCGTGTAAGTCGGCTCGGCTTCGGTGCGGTCCCAGCGCGTCATCAGCGCCGTCATCAGCTCGAGCGCGCCGGCGATCACCATGAAGCGGGTGGGACCGCCCTCGTCGGCGAAGCCGAAGATCAGCGGGCTGAGGATGAGCACGGCGCCGAGCACCAGGTCGCCCGCCAGGTGCCCCCGCAGCGGGATCAGCCGCATCAGCGACAGCCGCCAGTCGGTCATCGAGCCGAGCAGCAGCATCGAGACGCCGACGAGGACGCAGATCACGGTGGCGCTGTCGGTCTCGCTGAACCCGAAGATCCAGGGCGCGGCGATGATCACCACCGCGATCAGCGGCTCGAGCGCGGCGTGCAGGTTGAGCGGAATCGGACCACGGTCCATTCGATCCTCCAAACTGGTTGGGATTTCGTGAACCTGCGATCCGCTCACGGCCGCAGAGTCAGCCGAGACGTTCCGTAGGTGAGGTGAGCGCCGGCCTAGTGTCCGGCACCCAAGGGCGTGTACCCCAGGCGCTGGTTCCTAAATCACGTGGCCGTCGTCGTGGCCGTCTTCGAGGTAGAAGACCTCGGAGCAGACGTCGACGTTGGCGTCGAGGCCGCTGATGAAGGCCCTCACTTTGCGGCCGGTCAGCCGCTCGACGATCTCGCGGAATTTGTCCGAGGTCGCCACCTGGAAGTACATGCGAGTGTCGCGCAGGCGCTGGTGCTCCCCCATTTCAGCGAGGCTGCGCTCGGCCGGCGTGAAGCTGTTCTCAAGCGAGCAGATGACGATGTCGGGACCCGCGAACTCGGTGCGGGCTTTGGTCGGCCCCCGCCCGAAGAGCTCTTTGTAGAGGCGGACCATTTCGCGCGAGATCTCGGCGCGGATCGAGTCAAAAGCACTGCTGCCGTTCGACTCCTCGGGGATGGTGGTCGGTTGCTCGTTCATGCCCTTCTTCTACCCATGAGAACGGGAGATTTATCGTAGCCTGGTCCGGGTATGGCGATGGGGTGGACCCCAACCACGACCAGTCGTCTCCGGTCACTATCACCCCTTATCCCGACGGCCCTTATCTGGTGCGGGGGGACTTCGTGGTTCGCGACCAAGAGGGTAACGAGCTGCCGACCGAGCGGCAGACGATCGCGCTCTGCCGCTGCGGCAAATCGCGGATCCGCCCGTTCTGCGACGGCACCCACAAGCTGATCGGCTTCAAGGCGCCGAGCGGCCCGGAACCATGGCCCGGCGACTGATCGAGCTGCCGTCGCCGCGCGGTCCTTTGAGCGAGCGGCTGTTCGAAGCATTGGAGGGGCCGCCGGGCGAGCGTCTGGAGGCGCCGGGAACGATCGATTCCGCCGACCCGATCGCCGACGAGGATCTGCAGCTGGCGCTCTACATCGCCTACGAGATCCACTACACCGGCATCCGCGGGGTCGACGAAGCCTGGGAGTGGGAGCCGTCGCTGCTGGCCTTCAAAGCGGTGCTGGAGCGGCCCTTCGAAGCAGCGGTGGCCGAACTGGTGGAGCCGGCCGGGGAGGAGGAGCTGGCCTCGGTCGGCGCGGCGCTGCAGGAGATCGTCGCCGAGGACCCGGGGCCGCCGATTTCCCGCTACATGGAGACGCAGGGCACGCTCGAGCAGATGCTCGAGCACGTCGTCCAGCGCTCCGCCTACCAGTTGAAGGAGGCCGACCCGCACTCCTGGGCGATCCCACGCCTCTCGCCGCGGCCGAAGGCGGCGCTGCTCGAGGTCCAAGCCGACGAGTACGGGGGCGGCAGCGCCGAGCGCATGCACTCGGTCCTGTTCGCGAAGACGATGGAGTCCCTCGGTCTCGATCCCACCTACGGCGCCTACCTGGAGCGCTTCCCGGCGGTGACGCTGGCGACCGTCAACCTGATGAGTGGCTTCGGCCTCCAGCGCCGCCGGCGCGGCGCGACCGTCGGCCACCTCGCCGCCTTCGAGATGACCTCCTCGATCCCCAACCGCCGCTACGGCAATGCCCTGCGCCGGCTCGGCTTCGGCCGCGAGGCGACCCACTTCTACGACGAGCACGTCGAGGCCGACGCCGTGCACGAGAACATCGCCGCGTGGGACCTGGCCGGCGGCCTCGCCGCGGAGGAACCCGAGGTTGCCGCCGACATCCTCTTCGGCGCCCGGGCGCTGCTGCAGGTCGAGGCGCTCTGGGCGACCCACCTGATGGAGAGCTGGGAACGCGGCGAGAGCTCGCTGCGCGAACCAGACGCCGTTCCCGCGTGAGCGAGCCCAGACCATGTACCGCTGAGGTGCCGTTCGGTCGGCTGGACCTCTCCTATGTAGTGCCGGTGCGCTGGCGGGACGGGGCGCAGCGGGCGGAGCTGGCGGAGTACCTGGCGCGGATCGCGCCGCTGGTCGCCGAGGTGATCGTCGTCGACGGCTCCGACCCCGAGGTCTTCGCCGCCAACGCCGCCGCTTGGGGCGAGCGCGTCCGGCACGTGCCCCCCGGCGAGGGGGAGGTCTGGTTGATGGGCAAAGTCGCGGGGGTGCGAACCGGGGTGGAGCTGTCCTCTCACGAGCGAGTGGTGATCGCCGACGACGACGTCCGCTACGAGCCCGAGGCGCTGCAGCGGACGGCGGAGCTGCTCGACCGCCACGATCTCGTCCGCCCCCAGAACTACTTCAACCGCCTGCCCTGGCATGCGCGCTGGGACACGGCGCGGACGCTGCTCAACCGCAGCCTCGGCCGCGACTTCCCGGGGACCCTGGCGGTGCGCCGCTCGCGGATGCTGGCGATGGGGATGTACGACGGCGACGTCCTCTTCGAGAACCTGGAGTTGATGCGGACGGTCCGCGCCCACGGCGGCAGCGTCGCCTCGCCGCTCGACCTCTACGTCGCCCGGGTGCCGCCCTCGGCCGGGCATTTCTGGGGCCAGCGCACCCGCCAGGCCTACGACGACTTCGCTCTGCCGGCGCGGATGGCGCTCTGGCTCGCAGTCGTGCCCCTGCTCCTCCTCGGTGCTTTGCGGCGCCGGCCCGCAGTCGGCCTGGGACCGGCCGCAACCGCGGTGGCTGCCGCCGAGGTCGGACGCCGGCGCGCCGGCGGCGCCGCCTACTTCCCGGCGACCTCCTCGCTGCTGGCGCCGGTCTGGATCCTCGAGCGCGGCGTCTGCGCCTGGCTGGCGGTCTGGCAGCGGCTGCGCTTCGGCGGCGTTCGCTACGGCGACTCGGTGATCCCCGTCGCTGCGCACTCGGTGCGGCAGCTGCGGCGGCGCCTGGCGGCGGGTGAGGGCGGAGAGGACGAAGCGGGTAGTGGGCAGCAATGGAGCCCAGGATCGAACGCGGCGCCGCCCCCGACGTCCACCGGATCGAAGACGCCAGCGTCAACTGGTACCTCGTCGAGGCCGACTCCGGCCTGACCATCGTCGACGCCGGGGTCCCGCGCTCCTGGGACTCGCTGCACCGGGTCCTGGAGATGATCGGGCGCGACGCCTCCGAGATCCGCGCCCTCGTCCTCACCCATGCCCACTTCGACCACATCGGCTTCGCCGAGCGGGCGCGAACCGAGCTCGGGATCCCCGTCCACGTCCACGAGAACGACGCGCCCTTGGCCCGCAAGCCGCTCCAGTACACGCACGAGCGCGCCCGCAGCCGCTACCTGCTGACGAAGCCGGGCGGGCTGCCCCACGTCTTCGGCTTCCTCGCTACCCGTGCCTTCTGGCCGCCGCCGGTACGGGAGGTGCAGCCCTTCTCCGAGGGCGTCCTTGACGTCCCCGGCTCACCTCGCGTCATCTTTACCCCCGGCCACACGGTCGGCCACTGCGCCCTGCACTTCCCCGACCGCGACGCGGTGATCGCCGGCGACGCGCTCGTCATGCTCGATCCCTACCTGGGCAAGAAAGGACCGCGGATCGTCGCCGGCGCCGCCACCGCTGACAGCGAGTGGGCGCTGCGCTCGCTCGACGCGCTCGCCGAGCTCGACGCAGGCACCGTGCTCAGCGGCCACGGCGAGCCCTGGCGCGGCGGGACCGCGGAGGCGGTCCGGCTCGCACGCCAGGTCGGGCCGAGCTAGGCCGCGGGCATCAACGGCTCGGCATCCGAGCCCTCGCGGGTCGGAGCAGGCGCCGTCACTGGTGCCAGGTTCATTCGTTCATCCAGGCCGGTAAGGCGGAGGAGTCGACGGACCGCATCGTGTTCGCTGGGGAGGAAGCTGAGCTGTTCGCCGCCTTCGCGAATTGCGGTGACCAGCATCGCCAGGGCCGTCGAATCCAGGAACTCGAGTTTCGCCAGATCGACGAGGACGCTCTTGCCGGAGCTGAGCGCTTCCCGCAGCGGCGAGGCCGCGGTCTCGGTATTGGCGAGATCCATCTCGCCGCTGAAGGCGAGTCGCAACCGCTCGCCTTCGGACGTCTGCTGGACGACCAGCAACCCGTCATGGACATGAAATTCGATAGTAGGCACTTCAGGGACCTCCGTTCTTGACGATCTGGAAGTCCCGGAGAGCCTGCTGGAGCACCCGACGGTCTTTACCCCGAAATTTAGAGTCAGCTGGTTACCGCTTTGCTGATACCGACCTGACCTTTGAGAAGCCTACCGTACTACCGAATTCTTGCCAAGGGGCTGCGCGGAGTTTGCGGCAAGCGATTGCGGGCGGCGCGAACTCGCTGCAGCAGCCGCTCCCGTTTCAAAGCGGGCCCGAGTTCGGGGGTGTGGAGCTCCTCGTGGGCTCTGCTGACGTCTTTGCCGAGGGCTGCGGGCGGGGGGTTCATTCTCTCCTCTAAACAACTCTGTGATCTTTGTGCCAAACGTATGAATACCCCCTCCCAAAGTGACCAAACCCACCGTTTGAAGCGAGTTCAACTGGGAAACTAAACGGCTAGAACGCCATGGAACACGCCGGTTTTCAGCATCAGGCGCTGATCTACGAGGGCGCCGACGAGTATCTGGCAGGGACGGTCCCGTTCCTGCGTGCCGCGCTGAGCGCGGGCCAGCCTGCCCTAGTCGCGGTGAGGAAGGAGCAGGGCGAGTTGCTCCGGGACCAGCTCGGCAGAGAAGCCGACAGGGTTCGCTTCGTGCCGATGGAGGAGGTCGGGCGCAATCCGGCCGCTGTCATCCCACTTTGGCGAGACTTCGTCGACGAAAACCAGGGCCCGGTGCGCGGGGTCAACGAACTGGTCTGGGCGGACCGCAGCCCGGCGGAGATCGAGGAGTGCCACCGTCACGAGGCTCTGCTCAACGTCGCCTTCGCCGCAAGCCGGCGCTGGTCGCTGCTCTGCCCCTATGACGCCTGCGCCCTTCCCGACCAGGAGTTGGAGCGGGCGGCGAGCACCCACAGGCTGATTTCCCGCGAAGGCCGGACGGAGGAGAGCGCCGCCTTCGACACCGATCCCGATTGCCTCTCAGGCCGGCTGCCGCCGCCGCCGGCGAAGCCGGACAGCCTCTCCTTCGGCCTGACCGAGCTCTCGGAGGTCCGCCGGCGGGTGGCGGCGGCCGGCGAGCGGGCAGGGCTGAGCCCGCTCGAAGTCGCCGACCTGCTGACGGCTACCAGCGAGCTCGCCGCCAACAGCGTCATGCACGGCGGTGGCACCGGGACGCTGCGCCTCTGGCGCGAGAACGACAGCCTGTTGGCCGAGGTGGAGGACGACGGCCGGATCGACGAGCCGCTGGTCGGCCGCCTGCGCCCGGGATTCGCCCAGGAGGGTGGGCGCGGCCTCTGGCTGGCGAACCAGCTCTGCGACCTGGTCCAGATTCGCTCCGGCGAGCGCGGCACGGTGGTCCGGCTCCACGTGTCGGCGCCCGACCGCGCTCCAGGGACTGAGCCGCCGCCTGCGGCCACGGATCCGCGCGCCGAGGCCGAGACCTCGAACGCCTGAAGGGCGCCGGCGAGGCGTGTGGCGGCGCCGACCCGGGTAGTCGGAGGCCATGCCGAATAACGATCCGCAGACCCAGCTAGTCAAGTACCTCACTGACGCCCACTCGATCGAGGAACAGGCGCTCGTGCAGATGAAGCGCGCCCCCGATCTGGTCGAAGGCCGCTTCGCCGAGAGCTTCAAACGCCACCAGGGGGAGACCGAATCCCAGGAGCAGCGCGTGCGCGAGCGCCTCGAGGCCCACGAGGCCTCGCCCTCGAAGGTGAAGGACGTGGCGGGGCAGGCGGGTGGCTTCGGGATGGTCCTCTTCGCCAAATCCCAGCCCGACACGCCGACGAAGCTGGCGATGCACGCGTTCTCCTACGAGCACATGGAGGTGGCCGCTTACGAGCTGCTGGCGCGGGCGGCGCAGGAAGCCGGGGACGGCGAGACCGCGCAGATGGCGCTGGCGATCGCCGACGAGGAGCGCGAGATGGCGGGGCGGGTCGCCGCCGGCTTCGACGAAGCGGTTGAGCAGGCGCTGCGCGAAGTCGACCCCGATGACCTCGACGAGCAGCTCAACTCTTACCTCTCAGACGTCCACGCCCTCGAGGGGCAGTCGAAGCAGCTGCTGGAGAAAAGCAAGGAGATGGACGTCCCTGCCTCACTGGCCGAGGCCTTCGCCCACCACCTCGAGGAGACCGAAGGGCACCTGGAGAAAGTCGAGCGCCGCCTCGACGACCGCGGCGCCGGTCCCTCGGCGATCAAGGACGCGATGCTGAAACTCGGTGCTCTCAACTGGGGCGCCTTCTTCGCCGCCCAGCCCGACACGCCGGCCAAGCTCGCCGGTTTCTCCTACGCGGTCGAGAACCTGGAGGTCGCCGCCTACGAGCTGCTCAAACGAGTAGCCGAGCGCGCCGGCGACCAGGAGACCGTCGCCCTAGCCGAATCGATCCTCACCGAGGAGCGCGACGCCGCCAAACAGGTAGCCGACCAATGGTCGGTCTCGATGTCGGCGGCGTAGGCGCAAACCGAAGCGCAAGACGTAGAGGAACTCAAGGCCGCGCTCAACTTGGGAGGTGGCGGGTCGGAGGTGGCGGGTCGAAGTCACGCTCACGCGCGAATTCGGCGCGCGAAACGTTGACATGTGCGCACCACCCGTGCGCCCCACCCTGCAACTGTCCCGGCCATGCCGGCGGCGAATGCAACCCTCGCCGAACTGCATCAGATTTCCCCTCTGGCCGGTAGGAAATCTGATGCAGTTCGGGGTCATCGGGAGTTCGGGTGAAGGACCGGCAGGCGACCGTGTTGATGCGCGGCTTGGCGGAAAGACAGCACGGGGTCTTCTCGACCTGGCAGCTGCTGAACCAAGGCGTCAGCGAGCGGACCGTCGAGAGCCGGCGAAAAGGCGGGCTCCTGGTCCCGCTCCACCAAGGTGTCTACGCCTTGGCGCACACGCGGCTCGACAAGGAAGGAAGAGCGATGGCGGCGGTGCTTGCCTGTGGGCCAGGCGCGGTGCTCTCCCACTTTAGCGCCGGTCATCACTGGGGCCTATGTGGCTCTCATGGTCCGACCGAGGTGCTGCGGCAGTCGGGTGGCCTGGAACCGATGAGCCACGAGGGGGTGCGACTACACCAGACGCGGCGTCTCCAGACGTACGAAGTGACCGTGGAGCGAGGGATACCAGTGACCGTGATGGAGCGTGTCTTGCTCGACCTGGCCGGAAGAACGGACGTGAAGCGGCTAGAGCGGATGTTCGTCTCGACGTACAAGAGGCCCAGCTTCTCCTGGTCGCGCCTTGGGCGCATCATCACCTGCCGGCGCGGCTGCAAGGGGGTCGGCAAGTTGCGCCGGATCGCGCATGAAGTCGATCCCGAGGTCCTGGAAACGAAATCGCCCCCGGAGGTCGACTTCCTCTCTTTGTGGCGCGAGGTGGATCTATCGGTACCAGCGGTGAACACCCTTGTCGAGGGTCATCTCGTGGACTTCCTGTGGCCCGAGCAGAAGGTCATCGTGGAAACCGACAGCTGGAGCTACCACGGCGATCCCTTTGCCTTCGAGAAGGACCGCCAGCGCGACGTCGAACTCACCGCTGCCGGCTACGACGTCCACCGCACGACCGCAAAGATGCTCGAACGCGACCCCGGCCCCTTCCTCCAAAACGTCCGCCGCGCCATCCTCACCCGAACTGCATCAGATTTCCCCTCTGGCAGGTAGGAAATCTGATGCAGTTCGGGTGAGTGGCTTGCTTGGTCGCGGCGCCTTACTCGGGACGGGGGCTATGGGATGCCCTGGGTGCTGCTGGTGGCGGCGGGGAGGGCGCGTTGGGCGGCGGCTAGGTGGAGGTCTTCCAAGCGCTGGCCTTGGCTGTCGGCGCGGGCGGCGAGGTCGTGGAAGTCGAAGCCGTCGAGGGACTCGCCGTAGCTCTGCTCGAGGGCGTTCCAGAGCTCCATCTTGCCGCCGACTCCGCCGGAGAGGAGCTCGAGCTCGAGGACGCGGCTGAGGGGGGAGTAGCTGCGGAGCCGACCGTTCGGCTTGAGGCGGCCAAGCCTCTCCGCGATCTTGGCGAGGGCCGGTTTGACCGGGTCGCGGCGCACGTCCAGGTGCTCCATCAGCCGCACCAGGGTCTGGCGGTCCTCTTCGATCTCGGCGCAGATCTGGGCCAGCGGGCCGCCGAACTCGGCATCGCCCTGGTTCGAGGACCGCAGGCGGCGGGCCAGCTCGACGCCGAGCGTGGCCCCCGCCAAGTGGTCGTTGAGGTAGATGGCCAGGAAGCGATCTGCGTCTGCGTTCGAGGCCATCGGGCGGCTCAGGACTCCTCGTAGGGATCTTTCTCGCCGGCCAGCTGCAACGCGCTCTCTTTGGTCTCGCTGAAGTGCCGTTCCTGGATCGGCAACGCCCACTGGGTCAGCTCGGAGATCGGCTCCTCGCCGGCCTGCTCGTTCAGTTTCTGCAGGATCGCCCAGTGGCCGACCTCGCCCGCCTCGGCCATCGTCATGAACTCGAAGCCGTCGAGTCCGTCGGAGTCGTCGCCGAGATAGGTGTCCATCATCTCGGAGGCCTCGCCTTTGGTCTCTTTCGCCTTCTCGAGGATCGCGGTTTTCTTGCCGTCGCGCTGCTCGGCGACCGCGGTGGCGCGCCGCGCCGTCTCCTCGGCCTCCTCGCGCATTTTCTGCAGTTTCGCGGTGATCGCCTCGTCCTCGACCAAGCCTTCGACTTTTTCGGTCGCTTTCGAGGCCGCTTCCGCGAGCCCCAGCACCTCCGCCAGCTTCTCCTCCAAAGTCGTCAACTCAGCCATCGATTGCCTCCTGTTCGGGGTGGACGTTGCGCTCCAGCTACCCCCGTCGAGGCGAGAAACAAACTGCTCAGAACCAGACGTGTTCGAAGCGCAGGCCGGCCGGCTCGGGGTGGAGGAGGCCCATCGAGGCTCGGGGGGCGCGGCGGCGCTCGGTCGGGCTGCCGGGGTTGAAGATCTGGAAGCCGCTCTCCTGCTCGTGCAGGGGAAGATGGCTATGGCCGAAGACGACCGCATCCGCCTCGGGAAAGCGGGCGCGCAGGCGAGCCAGGCGCCCCTGTTTCGGGCCGGAGTCGTGGACGACGGCGACAGTGCGGCCGCCGACCTCGACTTCCAGGGTTTCCGGCAGCCGCTGCCACAGAGCCGGCTCGTCGACGTTGCCGTAGACGCCGAGGACTACCGGGCAGAGCGCTTCCAGCTCCGACAGCACCGCGACCGTGGAGAAGTCGCCGGCATGGATCACCGCCTCGGCGGCCTGGATCTGCTCGACGCACTCGTCGGGCATTTGGCGTTTGCCCTTCGGCATGTGGGTATCGGAGATGATCGCGATCATGGAGGGGATGTTGGAGCGTTATCTCATGTTCTTCGGCGACTCGCACACGGTAGGCGTGGGCGACGAGGAGGGTCTCGGCTGGACCGGGAGGGTCCTCGCTGCCGCCCTCCAGGAGGGAATCGCGACCACCACCTACAACCTCGGCGTCCGCGGCGAGACCTCGGCCGAGGTCGCCGCCCGCTGGCGCGCCGAGGCGCGGCCGCGGCTGCCCGGCGAGGGCGACCCGCGCGTCGTCCTCGCCTTCGGCGTCAACGACGTGACGCTGGAGGACGAGGACCGCCGCTGCACCCAGGAGCAGTCGCTGCTCTCGCTCGAAGAGGTGCTGCTGGGGGCGCAGGCGCTCGGGCTACGGCGCTTCGTCGTTGGCCCGGCGCCGATCGACGACGACACCGCGAACGACCGGATCGCCGAGCTCTCCTACGCCTACCGCATGCTCTGCGCCCGCCACCGGGTGCCGTTCGTGCCGCTGGTCGAGGAGCTGCGCGAGAACGAGGTCTGGCGACGCGAGCTCGCCGCCGGCGACGGCGCCCATCCCGGCGCGGCCGGCTACGCCGAGATCGCGCAGCAGATCCTCGCCGCCGGCTGGCTCGACTGGCTGCGTTCCTAGGGCTCCGCGGCTTCGGCGGTCAGCCGGTGGCCGCGAGCGGCTTGTCGACCTCGTAGCCGAACTCGATCAGAGCGTCGCCCATCGCTTCGTGCATCGCCTCCTGCTCGGCGGCGCTGAGGTTGTCGCGCCAGCCGCCGGGACGGGCCTGGCGGGTGAAGCTGTGGCGGCCGCGCGCGGTCCGCGGCAGCTTCTCGAAGCGGTGCGCTTCGACCACCTCGGCCACGCGCGCGGCGTCGATCCCGACCATCGCGCAGATCCTCTCCATGCAGGTCTCGGTCTCGCTACGCAGCTCCTCGTAGCGGATCTGGATCCGGTCGCCCTCGGCGCGGGAGTCATAGGCCTGCTTGACCGCGCGGCTGCGGTAGGCCCAGACTTCCGAGAGCCACTTGATCAACGGGATCCGTCCCTCCTCGTTGACCGGGAAGGCGCCGCCGGGGATCGCCCAGGAGCCGTCGCTGTAGGCGTCGAGCCAGGAGTCGACGACGTCGCGCCCGTCGCGCAGGAGGAAGATCACCTTCGACTGCGGGAAGAGCTCGGCGAGGAACGGCGCTACGTGCGAGCCGGGCTCCTTGACGACAAAGGCGGCGGCCCGCGCCGGGTCCTCGACCCCGACCTCACCGGCCTGCGCCTCGAAGCGCGCCGTGATCAGCTGCCGCAGCGGCTCCCACCAGGCCTCGCGATGGCGCTCGGCAAAGAAGTAGCCGGACTCCTCGGCCTTGACGTCGAGCAGCGTGCTCAGCTCGGGCGGCTCGTCGCAGGCGGCCCAGGCGAGCGGGATCGGCCGCCAGACGCCGAGGTGGTGGCCGAGGTGCGGGTCGTCGACCGGGACTACGCCTTCCAGGTCGGAGAGCATTTTCAGCAGCCAAGTGCTGCCGCTGCGGGACGATCCGAAGATCCAGGCGAGCCTGTTCTCCTGCATGTTGGGGGGACGGTTCCCCGTCGGCGGAAACTCGAAACCTCAGGAGTTCTTGCCGAAGAGCCCGGACAAGGCGCCCCCGGCCGCCGCGAAGAACGCTCGGCGCAGCGCCCCGCGCCGCCGCGTGCGCCAGCCGCCTTCGACCTGATGCGGCTCGGTGGCGCCCAAGACGTTGCCCGGGGCGGGGTCGGCGGCGAGCTGCCCCCAGGTCCCGTGGATGAAAGAAGGGTGGGCGAGACGCCGGTAGAGCGGCGGCGCCGCCGCGTGCAGCAGCTCGAGGCCGCGGCCGGCGCGGCCGTAGCTGACCTCGCGCTTCGGGTTCTCGGCGCAGGCCTCGATCCCGGCCGCGACTTCCTCGGGATCGAGGACCGGCGGGATCGGCCGCACCTGGCGGCCGGTGTAGTTGCCGGCGTGCTCGAAGATCGGCGTGTCGACCGCCTCCGGCACCACGGCGGCGACGTGGATGTCCGGCTCGCCCGCCAGTTCGCCCTGTAGGCATTCCGAAAAGGCTCGGACCGCGTGCTTGCTGATCACGTACGGGGTCACCTGCGGCGAGGGCACCCGGCCCCAGACCGAGGACATGTTGATGAGTACGCCGAACCCTGCCGGCGGAAGCGCCGCAGCGCCGTCCGCGCCCCGTGCACCTGCCCCATCAGGTTGGTCTCGACGACGCCGCGGAAAACGTCCGAGGGGATGTCGTCGAAGGTCCCGTAAGCCATCGTCGCGGCGTTGTTGACCCAGACGTCGATGCGGCCGAAGCGCTCTTCGGCGGCGGTGGCGAAGGCCTCGAGCGCCTCCTCCTCGGCGACGTCCAGCGCCCGCTGCAGGACCGAGGCGCCCGCCGCCTCGCACTCGGCGGCGACCTCGGCCAGCGGCGCTGGCGAGCGCGCGCACAACGCCAGCGAGCCGCCGCGCCGGGCGATCCGCAGCGCCGCCGCGCGGCCGATGCCGCTGGAGGCACCGGTGATCACCACGACTGCTTCCTCCAGCGGCCGCGGCACGCCGCGCCTCCTAGCCGAGGCCCTTTTCCTCGGCGGCTTTGTAGGCGATCTGGAGGAAGTCGGAAATCGTCAGCGCCGCGAACAGCGAGGCGATGAAGCGGGTCACGCGCGGGGCGAAGAGGAGGCCGACGGAGAAGGCGGCGATCACCCAGAGGCCGAGGCAGAAGGGGCAGATCAGCAGCTCGCCGATCGCTTTGCGCACCCCGGTCCCGCGCGAGCGCTCTTCGAACTCGGCCGGGCCGCCCTTGCCTTCAAGTTCGGTGAACGGCGCCCGCAGCGGGCTCGTCACCTTGTCCTTGGAGACGATGCGGCTGAGTTTGTGGGAGGCGGTGCCGAGCAGCAGCAGCTGCCCCGCGGGCACTCGCTCGGGCAGCTCGCGGCCCTGCCGCTTGGCGATCGCCAGCGCCGCCGCCAGCAGGGTGCCGAAGATGCTCATGAAGGTGAGGTAGGGGAGGAAGGGCGGTCGCTCCTCCGGGTCGGCGTAGCCGGCGACCGGGTTCGGCAGCTCTTTCAGCGTGCTGCCGTTGTCGGGCGTCTCGCTCACCGCCCTCCGCTACCCGCTGCGGTGCTGGTTCCAACCCTCGCTGCTGACCGCCACGTGCCAGGCGCCGTCGGGTCCGCGCCGTTCGAGCACCAGACCCCGAGTGACCGCCCGCCGCACCGCCCGCTGCAGATCCCGCTCGCCGAGTCGCGGGAAGCGCTGGGCAAGCTCACCGCGGCGGCAGTAACCGTCGTCGGCGAGCTCGACGATCGCGCCGACGA
This sequence comes from Solirubrobacterales bacterium, assembly GCA_035940865.1. GTDB lineage: Bacteria > Actinomycetota > Thermoleophilia > Solirubrobacterales > 70-9 > VAYN01. The sequence continues at coordinate 126,855 of DASZEL010000004.1, forward strand.
CGTCCTCCGGGGCTGGCAATTTTCTGCGGCGTTGCGTCACGTTGCCCTCAACGCTAGGATCGCGATGATGCCGGCGGGGCGCAGAGCACCGTCGCATCACTCCAAAAACGAGGCACGGGATTCGGCGAACTGGCCGATTTACGGACCCTGACGAGAAGAACCAAGCTTCCGAAGGTCTGACCATGCAAGCCAGCAGCAGCGATAACGATCCCCGATGATGCAGCCGTTCAAGGTCAGCGAGCGCGATCTCGAGAGTGGTGCCCGGGACATCCAGGTCGAAGGCGAGCTCGACCTGGCGGTCGCCGACGAGCTTGACGGGGTTCTGGCGAAGGCCGCTGAGGAGTGCCAGCAGGTACTGGTCGGCCTCGAGCGCTGCGCCTTTATCGACTCCTCCGGAATCGCGGTGATCCTGCGCGCTCACAACCGGATGCAGGAGGAGGGCCACCGGCTTGTCGTCTACGCGCCGACTAATCAGGTTTTGCGCGTGCTCTCGATGACCGGACTCACCTCCAACGGGCTCGTCTTCGCCAGCGCCGCAGAGGCGCAGGCGGCGCTCAGCACCTCCGCCGATGGCGACTCGCCCGACGGCCGCTAAGCGCGGCTCGCCCGGACCAACAGGCTGCGCTGCGGCACCAGCACGGTTGCCCGCTGCACCATCCGCTCCGGCTCCTCCGCGAGCGGCGTCAGCTGCAGCGTTCGCAGGATGGCCGGCACCACGGTCTCGATCTCGGCGTGGGCGAGCGGTTCGCCGACGCAGCGGCGGGCGCCGCCGCCGAACGGGAAAAACGGCCAGGAGGGGATGATGTCGGCGAGCCAGCGCTCCGGCTCAAAGCGGGCAGGGTCCCGGAACCCGCGCGGGTCGCGATGCACCAGCGAGGTGGGTAGGAGGACGGTGGCGCCGGCGGGCAGCTCACGCCCCTCCACCAACATTGGCTCCTGCAGGCGCCGCAGCGAGCCCGAGGCCGGCGGCCGCAGCCGCAGAACCTCGCGGACGATCGCGTCGGAGCGCTGGCTGCGGGGGTCGGCGACGAAGGCCGCCGCCAGCTCCGGCTCGCGGGCGAGGCGGTCGAGGATCCAGGTGAGGGCGATCGAGGGCGGCTCCTGCGCCGCCATCAGCAGCGACATCAGCTCGTCGACGATCTGCTCGGTCGTCAGCTCGGCGTCGGCGGTGACCATGCAGCCGAGGACGTCGACCTCGTCGTCGTTCGCGTTCACGGCGAGTTCACCGCGACGCGCTTCCACCGCGCGGTAGAGCGCCGCCACCACCGGCGTCTGGCGCTGCTCGAAGAGGGCCTGGCCGAGCTCGCCCATCAAGCCGTCGCCTTTGCCCGGCAGGGTCACCGGCGGGTTTCCCGGCGTGCGCAGCATCCGCCCGATCGCCTCGATCAGGTCGCGGGCGATCTCCTCCTCGCGCACCCCCAGCACCAGGCGGACGAAGATCTCGTCGCAGAGGGTGCGGAGGCGAGAGAGGAGCCGAAAGGGGCGCCCGAGCGGCCACTTCGAGGCATGGCGCTCGGCGATCGCCGCGATCGCTTCGCGGCGGGAGTCGATCACCTCGGGGGCGAAGGCGGCCGCGATCCGCGCCCGCGCCGAGCGGTGGGCATCGGCGTCGCCGCCGAAGACCGAACGGTTGGAGGCGAACGGCAGGACCGCGCGCCGCGCCTCGCCAGCGTGGGCGCGCTCGGGATCGGAGCCGAGCAGCTGTTCCACCGCCTCGGGCTCGGTGACGACGAAGGTCGGCCGCGCCGTCAGCAGGCGGATCTGGAAGACGTCGCCGAACTCCTCCTGTCGCCGGCGCAGGAACTCGAGCGGATCGCGGTGGAAGGCGACCGTCTGCGCGAGGACGCCCGCCTCGGGCCCCGGCGGCGGCTCGAGTCGCCGGGAGCCGTTCGAAATCTGCATCCACCGCATCTACCCAGCGCCTGGCGCGGCGGAAACGCTCCTACTGTTGTCTCAAGACGAAGCTGATCTGACCGGTGCCGCATGAGGTCGATCGGGGGGACGAGGCGGCGAAGGAATCGAACCTTCCAAGCGGTGGGCTGCACCGCCCTGCCGGCTTTGAAGGCCGGATGGGCCACCAGACCCCTGCCGCCCCAGGTAAGGGCGAGCTTATTTGCCCCTATCGTTTAGGGCTGTGAGAGGGCGACTGCTCGGCATCGTCAGTTGCGTCGCCGTACTCATCGTTTGGGGTTGTGACACGCGAAAGGAGGCTCAGCCGGCTTCTTCACGCCCCCGACCCGCAACGGCAGCGTGGCCGCAGGGCTGCCGCCCGCAGGAGCTCGCACAAAGGCTCAATGCGCTCTTTCAAGCGGCCGGTAGGGGAAGGGTAGGTGAGGGTCTCGAGTACATCGAAAGTGGGGCCGGGCTTTCAACTGTTGCCGTCTACTACGGGATCGGAGCTAGTGCAGCCCGAGCCGATCCCGACACCCCGAAGGCCATCTACGAAGCATTGTCTAAGGCTGTGGGCGCGCCATCCGAGCCGCGCCTGCTGGCGGCCGCTGTTGGGAGCAATGCGCCGGAGTCCATTGAACGCGCTGGTGCCAATCGGGGCAATCCAACCGCAGGCGTTGAATTCGTTGTGGCAAGCGGGGAGCGCTCGATCTCGGGGAAGGTCGGATTCGATTGTCGGACCGGCCGTGTCTACGTCGGTGCGTTAAATGCGAGGAAGGGTCTGGAACGGCAACAGCTGTGCGGCGCGTATATCCGTTTGGATGCAAGGCGCCCTGAGATCTGTGGCTATGACTATTGAGGCTGCTGCCCGGAGGGGTTCTGACGGGGGAGGTGGCGGTCGCCGTCGCGGCGCAGGCGCTTTTCGGCGTCGAGCTGCTCGAGCAGGGCCTGGGCGTATTTGCGGCTGAGGCCGAGGCTGTCGCGGACAGCGGCGATCGTGGTTGCGCCGTCGCGCTCGGCAAGGGCGATGACGAGGCCGGCGAGCTTGTCGTAGACGGGAGCGGCGTAGAGGACGTCGGCCTTGGCGCGGACGGCGGCGCCGGTGGTGGCAAGATCGCCGAAGGCCTTCTCGACCTCGCGGCGGTCGGCGCCGAGGTCGTCCGCGAGCTGGACGGCGCCGCGCGGACGGGAGCCGTCCTTTTCCAGCTCGGTCAGAACCTTGCGGGCGAAGGGACCGGGCTTGGTGGGGGGTGGGGGTGGGGGTGGCGTGGGTGCTGGTTCCTCCCCGGGGCCGGGCGGCTCCCAGCCGGGACCGTGCCGGGGTGGCGATGGGTCGCGGACGACGCCGCCGCCGAGGGTGTCGGGTGGGGCGATCCGGCGGACGACGACGCGGTCGCCGGCGCGGGCGAGCAGCGGGCGCTCCAGCCGCAGTTGGGCGCCGCCGTCGCCGAGGTCGACGACGCGGGCGGCGCTGTCGCGGGTCCCGAGGTGCACCTGCACCCGCGGCTCGGTGAGGATCGCCGCGGCTCCCGTATTGAGGTCGACGTCGAGTCGGTAGGTGACCTCGACGCCGGATTTCTCCGTGGCGATGACGTCGCCGCGTGCGACCTCGCCGCGCTCGGTGCCGCCGAGGTTGAGGGCGACCCGCTGGTGCGAGTCGGCCACCTCCAGCGCCCGGTCGTGAACCTCGATCGAGCGCACCCGCGCTTCGCGGCCCTGCGGCAGGATCGTCACCCGCTGCCCCCTCTCGATCGTCCCCGACCAGAGCGTCCCGGTAACGACGGTGCCATGCCCGGCAACCGTGAAGGCGCGGTCGACGTGGAGCACCGGCTCGCCCGCAAGGGGGGGTGTCTGACTTAACGCCCCCTCATGGGGGTTTGAAGTCAGACACGTCACCTTCGATGCCACTGCGGCCAGGGCCTTGCGCAGCTCCTCGACGCCCTGGCCCGTCCGCGAGCTCACCTCGACCAGGGGGGCCGCCGGGACGAACTCGACCGTCGTCTCGGCTGCCAGCTCGCGGGTCTCCTCGTCGACCAGGTCGATCTTGGTCAGGGCGACGACCCCCTGTTCGATCCCCAGCGCTCGCAGGACCGCGAGGTGCTCGAGCGTCTGCGGCATCGGGCCGTCGTCGGCGGCCACCACCAGCAGGAACATGTCGATGCCGCTGGCGCCGGCGATCATCGTCCGCACGAAGCGCTCGTGGCCGGGGACGTCGACAAGACTGAGGCGGCGGTCGCCGAGGTCCCCAAGATCGATCTCTGCGAAGCCGAGCTCGATCGACATCCCCCGCCGCTGCTCCTCGGCGAGGCGGTCGGTGTCGCGGCCGGTCAGCGCTCGCACCAGCGCCGTCTTGCCGTGGTCGATGTGACCGGCGGTGCCGACGGTCAGCGGCTGCGGCGCCACCTCAGGCGAGCGCCTCTCGGACCGCGGTCGCGGTCTCGGCGGCGTCGGCGTCGCTCATCGTCCGCGGGTCGAGGACGACCCGGTGGCGGACGATGCGGGCGATCACCGGCGGGTTGTGCTGGCGCAGGCGGGCGAGGAGGGCGTCGGCTCCCGTCTCGCCTGGGTCGATCAGGCAGACCGGACCTTCGAGGGCGACGTCGGCAAGCGAGCCGCCGCCGGGAGTCCCGCTCTCGCGGCCGACTACCGCCGCGGCGCCGATCGCCGCCGCCATCGCCTCTGCTCGCCGCCGCAGATCTTCCTCCGGCGCCTCGATCATCGCCAGCGTCGGCAGCGCCCCCGGACCCTCGTCGCGGTGCAGGCGCAGCGTTGCCTCCAGCGCCGCCAGCTGCAGCTTGTCGAGGCGCATCGCCCGCGCCAGCGGATGGCGCTTGCAGCGCTCGACCGCCTCGGCGCGGCCGAGGAGGATGCCCGCCTGCGGCCCGCCGAGCAGCTTGTCGCCGGAGCAGCAGACGAGGTCGGAGCCGGCCGAGACCGCCGCCCGCACCGTCGGCTCGTCATGAACCTCACCAAGCGCCCCCGAGCCGAGGTCGTCGACCATCGCGATCCCGCGCTCGCGCGCCAGCGCTGCCAGCTCGTCGGCCTGCGGCTGCTCGCTGAAGCCGACGATGCGGAAGTTCGACTGGTGAACGCGGAGGATTGCGGTCGTGCGCTCGCCGATCGCCGCCGCGTAGTCGGCGAGGCGGGTGCGGTTGGTCGTCCCGACCTCGGCCAAGGTCGCGCCGGAGTGGGCGAGGATGTCGGGGATCCGAAAAGAGCCGCCGATCTCGACCAGCTCGCCGCGGCTGACCAGGACCTCGCCGTCGCCGGCGAGCGCGGCCAGCGCCAGCATCACCGCGGCGGCGTTGTTGTTGACCGCGAACGCCGCCTGGGCGCCGCTCAGCTCCTGCAGCAGCTCCTCGACGTGCGCACCCCGGCTGCCGCGCTCGCCGCTCTCAAGGTCGTACTCGAGGTTGCTGTAGCCGGCGGCGACTTCGGCTACCTGCGCCACGGCGGTGGGCGCAAGCGGCGCCCGGCCGAGGTTGGTGTGCAGGACGACCCCGGTGGCGTTGATGACCCGGCGCAGGCTCGACTGGGTGAGCCGCACCAACCGCTCGGCCGCCGCGGCCGCCAGTTCCTCCTCGCTGAGCAGTGGACCGCCGCCGAGAACTGCTTGCCGCGCGGCGTCGATCGTCTTCCGCGCCGCCGCGACCGCGAGGTGGTGCGGCGCCTCGGGCAGACGCGCCGCCAGCCGCTCCACGGAGGGGAGGCCGCGAAGGCTCTCGGCGTTGTTCTCGCTCTCGGTCTCGGTGTCCATGCGTCTGCTTCCGGCTACCCTCGAAGCGATGGCTGTAGTGCCCGACCGCCCGAGGCTGACCGAACTTTCCCACGGCGCCGGCTGCGCCTGCAAGATCGGCGCCGCCGAGCTGCGCGAGATCCGCGCAGCGCTGCCGGCTTCCTCCGATCCCGCGTTGCTGGTTGGCCTCGACCCCGCCGACGACGCCGCCGTCTACAAGCTGAGCGATGAGCTGGCGCTGGTCCAGACCCTCGACTTCTTCACCCCGATCGTCGACGACCCGCGCGACTTCGGCCGCATTGCCGCCGCCAACGCGCTCTCGGACATCTACGCGATGGGGGCACGGCCGCTGCTGGCACTCAACATCGTCGCCTTCTCGCTGGAGCGGCTCGGGGGCGAGGTGCTGGCGGAGATCCTCGCCGGCGGCGCTGAGGTCGCTGCAGCCGCCGGGGTGGCGATCGGAGGTGGCCATTCGATCGACGACCCCGAGCCGAAGTACGGGATGACCGTCAGCGGCGTCGTCCATCCCGACGATCTGCTGACCGCGGCCGGCGCGCAGCCGGGCGACGAGCTCTACCTGACCAAGCCGGTCGGCGGAGGGCTGATCACCACCGCCGCCAAGCGCGGCATCGCCGAGCCGGCCTGGGTCGAGGCCGCCGTCGAGGCGATGACCACCCTCAACGCCGATGCCGCCGAGGCCGCGCGCGGCTGCGGCGTCCACGCCCTCACCGACGTCACCGGCTTCGGCCTCCTCGGCCACCTGCACGAGGTCTGCGAGGCAAGCGGGGTCGGCGCCGAGATCGACGCCACCGCCATACCGGCCCTGCCCGGCGCCCTCGAGCTGGCCGCCTCCGGCAAGGCCGAAGCCGGCGGCAGCCGCCGCAACGCCGAAGACGCCGAGCGCTTCACCACCTGGAGCGACCAGGTCGCGCCCGAGCGCCGCGCCCTCCTCACCGACGCGATGACCTCCGGCGGCCTCCTCGCGGCGGTGCCTCCGGGTGCCGAGATGAGCGGCGCCAGGATCGGCGCCTTCGTCGCCGGTGAGCCGAGGATCGCGGTCTCCTGAGAATGGCGATCACCAACCTCGCCCTGAGGCACAGGAGTCGGCACTTCCCGCGGTTGACACCTCCCGTCCTCGTAGCGCTTCTGACCTTGGTCTGGCCGGCGCTGGCGAGGGCGCAGGTCGAGCCGGCGGAGCCGGCCGGGCCGCCGCCGCAGCTGCTGCTCTTCCACGGCGGCTCCTTCCTCTTCGAGGATCCCTCCTTCGAAGCGGCGACCGAGCCGCTTGTCGAGGCGGCGGGATTCGTCCCCCATTACGTCCACTATCCCCTCGACGATCTGCCCGCCGCGGTGGCGAGGGCGCGAGCGGAAGCGGCGCGGCTGCGGGCGCATTACGGCGTCGAAGACGTCTTCGCCTACGGGTCCTCGGCCGGCGGCACGCTGGCGGCGCTCCTTTCCGGCGACGGGCTGGTCGCCGCCGCGGTCGCCAAGGCCCCACCGTCGGACCTGGTCGAATGGAGCTGGCCGCTCGACGCCTACGGCGCGGACTACTACGAACAGATCGGGCTGACGCCGGCGGCCCGCTATCGGCTCTCGCCGCTGCGGCGGCCGGCGCGGCGACCGCTACTCCTGCTCCAGGGCCGCCTTGACGGGGTTGTGCCCTTGACGATGAGCGAGGCGTTTGCGGCAAAGTTCCGCCAGGTTCGTATTTGGACGATCGCCGGCGGCCACCGGGCCGAGCGGGTGCACCCGCGGGTGCTCGCGAGGGCGCTCGCCTGGCTCCGGCGCGGCGGCGCGCCGGCAGACCCCGAACGGGCTTCCTGAGGCGGCTGTGGCACCGGACCCGCAGAACGGATTCCGCCCCGACATCGAGGGGCTGCGCGCGATTGCGATCGGCGCGGTCCTGCTCTGCCACGCGGGTCTCGCGTTCGCCGCCGGCGGCTTCGTCGGCGTCGACGTCTTCTTCGTCATCTCAGGCTTCCTGATCACCCGGCTGCTGCTCGGCGAGGTCGGGCGTACCGGCACCGTCTCGCTGGCCCGCTTCTACGCCCGCCGGGTGAAGCGGCTGCTGCCGCTCTCGGCGCTCCTGTTGGGCACCGTCGCCGTGCTCTCGCTGATCCTCTTCTCGCCGGTGCGCGCGGGCGAAGTCTCGGCCGACATCGTCAGCTGCGCCACCTACACCGCCAACTGGCACTTCGCCGCCCAGTCGGTCGACTACTTCGCCCAGGACGTCGAATCGAGCCCGGTCCAGCACCTCTGGTCGCTGGCGATCGAGGAGCAGTTCTACCTCGTTTGGCCGGCCCTGCTGCTGGCGGTCACCTGGGTCTGGCGCCGCCGCGGGGCCTCCGCCCGCCCCGTCCTCTGCGTCGCGCTCGGGGTGATCCTGGTCGTCTCGTTCGCGCTCAACCTGCGCTACACCCAGGACCAGCCCGCGGCCGCCTACTTCTCGACCTTTGGCCGCGCCTGGGAGCTGGCGCTGGGAGCGGTGCTGGCGGTGCTCGGCGATGTCCGGCTGCGCCGCCTGCCGGCGCTGGCGATCGGCTGGCTGGGGATCGGCGCGATCGCCTACGCGACCCTCTTCTTCAACGGCGAAACCCCCTTCCCGGGGACCGCGGCGCTGGTGCCGACGCTCGGTGCGGCCGCCCTCATCCTCGCCGGCGCTTCACGGCAGGCGCAGGGGAGGTGGAGCTCGGCCGCCCTGCTCTCGCTGGGGCCCTGCCGCTACGTCGGCCGGATCTCCTACGCCTGGTACCTCTGGCACTGGCCGGCGCTGATCTTCGCGGTCGCCCTCTGGGGGCCGCTCTCGCCGCTCGCCGGGGTCGCCGTCGTCGCCGCCTCCTGGCTGCCGACCGCGGTCAGCCACAGCCTCGTCGAGGAACCGTTCCGACGCTCGAAGCGCCTCGTCGCCCTGCCCGCGCGGGCGCTGGTCCTCGGCGCCGGCTGCACCGCGATCGCCCTCGGGGCGGCCCTGCTGCTGGTCGACCTGCAGCCGACGCTGAAGACCGCCCCCGAGTCGCAGGTCAGGGGAGCGCTGGCGCTGAAGGCGGGATACGTTTCGCAAGAAAGCGCCGAGGCCGTGCGGCCGAACCCGCTCAAGGCCTGGAACGACCGGGGCGAGAGCTTCGCCGACGGCTGCCTGGTCGGGATCACCGGCACCAACTCCAACCGCTGCCTCTACGGCGATCCCGAGGGCGAGCAGACGCTGATCCTCTTCGGCGACTCGCACGCGATGCAGTACTTCCCACCCCTGCAGAAGGTGGCAAAGGAGAACCACTGGCGGCTGATCGCTCTGACCAAGGCCGAATGCACCCCGGCGGAAGTCGAGGTACGGAGCATGATCGAAGACCGCGAGTACTCGCAGTGCGATGTCTGGCGCGAAAAGGAGCTCGGCCGAATCGAAGAAGCGGGGAACTCGGCAACCGTGGTGATGACGGGCGACACCGCCTACACCCCGTACGACGAAGACGGCGAAGAGCTGGCTGGCAAGGAGGCGGCGGAAGCGATGGAAGCCGGCTACCTCGCCACCCTGCGACGGCTGCGCGACGCCGGCCTGCGTACCGTCGTCATCTCCGACACCCCGGCCGCGCCGCACGAGGTCCCGGCCTGCGTCTCCGAACACCTCGACCACCTCGCCTCCTGCGCCTTCCGCCGCGCCCACGCCTGGGACAAGGAATTCGAAGCGCGGGCCGCCAAGCGCACCCCTGGCGTCCATTTGATCGATGTCACCCGGGAGATCTGCCCCCAGGGCACCTGCCGCGCCGTGATCGGCAACGCCCTCGTCTACCGCGACGACAGCCACCTCACCGCGACCTTCGCCCGCACCCTCAGCCGTTGGATCGAACGAGACCTGCTCGAGGCAGGTGCGGGATCCCCCTCACCAGGTGCACTCAGCGCCGGGTCAAAGCGGCCCGATTCGGCCGCCTGACGCGGTTGGGATCAGCTGCCGCAACGCCGAAGACGCCGAGCGCTTCACCGCTTGGAGCGATTTAGTCTCACCCGAGCGCCGCACTCTCCTCACCGACGCGATGACCTCCGGCGGGCTCCTGGCGGCGGTGCCGCCAGGAGCAGGGATGACCGGCACGAGGATCGGCACCTTGTCGAAACCGAGCCGAGGATTGCGGTCTCAGTTTGACCTCCCCTCTGAAGCCGATCGTTCGCTTTATCCAGGGGTTATCTGATCCCAGGACGGATCCCAGACTCCTCCCGTGATCTTGTACACGGCGGTGCCGCCGTCGGGGGCGTAGGTGAAATTTGCTCCCGACTGGTGGTTTTGGCGTCCAGCCTCGATGTTGCAGGAGACCCAGCACGGTTCTCCAGCCACGAATCCGTGCTTCGCGAGGTCGATGGTTTCGTGCTGATCGATGTTGAGGTCGCTGGAAGGCGGGGTCGCGTGGGCGCCGCTTTCGGCCCAGAAGTCCATCACGAAGCCACCTTCGTTTTCGGCTCTTACAAAACGCGCTGCTGGCATAGAAAGTTCCTATCGTTAAGAAAATTTATCTAAGTACTCTATATTTCCTAATCTAAACCCTAAAAGTGTTTAGTCAAGTGCCAGTTCTCTTTCCTGGGCAGGGGAGGAGCACGGTTTGAACCTCTGAAGGCCGGGAACCAGCGGGAGCGGGATGCTGGGTCCGCTCGGGAAATGGCCTCTCGTCCGGCAGCTGACGGAAGGGGATCCGTCAGGACGGGGGAAGGCCGTGCGCTCCGACTACACGGCGGGACTGCGGCCGCGCACCGAGGCGGCGGAGAAGATGACCCGCTCGGTCTGCCCCTACTGCGCGGTCGGCTGCGGGCAGCGGGTCTGGTCGAAGGACGGCAAGGTCACCCAGATCGAGGGTGATCCCGACTCGCCGATCTCGCGCGGCCGGCTCTGCCCGAAGGGCGCCGCTTCCGAGCAGCTGGTCAACAATCCGACCCGGCTGAAGAAGGTCAAATACCGGCGCCCTCATGGGACCGAGTGGGAGGACCTCGAGCTCGACGAGGCGATGGAGATGATCGCCGAGCGGGTGATCGCGGCGCGGGAGGCCGGCTGGCAGGAGGAGCGCGACGGGGTACGGCTGCGGCGCACGCTCGGCTTCGCCCATCTCGGCGGCGCCACCCTCGACAACGAGGAGAACTACCTGATCAAGAAGTTCTTCACGGCGATGGGCGCGGTGCAGATCGAGAACCAGGCGCGCATATGACACAGCTCCACGGTCCCCAGTTTGGGGGCCTCGTTCGGTAGGGGTGGCGCGACCACCTTCCAGCAGGACCTGCAGAACTCCGACTGCATCGTGATCATGGGCTCGAACATGGCCGAGTGCCACCCGGTCGGGTTCCAGTGGGTGGTCGAGGCGCGCGAACGCGGCGCCAAGGTGATCCACATCGACCCCCGCTTCACCCGCACCAGCGCCCTCGCCGACCTCCACGTGCCGATCCGCGCCGGCTCAGACATCGCCTTCCTGGGAGGCGTAATCAATTACATCCTCTCGAACGAACGCGAGTTCCGCGAGTACGTGCAGGCCTACACCAACGCCCGCACGATCGTCTCCGACGACTTCCGCGACACCGAGGACCTCGACGGGCTCTTCTCCGGCCTCGACCCCGAGAGCGGCGAATACGAACGCGAAAGCTGGCAGTACAAGGGGACGGAGGAGGCGGCCTCGGCCGGCGAACGCGACATGGGCGAAGCCGAAGGCGAGCAGGCCCACGGCGCCCACGGTGGCGAACTCGAAGACGGCGAGACGCCGCACGAGGACCCGACCCTGCAGGACCCGCGCTGCGTCTTCCAGCTGCTGAAGAAGCACTACCGCCGCTACACGCCGGAGATGGTCGAGCGGATCTGCGGCGTGCCGAAGGAGACCTTCCTCGAGGTCGCCGAGGCGCTCTGCGAGAACTCGGGGCGGGAGCGGACCAGCGCCTTCGCCTACGCGGTCGGCTGGACCCAGCACACGGTCGGCGTCCAGTACATCCGCACCGCTGCGATCGTGCAGCTGCTGCTCGGCAACATCGGCCGCCCCGGCGGCGGCATCCTCGCGCTGCGCGGCCACGCCTCGATCCAGGGCTCGACCGACATCCCGACCCTCTTCAACATCCTCCCCGGCTACCTGCCGATGCCCCACGCGCACGAGGAAACCGGGCTCGGCCTCTACGTCGAGCGCTACGCGCCGCCGACCGGGTTCTGGGGCAACACCAAGGCCTACATGGTCAGCCTGCTCAAGGCCTGGTGGGGGGAGGCGGCGCAGTTCGAGAACGACTTCTGCTTCGACTACCTGCCGCGGATCGACGAAGACCACTCCCACTACCGGACCGTCGCCGACATGCAGGACAACAAGCTCGAGGGCTACTTCGTGATGGGCGAGAACCCGGCGGTCGGTTCCTCCAACTCAAAACTGCAGCGCACGGCTCTGGCGAAGCTGAAATGGCTGGTGGTGCGGGACCTCTCCGAAATCGAGACGGCGAGCTTCTGGAAGGACGGGCCGGAGATCGAGACGGGGGAGCTGGCGACGGAGGAGATCGGGACGGAGGTCTTCCTGATGCCGGCCGCCTCCCACACCGAGAAGGACGGCAGCTTCACCAACACCCAGAGGCTGCTGCAGTGGCACCACAAAGCAGTCGAGCCGGAGGGCGATTGCCGCTCGGAGCTGTGGTTCATGTACCACCTTGGGCGCCTGGTGCGGCAGAAGTTGGCGGGCTCGACGGCCGAGCGCGACCGCCCGATCCTCGACCTCACCTGGGACTACCCGACCGTCGGGCCGACCGAAGAGCCCGACGCCGAAGCGGTGCTGGCCGAGATCGGCGGCTTCGACTCCGAGAAAGAGCCGCTCGCCGACTACCTGCCGTTGAAGGACGACGGCTCGACCACCTGCGGCTGCTGGATCTACGCCGGCTGCTACAAGGGCGGCACCAACCAGCCGGCCAAACGCAAGCCCGGCAGCGAGCAGGACTGGGTGGCGGCGGAGTGGGCCTGGGCCTGGCCGATGAATCGGCGCATCCTCTACAACCGCGCCTCCGCCGACCCCGACGGCAAGCCCTGGTCGGAGCGCAAGAAGTACGTCTGGTGGGACGAGTCAGAAGAAGAATGGGTCGGCGCCGACGTCCCCGACTTCACGCCGGACAAGCGGCCCGACTACGTCCCGCCCGAAGACGCCGAAGCCCAGCAGGCCCTGCGCGGCGACGAGCCGTTCATCATGCAGGGCGACGGACGGGCCTGGCTGTACGCGCCGAACGGGATCGTCGACGGGCCCTTCCCGACCCATTACGAGCCGCGCGAGTCGCCCTTCTCGAACCCCCTCTACGGGCAGCGTACGAACCCGGTGCGTGACGAGTACAAGCGCCCGGAAAATCCAATAAATCCGAGCGCCGACGAACCTGGCGCCGACTCGTACCCGTTCGTCGTCACCAGCTACCGGCTGACCGAGCACCACACCGCCGGCGGGATGAGCCGCACTGTGCCGTACCTCGCCGAGCTGCAGCCGGAGTTCTTCTGCGAGGTCGGCCCGGAGCTGGCGCACGAGCGCGGGCTCGAGCACGGCGACTGGGCGACGATCGTCACCGCCCGCACGGCGATCGAGGCGCGGGTGATGGTGACCGAGCGGATCAAACCGCTACAGGTCGACGGGCGCACGATGCACCAGGTCGGGCTCCCCTACCACTGGGGCAACAAGGGGATCAGCACCGGCGACTCCGCCAACGACCTCTTCGCTTTCGTCCTCGATCCCAACGTCCACATCCAGGAGGTCAAGGCCGCGACCTGCGACATCCAGCCGGGGCGGCGGCCGCGCGGGGCCGACCTGCCGAAGTTCGTGGCGGAGCACCGGGCGAGCGCGGGAGGGGGGAGCTGATGGCTGGGCGCGTGGTGGACCTGAACACCCCCGCTTGGCCAGACACCTACGGCGAGGAGGCCCGGCCGCGAGTCGGCTTCTTCACCGATACCTCGGTCTGCATCGGCTGCAAGGCCTGCGAGGTCGCCTGCAAGGAGTGGAACAAAGTCCCCTCCGACAGCGAAGGCTTCAGCGGTGAGAGCTACGACAACAGCGGTGAACTCGGCGCCAACCGCTGGCGCCACGTCGCCTTCATCGAGCAGAAGCTGCCGGTCGGGGTCGAGGACGGGGCGCCCGACGACCTCGTTGCCGAGGCGGCGCGCCAGAACCTGGTCGAGCAGGGGCTTGATCCCCACGCCGACGAGGACGGCTTCCGCTGGCTGATGAGCTCCGACGTCTGCAAGCACTGCACCGAGGCCGGCTGCCTCGACGCCTGCCCGACCGGCTCGCTCTTCCGCACCGAGTTCGGGACCGTGGTCGTCCAGGAGGACATCTGCAACGGCTGCGGCTACTGCGTCGTCTCCTGCCCGTTCGGGGTGCTCGACCAGCGCGAAGACGACGGCCGGGTCTGGAAGTGCACCCTCTGCTACGACCGCCTGCAGGGCGACATGGAACCGGCCTGCGCCCAGGCCTGCCCGACCGACTCGATCCAGTTCGGCGAGCTCGACGAGCTGCGCGAGCGGGCGGCGGAGCGGGTCGAGGTGCTGCACGGGCGGGGGCGCAGCGAGGCGCGGCTCTACGGCGAGGATCCCGAGGACGGCGTCGGCGGCTTCGGTGCCTTCTTCCTCCTGCTCGACGAGCCGGAGACCTACCGGCTGCCGCCCGACCCGGTGGTGCCGACCCGCCACGCCGGCACGGTCTGGAAGGCGGCCGGGGCGGCGGCGGCGACGATGGTGGCGGGGATCGCCGCCGGCTTCCTCGGGAGGCGGGGATGAGCCCGCGCGAAAAGTCGCTGGTCCCGCGCGAGCAGCCGACCACGTACTACGGGCGGCCGATCGTCAAGCCACCGGTCTGGAAGCCGGAGATCCCCTTCTACTTCTTCTTCGGCGGCCTCGCCGGCGCCTCGGCGGTGCTGGCCGCGACCGCGACCTTCGCCGGACGGCCGGCGCTAGCCCGCCGCGCCTGGGCCGGTGCCTTCGTCGGCGTCACCGTCAGCCCGCTGCTGCTGGTCAAGGACCTCGGCAAACCCTCGCGCTTCCTCTACATGCTGCGCGTCTTCAAGATCACCTCGCCGATGAGCGTCGGCGCCTGGCTGCTGGCCGCGAACGGCGGCGCCACCAGCCTGGCCGCCGGCCTCAACCTGCTCGACGAGAACCGCCGCGGCGGCGCGCCGGAGGTGCTGGCAGCCGCGCTCGGCGCGCCGCTCGCCACCTACACCGCCGCCCTCGTCACCCACAGCGCCATCCCCGCCTGGTCGGAGGCGCGGGTGGAGATGCCCTTCGTCTTTGCCGCCAGCGCCACCGCCAGCGCCGCCGGAGCGGCGATCCTCACCGTCCCCGCCGACGAAGCCGAGCCTGCCCGCCGCCTCGGCATCGCCGCCGCGATCGCCGAGGAGGGCATCACCGCCCTGATGCACAAACGCCTCGGCCCCCTTTCCGAGTCCTACGAGCAAGGCACGGCCGGCAAGTTCCAGAAAGTCGCCCGCGCCTGCACCGCAGCCGGCGCCCTCGCCTTCGCCGCCGGCGACGACGCCTTCCACCCGTCCCCTCGGCGTTCGTCCTTTCTCGCCCACAGGGCGAAAAAGGACGAACGCCGCGCGAGGCTCCGCAGCGCCCTCTCGATGGCCGGTGGCGTCCTCCTCCTCGCCGGCTCCGTCTGCAAGCGCTGGTCGGTCTTCAAAGCCGGCTTCCAATCGGCCGAAGACCCGACGCAGGCCGTCCGCACCCAGCGCGAGCGGATGAATGGCAGCGGCGCCTGAGATCTGCGCCGCCCGTCTCTAACCCCCGCGCCTGGGAGGCCGATCGGAAGCGTCCGATCCGGCCTCCTGGCGCTTGGCCGATGGGGGTAAGTGGTTGCTTACAGCTGAAGCTCTTTCGAGTTTTCGAAGACTTCGCGGGGGACCTCGAAGCCACCCAGGTGGACGACTGTGGGGATCGACTCCTCACTGCCGTCGCGCATCCGCATTTCCGCTTCCACCATGAATTCCAGGATGCGCTCCAGGCAGTTGTCCAACGTCTTCTGGACGTCGTTCCAGCCCTTTCTGTCAAGGCGCATGAGGACCTGACTGAACTGGCTGTCCGGCTGAGCGTCCAGGGTTCCCTTTTCCCAGGCCAGCTTGCAGATCTTCAGGTAGTGCTTCAGGACAGCCTCGCTGATTTCGGATCGCCCCTGTTCGTTCATCTGCTCGAACTCCTTGTCGCCGATGATTTTGAGGTGGTCGGCCGTGTACCAGTTGCGGACGCCGTTGCTTACCGCTTCCGTCCGGCAGACGCGAATCCAGCCTTCCTGCTCCAAAGCGCCGAAGTGGTACTGGACGGTGGCCACCGGTAGTCCCGCCGCGGTGGCGATTTCCTTTGGCGTGACGTCGCGTAGGTGGCAGAGGGCGACGATCCGGATGCGTAAGCGGCGAGGCCTGACCTTTGGCCGTTTCTTCTCCGGAGCGCTATCACCGCGCTTCTTTTTAGCCACATCTGGCTCCTTCCCCGTGTCTTGTAGTTGAGGCAAAGGGCGGTCTTTCCCAGGAACCGCCGTGTGTCCCACGTATAGCGCGGGCCCTCCAGGGACCTATAGGGCAGATCTGCTTCTCGTTAACTTGATTTGACTTGAGTATTTGAATTAACTTGAGTTCATCTCTATCGGCAACCGCTCGGGAGGTGAGCAAGTGAAACTGATCAGCGCAGGAATCACCCTGCCTTTGCTGCAGACCCGCAAGGCCCAGTAGGCCGTGCAAGGGAGGGCGGCTTTCATCGGCCACCGCCCCCCGCTTCAACCGGTGCAGCGGGCTCTTGCGGTAGGGCTCAACGCGGTCGGGCGATCCTGAGCTAATGAACCCGCCTCGGGTTCTTGACAACGCCAAGCTGGCTACCTACGGTCGCCTGGAAGGGGCAGTCGATGCCTCTTCTCTCTGCAGGAACGGCTCGGGGGAACCGCCAGGCAAAGGAGGCGTCGCGGCGGATGAGAACGCTCAAAATTGTCGTCAACGATGCAGATAGGGCACGGCTCGCTCCTGCTTCCCTGCGAACCCTCGACGACCTTCAGTTCGAGCAGGCGCTCGAGGCGGTCAGGCGCGAACGGGTGGAAACCGAACGGGCCGAAGAGGCGGTGAAGGAGTTCGGCTTCCGCCGGATAGTCCTCGTCGTCGTCCTCTGCATCCTCGGTCTGGGCGCGGTGGGATCGCTGGCCGTCATCGTCACCGGGGTAGTCACCGGCCTGTACCCCTTGGCGGCCGGAGCTGTGGTCTCGCTTTCCGGATCCGGAGGCCTCAGCGTGCTCGCTTGGCGCACCCATACAGGCAATGCCCCGTGCGAGGAAATCGAGAACCGGGCTTAGGGAAGCGGATCTTTGGGCGCGGCCCCTGGTCATCCTCGGCACCGTCCTCTTCCCAGTAGACGTTCCAGACGTCGAAGTACTGGTTGCGGGTGTCGATCGGCTTCATCGCCCGGCCGTCCGAGATCGGTGAGGGGCGACCAGCTTCTTGTTCCGCACGTTTCGGCTGTACCCGTGAGGGGTACGGCGAAACCGCTGGTGTCGTCGCCCTTACACGCTGCAGACGGGGCGGGTCGTGTACCCGGCTCGCAGCTCTACCGGGAGATCGAACGCGATGGCGAGCGCGACGCCGTTGCCGTCGAGGAGCCGCTGGAGATCCGCGTCGACGGCGAGCCGCTGAGCGTGACGATGCGGACGCCCGGCGACGACGAGGAGCTGGCGCTCGGCTTTCTCTACGGCGAGGGCTTGATCGACGAGCCGCACGAGGCGGGCCTGAGCGAGGACCTCGCCGCCAACGTCGTCGAGGTCGCCGGCCCGCTGCGGCGCGATCCCGGCCGCCGGCGCTTCTACACGACCTCCTCCTGCGGGGTCTGCGGCAAGGGCGCCCTGGAGGAGGTGGCGGTGACGAGCGCGCCGCTGCCGCCAGGACCGCAAGTCGCGCGGGCGCTGCTGGCCGACCTGCCCGAGCGCCTCGCCCAGCCCGGCTTCGAGCGGACCGGTGGCCTCCACGCAACCGGGCTCTTCGACGCCGGCGGCGAGCTGCTGATCGCCCGCGAGGACGTCGGCCGCCACAACGCCATGGACAAGGTCGTCGGCGCGGCCTTGCGCCAGGGCTGGCTGCCCCTGCACGAGCGCCTGCTCTGTGTCAGCGGCCGCCTCTCCTTCGAGCTGGTGCAGAAGGCGGCCGTCGCCGGCTGCCCGGTGCTGGTCGGGGTCGGCGCCCCGAGCTCGCTGGCGATCGAGCTCGCCGCCGACCGCGGCATCACCCTCGCCGGCTTCGCCCGCCGCGGCTCGATCAACGTCTACGCCGGCCCCCAGCGCGTCGTCTAGGTTCTCCTGCGTGAACGGAGCGTGGGAGGGGGGCGACGCGGCCAGGCAGACCTATGACGCCCTGGCGTCGTCCTACGATGCCTTCACCACCGGCTACGGCTACAAGTACGAGACCTGGACGGCGACGCTGCTCGCCAAGGCCGAGGAAGAGGGACTGCGCGGCGAGCGGATGCTGGACGTCGCCTGCGGCACCGGCTTCAGCTTCATCCCGCTGCTGGAGCGCGGCTGGCGGGTCACCGGCTGCGACATCTCGCCGGCGATGGTCGAGGCCGCCCGCGCCAAGGTCGGCGACCGCGCCGAGCTCCGCGTCGCCGACATGCGCGAGCTGCCCGAGCTCGGCGAGTTCGACCTGGTCTGGTCGATCAACTCAGCGATCAACTACCTGCTCAGCACCGACGAGCTGACCGCCGCCCTCGCCGGCATGCGGCGGAACCTGGCCCCTGAAGGCCTGGTGCTGTTCGACCTGCTGTCGCTGAAAACCGCCCGCGAGTTCTTCGGCGGCGAGTTCACGGTTGAGCGGGAGGGGAAGAAGTTCTTCTGGAAGGGCGACCTCTCGCCGGCTGAGGTGTCCGCAGGGGTGATCGGCGGCGGGCGGCTCGAGGAGGAGGGAAAGCAGAATCCGGCCGCCCTCCACCGGATGCGTCACTTCGGCGAAGCCGAAGCGCTGGCGGCGATCGAGGCGGCGGGGCTGCGCTGTGTGCGGGTCCTGGGGGAGAGCGGCGGAGACCTCTACGAGACCCTCGACGAAGAGACCCAGCCGACCGCCGTCTACATCTGCAGCGCCTGAGTCAGGGCCGCTCGCCGGCCGCCGGCTCCGGTGCGACTTCCTTTGCGATCGCGCCCAGCTCGGCGAGCGGGCGGCCGCTGCGGCCGGCGACCCAGCAGGCGAGCGGGGCCGCGGTGCGCTCGGAGGAGTGGGCGGCGGTGGCGGCGAGGTCGAGCAGGGCGACCACCTCCTCTTTGCTCGGCGCCTGCAGGCCGAGCCGCTCGCAGAAATCGGCCAGCCACTCGTCCCGTCTCATCTCAGCCTCCGATCGCGCTCATCGTTCGCGCCGGCGCCCGGAAGCCCGGCTCGTTGATCCTGTGCTTCAGCTCCTTGCGCCAGACCGCGTCGCGGACGATCTGCTCGAGCTCGGCGTCGCTCGCGCCCTCGCGCAGCGGTCCGCGCAGGTCCGTCTCGTGCTGGGAGAAGAGGCAGGTGCGGAGCTTGCCGTCAGCGGTGAGGCGGATGCGGTTGCAGTCGGCGCAGAACGGTTCGGTGACCGGGTTGACGAAGCCGATCTCGCCTTCGTCGTCGGCGAAGGCGTAGACGCGGGCGGTCGAGTGCGGCTCGCGCGGCAACTCGCGCAGCGGGTGCTCGGCTTCGACCATCGCCCGCACCTCGGCGCCGCTGAGGACATCGTCGGCGCGCCAGGAGCGGTCGCCGTCAAGCGGCATGAACTCGATGAAGCGGACCTGGAAGTGGCGGCTGCGGGCGAGCTCGCAGAAGCGCGAGACCTCCTCGGCGCCGAAGCCCGGCATCGGCACCGCGTTGACCTTGATCGGCCGCACCTGGGGGAAGGCGGCGATCGCCTCCAACCCCTCCAGCACCCGCTCCAGTGCGTCGCGGCGGGTGACCTCGAAGAAGCGGCCGCGGGCGAGCGAATCGATCGAGACGTTGACGCGCCCGATCCCGGCCGCGACCAGCGCCTCGGCGTCGCGGGCGAGCAGGTAGCCGTTGGTGGTCAGCGAGAGGTCCCGCAGTCCCTCGATCGCCGCCAGCCGCGCGACCAGCGCCGGGAACTCGCGCCGCACCAGCGGCTCGCCGCCGGTCAGCCGCACGTCCTCGATCCCGAGCGTGACGAAGAGTCGGACCAGCCGCTCGATCTCCTCGAAGGAAAGGATCTCCGTCCGATCGATCCACGGCATCCCCTCCGCCGGCATGCAGTACTGGCAGCGGAAGTTGCAGCGGTCGGTGACGGAGACCCGCAGATCTCCGAGCAGCCGGCCATGGGCGTCTTCGAGCGCCATGAGTCGAGGGTACCCGGGCCTGTCGCTGGCACACTTGCGGCGTATGAGCGCTGACGACGTTCTCGGGGCGGTGCTGGCCGGAGGTCGCGGGAGTCGTCTCGGCGGCGGCAAGGCGGCGGTCGAGCTCGGCGGCCGCCCCCTCATCTCCTATCCGCTCGCAGCGATCGCGGCCGCCGGCCTCGAAGTGGTGATCTGCGCGAAGCAGGGAGAGGTGTCGCGCGACGGCGTGACGCTCCTGGAGGAGCCGGTGACGCCGAGGCATCCGCTTACCGGCATCGTCGCGGCGCTTCGGGCCGCGACCGGGCGGCCGATCGTCGCCGTCGCCTGCGACCTGCCGTTCGTCGCGCCGGAGCTGATCGAGCTGCTGGCGAGTGCTCCCGAGCCGCTCGTCGTCCCCACCCTCGAGGGCCGTCCGCAGCCGCTGCTCGCCCGCTACGAGCCAAGCCTGCTGCCGGAGCTGGAAGCGGCGCTGGAGCGGGAGGAACCGCTGACGCGGACGATCGAGCGCCTGGTGCCGCGTCTCCTGGCCGAGCACGAGCTCGCTCGCTTCGGCGACCCCCGGCGCCTGCTCTTCAACGTCAACGATCCCGACGATCTGCGCGAGGCCGAAGCGCTTCTAGCTTGACGATCCGGCCGCGGTCGACGGTCGCGATCCGGTCGGCGAGGAGCTCCGCCTCTTCTCTGGAGTGAGTGACGAGGAGGACCGGGATCCGCAGTTCGTCGAGCAGGACCTGCAGCTCATGCTGCGCCGCCCGGCGGCTGGTCGGATCGAGCGCGGCCAAGGGCTCGTCGAGGAGGAGCGCCCGCGGCTCGATCGCCAACGCTCGCGCCAGCGCCACCCGCTGGCGCTCCCCGCCCGAGAGCGACCCGGGGTGGGCGTCGGCGAGGGCGCCGATCCCGAAGCGGTCGAGCAGCTCCATCGCCTGGCCCCGTCGTTGCCGCCGCGGTCCCTCCATCCCGAAGGCGACGTTGCGCCAGGCGCTGAGGCTGGGGAAGAGGGCGTAGTCCTGGAAGACGACGCCGCAGCGGCGGTGCTCCGCCGGCACCTCGCGACCGGCGGCGGTGTCGAGCCAAACCTCCTCGCCGATCGTCACCCGTCCGGAGGGCGGCCGCAGCAGCCCGGCGGCGATCCGCAGCAGCGTCGTCTTGCCGGCGCCCGAGGGGCCGGCGAGGGCCAGCCGTTCTCCCGGCTCCACCGCGATCTCGAGCGCGAGATCGAACTCGCGCATTGGCATCTGGGCTGCCACTTGAAGTCCGTCGCTCGGGCTCACCGCGCGCCTTCCCCGGCCCGATCTTCGACCGCCCGGTCTGCCCCCAGCAGCTTCACCCCGATCAAGACCAGCGCCGCGGCCAGGATCAGCACCGCAGAGAGCGCCAGCGCGGAGACGAAGCCGCCGGGGCGGCTGAACTCGGAGAAGATCGCCAACGGCGCCGTCTGCGTTACGCCTTCAAGCGAGCCGGCGAAGAGCAGCGTCGCGCCGAACTCGCCGAGCGCCCGCCCCCAGGCGAGCGCCAGGCCCGCGGCGAGCCCCGGCCGGGCGCTCGGCACCGCCACCGTCGCGAAAGTTCGGAACGGACCGGCGCCGAGCGTGCGCGCCGCCTCCAATAGGCGCGGATCGAGTGCGGCGAAGGCGGCGATCGCCTGGCGCAGGAAGAAGGGGGCGGAGACGAAGACGAGGGCGACGACGACGCCGGCGGTCTCGAAGACGAGCTCGAGCCCGGCGTCTTCAACCCGGCCACCGAGGATGCCGTGCGGTCCCAGCGCCGCCAGCAGCGCGATCCCCGCCACCGCCGGCGGCATCACCAGCGGCAGCTCGATCGCCGTCAGCACCAGCGAGCGGCCGCGGAAGCGGCGCAGGCCCAGCAGGTAGGCGGCGGGGGTGCCGACGAGGACGACGATGGCGATCGCGATCAGCGTCGTCCGCAGGCTCAGCCAGAGCGCTTCCTGCGTCGACTCTTCCCCGAGCGCGTCGAGCAGGCGGCCCGGGCTGACGTCGGCGAAGATCGCCACTACCGGCAAGACGAGGAAGGCGACAGCGATCACCGCGGCGGCGAGCGCGAGCAGCCCGAACCCCGAGCGAAGCCTCATTGCGCCGGCAGCCTCATCCCGGCGGCAGGAAGCCGGCTTCGCGCAGCTCGGCGGCGCCGCGGCCGTGCAGCAGCCCCTGCAGGTAGCGCCGCGCCAGCTCAGGCTCGGCGCTATCGCTGACGACCGCCCCTGCGTAGGCGACGTCCGGCTGCAGTCGGTTCGGGATCTCCAGCGCTTGCACCTCGCCGCCCACCGTACGCGCGTCGGTGGCGTAGACGAAGCCGGCGTCGGCGGCGCCGTCGACCACCTTGGCCATGACCGAGCTGACCTCGGGCTCTTCGGAGCGGACGTTGGCGAGGATCGCCGCGCGCTCGTCGGCCGGCAGTCGTCCCAGCAGCTCGCGGGTGTACTCGCCGACCGGGACGCTGGAGTCGCCGATCACGATCTTCGTCCCCGTCTGCGCCAGGTCGGCGAGCGAGTCGAAGCCGCTCTCTCGCGGCGTCACCGCCACCAGCCGGTTCCGCGCGAAGACAACCGGCTTCTCGACCAGTCCTTCGCGATGCAGTTCGGCCGGGTAATCGCTGTCGGCCGAGGCGAAGACGTCGGCCTTCGCGCCCTGCCTGATCTGCGCCGCCAGCTGGTCGGAACCGGCAAACGAGCTGCGCACCTGCGCCCCCGCAAACGAGTTGCCGTACTCGCCGAGCGCCTCGGTCAGCGAAGAGGCACCGAGGACCGTCAGCGTCGGCTCATCGTTGCCGGCGCCTCCGCAACCCACCAGCGCCGACGCCGTCAGAGCGAGAGCAGTTAGCCGAACCGCGGCTCGAGCCGTTGGAAAGTGCGCCACCAACCGCGGTCGAGTGTCGCATGCTCGACTGCCTGCAGCAGCGAGCCATCATCGTCGTGGAGCTCGTAGGTGACCACGGGCGGCTCGATTTCGGTGTCGACCTCGACGATTCGGGCCATCATCAGATAGGGCGGGCAGCTCAACCAGACCTCGCCTGGCTTTGGAACAGTTTTCGTGTTTGGTGCCGCCATGAATCCTCGGTACCCCTGCCTTCGACGCGAAAACGAAGAACCATCCCCAAAATTAGGGAAATCGAGGACCAGTTCTAGAGGCCGGTTCTAAGCAGCGGGTTAATCGCGCAGCGCTGGCAGTACC
The DNA here is from genome assembly GCA_035940865.1 of Solirubrobacterales bacterium. Taxonomy (GTDB): domain Bacteria; phylum Actinomycetota; class Thermoleophilia; order Solirubrobacterales; family 70-9; genus VAYN01. The sequence goes on from DASZEL010000004.1 coordinate 149,954, forward strand.
GAGCGCTCGTAGAAATCGAAGAAGCCGTCTTGGTCGGGGCCGACCTGGTGCACGTAGACGTGGTCGTAGCCGGCATCGATGAACTCGCGGATTTTCTCCAGGTGCCGCTCGGGGTCCGGACCGCAGACGATCGCCTCGGCGATCGTCTCCTCGCCGACCAGTTCGGTGCCCTCTTCGAAGTGGGAGGGGAGGGGGAGCTCGAGGAAGTGGCTGCCGCTGATGCCGCCGTTGGGCCAGTACTCGAGCGCCGTCCTGCGCGCCTCCTGCTCGGAAGCCGCCCAGCAGACGTGGAGCTGGCCGTAGGTCGGGCCCTCGCCGCCCTTGTCGCGGAATTCTTCGACCGACTCGGCTTTCGGGGCGGTGCCGATCAGCCCGTCGCCCAGTCGCGCCGCGAGGTCGACCGAGCGCTCGCCGGCGACCGCGACGACGATCGGCGGCAGCTCCTCGGGGAGCGTGTAGACGCGCGCGTTCTCGACTGTGAAGTGGCGCCCGTAGTGGCTGGTCAGGCCGCCGTCCCAGAGCTTGCGAATTACCTCGATCGCCTCTTCGAGCCGCTCCTGGCGCCGCGCCACCGGCGGCCAGGCGTCGCCGAGGATGTGCTCGTTGAGGTTCTCGCCGGTGCCGACGCCGAGCGAAAAGCGGCCGGGCATCTGGCTGGCGGCGGTGGCGGCGGCCTGGGCGATAATCGCCGGGTGGATCCGCGTCGTCGGGCAGGTGACGCCGGTGATCAGCTGCAGCCGCTCGGTCGCCTGCGCCACCGCTCCCAGCACGCCCCAGACGAAGGGGCTGTTGCCCTGGGCGTCGACCCAGGGGTGGTAGTGGTCGCTGATGCCGGCGAACTCGAAGCCGGCGCGCTCGGCTCTAACCGCCTGCGCGGTCAGCGCCCGCGGCCCGAACTCCTCGCAGGAGAGCGTGTAGCCGATCGCCGCCATCTCGCCTACTCGCTCGGCTCGACGCCCTGGGTCTGGCCGACGCCGGTCGCCACCTCGCCCGCCCGCATCGGCCCGCCCGCGGTCGGCTCCAGCGGCGGCGTCGGTCCGCCCTCGGCGTTGCGCATCCCCCGCAGCAGGTCTTCGAGCGCGTCGAGCGAAGAGACGCTCGCCTCCCAGCCGAGCTCGGAGCGGGCCCGAGTCGTGTCCATCATCGGCACTCCGAGCGCGAGGTCGACCCAACCGGGGGGAGAGGGCTGCATCCGCAGCTTCCAGCTCAGCTGCGCCGCCCCGCGCAGCGCCCCCGCCGGCAGCGGGAAGCTGCGGGCGCCGAAGAACTCGCAGAGCTCGTCGACCCCGATCTCGGGGTCGGCGGCGATGTTGAAGGCGCCGGAGACATCACGGATCACTGCCAGCCGGTAGGCGTCGCCGACGTCGCGCGAGTGGACCGCCTGAAAGCGCAGCCGCGGTACCCGGGGGACCAGCGGAATCAGCCGCTTCTGGACCAGGAAGCCGGGCAGGAAGGGCCCGGCGAAGAGGCGGCGGATCTCGCTTGCCGCCTCGGATTTGAAGATCAGCCCTGGGCGCATGCGGACGATCCGCAGCCCGGAAGAGGCGGTCCTTTGTTCCAGGTCGTCGAGGAGGTCTTCGCAGGCGGCCTTGTGGCGCGAGTAAAAGGAGGTCTTGATCCCGTCGACGGGCCAGGACTCGTCGACCTGGCGCTGCTTGGGGCCGGGGGAGTAGGCGCCGACCGAGGAGGCGTGGATCAGTGCCGGCACTCGGGCCGCCGCGGTCGCCTCGAAGACGCGCCGGCTGCCCTCGACGTTGATCCGCTCGGTCATCGCTTCGTCGCGGCTAGGCTGGATCGCCCAGGCGAGGTGGATGACGGCGTCGGCGCCCTCGAAGATCGGCTCCAGCGCGTCGGAGACGACGTCGGCACCGACCCACTCGGTCTTCGGCATCTCTACCTCGGGCACCCGGCGGGCGATGCCGACGATCTCTTTCACCTGCGGCTCGGCGCCGAGCGCCTCGAGCACGCTGGTGCCGACGTTGCCGCTCGCTCCCGTGACGACTACGCGCATAACCGGCTCCGCTCCTATCCCTCCGGCTGGATCACGAACTTGATCGCGCCGTCTTCCTTCTTCTGGAATTTCTCGTAAGCGTCGGGGACGTCCTCGATGCCGATCTTGTGCGAAGCGAGGTCCTCGGTCCCAAGCGGGTCGGCGTCGTCGCTGACCAGCGGCATGATCTCGTCGATCCATTTCTTCACGTGCGCCTGGCCCATCCGCAGCTGCACGCCCTTGTCGAAGAGCTGCAGCATCGGGATCGGGTCGACGACGCCGCCGTAGACGCCGCTGATCGAGACGGTGCCGCCGCGGCGGACCGTGTCGAAGCACGCATACAGCGCCGACATCCGGTCGATCCCGCCTTTTTCGATCACCTTTTCGGCGAGCGCATCAGGGAGCAGGCCGGCCGCTTTCTGGGCGAACTCGCCGACCGGGGCGCCATGCGCCTCCATCCCGACGGCGTCGATCGCCGAATCGGTGCCGCGGCCCTCGGTCAGCTCGCGGATCGTGTCGGAGATGTCCTCCTGCTCCTCCAGGTTCAGCGTCTCGATCCCGTGCTTCTCTGCCAGCTCGAGCCGCTCGGGGACGAGGTCGACGGCGATCACGCGGGCGCCTTTGTAGGCGGCGATCCGCGCGGTCATCTGGCCGATCGGGCCGAGCCCGAAGACGGCGACCGAGCCGCCCTCCGGGATCGCCGCGTAGTCGACCGCCTGCCAGGAGGTCGGCAGCACGTCGGAGAGGTAGAGGAAGCGGTCGTCGGGCGGGCCCTCCGGCACCTTGATCGGCCCGAAGTGGGCCTGCGGCACCCGCAGGAACTCGGCCTGCCCGCCCGGGACCTGGCCGTAGAGCTTGGTGTAGCCGAGCAGGGAGGCGCCCTTTTCCTCCTCGCGGTTCTGGGTCGTCTCGCACTGGGCGAAGAGCTGGCGGTCGCACATCCAGCAGTGGCCGCAGCTGACGTTGAAGGGGATGACGACGCGGTCCCCAGGGGAGATGTGGGTCACCTCCGGACCTACCTCCTCGACGATCCCCATCGGCTCGTGGCCGAGGATGTCGCCCTCTTCCATGAACGGCGAGAGGACCTCGTAGAGGTGCAGGTCAGAGCCGCAGATCGCCGAGGAGGTGATGCGGACGACCGCGTCGGTCGCCTCCTCGATCTTCGGATCGTCGACCTCGTCGACGCGGACGTCACGGGGGCCATGCCAGACGGCTGCCTTCATCAGTCCTCCTTCTCGGCGCTCGCCGGTTCAGCCTGTTTGCGGTGCAGGGCGGCCTTGACGCCGTCGGGCAGTACTTTCGCGGCGGCGGCCTGCGCTTTCGTTTTCATCCCGGCGGAGACGACCTTTTCCTTGTCGGCCATCAGCGCTTCGAACCCCTGGCGGGCGACGTCGGCGGGGTCGTCCTTGGGGCCTTCGCCGATCGGGGCGTCCTCCATTTCGGCGCGCTCGAAGAACTCGGTGTCGGTCGGCCCCGGCATCAGCGAGGTGACGGTGATGTCGGTGTCCTTGAGCTCGTTGCGGAGGGCGAGGGCGAAGGACTGGACGAACGACTTCGAGGCGTTGTAGACCGCCTGGAAGGAGCCCGGCATCGTCGAGGCGATCGAGGAGGTGAAGAGGATCCGGCCCTCGTCGCGGGCGACCATGTCCTCGACCACGAGCTTGCAGAGGTGGACGGTAGAGCGGACGTTGAGATCGATCAGCCGCAGCACCTTGGGCAGCTCGTTTTCGCGGGCAAAGTCGCCGCCGTGGCCGATTCCGGCGTTGAGGCAGAGGACGTCGACGGGGCGGGCGGTCGCTTTGATCCGCTCGTAGAGGCGCTGCACTCCCTGCTCGGAGGAGAGGTCCTCGCGGGTGCACTCGACGCTCGCGGTGAGCTGGTTGAGCTCCCGCTGGGCGGCGGCGAGCTCCTCGTCCTCGGCGGTGATCAGGAGGTCGAAGCCTGCTTCGGCGAGCACCTTGGCGAGCTCGAAGCCGATGCCGCTGGATGCCCCCGTCACGACCGCGAAGGGTCGCCGCTGCTGGTGATTCATTACTGGTTTGCCTTCCCTAGCTAATTGGACCCTTCAACTCCCCGCTGCCGGGGAGGACGAAACTGCGGTCCTCAGGAGACCAAGCCGATCACTTCGCGCTCGATCTTCAGCCGCTGCTTCGCGGTCATGCGGCCATTGGTCGCAGCGGCGGGCTTGATCGTCACCCCGTCCCGATAGCGGTCGATCACGCGCGGGTCGATGTAGGAGGCGCGGCAGACGGCGGGGGTGTTGCCGAGCGCGTCGGAGACGCGGTCGACGGCCCGCTTGATCGTCCGTTTCGCCGCCGCATCCGAGCGCGGCGGCTCCTCGCCGGCCAGCTCCACCGCCGCCAGCACCGTTCCGTGCCAGGTGCGGAAGTTCTTCGCCGTGAAGCGGTCGCCGATGTGTTCGTGGATGTATTCGTTGATTTCATCCGAGCGGACGTCGCGCCACTCCTTGCCCTCGCGGTAGGCGAGCAGGTCCTCGGGGCCGCCGCGCCGCCGGTACATCTCCTCCAACGCCCGCCGCGCGGCAGCGTCGCGGATCGACTGGATGCGCCGCTGGCCGCTCTTGGCCGGGAAGTCGAAGACGACCTCGCTCTTGCCGATCGTGACGTGTTCGCGGCGCACCGTGGCGAGTCCGAAGCTCTCGTTTTCCTCGGCGTAGACCTCGCTGCCGACGCGGAAGAAGCCGAGGTCGAGGAGGCGGACGGCGCAGGCCAGCGCGCGCTCCCGCGGCATCCCTTCGCGGCGCAGGTCGGCGGTGACCGAGCGGCGCAGCTTCGGCAGCTTGAGGGCGAATTCGCGGATCAGCTCGAACTTCCGTTCCGCCTGCCGCTGCTGCCAGCGCGCGTGGTAGAGGTACTGCTTGCGACCCGCTTCGTCGTAGCCGGTCGCCTGGATGTGGCCGAAGGGGTCGGGGCAGATCCAGACTTCCTTCCAGGCGGGCGGGATCGCCAGCTGCCGGATCCGGCCCAGCGTCTCCTCGTCCTCGATCAAGGTCCCGTCGAGGTCGCTGAAGGAGAAGCCGCGCCCGCGGCGCACCCGCTTGATCCCCGGCCCGGCGCAATCCGCCCGGCGCAGCCGGCCGCGGCGGGGGGCGGGAGCAGTCGTGGTCACCAGCCAGCCCTCCCCGCGAGACCGCGAAGACCCGGAATAATCCCGGTTCCTCGCGGTCTCGCGGTGGACTCGCGCTTCATCCGGCCGTCCCCTCGAGCGCCGCGGCGACGCCCTCGAGGTCGGCGACGAAGCCGGCCAACTCGGCCTCGCGCTCGTCGTGATCGCGCAGCCGGAGGATCGCCGAGGGATGGATCGTCACCGCCACCACCGGTGCCAGCGGCGACTCCAGCGGCCGCCCCCGGTCTTTGGTGACTTTCACCTTCGGCCCGAACAGCGACCGCGCCGCGGTGGCGCCCATCGCCAGCACCGCCTCCGGTTCCACCGCCTCCACCTCGGCCTCGAGCCAAGGCTTGCAAGCCTCGATTTCCCCGGCGCGTGGGGTCTGGTGCAGGCGCCGGTTCCCCCGCGGCCGCCATTTGAAGTGCTTGACCGCGTTGGTCACATAAGCCTCGGAGCGATCGATCCCGGCCTCCCCGAGGGCTTTGTCGAGCAACCGTCCCGCTGGCCCGACGAACGGCTCCCCCTCCTTGTCCTCCTTATCGCCCGGCTGCTCCCCGACCAACATCAGCCGCGCCGAGGACCGTCCCCGCCCGAAAACCACCTGCGTAGCGTCCTTGTACAGCGGGCACCCCCGGCACCCCTCAGCCGCCGAAGCAAGCGCTTCCAGGGTCAGCTTCTCAGGCAGAAATTCGGCAGCGCTAGACACATCGGCCACCTACCCAAGCGCGCAGAGGGGCGAAACCGCCCCTCCCGAGCCCTTGGACCAGCATGACCCTCCGCGAGACCGCGAAGAACCGGAATAATTCCGGCTCCTCGCGGTCTCGCGGGACGGGCGGGAAGGAGACGCCGCTCGATGCGCGGGTGGCGGAGGTGGCTCGGCGGCAATACGGGGTGGTGGCTCGCATCCAGCTGCTGCAACTTGGGCTAGGGGCGGACGAGATCGAGTACCGCCTATCGGTCGGGCGTCTACATCCCATCCACCAGGAGGTCTACTCCGTAGGACACCGGATCGTCCCTCGTGAAGGCCGATGGCTCGCAGCTGTACTTGCTTCGGGGTCGAACGCTGGTTAGACCTGCCCCAGCCTCCCTGACCGGCAAGTAAAGAGGGTGGGGCAGGTCTACTCAGGAGGCGCCGCTGAGCGGCTCGATGCGGAACGCGGATCGGGTGGGGTGCGCCGGCTTGTAGAACGTCGCGGTCTGGTTCAGCAGGCGCCAGGGGTAGGGCAGCGTTCCGCCGGGCGCGGCGAGGAAGCGGGTGAAGAGGACCGAGGCGCGGCGGCAGCTGATCCCGGACTTGGCCGGGATGTAGATCAGGTACTGGCCCTTCGGGAAGAAGAGCGGGCCGACCTGGGAGCCGGTGTTGACGGTGAAGTTGCCGCTGCAGAGCCGTCCGAGCGCATTGTTGCCTCCGCCTCCGCCTTCGCCTCCGCCGCTGCCGATGCGGGCGATCGAGAAGCCGGGCAGGCCGCTGCGGGTGAACGAAGCCTTGCCGGCGCCTTCGGCGACGACGCGCCACGGTTTCGGCAGCACCCCGTCGTAGTCGGCGAGGAAGCGGGCAAGCAGCTGCGTCGAGGCTTGGCAGCTAAGGCCGGCCTCAACGGTGACCGCGTAGTTGCCAGCCGGAAGGCTCGCCGGGCCGATGCGGTCGTTGTGCAGAACCCGGAAGGTCGGGCAGTTCGCCGCCGAGGCGGGCGCGGCGGCCGTCAGCGCCAGCGCGGCCAGGGCCGCCGCCAGGGCGAGGGCAATCGCGGAGACGACGCGCTTGGAGTAAGTGCCGGCAAGGCTCACGGGCGGGGAACCTACCAGCACCGTCGGCTACCTCCGTGGCGGCTCATGCCGACTACCCGACTCCGTAGCATCCGAGCCGCCGATGCCGGAACCCGTGAAGCGCAACCAGCGCTACATGCCTGGACTGGACGGGTTGCGCGCGATCGCCGTCCTCGCCGTAATCGTCTTCCACCTCGGTTTCGACTGGGCGCCCGGCGGCCTGCTCGGGGTCGGGATCTTCTTCACCCTCTCCGGCTACCTGATCACCGACATCCTGCTCTCGCAGCTGAACCAGCGCGGCAAGGTCAACTTCCTCCGCTTCTGGGGCGCCCGCGCCCGGCGCCTGCTGCCCGCCCTGTTCGTGATGCTGGCGATCGTCGTCGCCTGGGTGACGATCTTTGGCCCCGCCCAACCTGACCAGTTCCGCAAGGCGGTCGTCTCCGCCGTCTTCTACGTCAACAACTGGGAGCAGATCTTCGCCAACGTCTCCTACTTCGCCCGCTTCGCGCCGGAAGGCCCGCTCAACCACCTCTGGTCGCTCTCGGTCGAGGAGCAGTTCTACATTTTCTGGCCGTTCCTGCTGCTGGCCGGAGTCAAGCTCGTCCACGAGCGCCCGCTGCCCTCCGGCGTCCGCCCCCGCCTGGCGCTGCTGACGCTCGCCGGCGCGCTCGCCTCGACGATCCTGATGGCGCTCCTCTACCACACGAGCCTCGACCCCTCACGGATTTATTACGGGACCGACACCCGCGCCGCCGAGCTCCTCTTCGGCTGCGCGCTGGCGATGGTCTGGCCGAGCCGTCGCCTCAGCCGCCGCATCGCCCCGCAGGCGCGCAATCTGCTCGACGGGCTCGGCGTCCTCGGCCTGCTGATCATCGCCCTGATGATCTGGCGGGTCGGCGAGTTCGATCGCTTCCTCTACCAGGGCGGCTTCGTCTTCCTCTCGCTGGGGACGGTGCTGGCGCTGATGCCGCTCACCCATCCGGCCTGCCGCCTCGGCAAGGTCGTCGGCGCGCCGCCGCTGCGCTGGATCGGCGTCCGCTCCTACGGGATCTACCTCTGGCAGACGCCGATCATCGTCCTCACCGGCCCCGGCGGCCGAGCGCCCGAGAGCCTGCTCGGCAAAGCGCTGCAGGTGATCGCGATCTTCGTGATCGCGGGCCTTTCCTGGCGCTTCATCGAGGAGCCGATCCGCCACGGCGCGATCGGCCGCTTCTTCGCCCGCCGCCGTGCCGTCGGCTGGAAATGGGAGACCTTTGCGCCGCCGATGCGGGTCGCGATCGTCAGCGCCGGCCTGATCTGTGTCGTCGCCGCCGCTGGCATGGCCGGGATCAACTCGACCTCGGTCGAGGGCAACGACGTCCGCGTCGAAGAAGCGCGGGCGGCCGGGACCTCAAAACCGCCACCGCTGACCAAGGCGCAGGCCGAAGACTCGACGAGGTCGTCCTGCAAAGCCGTCGTCCACATCGGCGACTCGACCTCCGAGGGCCTCGACGACCCCGAATACCTGCCGAACGAACTGGAGCGGATCCCCAACCGCTACGCCGAAGTCGGCGTCAAAGAAACGCATATGGAGGTGCAGGGCGCGCGCTCGATCGAAGAGCGCTTCGAAGGCGAACCCAACGCCCAGGAAGTCGCCGCCAACTGGAAGGCCGAAGGGTTCAAAGGCTGCTGGGTGCTGGCGCTGGGGACGAACGAGGCGGCCGACGTCGCCGCCGGCTCCAACGTCGGCCTGCACGAACGGATCGAAAAAATGATGGCGATCATCGGCGACGAACCAGTGCTCTGGGTCAACGTCCGCTCCCTTGTCCCGCCCGGCGACCCCTACTCGAAGGGCGGGATGGTCGAATGGGATGAAGAACTCGAACGCGCCTGCGCGACCTACCCGAACATGCGCGTCTACGACTGGGCCTCGGACGTCAAAGACGAGTGGTTCATCGAAGACGGCATCCACTTCACCTCGCCCGGCTACGCCGCCCGCGCCCAGCTGATCGCCCAGGCGCTTGCCCACGCCTTCCCGGAAAAAGGCGAGACCGAAGGCGGCGTCAAGAACTGCGTGGTGAGTTAACCGGCCTATAGGAAGGTTAACTCGCCACTCATAGGCCGACGATCTCGACCGGCTCGGGATTCCCGGCCGGCTCGAAGCCCATGATCCGGCCGTAGAAGTAGAGCTCGGATTCGAGGCAGCGGATGTTGGTCTCCGCCTTGCGGAAGCCGTGCTGCTCCCCCTCGAAGGCGAGGTAGGCGTGGGGGATGCCGTTGCGCTCCAGCGCCGCCACCATCGTCTCCGCCTGGTTGGGCGGGACGATCTTGTCCTCGAGGCCCTGGAAGAGGATCACCGGCACCAGCAGCTGATCGACGTGGTTGATCGGCGAGCGCTCGCGGTAGACCTCCGCCTGCTCGGGATAGGGCCCGATCAGCAGGTCGAGGTAGCGGGACTCGAACTTGTGGGTGTCCCCGGTCATCGTCTCGGCGTCGGCGACCCCGAAGTAGCTGGCGCCGGTGGCAAAGGCGTCATGGAAGGTGAGCGCGCAGAGAACCGCGTAGCCGCCCGCCGAACCGCCGCGGATCGCCAACCGCTCGCGGTCCGCTTCGCCTGCCGCGGCCAGGTGCAGCGCGGCGTTGACGCAGTCTTCGGTGTCGACGACCCCCCAGGTGCCGCGCAGCTTGTTGCGGTACTCGCGCCCGTAGCCGGTCGAGCCCCGGTAGTTGACGTCGACGACGCCGATCCCGCGGCTGGTCCAGTAGAGGAACTCGAGGTCGAGGGCGGGGGTGGCGTGGGAGGTGGGGCCGCCGTGGCTCTCGACGATCAGCGGCGGCAGTTCACCCTCCGGCGCCTCGAACTCCGGGTTCGTCGGCGGGTAGTAGAAGCCGTAGGCGACATCTCCGTCGCCCTCCCTGCCGGTCTCAAATTCGATCGGCCGCGGCCGCGAAACGTAAGCGGGGTCGACCGGCCCTTCGCTCGACTCGCGCACCACCTCCGTTTCACCCCTCTCGGCGTCATAGATCACCACCGCCGTCTCCCGCTCCGGGCTCGCCGCCGCGAAGGCGACCCTGCGGCCGCGGGTGGAGAGGATCGGGTAACCGAACGAGGTGAACGGGAGCCCCAGGTCGGCCGGTTCCCAGCCCTCCGGCTCGAGCAGGAAGAGCCTTTCTTCGCCGTGCCGGCAGCAGACGCAGGCGATCGCGCCGCCTTCCAGGAAGGCGTAGGTGGCGCCGCCGAAGAGCCACTGCGGGTGGGCGAAGTCGGCCTTCTCCTCCGTCAGCTGCACCACGGCGCCATACTCGCCGCTCACTTCTCCCGTGCCGGGCTCGCGGGCGCGGTAGAGGTTCCACCAGCCGTCCCGGTCGGAGGCGAAGTGGAGGCGGCCGTCGGGTCCCCACTCGGGTTGGAAGATCGACTCCTCGGGCCCGCCTGCGATCAGCCGCTCCTCGCCGCTGTCCTCCATCGGCGCCAACCACAGCTCGGTCCCATCCCAGGGCATGTTCGGGTGGTCCCAACAGATCCAGGCGAGCCAGGCGCCGTCGGCACTGATCTTCGGCGAGGCGTAGAAGTCGCGGCCGCTCGCCAGCACCTGGGGCGCCTCAGCGCCGTCGAGCGGCAGGGAGACGATCTCGTTGACCGGTTCGGGCTCGGCGTCGCATTCGCGCACGCAGACGATCGTGCGCCCGTCCGGCGCCAGCCGCATGTCGGCGTAGCGCAGCGCTCCCGGCTCCTCGGGCTCCGGTGAGATCGCCACCGGTTCCTCTCCCAGCCGCTGCCGGTAGAGCCGCTGGTCTTCGAAGTCGACGAAGAGGACCAAGTCCGGCGCCGCCAGGTGCCAGGCGCCGCCGCCGTACTCGTGCACGCGGGTGCGCACGTTGACTCCGGCCGGCGTCACCGTCTCCGGCTCTCCGCCTGGCTGCCGCCGCATCAGCACCACGCGACCGCCCTCGTCCGGCCGGCCCTCGGCCCACCAGACCGCCCCGTCCGCGGCGATCGTCGGCGCCGCCAGTCGCCGTCCGGAGCTGGCCACGCTCGCCGCGTCTAGCGGCGAGGACCAGGAGCCGTAGGGGGCGACGGTCGGCATCGACGCAGTCTAGGACTGCTCCTCGGTGACCTCGACCTCGCGCAGCGCGTGCGTGTCGACGTCGTAGACGAACCCGCGCACGACATCGCGATGGGGGAGGAAGGGGGAGGAGCGGACGCGGCGGATCGACTGGCGCACGTCCTCCTCGGCGTCTTTGAAGGACTCGATCGCGAAGGAGGGAGCGATTCCGGTCGTCTCCTGCAGCTCCATCCGGAAGCCGTCGTCGGTGATCGTTTGCAGGCCGCAGTCGTCGTGGTGGATCAGCATCACCTCGCGCGTCCCCAGTCGCCGCTGGGAGAGCGCCAGCGAGCGGATCACGTCATCGGTGATCACCCCGCCCGCGTTGCGCAGGATGTGCGCCTCGCCCTGGCCGAGGCCGAGCGCGGCGAAGACGTCGAGCCGCGAGTCCATGCAGGTGACGATGGCGAGATGTCGCTGCGGTTCGACGTCGAGGTGCCGCTCGGCGAGGCCGGCGGCGAAGTTGCGGTTGTTCTCCAGGAGCTCGTCGATCGTGTTCATGGCGCGGCAGCCTAGCCAGGAGAGCTTCAGCTTGTTTCTCTCATTCGTCCCCGGGGTAGCCGCCAGGCATGGACGACCGACCCGACCGCGACGAGATTCCGACCGGCTTCCCCGAGCCGCCCGGCAAGGACCCGGGCGACATCTCGCGGGACCGCGAGCCCCACCACGTGCTCAACAACCCGGTCACCGACCCCGACCCCACCGAGTGGCCGGACCCCTACGACAAGCGCGAGGACCCGCGCGACCCGGACCCCGACGGCGAGATGTTCGGCGACGACGAGAAGCGCCCCGCGCCTGGCGGCCTCAGCACCAGCGAACCGCATCCCTCCAAGGACCCGGAGGCGGCGGACCGCTGGGAGGGCCCGAAGCGCGACAAGCTCGACCAGTAAGACGACCAGAGAAGGGAAGCGATTTCAAGATGGAGACGAACAGCCTGGACAAGGGGATCTTCAGCGGCGACAGCTCCGGCACCCGCGAAGACATCGTCGCGCTGCTGACCAAGGCCTACTGGATGGAGATCGAGACGGTGATGAGCTACATCGCCGCTTCCACCAACCTCGACGGCGTCCGCGCCCAGGAGATCCGCGAGTCCCTCGCCACCGACGTCGAAGAGGAGCTCGGCCACGCGAAAGAATTCGCCAACCGGATCAAGGAGCTCTACGGCGTCGTCCCCGGCTCCGAAGAGTTCCAGGCCGAACAGAGCTTCCTGCAGCGGCTGGAGCACCAGACCGACGTCGTCGCCGTGATCCGCGGCGTGATCAAAGCCGAGACCGGCGCGATCGAGCACTACACGCGGATCGTCGAGGAGACCGACGGCGTCGACCCGGTCACCCAGGACATGGTGATCTCGATCCTCCGCGACGAGCAGGGACACCGGCGCCTCTTCGAGGGCTTCCTGCGCGAGTACGAATTCGAGGGCAAGGCGTAGGAGCAGGGTGCGCTACCTGCACCTCTGCGCCCACGAGCAGTTCCCGCCCGACCAGCTGCTGCGCCAGGCGGTCGCGGCCGAGGCTGCCGGCTTCGACGGCATCGGCTGCAGCGACCACCTGCAGCCCTGGTGGGAGGGCGGCGAGGCGGGACACGCGTGGCCCTGGCTCGGCGCCGCCGCGCAGGCGACCGAGCGGGCGCTGTTCGGCACCGCGGTGACCCCGCCGGGCCCGCGCTACCACCCGGTCCTGATCGCCCAGGCCTGGGCGACCTTCGAGCTGATGTTCCCGGGGCGGCCCTACCTCGGCGTCGGCTCCGGCGAGGCGCTGAACGAGGTCCCGGTAAGCGGCGAGTGGCCGCCGGTCGGCGAGCAGATCGAGCGGATGGAGGAGGCGCTGGAGATGATCCGGGCGCTCTGGGACGGGCAGCGGCTGAGCGACGCCGGCAAGCACTTCCCGACCAAAGACGCCTACCTGCACAGCCGCCCGCCTGACCGCCGTCCCCCGATCTGGGTCTCCGCCTTCGGCCCGAAGGCAGCAGCGGTGGCGGGACGACAGGGCGATGGGATCTGGACCCTTGCCGACCCCGAATCGACGCCGGAAATCGTCGACGCCTACAAAGGCGCCGCCGAGGACGCCGGTCGCAAGCCGGGGGAGATCGTCCTCCAGGCCGCCTTCTCCTGGGCCGAGGACGACGACGCCGCGCTCGAGGGTTGTCGCGTCTGGAAGGGCTCCCAGCCGGCGGAGTTCTACAAAGACGACTGGCACGACCCGGGGGCGATGTACGAGGAGGGCGAGCGCCAGGTCTCCGACGAGGAATTCAAAGAGGAAATGATCATCGCCGCCGATCCCGAGACCCACGTCGAGCGAATCCGCGAAGTCGAAGAGCTGGGGGCGACGGTCGTGGCGCTGATGAACAACTCCGGCGCCGACCCTCTCGCCGCGATCGAGACCTACGAAGACAAGGTCCTGCCGCGCCTCTCGGCCTCCGCCTAGGCTGACCGCGATGGCCGACGCCAACGACGTCCAGATCCGCGCCGCCGCCGAAGCGGACGTGCCGCTCCTCTTCGACCTGATTCTCGAGCTTGCCGAGTACGAGAAACTCGACGAGAAGGTCGCCGGCGACGCCGAGGTGCTGCGGCGCTCCCTGTTCGAGGAGAAGGCGGCGGAGGCGCTGCTGATCGAGACCGCCGACGGGGAAACGGTCGGCTACGCGATCTTCTTCACCACCTTCTCGACCTTCGAGTGCCGTTCGGGGTTCTGGCTTGAGGACGTCTACGTCCGCCCCGAGCACCGCCGCGGCGGCATCGGCCGCGCGGTGATGGAGCACCTGGCGCAGATCGCGCAGGAGCGCGGTCATGTGCGGCTGGAGTGGGTGGCGTTGGACTGGAACGAACCGGCTTTGAACTTTTACGAGGGGCTGGGGGCGAAGCGGCTCGATGCCTGGATCATTCATCGGCTCGAGAAGGGCGGGATTCGGGGGTTGGCGGAGGGGGATGGGGGACCCTCGGCGGACGAAGGGGGAGTGTCCGGCGAGGGTCCCCCATCCCCCTAAGCCAGCGCCTCTGCTCGGTTGAAAAGTAGTTGTTGCTCTTGGGCGTTGGTCGTCAGTTCGGCTGCTCGCTTGAACTCGGTCGCCGCCTCTTCGGGACGACCGGCTTTCTCTAGGAGGTCGCCGCGGACGCTGGGGAGGAGGTGGTTGTTTGCGAGGGCCTTCTCCTCTTTGATCTCGTCTAGGAGGGCGAGGCCTGACTCGGGGCCGAAGGCCATACCGAGGGCTACGGCTCGGTTGAGCTCGACGATGGGCGAGGGCTGGATCTGGGTTAGGGCGTCGTAGAGGGCGGCGATCCGGATCCAGTCGGTTTCCTCCGGCTGCAGTGCCCTTGCGTGGCACGCGGCGATCGCCGCCTGGAGACCGTAGGGGCCTAGTGGGCCGGGCAGCTCTTCCGCTCGTTCGAGCGAGCGGCGGCCGCGGACGATCAGCAGGGGGTCCCAGCGGCCGCGGTCCTGGTCGAGCAGCAGGATTGGCTTGCCGTTCGGACCGTGGCGGGCGGCCAGGCGCGAGGCTTGGATCTCCAGCAGCGCGATCAGCCCGTGCACCTCGGGCTCGCGCGGCGCCAGCTCGGCGATTATGCGGCCCAGCCGCAGCGCTTCCTCGCAAAGGTCGCGGCGCACCCAGTCCTCGCCGGCACTGGCTGCGTAACCCTCGTTGAAGACGAGGTAGACGACTTCGAGCACCGAGGGCAGGCGCTCCGCCAGCTCTGCCCCCTGCGGCACCTCGAACGGCACCCGCGCCTCGCGCAAGGTCTTCTTCGCCCGCACCAGTCGCTGCGCCACGGTCGCCTCCGGGGCGAGGAAGGCGCGGGCGATCTCCGGCGTCGTCAGGCCGCCGAGCAGGCGCAGGGTGAGGGCGACCCGCGCCTCGCGCGAGAGCAGCGGATGGCAGCAGGTGAAGATCAGCGCCAGCAGGTCGTCGCCGATCTCGTCGTCCGCGGCGGCCTCGAAGTCGGAGCGCTCCATCGCGAACAGCGCCCCGGTCTCGCGGGCGATCTCCTCCTGCTTTCTCTGGAAGTTCGACTCCCGCCGCATGCGGTCGATCGCCCGGTTCTTCGCCGTCGCCATCAGCCAGGCCCCCGGGTTGTCCGGAACGCCGGTAGTCGGCCACTTCTCCAGCGCCGCCACCAGCGCGTCCTGCGCCAGATCCTCGGCCAGGCCGACGTCCTGGACCATCCGCGCCAAGCCCGCGACGAGGCGGGCGGACTCGATCCGCCAGACCGCCTCGATCGCACGCTGGGCGTCGGCCATCGTCAGCCGCCGAAGTTCTCCTCGACGGCGTCCTGCACCTCCTGGGGGAAGTCCTCCATCTCGAAGACCTGGCGCACCTCGATCCTGCAGTTCTCGCCGGGGCAGCGGCTCGCCCACTCCAGCGCCTCCTCCTTCGAGCGCGCCTGGATCAGCCAGTAGCCGCCGACGACCTCCTTCGCCTCCGCGAACGGCCCGTCGGTGACCGTCGCCTTGCCATCGGCGAAGGAGACGACGCCGCCGTCACTCGGCGGCCGCAGCCCGTCCAGCGAGAGCAGCATCCCGGCCTTGCGCAGCTCCTCGTTGTAGCGGCTCATCGCTGCCACATCCTCGGCCGTCGGGTTCCAGTCCTTCTCCTCGATTCCGGGATACATGAACATCATGAAGCGCATCTGGGTCCTCCTTCGGTAGGGGCGGCGGTCCCGCCCTTTTACCTGACGACGATCGAGCGCGGGCGAAATCGACAATCGCTTGGCTGGGAAGGCATCAGGAGGACTAGCCGGGGCAACGACCGAGGCGCCTCAGCTTGCGCCGGTAGACCCGCATCGAAGCGTGGCGCCAGTCGCCGTGGGTCTGCCGCCGCAGGCTCGGCACCAGCTCGTGGTGGTAGGGAGAGCTGAGGCTCTCCGCATGTCCGATCACGTCGTGGACGCGGACTCCGAACTTGCAACGCAGCCACTGCGTCAGCCGCAGCGAGGCATGCAGCGCTTGGCGGTCGCCGAGCACGTCGCCGTCGCCGTCGCCGACGTGCTCGATCCCGATCGCGGTCCAGTTGAGCCCGACGGTGTGGCGGCAGCGGGTCCGCAGGTTGACGAGGCGGAAGATCTGACCCGAGGAACCGATCACGAAGTGAGAGCAGACGTTGGGCAGCTCGCCGAGCTCGACGTCGGGACGATCCGGCGCGAAGGTGTTGTAGACGGCTCGCGCGCTGCTCGTCTGCGACATGTGCTCGACGATCACGTGCGGGTGCCGCAGCCGCCAGGTCCGCCGCCCGTAATGCCGCGCCGAGTAAGCCGCCATCTCACGCTTCCGTTTCGCCCCGAACGGAATCGGCCAGAGGGTCACCGGCGGCCGCGCCACCCGCAGGCGATGAGCCGGCGCAGGCGAGGCCGCGAGCAGGGCGGAGGTCAGCAGCGTCGCGAGCATCGCCCCGCAGGCTAGTCGCGGCCGAAGAGGCTGACCAGCGCCGGGATCAGCAGGGTGCGGGCGAGCAGGGTGTCGAGCAGGAGGCCGATGAACATCGCGAAGGCGAGCTCGCGGAAGGAGGCGATCGGGATCAAGGCGACGGCAGCGAAGGAGAGGGCGAGGATCATCCCCGCCACCATGATCGCCCGCGCCGCCCGCGAGCCTGCCGTGCGGATCGCCGGTCGCAGGTCCTGCCGCTCGGCCTCGCCCCAAATGCGGCTGATCAGGAAGACGTTGTAGTCGGCGCCGAGGGAGAGCAGGAGGATCGCGGTCGCGATCGGGACGAAGAAGGCGAGCTCGCCGTAGCCGAGCAGGCCCTGGAAGACGTAGACGGTGAGGCCAAGTGCCGCGGCGACGATGAGGACGCTGACCCCGACCAGGTAGAGCGGGGCGGCGCGGCTGCGCAGCAGCAGCCATAGCAGGACGAAGAGGACGAGCAGGGCCGCGGGCGTCACCCGCAGGAAGGCGCTCCAGGTGTCGGCGTTGAGTTCGGCGGCGATCGTCGTGTCGCCGGTGATCCCGACCGAGGCCGCCGAGAGCTGGTTGCGTTCGAGCAGCGATGGCAGATCGCCTTCGAGATCGCTGAGGATGCGCGTCCCTTCGGCGCCGTCGGGGTCGGCTCCGAGGACGAGGACGTAACGGGCGGCGTTGCCGTCGGGGGAGACCAGCACCCCGGAGAGGTTGTCGCTGACGTCTTCGAACGTCGGGCCGACGACGCCGACGATCCCGTCCTCGTCCCTCAGCGTCACCTGCATCGAGTCGAGCTGCGCCCGGCGCTCGCCGATCCCCGGTTCTTCGAGCACCAGCATCGTCGGCCCCATCACGCCCGGCCCGACGGTGTCGGTGGCGATTTCGTAGCCCTGCCGCTCGGTGGTGTCAGCCGGCAGCCCCCGCAGCAGCGGGTTGCCGATCTCCAGGGAGCGCAGTCCGCTGGCGGCCGCCAGGAGCACGATCAAGCAGCCGAGCGAGACGATCGCCGGGTGGCGGGCGGCGAAGCCGACGACCCGCCCCCGCGGGCCTCGCTCACGCGGGTGGCTTCCTTGCGTCTCCCGGTCGGGAGAGCTGGGCCAGAGCAGGAGCCTGCCGAAGATCGCCAGCATCGCCGGCACGAAGGTGAGGGCGACCGCCGCGGCGACGAGCACCGCCACCGCCATCCCCGGACCGAAGGCGGAGAGGAAGCGGACGCCGGAGAGGAGCAGGGTCAGCGTCGCCCCCGCGATCATCAAAGCGGCGGTCAGGATCACCGGCAGCAGCTCGGTCGTCACCTCCCGCACCGCTTCGCAGGAGTTGAGCCCTTCCTGCAGATGGCGCCGGTAGTCGGAGGCGAAGAAGACGAGGTAGTCGGTGAGGATCCCGAACAGGAGGGCGACGATCACCGGGTCGACCTCGCGCGGGATCGCGATCCCGTACCGCTCGCTCGCCCAGCCGAGGACGTGGTCGGCGACCTGGTAGGCGATGCCGACGGTGAGGAGCCCCAGCAGGGGGATCCCGACCGAGCGGAAGTAGAGGGCGAGGATCGCGACGACGAGGAGGACCGTCGCGATCTCGACCCAGAGGATGCGGTCGTTGGCGATCGAGGTTTCCGCCCTGGTCGCGGGAATGGCTCCGGTGACGTCGACGGTGTTTGCTTTGGCGACCCGTTGCAGTCCCGCCGCGAAGGTGTCGACGACGTCGACCTCTTCGGGTTCGCCCAAGAGGGGGTCGACGTAGAGGAAGATCACCAGCGTCGTCCCCAGCCGTTTCGATTCGAGCAGGCCCGGGGCGTCGAGCAGCGGCACCGCGCGCAGGTGCACCCGGCCGATCGGCTGCTTGTCGATCGCCGAGATGTAGTCGGCCGCTGCTTGTCCTTGCTCGACCGAGAAGTTGTCGGGGTCGTGGGCGACGATCACCGTCCGGCTCAGCACCGGCGTGCCGAAGACGTCGATCGCCCGTTCTTCCACCCGCACCGCTTCGGAGCTTTGGGGGACGAGGCTGCCGAGCTCATCCGCTTCGGCGCTGAAGATTGACGGCAGGCTGAAGCTGACCCAAATCGCGCCGGCGATCCAGGCCGGGACGATGAGGAAACGAAGGCCGACGATGAGGCGGGCGAGCAGACGCACGCGCAGCCATTACCCTCCCCGCCCCCAGTTTCACGCTAGTAGCGCTGGGTACCTACTTTTACCAACCACCCGAAGGAGGCGCGAAATCGCGATGGCGGACATGAACGAGCGCGATGCGAAGTTGGTCCAGTATTTGAGCGAGGCCTATGGCAAGGAGCGCGAATTGGAGGCTGCCCTGCAGGCCCACATCGCGATGACCGAGAAAGGCCCGTATAAAAAACGGTTGCAGCAGCACCTCAAAGAGACGAAAGGGCACGCCAAACAGGTCGAGCGGCGAATCAAGAAACTCGGCGGCGGCGGACAGACGCTGCAGGGCGCGGTCGGCAAAGTCGCCGCCCTGGCGAAGGGGCCACTGCACGCGATCCGTGGCGACAGCGAGCAGGAGAAACAGCTGAAGAACGCCAAGACCGAGTACTGGAACGAGCACGAGGAGATCGCCACCTACCTCGGGATCGAGACGCTGGCCGAAAAAGTCGGCGACTCCGAGACGGCGAAACTGGCGAAAGGGATCCGCCGCGAGGAGGAAAAAATGGCCGGCTTCCTGCTCGGTCAGATCAAACAGCTGACCGGCGCCGTCGTGCGGTCCGACATCCCCGCCTCACAGCGTCGCGCGAACTCCTCGGGCCGCAAAACGAAAAAAGCGAGATCGTCGAAACCCAAAGTCGCGGCGAAATCGAAATCGAAAGCCACGACGAAAAAAGCACGCCCATCAAAAGCTCGGGCGAAAAAACCCGCGACGCGGAAAACCAAAAAAGCCGCCGCGAAACGCAGCTAGCTAGCTCCGACCGTCAGCTCCCGCGGCGCCTCGGTTTCGTCCGAGGTCGCCCGGGGGCGAACGGCGAGAACGACGAGGTCGTCGCGCAGGGTCCCCGAGCTGCGGCTGACGGCGTCGGCCCGTAGCCGCTCGGTCAGCTCGTCGAGCCCCAGGCCCGCCAGCGCCTGCGTCATCTCGGCGAAGATCTCCGGCCCCTGATGGGTGGTCACGGGTCCTGCCTCGAGCCAGCCGTCGGTGCAGAGGGCGAGGGTGGTCCCGGGGCCGAGCAGGCGCTCGTGGCGCTCGACGTTCGCCTCCTGCCAGGCGCCGAGCACGGTGCCGCCGCCGAGCAGCTCTGGACCCGCGTCCGCGGTCAGCACCGCCGGCGGATGGCCGGCCGAGGCGAGGGTGATGCGCCAGCCTGACTCCTCGCGCCGCAGGCGGGCCAGCATCGCGGTCGCGAAATCGTTGAGGCTGTCGCCGGCCAGGAGGAGTTCGTTGACCCGCCGCAGCACCTCGTCGGGCTCGCCGATCTCCCGCGTCAGCCCGCGCACCGAGTGGCGGACCGCAACCGAGACGCTGGCCGCGGTGCTGCCCTTGCCGGCGACGTCGCCGACCAGGATCCAGCAGCCATTCTCGCTCGGCAGGACGTCGTAGAGGTCGCCGCCGACCTCGATCCCCTCGCCTGCGGCCTCGAAGACGACCGAGATGTCGAGCCCAGCGACCTCTTCCGGGCGCGGCGGCCGCAGCCCCCGCTGCAGGCTCTTCGCAACCCGGTCGCGCTCGCGGTAGAGGCGCGCGTTGTCGAGCGCCAGCGCCGCCCGCTCGCCGAGCTCGGAGAGGAAGTCGAGGTCGCCGGGGTCGTAGCGTAGGTCGCCGTGGGCGTGGAGGAAGGAGAGGGCGCCGAGGATGCGGCCGCGGGCGAAGAGCGGCACGACAGCGGCGGAGTTGTAGCCGGCGTCGCGCATCAACTGCAGGTGGTCTTCGTTCTGGGAGACCTTGTCGACCACCTCCGGCGCCTTCAGGTCGCGCCAGATCATCGGCTGGTTCAGCCTTAAGACCTGCGCCACCGGGTGCTCGCCGGCCGGGTCGAGCGGCGCAGCGCGGCGGATGCGCTCGAGCCGCGCCGCCATCTCCGGGTCGGCTCCGGCGACGATGCTGTCGCCGTACCAGCCATCGGGCCGGCGGAAGTCGATCAAGCAGAGCTCGGCCAGCTCGGGGACGGCGGTCGAGACGATCGTCCGCGCCGTCTCCTCGGGGTCCAGGGAACTGTCGAGCAGGCGGCTGGCGGCGACCAGGAACTCCTGCGCCCGCTGCCGCCGCACCTGGGCGGTGATGTCACGGGCGACGACCGAAGCGCCGATCAGGCCGCGCATCGGGCTGCGGATCGGGGAGACAGTGAGGGAAACGGAGATCCGCGCCCCGTCGGAGCGCAGACGCTCGGTCTCGTAGGTATCGAGACGTTCGCCCCGCATCACCCGCTCGAGGATCACTTTCTCCTCGTCCTTGTGGTCGGGCGGGACGATGAAGGAGACGTGGCGGCCGATCGCTTCCTCCGGCGTGTAGCCGTAGAGGCGAGCGGCGGCCGGGTTCCAGGTGGTGACGATCCCGTCGAGGTCCTTGCTCAGCACCGCGTCCTGGGTGCCGCGGACGACCTCGGCCAGGTGCTGGCGGAAGCGCTCGGCTTCGGCGCTCTTCGCCTCCGCCCGGCGGCGGGCGATGAAGGCGCCGAGCTGGTCGGCGAATCCGGACAGCAGCGCCATCAGCTCTTGCGATTGCGCGGCGAACGAGAGGGTGTGGAACTCGGCGACCGCAAGCACGTTCGCGGGGTCGCCGGGCGGGACCGGGATCGCCAGCGCCGCCTCCAATCCGAGTTCGGCGGAGACCTCGTAGCGTGGCGCCGTCGTCGGGTAGTCGCGGTAGTTGGGAGCAAGCGCGATCTGGCCCGTATCCCAGGCGTCGCCCGGCAGGCCGGTGCCCCGCTTGAAGCTGAGTTCGCGGCTGCGGCGCCAGAGCGGGCGCGCGTCGAGCTCCGGCGTGCTCCAGCCCGCCACCAGCCGCAGCGGCTCGGATTCATCGACGACTTCCCACATCGCTCCGGCCTCCCAGCGCAACAGCCCGGCGACGATTTCGAGGAACCGGGGCGCCACCTGCTCCAGCGAGTCGCCTTCGATCAGGCGCGCCGCCAGCTCGCGCTGGCTCTGCAGATAACGCCACAGCTCCAGTTCCTGTGGCTCTTTCATCCCGCTCAAAAGCTACCCCTTCGCCCCGCTCCCCAGATTACGGTTATTCCTCTAAAAACCAATGGTTTATTGGGTAGGACGAAGGGTAGTGAAGACGACTACGGGTTTAGACGGACGGGAGGAAGTGGGAGATGTTTCGTTGCGACAACTGTGGAAGCGGTTATTCAGCCCAGGCGGCATCGTCTTGGACCTCGTGCCCGAGGTGCTTGGCGAAAGAAAAGGTCCAGGTCCCGCTGACCTTTGAGCTCGGCTGGCAGCGCCAGGATGCTCAAGGGCAGGCCGTTGCAAGCACCGACCGGCCCGCAGACGTCCGAGCCGCCCTGCGGTAGGGGTCGGTACCACCGCACGGCAGGACTCCTGGTCGCTAGTTGCCGCCGCTGAGCAGCGAGCGGGGGGTGACGGCGAAGAAGTTTTCGATCGTCCCCTGCCGGCCGCGGCTGTGCACCAGCTCAAGACAGCCGCACCTGAGCAGGGTTCTGGCGTGGTAGGAGACGACGCTTGGTCGCTGGTCGATCTCTCCGGAAAGTTCGGTCGGACTCGCGATCCGGCCCTCCAGCGCCTGCAGGATCTCCACCCGGATCGGGTGCGACAACGCCCGCGCCACTTCCTGGTCGGCTCTTCCTCCCTTCCGCTCGGCCACCCGGAAAACCTCCTCGATTGGAAAGGCTCGGCCAACCCTAGTTTTTGCTTTTCCGAACTGCCTTTTCGGAAAATGCGGCGCCAACCGGCTACTTGGCGAGTTTGTCGAGCGCCTGACGGTCGATCCGCAGATCGTTGATCGCTTCGACCACCTGCGCGGCGCCTGCCTCGCGCAGCTCTTCCTCGGAGAAGCCGCCGGTGAGGACGGCCAAGGTCGGGATCCCTGCCCGCTTCGCCGCCTTCACGTCCCAGACGGAGTCGCCGACCATCACCGAGGGGTTGTCGTTGCCGGCCTTCTCGATGGCGGCGTTGACCAGGTCGGGCTCGGGCTTGGTCGCTTCGACGTCGGCTGAGGTGGTCCAGTCGTCGACCAGATCGCGAGCGTCGAGGAGGTCGAGGTAGTGGTCAACCTCCTCCTGCTTGGCGGAGCTGGCGAGGATCACGGTCGAGCCTTCCTCTCGCAGCTTCTCGATCAGCTCGCGCGCCCCCTCCAGCGGCTCGACTTCGTCGATCAGCTCTTTGTAGGCAGCGGCCTCGGCTTCGCGAATCGCCTCGCCGTCGGCCTCGGCCGCCTCTTCGCCGATCAGCGAATCGAGGATCTGGTCGCCGCCCATGCCGATGTGGCGGTGGACTTTCCACATCTGCACCGGGTGCCCGTGCGCGTGCAGGGCCCGGTGCCAGGCCATGGCGTGGTGGTAGTTGGTGTCGACGAGGGTGCCGTCGACGTCGAGGATCGCGTTCAGAGTCATGCCGAGGGATATCCCCGGCAGGGAGGTGGGTAAACGAGGTGACTATGAAGGATGTTCGGGTCGGTTGTTCAGGCTGGGTCTACGACTCCTGGCGGCGCGGCATCTACAAAGGGGTGCCGCCGGCGGGCTGGCTCGAGCGCTACGCCGAGATCTTCGACACCGTCGAGGTCAACAACACCTTCTACCGTCTGGTCAAGCGCGAGGTCGTCGAAGGTTGGGTGGAGCGCACCCCTCCCGGCTTCCTCTTCGCGGTCAAGGGCAGCCGCTACCTCACCCACATGAAAAGGCTGCGGGGGATCGAGCAGGGGCTGGCCCGCTTCTGGGATCCGCTGGAGCCGCTGCGCGAGAGCGGCAAGCTCGGTCCGGTGCTGTGGCAGCTGCCGGGGAACTTTCACCGCGACGACGCCGTTCTCGGCGCCGCTTTGGAGCTGCTGCCGCCAGCCCGTCACTGCATCGAGTTCCGCCACCCGAGCTGGTTCGCGCCGGCGGTGATGCGGCTGCTGGAGGAGCATGGCGCCTCGCTGGTGATCCCCCACGACGGCCGCCGTCCCTTGCCCGAGGCGAAGCCGGTCGGCGAGCTCGCCTACGTGCGCTTCCACCACGGAGCCCGCGGGCGCAACGGCAACTACTCGAAAACCGAGATCGAGGAATGGCGCCGGCGCGTCGCCGCTTGGCGCTCACGCCGCGAAGTCTTCGCCTACTTCAACAATGACTGGGAGGAATTCGCTCCCCCGAACGCGATCTCCCTACGCGAGGGGCTGTCGGTCCCACAGCTGGTGTAGGGAAGCGAGGGCCTCGGGTAGTGATCCGGCATGTCAGCCAAGAACACCGTTGCCCGCAAGGTCGCCAAGGCGGCCGTCAAGCACACCGCCCACGGCACCGCTTCGAAGCTGAGGCGCGATCCGATGCGGACGGCGACGCTGCTCGGCGTCGGCGGCGCCCTTGGTGCCGCAGCCGGCTGGATGGCCGGTCGCTCGACCGGCGCCGCCTCGGTCGGCACCGGCTCTTAGTAGAAGCCGGGCCGACCCGAGCGGCACGCGTCCTCGCGGACGCTTTTCGCGCTTAGGAAGAGAGGCGCGAGCGGAGGAGGTCTTTGCCCTGCTCGGCGCCCTTGCGGCTGGTCTCCTGGGCGCGGCGGAAGAAGTCCGCCAGATCGGAGTCGCCATCGCGCTCGGCGTCTTCGATGTAGGTCTCGAGTCGCAGCACGTTGCTGAGGCACTGCTCGACGAACCAGATGACGTTGTAGTCCTTGTCCTTCGTGCCGGTGACGTTTCCGGTCTCTTGAGTCCCCATCGTTACTCCTTCGGTCGTTTTCGCTTACGCCTCTGCGACTACCCAATCCCGAGTAGGAGGAAAACGAAGAGGGAAAGTTTCGTGCCTGGGCAGCAGGGGTAACCGCCGGGCATGTACCTGATACCGATTGCCCTGATCATCCTGTTGGCCCTGATCGCGGTTGCGTGGTCGCCGATCTTCGCACTGATCATCTTCGTGATCGGCTTCGTCGTCTTCCTCGGCTACGCCGCTTCGAAACCGCGCGCGGACGAGAAGCTGGCGCCGCCCGAGCAGCCGGGGCCGCAGCCTCATAACGAGGACGACACGCCGACCGGTATCTGGGGGGAGCGTCGCCCGTCATGAGCGCAGAAGAGATTCGCCCCGAGGAAGAGCGCGACCCGATCGCCGAGGAAGAGGCGGAAGCCGCCGCGGCCGAAGCCGCCGAGATCGGCGGCCCGGCGCCCGACGATCCGGTCGACGACCCCGCCCAGCGGCCGTTGATCGAGGGTGGCGAGGGGGAGGCCGAGGGCTTCGAGCTGGCCGAGGCCGAGCTGATTGACAACGCCGAGCACGGTGACCAGAAACGCTTCCCCAACCGCGACGCGGGACGGCCGGAGGAGCCGACCGACACCACGGCCTTCGGCGAAGCGGACGAAGAGATTCCCCGGGACGCCGACGAGGCGATCCGCAAGAGCGAATAGGAGGCCCTGATGCCCCATCGAGTGATTGCGATCGTTACCGACGAGCTGCATGGCCCCGAGCCGCTCGAGCAGCTGCAGGCGAACTCCAACGGCGACGGGGTGGAGGTGCGTGTGGTCGTGCCGGCGGTCGAGGCGAACCCCCTCCATCACACGCTGGGAGACATCGACGGGCCGAGGAAGCAGGCCGAGGAGCGGCTCGAGCGCAACCTGCAGGCCCTGCGCCAGGGCGGCGCTCAGGTCAGCGGCGAGGTCGGCGACCCCGATCCCGTGCAGGCGGCGCAGGACGCGTTGCTGAAAGCCCCCGCCGACGAAGTGTTGATCTTCGAGCACGCCGAGGGCCAGGAGCAGTGGTACGAGAACGGGCTCTACGAGCGGGCCAAGGAATCGATCGAGCCGCCGCTGCGGCTGGTCGTCCTCGAGCAGTCCGAGAACCAGCCTGACCACGTCGTCGACACCGAGGCGACGGGGCGCGGCACCGTCAACCCCCTCGCCGGCAAGGAAGTCGCCGACGGCGCCTATATCCCGGGGATGACCCGCTCCGACCTCGCCGGGATGATTGCCGGCCTGCTCGGCACGATCATCGTCGCCATCCTCGCCGCCGCCGTCGCCAGCGGCGCCGGCCACGAGTCCGGCTGGGAAGCGGTGGCGATCCTGATCGCGATCGGCGTCGCCCTCGCCAACCTCGCCCACGTCGTCGGCCTTGGCATCTTCGAGAGCATCCGCTACCGCGGCGGCTTCGCCAAGTTCTTCCGCGCCCTGGCGCTGACGGTCACGCCGCTGGCAATCGTGGTCAACACCGCGATCCTGATCTTCGCCTGAGCCGCCGCTCCCTGTTATCTAGGAGGAGGGGTGCGGCTCAGCCGGTTCCTCGCGCCGCAGCGCCGCCAGCACCTCGTCGGCCAGCTGCGAGCCGTCTTCGGGGCGCAGCGGCGTCGCGCTGACGCGGAAGACGACACCGTCGGCGTCGAGTTCCTCGAGCGAGACGCTCGGCTTCGACCGGGTGGGGACGGTCAGCGACTGCAGCAGGCGATCCTCGACCTGCTTCGGGCTCGTCTGCATCGGAAAGCGGGCTTTGAGGTCGACTTTGTCGGGCTCCCGCAGCGGTACGACGACGAGGCTGAGCAGAACGCTGTTGGGGACCATCAGCCGGTCGGCTCCCTGGCTCAAGGTCGTGTAGAAGAGACCGAGCGAGGAGACCGTCCCCTCGAGCGAGCCGGCGACACCGCCACCGACCAGCCGTACCCGTTCGCCGACCCGGAACGGCCGGGTGCTCTGGAGGACGATGCCGGCGAAGATCCCGCCCAGCGCCTGCTGCGCGGCCAAGCCGATCAGCACCGCGGTGAAGGCGCCGCCGACCGCGAGGGTGCTGGCGGTGACGCCGGCGATTCGCAGCGCGAAGATCACCACGGCGGTCATCGCCAGCAGGCGGATGACGAAGCCGGCGGTACCTGCCGTGGCCGGGTCGAGCCGCCGGTAGAGCCGAGGCGAGAGGCCGCGGGCGAGCCAGTGCGTCGCCGCCGAGCCGACGATGATCAGGATCGCCACCGTGCCGATCCGGATCCACTGGCCGTAGCCGGGCGCGATCTCGCGGCGGTTGTAGTAGACGAAGAGCGTCCCGGCGATCAGCAGCAGCGCCAGCAGCAGGCCGCCGAACTGCCGTTTCGAGAACCGCGGCGCCAGCTCGTCGCCGAGCCCGAGCGAGTGCCAGGCGTGGCTGCGGGTCTCGAACAGCTCCCGGGGGAGCCGGGGACGTCGAGGCTGAGGAGACATCGCCGCCTCAGGCGACCATCGCGGCAAGGGCCTCGTCGCGAGTGCCGTGAACCGGGATCGAGAGCTCCAAGCCGGTGATCTCGAGGACGCGGCGGACCTGTTCGTTATGGCTGCAGATGACCAAAGAGTGGCCGTCTTCGCCCGCGTCGAGGCGCTGCCAGGCGCGGACGATCAGGGCGATTCCGGTGGAATCGATGAACTCGCAGCTCGAAAGGTCGATCAGGACCGAGCCGTCGCCGCTGTCCAGTGCCTGCTCCAGCGGGCCCTCGAGTTCGGGAGCAGTGCTCAAGTCGAGCTCGCCGCGGACCGAGATCGTGCGGACACCATGCTCGAGCTCTCCGACCTTCACTTCGAACGGGGCGGGATTCACCGGCTCGATCCTACCGCAGGATGACCGCATTGCCGCCCGCTGTTTTGCCTCTGGGCGGCAGGGGTAAGCACCTCTTGATGCGAGACAGCCGGATATGCTCGCGACTTCGTTAAACGAGCCTTGAGGTTCCTGGGGGCAGGCCGGAATATTGAATAGTGCAACCAACCATCGCTCGGGGCTTCAAATGTCCCTTCCGGCCCGTGCCGAGAACGTGGCCGTGGTCCGCCACGCGCTGGCCGGTTTGGCGGAACGGCTGGGGATGGACGAGGCGTCTCTCGCCGACCTGAAGACGGTCGTCACCGAGGCCAGCATGAACGTCGTCGTCCATGCCTACGCGGGGATGGAGCCCGGCCCGCTCGAGATCGAGGCCGAGAGCGACGGTGACGGGCTGACCGTCGTCATCCGCGACCACGGCAGCGGCATCCGGCCCCGCCCCGACGTCGAGCGCCCGAGCCTGCGGATCGGCCTGACGCTGATCGCCGCCCTCTCCAACAGCTTCGAGATCAAGGGCGGCGCCGACAAAGGCACTGAGATCCGCATGCACCTGCCGCTGGCGGCCCGCGAGGACGGTGCCAAAAACGGCTCGACCTTCGCGGTGATGGCCGACGACGCCACCAGGATCCGGGTTGGACCGCCGGAGATCGTCGGTCCGGTCCTCAGCCGCGCGCTGTCAGCCCTGGCGGCACGTCAGGACATCACGGTCGACCGCCTCTCCGACACGATGCTGCTCAGCGACGCGATCTCCGCCCGCGCCCCGCAGGGCTTCACCGACGGCCACGTCTCGCTCAGCATCGCCGAGCTGCCGAAAGGGATCGAGCTCAAGGTCGGTCCGATGACCCACGGCGGCGCCGAGCGGCTGCGGGCCAGCTTCGAGCTGCCCGAGGTGGGCGGCTCGCTCGAGGCGTTGACCGATGAGCTGCGGGTCGAGGAGGGCGACGAAGGCGAGTACCTCGTCGTCGGCATCTCCTCGCTGGCGAAGAACTAGCGCGAGTAATAACCCGCGCTAAGGACTAGCGGTCGGACTCTCCGGCGGCCGCGCTCTGCTCGGCGACCTCGGTGCGGATCCGCTCCAGGGTGCGCCGGAGGATCCGGGAGACGTGCATCTGCGAGTGGCCGATTCGCTCGGCGATCTGCGACTGCGTCAGGTCCTCGACGAAGCGCAGCTGCAGGACCAGGCGCTCGCGCTCGTCGAGATGGGGGAGAGCCCCCTCCAGCGCCAATTTGTCCTCAACCAGTTCGTAGCCCGAATCTTCGTCCCCGACCCACTCGGCCGCCGGCGATTCTTCGGAGTCCTCGCCGCCGACCGGGCGGTCGAGCGAGAGCGGTCGCCGGTTGTGGTTCGCCTCCAGCACCTCGAGCACGTCGGTCGGGTCGACTTCGAGTCGCCCGGCGATCTCAGGCACAGAAGGCGAGCGCTGCAGCTCGACCGTCAACTCGGAGATCGCTTTCTCGACCTCGGCCATCCGGTCGTGCAGCCCGCGCGGAACCCGAACCGTCCAAACGCGATCCCGGAAGTGACGCTTCAGCTCGCCGAGGATCGTCGGCGAGGCAAAGGCGGTGAAGGGGGCGCCGCGATCGGGGTCGAAGCGGTCGATCGCGTTGACCAGGCCGAGACTCGCCACCTGCAGGAGGTCATCGAAGGACTCGCTGGCGCCGCGGTAGCGCAAGGCCAGGTTTTTCGCGAACGGGAGGTACCGCCGCACCAGCTCCTCGCGAATCGCCGGGTCGCGGTCTTTGACGAAGCGTGCCCAGAGCACGCGCTCGCTGGCCAGGCCCTCGCCTGGTCCCGGACTGGACTGGTCTCCGCTTCTGGGAATCTCGCTGTTCACAGCATCGTTAAGTGGGCGGCGATACTTATCCAACGTCGCTGCCCCGAGAGCGTCAGCCCGAAGCTGTGCTGCACGACGGTGCGTACCGTCGTGGCAACGATACCGACCGCGAGTACGGTGTTCCCCCTCAGCCATGGCCGGCGGCGCCGCTGGGGCAGGCAGCGGCGCCGCGGCTGGTTGGAAGAACGCCTAGGAAGCGGTGGTCTCGGCCTCGTCGGCCGAGTCAGCGCTCTTCAATTCGTCTGCGGTCGGCGACTTGAAATGCAATAGGTGCACCCGGCTGAGCGTGCCGTCTTCCTTGCTCTCACCGAGGCGCGTGGTGGATTCGGTCTGGATCTCCAGGAGCCGATCGAGCGACCCGTTCAGCAGGTCAGCCACGTCAGACCAACCCTGCTTGTCGAGCACCATCGGGGTGCGGCTGATGTGAAGCTCGTCGACTTCCTCCAGGGTTCCGGCCTTCGACGCCGCCTCGATGTCCTCGAAGATGGATTTGAGAACGGCAGCGGCCATGCCTGGTCGAAGGCTGGCTGGCATCTGCGCCCACTGGTCATCGCTGAGGAACTGGCGACGGGTGGCTCGGTAGAAGTGCTCGGTTGCGCCACGGCGCTGCTTCGTATCGACCAGCTCGATGCAGTCGTATTTCTCCAGCACGCGCACGTGGTACGCGACGAGGTTGAGGCTCTCGTCGAGTTGCTGGGCGAGCATGTTCGGACTCGCGACCTTCTCGTTGAGAATGATCAGGATCTGCACTCGCAGGGGATGTGCGAATGCTTTGGCGACGATCTGTTCGACGCCGTCTTTCTTGTTCTTCGTCTTCGGCAAGGCCTTTGTTCCTTAAGTCCGTTTGCAGGGGCAATGGCCGATGACAGGACTTTACAGCCTGTCAATCAGGAATTTCACAACGCTCCCGCTTTTTCCGAATATTGACGAGTTTTACTGGTCTGACCTTGATTGCTGGAATCATTTAGAGTATTCATTGCTCAATTGATTTAGACCACAAGCCGCGAAATCGGCGGCCGGGCAATAACAAGGGGAAAAAGGGAGGTGGGATCCATGCGGATGGGAACGATGCAGGAGCGCGTCACTCCGACGGCTGGCACCCTCAAGGGCAACTAGTCGAGTTGAGTTGGGACGGCGATCGGGGCGCTTGAGAAGCTTCAAGGGTGTCTCCGTGGAAGCTTCCGCTGATCGTCGCCGCGATCGCCGTCCCAATCGCTTTCGCCTTCTATCTAGGCGGACCCGGCATCGGGGTTGCGATGGGGGCGTTGGTCGCGGTAGCAATCGTCTACGCCGCGGTTCGCCAGCGGCCGCAGGGCGCGATCGGTCCTTCGCCTGCAAGTGCAGACCAGCAGCGCGTACTGGTGGTCCTGGCCGATCGCCTCGAGGAGCCGGAGGCAGTCGAGCGGGTCGCGTCCTTGATCAAGGACTCAGGCAGTGAGGCGGAGGTAATGGTGCTGGCTCCCGCAAAGATCGGTTTCCTCGATCGCTGGGCCTCTGACATCGAGGCGGCGCGGCGGGACGCTCAGCAGCGCCTCGTCGTCAGCGTCGCCGCTCTCGCGGCAGCCGGGGTGCAGGCGGAGGCGCGGGTCGGTGACGAGGACCTCGTCCAGGCGGTCGAAGACCAGCTCGGCAGCTTTCCGGCCGCCGATGTGATCCTTGTCTCTTCGGCGGACCCGGTGGCGGCGCCGGCGGCCCGCGAGCTGCGGGCACGCCTGCGCACCGGGTTCCACCAGGTTCCTACCGGTCCAGCAGCTCGTTGAACCGCAGCGCCGCCCGCGTCGGCGCGACGAATTCTTCCCCGCGGTGGAGAAGACCGGCGGCGGCAAGGTCGCGCACCGCCCTTTCGACCGCATCGTTGGCGGCGAAATCACAGGCCCTGGCGCCAAATTCCCGCGCCAGCTCCTCCAGCGTCAGCCGCGTCGGGTGCAGGTCCAACAGTTGTCGCAGCACCGCCGATTCGACGGCTTCGTCCTCTGCCCAGGTCGTTTGTATTCCTTGCTCGTTTTCATGGCCCCTCCCATGCTCAAGTAGAGGCGTCGCCGGAACTCTCCCCGGTCCCGCCGTCTTCGCTTTCCCCTAGCCGAAGGCCTGGACTTGGCGGCCGCGCCTCTTCGCCGTCCGCCGGCGCGCGCACAATGCAGCGCCGCAACGGGTGGCGGGGATCGATCAGCCGGTAGTTGCCGTCCAAGCGGTTGGTAGTTGTCATCACCACCGCAATATAGGGACCGGCGGCGACGTCTTGTCTGTAGGTCTCTTGTCTGAGATTCTTGCGTGGTTCGGAGGGTCTACGCGTCCTCGCGAATCCCGCCCATCTCGGTGAAGACCGCGGTGTAGCCGCCCTTCTCGCGCCGCTCGTCGGCGATCACGTGGGAGACCGCGTTGATCAGCGCCAGGTGGGTGAACGCCTGCGGGAAGTTGCCGAGGTGGCGACCCGACTCTGCCTCCAGCTCCTCGGCGTAGAGGTCGAGCCACCCCGCCGCCTCGAGCAGGCGTTCGCAGAGCTCCCGCGCTCGCCGTGGCTCGCCGATCTCCGAGAGCGCCGAGACCAGCCAGAAGGAGCAGATCAGGAAGGTGCCCTCGCGGCCCTGGAGGCCGTCGTCGGTCTCCTCCACCTTGTAGCGACAGACGAGGCCGTGCTCGGTCAGGTCCTCGGCGATCGCGTTGACGGTGTTGCGCACCCGGGGGTCGTCGGGCGGCAGGAAGCGGTAGAGCGGGATCAGCAGCAGCGAGGCGTCGAGGGCGTCGGTGCCGTAGTGCTGGCGGAAGATCCCGTCCCTGACCCCGCGCTTGAGGATCTCGGCCTTGAACTCGTCGGCCTTGGCCTGCCACTCCTCGGCTTTGTCGTGCCAACGCCCGGCCTCGGCGCCCTCGGGCACCCAACGAGCAAGGCGGGCGCCGCGGTCGACGGCGACCCAGATCATCAGCTTCGAGGAGACGTAGTGCTGGGGCTCGCCGCGGGACTCCCAGATGCCCTGGTCGGGTTGCGGCCAGGCGGCGATCGCCGCCTCCACCTGGTAGCGGATCAGGTCACGGTCGGCCGGGGTACCGCTGCCGCGCAGCGCCTTCTCGTGGATGTAGACGGAGTCGAGCAGCGACCCCCAGACGTCGTTCTGGCGTTGGTCGTAGGCGCCGTTGCCGATCCGCACCGGCTTGGCGCCGCCGTAGCCGGAAAGGTGGTCGAGCGTCTTCTCCTCGAGCTCGCGCTCGTGGCCGATCCCGTACATGATCTGGAGGTCGGGTCTGTCCTTGCAGACTTCGACGATGAAGCGCATGAAGTCGCGTGCCTCGTGGTCGAAGCCGAGGGTGTGCAGGGCCCAGAGGCTGAAGGTCGAGTCGCGGATCCAGCTGAAGCGGTAGTCCCAGTTGCGTTCGCCGCCGGGCGTCTCCGGCAGCGAGGTGGTGGGGGCGGCGACGATCGCGCCGGTGGGGGTGTAGGTGAGGCCCTTGAGGACCAGCGCCGAGCGCTGCAGGTGGACGCGCCAGGGGTGGTCGGGGAAGTTGCCGTCGCGCAGCCATTCGCGCCAGAACTCTTCGGTCGAGTCGATCCGCTCCAGCGCCTCGGGGGCGCTGCGGGGGCCGCCGAGCCCGCCGTCGGTCCAGGTCAGCGCGCAGAAGGCGTGCTGGTTTTCGTGCAGGGTGACCCTGCCGTGGGCGGCGCCGTCCTCGATCCGAAGGTCGAGGTCGCTGGTCAGCAGCAACTCGGTGCCGTCAGGGCCGGTTGCCACCGCTTCGCCGAGCTCGCCGCCGCTCCATTTCGCCTCCTCGCGGCCGTAATCGAAGCGGGGCAAGCACTCCATCTCCATCTCGACCGCGCCGTCGATGCAGGTGATCGTCCGCAGCAGCGAGCGGTCGGACTCGTGTTCGGTGTCGGGGCGGGCGCGGGGGCTGTCGGGGTCGCCGTCGGCCGGGACCCAGTCGGCGATCGTCAGGGCATCCTTGACCACGGCCCAGCCGGTGTCGGTGACCCAGGTCGTCTCGATCACCAGCGTGCCGGGGGAGTAGCGGCGGCTGATCGGGACGATCACGCCCTTCGGCCGCAGGGACATATGGCCGGCGCCGCGGTCGAGTAGCGCCGCGAAGGCGCTGGGGGAGTCAAAGCGCGGGCAGCAGAGCCACTCGACGCTGCCGCTGAAGGAGATCAGCGCAGCGGTGTGGCAGTCGGAGAGGAAGCCGTAGCTCCCGATCGGGGGGAAACGATGTTCTTGGGAGCTCACAGGCGAAGCCAAGCTAGCAGCGGGCTACGCTGAATTCGATGGTTTTCCCGATCGCCCACGTGGCTGGCGTCTTCGCTCCGTTGGAGCTGCTGCCGCTGCTGTTTGCCGCCGTGCTTTACGCGAAGCGCTCGACGACCCTGGCCGATCGCGGCCGGCCGGTGCCGCTCTGGCGTCAGCTCTGCTTCGCGGCGGGTCTGCTGACGATCGCGATCGCCCTCGCTTCGCCGATCGCCCACATCGGCGAGGAGCTGGTGATCGCGCACATGGTCGAGCACCTGCTGCTCGGCGACATCGCGACCCTGCTCCTGGTCCTCGGCCTGACCGGGCCGCTGCTGCAGCCGATTCTCGCGATCGGCTTCTTCGACCGGCTGCGGGTCCTCGCCCACCCGCTCGTCGCCTTTCCGCTTTGGGCCCTCAACTTCTACATCTGGCACATTCCGGCGCTCTACGACGCCGCCTACGCCGGAGCACCGGTGCATGCCTTCGAGCACACCTGCTTCATCTTCTTCGGCTGCTTGATGTGGATGCCGGTCTTCGGGCCGCTGCCGAAGCCCACCTGGTTCACCGCCCCTTGGAAGGTCGGCTACGTGATCGCGGTGCGCTTCGCCGGCGCGATCCTCGGCAACGTCTTGATGTGGACGGGCTCGGTCCTCTACCCCGTCTACGGCGCCGGCGAGCGCTACTGGGGGATCTCGCCGCTGGCCGACCAGAGCACCGCCGGCGTGGTAATGATGGTCGAGGGGACCTTCCTCGGCCTCGGCCTGCTCGCCTGGTTCTTCTTCGAGTGGTCGCGGGAGGGGATCGAGAAGCAGCGCTTGCTCGACCTGGCGCTGGAGCGGGGGGTCGAGCTCGACGAGGCGCGGGCGCAGCGCGCGGTTGCCGCCGGACAGGGCGCGCGGCTCGAGCGCCAGCTGCTTGCCGCCGGGGGAGATGGCGACGACCGCCCGGTCTGAGCGGCGGCTGCTGACGGCGCTGGTCTTCGTCGTCGGCGCTTCCAGCCTCGGGGTGGAGATCGCGGCGGCGCGGCTGCTGGCGCCTTACTTCGGCGCCTCGACCGTGGTCTGGGCGAACACGATCGGCGTCGTCCTCGTTGCCCTCTCGGCCGGCTACTGGTTCGGCGGCCGCTACGCCGACCGCCACCCGCACCTGCGTGGCCTCTGCGCCCTGGTGCTTGCCGCCGCCGTCCTCATCGCCCTGGTTCCCTTTGCTGCCCGACCCTTTCTCAAGTTCTCGGTCGACGCCTTCGACACGGTCTCGATCGGCGGCTTTGCCGGGTCGCTGTTCGGCGTCCTGGTCCTGGTGGCGGTTCCGGTGACCCTGCTCGGGGCGGCGGCCCCTTGGGCGGTGCGGCTTGCGGTCGGCGAAGTGGCGAGCTCGGGGGAGGTCGTGGGCCGGCTCTACGCGATCTCCACTGCCGGTTCGCTGCTGGGGACGATGGTTTCGGCGCTGCTGCTGATCCCGCTCCTCGGCACCCAGCGCACCTTCCTCGTCTTCGCTCTCGGGTTGGCGCTGGTGGCGACGCTGGGGGTGGGCCGACGCGGGATCGCGGTCCCGCTCTCGCTGCTGGCGCTCCTTGCTGTTCCGGTCGGGACGATCAAGGCCGACGCCGACGGGCGCGTTCTCTACGAGGCTGAGACCACGCAGCAGTACGCGCGGGTGGTCGAACGGCCCGACGGCAGCCGGGTGCTGGAGCTGAACGAGGGCCAGGCCGTCCACTCGCTCTATCGGCCCGGCACCTACCTCACCGGCGACTACTGGGACGGGCAGCTGGTCCTGCCGGCTGCGGCAAGCGGGCGCCCCCCGCAGCGGATCGCGATCCTCGGCAACGCCGCTGGGACCGTCGCCCGCTCCTTCGGCCACTTCTTCCCCGCGACCGCGATCGACGCAGTCGAGATCGATGCCGAGCTGACCGAGCTGGGACGGCGGTTCTTCGACCTGCGCAACCCGCGGATGGAGGTCTTCAGCGAGGACGCCCGCCCCTGGCTGGAGCGCTCGGCCGGCGGCTATGACGCAATCATGGTCGACGCCTACCGCCAGCCCTACATCCCCTTCTACCTGGCGACGAGGGAGTTCTTCGAGCTGGCCCGGGAGCGACTGGCGCCGGCGGGGATCGTGATCGTCAACGTCGGCCATCCGGAGGGTGGGCAGGAGCTGGAGCGAGTGCTCGGCCGGACGATGGCTGCTGCCTTTCCGCGGGTCCTGCGCTATCCGATCGAGCCCACCAACACGCTCCTGGTCGCTGGCGAGGGCGCCTTCTCCGCCGGGCGCCTGCGGGCGGATCTGCCGGCCCTGCCGCCGGCCCTGCGCCCGGAGGCGCGGCAGGCGGCCGCGAGGCTGGCGCCACGGCTGCCGGGCGGCGAGGTCTATACCGACGACCGCGCCCCGGTCGAGTGGCTGGTCGACTCCTCCCTGCTGGAATACGCGAATGAATGAAGGAAGCAGTAAAGCCGGGGAGAGACTGCGGGCTTGGCTGGTGACCGGACCGATCGGCCGGGGCCTGTCGTTTGCGATCGACTTCTCGGTCGCGCTGCGGACGATGCTGGCGCGGCGCCGATGACCGATCCTCTAGGGTCACGCGTCCGATGAAGACCACCGTTAAAGAGCTGCCGAACGCCCGTGCCGAAGTGCAGGTCGAAGTGCCTGCCGCCGACGTCGATAAGGCGACTTCCCGTGCCGCCCGGACGCTGGCAAAAGAGATGCGGATGCCGGGTTTCCGCGCCGGCAAGGCGCCGGCGTCGCTGGTGATCCAGCGGATCGGCTTCGGCTCCGTCTTGCAGGAGGCGATCCGGGAGGCGCTGCCGGAGTGGTACGAACAGTCCCTGTTCGACTCTGGCGTCAGCCCGATCGGCGACCCCAGCATCGAGATGGTCTCGACGCCGGAGGACGAGGGGCAGGCGCTTGAGTTCAAGTTCACGGTCGGGGTGCGGCCGGAGGCGAAGCTCGGTGACTACAAAGGCCTCGAGGTCGGGAAAGCCGAGCAAGAGGTCCCCGACGAAATCGTCGACACGGAGGTGGAGCGGATCCGCGAGGGCTTCGCTCGTCTCGAGCAGGTCGATCGCGCCGCCGCCGAGGGCGACTCGCTGCTGATCGACTTCGAGGGGTTCGTCGACGGCTCCGCCTTCCAAGGCGGCACCGCGGAGGACTACTTGCTGGGGCTCGGTTCCGGCCAGCTGATCGAGGGCTTCGAGGAGCAGCTCGTAGGGAGCAAAGCGGGGGAGGAGCGCGAGGTCAAAGTGACCTTTCCCTCCGACTACCAGGCCGAGCACCTGGCGGGCAATGATGCCGTCTTCAAAGTGAAGGTCAAGGAGGTGCGGGAGAAAGTCCTGCCGGACCTCGATGACGAGTTCGCCTCCGACGCATCCGAGTTCGACACGCTGGAGGAGCTGCGCGCCGACATCCGCGAGAAAGTCGGCGCCGCCCTCGGCAGCCGGGCTGAGGAAGATTTCCGCCTCGCCGCGATCGACGCTGCGGTCGAAGCGGCCACCGTCGAGGTGCCCGACGAGCTGGCGACCGCCCGGGCCGAAGAACGCTGGGAGCGGATGGAACGGCAGCTCGCCGGCCGCGGGATGGACCCGAACGCGTTCCTGCAGATGCAGGGCAAAACGCGCGAGGAGTTGGTTGCCGAGACCAAACCCGACGCCGAAAAAGAGCTGAAGCGGGAGGCGGTCGTAACCGCGATCGCCGAGGCCGAGGCGATCGAGGTAACGGAGGAGGAAATGGTGGAGGCGCTGGAGCACAGCGCCGAACACGAACGCACCACCCCCGAGAAATTGCTGGAGCGCCTGCGCAAGAGCGGCCGCGACTCGATGGTCCGCGAAGACCTCCGCGCTCGCAAAGCGATCGAGCTCGTCGCCGAGGCGGCGAAACCGATCCCCAAAGAGGAAGCCGACGCTCGCAAAGAGAAAGCCGAGGCGCGAGACAAAATCCTCGCGCCGGAGGGCTCGAAAGGGCCGAAAAGCGGCGAGCTCTGGACTCCCGGCAGCGGCTGAGCACGCCTGACGGCTTCTATAGAGTGCGCTCCATGAGTCCTCTGGTCCCGATGGTGGTCGAGCAGACGTCGCGCGGCGAGCGTGCGTTTGACATCTATTCGCGCCTGCTGGGCGAGCGGATCGTCTTCCTCGGCACCCCGGTCAACGACGACATCGCCAACTTGATCGTCGCCCAGATGCTGCACCTGGAGTCGGAGGACCCGGACAAGGACATCAGCCTCTACATCAACTCGCCTGGCGGCTCGGTCTACTCGGGGCTGGCGATCTACGACACGATGCAGTTCATCAAGCCCGACGTGCAGACGATCTGCGTCGGCATCGCGATGAGCATGGGGGCGCTGCTGTTGAGCGGCGGCGCCGCCGGCAAGCGAATGGCGCTGCCGAACTCGAAGATCCTCATCCACCAGGTCTCGGCCGGCTTCCAGGGTCAGGCGACCGACATCGAGATCCACGCCAAAGAGATCATCGACGTCCGCCGCCGCCTCGACGAGATCATCGCCCAGCACACCGGGCAGCCGTTCGAGAAGGTCACCAAAGACACCGAGCGGGACTACTTCATGAGCGCGGAGGAGGCGAAGGAGTACAGCATCGTCGACCGCGTGATCGAGCACCACTGAAGCGCCTCTTCGTTTCAGTTCTTGCTCTCGCGGCGGTTTTCGCCGCACCTGCCTCCGGCCAGATCGCCGGCCGCGACGGCGGCGTCGCCTACTACGGCCATGTCTTCCCGGTGCGGGGCCCGCACGGGGTGCGGGGAGCGGTCGGCGCCTATCACGCGCCCCGCAGCGGCGGCCGCATCCACGAAGGCTTCGACATCACCGCCGCCTGCGGCACCGAGCTGGTGGCGGTGCGCAACGGCCGCGTCCTCCAAGCGGGCTATGACCCGGTCCTCTACGGCAACTACCTGCTGCTCCACGGCGAAGGCGAGTGGCGCAGCTACTTCTACGCCCACATGCCGCGTCCGGCACGAGTCCGAGAGGGCGAGCGGGTGTGGGAGGGAGAGCGCGTCGGCGCGGTCGGTGAAACCGGCAACGCGGCAGGCCTCGGCTGCCACCTCCACTTCGAGATCCACGTCCACGGCCTCGCGATCAACCCCGAACCCGACCTCCGCCGCTGGGACCGCTACTCCTGAGTTCAGGTGAGATCGCGCTCGAACCAAAGGTCGGCTTTCGGGTTCTCGTTGTAGGCGGGGACCTCGCGGTAGCCGCCCGCGCGGTAGAGGTTGACGGCGGGGGTGAGGTAGTCGGAGGTGTCGAGGCGGACAGCGCGGCAGCCGTGTTCGAGGGCGATCTCGTCGAGGCGGGTGAGGATCTGCCGGCCGAGGCCGCTGCCGCGGAAGGGCGGCGCCACATACATGCTCTTCACCTCGGCGATCTCGGTGTCGAGGTAGCGGACGCCGCCGAGGCCGGCCGCCTCACCGTCTGCTCGTGCCAGCAGGAGGACGCCGTTCGGCGGCACGAGGTCCTCCGGCGGCCCCTTCGCGATCTCCTCGTCGAGGTCGACGCCGGCTCCCTCGCGGTCGTAGACCAGCGGCCCGTCGGCCTCGCGCACGAAGTCCGCGTACAGCCGTCGCACCTCCGGATCGTCGCGGCTGATCGGCTCTAAATCGAAAGTCACGGAATTGACGCTAACGCGTTGCAGAATTTCTCCAATCTGCGCGCCACTCGCGCGCTTTTGCCTGGCACAATCCCTCCTATGACGGGGAAGGAACTGTCTGCGGTTCTAGCTGAGTGCGCCGCGCGCACCGAAATCGCGCGAGCGGGCGTCGAGGAGGCGAGGAAAAAGCAGGAAGAGGCCACCGCTCAGCAAGAAGCCGCCACCGCAAGGCTGGAGCGGCAATGGGCCGAGGCCGACGCACGCTGGCAGGAGGAACGGGTGGTGATGCTTGAAAGCGCTCGCAAGACGGACGCGATCCTCGCCGAGCTGAAAGAAGGGCGAGATGAGCGGCGGGCGCTGATAGAGGCGATCTTCAGGGTCTTGGACCGGCTGGACTAGACCCGCAGTTCGTAGCTGAACCACTCCGAGCGCTCGGCGCCGGTCGAGTCGTAGAGGCGCTGGGCGGTGTGGTTGTCGGGGGCGGTCGACCACTCGACGAAGGGGACGCCGCGCTCGCGCGCCACTTCGGCGGTTGCTTCGATCAGAGCGCGGCCGACCCCCTCGCCGCGGGCCTCTTCGCTGACGTAGAGGTCGTTCATCAACACGCTCTCGACGGCCTCCAGCGAGCTGAAGTGCCAGTAGAGGCAGGCGTAGCCGAGGAGCTGGCCGTCGCGGCGGGCGCCGAGCAGGAGACCGTCCTCGCTGGGAGCGAGGAAGCGGTGGAAGAAGGTGCGGTTGCGGGCCTCGTCGATCTCCTCGACCTCGTAGAAGCGCTGGTAGGCGGCGATCAGCGGCAGCAGCTCCTCGAACTCCTCGGCACTGATCGGCGCGATCTCGAGCTCGGCGGGCACCCGCTCAACGGTAGCGCCACGCAAGGCTGCGCTCATGTGCAGGGACACTCGCGCCGATGCCGTAAACGACCCTCACGGACCGGTGCAAGTCCCCGTCTAAGCTTTGGGACGCCGCCGGAGGTAAGAGAACATCCCATTAGGAGGGGATCCCGCTGGCACGTCCTTCAGACTCGAATGAGCAGCTCCTCTGCAGCTTCTGCGGCAAGTCGCAGCGTCAGGTCAAAAAGCTGATCGCCGGTCCCGGCGTCTACATCTGCGACGAGTGCATCGACCTCTGCAACGAGATCATCGACGAGGAGCTGACGGCACCACCCGCCTTCGAGCTCGAGAACCTGCCGAAACCGCAGGAGATATACGACGTCCTGCAGGAGTACGTAGTCGGCCAGGAGGCGGCGAAGCGGTCGCTCTCGGTCGCCGTCTACAACCACTACAAGCGGGTCCAGATCGCCCAGTCCGACGAGACCGAGGTCGAGCTGCAGAAGTCGAACATCATGATGCTCGGCCCGACCGGCTGCGGCAAGACGCTGCTGGCCCAGACGCTGGCGCGGATCCTCAACGTCCCCTTCGCGATCGCCGACGCGACCGCGCTGACCGAGGCCGGCTACGTCGGCGAGGACGTCGAGAACATCCTGCTCAAGCTGATCCAGGCCGCGGACTACGACGTCAAGAAGGCCGAGACGGGGATCATCTACATCGACGAGGTCGACAAGATCGCCCGCAAGAGCGAGAACCCGTCGATCACCCGGGACGTGTCGGGCGAGGGCGTGCAGCAGGCCCTGCTCAAGATCCTCGAGGGCACGACGGCGTCGGTTCCGCCGCAGGGCGGGCGCAAGCACCCGAACCAGGAGTTCGTGCAGGTGGACACGACGAACATCCTCTTCATTTGCGGCGGCGCTTTCGATGGCCTCGACAAGATCATTCGCGCTCGCTCGGAAAAAGGCGGTA
>DASZEL010000005.1:0-260474 GCA_035940865.1 Solirubrobacterales bacterium
GGGAATAGGTGCCACGAGGGTCGACTTCGCCCCGTTGCGGGTCATGGGCTGGCCTACACCGGCGCTATCGTGCGCCGTCGTGCCGAAGTTCAAGCTCGACGACATCTTCACGCCGGCCGCCGATCAGCCCAAGGCGATCGCCGAGATCTCCCAGGCCGTGCGCGACGGAGACCGCTTCACGACGCTGCTCGGCGCCACCGGCACGGGCAAGACGATGACGATGGCCGGCGTCATCCAGGAGCTGCAGCGCCCGACGCTCGTGCTGGCGCACAACAAGACGCTCGCCGCCCAGCTCTGCAACGAGTTTCGGACCTTCTTCCCCGACAACGCCGTCGAGTACTTCGTCTCCTACTACGACTACTACCAGCCGGAGGCCTACGTCCCGGCGCAGGACCTCTACATCGAGAAGGACTCCTCGATCAACGACGAGATCGACCGGCTCCGCCACGCCGCCACGGCGGCGCTGTTCGCCCGCCGCGACGTGATCATCGTCGCCTCGGTCTCCTGCATCTACGGGATCGGCTCGCCCCAGGTCTACAACGAAAAAATGCAGCTCTTCAAAGTCGGCGAGGAAATCGACCGCGACGACGTCCTCCGCAAGCTGGTGAAGATGCAGTACCAGCGCAACGACCAGGTGCTCGGCCGCGGCGCCTTCCGGGTCCGCGGCGAGGTCCTGGAGATCATGCCCTCCTACGCCGAGTCGGC
The DNA here is from genome assembly GCA_035940865.1 of Solirubrobacterales bacterium. Lineage (GTDB taxonomy): Bacteria > Actinomycetota > Thermoleophilia > Solirubrobacterales > 70-9 > VAYN01. The sequence goes on from DASZEL010000005.1 coordinate 706, forward strand.
CTACCGGATCGCCCTCTTCGGCGACGAGATCGAGGGAATCCAGCACTTCGACCCGCTGACCGGCGAGGTGCTCGACGTGATCGACCACGTCTCGGTCTGGCCCGCCTCCCACTACGTGACCAAAGACGAGACCGTCGACCGTGCGGTCGACGAGATCCGCGCCGAACTGGAATCGCGGACGGCCGAACTGGAAGCGGAAGGCAAACAGCTGGAGGCCCACCGATTGCGGCAGCGGACGATGTACGACCTCGAGATGATCAAGGAGCTCGGCTTCACCTCGGGGATCGAGAACTACTCGCGCATCCTCGACGGCCGCCCCCCCGGCAGCCCCCCGCACACCCTGATCGATTACTTCCCCGACGATTTCGTCGTCTTCGTTGACGAGAGCCACCAGACGATCCCGCAGATCGGCGGCATGTACGAGGGGGATAGATCGCGCAAGACGTCGCTGGTCGACTTCGGCTTCCGGCTGCCCTCGGCGATGGACAACCGGCCGCTCAAATTCGACGAGTTCCTCGCCCGGGTGAACCAGCTGGTGATGGTCTCGGCAACGCCGGGCCCGTTCGAGAAAGCCGAAGCGAGCCGCACGGTGGAGCAGATCGTCCGGCCGACCGGGATCGTCGATCCGGAGATCGAGCTGCGGGAGACGAAGAACCAGATCGACGACCTGATGAACGAGGTCAAGCGGGTAGCGGAGAACAAAGAGCGCACCCTCGTCACCACCCTGACCAAGAAGATGGCCGAGGACCTCACCGCCTACCTGCTCGAGTACGGGGTGAAAGTGCGCTACCTGCACTCCGAGATCGACACCCTGGAACGGATTCAGATCATCCGTGACCTGCGGCTCGGCGAGTACGACGTCCTCGTCGGCGTCAACCTCCTGCGCGAGGGGCTCGACCTGCCCGAGGTCTCGCTGGTCGCGATCCTCGATGCCGACAAGGAGGGCTTCCTCCGCGGCGAGACCAGCCTGGTGCAGACGATCGGGCGGGCGGCGCGCAACGTCAACGGGCGGGTGGTGATGTACGCCGACAAGGAGACCGCGGCGATGCGGGCGGCGATGCGCGAGACCGACCGCCGCCGGGCGATCCAGCTCGCTTACAACAAGGAGCACGGGATCACCCCGGAGACGGTGCGCAAAGGCATCTCTGAGATGGCCGAGTTCCTAGCGATGGAGGACCGGGCACCCCGCAAGCGGCGGCGCAAGCGGGCCGAGGAATTCGCCTCGCCCGAGGAGCTGGAGAAGACGATCGTCGCCCTCGAGGAGGAGATGCTGGCCGCCGCCGACGACCTGCGCTTCGAGGAGGCGGGGCGGATTCGCGACGAGCTTCGCGAGCTCCGCCGTGACCTCGACGGGATGACCGCAGGCGCTTAGTCACCCGCTGGTGTGTTGCAGAAGTTGTCAGTCGGCGGACCGCGCTCTCAACACTCTCTGAACAGGGGATGACTAAGCTCGAACTGTGTCCGTCCCAGCCACTGAAGACACCTTCGATCAGTTAGTACTCCAGCGTTCTCACGAGCTCCCTGTGGTGGTCGACTTTTGGGCCGATTGGTGCGGGCCTTGCAAAGCCCTGAGTCCGGCGCTGGAGGAGGCCGCGGCCGCTCGCAAGGGGAAGATCGAGCTGGTCAAGGTCGACGTCGATGCCAACCAGCAGCTGGCGGCGCTGTACCGGGTGCAGGGGATCCCGGCCGTCAAGGTGTTCCGCGAGAGTAAGGTCGTCGACGAGTTCACCGGCGCCTTGCCACCGGCCCGGGTCGAGGCCTTCTTCGACAAGTTCGTCACCACCCGCGCCGAAGAACTGCTGCTTGCCGGCGACGAGCTCTCGCTGCGTGAGGCGGCGGAACTGGAGCCGCGCCGAGCGGACGTAGCCGTCGCCCTCGCCAAAGCCCGCCTCGAGCGCGGCGCCGAGGACGAGGCACTGGCGGCGGTCGCCGACCACGAGGGAGACTTCGGCGCCGCGGGCATCGTCGCCCGCGTCCGCCTCGCGCGGGCCGGCCTCCTCACCGACGCCTTCGCCTCCCTCGACCGCGGCGAGCGCGATGCCGCCCTCGACAGCCTGATCCAGACGCTGGGCGAGCTGCCACGGAACGGCGCCGTCTCCAACGGGGACCTCACTTCCGACGAGATCCGCGACCTGATCCGCCGCGTCGTCGTCGGCATCCTCGACGAGACCGACCCCGCCGATCCCACATCGCGCGTCTACCGCCGCAAACTCACCGCGGCGCTCTAGGCCCGTCCTCCCAGCCGTGTGCCTTTTCCTCTCATAGCGGGGAAAAGGCACACTGCCTTGTCGTGTCTGGCAGGGAACATCTGTTCGCCTGTCTAGAATCGACGGGAGTGGCTGCATCTGAGCGAATCGTCATCTCGGGTGCCCGGGAGCACAACCTCAAGGACATCGACGTCGAGCTGCCCCGGGACGCGCTGATCGTGATCACCGGCCTGTCGGGGTCGGGGAAGTCGAGCCTTGCCTTCGACACGATCTACGCCGAGGGGCAGCGGCGCTACGTCGAGTCGCTGTCGGCCTACGCGCGGCAGTTCCTCGGGTTGATGGAGAAGCCCGACGTCGACTCGATCGAGGGGCTCTCGCCGGCGATCTCAATCGACCAGAAGACGACCTCGCGCAACCCGCGCTCGACGGTCGGCACCGTGACCGAGATCTACGACTACCTGCGCCTGCTCTGGGCGCGGATCGGCACCCCGCACTGCCCCGAGTGCGGCGAGGAGATCACCGGCCAGACCCAGGAGCAGATCGTCGACCGGCTGATGACGCTGGCGGACGGGACCAAATTCATGGTGATGGCGCCGGTCGTCCGCGGCCGCAAAGGCGAGTACGGCAAATTGCTCGACCAGATGCGGCTCGAGGGCTACTCGCGGGCGAAGATCAACGGTGAGCTGCGCCGCCTCGACGAGGAGATCGCCCTCGACAAAAAGTACAAACACGACGTCTCGATCGTCGTCGACCGCCTGGTGATGAAAGGCGAGCTGCGGCGGCGGCTCTCGGAGTCGGTGGAAGCGGCGGCCGGGCTGGCGGCGGGGCTGATCGAAGTCGAGATCGTCAGCGGCGAGCAGGAGGGGGAGACGCTGCTCTTCTCGGAGCAGTTCGCCTGCCTCAACTGCGGCACCTCGATCCCGGAGCTGGAGCCACGGATCTTCTCCTTCAACTCGCCCCACGGCGCCTGCGACCGCTGCCACGGGCTCGGCTTCCAGCGCGTGATCGACCCCGAACTGGTCGTCCCCGATCCGACGCTGTCGCTGGCCGAGGGCGCTCTCCAGCCCTGGAATCGCGGCATCAGCGCTTACTGGAAGCGGCTGATCGCCTCCGTCGCCGAAGCCTACGGCGTCGACGCCGACAAGCCCTGGTCGAAGCTGACCGCGGAGGAGCGGGAGATCTTCCTCTACGGGACCGGCGACGAGCGCCACCACGTCTCCTACACCAACCGCTTCGGCCGCCGCCGCTCATACAAGGTGCGCTTCGAGGGGATCGTCAACAACCTGCAGCGGCGCTACGAAGAGACCGACTCGGAGTCCAACCGTGAGCGAATCGAGGGCTACATGGCCGAGCAGCCCTGCCCCGCCTGCAAGGGCGCGCGGCTGCGCCCGGAGAGCCTCGCGGTCAAGGTCGGCGGCCTCAGTCTCGCCGAGTACAGCGACCTCTCCGCCCAAGCCGCCTCGGAGTGGATCCGCGAGCTGGAGATGACCGAGACCGAGCGGGCGATCGCCCGGCTGATCGTGCGCGAGATCACCGAGCGGCTCTCCTTCCTCGAGAACGTCGGCATCGGCTACCTCTCGCTGGCGCGTTCGGCGCGGACGCTGTCCGGCGGCGAGGCGCAGCGGATCCGGCTCGCGACCCAGATCGGCTCGCACCTGGTCGGGGTGATGTACGTGCTCGACGAGCCCTCGATCGGGCTGCACCAGCGCGACAACGAGAAGCTGATCGCGACCCTCGACCGCCTCCGCGACCTCGGCAACACCGTGATCGTCGTCGAGCACGACGAGGGAACGATGATGGCGGCCGACCACCTCGTCGACCTCGGGCCCGGCGCCGGCGAACACGGCGGCCACGTGATCGCCGCCGGGACGCCGAAGCAGGTGGCGAAGAACTCGGCGTCGTTGACCGGGCAGTACCTCTCGGGGAAGAAAAAGATCGAGGTGCCGGAGGAGCGGCGGGCGCCGACCGGGACCCTCGTCGTCCGCGGCGCTCGCGAACACAACCTCAAGGACGTCGACGTGATGATCCCGCTGGGAGTCTTCTGCTGCGTCACCGGCGTCTCCGGCTCGGGCAAGTCGACGCTGGTCAACGAGACGCTCCACCACGCGGTTGCCAACCGTCTGCACCAGGCGAAGCTGCGGCCGGGGGCGCACGATTCGATCGACGGTCTCAATCAGATCGACAAGATCATCAACATCGACCAGTCGCCGATCGGCCGCACCCCGCGCTCGAACCCGGCCACCTACACCGGCGTCTTCGACCACATCCGCCAGCTCTTCACCCAGACCCAGGAGTCGCGGGCGCGCGGCTACAAGCCCGGCCGCTTCTCCTTCAACGTCAAGGGCGGTCGCTGCGAGGTCTGCAAAGGCGACGGCCAGATCAAGATCGAGATGCACTTCCTGCCCGACGTCTACGTCCCTTGCGAGCAGTGCCACGGCAAGCGCTACAACCGCGAGACCCTCGAGGTCCGCTTCAAGGGCAAGAGCATCGCCGACGTGCTGGAGATGTCGGTCGAGGAGGCGGTCGGGTTCTTCGAGAACGTGCCGAAGATCGCCCGTCGTCTGCGCACCCTGCACGACGTCGGCCTCGACTACATCCGCCTTGGACAGCCGGCGACGACGCTCTCCGGCGGCGAGGCGCAGCGGATCAAGCTGGCGACCGAGCTCTCGAAAGTCGCCACCGGCGACACCCTCTACATCCTCGACGAGCCGACGACCGGGCTCCACTTCGCCGACGTGCAGCGGCTGCTCGACGTGCTCGGCCGCCTCGTCGACGCCGGCAACTCGGTGGTCGTGATCGAGCACAACCTGGACGTGATCAAGACCGCCGACTGGCTCGTCGACCTCGGCCCGGAGGGCGGCGAAGCCGGCGGCGAGATCGTCGCCACCGGCACCCCCGAGGAGGTCGCCGCGGTCAAGGGTTCCTACACGGGCAGCTTCCTCCGCGAGTTGGTCGAGCCGGCGAAGCCGAAGCGCTCGTCGCGGCGGCGCGAGCCGGTGGCTGCCTAGCGGGAGACGAGCAGGGAGGCGCCGATCGCGCCGCCGAGGTCGCCGAGCGAGGCGACCCGAACCGTCGGCGGCCGTTCGTTGACGAAGAGGTGCTTGTCCATCTCCTCCATCAGCGGCTCCATCAATCGCTCGCCGAAGCGGATGCCGAGGCCGCCGCCGAGGATCACCGCTTCGACGTCGAGCAGGTTGATCGCCGAGGCGATCCCAGTGCCGAGCGCCTCGACCGCGCGCTCGATCAGCTCTTCGGCGAGCTTGTCCTCGTGGTCGAGGGCGCGCTCCCAGATGCCGCTGGTCAGGCGCGGTTTTTCGTGCTTCTCCATCAGCTTGAAGAGGTCGGTCTTCTCGCCGTCGTCGTGACGCTTCCGTGCCTCGGCTTCCAGCGCTTTGCGCCCGGCGTAAGCCTCGAGGCAGCCTTCGCGTCCGCAGGGGCACTTGGCGCCGCCGCGCTTGACGACCATGTGCCCAATCTCGGCTGCCGCCCCGCGGCCCAGCCACGGCTTGCCGTCGAGGATCAAGCCGCCGCCGACTCCGGTTCCCCAGAAGACGCCGATCAGGCTCTCGAACTCCCTGCCGGCGCCGAGCTGAAACTCCGCTTCGGTGGCAACCTGGACGTCGTTGCCGATCCTGACCTCGGTCCCGAGAGCGTCTTTCAGCGTCTCGGCGAGGGGGAAGCTGCCCTCCCAGCCGGGCAGGTTGCGCGCAGCGGAGACGACGCCGGTCTTCTCGTCGGCGTCGCCGGGAGAGCCGACACCGACTCCCGCCAGCTCGCTCGTCTCGACGCCGGCGTCCGCGGCCGCCTCGCGCATGGCCGTCGCCATCGCCTCGGCAACGTCCTGCGGTCCGCCCTCGGTCGGCGTCGGATGCCGCGCTTCGCCTGACACCTTGCCGCCAGCGTCGACGATCGCCGTCTGGATCTTCGTCCCGCCGAGATCGATGCCGCCGCGCAGCTCAGCCATGCCTGCGAGTCTACGGTCAATGAGCGGCTGGAAACTGTGGTGGGCGAAGCGGCGTTGGTATGAGCGCAACCGCCGTCTGCTGCGGCGCTGGCGGATCAACCGGCACGCCGCTCGCGGCGGCTTCTTCATCCGCCACCCGGTCGAGGGCGAGGTGCTGGAGGCGCTCGACGAGGGGCGGTTGAAGATCGGCGCCGGGACGCTGCTGGAGCCAGGCTGCTGGCTGACCCTGGCGCCGGGGGCGGGGATCGAGATCGGCGAGGGCTGCTTCCTCAACCGCGGCGTGATGATCGCCGCCTACGAGAATGTCGTGATCGGCGACCACACGATGCTCGCCAACGGCTGCTTCGTCGGCGACGGCGAGCACCGCTACGACGACCCGACCAAGCCGATCACCTGGCAGGGCTTCACCTCGAAAGGGCCGGTGCGGATCGGCTCCAACTGCTGGTTCGGGGTCAACTGCGTGGTAACCAGCGGCGTCACGGTCGGCGACCGCTGCGTGGTCGGCGCCAACTCGGTCGTCAACCGCGAGGTCGAGGGCGGGACGATCGCCGCCGGGGCGCCGGCGAAGCCAATTCGCAAGATCGACTTCGCGGCGACCGAGGAGGGTTAGCGCCGGCAGCGTCAGGCGCCGCCGGTCGCCTCACCCAATGGCGGCGTCAAGCGCGGGGCGAAGATCCTGGCGAGGACGATGCTGAGCTCGTAGAGGAGGATCAGCGGCACCGTCTCGATGATCATCGAGACCGGGTCGACGCCCGGCAGCGCCGCGGCGGCGACCGCGCAGCCGAGATAGGCGTAGCGGCGGTTGCTCTTCAGCTGATCGACGCTGACGATGCCGAGGCGGGTCACCGCAAGGATCCCGACCGGGACCTGGAAGACGGCACCGCAGGCAAGCAGGGTGGTCCCGAAGAAGCCGTAGTACTCGCTGGCGCGGACCTGGATGTTGAACTGGTTGTCATTGAAGTTGAGCAGGAAGCTGGTCGCGGCGGGGAGGACGACGAAGTAGCCGAAGGCGACCCCGGCCAGGAAGAGCACCGGGATCAGCAACAGCAGCGGCACGATTGCCCGCTGGTGCTGCTTGCTGAAAGCCGGGAGCAGAAATGCGTAGGCCTGGAAGAGCACCACCGGCAGGGCGAGGATCAGCGCCCCGTAGGCGGAGACGGTGAGGGTCGTGGTGAACGGCTCGGTGACCCCGAAGGTGATCAGCCGCTCGTGCCCGGCCGGCAGCGGGCCGCTGGCCAGCTCGAGCAGGAGGTCGCTCTGCCAAAAGCAGAGGGCGAAGGCGACGCCGAAGGCCGCGATCGAGACGACGAGGCGCTCTCTCAGCTCCCCGAGGTGATCGACCAGGCTGACCTGGTCCTCGTGGGCGATCGGCTTGAGGCGGCGCATTCGACTTACCTCAGGCGTGCGTGTCCGCGGCCTTGGGCTCAGCCGGCTCGACCTCGGGGGTTGCGTGCTCGCCGTTGATGGTGCCGCGGAACTCCTGGATTCCTCGGCCCAGGGACTTGCCGAGCTCCGGCAATTTTTTGGGTCCGAAGACGATTAGCGCGACGAGCAGGACGAGGAAGATCTCGATGGGTCCGATGTTGGGCATGGTGGCCTCCTTTGGGAGGTGAGGGAGTGGGTGTGAGCTGAAGCTGGGCGGCGGCCGCCTCGGCCGAAGCGGCCGCCGCCCGGGGGTGGCTACTGGAGGAAGCCGGTGCCTTTAACCGCCTTGAGGACCTGCGCAGCGGTGAACGGCGTGTCGAAGGCGCCGTCCGGCGAGAGGTTGGCCGGGGTCGCCTTCAGCAGCAGGCCGGCGACCGAGGCGTGGCGGGCCTCGACCGTGGCGATCGAGAGCGCAGCGCCGAGGTAGGCCGGGCTCTGGATGTTGCCCGCCTGCCCGGAGTAGGCGTGGACACCGGTGTTCTCAAGCGCGACCGAGGTCTTGATGAAGACCCCTTCCTTCGCGGTGGTGCCGCCGAAGTCGACTTTCGGCGCCTTCACGGCTTTGCTGCCGAGTGCCTTTTTGAGGAAGGCGACATGGGCGTTCTCGTCGGCGGTCACCCGCTTGAGGAAAACCTGCGCCTGCTTGTCCTTGATGAAGGTCTTCTTCTTCTGGTTGGCGGTCGCCTCGTTGTAGAAGGCGGCCTCGAGGTACTCGAGCGTGAGCGCGAAGTTGAGGATGCCGATGTCGCCCTTGCCGAAGCTGGCCGGGGGGCGTCCCTTGCCGGCAGCCATCGCTGCGGCCGGGGTGAGCGCGCTGAGCAGGGCGCCGCCGCCGATCAATCCGCCGCCCGCCAGGCCGGCCTTCTTCAGGAAGCCCGCTCGGGTGTCGCCCTCCAGCGCCTCGCCGGCGTCGTGCGCCGCCTCTTTGACTACTGCCTCGATGTCTGAACTCATTGGACTTCCTTCCGCGGGTGGTGGTCTTTGCCGTTCCTGCGCAAAGGGGGCGCCCCGCGGATCACTGAATAGGAATGTTTTTCTGCAGCGGTTGTCACAGAAGTGCGCCGAAGTACGCCTATAATTTCCGCGAATGGCCGTGACCCGTTGGGCATGGACCTATGAACTCCAATCTCCTCGCTGATACCCCTCGTCCCCCTGTGGCCGCTCCCGCTCTGCGCACGAAGGCCGAGCTTCGTGCTGCTCTCGCCGAAGCTCGCCGCGAGGGCCAGACGATCGGCCTGGTGCCGACGATGGGCTACCTCCATCAGGGTCACCTCTCGCTGATCCGCGCCGCCCGCGCCGAATGCGATCTCGTCGTGATGAGCCTCTTCGTCAACCCGACCCAGTTCGGCGAGGGCGAGGACCTCGACCGCTACCCGCGCGACGAGGAGCGCGACCTGCGCCTCGCCGCCGAGGCCGGCGCCGACCTCGTCTTCGCGCCCGGGGTCGAGGAGGTCTACCCGGACGGCCCGGACGGCTGCGTCACCCAGGTCGAGGTCACCGGCTCCCTCACCGGCGTTCTCGACGGCGACCCCGCCCGCCGCGGCCCTGAGCACTTCCGCGGCGTCACCACCGTCGTCACCAAGCTCTTCAACCTCGTCGGCCCCGACGTCGCCTACTTCGGCCAGAAGGACGCCCAGCAGGCAGTGGTGATCCGCCGCATGGTCCATGACCTCGACTTCCCGGTGCGGATCGAGGTGCTGCCGACCGTGCGCGAGCCCGACGGATTGGCGATGAGCTCGCGCAACGCCTACCTGGAGCCGGCGGACCGCGAGCGGGCGACGGCGCTCTCCCGTGCCCTCGATGCCGCCGAGCGCGGCGCCCGCGTCGGCTCGCTCGGGATGGGCCTCGAGGCCGCCCGCCGCGAGCTCACCGCCGCCGAGATCGAGCCCGAGTACCTCGAGGCCCGTGACGCGGAGACGCTGGAGCGCGTCCACGCGCTCGAGGACCGACCGGTTCTCGTCCTCGCCGCCGCCCGCGTCGGCTCGGCCCGCTTGATCGACAACGTCCTCATCCAGCCAACCAACTTGCAGTCCTAACCGCCCGCGAAAGGGGAGACAGTGCAGAGACAGATGCTGAAGTCGAAGATCCACCGGGCGACCGTGACCGACTGCGACGTCGACTACATCGGCTCGATCACGATCGACACCGAGCTGATGGCCGGCGCCGACCTGATCACCAACGAGCAGGTCCACGTCTGGGACATCGACAACGGCTCCCGCTTCGTCACCTACGTGATCGACGGCGAGCCAGGCTCGGGCACGATGCAGGTCAATGGCGCCGCCGCCCACCTGGTCGAGCCCGGCCACAAGATCATCGTCGCCTCCTTCGGCGCCTACGACGAGACTGACCTCGAACGCTACTCCCCGGTCGTCGTCCACGTTGACGACGACAACAAGGCAATCGCCGTCGACAGCCACCCGGAGGTGCTTCTCAAATGAGCTCTGGAGCCCGTTCCCACACCGCCCCCGAGACCGCCGGCACCCAGCAGCGCCGGCCGGTCAGCCTGCCCCGCCTCAACGAGATGAAGGCCGACGGCGAGCCGATCGTGATGGTCACCGCCTACGACTACCCCTCGGCGACCGTGGCCGAGGCCGCCGGCGTCGACGTCGTCCTCGTCGGCGACTCCGCCGCCAACGTCGTCCTCGGCTACCCCGACACCAAGCTGGTCTCGATGGAGGAGATGATCATGCTCGGCAAAGCCGTCCGCCGCGGCCTGAAGACGCCGCTGATGGTCGGCGACATGCCGATGGGCAGCTACGAGGCGTCGAACGAGGAAGCGATCCGCAGCGCCCAGCGGCTGGTCAAGGAGACCGGCTGCCAGGCGGTCAAGCTCGAGGCCGGCGGCGTCGTCGTCGAGCGCGCCCGGGCGATCGTCCAGTCCGGGATCCCGGTGATGGGCCATGTCGGCCTCACCCCGCAGACCGCGACCGCCCTCGGCGGCTACAAAGCCCAGGGCAAGAACGCCAAGAGCGCGATCAAGCTGCTCGAGGACTCGCTGGCGCTGCAGTCGGTCGGCTGCTTCGCGATCGTGATCGAGGCGGTCCCCTCGGCGATCACCGACGAGATCGTCCAGCGGCTCGAGGTGCCGACGATCGGGATCGGCGCCGGCCTCGGAACCTCAGGCCAGGTCCTCGTCTTCCACGACCTGCTCGGCATCACCACCGGCCACATGGCGAAGTTCGTCAAGCGCTACGCCGACGTCCACGAGGCGATGGTCGCAGCGGTCAAGAGCTACAGCCAAGAGGTCCGCAGCCGCCACTTCCCCGAACCCGACCACGTCTACAGCGTCGAGCCGGCCGAGCTCGACGAGTTCCGTCGCTACCTCAGCGAAGAAAGCCTGGCCAGCGCCAAGGGCTGGGAGTGGGAGCCGCTGCCGTAGAGGTCCAATAGAGCGCTCGGCGCCGCCCCGCGCAATTCCCGCACGCGCGGGAGGCACTGAGCGAGCTCCTGCGGCAGGCGGGGGCGGCAGAGGGTGCCGTCGAAATTGGGACCGGCAAGCGCGACCAGGCCTCCGCCGGGGACCCGGACCCTGAGATCGCCTGCCCACCGCGGCGGCTCGCCGGCGGCCTTCAGGTAGGAGGCGCTGCCGAGGAAGGGTTTCGGCGGCTTCACCTGCACTCGTTCGGGTTGCGCTCCTCGCCTGCTGAAGTGCATTTCGTCTTCGAAGACCAGTTCGCTCCTGGAGCGGGCGACGTTGACCTCGCCGATGCGCTCGCGGACGCCGCCGACGACGACACCGAGCAGGAGGGCGTCTTCGATGCTTATGCCCGCGGCTTCGAACGAGGTCGTGCGGCCGTTTTCGTGGGAGCGGGCTCCGAGCACGGAGATTCCGAGCCCGAGGGGGTCCTTGCCGCGGGCAGCCGATTTAGCCGGTCGGCAGACATGCTGGAACGTCCGCGTGATCGTCGCGTGTCCCCGCTGGACGGAGGCTCTGGCGACGTTCGGCTCGCCGGGGAAGTCGACCGTGCCATGGAAGCGGCCGACCAGCTCAAACGGGGATCGGCCGCTGCAGCGCCCGTGGAGCCGGGGGACTCCGGTGCCCCGCGCCTCGAGGTCCAGCTGCAGGTCGATTCGGCCGAGGGAGCCGAAGTCGGCTTCGACCCGTTCGCTGCTGACGCGACCGGGTGCGCTGTAGGTGACAGACGCGAACCCGCGTTGCGCCACTAGATAGACCCGCTCGTGGTCGCGGGCGGCGATGCTCATTTCCCAGCCGTTGCTGTCGGGCAGGTCGATTTCGAGCAGGTAGCGGCCCGGATAGACCTTGTTCGGTTCGGCGTTCGCCCCCGCCGGGAGCGCCAGCAGGACGACGGTCGCGCAGAGGAGAGGCAACAGCCTCTTCGCCTTCATCGCCGCAGAGTATTCGAGGCCCGTGCAGCGCGGGCTTCCGCCCGGCGGAAGCAGGACTGGCGCGGGTTGAAGGCGCTGACGCGGCAGAGGACGGCGTGGAAGTGGGGGCCGGTCAGGGGGAGGAGGCCGCTGCCGAGGAGGCGGACGCTGAGGTCGCCGGTCCAGGAGGCCGGGGACCCCTCGTCGGCGGCCCTGAAGTGGGCGCGGCCGCTGAAGGGCGAGGCGAGCGCGACCTGTGCCTTGGCCGGGTCGACTCCGCGACGGCTGATCCTGACTCGCTCAGGCGCGGCGAATTGCATCGTCGAGCGGAAGACCCGCACCCGGCCGACCCGTTCCTGTAGAGATGCGGTGATCACCGAGAAGAGGTCCTTGCGCGGCACCGGGATCCCGCGCGGCGGTTCGAGGCTGATCGCGGTGAAGCGGGTCAGCGCGCGGCCGACGCGCGAGCGGGCCGAGAGCAGCGTCAGGTTGAAGCCGAAGGGATCGGCGTTAGCGCTGCTGCTGATCGCCGCCGGACGAGCGCGATGCCTGCGCTTGCCGACCGGGACCAGTCGGCAGACCTGTCGGTAGGAGCGGCGCATCTCGCCGTGCAACCGGCCGACGGCGAGCCTGGTGTAGCCGTGCTGGCCGTCGAATTCGATCGTCCCGTGGAAGCGCCCCACCTCGCGCTGGGGTTGGCGGCCGCGGCAGAGAACACGCCTGCTCCGAGCTCTCGGCCGCTTCCGGTGGACGGTCGGGAACGGGCGTCGCTTGCCGTGGAAGCGCAGCCAGATCCTCCCGAAGCGGCCAAAGTCGGCCTTGACCTGGTGGCGGCTGACCTTGCCCCTGGTCGTGTAGGAGGCGAGCTGGCCGCTCTTGCGGACGGTGAGGGTCACCCGGTGGTGCCCGAGGGTGTCGACGGTCACCTCATAGCCGCGCGTTCCCGCCGCCGCCATCGTCAGGTGGAGGCTGCGGGGGCGGACTTCGTCGCCGGGGCGTGCGGCAGCGCTCGCCGGTGCGAGGAGGAGAAGGGAGGTCATCGCCAGGACCCCAGCCGTGGGAGCGGTGGCGCGCCTGATGCGCCGCAGACGCGCACTTGCACTCATTGACCTAGAGCGTTCGCGTTTCCCTCCGCGTTTCCTTTCTCTGCAAGCGGCGAACTACGATGGGCGCCGGATGCCGATCTACGAGTTCGAGTGCGAAGCGTGCGGGGCGCGGTTTGAGGAGCTGGTCGCGGCGGGCGCCGCCGTGGCCTGCCGCGAGTGTGGCTCGGAGCGGACGCGCCGGCTCTACTCGAGCGTGGCGCCGCCGGGACGGCAGCCGCGGGGGGCGAAGGTGCGCTCGAACGAATCGCAGCGACGGGAGCGGGAGGCGGCGCGGCAGGACCGGATGGCGGAGTCGCGAAAGCGGCGGGCGCTGGGGGAGAAGCCATGAGCGCGAGCGCGGCCGAGCGGCGGCAGAAGCTGGTCGATCTCTACAAAGAGGTCCAGCGCTGCGAGAAATGCCCGCTGCACGAGACCCGCACCAAGGTCGTCTTCGGCGCCGGCAACGCCGACGCCGACCTGATGTTCGTCGGCGAGGCGCCGGGCGCCGAAGAGGACCGGCAGGGCCTGCCGTTCGTCGGCCGAGCCGGCCAGCTGCTGAACCAGCTGCTGGAGGAGATCGGCCTCTCGCGCGAGGAGGTCTTCATCGCCAACGTGCTGAAGAACCGTCCGCCCGGCAACCGCGACCCGCTGCCGCCGGAGATCCAGGCTTGCGAGCCGTGGCTCTGGCAGCAGGTGGGCTTGATCGAGCCCCGCGTCGTCTGCACGCTCGGCAACTTCTCGACCAAGCTGCTGAGCGGCAGCCAGACCGGGATCACCAAGGTGCGCGGGACCCCGCAGGTGCACGAGCTCGGCGGCCGCATGGTCTACCTGCTGCCGCTCTTCCATCCCGCCGCGGCGCTGCGCACCCCGGCTGTGAAGGAGACGCTGCGGGCGGACTTCGCGACGATCCCGGAGCTGCTGCAGCGCCCGTTGCCCGATCCGGCTCCCAGTGCCGAGGAACTTGCCGAAGCCGAGGAAGAAGGGGGGACGACCCCGCCGCCGCCCAGCGACCAGCTCGGGTTCTTCGGATGAGCGGAGAGGTCGTCGAGTCGAAGTCCGCCGCCGAGACGGAAGCACTTGGTGCCCGCATCGCCGAGCGCTTGCGGCCAGGCGACGTCGTCCTCCTCTCCGGCGACCTCGGTGCCGGTAAGACGACGCTGATCCGCGGCGCCTGCCGCGCCCTCGGCGTCACCGGGCCCGTCACTTCTCCGACCTTCACGATCGGCCAGCGCTACGAGGGCGGTCGCTTCCCGGTCTCCCACCTCGACCTCTATCGCCTGCAGAGCCTCGAGCACGAGGACCCGGCGCTGCTCGACGACTACCTAGGCACCGATGCAGTCGCTTTCGTCGAGTGGCCGGGGGCGGGGGAGGGGCGTCTTGGCCGCCCGGCGCTCGATGTCCGTCTCGCCCATGTAAGTGAGGAGCGGCGACGAATAGAAGTCCAGTGGGAGAGCGCACCCGGTGCCACTTGACCGTGTTCGGGTAGGGGCGAGCGCAACTTGTAGCATCGACGCTCGAAATTTTCGATCCAGAAAGGCAGGACGATGAAGGGACTGAAGACGCTCATGGCACTGGCGCTGGTGGCCGGGCTGCTGGCCGTGGTGCCCGCGGGCGCGAGCGCGGCCGCGTACAAACACTACGTCGGCTGCGGGGTCTCCAAAAACGCCAAGCCGGCGCACGCCTGCCCGAAGAAAGCGAAGAAGGGCGCCTTCTTCAAAAGCCTGAACGGCGAAGTCTCCTACACCGTCTGCGTCAAGTTCCCGAGCGGGAAAAACCTCTGCGCGCAGGCCCAAGAAGCCGAACAGGGGACGCTCTACGTCAACAAGATCACCTCGACGATCGTCGGCCGGCACGTTGTCAGCTGGTACGTGAAAGGCCAGAAAGTCGGGTCCTGGGCCTTCCGGGTCACGGGGTAGTGCACCCCTGATCGTCGTCGGCTTCGACACCGCGACGGTCGACACCGTCGCCTGCGCCTGGCGCGACGGTGAGGTCCTGCACGAGTCGCAGCTGGGGCTCTCCCCGCAGGGGAGGCCCCGGCACGCGACCGGGCTCCTGCAGGAGGTCGAGCGGGCAGCTGCCGCGGCCGGCGGCTGGGACGGGGTCGACCTGCTCGCTGTAGGTCTCGGCCCCGGCACCTTCACCGGGATCCGGGTCGGGATCGCGACCGCCCGCGGCCTCGGCGTCAGCCTCGGCCTGCCGGCGCGGGGCGTCTGCACCCTCGACGCGCTGGGCCGCGGGATTGCGGAGACCGATGACGCGGGCTGCGCGCTGGCGGTCCTCGACGGCTGGCGGGGCGAGGTCTTCGCTGCTCTCTACGGCCCCGAGGGGGAGCGGCTCTGGGAGCCTGCCGTCTACCGTCCGGAGGCGCTGGCGGAGCAGCTGGCGTCGCTGGACGAAACCCCTGCTGTGGCCGGCTCCGGGGCGGTACGATTCCGCAAAGAGCTGACTCGCGACGGTGTCCGCATCGCGGACGAGTCCGACCCCGTCCACCGAGTTGCCGCGCGGCACCTATGTGCGCTCGCGGCGGCGACGGCGGGCGAGGATGACCGCGAGGAGCTTGCCCCGATCTATCTCAGACCCCCCGATGCGGAGCGGTGGCGTGAGCGAGACGCTTCACAAAGAGCCCAGTGAGCTGACCCAGGAGGTCAAGGTCCGCAGGCTCGCCTACAGCGATCTGCCGGCGGTGATCTCGATCGAGCGGCGCTCGTTCCCGACCCCATGGTCGCTGGCGATGTTCGTGCTCGAGCTCTCGAAGCCGTCGGGTATCTGCCTCGCCGCCTGCGCCGGCGACGAACTACTCGGCTATGTCATCTGCTCGCGCTACGACCAGGTCTGGCACCTGATGAACATCGCCATCGCCCCCGAGCACCGCGGCGGCGGCGTTGCCGGGCGGCTGATGAAGCGGCTGATCTCCGAGTCCGAGGGAGGGCTGCCGTTCACGCTCGAGGTGCGCGTCTCCAACCACCGCGCGATCGGGATGTACGAACGCTTCGGCTTCCGCTCCGCCGGGGTGCGTCCGCGCTACTACCACGACAACGGCGAGGACGCCCTGATCATGTGGCTGGACTGAAGTGGTCGGGCTGAGGTGACTTGTCGATGACCGAGTTGCTCCTAGCGCTGGAGACCTCCTGCGACGACACCTGCGCCGCCGTCCTCGACGGCCCGCGCATCCTCAGCAACGTGATCTCCTCGCAGGCGAAAGCCCACGAGGGCTTCGGCGGCGTCGTGCCCGAGGTGGCGGCGCGCCACCATCTCGAGCTGGTCGAGCCGGTGGTCGAGGCCGCCCTTGCCGAGGCAGGGGTGACGCTGGACGAGATCGGGGCGATCGCGGCCACGGTGGGGCCGGGCTTGATCGGGGCCCTGCTGGTCGGGATCAGCGCCGCCAAGGGGATCGCCGCCGCCCGCCGCCTGCCGTTCATCCCGGTCGACCACCTGCAGGGCCACGTCGCCGCCAACTTCCTCGAGCCCGAGCCGCTGGAGCCGCCCTTCCTCTGCCTGATCGCCAGCGGCGGCCACACGATGCTGGTGGGGGTGCGGGACCACCAGGGCTACGAGCTGCTCGGGCAGACCCTCGACGACGCCGCCGGCGAGGCCTTCGACAAGTCGGCGCGGCTGCTCGGTCTCGGCTACCCGGGTGGGCCGCTGATCCAGAAAGAGGCCGAGAACGGCGATCCGCAGGCGTTCGAGATGCCGGTGGCGATGGCGCGGGGGCCGGGCCTCGACTTCAGCTTCAGCGGCCTCAAGACCGCGGTTCTCTATCGCTGCCGCGAGCTCGGGCACGAGGGCGTGCGGGAGCGCCGGGCCGATGTCGCCGCCTCCTTCCAGGCGGCCGTCGTCGAGCAGTTGCGGACGAAGCTGAAGCGGGCGCTGAAGGGGGGCGACTGGGAGGCGGTCGCGCTCGGCGGCGGCGTCGCCGCCAACGGCCCCCTGCGCGAAGCAGTGGCGCAACTTTGCGAGGAGATGGGCTTGCAATTGAAGCTGGTCCCGATCGCCCTCTGCACCGACAACGCAGCGATGATCGGGTCAGCGGCGCGGTACGTGCAGCCGATCGCCTACCCCGACTACCTCGGCTACGACGCCTTCGCCAGCGGCAAAAAGACCGCCGTCGCTCACTGAACGCGTGGCCGACGTCGTCGTCTACTCCCGTTCGGGCTGCCACCTCTGCGAGGAAGCGCTCGCCCAGATCATCGCCTTCCACGAGGAGGGCTACCGCTTCACCTTGCACGAGATCGACATCGAGAGCAACGATTTGCTGCTGCGACGCTACCTCGAGCGAATCCCGGTGGTCGAGGTCGACGGGCTCAAGGTCTCGGAGCTGATCTTCGACCGCGCCGCGGTCAAAGCCAGGCTCGATACTGTGGGGGCATGGTCGAGGTGATCGAGGAGTTCGACGCTGCAGGGGCATTCCCGGTCGAAGGCGAGCGGCTTTCGCTGGGCGTCGCGGCCCGGCTTTCGCGATACCTGCAGGTGTTGACGCAGGCGCGGAAGATGGGCCGGGAGACGATTTCCTCGCAAGAGCTCTCCGAGTACACCCACATCAACCCCACCCAGATTCGGCGCGACCTCTCCGGCTTCGGCAAGTTCGGCAAGCGCGGAGTCGGCTACAACGTCGACTCGCTGGTCTCGGAGATCCGCAAGATCCTCCGCACCTCCGGCCAGCACAACATCGCTCTCTTCGGGGCCGGGAACCTCGGGCAGGCGATCGCCACCTCCTCGATCTTCGCCGACCACGGCTTCCAGGTGGTGGCGGTGTTCGACAGTGACCCCGGCGTCGTCGGCAAACCGATCGGCGACCTGCAGGTGCGCGACATCGGCGACCTGCCGGACGTGGTCGCCGAGGAGGAGATCGTCGTCGGCGTGCTGGCGGTGCCGGCCGACGCTGCCCAGGACGTGGCCGACCGGCTGGTCAAAGCCGGCGTCAAAATCATCTTCAACTACTCCGAGCAGCTCCTGCAGGTGCCGCCGGAGGTGACCGTCCACACCTCCAGCCCCGCCGTCGACCTGCTCTACGCGCTCTACTTCTACCTGGCCTAGCGGCCCGCGACCTTGCCTCTCGACCTCGACCTCGCCCGCGAGCAGTTCGAGTCCTCGCAGGACTTCACGATCGGCCTCGAGGAGGAGTTCGCGATCGTCGACCCGCAGACGCTGGAGCTGGAGCACCGCTTCGAGGACGTGATCGCCGCCTGCCGGCGCGATGAGGTGCTGGCCGAGGCGGCGGCGGGGGAGCTGATCGCGGCGGAGGTGGAGATCCGCTCGGGGCGTTCGGAGTCCTTCGGCGAAGCCGCGGAGCGGCAGCGCCGGCGGCGGGCGCGGCTATTCGAGGTCGTCGGCGGGATGGGCCTGACCCTGGCGGCGATGGGGACCCATCCCTGGGCCAACTACCTCGACCAGCGGATCATCGACACGCCGCACTACAACCGGCTCCGTCGTGAACTTGGCTGGGTCGCGCAGCGCAACAACACCTGGAGCTTGCACCTGCACATGGGCATCCGCGGCGCCGACCGCGCGATTGCCGTTTGCGACCGGCTGCGCGAGCTGCTGCCGCTGCTGCTGGCGGTCTCGGCCAACTCGCCCTTTCTCGACCGTCGGGATTCCGGACTGCACAGCGTCCGCAGCGAGATCTTCACCCGTACGTTTCCCCGCTGCGGGGTTCCCTCGTCGTTCCGGGACTGGGATACCTACGCCGGCTTCGTCGACACCTTGGAGCGGCTCGGCTCGGTTGTCGAGTCGACGCAGCTGTGGTGGAGCGTGCGACCGCACCACAGCTTCGGCACCGTCGAGGTGCGGATCTGCGACGCGCAGACGCGCGGCGACGAGTCCCTTGCCCTGGCCGGGCTGATCGCCGCCTGCATCGCCCAGACCGCGCTCGACTACGACGAGCACGGCTACGAAGGCAAAGGGCCGCCGCTTGCCGACCGCGAGATCGAGGAGAACCTCTGGCGGGCGATTCGCTACGGGGCCAGCGGGCGGATGATCGACTTCCGCCGCGGCGAGGAGGTGCCGACGCGGTCCCTGCTCGAACAGGTCCTGGTCTGGACCGAACCGGCGCGGGCGCAGCTCGGCCTCGACCTGCGGCTGCCGGAGCGAAACGGGGCGCAGCGCGCCCGCGAGGCGCTCGACAGCGGTGTCTCGATCGAGGACATCTACCGCGACGCGGTGGCGGAGACCCGGCGCACTTACGCGGGCGCCGCGCAGCCCTCTGAGCGCGCCTGACCGGCTGATCGGCCGTCAATCGACCTCTAGAGCGGCGTGGCGGCGCTGTCGCCGCCTTCGTCTATAGACTCCCGCGCCGCCAAATCCACCGGAGGAATTGAACTTGACCGACTTCTTGAACGATTACGGCGTGGTCGTCGCCCTTGTCTGCGCAGCGGCCGCCGTCATCTACGGACTTATCGTCACCCAGCGCCTGCTCGCGAAGCCCGCGGGCAACGACCGCATGCGCGAGATCTCTGGCGCTGTCCAGGAAGGCGCACAGGCCTACCTCAACCGCCAGTACACGATCATCGCCGCGGTCGCGGTGCCGATCGCCGTCGTCCTGCTGATCCTGCAGGACTGGAAGACCGCGCTCGGCTTCGTGATCGGCGCGATCCTCTCCGGCGCCACCGGTTTCATCGGGATGAACGTCTCGGTGCGAGCCAACAGCCGCGTCGCCGAGGCGGCCCGCGGCGGCGTGCCGCCGGCGCTCGACGTCGCCTTCAAGGGCGGCTCGGTCACCGGCCTCCTCGTCGTCGGCCTGGCGCTGCTCGGCGTCGCCGGCTACTACGGGGCCCTGATCCTCGGCGGCAGCACCGACAAGGAGGCCGTCGACGCACTGATCGGCCTCGGCTTCGGTGGCTCGCTGATCTCCGTCTTCGCCCGGCTCGGCGGCGGCATCTTCACCAAGGCCGCCGACGTCGGCGCCGACCTGGTCGGCAAGGTCGAGGCGGGGATCCCCGAGGACGATCCTCGCAACCCCGCCGTGATCGCCGACAACGTCGGCGACAACGTCGGCGACTGCGCCGGCATGGCCGCCGACCTGTTCGAGACCTACGCGGTCACCTCGGTGGCGGTGATGCTGCTCGGCGTCCTCACCTTCAACGGCGACTTCGCCCGCGACGTCGCGGTCTACCCGCTGGTCCTCGGTGGGGTGGCGATCATCGCCTCGATCATCGGCGCCCTCTGCGTCCGCACCCGCTCCGACAAAGTTGAGGGCGCGCTCTACATCGGCATGATCGTCTCCGGCCTGATCTCGATCGCGGCCTTCTACCCGATCACCGACTGGCTGATGAGCGAACCGCTCCGGGTCGGCGTCCTCGACACCGCGGCCACGGCCGTCAGCGTCACCGACCTCTGGCTCTGCGCGGTGATCGGCATCGCCGTGACGGCACTGCTGTTCGTGATCACCGACTACTACACGTCGACCCGGTTCCGGCCGGTGAAGACGATCTCGCGCGCCTCGGAGACGGGTCACGCGACGAACATCATCCAGGGCCTCGCCCAGGGCTTCCAGTCGACCGCCGCTCCTGCGCTCGTCCTCGCCCTGGCGATCCTCGCCGCCAATGAGCTCGCGGGCATTTACGGCATTGGTATCGCCGTGATGGCGCAGCTCTCGCTCTGCGGTCTGATCGTCGCCCTGGACGCCTTCGGGCCGATCACCGACAACGCCGGTGGCATCGCCGAGATGGCGGACCTGCCGGAGGACGTCCGCAACGTCACCGACCCGCTCGACGCGGTCGGCAACACGACCAAGGCCGTGACCAAGGGCTACGCGATCGGCTCCGCTGCCCTGGCGGCGTTGGTGCTGTTCGCCGCCTTCAAGAACGAGCTCAAGGCTGAAGCCCCTGCAGGCTTCGACCTCAACGGGCTCTTCAACCTGACCAGCCCTGACGTGCTGATCGGGCTGATTATCGGCGGGATGATGGTCTACCTGTTCTCAGCCTTCGCGATCGAGGCAGTCGGCCGCGCCGGCGGCCAGGTGGTCGAGGAGGTACGGCGTCAGTTCCGCGAGAACCCCGGAATCATGGAGGGGACGCAGAAACCCGACTACGGGGAGACGGTCGGCATCGTCACCGCCGCCGCGCAGAAGGAGATGATCCTGCCGGCGCTGATCCCGATCGTGGTGCCGGTGATCGTCGGCCTGCTCAGCGTCGACGCGCTCGGTGGCCTCCTGATCGGCGTCATCGTCGTCGGCCTCTTCGCCGCGATCAGCATGACCGCCGGCGGCGGCGCCTGGGACAACGCGAAGAAGCTGATCGAGGACGGCGCCCACGGCGGCAAGGGCTCCGAGGCCCACGCCGCCTCGGTAACCGGCGACACGGTCGGTGATCCCTACAAGGACACCGCCGGTCCGGCGATCAACCCGATGATCAAGGTGGCGAACATCGTCGCCATCCTCATCATCCCGATCGTCAAGTTCTAGAAGCAGCAGAGCGGTTCCGTCGGGCCGCACCAGCCTCGACTACGGCAAGTAGAGGTTGGTGCGGCCCGACTCGTGCGTGGGCGAGGCGCGATTGCGCCGGATCCCAATGTCGACTTTGTCCCCTATGGGGCCACTAAGTCGACACCACCTGAACAACGAACTCAGGCGAGGCCGCCGCGGGGCGGGTCAAGCCATGGGGGCAGCGTCCGTGGATCCTCGGCGTCCGGGCGGGGCGCAGCGCGGGTTTCGGTGCCGGTAGGCGACGCCGCCGGCGGGAGGTTGATCTTCGCCACCGCCCATTCCCCGTCCTTGCGAGGAACCGGCACAAAACGATGCGTTTCCCGGTCAGGGTGCTCGGCGGCTAGCTGAGCACAGCGATCCTTGGCTTCCTGCTCGTCCATGCCTCAACGTTAGCGCCGTGCGTCCGAACTGCATCAACTTTTCCACCCCGCCGTTACGCTGGAGGCCGATGAGGCGGGGAACTTCAACCGGACTGACCGCGATCCTGGCTGTGTGCGCGGCGCTCGTCATCCCCACTGTCGCCCTCGCAGCGCCGCCCCCGAACGACGACTTCGCCGATGCCGAGCTGATCACGGGGTTCCCGGCTACCGCAACCGGCACGAACCTGGAAGCGACGACGGAGGAGGGCGAGCCGGTTCCGACGGCGGCGGTCGGCGCCCAGGGCCACACGGTCTGGTACGAGTGGGAAGCGACCAGCGACGGCTTCGTCACGGTCAGCAGCTGCGACAGCGACTTCTTCACCACCCTCGGGGTCTACACGGGTGGGCCCGTCACCTCCCTGACCGAAGTCGCCGGCAACTTCGCCAGTCTCGGCCCCGACTGTCCCAACTCGCTGAAGGGGGCGGTCACCTTCGACGCGGTCAGCGGCACGACCTACAAGATCGTCGTCGACGGCTTCGAGAGCATCTTCCCGTCCGAGCCTTACGGCCAGGGGAACATCTCCCTGGAAATCGCCAAAACGCCGCCGCCGCCCAACGACGATTTCGCCGACGCGATCGAGCTCGAAGGCGAAACCCTGTGGAACGGCATCTACGCCGCGGGCGCTTCCGGCCACACCTGGAACGCAACCAAGGAGCCGGGCGAGCCGGCTCACATGGGTGACCCGGGGGGCGCTTCGGTTTGGTACTCCTGGACGGCACCTTTCACGGGCCTCTTTGCCTTCTCGGCTTGCGGCAGGTTCGAAAGGTCTCTGCTCGCCGTCTATACCGGTGACGAGGTCAGCGCCTTGACCCCGATCGCCGCC
This sequence comes from Solirubrobacterales bacterium, assembly GCA_035940865.1. Lineage (GTDB taxonomy): Bacteria > Actinomycetota > Thermoleophilia > Solirubrobacterales > 70-9 > VAYN01. The sequence continues at coordinate 23,375 of DASZEL010000005.1, forward strand.
GACAACCGCAGCTGTAGCGCTGTCAGCTTCGTCGCGCTTCAGGGGACGACCTACCGGATTGCAGTGGACGGGAAGTACGAACCGACCCTCGGCAGAGCGCTGATGGGCGCGATCTCGGTCAACCTCTATTGGGTGCGACCGGAACCCGCCGCCTACGAAGAAGGACCCTTGTCTCCGGCCGGGCCCCTCAGGCCCGAGACGATGGTCAGGAAGAAGATCGTCAAGCCGCGGCAGCACAAGGCCACGTTCGTCTTCGGCTCCAATGTGGCGGGCTCCAGGTTCCGCTGCAAGCTCGACCGGGGTGACTTCGGGGGGTGCCGTTCTCCGAAGACCTACAGGCACCTCGCCGCGGGCAAGCACGTCTTCAAGGTGGCGGCGGTGCGTTCCGGCGGCGTCCTCGACCTCACCCCGGCCACGGTCCGCTTCAAGATTCCGCGCCCGCACCGCGCTCACGACTGAGCGCGGGGCGCTAGGGTCGCGCTCGCCGTGACCGGAAATTGGATCAACGTCGCCGACGCCGAGCGCGAGGGGCTGGAGAAGCTCGAGCGGGGGCCGCGGGATTACTTCGCCGGCGGCGCCGGCGACGAGGTGACCCTGCGGGAGAACGTCACCGCGTGGGGGCACTGGCGGCTGCGGCCGCGCGTGTTGAAAGACGTTCGCGAGGTTTCGACGAGGGCCGAGGTTCTGGGGAAACCGGTGGAGATGCCGGTGCTGGTCGCCCCAGTCGCCTACCAGCAGATGGCGCACCCGGAAGGGGAGCGGGGGATGGCGGCCGGCGCCGCCGCGGCCGGCACCGTGATGTGTCTCTCGACGCTCTCGACCACCCGGCCGGCGGAGGTGGCCGCGGCCGCTCCCGTCGGGCGCCACTGGTTCCAGCTCTACGCCTTCAAGGACGCGGGGGTGACCCGGGCGCTGATGGACGAGGCGATCGACGCCGGCTTCGAGGTGGTCGTCGTCACCGCCGACGCGCCGCCGGGAGGCAACCGCGAGCGCGACCGCCGCAACGGCTTCACGCTGCCGCGAGATCTAGGGACCCCGAGCCTCAGCGCCGCCGTCGGCGGCGCGCGGGCGTTGACGATCGAGGAGACCTTCGCGCTGATGAACCACGGTCTCACCTGGGACGACGTCGAAGACCTCGCCTCCGAGTGCAGCGTCCCGGTCCTGGTCAAGGGCATCCTCGCCGCCGAGGACGCCGAGCTGGCGATCGAGCACGGCGCCGCCGGCGTCGTCGTCTCCAATCACGGCGGCCGCCAGCTCGACCGCTCGCTCGCCACCGCCGAGGCGCTGCCCGAGATCGCCGAAGCGGTCGAAGGCCGGGCGGCGCTCCTCGTCGACGGCGGCATCCGCCGCGGCATCGACGTCGCCACCGCGCTCGCCCTCGGCGCCGACGCCGTCCTGGTCGGTCGTCCCGTCCTCTGGGGCCTCGCGGCCGGCGGCAGCGGGGGGGGTGGCGCGGGTCCTCGAGCTGCTCCGAGCCGAGCTCGAGCTGGCGCTTGGGCTCCTCGGCTGCACGGGCGTGTCGCAGCTGACACGAGCCCACGTGCGGAGGGCGCCCGTCGCGTCCGTATATTCGGTCTAAGTGTCCGCTAAACGCACTGTCTAGATGGCCCAGCGAATCCCAAGAGACGAATCGCTGAGCCGCGTCCACGGGGTCGGATCCCTCTTCTCGGCCGCCTACGGGAACGTCGGCTCTTCGATCTACTACGCGCTTGGCGTCACCGCCGCCTTCGCGCTCGGCCTCACCCCGATCGCCTTCGTCATCTCCGGGCTGATCTTCGCCGCCACCGCCGCCACCTACGCCGAGGCGACCGTGATGTACCCGGAGGCGGGTGGCTCCTCCAGCTTCGCCCGCCACGCCTTCAACGAGATGGTCAGCTTCATCGCCGCCTGGGGGCAGATGCTCAACTACACGATCACGGTCGCGATCTCGGCCTTCTTCGTGCCGCACTACCTGGCCGTCTTCTGGCCCTGGCTCGGCGACAGCCCCGGCGACATCATCGGCGGCGCCGTCCTGATCGTCGGCCTCGCCCTGATCAACATCCGCGGCACCGAGGAGTCGGCGAAACTCAACCTCGTCCTCGCCGTCGCCGACCTCGCCACCCAGGTCGTCCTCGTCGGCATCGGCGTCGTTCTCGTCCTCAGCCCCTCGATCCTGGTCGACAACGTCCACCTCGGCGTCGCCCCGAGCTGGAGCGACTTCGCGCTCGGGATCGCGGTCGGGATGATCGCCTATACCGGGATCGAGACGATCTCCAACATGGCCGAGGAGGCCAAAGACGCCGCCCGCACGATCCCCCGCAGCGTCGGCCTCGTCGTTGTCGCGGTCCTCGCGCTCTACCTGCTGATCCCGATCGTCGCCCTCTCGGCGATGCCCGTCGTCCAGGACTCCGCCGGTCACTACACGACCGCCCTCGGCAGCAAGTTCGCCGACGACCCGATCCTCGGCATCGTCGAGAACCTCGGCCTCTCGGGCACGCCGACGGAAATCCTCCGCTACTACGTCGGGGTCCTGGCAGCGGTCATTCTTTTGATCGCCACCAATGCCGGGCTGATCGGCGTCTCCCGCCTCACCTACTCGATGGGCCAGCACCGCCAGCTGCCCGAGGGGCTGCGCCAGGTCCACCCGAAGTACCGCACCCCGTACATCGCGATCCTGATCTTCGCGGCGATTGCGATCGTCACCCTGCTGCCGGGCCAGACCGACTTCCTGGCGACGATGTACTCGTTCGGGGCGATGCTCTCGTTCACGATCGCCCACGTCGCGGTGATCCAGCTGCGTCGCAAGTACCCGGACCGCGAGCGCACCTGGAAGCCGCCGATGAACGTCCGCGCCTTCGGCTTCGAGGTCCCGCTCAGCGCCGTCCTCGGCGGCCTCGGCACCTTCTCCGCCTGGCTCGTGGTCATGGCCCTCAACCCCCGCACGCTCGTCGTCGGCCTCGGCTGGATGGTGCTCGGGATCGCCGTCTACGTCCTCTACCGCCGCAACCAGCGCTTGCCGCTGACCCAGACGGTGAAGGTGGTGCTGCCGGAGCCGCTGGGGGTCGAGGAGGTCGAGTACCGAAGCGTCCTGGTCGCCTTCGAGGACGATGAAGAATTCTCGCCGGAGATGGTCGCCACCGCGATCAAGCTCGCCGGCAAGAAGCGCCGCGGCATCCACGTCCACTCGATGATGACGGTGCCGACCAACCTGCCCCTGGGTGCGGAGATGACCGAGCGCGAAGGCGAAGCGCAGCAGCGGATCGAGGAGGCGAAGCTGATCGGCGGCCAGCGCGTGACCGGGCACGTGGCGCGGGTGCGACCGGGCCAGGCCGGCTACTCGGTCTCCGAGGAGGCGGCCGAGATCAAGGCGGAGGCGATCGTGATCGGCCTGCGCTACCGCAACGGCGTGCCGCTCTACGACAAGACCCTGCAGACGATCCTCGGCGAGCGCCCCTGCCGCGTGATCGTCGTCTCCGACCCGAGCGAAAAGCCCGCGGCGATCCCCGGCGCAGCCCTGGCGGAGGCGACGCGGTGAGCGGCCAGCGGATCTACAGCGGCGCCGTCCGCGCCTTCTCGCTCGCCTTCGTCGCGATCGGCCTCCTGGTCCTGATCGTGACCCTGGCCAACGGCGGCGGCCCGGTCTCGCTCGGCACCCTTCTTGGGCTCGCCTTCATCGGCATCGGCATCGGCCGCCTCTGGATGGGGGCGAGGATGAGCGATGGGCGCGGCTAACGGCGGCGGCGGCGACGGCAGCCGCCCGCGCCGCCCCGAGGAGCCGCGGGCCGAGCCGATCCTCGAGCGCGGCCTCGGGGTCCCGTGGCTGTTCGCCGCCGCCTACTCGGCGGTCGGCTTCTCGATCTACTTCGCGCTCGGGGTCGTCGCCGACCGCGGCCTCGGGCTGACCCCGCTGATCTTCCTCGCCGCCGGCCTGCTCTTCGGCCTGACCACGCTCACCTACGTCGAGGGCGGGGCGATGTTCCGTGAGCGCGGCGGCTCCTCGACCTTTGCCCGCCACGCTTTCAATGAGCTCGTCGCCTTCATCGCCGGCTGGGCGATCCTGATCGACTACCTGATCGTGATCGCCCTGGCGGCGATCTCGGTGCCGCACTACCTGGAGCCGGTCTCCGGCAACTTCGCCGATCCCGGCTGGGAGATCGCGATCGCCACGGCGGTGATCGTCGGTGTCTGCGTGCTCAACATCCTCAACGTCACCGGCCGCGAGCGCCAGGCCTCGCTCGTCTTCCTCGCCCTCGCCGACCTCGGCCTGCAGCTGGCGGTGATCGTCGTCGGCGTCTTGGTGGTGATGCACCCCGACCGCCTCACCGAGCACATCCACCTCTTCTCCGACCCGAGCTTCCAGGACATCGTCTACTCCGCGGTGGTGGCGATGCTCGCCTACGCCGGGATCGAGGCCGCCTCGGACCTGGCGCCCGACATCGACGTCGGCCGCGAGGACCTCAAGCGCGTCGCCAGCATCGGCGCCCTCGGGGTGCCGCTGGTCTACGCGCTGATGGCGGCGGTGGCGCTGATGGCGGTGCCGGTGGTCGGCGGGGGAGCCGGTCCGCACACGGCGCTCGGCGGCGAGTTCATCGAGGAGCCGGTGCTCGGCGTCGTCTCCCGGTACCACCCGGCCTGGGTTGCCGACTCGATGCGGTGGCTGGTAACCGCGATCGCGACGCCGGTCCTGATCTGGGCCGCCAGCACCTCGATGCTCGGCGTCTCCCGCCACATCTACACGCTGGCGATCAACCGCCAGATCCCCAGCTGGCTCGGCAAACTCGACCGCCGCAGCGCCACCCCATACGTCGCGATCATCCTCAGCGGCATCATCGCGATCGGGCTGGTGATCCCGACCAACGTCAAGCTGCTGGCCAGCCTCTACGCCTTCGGGGCGACGCTGGCGATCACGATCGCCCACCTCTCGATCATCCGCATGCGGGTCAAGGACCCCGACCGGCGACGGCCTTTCCGGATCCCGTACGGCTTCCACTGGGGGGTGGCGACGGTGCCGCTGCCGGCGGTTGCCGCCGCGGTGCTCAGCGGCCTCGCCTTCCTCAGCGTCCTCGCCTACCACTCGACCGCGCGCTGGGTCGGGCTTGGCTGGATGGCCTTCGGGCTCACCTTCTACGTCGTCTACCGCAAGGTCTTCGAGGGGACGACGCTGACCAAGCGGGTCTCGGTTACCGAGCGCGCGCTGACCAAGCAGGTGCCGGAGATCGAATTCAGCAACATCCTCGTTCCCGTCTTCGGGACCAAGTTCGACGACGACATCGTCGCCACCGCCGGCCGCCTGGCCGCCGCCGAGGCCGACGGCGCCAGCCCGGCTGGGACCTCCCGGCTCGACGTCGTCTATGTGATCGAGGTGCCGCTGACCCTGCCGCTCGACGCGAAGCTGCCGAAGGAGCGCGAGGAGAAGGCGCGGCGGGCGTTGGAGCGGGCGCGCGAGGTGGGGGAGGAGTACGAGGACGTTGAGGTCAGCACCGACGTGATCCGCGCCCGCAAGGTCGGGGCCGGAATCCTCGAGGCGGCGCGCCGCGGCAACGCGGAAGCGATCGTGATCGGGGGGGAGGCGCCAACCAAGATCCGCGGTGGCGGTGTGCTCGGCGGCATCGGCGCCGCGAAACCCGCCGAGATCGGGGCGGCAACCGAGTACGTGCTGAAGAAGGCGCCTTGCCGGGTCCTCCTCACCGCCCCGCCGGAACCGCACTAGTCCTGCCACGGTGTCTCTAGTATCCGGCCCATGCTCGTTCTGATCGTCGGTTGCGGCCGCGTCGGCTCCTCGGTGGCCCGGGCGATGCTGCGCGAGGGGCACTCCGTCTCCTGCCTCGATGAGGATCCCGAGTCCCACGCGCGGCTCGAGGTCGGGTTGGAGAAAAGCTGGGAGGACCTCGGCGGGCAGTTCACGGTCGGCGCCGGGCTCGAGACCGAGGCGCTGGAGGCCGCCGGGATCGCCGACGCCGACGTCTTCATCGCCTCTACCGACGGCGACAACACCAACATCGTCATCGCCCAGATCGCCCAGCGCCGCTACGAGGTGCCGACGGTGATCGCCCGGGTGCTCGACCCGCTGCGGGCCGAGTGGTACCAGCGCCAGGGGCTGAACACGGTCTGTCCGACGCGGGTGGCGATCGACATGCTCGAGAGCGCCGTGCGCGACGCCTCCGCGCGTGGCGAAGCCCCCGACGACGCCGCCGCGGCGGTCTAAGGGAGCCGGGAGAGCATGTACATCATCATCGTCGGCGCCGGCAAGGTCGGTTGGAACCTGGCGCGGGAGCTGCTCGACAAAGGCCACGAGGTGACCCTGATCGAGAACGACCGCCGCCGCTACCTGACCGTCGAGCAGGAGCTCGAGCACAACATCACCTACGGCGACGCCTCTGAGCTCTGGGTCCTGGAGCGGGCGGGGATCCAACGGGCCGACATGGTGATCGCGGTCACCGGGGACGACGAGGACAACATGCTGATCTGCCAGGTCGCGAAGGAGAAGTACCTGGTCGACCAGATCATCGCCCGCGTCAACAACCCGCGCAATCGCCGCCACTTCGACCTGCTCGGGATCCGGCCCTCGGTCTCGGCTACCGACCTGATCTTGCGCCTGCTCGAGCACGAGGTCCCCGAGTACGGCCTCGTCCACCTGCTGGACCTGCAGGAGGAGCAGCTGGAGATCATCGAGATGCTGCTCGGCAAAGACTCCGGGGTGACCGGACGCCGGGTCGGCGACCTGCAGATGCCCGAAGGCAGCCTGCTGATCTCGGTTCTGCGCTCCGGCAAAGGCTTTGTCCCCACTGCCGACACGGTGCTGCAGGAAGGCGACGAGATTCTCGCCGTGCTCGACCCGGGCAAAGAGGACGACCTGAAAGTCCTCCTCGGACCCGAAAGCAACGGCGCCAGCAGCGGGTAAGACCGCCGCGAGATCGGACACTAACGGGGTAGGTATGGCCGATCGCGAAGTCGATTATCTGCTGGTCGGTGGAGGTATGGCCTCCGCCCACTGCGCCGCCGAGCTGCGCCGGCGCGGTGCCGAGGGCTCGATCCTGCTGGTCGGGCGGGAGCCGGAACCGCCCTACGAACGGCCGCCGATCTCCAAGGACTACCTGCGCGGCGACGCCGGCCGTGAGCAGGCCTACGTCAACCAGCCCTCCTGGTACGAGGAGAACGGGGTCGAGCTGCTGACCGGGCGCAACGTTCTCTCGCTCGATCCAGGTTCCCGGACGGCGAAGGTCCAAGGCGGGGAAGAGGTCGCCTTCGGCAAGGCGTTGTTCGGGACCGGGGCGATGGTGAACATCCTCCGCGTGGAGGGCGCCGAGAACGAGGGCATCCACTACCTGCGCGCCTTCGGCAACGCCGATGCCATCCGCGCCGACGCCGAAGCGGCCGAGCACGTGGTCCTGATCGGCGGCAGCTACATCGGCTGCGAGGTCGCGGCGACGCTGGCGGCGCAGGGAACGAAGTGCACGATCATCGCGATGGAGGATGTCGCGCTCGAGCGCGTTCTCGGCAAGCGAGCGGGCCGCTGGTTCCAGGAGCGGCTGGAAGAGCACGGCGTCAGCTTCCACGGCGGCGAGAGCCTGAGCGCCTTCGAGGGCGATGGGAGGGTCCGGGCTGTGGTCACCGAGGGCGGACTCGCTGTTCAATGCGACACCGTCATCGTCGGCGCCGGCGTGCGCCCCGACGCGATGCTGGCCCAGCGCGCCGGCCTCGAGGTCGACGCAACCGGAATCGTCTGCGACTCGAAGCTGCAGACCTCGGTCGAGGGCATCTACGCGGCCGGCGACTGCTGCTCGTACGACAGCGTCGTCCACGGCCGCCGCATCCACGTCGAGCACTGGGACGTGGCGATGCAGCAAGGGATCAAGGCGGCGGCGAACATGCTCGGCGCCGAAGAGGACTACGACGTCGTCCCCTACTTCTTCAGCGACCTTGCCGACTGGGCGAGCATGGAGTACGTCGGCCCTGCCTACGAGTGGGATCGGGAGGTCTGGCGGGGCAGCGCCGAGGAGGGCGAGTTCTCGGTCTGGTACCTCCAGGGCGGCCGCGTCGCCGGCTGTCTCAGCGTTGGTCGCTCCGAAGACCTCGCCGAAGCGCGGCGAATGCTGGCCGACGGCGTCGACGTCTCCGGCGCGGTCGCAGCTATCGAAGACGCCTCCGCCGATCTCGCGTCGATATCCTGAACGCAGCCATTGCGGCCTGGTGTAATGGCAGCACGCCTCGCTCTGGACGAGGAAGTCGGGGTTCGAGCCCCTGGGCCGCAGCTTTGCCGATCCCCTGCAAACGCGTCCAATCCCCTTGCTAGCTTCGCTCCCCAACATGCTCGGCAAGAAGAAAATCCTGCTGGTTGTGGCCGCCCTGGTGGCGCTGGTGATCGCCGGCTGCGGCGGCGGCGGGGACGAGACGACCGAATCGGCTCCGGTAGCGACGACGGAAGAACCGGAAAAGCTCTCGAAAGCCGAGCTGATCGAACAGGGCGACGACATCTGTGCGGAGACCAACGCCGCGGTGGGGGCCCTGAGCTCGGAAGTGGAAACGAGCTCGCTTCCCGAGACGGCCGAAAAAACCTCGAACCTCTACATCGACATGGTCGAACGACTGCAGGAACTGGGTGCGCCGGAAGGAGCCGAAAGCAGCTTCACCAGCTTCATGGAAGCGGCGGAAGAGTTCGCCAAGGTCGAGGGCGAAGTGAAGCTGGCGACCGAACGCGAAGACACCGAAGCGCTGGGCGAAGCATCGACCGAAGCAGGCCCCGCGCTCGAAGAATTCGAGACCGAGGCCGAAGCGTACGGCTTCGAAGAGTGCAGCGAAGGACCTCGGGCCAGCCTGGGAGGCGACTCCGCTGGGGCCGGCGAAACGGCGCCTGAAGCAAGCGGCGAAGAACTCGAAAGCTTTGAAGAAGAAGGCGGCGTCGAACCCGAATCCGAATACGTCGAACCGGAATACGAAGAAGAAGCTCCGCCCGTCGAAGAAGTAGCCCCCGAAACGGGTGGCGAAGGTGGCGGCGCCGAAGCGGCTCCTGAAGGCGGCGGCGGCGAATCCGGCGGCGGCACCGAATCGGGCGGCGTCGGCCCCGGCTGATCAAGGTTTCCCTGTAGGGAGGGATGGGTGTCCCCTGTCCTCCCTGGGTTGCTGGCCTCTAAGCAGCCGTCTCTCGCCGAGTGATCAGTGCCAGCAACAGGACGCCGGTCGGCCAGGGGACACCCATCCCTCCTAGCGACAGTTTCCGAAAGATGTTCTATCTGCGAGACCGCGAAGAACCGCAATAGTTGTGGTTCCTCGCGGTCTCGCGAGCGAGGTGCTCGGCGTCGTCCCAGACTGATTCAGCCACTCCGAACTTAGGGTCCCTATAGGGCACCAAATCTCGGAGTGGCGAAAGGCGTGGTGTCTCGAGACGCCCATCCCTCCTGGCGACAGTTCCTGGAAGACGCTTTCGACGAGACCGCGAGGACCGGACCCCTGTACAGGGGAGCTTTGTCCTGAACTAGATCAGGCCGCTGAGGACTCGGCCCAGGCTCCGTAGAGCTTGGAGTACGGGCCGTTGGCGTTGATGAGGTCGTCGTGGGTGCCTTGCTCGGCTATTTGGCCGTTTTCCAGGACGACGATCTTGCCGGCTCTCCGGATCGTGGAGAGGCGGTGGGCGATGACTATGGCGGTGCGGCCGTGGAGGAGGCGCTCGAGGCCGCGCTCGATCGTTTTCTCGGTGCGGACGTCGACGTTGGAGGTGGCCTCGTCGAGGATGAGGATGCGGGGCTCGGCGAGGAGGGCGCGGGCGAAGGCGACCAGCTGGCGCTGGCCGGCGGAGAGCTGGATGCCGCGCTCGCCGACTTCGGTGTCGAGGCCCTGGGGGAGCTTGGCGACGAAGTCGGTGGCGCCGACGGCGGCGATCGCCGCTTCGATCTCCTCTTCGCTCGCCTCCGGCCGCCCGAAGGCGACGTTTTCGCGGACGCTGCCGCTGAAGAGGAAGCCCTCCTGGGGCACGATCCCGAGCTGGCGCCGCAACGCCCGCTGTTGCACCCCGCGCAGGTCGTGCCCGTCGACGCGCACGATCCCTTTCTGCGGGTCGTAGAAGCGGGCGACCAGCTTGGCGAAGGTCGACTTGCCGGCGCCGGTGGCGCCGACCAGCGCCAGCGTCTGCCCCGGCGGCACGTGGAGGTCGACGTCGCGCAGGGCCCAGATGTCGTCGCCGGCGGCGGCACCCTCCTCGGAGGCGGTCTGCTCGGCGTAGGAGAACCAGACCCCCTCCAGCTCGATCTCGCCGCGGAGCGTTCCGGGGTCGACCGCGCCGGGCGCGTCGACCATGTCGGGCGCGGTATCGAGCAGGTCGAAGATCTTGTCGAGCGCCGCCATGCCCTGCTGGTAGGTCGTGTAGAGCTGGGAGAGTTCCTGGATCGGTTCGAAGAAGCGGGTCAGGTAGCCGACGAAGGCGACGACGACGCCGACTTCGATTGCCCCGTTGACCGCCTGGCTGCCGCCGTAGAGCAGGATCACCGCCGTCCCCACCGCCGCCAGCAGTTCGACCGCCGGGAAGTAGGAGGCGTTGAGGTAGACGGTCTTCATGTTGACGTCGCGGTTCTCTTCGTTAAGCGCGGTCATCTGCGTCTGGTGGCGCCGCTCCTGGCCGAAGCTGCGCACCACCCGGACGCCGCTGAGGGTCTCCTGCAGATAGGCGGTGACGGCGGCGATCCGCTCGCGGGTGGCCCGGTAGGTGTCGGCGGAGACGATCCGGAAGACGACGCTCGCCACCGCCAGCAGCGGGAAGGTGACGAAGGTGATCAGCGCCAGTTTGAGGTCGAGGGCGAGCAGGATCACGACGACGCCGACCAGCGTCAGGGTGCTGGAGAAGATCGTCACGAAACCGCTGGTGACGAGCTGGTTCAGCGCTTCGACGTCGTTGGTCATCCGCGAGATCAGCACGCCCGGGCTGCGGCGGGTGAAGAAGCCGATCGACATCGACTGCAGGTGGGAGAAGATCCGCTCGCGCAGGTCCTGAAGCGCCCGGGTGCCGATCCAGCCGACCAGGTAGGTCTCCCAGAAGGTGGCGACGGCGTAGAGGACGGTGGCGAAGACGAAGGCGGCGACGATCCAGTCGAGCGCGGCGACATCGCCGGCGCGGATGCCGCTGTCGATCGCCTTCCCCAGTAGGTAGGGAGGGGCGAGGGCAGCGCCGGTCTCCAGCAGCAGCGCCACGAACATCAGGGCTAGGCGGCCGCGGTAGGGCCGCAGCAGCCCCAGCATCCAGCGCACCTTGCGCGCCCGCTGGTCTTCACCGCGGACGAGCCGCCAGACCTCGGCGAAGAGCCGGCTGACGTTGCGCAGGCTGCTCACAGGCGCGCCACCTCCTCGCGCTCTTCGAGATCGCGCTGGAGGAAGACGGAGTCGGCGAGGCCGTGCTCGGCGATCTCGCGGTAGAAGCCGCAGCCGGCCAGCAGCTCCTCGTGGCTGCCGCGGTCGACGATCGTGCCGCCGTCCATCACCACGATCTCGTCGGCGAGGGAGACGGTGGAGAGGCGGTGGGCGATGATGAAGGTCGTCCGCCCGGCCATCGCCTCCCGCAGCCCGGCTTTGATCGCCGCCTCGGTGGTGGCGTCGACCGAGGAGGTGGCGTCGTCGAGGATGAGGATGCGCGGGTCGGCGAGCAGGGCGCGGGCGATCGCGACGCGCTGGCGCTGGCCGCCGGAGAGGGTGAGGCCGCGCTCGCCGACGCGGGTCTCGTAGCCGTCGGGTAGTTCGCGGATGAAGCTGTCGGCCTGGGCGCGACGCGCGGCCGCTTCAATCGCCTCGATCGAGGCGTCCTGCTGCGCGTAGGCGATGTTCTCGGCGACCGAGGCGGTGAAGAGGAAGCTGTCGTCGGCGACAAAGGCGATCTGCGAGCGCAGCGAGTCGAGGTCGACCTCGCGCACGTCAACGCCATCCACCAGCACCGACCCCTCGCTCGGGTCGTAGAGCCGCGCGATCAGCCCGACCAGGCTCGTCTTCCCCGAGCCCGAGGGCCCGACCAGCGCCACCGTCTTTCCAGCCTCGACGCTGAGATCGACGTTAGTCAGGGACGGAGAGCCGCCGTTGTAGCGGAGGGTCACGCCGCGCAGCTCGACGGCGCCGCCGCCTGCCGGAAGCGCGGGCGCACCCGGCTGGCTCTGGATCGCCGGTTCGCGATCGAGGACTTCGAACATGCGGTTGCCGGAGGCGACGGCGCGCTGGGCCATTCCCAGCGCCATGCCGAGCGAGCGCATCGGGCCGGCGAGCATGCCGACGTAGGTGTAGAAGGCGACGAAGGCGCCGAGGCTGAGGTTGCCGTCGATCACCTCGCGGCCGCCGACCAGCAGCACCAGCGCGATCCCGATCTGCGGCAGCAGGCCGATCAGCGGCGAGAAGAACGCCTGCACCCGGGTCGTGTAGATGCTCTGGTCGAAGACGCGGGCGACGGCGCGCTGGAAGCGGTGGAGCTGGTGTTCCTCGCGGGCGAAGGCCTTGACGATGCGGATCCCGGAGACGTTCTCCTCAGCCTCCGCGGTCAGCTCGGCGATCCGCTGCTGGACCTCTTGCTGGGCCGGCCGCGAGATCTGGCTGTATTTCGTCGCGGTAAGGATCACGAACGGCGCCGGGATCAGCGCCACCAGCGCCAGCAGCGGGTTGATCGCGATCATCACCACCGCCGCCAGGGTGATCGTCAGCAGGTTCTGGGTGATGAAGATCAGCCCGTAGCCGAGGAAGAAGCGGATCGATTGCAGGTCGACGGTCGCCCGTGACATCAGCTGCCCCGTCTGCTGCCCGTCGAAGAAGCCGAGGTCGAGACGCTGCAGGTGGGCGTAGAACTGCTCGCGCAGGTCGAATTCGACCGCCAGCGAGACCTTTCCGGCGACCAGTCGCCGCACCACCGTCAGGCCCAGCCGCAGGATGCCGGCGGCGACGATTACCAGCGCTAGCGGCAGCAGGTCCGGCTTGTTGCCGTCCTCGATTGCGTTGACCGCCTTGCCGATCAGCCACGGGATCAGCACCGTCATTCCCATCGCCGCCCAGGCGAAGATCAGCGATCCCCACAGCGCCAGCCGGTAGGGGCGCAGATATCCCATCAAACGGCGGTAGGTACGCACCCCCTCACTATACAAAGTGAAGTATTGGAATCGAGTCCGCGAAAGCTGACGCTTTGCGCCAGTTTTGGCGGATTCGCGCTATTCGAGGCGAGCGGCGGCCTTGGCGCTCGGCACTTTGCCGTCCTCGCACGTTCTCGCGTGGTGGCCCGGCGGCTGGAGGATCTGGAAGTTGGTGACGTCGTGGGTCGGGGAGGCGGCACCGTTGTTCTGGGCGAGGTTGACGATCAGCCGGTAGAAGCCGGGGGGGAGGGCGTGGTAGTAGATCTCCGGGCGGGTGCCCGGGGAGTAGCTGCCGGCGGTCCCGATCCGCTCGGCAAGGACGCCGTTGGGGCCCGCGTACTTGGCGTAGTCGAAGGATTTGCCGACCAGGCGCCCTTTGCCGAGCGGGCTGTTGATCGCGTGCAGGAGCTTCACCGGGTCGACACAGTCGGGAACGCGGTTGAGGCTGTAGCGGAGGTGGCCCTCGCCGAGCTGCGGTTCGCCGCCGAACTGATGCGGGGCAAGCTCGAAGTTTTCGACCCGGACCTTGACCACCGCGGCGTGGGCGGTCTGGCGGGCGCCGTTGCGGGGCGAGATGATTTCCACCGCCGGTTCGCCCGGCACCCGGCTCTCAGCCTGCGCCGGCTCGGAGGTCTCCGAGCCGCCAAAGGCCACGGCCAGGGCGACGGCGACGGCAGCCACCACCACGGCCGCGACGGTTGCAGTCCTTGCCCGCATCGGAGCGGGAACACTACGGGGAAACGGCAAGCGCGCCCGCCCATCTCGCTAACCTGGCCCGTTCCCGATGAGCCCCGCCACCGAACTCGCCTATCGGATCGGCGCCGCCGCCCGTCGCCCGGCCAGCTGGATCCAGCTGCTCAAATTCGGCCTCGTCGGCGGCTCCGGCTACCTGATCAACCTCGCGGTCTTCGCGCTGCTCGCCGGCAGCCTCGGCGTCCACCACGTCGCCGCCGCGGTCGGCGCCTTCTGCGTCGCGGTCACCAATAACTTCCTCTGGAACCGCTACTGGACCTTCGGCCCCGGCGAGGGCCCGGCCCACTTCCAGGCCGCCCGCTTCTTCGCCGTCAGCCTCGCCTCGCTTGGCCTCAACATCGCCGTCCTCGAGCTGCTGATCTCCAACCATCTGACCGGCGAACTCGTCGCCCAGGCGATCGCGGTCGCCGTCGCGATGCCGTTCAACTTCCTCGGCAACAAGCTCTGGGCCTTCTCCTGAGGGATGCGGCGGGGCGCTTGGCGCCTCAGGCATGATCTAAAGGGATGAGCGAGAAGCGAAGATTCGACCCGCAGGCGATCGAGCCTGCGCGACAGCAGGCCTGGCAGGAGCGGGGCGACTTCGACGCGCCGCGGCCGCGCGACGGTCAGACGCGGGTCTACGTCAAGCCCTCGAGTCCCTTCACCTCGGGCAACCTGCACATGGGTCACGTCCGCGACTACTCGATCGGCGACGCCTACGCCCGCTTCCGCCGCGGCCGGGGCGACGCCGTCCTGTTCGGCTTCGGCTTCGACGCCTTCGGGCTGCCGGCCGAGCTGGCGGCGATCGAGCGCCAGGAGCCGCCGGCCGACTGGGTCGCCCAGTGCGGCGAGCGGATGCTCGGGCAGATGAAGCGGCTCGGCTTCTCCTTCGACTACGACCGCGTCTTCTACAGCTCCGACGAGGGCCAGTACCGCTGGTCGCAATGGCTCTTCAACACGCTCTGGGAGCGAGACCTGATCTACCGCGACGACGCCACCGTCGACTGGTGCGACACCTGCCAGACGACCCTGGCCTCGATCCAGGTCGAGGACGGCCGCTGCTGGCGCTGCCACAACGAGGTCCGGCTGATCCGCCGCCCCACCTGGTTCCTCCGCATCACCCCCTACCTGGAGGAGAACGACCGCAACACGCCGCGCCTGGAGGAGGGGGGGAAGTGGGACGAGCTCTCGCTCGCCACCCAGCGCTACATCCTCGGCCGCGCCGACGGGGTCGAGCTCGACCTGCGGGGGAGCGGCGGCCGCTCCCTGACGGTCTTCACGCCCCACCGCAAGTTCGCCGGGCTCGCCAGCTTCGTCCTGCTCTCGCCCCGCCACCCCGAGGTCGACGCCTGGGCGACGGACGCCGCCCGCGAGGAGTTGGAGCGGATGCGCTCGGGCGGCTGGGATCGCAGCGCCCGCGACGCCCGTTCGGTGCCGCTGGTCGACACCGGCGCCTCGATCGCCGGTCCGGGCGGGGAGGAGATCCCGGTCGTGATCTCGCCGCTCGTCGACGCCCGCTTCGGCCCCACCGCGGCGCTCGGTATCCCGGCAATCGACGACGCCGACCGCGACCTCGCCGAGCGGCTGGAGAGGATTGAGGCGCCGGCCGCGCCCGAGGAGGGGGAGGGTCCCGCCGCGGCGCCGGTCGACGGCGCCCGCGAGACCACCCGCTACCGCGCCAACGACTTCTCGATCTCGCGTCAGCGCTCCTGGGGGACGCCGATCCCGGTGATCCTCTGCGAGCAGTGCGGTCCGGTACCGGTGCCCGAGGAGGATCTTCCGGTCGTTCTGCCGCGCGACATCCGGCCGACCGGTGAAGGGAATCCGCTGGCCGAGCGCTCCGACTTCGTCGATGTCGAGTGCCCGCGCTGCGGCGCCGCGGCCAAGCGCGAGACCGACACCCTCGACTGCCACTTCGACGCGCTCTGGCTCTGGGTCCCCGCTGCGGTCCCGCCGGAGGCGCGCGAGGAGCAGATGTTCACCCACCCCGACCTACAGGAGTGGCTTCCTTCCGAGCGGCTCGTCGCCGGCAACGACAGCGGCGGCTTCGTCTTCGACCAGCGCGTCGTCACCAAGGCGCTGCGCGACATCGGCCCCTTTGCCTTCATGGCGCAGGGCGAGCCCTTCGCCGGTTGCCTCTTCCACGAGATGGTGATCGCCGACGGCCGCAAGATGAGCAAGCACCTGGGCAACGTCGTCAACCCCGATGAGCTCGTCGCCGAGCACGGCGCCGACACCGTGCGCCTGGCGGTGCTCTACGCGGCAGGGCCGGCGAAGACGCTGAACTGGAGCGAGGGCGCGATCAAATTCGCCAGCCGCTTCCTCCGCAGCCTCTGGAACTACACGCACGAGCGGGTGGCGGGACTCGAGGGCCTCTCTCACGACCCCGAGGCCGCTGCCGACACCGAGCACATGCGCGATCGCCTGCGCAAATGGTGCGAGAACGGCCTCGCGCGGATCAGCGAGGACACCGCCGAGCTGCAGATGCACAAGTCGATCCGCGACATCACCCGCCTCTTCGAGCGGATCCAGGACTTCGAGAAGCGGGTGCTGAAACGCCGCGGCCAGCTTGATCGGGCCGACGCCGAGGCCCAGCTCGCGGCCCTCGTGCTCCTGGCGCGGACGCTGCTGCCGTTCACTCCGCACACCGCCGAGGAACTCCTGGTGGCGCTTGGAGTGGAGGATTCCCGGGAGACCCTCGAGGTCTGGCCGGAGGCCGCCGAGATACCGGTTGAGGCAGCTGCGCTCTAAGCAGGCAGGTCGTCTAAACAAAAGGTTGCTTCATTGTGCAAACACCCTTGACTGCTTCACCGGGGCTGTGTTATGAATGGCCCTGCCGGGCGATCAACCGGTGAAGGAGGCGGGGCTCTCGGATAGGGAAACCGCCTTGGGGTGGCAAAGGAGGACCAATCCTGAGCCAGGATCTAAATCGTCATGACGGATCCTGGTCACGTCGGCACGGCCGACGTCGCCCCGCCTCCCTTCATCACTTTTGTTCGATCGTCAAGGGGCGGGGCCTATTGGGGTGGCACCCGCCCCTTTCGGCATGCCCGAATTCGACTGAACGCGCCGTCTACTGCTTGGGCGGCTGCTTGACGTCGAACTTGTGCGTTTTCGTCACGTAGGAGATGCCGTCGCACAGTTCTGCGGGCGTCGTCTTCAGGGCGCCGGCGAGCTTGACGATCGTCGCCAGCCGCGGCTCCCGTCCTGCCCGCTCGAGCAGGGAAACCTCGGTGCGGTGCAGATCGCAGAGGTATCCCAGCTCTTCCTGGGAGATGCCGGCGGCGCTGCGGATGCGGCGGAGGTTGATCGCGAATCGCTCTTGAGGGGTCATCGGGGGGAGATCATCTGGGGCTGACGACAGAAGCTCTACAGACAATACCGCGCGAGCCGGTTGCGCGCGCTGACGGTTCCGCTACCTTCCTGGAAGGGACCCGGCACCCGCGGATGCACCTGAAGCAGTCTGTTTTACGCAGAAACTGTTGAGCAGCAACTATCCATGTGTTATACCCACGCGACCAATTGGACCAGCGCCGAGGGATCGGCGGCAAAGGAGGATCAATGAGTGACGCGGTAGAGCCGCATCTCACCGAGCCCGGCGGGCCCCGGACCACCTCCTGCGCAACCGAACTCGTCTGCCGCGACTGCGGCTACCGGACGCCGCTTCTCGACACCGCCTTCAAGTGCCCGGCCTGCGGCGAAGGGCTAGACGTCGACTACGACTACGAGCGCGCCAAGGCAGCGATCGCCGAGCGCGGCCTCGAGGGCCGTCCCTGGAACGTCTGGCGCTTCGAGGAGCTGCTGCCGATCGTCAGCCGCCGCGCCCAGCAGCGGGTTGCCCAGTTCGCCGGCAAAACGCCGCTGATCCACGCCGAGCGGCTCGGCGCCGAGCTCGGCCTCAGCAACCTCTACATCAAGGACGACTCGACCAACCGGCCCTCTCTCTCCTACAAGGACCGGGTTGTCGGGATGGCGATCGCCCGCCTGCTCGAGCTCGGCAAGGACGAGGTCGGCTGCGTCTCGACCGGCAACGTCGGCACCGCGGTCGCCGCGCTTGCCGCCCAGGCCGGCGCCAAGCCCTACATCTTCTACCCCGGAAACATGGAGAAGGGCAAGGCGAAGGCCTGCCGCGCCCTCGGCGCCGAGGTCATCCAACTCGCCGCGAACTACGACGGGGCCAACCGCGCCTGCCGCGAGCTGGCGATCACCAACGGGATGGAGTTCGCCAACATCACCCTGCGCCCGTTTTACGCCGAGGGCGCGAAGACGATGGGCTACGAGGTGGTTGAGGAGCTCGACTGGCGCTCGCCCGACCACTTCGTCATCCCGGCCGCCGGCGGCACTCTCTCCTCCCGCGTCCACAAGGGGCTGCTGGAGCTGGAGAAAGTCGGCCTTGCCGAGACCGCCGAGACGAAGATCAATATCGCCCAGGCGGCCGGCTGCTCGCCGATCTCGACCGCGATCACCGGCGGCGGCGAGATCGTCACCCAGACCCCGGAGACGGTGGCGCACTCGCTGGCGATCGGCGCTCCCGGCGACGGCAACCTCGTCCTCGACGCGGTTCGCAGCCGCGGCGGCTGGGCGGCGGGGGTCTCCGACGAGGAGATCTTCGGCGCGATCGACCTGCTGGGTCAGACCGAGGGCATCCTCACCGAGCCTGCCGGCGGCACCACGATTGCCTCGACCGCGCGGCTGGCCCAGGAAGGAAAGATCGGCCCCGACGAGGTCGTCGTCGCGGTGATCAGCGGCAACGGCCTGAAGACGCTTCAGGAGCACCCGGACAAGCCCTGGCCGGAAATGGTCCCCTGCGAGGTCGGGGCGATGGGGGATCTGCTCAACGACCTCCGCCAGGCGGCGGCGCTGCGCTGAGCGCCGCCCGGGTGATCGAGCTACCGCAGGTCGAGGGCGTCAGCCACCACCGCGTTCGCGCCCGCGGGGTCGAGTTCCACTACGCCGAAGCCGGCTCCGGCGACGACGTCGTCCTCTGCCTGCACGGCTGGCCGCAGCACTGGTACGAGTGGCGGCACCTGATGCCGGCGCTGGCCGATCGCCACCGGGTCATCGCCCTCGACCTGCGCGGGTTCGGCTGGTCGGAGGCGCCGGAGAAGGGCTACGAGAAGGAGGAACTGGCCGACGACGTTCTGGCCGTCCTCGACGAGCTCGGCCTCGAGCGGGTGAAGCTGGTCGGCCACGACTGGGGCGGCTGGATCGGCTTCCTCCTCTGCCTGCGGGAGCCGCAGCGCTTCGAGCGCTTCCTCGCTCTTGACATCCCGCCGCCCTGGACGAGCGCGAAGAAGATGGCGCCGCACCTTTGGCGCTTCTGGTACCAGTGGCTGATCCTCACCCCGGAGCTCGGCTACCGGCTCCATCGCAGCAACCAGTTCGTGCCGCGGATGCTGGTCGGCGGCTCGAAGCGCCGCGAGGTTTGGGACGAGGAGACGATCCACGCCTTCTCCGACACCTTCACCGAGCCGGCGCGGGCGCGGGCGGGGGTGCAGATGTACCGGGTCTTCAACCTCCGCGAGGTGCCCGCGATGGCTCGCGGCCGCTACGCGGACGCGCACCTGCGGGTTCCCACCCACCTGCTCTTCGGCGCCCAATCGCCGCTGCCCCACCAGGCGGTGCGCGGGTACGAGCGCTACGCCGAGGAGATGGAGCTGGAGATCGTGCCGGACTGCGGCCACTTCATCGCCGACGAGATGCCAGACCTCGTCGCCGAGCGCGCCCGCGAGTTCTTCGGCCGCTCTTCCTGAGGCCAAAGTTGGCCCGAATCGGGCCGCATCGATGTGGCAGGCTCGGCGTTAGCGAGTACGAAGGAAACACATGCTCAAGCGCTCGATTGCCATCTCCGTCCTTCTCGCCCTCTGCGGCGCCGCCCCAGCCGGGGCGGCCTTCGAAGTCGACCGCGGCTTCGGCGTCGACGGGGTGGTGGAAGGGCGCTTCGGCAATACGTACCGGCCAGTTGCCTTTCGCTCCCTGCGGCCGCAGCCGGACGGGACCGTGGTGCCCGAGCGCGAGCCGGCAGAGCTGGACCCGGGCGGAAAGATCGCCGCTGTGGTCCCGTTCAAGGTCGAAGCGGTCGAGCCGCTTCCCTCCGGCGGTGCCCTGGCCGGCGGTGCGCTGCTGATCAATACGCAGGAATCGGGCACGGTGAACATGGGGCTGGAAGTTGCCCGGCTCGACTCCGAAGCGCATCTGGATCCGAGCTTCGGCGAGGGCGGCATCGTCAAGCTCGGCTCTTCCTCGGAGCGCCTGCTCGGACTCTTCTCGCGCGAAGGCGGCGGGGTCGGCGCCGTCCTCCTCGAAAAGCCGGCGAACTATTACGGGCAGGCCTACGTTCACCCTGGGTCGACGATCGTCGAGCTCGATGCCCAGGGAAATTCAGACCCCGGCTTCGGCAACGGGGGCAGGATCACGACGCCGATGGCGATCGAGGCGTTCCACCTTCTCGAAGGGGGTGGCCTACTGGTCGCGGGTGAGAAGTGGGGCGGCCCGCTTCCCCGTATCGACACCCGCAAGAGCGACGCCTTCGTCGGCCGGTTCACTCCGGCAGGAAAGCCCGATCAGGGCTTCGGCGGCGGCGACGGCCTCGTCTCGCTCGACCTCGGGAACGTCGACCTCGTCGGAGCGGCAGTCTGGGGGGCGGACGGCTCGGTGACGATCGGCGGCTCTTCGACCCGCTGGGATGGCCTCGACTGTTTTCCCTTCACCAGCTGGTGCACGGAAGTGCCGTTCGTCGCCCGCTTCACCGCGGCCGGGCTGCCCGATCCGGGGTTCGGCAGCGACGGCGTCGTAAGGCTGGAAGGGCTCTCCTACGCGTATGCCCGCTTCGAGGGCGGCCTCGGCGTCCTCGCGATGGCGCCGCGACCCGCCGGCGGCGTTTACGCCGCCGGCGGCTCGGGCGCGGTCGCCTTCGTCGCCGCCCTCACGGCCGGCGGCGGGCTCGACCTCGCCTACGGCAGTGGCGGGATCCTGACCGAGAGCGAGCCGATCGAGAGCAGCTCCGAGGCGAGCGCGATGGCGGTCGACTCGCGCGGTCGCCTCTTGGTCAGCGGGGAGACGAACAGCGGCGTCCTCGACCACTTGATGGAAAGCGCCCTCTTCCGGTACCTGCCAAACGGCGAGCTCGACACCAGCTTCGGCGGCGGCACCGGCTTCGTCCGCCTCCCGGAGGGCGGTTACGGGGTGGCGGTCGGCGGGCGCGACAGCGCCTTCCTCCTCAGCGGTTGGTCGGTCACCAAGATCCTCTCTTCCGGCCGGCGCGATCGCTCCTTCGGCAAGGGTGGCAGTGTGGAACTGCCCTCTCCGATGCTCAGAAACGAGCGCGGGCGCCGAGAAGAGACGGAAGTGGACCTGCGCTCAATCGCGGTTCTTCCTCATCGGCGGATCCTGGTTGCGGGAACGGTGCACAAGAACGAATCTCGTGCCGTCGTCTTCCGGCTCCGCGCCGACGGCAGCCTCGATCGCTCGTTCGGGCACGGCGGTAAGGCGATCCTGGCCTTCGGTCGTACCCGGCAGTGCGGGGTGGAGCAGATGGTGCTGCAGCCCGATGGCCGGATCGTCCTCGTCGGTCGGGTCGAAGGCCGGCGGGACGATCACCCCGGCAAGAAGCTGGCGGTGATGCGTTTGCTTCGCAACGGCAGCAAGGACCCGAGCTTCGGCAGGAAGGGGCTGGTGGTGCGACGAGTCGGGCGGCGCAGCTACGCCACTGCGGTTGCGGTGCAAGGCCGGGACCTGCTCGTCGCCGGGCGCGCGCGGAGCGGCGCGCAGGTGAAGGAAGTTCTGCTTCGCCTGCGGCCCGACGGCCGCCCCGATCGCGGCTTCGCGCGACACGGGATCGCCAGCGCCCTCGTCCCCCTCAAACCGGGCGGCTACACGATCCGGGCGCGGCAGATCCTGCTCTCGCGGGGACGCATCCTCGTTCTCCGCGACAGCCGCAAGCGGCCGCTCGTCACCTACTCCGCTGACGGCCGCGCTCGCCGCGATCTGCGAGTTGCCCGTGCCGCCGAAACCGCCAACGGCTCCGTTCGCGCGCCCTTCGGAACCCTCCAGGGAAACCGCCTCGTCCTCGGCTGGGAGGTCTTCTCCGCGCCGGCCAGGCACTTCAAGCTGCAGCGCCTGCGGACTGACGGCCGTCCCTAGGACCTGATCCGCGCCTCCTCGAGGTCGAGGTCGCGCTCGATCTGGCGCATCGTTTCGTTGCGCAGGCGGCCGGCGCCGCGCAGCTGCAGCAGCTCGTCGCGCTCGATCCCGATCAGCTCGCGGCGCAGCTCGCCGTAGTCGGCGATCCGCTGTTCGCGGGCGGCGGCGTCGGGGTCCTCGCCGCCGAGCACCGCCTGGCACATCCGGAAGCGAGCGCGATAGAGGTCGCGGAGGCGCTTCAGCTGCGACTCGCTGGCGCGCTCTTCGTCCTCCATCTCTTCGAGCCGGTCGAGCGCCGACTGCGCCGCCTCCATCCGCGCCACCGCCTCTTCGTCTGACCAGCGGCGCGGCTCCTCCAGCCCCAGCGCCCGGACGATGAACGGCAGCGAGAGCCCCTGGCCGACGAGGGTGACGAGGATCAGCGCGAAGGTGAGGAAGATGATCTGCGGCCTGCCGTTGACGCTGAGCGGCACCGCCAGCGCGGCAGCCAGGGACACCGCCCCGCGCATCCCGCTCCAGCCGATCGCGAAGCGTTGGCCGAGGGTGTCGCCGGCGTCGCCCCTCATCGCGAAGACGAAGGCGAGCCGGACGCCGATCGAGGTGGCGGCGAGCGCCGCCGCCGGCAAGAGCAGCTCGCCGACGCCGGAGGAGGTCGCGTTGAGGGTGTCGACGATCTCCGGCAGCTGCAGACCGAGGAGGACGAAGAGGGTGATCTCGAGGCCGTAGACGAGGACGCTCCAGAAGGCGACGGCGCTGAGGCGGATGTCGGCGTCGAGCGAGCGGGGCGAGCGATAGCCGCCGTAGAGGCCGCCGACGACGGCGGCGAGGATGCCGGATACGTGCAGCTCCTCGGCGCCGATGTAGGCCCCGTAGGCGGTAAGCAGGGTGAGGACGATCGCCAGGCCGGGGTCGCTCTGGCGGCGGACGACGAGGTCGGAGAGAACCCCGACCAGGAGCCCGACGGCGATGCCCCCGGCGGCGACCACGACGAATTCGAAGGCGCCGCCGCCGAAGGAGAAGGCGCTGCCGGTCGCCACCCCGACCGCGATCCGGTAGAGCACCAGGGCGGTGCCGTCGTTGATCATCGACTCGCCTTCGACCAGCAGGCGCACCCGCTCCGGGGCGCCGAGCCGGCGGAAGATCGAAGTCGCGGCGACGGCGTCGGTCGGGGCGAGGACGGCGCCGAGGATCGCCGCCTCCGCCCAGCTCAGCTCCGGCACCAGCTCGTGGGCGACCACGGCGACGGCGGCGGCGGCGAGGAAGACGAGCCCGATCGCGAGCAGGGCCAGCGGCCGCATCACCGCCCGCAGCTCCTGCGGCGAGGTGCGCCAGCCGGCGGCGTAGACCAGCGGCGGCAGGAAGACGAGGAAGACCGTGTCGGGGTCGAGTTCGACGTTCGGCAGGCCGGGAACGAAGGCGACCGCGAGGCCGCCGAGGACGAGGACGATCGGCGCCGGGATCTTGCCGAACTCGGCCAGCCGCACCAGCAGGGCGGCGGCGAGCAGGAGGACGAAAAGGGACTCGATGTTGTCCACGCAGCACATAACATCGAGTTCAGTGGACGAATGGCTCGCACCCCCGCTGGAGGAGATCGACCACGTCCGCGGCGAGCCCGGAGCGCCGCTGGAGCTAGTGATGTTCGGCGACTTCCAGTGCCCCTTCTGCCTCGGCGCGCAGAAGAGCCTGCGCCGCGTGCGCGAGCGGCTGGGGGAGCGGCTGCTGTTCGCCTTCCGCCACCTGCCGATCCCCGAGCGCCACCCGCTGGCGCCGATGGCGGCCGAGGCAAGCGAGGCGGCGGCGGCACAGGCCCGCTTCTGGGAGTACCACGACGCGCTCTACGCGGCGCAGCCGAAACTCTCGCGGGAGACGATGCTGGCGGTGGGTCGGGACCTCGGCCTCGACGCCGAGCGGATCGCGGCTGAGCTCGACTCCGGCGCCCATGCCGAGCGGATCGGGCGCGATCTCGCCTCGGCCGAGGCCAGCGGCGCCACCGGCACGCCGACGTTCTTCGTCAACGGCAGCCGCTTCTACGGAGCCTATGACGCCTCCTCGCTGATCGAGGCGCTCGAAGCCTGAAGGGCAGTTCGCAACTTCCGCCGCGACGGCGGTTGATAATCGCAAGACCGATCGAGCGGAAGAGACCGAGATGAAAGGCTGTGCGCAGGGTGATGCTGCTGGTGGTTGTGATGTCCGTGATGGCGATCGCGCCGGCCGCCGCGCAGGCATCTTCGATCTCCGGCACCGTCACCGACGAGAACACCCACGCCGGCATCCCCGGGATCGAAGTCTGCCCCAACACCTACGGAGTCGAAACCGAATGCGTCGAGACCGGCTCGAGCGGCGCCTACTCGCTGACCGGGCTGCCGGCGGGCGAATACAAGGTCTATTTCTCCGCCTACCGGGACAACCTCAAATACGTCAGCGAGTTCTACGACAACGAGCAGTACGCCTGGGAAGCAGACGCCCTGGCTCTTGCCTCTGGAGAGGATCTGGCGGGTATCGACGCCGAACTGGCCGAAGGCGGCTCGATCACCGGGTCGGTCAGCGACGAGACGACCGACGAGCCGATCGCCGAAATCGAGGTGTGCGCAATCGACTCGCAGGGTCTGTCCCAGCGCTGCGTCCTCAGCGGCGACGACGGCACCTACGCCCTGCACGGCCTGCGGAGCGGCAACTACAACGTCGAATACGAAGGCTGGAACCGCGTCAACTATCTGACCGAGTTCTATGAGGACACGGACGTCTGGGCGCAGGCGGTCGATCTGACGGTTTCCGCTCCGGAAACGGTGTCGGGGATCGACGCCAAGCTCGCGCCTGGAGCCCAGATCCTCGGCCACGTCAGCGAGGTCGGAACCGGCGTGCCGCTGGAGGGTCTCGAGGTCTGCGCCGAAGACGTGGCCGGCGGTGAAGGTGGAGCCTGCGCCTGGACCGACTCAGCCGGCGACTATGCGATCCGCAGTATCCCCGCCGGTACCTATGTCGTCGGCTTCGCGATCGAATACCTGCCGTTCGCCGGACGCACTGCGGCGCAGTGGTGGAAGGGCGCTTCGTCCCCTGAGGAGGCCACCGTGCTGACGTTGACGCCGCCGCAGACCATGACCGGGATCGATGCCCAGCTCGAAGGCTTTACTTATCCCGTTCCGGAAACGGGCCAGCCAGAGGAGACGGGCTCTGAGCCGGCGCAGGTCCTCTTTCTGCCGGTCGTCGGTCGACAGCCGCTGCCGAAGTGCCGCAAGGGCTTCCACCGCAAGCTCGTCAAAGGCAAGAAGCGCTGCGTGCGCAAGCACCGGCGGCACCACCCTCGCCGCCACAGCCATCGCTAGCTAGGCTCGCGCCGATGAAGGCGCTGGTGCAGCGGGTCAGCCAGGCGGCTGTCGACGTCGAGGGAGATCGGGTCGCGCAGATTGGCCCGGGGATGCTGGTGCTGCTGGGTGTGGGCGTCGGCGATGGGGAGGAGGAGGCCGATCGCCTCGCCGAGAAGGTGCGGAAGCTGCGGATCTTCGACGACGCCGAGGGGCGGATGAACGAGCCCCTGGGCGAGCGCGAAGTGCTCTGCGTCAGCCAGTTCACGCTCTACGGCGACGCCCGCCGCGGCAACCGTCCCAGCTACGTCGACGCCGCCCGACCCGAGGTCGCCGAGCCGCTCTATGACCGCTTTTGCGAGCGCCTTGGCGCGAAGAAGGGCGTTTTCGGCGCCTGCATGGGAGTGGCGCTGATCAACGACGGGCCGGTGACCCTGATGGTGGAGATTCCGCCCGTCAGCGAGCGCTCAGGCTGAAGGTGCGGCGGGCCAGCGCGGCGGCGTTGGCCAGTCGTCGCGGCCGGCTCTCGCCGGCGACCGAGTAGGCGAGGGTGAGCCAGCGGTTGCCACGGACGGCGTAGAGGGTGCTGTAGGCGGGAATCCAGCTGGCGTAGTGGTTGTAGGCGGCGCGGTCGC
Organism: Solirubrobacterales bacterium; assembly: GCA_035940865.1. Classification (GTDB taxonomy): domain Bacteria; phylum Actinomycetota; class Thermoleophilia; order Solirubrobacterales; family 70-9; genus VAYN01. The sequence goes on from DASZEL010000005.1 coordinate 49,247, forward strand.
CGACGCCCGGGACGGCGTGCGGCACCTTGGTCGGGTCGGCGGCGTTGAACTGCACCTGCTCAGCCATCCGGTTCGAGTACCGCTGCCGGGCGGCGTAAGCGGCGTCGAGGGTGATCGAGACGTGGACGCCACGGCCATGCAACTGGCAGCGCGAGTTCGGCGGCGTCGGCTCGGACTCTCGTCGCACCGCTCGGCTGGTTTGTCCCGCAACCGTCGCGGCCAGCGCTCTGCAGTCGGAGGCGCTGATTCGCAGCGCCGTCGCCTCCTGCCCCGGGTGGTCGCCGAAGTAGCGCTGGGAGCTCGAGCCCCTCGCGGAGGAGGAGCCGCCCTCTCCACATCCGCCAAGCACGAGGGCGGCCAACAGGAACAAGGCGAGTCGGAACGCCGGCCTCGTGCGACCCGGCTCGCCCAGCGTCACCCTCCGACCGGAGCGGGGTCGGGGCGGACGATCACCGTGTCGGCGATCGGGATGATCTCGTCGCAGGGAAGGCCGGCGGACTCGGCGTGGGCGCGGACGGTCTCCGGGCTGTCGCCTTCGTAGACGCAGAACGTCCCCAGGCCGCCGCTCTCCTCCGACAGCACGTAGCTGCGGATCCAGCGCACTCCGGAGCCCGGCTCGTCACCGACTTCGGACGATTTCTTCGCCGCAGTCTCCAGGTCTTCGCCGGTCTTCCAGCCGTTGCGGCGCAAAATTCCATACAGGTTCATCTTGTCCCTCCGTTCTCGCTTTGCAAGAGGCCCTACGACCGTATGGCCGCCGAAGTTCGCTGGCAAGCGATTCCGCGTCCGCAGCGGAGAACTACTCGGATTCTCATCGAGTACTCAGGTGGTATATAAAGCCCGAACTGAAGTCGATTACAAGGAGGCGTCGTGGGGACTGTTTGGAGTAGGAGGCTCTTGCCGTCAAGGGTTGTGCTCGTAGCTCTCTCGATCGCCTTCGGGATGTTGATTGTCTTCGGTGGCAGCTCAGCTTCGGCTCAGCCCCCGTACGAGCCGAATGATTCTCTCCTGACGGCCTACGGACCGCTTGCCAACAACGCGGCCTACACGGCGACCGACGACACGATCAATGACGTCGACTACTACTACTTCTATGTGACCACCGCCAACACCGCGCAGTTGACGTTCAAGGTGACGAACCTCGGCGGCGGGAGCTCCTACCACGATCTCTACGCGTCCGTGACCGACTCCCATGGCGGCTACATCACCGGTATTGCCTCCGAACTGGACGCTGCCGACTACGCGACGAAGTCCGTCACTCTCGAAGCTGGGAAGTACTACCTCAAGCTCGAAGGCAGCGGTGGGTACGGCGACTCCTACGAATTCACTACCAGCGGCACCGATGGTGCCTTCGGCGAATACGGCGTGATCGCCGCGCAATGCGCCGCCGCGACCGGCCCCGTTTCCACCTACCAAGCCCAGCTGGCCACCGCCCAAGCGAACCTGCGGAAGGCCGAAGCCCGGCTTCGCAAGGTCCGCTATCGGGGGACGCGTCGAGCGAAACGCCGCGCCCATGCTAAGTACAGGCACGTGAGGGAAGTTGTCGCGGCGGAAAAGGCTTCGCTGAAAGCTGCGGAAGCAGGCCAGAAGCCCTGGTGCTACATCCCGCAGTAGCGGTGCCGCGGGAACGCGCCGGCGGCTGAGCTGCCGGCGCGTTGTTGAATAGAGCGGTGGCCAAGCTGATCTACGCCGCGATCGCCTCCCTCGACGGCTACGTCGCCGATGAGCACGGCAAGTTCGACTGGGCTATGCCCGACGAAGAGGTCCATGCCTTCGTCAACGACCTCGAGCGCAAAGTCGGCACCTACCTCTACGGCCGCCGCATGTACGAGGTGATGAAGGTCTGTGACACGGACGAGATCCTCGAGGGCCAGCCCCAAGTCATGCGCGACTACGCCGAGATCTGGCGAGCCGCCGACAAGATCGTCTACTCCCGCTCCCTCGTCCAAGTCGAGACCTCCCGCACGAAACTCGAGCGCACCTTCGACCCAGAGGCAATTCGCAAGTGGAAGGAGTCGGAGGAGCAAGAGATCGGCATCGGCGGCGCTGAGATAGCCGGGCAGGCTCTGGAAGCCGGCCTGATAGATGAGATCCACCTGCTCCTCGTACCGGTCGCGGTAGGCCGGGGCAAGCTGGCCCTGTCAGTCCAGAACCAGTGCGCCCTGAAGCTCCAAGGGCACCGTACCTTCGACAACGGGACTGTCTACCTGCACTACGGCATCGGCTCCTGAAGATATAGATATATAGAAATGTTCTGTCTGAGGGAATCTGTAGCCTCGGCAGCGTGATCAATCTTCCGCTGGCGGGCATCTACTCAGAAGCGTTTCAAACGCCGCAGCCCTTTTGGCCTTGTCGACCGGACTGCTCGGTGGCGCCTCGCACTACGGGGCGGTGCTAGCCGATCTGACCGAGCGCACGGTCGAACGAGCAACTGCCACCGGCTTCTTCGTCGGCCTAGGACTCGGCCTTTTGGCCTTGGCGAGCGAATACGCATCATGACCTACGCTCGCAGCATGATCCTCCGCATATCCGTCTTCGGAATTCCGGCGATCGCCGTAGTTGGCCTGGTGCTTCTTTTGAATAGCCTTGAGGCAAGCCCCGGGCTCGCCCTCGCCGCTTACGCCTTAATCGCCGTGTCGACTGGCGCCACCATCGGTTACTTCGCAGATCGGCTACTGGGGCGGCCTCCCAACCGGACCCGTTGACCATTCCAGAGGGAGGCTCGGGTTCGATCATCGAGAGGGAGTATCCAGTTAAGAGCCTCAAAAAAGGGGAGAGTAGGTTCCGACCGGGTTGTTTGATTCGGAGGCAACGTGTCAGCCTCTCAATTGCATGTAGCAGCCCCTTGGTCTGAGTCACCACGGTGGAGCCTTCATCCTCACTGGACTTGATGGAGTAATTGATGTTCGTTCGTGGTGAGGTCGGTATGTCTTTACCGTCTTCTCGGCTGGCAAGATTGGCCCATGGAAGCCGGTAACTGGATCGCGCTTGGAGCTGTCGGAGTTGCGGGGCTCAGCAACGTCATCACGCTTCGGATTGCCGAGAAGCGCCTTGAATTAGATCGAGAACACGCGGATCAGAGGTTTGACCATGAGCGGCGCATAGAGGATCGACGAATCGCTGGAGAGATTCTCGATGAAGCTGTTCTCGAAATACGGCGAATAGACAATGGACTGCAAAAGATCAAACTGCTTCTCCGGAATCGGCCTGAGCAGTTCTTCTCTAAGGAGGGCGGAAAGAAGAGCTACGACGCCCTCGCAAAGGCGGGTGCCGAGCTTGATCAAAGGGCGGACCGCCTTCGCTTCCGCTTCGAAGGGGATCTGCTTGTAGACACCTTCGAAGGGGTGATGCAATCCAGTGACTCGATATTTCGTGCTCTCCGCGCGATCAGGGAGGAGGACTTCGAAGCAGCGGATCAGGAGAAGGTGAGGCAGGAGATACGTGAGTTTTGCGAGGGCAAGCGCGAGGAAATCATCGACCTATACGAAGTCTTCCAGGCTCACTTCAACGACTTTCGCAAAGCGGCATTCGCGGTGGTGGGGATACGCTCAACTTGACCTTCCCTGACGCGCAGCCTTGCTGTTGCCATGCCGGAGGAGGGACTCGAACCCCCGACACGCGGATTATGATTCCGCTGCTCTAACCAGCTGAGCTACTCCGGCGGGGAGGGGGATGGTAGCGATGGCGCAGGGGTCCGGTGGAGCTCCTGAGACGGGGTGGTCGGCGATTCGGCCGGTGCTGGTTGCCTTCCTGTTGGTGGCCGATGCGTTTGCCGTTATTTCATTGGCAATTGTGCGGCCGGAGGACTGGTGGGCGCCGTTCACTGCCTTCGGGACGGTGCTGGTCGGCCTGGTCTGGTTCCAGGTCTGGACGATTCGGCACCGGCACGACGACGATTGAGCGGCCCCCGTCGGAGAGCGTCGATTGCAGGGGAAACTCTGCAGCAAACGCGCATCGTGAGTAGGCTGGGTCCGTGCCTGCGGAACTCGACAGAGCGGTGAAGACGGTCGTCCGGCAGTGCATGGGAATCCAGCCGGGCGAGGACGTGCTGGTTGTCTGCAACCCGGTGACCGAAGAGATCGGCGCTTTGATGCGGATCGAGGCGCAGGGCGAGGGCGCCGACGCGACCCTGGCGGTGATCTCCGAGCGCGACTCCGCCGCTGCCGAGCCGCCTCGCGCAGTGGCGGCGGCGATGGCCGCGGCCGACGTGGTCCTGGCGCCGACGATCCAGTCGCTCTCCCACACCGACGCCCGCAAGGTCGCGAGCGAAGCGGGGGTCCGCGTCGGCAGCCTCCCGGGCGTCACCGAGGAGATGCTGGCCCGGCTGATGACCAGCGACCTGGAGGAGATCCGGCGCCGCAGCTGGGCGCTGGTCACCGCCCTTAACCGTGCCTCGGAGGCGCGGATCACCTGCAGCCACGGCAGCGACCTGCGGATCGGCCTCGAGGGGCGTCTCGGGACCGTCGACGCCGGCGAACTCGGCAACCGCGGCGCCTTCGGCAACCTGCCCTGCGGCGAGGGCTTCATCGCTCCGGTCATCGAGACCACCGAGGGCGTGCTCGTGATCGACGGCTCGATCGCCGAAGTCGGCCTAGTAGACACCCCGACCGCGCTGACCGTTCGCGAAGGGCACCTGGTCGAGGCGACCGGTCCTGACGGGGGCCAGCTGCTGGAGCTCCTCACCACTCACGGCGAGGAAGCCACCAGCGTCGCCGAGCTCGGGATCGGCACCAACGAAGAAGCCGTCCTCTGCGGCAACATCCTCGAGGACGAGAAGATTCTCGGCACCTGCCACGTCGCCTTCGGCGCCTCCGCGGCAATCGGCGGCACCGTCCAGGTCCCGGTCCACCTCGATTGCGTGGTGCTCGAGCCGACGATCGAACTCGACGGCGAGACGATTGTCAGCGGCGGCGAGCTCCTCCTCTGAGGAGAAGTGGGGACGATGCCGCCCCTCCTCGCCGTCCCCAACGTCTCCGAGGGGGAGGACCAGGACCGGCTCGGCCGCCTGCAGAGCGCCTTTGCGAGGAAGGTGAGGCTGCTCGACCGCCACGTGGACGCCGACCACGGCCGCAGCGTCTTCACCCTCGCCGGTGAGTCGGGGGCGCTGACCGAGGCGCTCGCGAGCGGTGCCGAGGAGGCGATCGAGACGATCGACATGCGCGCCTACAGCGGTGCCCACCCAGCAATCGGCGCCCTCGACGTCTGCCCGCTGGTTTGGTTTGATCCGGCCGGCCGCGACGCGGCCCGAACCGAGGCGGTAGCGGTCGCCACGCAGATCGGCGGTCTCGGCGTCCCCGTCTTCCTCTACGGCGAGTTGGCGCGGGAGCCGGGGCGGGCCGAGCGCGCCTACTTCCGCAACGGCGGCCTCGCGGAGCTGTGGCTGCGGATGGAGTCGGGCGAGCTGGCACCGGACTTCGGTCCCGACCTGCCGCACCCGACCGCCGGCGCGACGCTGGTGACGGCGCGGCCGCCGCTGGCGGCCTTCAACGTCGAGCTCGACAGCGACGACGTCGAGATCGCCCGCTCCGTCGCCGCCGGACTGCGCGAGGCGGGCGGCGGCCTGCGGGGAGTGCGGGCGATGGGGCTCCTGCTCTCCAGCGGGCGCGCCCAGGTCTCGACCAACGTTCACGATCCGCTGACGGTCCCGCTCGGTGAGGTAGTCGAGCGGGTGCGGGAGCTGGCGGCACCGCTCGGCGCCCGACCGGTCGAGGCGGAGCTGGTCGGCCTGATCCCGCAGGCATCCCTCAAGGGCTACCCCGCCGACGTCCCGATGCGCGGCTTCAACCCCCGACAACACGTGATCGAGGCGCGCCTGGCGGAGGCGACCGACTAGATTTCGAACACCATGGCTCAGACGAGGAAGAAACGACAGCGCAAGCGCCGCGGCACCCAGGGGGGCCGGGTCGACACCAGCGCCCGCCGCAGCCGTCCCCGCACCCGCGAGGAGGCGAAAGCGCAGGCGCGCGCGCGTCGCCGCCCGACCGCCAAAGAGGACCTGCCGCCGACCTGGCGCAACTCCTTCATCCGCGGCCTCTTCGCCGCCGTCGTCTTTGCGGTGCTGCTGATCCTGATCTTCAAAAAGGCGGTCGGCCCCTCGCTGATCTTCGGCGCCTTCATGCTCGCCTTCTACGTTCCCGCCGGCTACTACATGGACATGGTCCTCTGGCGGCGGCGAGAGCGAGCTCGCATTCGCGCCCGGAGCGAGTGATGGCGCTCGACGTCGAGATGCTCACCGTGGGGCAGATCGGCGAGAACTGCTTCCTGTTTCGACCACAGGGCGGCGACCGGCTGCTGATCGTCGATCCCGGCGAGGAGGCCGAGCGGATCCTCGCCGCGGTCGAGGCGACCGGGGCCACCGTCGAGGCGATCCTGCTTACCCACTGCCACTTTGACCACATCGGCGCGGTCGCGCCGGTGGCGCGGGCGACGAAGGCTCCCGTCTACTGTCCGGAGATCGAGGTGCCGGTGCTCGCCGACATCATGGCCTACGTCCCCTGGGCCGGCTTCGGGCCGTACGAGAGCTACGAGGCCGACGAGGTCGTCCGCGGCGGCGAGACCCTGGAGCTGGCGGAGATGGAGATCGAGGTCATCTTCACCCCCGGCCACAGCCCCGGCCACGTCACCTACGCGGTCAAAGGCGAGCCGGCGATCTTCTCCGGCGACGTGCTCTTCCAGGGCTCGGTCGGCCGTGTCGACCTCCCCGGCGGCGACGGACCGACGCTGCTCGAATCGATCGGCAAGCTGCTCGACGCTTATCCCGAGGAGACGGTCGTCCATCCCGGCCATATGGGCCTGACCACGCTCGGGGCAGAGCGGGCGACGAACCCCTTCCTCGGCTCGCTGGCGCGTTAGGAGCACGATGGCGAGCAAGTTCCAGGCCCCCCGCGGGACCTTCGACATCCTTCCCGAGCAGGCGCGCGGCCGCCGCCGCCTCGAAGCCGCCGCCGCGACGGTGTTCGCCCGCGCCGGCTACGAGCCGATCGCGACGCCGGCCTTCGAGGACACCGACCTCTTCGAGCGCGGCGTCGGCAAGTCGACCGACATCGTCCGCAAGGAGATGTTCACCTTCGAAGACAAGGGCGGGCGCAGCCTGACCCTGCGGCCGGAGGGGACTGCCTCGGTCTGCCGTGCCTACCTCGAGCACGGGATGCAGAAACTGGCGCAGCCGGTGAAGCTCTTCTACCTCGGTCCCTTCTTCCGCCACGAGCGTCCCCAGGCGGGCCGCTACCGCCAGTTCCACCAGCTCGGGGTCGAGTGCATCGGCAGCGACTCGCCGCTCGCCGACGCCGAGGTGATCATGCTCCTCTCCGACCTGCTGAGCGAGCTCGGCGTCCCCGGCGTGGAGCTGCGGCTCGGCAGCCTCGGCTCGTTCGAGGCCAGGCGCGCCTACCTGGAGGACCTGAAGGCGCACCTGCACGCGCACGAGGGGAAGCTCTCCAAAGACGTGCGCGAGCGGATCGACATCAACCCGCTGCGCGCCTTCGACTCCGACGACGAGGGGACGCGCGAGGTGATGGCGAGCGCGCCGACGATCGTCGGACAGCTCGAGGGGGAGGACGCCGAGCACTTCGCCGAGGTGCGGGCGCTGCTCGACACCGCCGGCATCTCCTATGTCATCGACCCGACCCTGGTCCGCGGCCTCGACTACTACACCCGGACGATCTTCTCCTTCGTCTGCGACCGGCTCGGGGCGCAGTCGGAGATCGGCGGCGGCGGCCGCTACGACGGCCTGGTCGAGCAGCTCGGCGGCGCGCCGACGCCCGCCGTCGGCTTTGCCGCTGGGATCGAGCGGATCCTGCTGGCGCTGGATGAAGAGGTGGCGGGGGAGGGGCGCGATGCCTTCGTTGCGGTCGCCGACCCGGGCCAGATCAGACGGGCGGCGGCCCTTGCGGCCGAACTGCGCCACGCCGGCATCTCGACCGAGCTCGATCTCGCCGGCCGCAGCTTCAAGAGCCAGCTCAAGCACGCCAACCGGATCGGCGCCCGCCGCGTCCTCATCTTGGAGGCTGACGGCTCCGCCCAGCTGCGCAATATGGAAACGGGAGAGCAGCGCCCGGTCGATCCCGGCAACCTTGTCGACGAGATGACGGGAGGAGAAGCGTGAGCGAGACGAGGGCTCCGGCCCTACGGGGCAACGCGTACCGGGACACCTGGTGCGGCGAGGTCCTGCCCGAACGGGTCGATTCGCAGGCGCGGGTCGCCGGCTGGGTCCACCGCCGCCGCGACCACGGGGGGCTGATCTTCATCGACCTGCGCGACCGCACGGGGATCGTCCAGCTCGTCTTCAATCCCGACAGCTCCGGCGTCTCGTTCGAGCTCGCGCACAAGCTGCGGGCCGAGGATGTCTTGAGCGCAGCCGGCAGCGTCGTCAAGCGCTCGGCCGAGACCGTCAACGCGGAGCTCGCCACCGGAGAGGTCGAGCTGCTGGTCACCGAGGCCGAGCTGCTCTCGAACGCGGAGACGCCGCCCTTCCAGGTCGAGGGCTTCTCCGGCGAGGTCGGCGAGGACACGCGGCTGCGCTACCGCTACCTCGACCTGCGGCGCGAGCAGATGCAGAAGGCGCTGGCGCTGCGCCACCGGGTCGTCGCCGCGATGCGCGAGTTCCTCGACCGCGAGGGCTTCCTCGACATCGAAACGCCGGTCCTCACCCGCTCGACCCCCGAGGGCGCCCGCGACTTCCTCGTCCCCAGCCGCCAGCAGCAGGGCTCCTTCTACGCGCTGCCGCAGTCGCCGCAGCTCTTCAAGCAGCTGCTGATGATGTCCGGGTTCGAGCGCTACTACCAGGTGGCCCGCTGCTTCCGCGACGAGGCGACCCGCGCCGACCGGCAGGCCGAGTTCACCCAGCTCGACGTCGAGATGTCCTTCGTCAACGGCGAGGACGTGATCGACGTCAACGAACGGCTGCTGGCGCACGTCTTCCAGCGTGTCGGCGGTCCCGAGATCGAGGTCCCGATGCAGCGCATGTGTTACGACGAGGCGATGGGGCGGTTCGGCACCGACCGGCCCGACCTGCGCTTCGGCCTCGAGCTGGTCGATCTCGGCGACGCCCTGCGCGAGACCGAGTTCAAGGTCTTCCGCTCGGTGCTGGAGGGCGGCGGCTCGATCCGCGGCATCAACGCCGGCCGCCGCGAGCTGCCGCGCTCTGAGCTCGACAAATTGATCACGCGCTCTCAGGAGCTGGGCGCGAAAGGACTCGTCTGGGCCTTCCGCGAGGGCGACGGCTGGCGCTCGCCGACCGCGAAGTTCCTCAGCGACGACGAGCTTGCCGACCTCAACCGTCGCCTCGGCGCCGAGGAGGGCGACCTGCTGCTGCTGGTCGCCGACAAGCGCCCGGTCACCGACGCGGTGCTCGGGCAGATGCGGCTCGACCTGGGGGAGAAGTTCGGCCTGATCGACGAGGACGATCACCGCCTGGTCTGGGTCGTCGACTGGCCGCTGATGGAGTGGAACGAGGGGGAGAAGCGGTGGGACTCGCTGCACCACCCGTTCACGGCGCCGTCCGGCGAGTTTGACCCCGAGAACCCGGGCGCGGCGCGGGCGCAGGCCTACGACGTCGTCTGGAACGGCCAGGAGCTCGGCGGCGGCTCGATCCGTATTCATGACGCCGGGGTGCAGGAGGCCGTCTTCGCTGCCCTCGGCATCGACCGCGAGACCGCGGAGGCGCGCTTCGGCTTCCTGCTCGAGGCGCTGCGCTACGGCGCCCCGCCGCACGGCGGCATCGCCTACGGGGTCGACCGCATCGTCCAGCGCCTCTACGGCGCCGAGACGATCCGCGACGTGATCGCCTTCCCCAAGACCGCCTCGGGTTTCGACCTGCTGACCGGCGCCCCGGCCCCGGTCGAAGACCTGCAGCTGCGAGAGCTCGGCGTCGCCCTCCACAAACCGAAACTGCCCGGCCACTGAGATGGGCCTGCGGGACTGGATCCCCCGCAGGTGGAGGCCGTCTCCCGGCCCTGGGCAGACGCCGATCCACATCGACGACCCCAGCTACGACAGCTGGGAGGTGGTGCGCGACTTCGCCGACGTCCGCACCGCCCGCGCCTGGCACCAGGCGCTGATCGAGGCCGGGATCGAGGCCGTCCTCACTTCCGACTGGCCGCTCGACCGCTTCGGTCGCGGCGACATCGCCCTGCGGGTCCCCGGCGAGCGCTGGTCTGAGGCCGAGTGGCACCTCTCGAACCTGGACGATGAAGGTTTGTGAGCGGCCCAGCGGTGGTACCGTTGAACCAGGCTCGAGCCCGTACGAGAGCCGTCTCACCGTTTGACCCAACACAAACGGCGCGGGAGCTGACAAGTCTCCGCATCTCTTGGGATGAGGAGCAGGCACCCACCTTCACTTGAAGGGATCAAAGCTAGAGGCGGCAACGGCGGGTTGGGGCCTTTTTCGTGCGCATCTAGCCGCTGAATTGGCACAAACCGCGCGCCACACGCGCGCGGTTGAGCTTCAGGATCGCCTCCCATGGAAAGCGAGGCGACTATCGAGCACCTCACAGGTGCAGGATCATCGGCTCGCGAGAAGGATCGGGCATTGGCTGGGCTAGCGCAGCGGCAGCATGGGGTGGTGGCGCGGGCGCAGCTGCTTGAGCTTGGACTTAGTCGCAGAGCAATAGGCGGTCGCGTGGAGCGGGGTTGTTGCAGGAGGTGTTCCTCGGTGTCTATGTCCTCGGCGTCAGACGGATAACCAGGAAGGGACGATGGATGGCCGCGGTGCTTGCGGCTGGAGATGGAGCGGTACTCAGCCATCGCTCTGCTGCGCGGCTTTGGCGTCTACTGCCGCCGGCCGCAGAGCTCATCGACGTGATCTGTCCGCCCGACCGCATCGTGCGGCGGAAGGGGATCGTCAACCACTCGTTCCAACTCAGGGACGACGAGTGGCTGGTGCGGGAGGGAATCCCGCCCACCTCGCCATTTCGGACGATCTTCGACCTCGCTGCGGTGCTGGAGATGCGAGAGCTGGAGCGGGCGTTTCACGAGGCGGAAGTGCGGGAGGTGACGGATCGTGTGTCGCTGCCGATGCTTTTGGAGCGCTATCCGGGGCGTCGGGGCTCGAAGAAGCTGCGGGCGTTGCTGGAGGAGCCCGAGCCGGTAGGAATTACGCGCAACGACTTCGAGGAGGCGTTCGTGGCGTTGGTCGACCACCACGGCCGGCGCCGGCCGCGAATGAACGCCGACCTCGCGATCCGCGGCCGCTTCTTCGAGATCGACGCCCTCTGGGAGCGCGAGCGGGTGGCGGTGGAGCTCGACAGCCGCGAAATCCACGGGACGCGCAAGAAGTTCGAGAGCGACCGGCAGCGCGACCGCATCCTCGTCGCCGAAGGCTGGTGGACGATGCGCATCACCTGGCGGCAGCTCCAAGAAGAACCGCATGAGATTGCGGACGACCTGAAGAAGGGGCTTGGGCAGGGCCATCACCCACACCCACCCGGCAAGTAGGCGTGGGTGATGGCCCTGAAGCGGCGTTGGAGGGAGGACGAGGGCGAGACCGGCCGCGCGCTCTACCCTTCATCGCATGGAGCGGGAGCTTTTCGAGCACTACCTGCGTGATGACAGCCGGCTTGGCCCGGCCGCCGATGGCGCCTTCACCGGCGCCGCGGGCGGTGCTGCTTGCGGCGACCTCTCGCGCATCTCCCTCCTCGTCGAGGACGGTCGCATCCACTCCGTCACCTTCAACGCCGAGGGCTGCGGCGCCACTCGCGCAGCCACGGCCGCCGTTGCCGAGCACATCGACGGTGCTCCCGTTCTGGAGGCTGCTCTAATCGATATCGACACCGCCGACGAGGCAATCGGCGGCCTCACGCCTGTCAAGCGTCACGCCGCCCAACTTGCCACCGACGCCCTGCATCGTGCCCTTCAGGGCGTGGCCAGTTCGTCCCTAGACCTCATCCCGAACTTAGGGGGAATGGCCACCTCACCTGAAAATCAAGGTGGCCATTCCCCCCAACTCCATCGCCCGGTCAAGCGCCTCGCCGTCGCCATGTCCGGCGGCGTCGACAGCGCCGTTGCCGCCCTCCTCGCCCGTGAGGAAGGGGCGGAGGTCGTCGGCATCACGGTCAAGCTCTGGGCTGATCCCGACACCGACGGCGCCAAGGCCTGCTGCTCCCCCGAGGCCGTTCTCGGCGCCCGCGCGCTCGCGCACCAGCTCGGCATCCCCCACTTCACCCTCGACCTCGAGGAGGACTTCCGCCGCCGCGTCGTCGATCGCTTCATCGGCGGCTACGCCGGGGGCCAGACGCCGAACCCCTGCATTCTCTGCAACGGCGAGGTCCGCCTTGGGGCGATGGTCGACCTGGCCGAGCGGGTCGGCGCCGAGCGCCTGCTCACCGGCCACTACGCGCGCATTGTCAACGACCCCGACGGCCCGCTGCTGGCCACCGCCGCCGACCAGGCCAAGGACCAGAGCTACATGCTCGCCGCGCTTCCGCCGCAGCTCCTCAACCGCCTCGCCTTCCCCCTCACCGAGCTGACCAAGCCGGAGGTCCGCGAGATCGCCGCCCGCCACAATCTCTCCGTCGCCCGCAAGGCCGAGAGCCAGGACCTCTGCTTCCTCGCCGGTCAGGGCAAGCGCGGCTTCCTCCGCCGCCATGGCGGCCTGCGCGAGCGCGACGGCGCGATCCTCGACAGCGCCGGCCGCACGGTCGGCCGCCACCGCGGCCACCACGACTTCACCGTCGGTCAGCGTCGCGGCATCGGCGTCTCCGCGCCCGAGGCGCTCTACGTGCTCGCCACCGACGCCGGCGCCAACACCGTCACTGTCGGCACCCGCGCCGAGCTGGAGAAGCGCAGCGTCCGCGTCCGCGACGCCGTCTTGCACCGCGACGGCAGCGCGGTAGACGCGGTGAAGCTGCGCTACCGCTCAAAGGCCCTCCCCGCCACCGTCTCAGTGGCGGGGAGGGGCCGGCACTCCTCCCTGGAAGTGGAGCTGGCCGAGGCCTTCCCTGGCGTGGCGCCCGGCCAGACGGCGGTGCTGATGGCCGGCGAGAGGATCGTCGGCCATGGCACGATCGCCGGTTAGGACGTCGTAGTCGAGTCCTCTTCCTGCTGTTTTTCCTTCTGCATCTGAGCGACCGCTTTCACGCAGCGGCTGAAGGCGGTTCCCTTCTCGCCTTTGACGTGCTTCTTGCTCTCCGTCTTGCACGCCTGCTTGGCAGTCAGGTCCTGGTTGTCAGCGCGCTTCATCTCCTGGACGCAGCGGCTGAACTCAGTGCCTTTCTCGCCTTTGACGTGTTTCTTGCTTTTGCCTTTGCAGTAGTAGCCATAGGCATGGCCCTTAGGCGTGGTGGTGGGGTGTTCCGGGGCGTATTCAGGACCCGTGGCCCCCGCCACGCCCGGCACGGCGCCAATAGCCAGAACCGTGAGGCCGGCTGCGAGCTTCGAACGCAAGTTCATCATGCTCTCCTTCCACAAGTCGAATAGACGATTCCCCTATAGAACGCAGGACCGACCGCCGTGTAAGCCCGTACTTTCGGTTACGCCGCCTCGAATCGAACAAATATTTAGGCTTCCTAACATGAGGGCGAAGGAGATCCGGGAGACCTACCTGTCGTTTTTCGGCGAGCGCGGTCACAAGATCGTTCCCTCCGCCTCGCTGGTGCCGCCGGTCCACGATCCCTCCGTCCTGTTGACGACGGCCGGGATGCAGCCGTTCAAGCCCTACTTCCTTGGCCGCGAACAGCCGCCGGCCTCGCGCCTGGCCGACGTGCAGAAGTGCTTCCGCACCACCGACATCGAAGAGGTTGGCAACACCGCCCGCCACATGACCTTCTTCGAGATGCTCGGCAACTGGAGCTTTGGCGACTACTTCAAGGCCGAGTCGATCCCCTGGGGCTGGGAGCTCTCGACGCAGGGCTTCGGGATGGACCCGGAGCGGATCTGGGTGACCGTCTTTGGCGGCGACGAGGAGCTCGGGCTCGGCCCCGATGAGGAGGCGATCGAGATCTGGCGGGCGACCGGCGTGCCGGAGGAGCGGATCGTCCGCCTCGGCCGCGAGGACAACTTCTGGCAGGCGGGGCCGACCGGCCCCTGCGGCCCCTGCTCGGAGCTCTACCTCGACCGCGGTCTCGAGTTCGGCGCCGAGGGCGACCGCCCCGGTGACGACAGCGACCGTTTTCTCGAGTTCTGGAACCACGTCTTCATGAGCTACGACCTCGCCGAGGACGGGACCCTGACCGAGCTGCCGATGAAGAACATCGACACCGGCATGGGCCTCGATCGGATGGCGGCGGTCCTCCAAGACGTCCCCTCGGTCTTCGAGACTGACCACGTGCGGCCGCTGGTCGGGCTGGCCGAAGAGCTCTCCGGCCGTCGCTACGACGAGGGCGGCGCGGTGATGCGGGCGATGCGGATCGTCGCCGACCACAGTCGCGGCGCCGCTTTCCTGATCGCCGACGGCGTCGTCCCCTCCAATGAGGACCGCGGCTACATCCTGCGCCGGATCATGCGGCGGGCGATCCAGCAGGGGCGGACGCTCGGTCTTGAAGCACCGTGGTTAGGTCAGTTCGCCGAGCGGACTATCGAGCTGATGGGGAACGCCTACCCCGAGCTGGTGGCCGAGCGGGAGACGATCGAGCGCTGGGTCGGCGACGAGGAGGAGAGCTTCGGCCGCACGCTCGAGCGCGGCAGCGAGCTGCTGGAGCGGCTGGTCACTGAGGCCGAGCGGCAGGGGACTTCCTGGATCGATGCCGCCGAGGCGTTCAAATTGCACGACACCTACGGCTTTCCCTACGACCTGACCAAGGAGCTGTTGGCCGAACGCGGCCTCTCGGTCGATGATCAGGGCTTCCAGGAGCTGATGGAGGAACAGCGGCAGCGGGCCCGCACCGGCGCCGCCACCGCCCACGGCTCCGAGAACACGCACGAGCGCGTCGCCGCCTTCGCCGCCGCGGCTCCTCCGACTCGCTTCGTCGGCTACGAGACGCTGCGGGCCACCACCGGCCTGGCCGCCGTCGAGCCGGTCAACGGCAAGGCGCTGGTGAAGCTGGAGGAGAGCCCCTTCTACGCCGAGGGCGGCGGCCAGGTCGCCGACGCCGGCGTGTTGCGCTGGGGCGGCGCCGAGGCGCGGGTAGTCGACGTCTATCGGCTCGGTGAAGACCAGGCGTTGGAGGTCGAGGCCGGATCGGAGATTGAAGCCGGCGTCGCGGTCGAGGCCGAGGTCGACCACGAGGCGCGCTTCGCGACGATGCGCAACCACACCGCCACCCACCTCCTGCACGCGGCGCTGCGCGAGCGGCTCGGCAACCACGTGCGCCAGGCGGGCTCGGCCGTCCGTCCCGACAAGCTGCGCTTTGACTTCACCCACGGCCAGGCCCTGAGCCCAGAGGAGCTGCGCGACGTCGAGGACCGGGTCAACGAGTGGATCAAGGCGAGCCGGCCGGTGCGCTGGATGAACATGAACCGCGAGGAGGCCGAACGGCTCGGCGCGATGGCTCTGTTCGGCGAGAAATACGGCGAGTGGGTGCGGGTGGTCGAGGTCGACGCTGTCTCCCGCGAGCTCTGCGGCGGCACCCACGTCGCCAACACCGGCGAGGTCGGCATCTTCAAAGTCACCTCAGAGGGCTCCAGCGCCGCCAACGTGCGCCGGGTCGAGGCGATCACCGGTCCCGCCGCCATTGACTTCTTCCGCGAGCGCGAGGCGCAGCTGCGCGAGGCCGGCGAGATGCTCGGCAACCCCCAGGACCCCGTTGCCGCGGCGCGGCGTGCGGCAGAGCGGCTGAAGGAGGCCGGAGCGGGCGCTGAGAAGGCCCAGCGGGAGCAGCTCGGGGTCGAAGCCGACGAGCTGGCGGCGCGCGCGGAGGACCTTCCTGGCGAGGGACGGTTCGTGGCCGCGGCGGTCAAAGCGAGCCTGCAAGCGAACCCGAAGCAGTTGTTGGACCTCGCCAATCGCGTCCAGTCCAAGATCGGCCAACCCTCGGCGGTGGTGCTCGGCAGCGAGTTCGGCGGCAAGGCCGGACTTGTCGCCCTCGTCTCCAAGGACGCGGTCGAGCGCGGCCTCTCGGCCGGCTCGATCATCCGCGAGGTCGCCCCGATCGTCGGCGGTGGTGGCGGCGGCCGCGACGAGATGGCGCAGGCCGGCGGCAAAGACCCTTCGAAGCTCGACGAGGCGCTGGCGGCCGCGCGAGCTGCGGTCGAGCGGGAGCTCGGCTGAGAGGCAGATGCGCGTGCTAGCTCTCGACCACGGCACCGTCCGCATCGGCTGCGCGCTCTCGGACCCGAGCGGGACCCTGGCGACGCCGCTGCCGGTGATCGAACCGCCGGAGGCCCGCGCCGTCGCCGAGCTGGTCGCCGAGCACGGGGTCGAATGCGTGGTCGTCGGGCTGCCGTTGCACCTCAGCGGCGAAGAGGGGAGCCAGGCGGGGCTTGCCCGCAGCTTCGCCGGGGAACTGGAGGCGATGCTCTCGATCCCGGTGGAGACCTACGACGAGCGCCTGACCAGCCGCATGGCCGACGCCAGCCGCCGCGGCGGTGCCACCGCGGCCCGCGATTCCCTCGCCGCCGCGCACCTGCTGGAGACCTACCTGGAAAGCCGGTCATGAGCGACGACTGGCTCACCGACGACCCGTTCGCCGATCCCAACGACCCCGCCGCCCGCGAGCGCGAGCAGCGGCGGCGCGAGCGCGAAGAGCGACGACAGCAGCGCGAAGAGAAGGAGCGGCAGCGCCAGGAGAAGGAGCGCCAGCGGGCCGAAAAGCAGGCAGCCAAGCAGAAGCCGGCGCCGCCTCCGGCGCCGAAGGAGCCGCCCGCTCCCAAAGCCGAGCCGGCTCCGCAGGAGCCAGCAAAAGCACCCGCTCCGGAGCCCGCCACTTCGCCGCCGGAAGCGGAGCCGGCGCCCCTGAGAGAAGAGCAGCCGCTGCCGCCTGCGGCGGAAGAGCCCCCGCTCCCTCCGCGCACGCCGGAGGAGGAGTTCTGGGATGAAGACCCCGAGCCCGAGCCCCTGGCGGTGCCGGAAGCGTCTGCCTACCACGACGACGGCGACCCGGCGATGGCTGGCGCTGCCCGCAACGGCCGCCGCGCCGGCGAAGGCGGCGGAAGCCGCGGCGGGCCGCTCGGCGCGATCGCCCGCCACCCGTTCCGGGTCTTTGCCGTGCTCGCTGCGCTCTTCCTGCTCTGGTCCTTGAACCAGCTCTTCCAACCTCTGCACGGCGAGGGCAGCGGAACTGTCGCCGTGACGATCCCGAAGGGGTCGAGCGTGTCGGAAGTTGGCGACCTGCTCAGCGACAGGGGCGTGATCGACGATTCAACCCTCTTCCAGATTCGGGTCACGCTCGCCGGCAAGCGCTCCGAGATCTACTCCGGCCGCTTCGCCCTCGCGCACAACATGAGCTACGGAGCCGCGATCGACGCGCTCTCAACGCCGCCGGTGAAGCGGACTATCAGCGTCACGATTCCCGAGGGCTACACCCGCTCCCAGGCCGCGCAGCTGGTCGAAGAAGACGGCGTTCCCGGCAGCTACACGAAGGCGACGGTGAAGTCCAGGTACCTCAACCCGGCCCAGTACGGCGCCAAGGGCGCCAAGGACCTCGAGGGCTTCCTCTTCCCGGACACCTTCGAACTGAAGCCGAACGCCCCGGTTGCCGACCTCGTCCAGCTGCAGCTGCAGGACTTCCAGCGGCGGATCAAGAGCGTGGACATGAAGTACGCGAAGTCGAAGAACCTCACCGTCTACGACGTCCTGATTATCGCGTCGATGGTCGAGCGCGAGGCGGGGGTGTCGAGCCAGTACAAAGACGTTGCCTCGGTGATCTACAACCGCCTGCACGAAGCGATGCCGTTGGGGATCGACGCGACGATTCGCTTCGCCACCGGCAACTACACGAAGCCGCTGACCGAATCGGAATTGGCGATCGACTCGCCGTACAACAGCCGCACCAACGTCGGCCTGCCGCCAGGGCCGATCAACAGCCCCGGCCTGGAAGCGATCGAGGCAGCAGCGCACCCGGCGAAGACCGACTACCTCTTCTACGTGACCACGCCGGACGCCTGCGGCAAGCTCACCTTCGCCAAGACCGAAGCCGAATTCGAACAGGCGGTCGAGAAGTACAACTCGGCGCGCGAAGCGGCGGGCGGCAACTCGCCGGACACCTGCGGGGAATAGGCGATGCCGAAGCTGGCGGTGATCGGACACCCGGTCGCGCACTCGCGCTCGCCGGCGATGCAGAACGCGGCGCTGGGAGCGCTGGACCTGGAGGACTGGAGCTATCGGGCGATCGACGCCGCCCCGGACGCGTTCGAGATGACGGTGCGGGAGCTTGCCTCGGTCGGGTACGCCGGGGTGAACGTGACCGTCCCCCACAAGGAGGCGGCGCTGGCGCTGGCCGACGGGGCGAGCGAAGCCTCGCGGCAGATAGGGGCCGCCAACACGCTCGTCTTCGAGGGCAAGAAGATCGAGGCGCACAACACCGACGCCGACGGCCTGCTCGCCTCGCTGCCGGACTCGCCGCGCGGGCGTCGGGTGCTGGTCCTCGGCGCCGGCGGCGCCGCGCGGGCGGCGATCTGGGCGCTGCTCTGGGAAGGCGCCGAGGTCGAGGTCTGGAACCGCACGGCGCAGAAAGGGGCGGCGCTCTGCGCCGAGCTGGGCGGGGCCGCGATCACCGATCCGCGCCAGGACTCCTACGTGCTGATCGTCAACACCAGCGCGGCGGGCCTGAAGGGCGAAGATCCGTTCGAGCACCTGCCGCTGGAGCCCGATCTCTTTGCCGAGAGCCAGACGGTCGTGGACATGGTTTACGGCGAGCGCCGCAGTCCGCTGCTCGAGGCGGCGGAGGCAGTGGGGGCGGCGACGGTGGACGGACTGGAGATCCTCGTCCAGCAGGGCGCCCGTTCGCTGGAAATCTGGACGGGGCGCGAACCCGACCTCGATGTGATGAGGCGCGCCGCCCGCGATTGGTGAGTTGACCTGGCCATAGCCGGGCTAACTCACCAATCGTCGCGCCGATAGCCTTGCCCCTGATGACGACGTTCCGTTTCACCACCGCCGGCGAGTCGCACGGCCCCGGTCTCGTCGCGATCGTCGAGGGGCTGCCTGCGGGCCTGGAGCTCGACCGCGAAGCGCTCGACCGCGACATGGCGCGGCGGCAGCTCGGCCACGGCCGCGGCGGGCGGATGAAGATCGAGACGGACACCGTCGAGGTCCGCGCCGGCGTCCGCCACGGCCGCACCCTGGGCAGCCCGATCGCGCTCCTGGTCGCCAACCGCGACTACGCCAACTGGGAGGAGCGGATGAACCCCTGGCCGGTCGAGGGGTTCTCGCCCGACGAGGTGCACCTGCCGCGCCCCGGCCACGCCGACCTGGTCGGCGCCCAGAAATACGGCCACACCGACATCCGCAACATCCTCGAGCGCGCCAGCGCCCGGGAGACCGCCGCCCGCGTCGCCGCTGGCACGATCGCCCGCGCCTTCCTCGCCAGGCTCGGGGTCGAGATCCACAGCCACGTCCTGCAGATCGCCTCGGTCAAAGCCGCCGAGCGGCCGGACCTGGCGCCGGAGGACTTCGCCGCTGTCGACGACGACCCGGTCCGCTGCCTCGATCCGGAGGCGAGCAAGGCGATGGTCGAGGAGATCAACCGCCTGCGTAAGGCAAACGAGAGTCTCGGTGGGACCTTCGAGGTCATCACCTTCGGCCTCGTCCCCGGGATTGGCTCGCACATCTCCTGGGAAGACCGGCTCGACGGGCGCCTCGCCGGCGCCGTCGCCTCGATCCAGTCGATCAAGGGTGTCGCGATCGGCGAAGCCTGGGACGTCGCCGGGCGCCCCGGCTCGGAGGCCCACGACGAGATCTTCTGGTCGGAGGCGCGCGGCTACTACCGCGAGACCAACCACGCCGGCGGCCTCGAGGGCGGGATGACCAACGGCCTGCCGCTCTCGGTGCGGGCGGCGGTGAAGCCGATCTCGACCCTGACCAAGCCGCTGCGCTCGGTCGACACCGAGACCAAGCAGCCGGCGCAGGCGCTGCGCGAGCGCACCGATTCGTCGGTGGTGCCGGCCGCCGCCGTGGTCGGGGAGGCGATGGTGGCCCTGACCCTCGCCCGCGCCTACCGCGGGAAGTTCGGCGGCGACCACATCGACGACGTGGTCGAGGCCATAACGGCCTACAAGCGCCGCATCGACTTCAAAGGTTAAGCCCGGTGCGACCGGCGATCGTCTTCATCGGCTTCATGGGGGCGGGAAAGTCGACCGCGCTCGAGGTTGCCCGCCAGGCTGGGCGGGAGACGGTCGAGATCGACGAGCTGATGGAGCGCGAGCTCGGCAAGCCGATCCGCCAGGCGTTCGAAGAGGACGGAGAGGAGGCGTTCCGCGCTCGCGAGGCCGAGGTGGTCGGCTCGCTGCTGGAGCAGGCCGACGGCGGCGCGATCGCCCTCGGCGGCGGCAGCGTCCTCTCCGAGCGGGTGCGAGATGCGCTCGCGCGCCACATCGTCGTCTACCTGGAGATCGACGCCGCCGAGGCCTGGCGTCGGATCGAGGGCACCGAGCGGCCGCTGGCGACGAGCGAAGAGGGCGTCGCGCGGCTGCTGGCCGAGCGGCTACCGTTCTACGAAACGCTCGCCGACGCGGTGGTGCCGATGGGCGATATCGGCGCCGCGGGCCGGGCGCTGCCGGCGATTCAGGCCCTGGCGGAGATGCCCAGCGGGACGAAGCTGCTGTGGGCTTCGAGCGCCTCGGGCGATTATCCGATCCTGGTCGGCTCCGGCATCCTCGCCGGCGGCTGGTGGCCACTGGAGGGGCGCCGTTTCTGCGTCAGCGACCGCGAGGTGGCACCCCGCTTCGCTGCCGATCTGCAGCCGCTCGCGGCGACGGTCGAGGTCGAACCGGGGGAGGGGGCGAAGACGCTGGGCTGGGCCGAGGAGGTCCTGCGCGAGCTCGCCCAGAAGGGGATGAGCCGAGAAGACCACCTCGTCGCCCTCGGCGGCGGCGTCGTCGGCGACCTCGCCGGCTTCTGCGCCCACCTCTACCAGCGCGGGGTCCCGGTCGTCCACGTGCCGACGACCCTGGTCGCCCAGGTCGATTCGGCCTACGGCGGCAAGACCGGCGTCGACCTCCCCGAGGGCAAGAACTACGCCGGCGCCTACCAGCTGCCGGCCGGGGTCCTCGCGGACACCGCGACGCTGCGGACGCTGCCGCAGGCGGAGCTGGCCGCTGGGTTCGTCGAGGCGCTGAAGACGGGTCTGCTCGCCGGCGGTTCGCTCTGGGAGCGCGTGCGGGCGATCGAGTGGCTCGACCCGGACGATCTCACCGACGTCGTCTTCGCTTGCGCTCGCTACAAGTGCGCGATCGTCGCCGCCGACGAGCGCGACAGCGGCCTCCGCAACGTCCTCAACCTCGGTCACACGGTCGGCCACGCCATCGAGTCCGCCAGCAACTACCGCCGCTACCGCCATGGGGAGGCGATCTCGATTGGCCTGTTGGCGGCGCTTCGCCTCTCTGACGCGCCAGATCTACGCGATGAGTGCGAGCAGATCCTCGACCGCCACGGGCTTCCCGTACGGCTTGATCCCGAGATCGCGATCGAGGACGTCCTCGGCGCCATGCAGCGCGACAAGAAGCGCACCGCGGCCGGCGTCGGCTTCGTCCTCCTCTCCGAGCCCGGCCGGCCCCGCACCGGCCAGATCGTCGACCCGGCTAAGGTCAGGGCTGCCGTGGAGGAGCTCTACCGATGACCACCTTTCGCAACCGTGTCGCCGTCCTGCACGGGGTCAACTTCGACGTGCTCGAGCGGCGCGACCCCGAGGTCTACGGCGGGCTCTCGCTGAGCGAGCTGGAGCACAAGATCTCCGACTGGGCGCACGAATTCGGGCTCGAACCGATCTTCTTCCAGACCAACGCCGAGGGCGAGTTCTGCGAGTACCTGCACCGCTCGATCGACCTTGCCGACTCGATCATCGTCAACGCGGGTGCTTGGACCCACTACAGCCGCGCGATCGCCGACGCGCTGGAGCTGACCGGGCTTCCTTCCGTCGAGGTCCACCTCTCCGACGTCGAGGCGCGCGACGAGTGGCGCAAGCTTTCCGTCTTCGACGGCCTCGTCGCCGCCAAGATTTCCGGGCGCGGCCCTGAGGGTTACCGAGAGGCGCTGGAATTTCTGGCGACGAAGCTGGAAGTGACGCCCTGATGCGCGGGCGCGGCGACCGCTTGGAGCAGCAACTGGGCGAGCGTGAGCTCGACCGGATGCTGGTTATGAACCTGTTCAACATCCGCTACCTGACCGGCTTCACCGGCACCAACGGGGCCTGCGTCTGTGGTCCCGGCGTGCGCCTCTTCTTCACCGACTTCCGCTACACCGAGCGCGCCGAAGCCGAGGTTGAGGGCTGGGAGATCCTGACGATCGCCAACGACTGGCTGGGCGGGATCGCCGAGCACCTGCAGGGCCGGGTCGGCTTCGAGGACGATCACATGTCGGTGCGGCTGCTGGAGAAACTGAAGGAGAAACTCAGCGACAGCGCAGAGATGGCCGCTTCTGGCGGCCGGGTCGAGGAGCTGCGCCGGGTCAAGGACGCCGAGGAGCTGGCGTTGATCGAGGAGGCCGCGAAGCTGGCTGACGAGGCCCTGGGCTGGAGCATCGAGCAGGGGCTTGCTGGCAAGACCGAGCGCGAGGTCGCCCGCGCCTTCGAAGCTCGGGTCCGCGAGCTCGGCGGCGCTCCCTCCTTCCCGGCGATCGTCGCCTCCGGGCCGAACGGGGCGCTGCCCCATGCCGAGCCCGGCGAGCGGGAGATCGGCCACGGCGAGCTCGTCGTCTTCGACATGGGCGCGGCGATCGACGGCTACTGCTCCGACGGCACCCGCACCTTCGCGACGGGAGATCCCGGCGAGGAGGCCGTCGCGGTCTACGAAGTCGTGCGCAATGCCCAGCAAGCCTCTCTGGAGGCGATCCGCGCGGGGGTCAAGGGCGAAGACGTCGACAAGGTCGCCCGGCAAGTGATCGACGCCGCCGGCTATGGCGATCACTTCGGCCATGGGCTCGGCCACGGGGTCGGGCTCGAGCTGCACGAGGGGCCGCGGCTGTCGCTGCGCTCCGACGATCTCCTCGCCCCCGGCGAAGTGGTCACGGTCGAGCCTGGGATCTACCTTCCGGGCAAGCTCGGGGTGCGGATCGAGGACCTGGCCGTGGTAACCGAGAACGGCCTGCGCAACCTCAGCTCGCTGCCCAAAGAGCTGCAGATCGTCGGCTAGTCCGGCTGCGTCCATAAACAGCTCAGTACGGACTAGTCCGTTCAGATTCAAGTTGAGTTTTTCCGCCGTCGATGGCGCTTCATGGCACCCAAGGGAGAGACCCTCGTCTCCATCCACGAGGAAGCGCGCCGCGAACGCCTTCTCGACATGGAGGATCGCGTCCGCCGCTACCGGCTCGCCTGCTTCGGAATCCTCGCCGTCGCCCTGGCGGTGGGAGGGAGCGACGAGGTCGGCTTTTGGTGGATTCCCCTGCTCCTCACCGGGCTCGCCGGCTTCGCGATCGCCGACCGCTTCATGCGCAACAGCAGGTGTCCGGCGGTCTGGGTCGCGGGTGCCTGGGCGGCCCTGCCGGCGCTGCTGGCCGCCTCGGTGCTCGTTACCGGCGGGATCACCAGCCCGGCCCTGGTCTGGCTCGCCTTGCCCGCGGTGACGCTCGGCTTCCGCTTCGAGCCGCGGGGGATGGTCTTCGGCACCATCTACGTGATGGCGATGTTCCTCGCCGCCGCCGTCCTCCCCGATCCGCAGGCGGCCTGGGAGCAGCGCCAGCTGCTGATCGCGATCGGCGCCCTGATCATCAGCACCGTCATCCTCTCCGGGGCCCTGGTCGAGTCCGACCGCGCCCACCGGCGCCGCTCGACCCTCGATGCTCTCACCGGTCTCTTCAACCGCAACGCACTCGAGCAGCGGCTGGCGGAGCTGAATGGGCAGCCGTGTGATCCGACGAAGGGGATCTCGCACGCCTTCCTCCTCTGCGACCTCGACCACTTCAAGCAGGTCAATGACCAGTTCGGCCACGCCGCCGGCGATGCCGTCCTCCAGGACGTTGCCTACACGATGCGGGCGACCCTGCGGGCCGGCGACTCGATCTACCGGGTCGGCGGCGAGGAGATCCTGGTGATCCTGCCCGGGGCGGGCCACGAGGACGCGATCGAAATCGCCGAGCGCCTGCGCGTGGCGGTGCGCGAGCGCCGGCCGGTGGGCGTGCCGGTCTCTGTCAGCATCGGCGTCGCCGTCGCCGAACCCGAGGTCGTCGACACCGACGACTTGCTGGCGCGAGCCGACGCCGCCCTTTACGCCGCCAAGGCAGGCGGGCGCAACAAGATCTTTGTCGATGACTGGGACCCGCAGGAGTCCGGCGCCGGAGTACTCGTCAGCGGCTGAGATCGACGTCGGCGCTGAGCCGGGCGCCGAAGGCCGCCAGCAGCTGCACCGTCGCCTCGACGTCGCGCAGGTCGACCATCTCGACCGGCGAGTGCATGTAGCGGAGCGGGATCGAGACGAGGCCGGTGGGGATGCCGGCGCGGGAGATCTGCAGCACGTCGGCGTCGGTGCTGGTGCCGCGGCCGCTGGCGCTGACCGAGTACTCGATCCCCTCAGCCTCGGCGGTCTCGACCAGCAGCTCGAAGACCTTGGGGGAGAGGGTGGAGCCGCGGCCGATCGCCGGGCCGGAGCCGAAGGGATGGCGGCCGATCTCCTTCTCGTCGACCCCGGGGGCGTCGGTCGCGTGGGTGACGTCGACGGCGATCGCGATGTCCGGGCGCAGCTGGAAGGACGCGGTGCGGGCGCCGAAGAGGCCGATCTCCTCCTGCACCGCGGCAACCGCGGCGAAGGATCCGCCGGGGCCGTCGCCCTCGTGGCAGCGGCGCAGGCTCTCCAGCGCCACGTAGGCGCCGAGGCGGTTGTCCATCGACCGCGAGACGAGGCGCTCGCCGGCGACCGGCATCGGCTCGGCGGCGATCACGACCGGGTCGCCGACCCGCACCATCCCCTCGGCCTCCTCGCGGTCGGCGGCGCCGATGTCGATGTGCATGCTCTTCAGCTCGACGACCTTTTTGCGCTGGTCGGCCTCGAGCAGGTGGATCGGCTTGCGTCCGACGACGCCCGGCACGAGTCCCTCTTTGCCGCGGACCTCGACCCGCTGGCCGACGAGGATCTGCGGGTCCCAGCCGCCGATCGGGGCGAACCAGAGGAAGCCCTGCTCGTCGACGTGGGTGACGACGAGCCCGATCTCGTCGATGTGGCCGACGAGGGCCACCAGGGGCGAGGCCTCGCCGACGCGGGCGATCGTCGAGCCGATCCCGTCGACGCTGATCTCGGCGAAGGACGCGGCCTCGCGCCAGACCTCGGCGGCAGGAGCCTCGTAACCGGACGGCGCGCCGGTGCTCAGAAGTTTGGCGAGAAGATCGGGAGTGCTCAAAAGGTTGGGGCAGTATGCCTATATGGACGGATGTTCGTCGGCAAGGCGGATCAGGGTGCCGGGTTGTGCGCGACGTTTGCTTCACGCCGCAGTTGCTGCCGTCCCGCTCCGTACCCGCGATGCTCGTAGCCAATCATCGCCCAGATCAGTACGACCGCGACCGCCAGTGAGATCAGGGCCGGTACGGCGGTGGCCGCCGGGACCAGGAAGAGGAGGACGATCGCCAAGCCGAGCCGCTGCCGGTTGACGGTCTGGATGTGCCGGTAGCGGAAGCTGACGAGGCCGATCAGGTAGAGGGCCAGCCCGCCAAGCAGGGCAAAGGCGGGGACATCGTGGAGGTGCTCGGAGTGGTGGCCGATCGTCACCTTCATTCCCAGGGCCATCAGCACGATCCCGGCGACCATCAGCAGATGGATGTAGGAGTAGGAGTCGCGAGCGAGCTCGTTTTGAACCCGGCCGGGCTCGGCCTGGCCGAGCCGTCGCGCCGAGACCAGGGCGACAACGTCGAAGTAGGTCCACCAGAGCGCGGCGGCGAGGAATATCCCCAGCACGGCGGCGACGCCGATCCCGAGGTCGAGCGCCCCGGAGGCGCCGACGCCGACCGCAACGACGCTCTCGCCGAGGGCGATGATCACGATCAGGCCGTGGCGCTCGGCGAAGTGGCCGGGGACGAGCTTCCAGCCCTCCGAGCCGAAGAAGTAGGGGCCGGCCATGTCGAGGAAGATCGCCAGTGCCCAGAGGGCTCCCTGGGCGAAGCCGTCGAAGAGCGAGGCGAGGGCGAGGATGCCGACGGCGACCGCGGTGCTGATGCCGAGGCCGATCACCGAACGCCGCAGGTCGCTGTCGTCGGCGCCGGCGATCATGAAGAGGGCGATGTGGGCGCTGCGGAAGACGCCGAACGCGAGCGCGAAGGTGAGGGCGAGGTTGCCGAACGCCTCCTGCACGCAGAGCGAGACGATCAACATCGCCGCCATCGCGACGAAGATCACCCCGCGCACCGCCCCCGCCTCGGGGTCGATGACGCTGGTCAGCCAGGAGTAGCCGACCCAGGCCCACCAGAGCACGCCGAGGATCAGCAGCCCCTGCGCCAGTCCAGACCAGCTCTGGTCGTGCGACATCAGCGCCGTGCATTGGGTGATCGCGAGGACGAAGACGAGGTCGAAGAAGAGCTCCAGCGGCGTCACCCGCTCGCCCTCGCGGCGCATCGCGCCGAGGCGATGATGTGCTTCGGGAGAGGCCTCCATCTCGAATACTGTTGCGGACGTGGCAGTCGCACTTATAACGGGAGCGTCAACGGGGATCGGGGAGGCGACCGCGATCCGGCTCTCCCGCGAGCCCGGGACCGAGCTGGTGCTGGTAGCGCGGCGCGAGGAGCGGCTGCGCAAGCTGGCCGAGTCGCTGCCCTGCCACGCGACCTACGTAGCGGTCGACCTCACCGACGAGGGCGCTTCCGAGCGGATCTGCCAGCACGTCGAGAGTGAGCACGGCGGCGATCTGCATCTGCTCGTCAACAACGCCGGCGCCTCCTGGCGCGCCAGCTTTGCCGAGGGCGGCTACGCCAACGTCCAGCGCCACATGGAGCTCAACTTCGACGCCGCCGTCCGCCTCACCGAGGCGCTGCTGCCGCTGCTTCGTGCCTCGGCGCCCAGCGCGATCGTCAACGTCGCCAGCACCGCCGGCCGCGTCTCCCGCGCCCGCACCGGCTCCTACAGCGCCAGCAAGTTCGCCCTGATCGGCTGGTCGGACTCCCTATATGCGGAGGAGAAGCCGCACGGCGTCCACGTCGGCCTCGTCCTGCCCGGCTTCATCCAGACCGAGGGCTTCCCCGCCACCGAGCTGCGCGAAAAGGCCTTCACTCGCTGGATCGTCTCCAAGCCGGAGAAGGTCGCCGAGGCGATCTACGAGTGCGGCCCCGACCGCAAGCCCGAGCGCTACGTCCCGCGCCCCTACGCCCTCGCCGCCCACGCCCGCATCCTCTTCCCGTCCCTAACCCGCCGGGTCCTCTCCGGCGGCGCGGCCGAGAGCTTGACCACGAAAACCTCCGGCGAAGTCGCCGACTAGGATCTGCCGCCGTGACTATCTCCACGAACCAGTTCAAGAACGGCACCCATATCGAGATCGACGGGAAGATCTGGAAGATCATCGAGTTCCAGCACGTCAAGCCGGGCAAGGGCGGAGCGTTCGTGCGGACGAAGCTGCGGCGGATCGAGGACAGCTCGGTGATCGACAAAACCTTCAGGGCGGGGGAGAAGTTCCGCCCGGTGCGGACCGAATCGAAAAAGATGCAGTACCTCTACGACTCGGGCGAGGCGGCGGTCTTCATGGACTCGACCGACTACGACCAGATCGAAATTCCCAAGGACCAGCTCGGGGACTCGATGCAATGGGTCCTGGCCAACGACGAGGTCGACATCCTCTTCGTCGACGAGCAGCCGAGCGACGTGCAGGTGCCGAGCGCGATCGAGATGAAGGTCACCCAGACCGACCCCGGCCTCAAAGGCGATACCGCCTCGGGCGGCGGCAGCAAGCCGGCGACGCTGGAGTCCGGCGTGGTCGTCCAGGTCCCGCTCTTCATCGAGGAGGGCGAATCGGTCCGGGTCGATACGCGCAGCGGCGAGTACATCTCCCGCGCCTGATCGTTCGCGATCCCGCGCTGAAAGAATGTCGGCATGCGTAGGTCCGACCAGCGGCGCGACGCCGTTTTCACCAACTACCAGCGGGATGTCACCGGGCGTTCGCTCGAGGAGTTGCTGGGTGAGGCGCGTCCGATGACGCGGGAGCTGGCCGAGGGAGTCGACGAGCATCGCGAAGAGCTCGATGACATCATCGCCGCCCATGCGAAGGGATGGACCGTCGACCGGATCGCGCCGCTGGACATGAACGTGATGCGCGCGGCCCTCTACGAGATCGAATTCATGGATACGCCAGCCGAGGTGGCGATCAACGAGGCCGTTGAGCTGGCGAAGGAGTACTGCGGCGCCGACGCGCCGAAGTTCATCAACGGGATCCTCGGCGCGGTGGTTCGGGAGCGGGGGGCCGCTGCATGAACCTGCGCCTGCGAGAGATCAGCGAGCGCCTGCGCCAAATCACCGCCGAACTGGAGAGCAGCGAGGTCGCAGACGAGCGCGCCGCCCACCTAGCCGCCGAGGCTGCCGACCTCTCCGCCGAGGCGGTCGAGGAGGCCAATCGCGAGGCGCGCCAGCAGGCGTCTGGCGGGTGAATCCCAGCTTGCGGTGCGACTTTTCGTCATATATCAGCGATAAGTCGCACCACTCATGAGCTACCCGGAGGATCTCCGCGCCCTAGTCGATCGTGCGCTGGAGGATTTAAGGTTTTCCGCCTCGACCCCCACGGCCGGGCTCGAGGAGGCGATGCGCTACTCGCTGCTCGCCGGCGGCAAGCGGGTCCGGCCGGTCCTCGCTCTCGCCACCGCCCGCGCCCTCGGTGCCGAGCCGGAGCGCTTTCTATCGGTCGCCAGCGCGATCGAGTTGATCCACACCTACTCGCTGATCCACGACGACCTGCCGGCGATGGACGACGACGAGCTGCGGCGCGGCCTGCCGACCTCTCACGTCAAGTTCGGCGAGGACGTGGCGATCCTCGCCGGCGACGGCCTCTTCGCCGAGGCGATGCGGCTCTTCTGCGAGCAGCCGGGGGAGCCGGCGCGGGTGCTGGCGGCATTGCGCGAGCTGGCGGCGGCAACCGGCGTTGACGGCATGGTCGGCGGCCAGTACGTCGACGTGGTCGGCGCCAGCGCCGACGCTGAGGGGCTGCGCTCCCTGCACGCGCTGAAGACCGGCCGCCTGATCGCCGCCAGCGTCAACGTCGTCCTCCTGCTGGAGGGAGCGGCCCAACCTGAGACAATGCCTTATCGCCGTTTCGCCGAGGAGCTGGGCGTGCTGTTCCAGATCGTCGATGACATCCTCGACGTGACCGAGTCAGACGAGCAGCTCGGCAAGCCCCATGGAAGCGACGAGAGACATGGCAAACTCACCTACGTCAGCCTTTTCGGACTCGAGCGGGCGCGCGAGCTGGCCGCCCAGAGCCACGCGAAGGCAAGCGAGGCCCTAGCCGATGCCACCGGCGAGACCGAAGACCTGAGGCGCGTCGCCGACTACATCTTCACGAGGAACGAATGAGCGAAAAGCCCCCCACCCAGGGCACCGAAGAAGACGAGAGAGACCAAGTGACTGAGCCGCTGCTGTCGGGGATCGACGGCCCGGCGGACCTGCACGGTCTCGACGACGAACAGCTGCAACAGGTGGCGCAGGAGATGCGCACCTACATCATCGACACGATCGGCGAGATCGGCGGCCACTTCGGCGCAAATCTCGGCACCTGCGAGCTTGCCGTCGCCCTCCACAGCCTGCTCGACTCGCCCCGCGACAAGGTCCTCTGGGACGTCGGCCACCAGGCCTACCCGCACAAGATCCTCACCGGCCGCCGCGATCGCCTGCCGACGATTCGCCAGTACGACGGGCTCGCCCCGTTCTGCTCGATTTTCGAGTCCGAGCACGACATCATGGGCGCCGGCCACGCCTCGACCTCGATCGGCTATGCGGTCGGCCTCAAGGAGGCGATGCGCAAGGGGATCGGCCCCGACGGCAAAGTCGCCGCGGTAATCGGCGACGGCGCCCTCACCGGTGGCGTCGCTTACGAGGCCCTGCACGCGGCCGGCGGTCTGCAGACGCCGATCGTGATCGTCCTCAACGACAACGGGATGTCGATCTCGCCGAACGTCGGCGCCCTCTCCCGCTACTTCAACCGCATCCGCCTCAACCCGCGCCTCTGGCACGCCCGCGAGGGCGTCGAGGACCGGCTGACGAAACTGCCGCTCGGCCTCGGAAGACGAATCGAGCGGCTGGGTCCGGAGATCAAGTCGGCGATCAAGGCCTACTGGGCGCCGGGCCTCTTCTTCGAGGAGCTCGACCTCGCTTACATGGGCGTGATCGATGGCCACGACGTGCACGCACTGCGGGAGGCGCTGACCGAGGCTTTCGCCGCCGACCGCCCGGTGATCGTCCACATCCACACCGTCAAGGGCAAGGGCTTCACCCCCGCCGAGGAAGGCGGGCTGGTGTCGATGGAGGAGTGGCACGCGGCGAAGCCGAAGTCGATCGTCGAAGGCCGCCCTGCCGTCAAGGAGGCGAAACCGGTGCCGGTGACCGAAACCGACTCGCCCGAGGGGATCGAGCTGCTCGAGAAGCCGCCCGCCCCGAGTTCGCCGCCGCAGTACACCAAGGTCTTCGCCGACGCGATCGTCGCCGAGGCCGAGGCCGACGAGCGGGTGATCGGAATCACCGCGGCGATGGCGGGGGGGACCGGCCTGCAGAAGCTGGCCGACGAGGTGCCCGAGCAGTACTACGACGTCGGCATCGCCGAGCAGAACGCGGTGCTGCTGGCCTCCGGCCTGGCGCTGCAGGGCGCAAAGCCGGTCTGCGCGATCTACTCGACCTTCCTCCAGCGCGCCTTCGACCAGATCGTCCACGACGTTTGCCTGCAGGACCTCGACGTCACCTTCGCGATGGACCGCGCCGGCCTGGTTGGCGATGACGGCCCGACCCACCACGGCGCCTTCGACATCTCCTACTTTCGGCCGATCCCGAACGTGGTCGTGATGGCGCCGCGCGACGAGGCGATGCTGGTCCACATGCTCCACACCGCGATTGCCCACGACGGGCCAGCGGCGCTGCGGTATCCCCGCGGTACGGCCGAGGGGGCGCCGCTGCCGGCGAAGCCGGAGCTGGTGCCGATCGGCAAGGGGGAGATCCTCGCTTCAGGGGGTCGGGTCGCCCTGCTCGGCTACGGCTATGGCGTCACCGTCGCCCGGGAAGCCGCGGAGATCTTGAAGAAGCACGGTCTCGAGGCCACGGTCGCGGACGCCCGCTTCGCGAAGCCGATCGACGGCGAGTTGGTCGAGGGATTGGCCCGCGAGCACGAGCTATTGGTGACGATCGAGGAGAACGCCCTCCCCGGCGGCTTCGGATCGGCCGTGCTGGAGCACCTGGAGGACGCCTTCGCCGAAGTTCCGGCCGAGCGGGCGCGGGTGCTGCGAATTGGACTCCCCGACTCCTACGTCACCCACGGCAAGCCGGCACTGCTGCGTGCCGAGGTCGGCCTCTCCGGCGAGTCGGTGGCGGACAAGGTGCTGAGTTCGCTTCCCAGCGCACAGCCCGCCCTGACCTGATCAACCCGCCTCTACTCGAACCCTCCTCATTTTTGAGGATTGATTCAATTGGCGCAATCGATTAGCCTGCGCCAGTCTCTCCGGTGAGAGAGAAGCCCGGCAATAGCCAGCGCTTCTGGGGAAATCGCCAAGGGGAGGGGAGACGCGCATCGATATGTGTGGATCCGCTTGGGGAATCGGATCTCTCGCGCCCGCCGCTTAGGCCGGGGCGCGAGGCGCGCCCCGAGGGCGTTGGGGCAAGGAGAAATGAAAAGGCGCCCGCCCTGCGGCGGGCGCCTTTATCTCGCGCGGCGTAGGGTCAGCGGCGCGCGCGCACAGCGTTGGCGTCGGCGATGTAGGTGCTGCCTTCGAGAATCGCCGTGTTCGTGCCGGCGGGCGAAGGCACGCCGACGATCGAGTTGACGAACGGATCGACTGCCCACGAGAAGAGGATCCCGCCGCAGCCGTTGGCTCCCGGCGCCGCGAACGAGTTGTCCACCAGCCGGTTGTTTTTGGTGACAACGATGTTGCCTTCTTCGATCACGCCAAATTCACCCGGGCTGCCCGAGATCAGGCTGTTCGGGGGAGGAGGCGAGGTGGTTCCGGTCGTCAGGTTGAGATGGATCGGGTTCGAGCTGGAGCCGATGTAGCAGTTGTTCCCGAGGAACGGGTTGCTCAGCTTGACTTTCACCGGCATGGCTAGGGCGGTCCCCGTAGCGGTGAGCTCGTTGATGGCGCTGAATTTGATCGCCGACGGCGGCCCGGCCAATTCAACCGTCGCCGTAACGCCGGTGAAGCCGTTGTTGATCGTTTCGTTGAACAGATCCTTGAGGAGCGACGGCCACCAGCTTGGCGCGACGATGCCCGTCAACCCGCCCGGTACCGGCTGCGGCGTTTTCGAGAGCGCGACGCCGTCGGTCGGCGGAACAAAGGTCAAGTTCCCGAAGATGCTGCCGTCGTCGGAATCGAAACCTCCCTTGAGCACGACCTGGTTTTTCAGCGGTACCGATTTCGCCCCCATCTTGAAGTTGCCCGAGTTGGTCTCTGCGTAGACACAACCGTCAACCGCGCTGTTTGCGGTCGGGCAGGTCTCGAACCGGGCATATTCGCCCGTTAGCGCAGCATTCGCCGAGGCGGCCGGAATCAGGATCGCGAGCAGCGATGCGCCGGCCAAAAATAGCCTTCTCATGACTGGTCCTTTCGAACTGGTTTTGATGCGGCCACGCAAGTTGGGCCGCGAGAACTCTCCCTTAAAGAGGAACCGCTTGTACCAGAGGGAGATCTATGAGCAATCCACAAAATTTGTAGAAAGAAGAGCGAAGGTGTGACACCTGTCACCCCTGCCGAGGGCCGCTAAGAATCTGACGTACCGAAACTCGTCCGCGCACGTCTCTAGGTTCGCCGCGTGCGCAGGCGAGGAGCGAGCCAGGGCCGGAAGTGGTCGGGGGCCGCGATGGCGACGCTCTTGGTCGTGGCGTTAGGAGGCTGCTTCGACGGGACCGTGCGGACGCCCCCGGGCGAAGGAGGAACGAACCTGGTGCGGCGTGAGGCAGGCGACCGTGCCGTGGAATCGGCTTCCGGAAGCATCGACCTCGCCGCTGTTGGCGATACCGCCCTCGGCGTCACCCCGACGCTGCCGCCGGACCCGGCCTCCTATTTCGATCCCGTCGAGGAAGAGCTGCAGGGGGACGTCGTCTTCGGGAACCTCGAGGGCACCCTCACCGACGTCTCTGAATCGCCGAAGTGCGGGCCGGAATCAAGCGAATGCTTCGCCTTTCGGGCGCCGCCGGAATACGCCGACTACCTCGCCGACGCCGGCTTCTCGGTGATGTCCGATGCCAACAACCACTCCTTCGACTTCGGCGAAGCGGGGGAGAAAGAGACGATCCAGGCGCTGCACCGCGCTGGAATCCAACAGACCGGCTTGCCAGAACAGATCACGATCGTCAAGGCAGGCGGGAAGAGGCTCGCCTTCATCGGCTTCGCCCCATATGCGAACACCCCCTCGCTCACCGACCTCGACGCAGCGCAAGCCTTGATTCGTCGTGCGGAGGGGAAGGCGGACATCGTCGTCGTCGCTATTCACGCCGGCGCCGAGGGGAGCGACGCCCAGCATGTCAGCGGCACCGAGGAGGAATACCTGGGGGAGGACCGCGGCAACCCCGAGGAATTCGCCCATCGCGCAATCGCCGCCGGCGCCGACCTGATCCTCGGATCCGGTCCCCACGTCCTGCGGGGGATCGAGCTCTACCGCAACCGCCTGATCGCCTACAGCCTCGGCAACTTCTCCGGCTTTCACAACTTCACGCTCGAAGGGGCCCTCGGAGAATCGGCCGTCCTCCACGTCACCCTTTCCGCCGACGGCTCGTTTCAGGGCGGCCGCCTCGCTTCCCTGCGGCTGGTTGAAGCGGGTCAGCCAGTTCCCGATCCCGAGGGAGCCGCCGCGGCGACCGTCGCCGCCCTCTCCGCCGAAGATTTCGGAGCGAACGCGATCCGAGTCGGCCGACACGGTCGCCTCCTCCCGCCCTGAGGCGGTCGTGCCGCGAAGGAGACCGAAGCGGTCGCGATACTGCAGCGATGATCGTCGACTGCGCGGCCTACGCGGACGGCAAGCGCCGCGAGGGCGACCTCTCGCTGGAGCGGGCGGGGGAGACCGCAAGCGAAGGAGGAGCGTTCGTCTGGCTCGGCGTCTTCGAGCCGACCGAGCCTGAGTTCCGAGCGATCGCCGAGGAGTTCGGCTTGCACGAGCTGGCGGCCGAGGACGCGGTGCGCGCCCACCAACGGCCGAAGCTGGAGGAGTACGGGGAGACGCTGCACATCGTCGTCAAGCCGGCTCGCTACGTCGACCCGAAGGAGGTAATCGACGTCGGTGAGCTCTCGATCTTCGTCGCCCCCGGCTTCGTCATCACCGTCCGCCACGGCGGCAGCGATCTGACGCCGGTGCGTGAGCGGCTGGAGGGCCGGCGCGACCTGCTGGAGCAGGGACCGGCGGCGGTGCTCTACGCGATCGTCGACTACGTGGTCGATCGCTACCTCGAAGCCGCCCACGGCTTCGACGAGGACGTGCGGGAAGTCGAGCTGCAGGTCTTCGGCGAAGCGCAGAACCCGACGGAGCGGATCTACAAACTGGAGCGGGAGGTGCTCGAATTCCAGGCCGCGGCGACGCCGCTCGGCGAAGCCCTGGAAGAACTCTGCAGCGGCAGCTTCCAGGTGATCCCGCAGTCGCTGCATGAGTACTTCCGCGACGTCGAAGACCATCTGCGGCGGGTGACGACGCGGATCGAGTCGTTCCGCCAGCTCCTCGACAGCGCCCTGGAAGCCAATTTGACCCAGGTCTCGATGCGCCAGAACGAAGACATGCGGAAGATATCCGCCTGGGTCGCGATCGCTGCCGTGCCGACGATGTTCGCCGGCATCTACGGGATGAACTTTGAACACATGCCGGAGCTCGAATGGACCTTCGGCTACCCGGTGATCCTGGCGGTGATCCTGGCGATCTGTCTCTATCTCTACTGGCGCTTTAAACGGGCGGGTTGGCTGTAAGGCGCTACGCTGAACACAGCGACCCTTCGCCGGGGTCTAATCCTCCTATTGCGCGCGGCTTGATTCAGAGGAGCGGGCGAGAGAGAACTGAATATGGGCGAGCAAGCCACTCCTGAGTTCATCGGCAACAGTCCGGTTGACTATTCCGTGCGGGCAGAGATCTCGCGAGAGATGGTCCGCCTCTACAAGGAGCAGTTCGGCCGCGGCCCGACGAAGGCCCGCACCGACTTTGCCGGCCCAGACGTCGTCATCTGCACCCTGGAGGAGAGCTTCACTCTGGCTGAGCAGAGGCTTTCGGAATTGGGGGAGCACCAGCGCCTGCGCGACACGCGGATGTATTTCCAGCACGCGACCAAGGAGGAGTTCTGCGGGATCATCGAACGAGTTCTGAGCCGCAAAGTTCGCGCCTTCGTCAGTGGCCTCGACAGCGGCACTGATGTATCTGCGGAGATTTTCTACCTGGAGCCGCGGGAGGATTCCGCCGGGGACGCCTGAGGGCCCCGTTTTCGCACCTAAGTTTTGGGTAGTTCGGGGATGTCCGAAGTTTTCCAACTTGAAGAGGTGGGCGGATGGAGACCGAGGCAGCTCCTCTTTCCCTCAAGCTTGTGGCCGAACCACAAAACGTTCGGCAGGCCCGCGATGAGGCGGCGAGCTACGCCGAAGCGCAGGGGCTGTCGTCGGCCGGCGTCGAGGACCTGAAGACGATCATCTCGGAGGCATGCTCGAACATCGTCCGCCACGCCTACCCGGAGGACGCGAAAGAGCGACCGATGGAGGTGGAAATGGGCAAGGCCGACGGGGAGCTGACGGTGACCGTGCGGGACTGCGGGACCGGCATCCGCCCTCCTACCGGCGCTCGCCCCAGCAGCCTCCGGCTCGGGTTCATCCTGATGGGATCCCTTGCCGACTACCTGCAGCTGCGAACCGGCAAGGGGCGCGGCACCGAGTTGCTGATGCGGGTCCCGCTGGGTCCGGCCTAAGGGCCTTTCAGCGCAGGCAGCCTTTCGCGAAGGCTGGTTCCCAGGCATCTCGGGGGGCGACTGCTACGGTTGTTGCGTCGGGTTCGGCTCATTCGCCACCCGAGAGGTTCCGTTTCCTCCACGTGCCGGGTTGGCGCCTTGGGGCTGCAGGATCTCCCCAAGTACACAACTCAGGAGCAAGACAACATCATTTCCTTTGCCGATCTCGGCACCTCTAAGCCGGTGGTCGACGCCCTACTCGCGCGCTCGATTGCCCAGCCTTTCCCCGTACAAGAGATGGTCATCCGCGATGCGCTCGCCGGCCACGACCTCCTCGTCCAGTCGCCGACCGGGTCTGGCAAGACGCTGGCCTTCGGCGTCCCGCTCGTCGATCTGGCCCAACCGCAGGAGCAGGGCCCGCAGGCCTTGGTCCTCGCTCCCACCAGGGAGCTCGCGGGCCAGATCGTCGATGAGCTGGCCGCACTTGCGAAGGCTCGCCGACTGCAGATTGCCGCCGTCTACGGCGGCGTCGGCTTCGGTCCTCAGATCGCCGCGGCGCGCCGGGCCGATGTGCTCGTCGCCACCCCCGGCCGTCTCGAGGACCTGATCGAGCGCGGCGCCGTCACGTTGGGGCGAATCCGCGTCCTCGTCCTCGACGAGGCCGATCGCATGCTTGACATGGGGTTCCGTCCCGCCGTCGACCGGATCGTCGCCAAGACCCCGGACGAGCGGCAGACGCTCTTCTTCTCAGCCACGCTCGACGGAACCGCCGGTGAGGTCGCCGCCGCCTACACGCGCGCGGCCCGTTCCCACGTCCACCGCGGCGAGGAGACCGCGAAGGGCGATATCGAGCACCACTTCCTGCCGGTGGAGTCGCAGGAAGCGAAGCTCGACCAGTTGGTCCTGCACCTGCAGGAGGAGGGAGCCGGGCGCTCGCTCGTCTTCGTCCGCACCAAGCGCGGTGCCGATCGACTGGTCAAGCGGCTGCGCGGCCGCAAGCTCGAAGCCGTGGCGATGCACGGCGACAAGAGCCAGCGCCAGCGCGAACGGGCGCTGGCCGAGTTCGAGCGCGGCGACGTCCTCACCCTGGTGGCGACCGACGTCGCTGCCCGCGGCATCGACGTCGATGACGTCGCCCGGGTGATCAACTACGACGCCCCCGAGGACCGCGAGGCCTACGTCCACAGGATCGGGCGGACCGGCCGGGCCGGTCGCACCGGCACCGGCATCAGCTTCGTCCTCGCCGACCAGGCCGCGGAAATGCACAAGATCGCCGCCGCCCTCGGCCTCGCCGCCGATGTCGCGCCGCCGGTGAACCCCGGAGCCGGAGGCGATCGCCCTGCGCGTAACCGCCGCCGCCGCAATCGCCGCCGCAACGGCGGGGCTGCCGCGGGAACGCGATGAGCGCCGACGCGATCAGATGGGGATGCGCTCGCTGTAGCGTCTCGGTCGGGCATATGGACGGGAGCCGAGCCGCTCTGCCGACCGGCTGGAGCGAGGCGGGAGGGGAGACCTTCTGCCTTTTGTGTAGCCGCGCCCTGGCGGGTGACGAGGCGATGGACTCCGCACCTGCCGACAGCTCCAGGGAGGATTTGGTTCGACTGCGTCGCTCGGCGTTGATCGAGTTCGAGATCCTTCGTTCCCCGGAGGCGCCGAACCGGACGATCGCGCGCGCTTGCCGGACCTCGACCGGCGCCGTCACGGCGGTTCGGGCGGCGCTCAAGCAGATCCCCGCGGATCGGCCCGTCGCCGGCAGTCGCCCCGGCGGGTAGGGCTCGACCGTGGAGCTGGGAATCGGTCTCGCGGCGGTGGTGGCGCTGATGACGAATCTCGCCTCCCTGCTCAAGCACCGCGGCTGCCAGAACGCCCGGCCGGTGCGATTCACCCGACCTTTGGACAGCATCCGGGGGCTGGCGGGCTCACCTTGGTTCGTCGCCGGATGGGGGCTGGCGGCTCTGGCCTGGATGGCCCACGTCGCTGCCCTGTCCCTGGCGCCGATCTCGCTGGTCCAGGCGATCCTCGCCGGCGGCGCGGTCACCCTGGCGGTGCTCTCCCAGCGGCTCTTCAATGAGCCGATCGAGCGCCGGCAGTGGCTGGCGGTGATCCTCGGCGCCGGCGGGCTGGCCCTGCTCGCGGCAACGCTTCCGAACATCAAGGGCAGCCACTCCGAGTTCACCCTGGCGTCGATCGCCAGCTTCGAGGGAGGCCTGGTCCTGCTCGCCAGCGCGATCGCGCTGGTGCATCGCAGCGAGCGCCTCGCGGCCCGGCGCGGCGTCCTCTTGGCTCTCCTCGCCGGCCTCCTCTTCGCCCTCGCCGGCATCGCGATCAAGGGCCTCACCGGCGGGACCGACGGCTCCTGGCCGCTGATCGCCGCACTGGTCGTCCTCACCGTGGTCTGCGGCGGCCTGGCCCAATACATGACCGTCGCCGCCCTGCAAAGCGGCGGCGCAATCGAGACGATCGGGCTGATGGGCCTCGTCGCCAACGCCGCCCAGATCCTCGGCGGCATCCTCGTCTTCGGAGACCCCCTCTCACCGAGCCCAATGGGCCTCGCTCTCCAAGGCACCGCCTTCGCCCTGGTCTGCCTCTCCGCGCTGCTGATGCCCTCCGCCGCGGGTCACCGCCTAGCGGTGCCGGCCGCGCTGCCGAGCTGATCCGCCACAACAGAAAACGCCCCGCCGGGGAGGCGGGGCGCTTCTGGGGTTACTACAGGGAGGAGAGATTATGTATCTCTATATATGTGTGGATCCGTGGGAGGTAGGTGAGCCCGGTTTGTGTCGAGTGCGTCGCTGTGGGAAGCAGCGAGGCGATATATCGACGCGGGGTTCAACCAAGAAGTCTTTGTCGTAATCCTTTAGTCGGTTTCCTCTTGCGAATCCTTGAACAGCGTACGAACGTATGTGCGACTTGTGTGTGAGTGGGGTCACAGAACCCCTGCATCTCACGGATTCTCCGGGTTCCTGCCGCTTCTTTTGCTCCAGAATTGCGGACTGGGCGGAAGAACTTGTCAATTAAATGTTGCATCTCCTTCTCAGGCGCAGCTAAATCCCGCTCCCTGCGGAGGGCCGCTGTAGCGTTCGAGCGGTGACGAAGTCCCGGATAGACGCGGTCCTGGCCGATCGAGGCTTTTTTCCATCGCGGTCGGCCGCTGCCGGCGCGGTGCGGGCGGGCGAAGTGCGGGTCGGGCAGGACGGTCCGGTGGCTCTGCGACCGAGCCAGCTGGTCGAGCCGGACGCGGACCTGATCGTCGACGTGGGCCCGCGCTACGTGTCCCGCGGCGGGACCAAGTTGGAGAACGCGCTCGAGGCGCTTGGGATCGAGGTCGGCGAGCGCGACTGCCTTGACGTCGGCGCCTCCACCGGCGGCTTCACCGACTGCCTGCTGCAGCGCGGGGCAAAGCGGGTGATTGCCGCCGACGTCGCCTACGGCCAGCTCGACGTCCGCCTGCGCGAAGACCCGCGCGTGTACGTGATCGAGCGGCTCAACGCGCGGGCGATGGAGCCGGCTGACCTGCCTTTCGTGCCGAGCCTGGCGACGGTTGACGTCTCCTTCATCTCGCTGGCCAAGATCCTGCCGGCAATCGCCCGCTGCCTCGAGCCCGGGGGCGAGGTGCTAGCGATGGTGAAGCCGCAGTTCGAGCTGGGCAAGAGCCGCGTCGGCCGCGGCGTCGTCCGCGATCCCGCCGACCGCCGGGAGGCGATCCTCGCGGTCGCCGAGGCCGCCCGTGAGCTGGGCCTGCCGGTGCGCGGCGTCGTCTCCTCCGGGCTGCCGGGACCGAAGGGCAACCGCGAGACCTTCGTCTGGTGCGGGGGCGCCGGCCCGGAGGTCGAGGACCTGGAGGCTGCCGTCGCCGCGGCAGTGGAGGCGGACGGGTGAAAACCGCAGCCCTGATCACCCACTCGCATCCGCCGGCTGCATCCGAAGCGGTGGCAGTTGCTGCGGAGGTTGCCCATGAGCTCGGCTGGCGGCTGGCCGCCAGCCAGGACGAGCTGGAAAAGCACGGTGCCGCCAGCGAGGGAGTCGACGTCACCGCCGAACACACGCTGCCCGAGATCTGCCTGGTCCTCGGCGGCGACGGCTCGATCCTGCACGCGCTGCGCCGCTATGCCGGCACCGCGGTCCCGGTCTTCGGCGTCAACTTCGGCACTGTGGGATTTCTCGCCGCGGTCGAGCGGAACGAGGCCCGCGAGGGCATCCACCGCGCCCTTCAAGGCGAGTTCGAGACGATCCAGCTGCCTGGTCTCGAGGTCACCTGCAACGAGGTCAAAGCGGTCGGCCTCAACGACATCACGCTGGCGCGGCGGCCCCATGACCGCGTCGCCGAGCTCAGCTACCGGATCGCCGGCAAGGAGGTCGGTCACTTCCGTTGCGACGGCCTCGTCGCCGCCACCCCGGCCGGCTCGACCGGCTACAACCTCGCCAACCAGGGTCCGATCCTCGCCTGGGGCGTGAAGGGCTACGTGGTCAGCTACATCGCCCCGCACTCGTTGACCGCGCGGGCTCTCGTCGTCGCCCCGGGCGACGTGCTCCACATCGAAAACGCGCCGGAGCGGGCGCCGGTCGAGGTCGCCGTCGACGGGGGCAGGGTCGCCGAGCTGGCGCCGGGTGAGGAGCTGGAGGTCCGCTTCCTCGATTCGGTCAGCCGCCTGGCGCAGCTCCCCGGCTCGAGCTTCTACCAACGCATAAGAGACAAGTTCGGCCACCTCGCCGTCTAACTGCGGCAGCCCACGAGGTGGGTTGATTAGGGTGCTCGTCGATGGAGCGAAAGTGGTGGACCCTGCTGTTGGTCTCGATCGCGACGTTCATGTTGCTGCTCGACGTCACGATCGTCAACGTCGCCTTGCCGGACATCCAGCGGGAACTCAACGCCAGTCTCTCCAGCCTGCAATGGGTCGTCGATGCCTACTCGCTGATGCTGGCGGCGTTCCTCCTGACTGCGGGCTCGCTCGGCGACCGGCTCGGGCGCAGGCGGGTCTTCACGATCGGCTTCGGCATCTTCACCCTCGCCTCGTTCCTCTGCGGCATCTCGCAGGACCCGACGCTTCTGAACCTGGCGCGAGGGCTGCAGGGCATCGGCGGCGCGGGGATGTTCGCCACCTCGCTCGCCCTAATCGGCCAGGAGTTCCACGGCAAAGACCGTGCCACCGCCTTCGGAGTCTGGGGAGCGACGGTCGGCGGCGCGGTGGCGGTCGGCCCCCTGATCGGCGGCATCATCACCGAGAACTTCGGCTGGGAGTGGATCTTCTTCGTCAACGTCCCGATCGGGATCACGGCGATGGTGCTGACCGAGCGCAAGATCGTCAACGTCGCCGCTCAGGACCCGGAGCCGATCGACGTGCCCGGCCTGGTCACCTTCTCCGCGGCCCTTTTCCTGCTGATCTTCGGCCTGATCCGAGGCAACCCCGAGGGGTGGGACAGCCCGTTGATCCTCTCCTGCTTGATCGGCGCCGTCGTCCTGCTCGCGGTCTTCCTCGCGATCGAGCGCCGCAGCGACCACCCGATGCTCGACCTGAAGCTCTTTCGCAAGTCCGCCTTCAACGGCGTCTCGGCGGTGGCCTTCGCGCTCTCGGCAGGGATGTTCGCGATGTTCCTCTACCTGACGATCTACATGCAGGGGGTGCTCGACTTCTCGCCGCTCGAGGCGGGCCTCCGCTTCCTCCCCCTGACCGTGCTCGGCTTCGTCGTCGCACCGATCTCCGGCTCGCTCTCCCACCGGGTGCCGATCCGGATCCTGCTCGGCAGCGGCTTGACGCTGGTCGGGGTCGGTCTGCTGCTGATGCACGGCCTGACGCCGAGCTCGGACTGGACGGCGCTGCTGGTCGGCTTCGTCCTCGCCGGGATCGGGATCGGGACGACCAACCCAGGGATCGGCCAAGCGGCGATCGCGGTGGTGCCGGTGGAGAAATCGGGGATGGGATCGGGGATCAACACGACCTTCCGCCAGGTCGGGATCGCGACGGGCGTCGCCGGCCTCGGCGCCGTCTTTCAGAGCAGGGTCGACTCGAAGCTGGCCGCGGAACTGCCGGAAGTTCCCGCGGGGCTCGGGGAAGCCGTCGCCTCCAGCGGATCTCGCGGTGCCGCCGAATTGGGGTTCCACGGCGGAGCGGTGCACGCCGCCGACGTCGCCTTCGTCAGCGGCATGAACGAGATCCTCGTGATCGGCGCGATCATCTGCTTCATCGGCGCGATCCTCGGTTTCCTCCTGGTCAGATCCGAGGACTTCGTACAGCCGACCGCCGGTCCGAACGAGCCCACCGCCGGCTAGTTCCAGTTTCGCGCGCAAGGCGCTTCAGAAGATTTACTTTCTGCGCGCCACTGTAGACAGGTCGCTTCCTATGGTTGCCTGCATGGCAGTCATGGCAAGAGAAAGATGG
Source organism: Solirubrobacterales bacterium (assembly GCA_035940865.1). Taxonomy (GTDB): domain Bacteria; phylum Actinomycetota; class Thermoleophilia; order Solirubrobacterales; family 70-9; genus VAYN01. Next base: position 91,643 of record DASZEL010000005.1, read on the forward strand.
ACGGACGAGCAGCTGGATAAGGCTTTCGGGCGGGTCGACGGCGATCTGCGCGAACTCCGGGTGGAGATGAGAAAAGGCTTCGAGCAGATCGACCAGCGGTTCGAACAGATGGACAGGCGCTTCGATGAAGTTGACAAGCGGTTCGAACAGGTCGACAAGCGGTTCGAACAGATGGACAAGCGCTTCGAGCAGTTCGACAGGCGCTTCGAGCAGTTCGACAGGCGCTTCGAAAGCATGTTTTCCTGGTTCGCCGGTCTGTCCTGCGCGATCATCGGCAGCTTGGCCGCGGGCATCATCGCCTCCCTTTACCTCGGCTAGCCGGAACCTGCGGGAAAACGCCCGATCGGTCCGCCGCCGTTGCTACACAGATCCCATGCTGCGGGAGCTGCGGATAGAGAACCTGTTGCTGATCGAGCGGGCCGAGCTGCGGCTGGGCGAGGGGCTGAACGCGATCACCGGCGAGACCGGAGCGGGGAAGACGGTCTTGGCTCACTCGCTCGACCTACTGATGGGTGGCAAGGCGAAAGCGCAGATCGTTCGGCCCGGTGCGCCGGAGGCCTGGGTCGAGGGCGTCTTCGACCTGCCTGAGGGGTTGATCGAGGAGCCCGAGTTCGCCGAGCTGGCCGAGCGGCTGCCGGAGGGCGCCAAGGAGGTAGTGCTGGGGCGTCGGGTCTCGGCGAGCGGCCGCACCAGCGCCTTTGTCGCCGGCCGCGCCGCCACCGCAGGCGACCTGAAGCTGCTCGGCGGGCGCTTACTTGCCTTCTTCGGTCAGCATGAGCACCGGCGTCTGACCATATCCTCGGCTCAGCTGGAGATCCTCGACGGCTTTGCCGGAGTCGATCACCTTGAGGTGCGGCGCGAGTATCGCGAGTCGCACCGTGAGGTCGGCCGTCTAGAGGCTGCGCTGGCCGAGTTGCGGGAGCGCGAAGGCTCGCGGGAGCGGGACCTCGACCTCTACCGCTACGAGCTCTCCGAGATCGAGGCGACGGCGCCGGTCCCTGGGGAGCGCGAGGAGATCTCCTCCCAGCGCGAGCGGCTGCGCCACGCCGAGGGGCTGCGCGAAGCGGCCGGCGCCGCCCACGCCGGGCTGGCGGGTGCCGAAGAAGACGGCGGCGCCATGGCCGCTCTCGCCCAGGCCGAAGCGGCGCTGCAGGGTGCGGCCGGCCTCGATTCCGCCCTCGACGGGCTGAGCGAGCGGGTTGCCGCCCTCGGCGTCGAGCTCGGCGACGTCACCTCTGAGCTGCGGGACTACGCCGAGGGCGTGGAGGCGGACCCAGGGGCGCTGCTGGCGATCGAGGAACGACTGGAGGCGATCGACCGGCTCGAGCGCAAGCACGGCGGCAGCATCGAGTCGGTTTTGGCGCACGCGCAGCTGTGCCGTGAGGAAATTGCCCAGTTGGAGGGCGCGGAGGAGCGCAGCGCCGAGGCAAAGGCGGCCCTGGCCGCGGCCGAGGCGCGGCGGTCGAGGCTGGGGGAGAAGCTGAGCGCCGGTCGTGAAGCGGCGATGGAGCCACTGCAAGAGCGGGTCGCCGCAGAGCTGGAGCAGCTCTCGATGGCCGGGGCGAGGCTGCAGGTCGTGCTCGAGCCCCACCCTGATGGCTACGGCACTTCCGGCCGCGAGACGGTCGAGCTGCGGGTCGCCCCGAATCCCGGGATCGAACCGGCGCCGCTGCGGGACGCCGCCTCCGGCGGCGAGCTCTCGCGGGTGATGCTGGCGCTGAGCGGACTGGGGCAGGCGGCAAGCGCGGGAACGATGGTCTTCGACGAGATCGACGCCGGCGTCGGCGGCAACACGGCGCGAGTCGTGGGCGAGCGGCTGCGGGCGTTGGGCCGCGAACGCCAGGTGATCTGCATTACCCACCTGCCGCAGGTCGCATCGCTTGCCGACACTCACTTCCGCCTCGAAAAGGACGTCGCCGGGAGGCAGGCGCGGGCTGCGGTCGAGCGACTCGAGGGCGAGGGGGTCGTCGCCGAGATTCGCCGCATGCTCGGCGGCGACGTCTCCGACGAAACGGCTACCCAACATGCCCGTCAACTTCTCGCGGCCGCCTGAGCCTCCCTTGCGGCCCTCCTCCCGCTTCGCGTAGCCTGAGCCGGTGGCCACCGCCAGTCGCCGTCGCCTTCCTGGCCTACTCGGGCGTAGGAACGGCGCGCGGGCGGACCTGCCGATCGAAGGAACGGCGCGACTGGGGGAGCGCACCAAGCACCTCGTCAAGCGACTGCGCCCGGGCGAGGTCGCTGTCATCGACCACGTCGACATCGACCGCATCGCCGCCGAGGAGCTGATCGAAGCCGGCGTCGTCGCGGTGCTGAACGCCGCGCCTTCCTCCTCGGGCCGCTACCCCAACGCGGGACCGCTGATGCTCGCCCGCGCCGGAATCGCTCTCCTCGACGCCCCCGACGCCAAGCTCTTCGAGATGCTCAAGGAGGGCGATCGGGTGCGGATCCTCGGCGACACGATCTACGTCGGCGACGAGGAAGTCGCGCAGGGCCGCCTGCTCCGGGTAGCCGAGCTGGAAGCCGAGATGCAGGAGCATCGCCAGCGGATCGACGAGGCGCTGGGCGAATTCGCCGAGAACACGGTCGCCCATGTGCGCGAAGAGACCGACCTGCTGACCGGCAACATCGCCTTCCCGCCCACCCGCGCCAGCTTCCGCGATCGCCACGTGCTGATCGTCATCCGCGGCGACCGGCACCGGCGCGACCTGAAAGCCCTGCGCGCCTACATCCGCGACGTGCGGCCGCTGATCGTCGCCGTCGACGGCGGCGCCGACGGGATCCTGGAGGCGGGGCTGAAGCCCGACATGATCCTCGGAGACATGGACTCGGCCAGCGACGCGGCCCTGCGCTGCGGCGCCGAGCTGATCGTCCACGCCTATCCCGACGGGCGAGCGCCCGGGCGGGAGCGGCTGCTCGAGGCCGGCCTCGAGCACCAGGTAATCCCGGCGGCCGGGACCAGCGAGGACGTGGCGATGCTGATGGCCTACGAGAAGGGGGCGACCCTGATCGTCAGCGTCGGGGCGCACTTCAACCTGGTCGAGTTCCTCGATCGCAAGCGCGGCGGCATGTCCTCGACCTTCCTCACCCGGCTGCGGATCGGCGAGCGGCTGGTCGACGCGAAGGGGGTGAGCCGGCTCTACAACCCGAGCTCGGCGCTGGCGCCGCTGGCGTTCTTCGCGGTCGCCTTCCTGGTCCTGCTGACGATCCTCATCATCACCTCGCCGGCGCTCAACGACGTCTGGGAACTGGTCTGGCTGAAGATCCGCATCTGGCTGGGCATTTAGATGCTCGCCTGAGAGCCGACTAGCCTGCCTGCGAATGGGTTACTCCGCCCGCTACCACGCTGCCTCCCTGATCGCGATCTTTCTTGCCTTGGCGATCGGGATCCTGATCGGCGCCGAGTTCGGCGGCGATGCGCTGACGAACACGCGCAAGGACCTCGAGCACAGCCTCGTCGGCAACCTCCAGGACGCGCGCTCGCGGGCCGACGAACTGAACGCCGACCTGAACCGCTCCGACGAATTCAGCGAACGCGTCTACCCGGTGCTGACGCGCGACCGGCTGCGCGGGAAGCGGCTGGCGATCATCGCCCTCGGCGGCCTGCCGAGCGACATCACCGGCGACGTCGAGGACGCGCTCGGGCCGACCGGAGCGAAACTGGTCGGAGTGGGGGTGGTGCGCGAGCCGGTTGACGTCAACGGGCTGGCATCCGACCTGGCGAAAACGCGTTTCGCCGACCTGCGCGCGAACCCGGATGCGCTGAGCGAACTGGGGACGGGACTGGGGCGTCAGCTCGTGCTCGGCGGCACTCTGCCCGAAGTCGTCCGCGGTCACCTCTTCTCCCGCGCCAGCGGCACCTTCGGCGGCCTCGACGGCGTGATCGTCGTCCGCGACCAGCCCGAAGACATGGGGCCGGTGCAGCGGGCGCGGGCAAACCAGTTGGAGTCGGCGCTGATGAGCGGGATGACCCCGACTCGGATCCCGGCGGTGGGGGTCGAGGCGACGACGACCGAGCCGTCTTCCGTCTCCTTCTTCCAGTCCAGCGACCTCTCCAGCGTCGACGACGTCGACCTCACTGCAGGCCAGTTGGCGCTGGTCTTCGCGATGCTCGGCGCCGAGGGCAGCTTCGGGGTCAAAGGCAGCGCCGACCGCTTGCTGCCGGACCTGCTGACGGGGGCTAGATAGCCGGATGCACTGGGTCGGCTTCCCGCTGGCGATCGCGATTTCGCTGTTCCTTGTCCCGGCTGGGGCTCGGGGCCTGCGCGACGCGGGGCTGGTGCGGGAGAACTACCGCGGCGCGCTGCTCGCCTTTCCGTTGGGGGCGGTTCTGGCGACGGCCGCGCTGGTGACGCTGGCGCCGCTCGCCTTCCTCAACGACCGCGCCGACCTCGACCTGCTCGAGCCGGGGCTGCGGCAGTGGCTTCCCTATCTGCTCGGGATCGTCTTCCTCGGTTTTCTCGATGACGCGCTCGGGCGCGGCGAGGCGATCGCGACGCCGCGCGGCTGGCGCGGGCACTGGACGGCGCTGCGGGCCGGCGCCCTCTCAACCGGCGCAATCAAGGCGATCGGGGCGCTGGCGCTGGCCGCCTACGTCGTCTCCGGACGCGGGCTGGAATCCTGGCGCTACCTGGCCGACATCGTCTTGCTGCTGCTCACCACCAACCTCTTCAACCTGCTCGACCTGCGGCCGGGGCGGGCGGAGAAGGCGCTGGCCCTGCTGGCCGTCGGCCTTTGCCTTGGCGCCTGGACCTTCGAGCCCCTCGAACTGCTGGGGATCTTCGCCGGGCCGGTGCTGGTCGGGGCCTGGGTGACGTTGGGGGAGCGGGCGATGCTGGGAGACACCGGCTCCAACCTGATCGGGGCGATCGCCGGGGTCTGGCTGCTGACCGTTCTCGGCTCAGATGGGCGGCTGGTGGCGCTGGCGATCGTCCTGGCGCTGACTATCTACGGAGAGATTCGCTCAATTTCCGCAACCATCGATTCGGTTCCGCCCCTGCGCTGGCTAGACTCGCTCGGCAGAGCATGAGTCCGACTAACAAAGGCGACACGAAGTTCATTTTCGTCACTGGCGGCGTCGTCTCGGCCCTCGGCAAGGGGATCACCGCGGCCTCGATCGGGCGCCTCCTCGTCTCCCGCGGCTACCGGGTCCAGCTGCAGAAGTTCGACCCCTACATCAACGTCGATCCGGGGACGATGAGCCCGTTCCAGCATGGTGAGGTCTTCGTCACCGAGGACGGAGCAGAGGCCGACCTTGATCTCGGCCACTACGAGCGCTTCACCGACGAGAACGCGACTCGCGCCTCCAACGTCACCGCCGGCGCGGTTTACAACTCGGTGATCAAGCGCGAGCGCCGCGGCGACTACCTTGGCGCCACCGTGCAGGTGATTCCCCATATCACCAACGAGATCAAGCAGAAAATTCTCATCGTCGCCGAGTCCCAAGCGGTCGACTTCGTGATCACCGAGATCGGCGGCACCGTCGGCGACATCGAGTCGCTGCCCTTCCTCGAGTCGATCCGCCAGCTCTACACGGACCTCGGCCCGAAGCGGGCGATGTTCGTCCACCTGACGCTGGTGCCCTACGTCGGCCATGCCGGCGAATTGAAGACGAAGCCGACCCAGCATTCGGTCAACGAGCTGCGCCGGATCGGAATCCAGCCGCACGCGCTGGTCTGCCGCTCCGAAGGCCGCCTCGACCGCGAGATCCGCGGCAAGATCGCCCTCTTTGCCAGCCTTCCGGTCGACGCCGTGATCTCCGCCCACGACGTCGACAACATCTACAAGGTGCCGCTCGTCTTCCGCGCCGAGGGCGTCGACGACCTCGTCCTCGATCACTTCGGGATGGAGGCCCCCTCGCCCGACATGGCCGAATGGGAAGACATGGTGCGGCGCGCCGAGTCCGCCACCGGCGAGGTGCGGATCGCCGTGGTCGGCAAGTACGTCCAACTGGCCGACGCTTACAAGTCGGTGATCGAGGCGCTCGAGCACGGCGGCTTTCACCACGGCGTCAAGGTCAAGGTCGAGCTGGTCGACTCCGAGAACTTCGACCCCGAACAGCTCGAGGGCTGCGACGGGATCCTGATCCCTGGCGGCTTCGGCGAGCGCGGGATCGAGGGCAAGGTCGAAGCGGCGCGGATCGCCCGTGAGAAATCGATTCCATATCTCGGGATCTGCCTCGGGATGCAGATCGCGGTTGTCGAGTTCGCCCGCCACGTCGCCGGCATGGACGGCGCCAACTCGGCCGAGTTCGACCCGGAGACGCCCTTCCCCGTCGTCGACCTGCTGCCCGAGCAGAAGGAGATCTCCGACATGGGCGGGACGATGCGCCTCGGCGCCGACCCGGTGAAACTGCACGAGGGCACGCGTGCCCGGGAGATCTTCGGCGAGGCCGTGATCTACAAGCGCCACCGCCATCGCTTCGAGGTCAACAACCAGCTGCGGCGCCGCCTCGAAGACGAGGGGCTCGTCTGCGGCGGGACCTCGCCCGACGAGCGCTTGGTCGAGATGGTCGAGCTGCCCGACCACCCCTTCTTCGTCGCCTCCCAGTACCACCCGGAGTTCAACTCCCGCCCGAACCGTCCCGAGCCGCTGTTCCGCGAGTTCGTCGGCGCCGCCGCACGCCAGGCCGGGGAACGACCGGCCGACGGCGGCGAGATCGAAGAGATCAGGGTCGAGCAGTCCGAAGTCCGCTCGGGTTAGCCTTGGCGCCGTGGGTTCACGGCTACACGAGAGATTCGTTCGCTACTGCGAGGTCCGCAGCCCCACCGGCGAGGAGCGAGAGGTCGCCGACACCCTTGCCGCGGAGCTGCGCGGGATCGGCCTCGAGGTGGCCGAGGACGAAGCCGCCGAGGTTGCCCAGGCCGGCGCCGGCAACCTGATCGCCCGCTCGGCCGGGACGGGTGACGGTTGGCTGATGTTCTGCGCCCACGTCGACACCGTTCCCCACAAGGGGCGGGTCGAGGTGGTTAACGACGATGGCGTCTTCCGCAGCCGCGGCGACACGATCCTCGGCGCCGATAACAAGGCGGCGGTGGCCGTCTTCATGGAGCTGATCGCTCGGCACGTCGAAAACCCGACCCCGGTCGGGATCGAGCTGGTGCTGACCGTCGCCGAGGAGCAGGGGTTGCGGGGGGCCAAAGCGTTCGACGCCTCGCAGCTGCGCTCCCGTGCCGGGTTCGTCCTCGACCACGCGGGAACGGTCGGCGAGGTGATCGTGACGACGCCGACCCAGCAGAAGATCCTCGCCGACTTCATCGGGGTGGAGGCGCATGCCGGGATCCGCCCCGAGGACGGCAGCAACGCGATTGCCGCAGCGGCGGCGGCGATCTCGCGGATGGAACTAGGGCGCCTCGACGAGGAGAGCACGGCGAACGTCGGGCTGATCGCAGGCGGCACCTCGGGCAACGTCGTTCCCGGCCACTGCGCGATCCACGCCGAGGCCCGCAGCCTCGACACCGAGCGGGCCGCCGAGGTCGCCGGGAAGATCGCCGACGCCTGTGCCTGGGGCGCAAGCGAGCACGGCTGCGACGTCGACGTGCGGATCGAAGAGCTCTTCCGCGGCTACAGGGTGCCGAAAGAGTCGGCGGCGCTTGGCCTGGCTGAGGCCGGCCTGCGGGGAGCCGGACTCGAGCCGCAGCGGGTGGCGATCGGCGGCGGCAGCGACGCCAACGTCTTCCGTCGCGACGGGTTCGACTGCATCCTCCTCTCCAACGGCACCTCCGACGTCCACACCTCCGCGGAGAGAGTGCCGGCCCGGGCGCTCGACAAGATGCTCGAGGTCTGCGAGCGGATCGTCGCCGCGGCGGCTGAGTAGTGACGGGACGCTTGAAGCTGCGCCGAGGCCTCGTCGTCTCGGCGCAGCCGCTCGAAGTCGAGGTGGAGGGAGCGCGCCGCCGTGCCTGGGCCGACGAAGCGCTGCTCGGCGAAATGCGCGAGGGCGACGAGGTGGTCGTCAACACCGCCGCGCTCGACCTCGGCCTGGGATCCGGCGGCTTCGACGTCGTCCACGTCAACCTCACCCGCGGTCTAGGCGGAGGAGGAGGCGGCGATGCCCATGTGATCAAGCTGAACTACACGTCCCTGCAGCACGCGGTGGAGCCGGTGGAGCGCCCCAACTCGCGACTGGAAGCGAACGACATGCGTCCGCAAGGAGGCGTGCGATCGGTGCCGGTGGCGGTGTTGCCGCTGCACGGGCACCTTGCGCCGGCGAGCTGGGCGGCGGGGCAAGCGTCGCCGGGGCTCCGGGTCGGCTACGTACAAACGGGCGGCGGCGCTCTGCCCGGCTCCTTTTCCCGGGACGTTAAGCAGCTGCGGGAGCGTGGCCTCCTTGCCGGCCACATAACCGCCGCCCCCGCCTACGGCGGCGAACACGAGGCCCTCAGCACCGTCGGCGCCCTCGACGCCGCCGCAGCCGAGCTCCACTGGGACGCCGTCCTCATCGGCCCAGGCCCAGGAATCATCGGCTCCGACACCGCCTACGGTCACGGCGGCATGACCGCCCTGGACAACGCCCACGCCGCCCTCAGCCTCAACCTCCCAACCCTGATCTCCCCAAGGCTGTCCAGCAGCGACCCCCGAACCCGCCACCAAGGCCTAAGCCACCACACCCGCACCGTCCTCCAGTTGCTTCTAGCCCCAGTGGACGTAGCGATCCCAGATGACGAGCCCGAGATAGCCGCCACCCTCGAATCGTCCCCGCACCGCGTGCAGCAGGTACCTGCCGACCTAGACGGCTACGCCGCAGCCGACCTGCCCACGTCGACGATGGGCCGGTCCCTGCAAGACGACCCCCTGTTTTTCTCCGCACCGCTCGCAGCTGGGACCTATCTCGCGCGGGTGGCACGGTAGGGGGGACCATCTCCTGGTAGTTCAGGAGATGGTGGGTCCCCTGCCGTGACAGGACCCGCGCGCCCAGCGCACGGTCCCTTGCGCCCCAAGGACTGCCCAAAAACAAAGCGAACCCACCCCCATGGCAGTGGCGATCAAACCCGAAGCGCCCACTGCCGCGGCCAAACCCGGCGCCGACAAACGCTTCGAGAGCCTAGTCCTGGACTTCCTCTCCTACCTGGAGCTGGAGCGAGGCCTCTCCCGCAACACCCTCAACGCCTACCGCACCGACCTGCTCCAGTACGGCGAATACCTCTCAGCCCACAGCCGTGACGCGCTCGAGGCCAGCGCCGCCGACGTCGCCGACTTCCTCGCCGAGCTGGCGACGGGAGAGGGGCGACCGGCCTGTTCGGCGGCGACGATCCACCGTAAGGCCGCCTGCCTGCGCTCGTTCTACAAGCACCTGCGCCGCGACGAGCTGATCGGCGACGACCCGACGGCGGCGCTGACGGCGCCGCGGCGGGCGAAAAAACTGCCGCACGTCCTCAACTACTCCGAGGTCCAGAAGCTGCTCGCCTCACCGAAAGGGAGCGAGCCGACGACGCTGCGCGATCGTGCCCTGCTCGAGGTGATGTACGCCTGCGGCCTGCGCGCCTCGGAGACGATCGGCCTCGAGCTGGGGGACGTGGACTTGCGCGAGGGAGTCCTGCGCGCCCGCGGCAAGGGCTCGAAGGAGCGGTTGGTGCCGCTGGGACGCCAGGCAATTGCGGCGATCAACGGCTACCTTCGCGGCGGCCGGCCGAAGCTGGTCGGCGAGCGCCAGGAGTCCCGGCTCTTCCTCAATTTCCGCGGCGGCCCGCTGACTCGGCAGGGCCTCTACAAGATCGTCCAACGCCACGCCCGCGACGCTGGCCTGGGGGGCAAGATGAGCCCGCACACGCTGCGCCACAGCTTCGCTACGCATCTGCTCGCCGGCGGCTGCGACCTTCGCGCCGTCCAGGAGATGCTCGGCCACGCCGACATCTCGACCACGCAGATGTACACGCACCTCTCGGGCGACCGCCTCAAGGAGGTCTACTTCAGCGCCCACCCCCGCGCCAGCGACGGCTAATCCGGGGGTTTCTGACTTTTCCCACCACATGCGTGGGTCAACCTCAGACACATCATTCGATAGAACGGGGCGATGCCCGAGCTGCCCGAGGTGGAGACCGTCGTCAGGCAGCTGGAGCCGGAGGTCGAAGGGGGCCGGATCGAGCGGCTGGAAGTGCTGGACCCACGCTGGTCGCGTCCAGTGCCGCCGGAGCAGTTGGGAGACGCGGTCAGCGGCAGCACGATCGAGCGGCTGGGGCGGCGCGGCAAGTACATCCTCATGCACCTCGACGGCGAGCGGACGCTGGTCATGCACTTGCGGATGACCGGCAACCTGATCCTTCGGGAGGGCGATGAGATGCTCGACCCCTCCGAGGGACGGCGCCTCTACGAGAGCGAGCGCTCGACCGAGGAGCGGCACCTGCGGGCCCGCTTCGTCCTCGAGAACGGTCGCGAGCTCTGGTTCACCGACCCGCGGCGCTTCGGCGAGGCCTTCCTGATCGACAACTCGGGGTTGGAGGAGCGCTTCGCCAAGCTCGGCGTCGAGCCCTTTTCGCCCGAGTTCACGGCGCAGGCGCTGGGCGAGATGGCGGCGGGACGAAAGGCGCCGCTGAAGTCGTTCCTGCTCGACCAGTCCGGCGTCGCCGGCGTCGGCAACATCTACGCCGACGAGGCGCTCTTCCGGGCCGAGCTGCATCCGCTCTCGCCGGCGGGGTCGATGAAGCCGGAACACCTGGAGGCGCTGCGCGACGCGGTCGTGGCGGCGTTGGAGGCCGGGATCGACGCCGGCGGCTCATCGATCGACGACTATCGCGATGCCCGGGGGGAGAAGGGGACGATGCAGAACGAGTTCCTCGTCCACACTCGGGAGGGAGAGGAGTGCGGGCGCTGCGCGGGCACGATCGTCCGCATTGTCGTCGGCGGCCGATCGACCTACTTCTGCCCGGCCTGCCAGGTGAAGCTGCGAAAGCGTCCGAGACGCCGGGCAAAATGAAAACGTGGCCGGAACTACGGTCAAGACGGAGGCGGTTGTGCTGCGGAGCATTCGCTACGGCGAGGCTGACCGCATCCTCCACCTCTACTCCAAGACCCGCGGGCGGATCGGGGCTATCGCCAAGGGGGCGCGCAAACCCCGATCTCGCTTCGGCGGGCGCTTGGAGCCGTTTTTCCGGCTCGACCTGATCCTCCACGAAGGCCGTGGCGACCTGATGACGGTGACCAGCGCGACCACCGTCGACGGCTACCCGCGCCTGCGCTCCTCCGGCGCCGCCCTCACCGCCGGTGCCCGCGGCTGCGACTCGGTCCTGCGCCTGCTCGACTCGGCCGAACCGAACCCGCCCGCCTACAACCTCCTCTGCCGCTACCTCTCCCTGCTAGACGATCCGGCTGCGCCTCGATCCGCGGAGCTCGAGACGGCTCTCGCCTTCCGGCTCAAGCTGGCGCTCGTCGCCGGCTTCGCCCCCGAGTTGGCCTCTTGCGCGCGCTGCGGTGAGGCCGAGCATCTGGTCGGGTTCTCCGGGGCCGCCGGCGGCGTCGTCTGCGCCGGCTGCGAAGCGGGGTCGTTCCCGCTCAGCGAGGAGGCACACCGGTTCATGGTCGCGGGTCTGGCGAACCCGCTCAGCGAGGCGCCGGAAGCGGAGCCGCGGGCGCTGCGCCTGGTCGAGCGCGCAGTTGGCGAGACTCTGGAGCACCATGCGCACGTTCAACTCCGCGCTGCTGCTTGAGGCGAACCCTATGGTGCTTATGATCGGGCGGTGTTTGCGACCGCTGCCTTTGCAGTTCGACTCAACCTGTGGGAGGAGGAGTTCCTCTCGCCGCTGGCGACCCGGTCCTATCCGGCGCAGCGACAGCTCGAGGAGCCCGACAGCCCGCTGCGGACGCCGTTCCAGCGTGACCGCGACCGCATCGTCCACTCGAAGTCCTTCCGGCGGCTGAAGCACAAGACCCAGGTCTTCGTCGCTCCCGAGGGCGACCACTACCGCACCCGCCTCACCCACACGCTGGAGGCCTGCGGGATCGCCCGGACCGTCGCCCGCGCCCTGCGCCTCAACGAGGACCTAACCGAGGCGATCGGGCTCGGCCACGACCTCGGCCACCCGCCCTTCGGCCACGCCGGCGAGGAGACGCTCGACGAAGCACTGCGGGAGCACTGCGACGCCGGCTTTCGCCACAACGAGCACTCGTTGCGCGTCGTCGATGTGCTCGAGCGCGACGGCGAAGGACTCAACCTCACCGAGCAGGTGCGCGACGGCATCCTCAACCACACCGGCTCGCGCAAGCCGGCGACGCTGGAGGGGCAGATCGTCAAGCTGGTCGACCGCGTCGCCTACATCAACCACGACATCGACGACGCCCTGCGGGCCGGCATCCTGCGCCAGGAGGACCTGCCGGCGGAGGAGATCGAGCTGCTGGGACCGACCGGCTCGCAGCGGATCGACACCCTGGTCCGAGACATCGTCGATCACTCCGAGGGCGAGGGGGAGATCCGGCAGGGCCGCGAGGTCGGGCAGGCGATGCTGCGCCTGCGCAAGTTCATGTTCGATCGCGTCTACCTCGGGCCAGAGGCGCGCAGCGAGCACGAGCGGGTCCAGCGGACGATGCGCGGCCTCTTCGCGCACTACCTCGCCCACCCTGACGAGATCCCCGCGCTCGACCCGACCGCGAGCGAGTGCCAGCGCGTCGCCGACTACATCGCCGGGATGACCGATCGCTTCTGCATCGCCAAGTTCACCGAGCTGACCGTGCCGGAAGAGTCGAGGTTTTAGATGGCGCTGATCTCGAACGAGAGCCTGGAACGGGTGAAGGGGGCGGCCGACATCGTCGAGGTCGTCTCCGCCCACACCGACCTGCGGCGGCAGGGCGCCCGCTTCACCGGCCTCTGCCCCTTCCACGAGGAGCGCACGCCCTCGTTCTCGGTCGAGCCGACCGAAAAGCTCTACCACTGCTTCGGCTGCGGGGTCGGCGGCGACGTGATCAAGTTCGTCGAGGAAAAGGAGGGGCTCGGCTTCGCCGAGGCAGTCGAGGTCCTGGCCGACCGCTACGGGGTCGAGCTCGAGCGCGAGCAGGAGGATCCGCGGGCGGAGGCTAAACGCCAGCGCCGCCGCCGCCTCGAGCAACTGCTGGAACGCGCGGCCGCCTTCTACTCCAACTACCTCTGGGAGTCCGAGGAGGCGGGCAAGGCGCGGGACTACCTGGCGCAGCGGGGGCTGCGGGAGGAGGTGCTGCGCGGCTTCGGCGTCGGCTTCGCCCCCAGCGCCTGGGACAAGATCCTCGTCCGCGGCCAGCAGGCGGGCTTCAGCGTCGAAGAGCTGCGGGCGGTGGGGCTGGCCCAGCGCGGCCGCAGCGGCGGCGACTACGACCGCTTCCGCGAGCGGATTATGTTCCCGATCCGCGACCGCCGCGGCCGCGTCCTCGGCTTCGGCGGCCGGGCGATGCGCTCTGATCAGGGCGCCAAGTACGTCAACACCGCCGAGACCGACTTCTTCCACAAGAGCCAGATCCTCTACGGCGTCGATCGCGGCAAAGCAGCGATCGCCAAAGCCGGCCGTGCGGTCGTCGTCGAGGGCTACACGGACGTGCTCGCCCTGCACCAAGCGGGGATCGAGGAGGCGGTGGGGGTGATGGGGACCGCGATCACGCCCGACCAGGTGGCGGCCCTATCGGGGATGGTCGAGGAGGTCGTGCTGGCGCTCGACGCCGATTCGGCCGGCCAGGAGGCGATGCTGCGCGCGCAGCGCGTCGCCGCCGGGCGGCGGATGCGGCTGCGGGTGGCGGCGATGCCGGCCGGTGAGGACCCGGCGGAGATGATGGCCGCCGAGGGCGGGCCGGAGCGCTTCCGCGAGTTGCTCGAGCGGGCCGAGGAGCTGACCGCCTTCCAGGTGCGCCTCGTCCTCGAGCGCACCGACACCTCTTCGCCAACCGAGCGCGACCGGGCGCTGGCGGAGGTCGCGCCGGTGTTAGCCGGACTGGGAGAGACGGTGAGCCGGGACGAGCTGATCCGCCAGGTCGCCGAGCAGCTCGACCTGGAGCCGGCGATGGTGATGGGACGGGTGGTCGCCGCGACCCCCGCCACCGGCGGGCGCGAGGATCCCGGCCCGAACACCCGGGCCCCGGCACAAGCGCCGGTCCGCCGCGGCGCCGAGCTGACCTCGCGGGAACGGCGCGAGCGAGCGCTGCTGGCGATGTGCATCGCGCTGCCCGACGAGGGCAAGGAGTACCTCTCCCGCCTCACTGACGCGCACCTCTCACCGACCGGCCTCCGCGCCGCCACCTGGTTGCGCGAGCACCCACAGGACCCGGCTTCGAACCTCCCCCACGAAGACGGCGAGCTAGCGGGCCTGATCGCCGAACTTGTGATCATGTCCCGCGAGGAGCCCTCCTCCCACGAAGCGATGGAGCTCAACTTCCTCCTCCTCGACCAACGCCGCATCGAGGACGAGATCGCCGCCGCCGGCGAGCGCGGCGACTACGAGCGCCGCGCCGCCCTCAGTCGCGAACGCGCCGCCTTGGTGCAGCGGATCGCTCACGCGGAGCGGCCGGCCGGCAGCGTGTAGCCAACTCCATCCGCATTTGTCTGTCTGCAGCGCCTGAGAAGATGCAGCCATGGAGAGGGAGCTCCTGGAACAGTGCCTAGCGGAGGGAATGTCCCTCGAAACGATCGGCAAGCGGGCCGGCAAGCACGAATCAACGGTCAGCTACTGGCTGAAGAAGTATGGGCTCGAAGCAGCGCGGGCGGAGAAGCACGCGGCGAAAGGCGGAGTGTCGAAGGAGGAGCTGGAACGATTTCTCGCTGCGGGGATATCGCTGAGGGAGATCGCGCGACAGACGGATCGCAGCCTGGCGACTATCCGCCACTGGATGCGCAAGTACGGCTTGGAGACGGAGAGATCATCAAGGCTTCGGGAATCCAAAGACGCTTGCCGCCAAGGCTCGAAAACCGCTCGCCTGAAGTGCCCCAAGCACGGCCGTTCGACCTTTACCGCAAGGGCCGATGGCAGGTTCCGGTGTAGTCAGTGCCGCATAGAGGCCGTTGCCAAGCGGAGGCGATCGCTAAAGCGGATCCTGGTTGAGGAGGCAGGCGGAGGGTGCCTCCTCTGCGGATATTCGCGATGTGACCGGGCGTTGGAGTTCCACCACCTCGATCCGTTGGCGAAGCAGTTCCAGATCACCAGCCATACCCGGTCCCTGGCCAGGCTCCGCGCCGAGGCGAGGAAGTGTGCGCTCCTCTGTTCCAACTGCCACGCGGAGGTGGAGGCAGGAATTGCGGCGGTGCCGCTAAATTCTGTCCCGGACGCTGATCCGGGGTAGCGCAATTGGGTTAGCACGTTCCGGGGTAGCTCAATCAGGCAGAGCACGCGACTGTTAATCGCGGGGTTGTGGGTTCGAGTCCCACCCCCGGAGCTTCTTAAGCGGCAGCTAGGTTCTTCAGCGCTAGCCGCTCGACCAGTTCCGCTCCTCGCGCCGCGCCATCGTTCTCTCGCCCCCAGGATGCGATCTCTTGCGCATTCATCGCGAAGCTCGGCTCGTGCAGTAGCCGTCGCGCCGCCCACCTCAGCGGCGCCGGATGGCAGAGGCGCCAAGGCAGCGAGAGGCCGGCGCCGGCCCAGGAAACCCGCATCGCGGTCTCGCTCATGTCGCCGATGATCGGGCAGATGAGAATGGGGGTGCCGGCGCCGAGGGCCCGGGCGACGGTGCCGTGGCCGCCGTGGGAGATGACGAGGGAGGCGGCGGGCATCAGCTGGCTGTAGCTGAGCCATTCGACCAGGACCGCGTTGGCGGGGACCTCGATCGGGCGCTGAGGGGCGACCCGGTTGGTCGTCGCCACCACCCGCACCGGCTCGTCCGCCAGCGCTGCCAAGGCGGTGCGGACCAGGTGATTGTCGGAGTCGTGGGCGGTGCTGGGGGCGACGAGGACGAGCGGGTCATCTCCGGGCGGCAGCTCGATCTCGGGGTGGGGGACCTCGAAGGTCATCGGGCCGGTGATCTCGACCCCGTCGGGCCAAGCGCGCGGGTACTCGAGCTGCGGGTAGGTCGCGACCAAAGCCAGGTCGGGGCTGATGCCGCCGTGGAAGCGGTCGATCGGCGGTAGGTCGAGCCGCTGGCGCTGGATGTTGAGGTCGCGACGCCCCTGTTCGAGGCCGACGCGCAGCGCCCGCTCGTGGCCGTAGCGCCAAATCCTGCGGCCCAGGCCGGTGCGCGGCGGGCGCAGCCCGATCGCGAAGAACGGCGACCCCGGCTCGACCACCGGATAGATGTGCGGGATCAGCGTCGCCAGCGGGATCCCGGCTCGCTCGGCGGCCAGGGTGGGGGCGAGGGTGAGGATGTCGCTGACGACCGCGTGTGGCTTGAAGTCCTCCAGCAGCGGCAGCAGTGCTTTGGCCGCCTCGGCCGCATGCTGGCCTTGCTCAGAGTCCGGGTCCGGGGGCGGGAACATCCGGTATTCCTCGGCAGCGGCGAAACCCAGTCCCTCGCCCTCGACCGCCGCTCGCCGCTCCTCCCAGGTCTCGATCACGACCTCATGGCCGCGCGCCGCCAGCGCTTTTCCCAGCGCGATCGCCGGAAAGACGTGCCCCGCGTCGCCGAAGGCGGCAACCAGGATGCGTAGGCGCTCAGGCACGCCCGAACCTAGGAGCTACGGAGTGTCCAGGCTCTCCCCGGGGCGCGTGAACACGATCTCGGGGATGTGGCAGTTGTGCGAGGTCCGCAGCAGGAACCGCACGGCCTCGCCGAGGTCCTCCGGTCGGATCATCTCCTCCGGCGGGATCTGGCCCTGGACGAACTCGGTCATCGGCGTCTCAACGAAGCCCGGCGCCAGCGCCGTGCACTGGATCCCGGCGTTGCCGGCCTCGCGGTGGGTCGACTGGGTGAAGTTGATCACCGCCGCCTTCGTCGCCGCGTAGATCGAGAGCCAGGCCTGACCGCCTTTGCCGGCGATCGAGGCGGTGTTGACGATCAGCGCCTTGCCGTGCTCGGCGCCGGCCTCGCGCAGCATCGGCAGCCCCTCGCGGGTACCGAGGATCAGTGCCCGCAGGTTGACCGCCAGCTGCATGTCGAGGTGCTTGGTCTGGATCTGCTCCATCGGCGCCCCGATCCCGACCCCGGCGTTGTTGACGAGGGCGTCGAGGCGCCCGTACTTCTGCCGGTGCGCGGCGAAGATGGAGACGACCTGGTCCTCGTCGGCCATGTTGGCCGGGACCGCCTCGACCTCGAAGCCTTCTCCGCGCAGGCCCTCGGCGGCTTCCTCGAGCTTCTCCGGTCGGCGTGCCGAGACGCTTAGCGCGTACCCCTCTGCGCCGAGGACTTTCGCGATCGCGAGCCCGATCCCGCTCGAAGCTCCGGTCACCAATGCCGCACGATCAGCCATCTCATCTCCTTCTCGTCGAGAACCACGGGGACCCTATCTGTCCATAACATGCCGCCGATGCGCGCCCCCCGCCTCGCCCCAGCGCTGCTCTGCCTGCTCGGGATTGGGGTCTTGATTGGGGGTTGCGGGGGTGGATCGAGCACCGACGAATCGACTGCAGCCGCCAGCGGGAGGGCGAAGAGCCGCCCGGCTCCACCGCGGTCCGAGTTCCCCGCCCCGGAAGGCCGATCGCTGCGGGAAGTACTGAAGGCGGCCGACGGCTCCTCCGAAGTCTTGGTTGAACCCGCCGCTCTCGTCTTCTATCGAGGGAAGAACCGCTACCCCTTCGAGATCTTCGAGCGGGATCGGAGCCCGATCTCAGATGCCGAAGTTGCGCTCTATTACGCCAAGGTGCCGCAGCCGAAGCCAGGTGCGAAATCGAAATCCGGCAACCGTGGCCCAGCCGCCAAAGCCGAAACGCAGGCACTCGACGAGCCTGCCATTGGTCCGTTTCCGGCTACGGTCGAAAGCCTTGCGACGAAGCCCAGCTTCCGCGCGGCGAGTACCGTCGACGACCCCGATGCCGCGGGCGTCGTCTACTCCTCCGAGCTCAACTTCCCCAGCGACGGGGAATGGCGGGTGGCCGCGATCCTCAAGGAAGAAGGGGAACTGAAGGCGGCTCTTCTGGCCAGCGCCGTGGTCGGTGAATTCAAGCGGATCCCGAAACCTGGCCAAAAAGCGCCGGTTATCAATACGCCGACCGCGCAGGATGCGGGAGGGGAGCTGTCGAAGATCACGACCCGAATACCCCCCGACAGCCAGAACAAGGTGGATTACGCGGACGCGCTGGGCAAAGAACCGATAGTCCTCTTGTTTGCGACCCCCCAGTTCTGCCAGAGTCGGGTCTGCGGCCCCGTTGTTGACGTGGCGGAGCAGGCAAAACACGAATACGGAGACAAGGCGGCCTTCATCCACATGGAGATCTACAACGAAAACGACCCTGGCAAGAGGGTGCGGCCTCAGGTGCGGGCGTTCCACCTGCCGAGCGAGCCGTGGCTGTTCACGATCGACCGCCGGGGCATCGTCCGCGAAGCCGTCGAGGGGGCATTCGGTCTCAAGTTGATGCACAAAGCCGTCGACAAAGCGATCGCACGATGAACGAGAAAGCCGCAACCGAGGAGGAGCTCCAGCAGTCGTTTGCCGAAGAGGCGAAACGCCGCTGCGACGTCATCGCTGCCGGCCTCGCGACCGGCAGCTCCGACTTCGAGACGATGCGCGCCGAAGCGCACGCCCTTAAGGGCACCGCAAGCGTCGTCGGCCTCCGCCGCCTCGCTGAGCTGGCGGGTCTGATGGAGTCCGACCTCGCCGAAGCGAAGAAGACCGGCACCATCCGCGGCGGCCGCGACCACCAGATCGCCGACGCCGCCAAAGCCCTCGCCGACGGTGCCGCCGCCGCCGCCAAAGGCGAAGAAGAGCCACCAGATGTCGGCCGCTCCCTCGCCCAGCTCTTCAGCGCCTAGCGCCTCCGGCGCGGTACGCTCGGCGAACCTGCAGTTTCCCACCTCATAGGGGGGAAATCGCAGTCTCGGGGCGGTAGCTCAGTTGGTTAGAGCACGGGACTCATAATCCCTTGGTCGCTGGTTCGAGTCCAGCCCGCCCCATGCGTACTCAGACGATCGTCACCTGCAGAACCGCGCCGATCGCCCCGCAGGCGGCCACCACGTAGAGCACCGTCAGTTTCGAGTGCCATCTGTTCAGGGCGAGGAAGGCGCCTAGGGCAAGGACTGCGGTATAGACGTCGACGACGCTCGCTTCGAGGATTTCCACCGTGACGGCCGCAATTAGGCCGATGACGCCGGCGGCGATGCCGAGGAGGAACTGGTGGAGGCGTTCGTTTTCGGCGATCGCGACCAGCTGGCGGTGGAGGAAGATCGGGAAGACGAAGGCGGGGATGAAGATGCCGAGGGTCATCAGGAGGGCGCCGAGGAGACCGCCGGCGAGGTAGCCGACGAAGGTGGAGAAGATGATCAGCGGGGCGGGGAGGATGCCGCCGATCGCCAGGCCGTCGATGAACTGGCTCTCGGTCAGCCAGTGGTGATTTTCCACGGCGGCGTCATGGAGGAAGGGGACGACGGTGTAGGCGCCGCCGAAGGTGAGCAGGCCCGCCTTTAGACCCTCGAGGAAGACTTCGCCAGCGAGACCGACGGTGATCGTCCCGGCTGCGACCCAGAGCAGGGCGGGCGCGGACAGGGTGAGGGAAGACGCTCGTCCCAGCCAGTCGCGGGCGTTGCGCCAGAGCTCATAGGCGAGCCCGCCGCCGAGCAGCACGAGGACGAAGCTGGCGTCGGCGAAGAGGGTGAGGGCGAAGCCGGCAATCGCGATCAGCGCCAGCGGCACGTCCTGGATGAAGGATTTGCTCAGCCGAACCAGCGCCCGCGCCACCAGCGCCCCCACCGCCGCGTTCAGTCCGTAGAAGAGGGCGTCGAGGTTCTTGGCGATGTCGGCCTCGACGTAGAGCGCTGAGAGACCGAGCATCAGCAGGAAGCCCGGCAGCATGAACCCGAGCCCCGCGGCGAAGCCGCCGAGCTTGCCGCCCCGCAGTCGTCCGAAGTAGACGCAGAGCTCGTGCGCCTCCGGGCCTGGCAGCACCTGATAGACCGCGAGCTGGCGCTGGAAACCGCGCTCGTCGAGCCAGCCTTCCTCGTCGACGCACTCGCGCTTGATCATCGCGATCTGCGCCGCCGGACCACCCCAGGCGAGGCAGCCGAACTTGAGGAATCGGAGGAAGAGAGAGGGCGGTGAGTCCAAAAGGACTTGTTTGTCTATCGCAGTCAGGGGTACCCCCGCTATAAGCCCAAAGTCGAGCCGTATCGCTCTGGTTCGCGCCGATCTTGGGAACCACCGACTGCGGAGTGGCGGGGTTGACGAACCTCGGACCTGGCCGCCGTCAAGAAGTAGAAGCTCGGCAAGCGCCGCTCGCGCGCCCCTGCCCGGGCACGCGACCAGTAAACCGACCCCGAACTTGGAGGACGAAATGGCTGACGGAAGCGTTGGCGAAGCACAGGAAAAGGCGCAAGAAGTCGCAGGCGAAGCACAGGAGAAAGCCCGGGACGTGGCCGGCAAAGCCCAGGAGAACCTGCGCCAGCAGGTCGACCAGCGCTCGACCCAAGCGGGCGAGCAGGTGGCCACCACCGCCCAAGACCTCCGCTCCGTCGGCGAGGAGCTGCGCAAACAAGGCAAAGACACGCCGGCGAAACTCGCCGACCGCGCCGCCGAGCAGACCGAGAAAGTCGGCTCCTATCTGAAAGAGAAGGGCCCCGACGAGATGCTGCACGACGTCGAAGACTTCGGGCGGCAGCGGCCGTGGGCCGTGATGGCCGGCGGCCTCGCGCTCGGTGTCGTCGCTGCCAGGTTCCTCAAGGCCTCGAGCCGGGACCGCTACCAGCAGCGCAGCAGTAACGGGGGCAGCCCGACGGCGCAGTTGCCGCGGACGACCACCCCGACGCCACCGGTGAACCGCTCCGCCGTGGAGCCGGTGGTGGCCCCGCCGCCCCCGACGGCGACGCCGACCCCGACCCCGACGCCGGTGACTCCGACTCCCTCGGCATCTCCGGCTCCATGAACACCATGAACGGGGAGAGCAACGAGCTGCGCTCGCACTCCACCGGGGACCTCGTCAAACAGCTCTCCGAGCAGACGACGACGCTGGTCCGCAAGGAGATCGAGCTGGCGAAAGCCGAGCTCACCGAAAAAGGAAAGGTGGCGGGACAGGGCGCCGGGATGTTCGGCGGGGCGGCAGTTGCCGGCCTGCTGGCGCTGGGTGTGCTGACGACGATGATCCTCGCCCTGCTTGACAAGGCGATGGACCTCTGGGTTGCCGCCCTCATCGTCACGCTCATCTACGGCGCGATCGCCGCCGTGATGGCGATGACCGGCAAAGAGCGAATCAAGCAGGCGACGCCGGCCGCCCCTGAACAGACCGTCGAAACCGTGAAGGAGGACGTGCAATGGGCCAAGAGCCAAGCCAAATCCGCCAGGAGATAGAGGAGACGCGCGCCGAAATGGGCGATACCGTCGACGCGCTCGCCTACAAAGCCGATGTCAAAACCCGCGTAAAGGAGTCGATCTCCGACAAGCGTGACCGCTTGGTCGACCAGATCCAGGGCACGACGCACAAAGTCGGCGAAGCGACTCCGGACGGGCAGCAGGTCAAAGAGAACGCCCGCGAAGTCGTCGGCGTCGCCCAGGAAAACCCGCTCGGCCTCGCGATCGGCGGCCTTGCCGCCGGCTTCCTCGTCGGCATGCTGTTGCCGAGCTCGCGGATCGAGGACGAACGAGTCGGCCCGATCGCCGACCAGGTGAAGGAAACGGCGGCCGAAACCGCCGGCGAGGCCGTCGACCGCGGCCGCGAGGTCGCTACCCAGGTCGCCGAGCAGGCGGTCGAAGGGGCCAAAGAAGTCGGCCAGCAAGCGGTCGAGCAGGCCAAAGAGGTCGGTCAGGAAACGATGGACACGGCCAAACAGGCCGGCCAGGAGCAGGCCGAGGAGCTCAAAGACAGCGCCAAAGAAGGCGCGCAGGAAGTCAAAGAGCAGGCTCGGGCGTAGGAGCGGTAGCCGAGCCCCCGAGAGGGGGCTCGGTTTTGTTTCTGATTGCAGGCCGATTTGGCTTGCCGCCGATACCTCTGTAGATTTTCCGCAATCAGGAACTGCTGGAGTGCTGGGAAGCGCTCCGATTGGGAAGCAGCACGGGACGAGGGATGTGAGGAGGAACGGTGACCGAGCTTGACGTCGACCTTGGGGCGCTG
Organism: Solirubrobacterales bacterium; assembly: GCA_035940865.1. GTDB lineage: Bacteria > Actinomycetota > Thermoleophilia > Solirubrobacterales > 70-9 > VAYN01. Next base: position 113,704 of record DASZEL010000005.1, read on the forward strand.
TTGCCGGCCGACCTGCCGGACGGCCGGGAAGCGGTCGAGGAGGGAAAGGCGCTGGCGGCAAGCGTCGAGCGCGGGCGCTCCCTCTTCTGCGAGGAGAAAGGGGTCGGCTCAGAGCGCGAGTGGCGCGAACGGGCGCGCAGCGAGGGGATCGCCTGCACCTGCATGAACATCGGCCTCAACACCTGGGCTGACACCCGGGAGGCGCTGGGACTGATCTACGAAGACGCCTTGCGCCGTGGTGTTCGTCCGCCTGACCGCTTCAACTTGATCGCCGAGCGTCGGCAGGGGTTGCCGAAAGACAAGCGCGCCGAGGCTCCCCAGGAAACCGGGCCGGCGATGATGAGCGAGCAGGACTGGTGGGAGCTCGCGCACACGGTCCCGATTGAGCCGGAGGCCGCCGACAACAACATCGGCAGTCCGGCCTCGGTCGAAAACGCGGTCGACGCGCTGCAGGCCGGGGTCACTTCGATCGGCGTCCTCTCCCAGCACTCGTGGCGCTGGCCCTATTGGGACGACGAAGTCGGCCAGACGATGGTCTCGTTGAAAGCGGCAGGTCTGCTGGCAGCCTTCAAAGCCGATGGCGTCGTCTTCGACTCCTACCTCGAGGACGGCTATCCCGGGGTCTTCCACGACTACGCCAACTACATCGGCTGGGCGATGGTCGAGCGCTACATCAGCGAAGATCTGATCGGTGCGGCCTACTCGCCCTCTTGGGGCGGCCTGACGCAGAATCCCGTCGTCAAGTCAGCAGTAACCTTGGCGCTCGAGGCCGCCAATCCCGACCGGGTCCCCTTCCTCTACACGCAGGGGGACACGATCGGCAACACCCCCGACTTCGACGCCAACATGGCCGTCCTCAACACCGACGTCCTCTTCATGAAGATGGTCGACAGGCGCTACCGCCTCGGCACCGCGCCGATCGCGGTCCCGGTCACCGAGACCGAACGGATCCCCTCATGGGACGAGGTGGCGACGGTGCAGACGATCAGTCGGCGCCTCGACGACTACGTGCCGCTGATCGACCCGGTGATCGACTGGGCGAAGATCGAGGCGATGCGCGACGCGCTTGTCGAGGGCGGGCGCAGGTTCTTCGAAGCGGTGATCGGCGGCCTCTCCGGCGCCGGTATCGACGTCCGCGACCCGGCGCAGCTGCTGCTGGTGCTCAAACGCCTTGGATCTGAGCGCTGCGAGGAACTGTTCGGGGCCGGCGAGCCTCACCCCGAGTTCCCGCGCGGGCGCCGGCCGGTGCTTGAAACCGACCTCGTCAAGAGCACGATGGAAGAGCGCGAGCGGATCCTGGCCGAGCTCCACGGCCGCCATCAAGAGGAGGCAATCCGCGGGATGAAGGTACTCGTCACCTCCACCGACGTCCACGAATTCGCCCCCTTCCTACTCACCTCGACGCTCTCGGCGGTGGGTACCGACGTGATCGATTTCGGCATCAACCGCGATCCCGAGGACATCGTCAAAGCCGTGATCGAGACCGACGCCGACGCGGTCGTGATCAGCACCCACAACGGCGTCGCCCGCAACTTCGGCCAGTTGTTGATGCGGGAGCTCGACTCCGCCGGGGCGCGGGAGGTTCCGGTCTTCATGGGCGGAGTCTTGAATGAAGACGTCGAGGGGGCTGACGTACCCCGTGACGTCAGCGCCGACCTCAACGCCACCGGGATCCAGACCCCGGGGACGATCGACCGCCTCGTCGACGCGCTGATCGACCGCCGCGCCGGCGGTGTCGCGGCCTAGATGGGCGCGGTTGCGCTCGCCGACTTCGGCAGCACCTACACCAAGCTCAGCCTCGTTGACCCGGAGGAGGGCAGGCTGCTGGCGCGAGCAGAGGCGCCGACCAGTATCGGCACCGACCTGATGGAGGGCTATGCGGCGGCGCTCGAGGCGGCCAAGCGTGCGGCCGGCGACCCAGTTGAGGTCGAGGAAGCGATCGCCGCCTCCAGCGCTGGGGGCGGCCTGCGAGTGGCGGCGGTGGGCCTGGTAGCCGACCTCACCGCGGCGGCAGCGCAGCAAGCGGCGCTGAACGCCGGAGCCCGTGTTGGCACCGTCCTTGCCGGCGAGCTGGACGACGAGCAGCTCGATGAGCTGCGGGCGGCTCGGCCGGAGATCGTCCTCTTCGCAGGCGGCACCGACGGCGGCCAGGCCGAGCTGGTCCTCGAGAACGCCCGCCGCCTGGCGGGGGCGCAACTGAGCTCCCACTTCGTCGTCGCCTGCAACCGCGAGGTGGCCGCGGAGGCGGCGGTGCTTCTGCGGGCGAAGGGGGCGGCGGCTTCTGTGGCGGAGAACGTGATGCCGAGGCTGGGAGAGATCGCGATCGAATCGGCGCGCGAGGCGATCCTCCGCGCCTTCCTCGACCACGTGATCGGCGGCAAGGGACTCAGCGCCAGCCCCGACTTCGAGCGGATGGTGCGGATGCCGACGCCGGAGGCGGTGCTCGAAGCGACGCGGTTGCTCGCGCACGGCACCGAGGCAGTGGCGGGCGTCGGCGACGTGATCGTGATCGACGTCGGCGGCGCCACCACCGACGTGCACTCCAGCCGCTCAGCCGAGGTGGCAACGCCGGGGATCGAAGACTCGCTGCTGCCACCCCCGCCGACCCTGCGTACGGTGGAGGGCGACCTCGGCCTGCGATCGGGATCAGCGGGAGTCCTCGCCGCGGACAGGCGCTGGCTGCTCGCCGAGGCGGGCCTCAGCGACCCCGCACTTGGACAAGCTGTCTCTTTACGTTCAAGCGATTCAAAGTGGATCCCAAATAACCCTGGGGAGGCGCAACTGGATCACCTGCTCGCGGTCGGGTGTGCCACTCACGCGGTCCAGCGGCACTGCGGGACGATGTTGTTGACGCGCGGAGAAAGCGGTCCGCCGACCCTCGTCAGAGATGGGCCCGACTTGAGGGAGGTAAAGCAGGTACTCGGGACCGGAGGGGTTTTCGCTCACCGCGAGGACGGCTCCGAGATCCTTCGGGCGGCCCTCGGCCGGCGGGCGCCGCGGTCACTGGCGCCGCGGGACCCGGTTCTAAGCGTCGATGCGAACTATGTGATGGCCGCTGCAGGACTGCTGGCCAGCCTCGACCCGAATGCTGGGGCACTTTTGCTGCAACAGGAGCTGGCCACCGCCGAACTCTAGACAGAATGTCCAATAACCGCCGGATACTGAGCCGTTCCTATTTTGCGAAATAGCGCATGATCTAGGCCGGGAATGGGAGAGATGTTCAAGCGACGTCAAAGAGAAAGCATCATCCGCCTCTTCTACGCAGGAGACGTGCACGGCTCGCGCCTCTGCTGGAAGAAGTTCGTCAACGCCGCCGCGCACTATCCGGCGGACGCGTTGATCATGGGCGGAGATCTGACCGGGAAGGCGCTGGTCCCGATCGTCCGCGTCGGCGACGGTACCTACCGGGCGCGGGTGATCGGCGAGGAGCGGGTTGCGCGGACCGCCGAAGAGCTGGACCAGATGCAAGAAGCGATCTCCACCAACGGGATGTACCCGCTGATCGTCGGCGAGGACGAGGCCCGGCGCCTGGAGCAGGACTCGGCGCGCCTGGAGGAGGTCTTCGAGCAAGCGCTGCTGGACGAGCTGCGACTTTGGGTGGAGTTGGCCGACGAACGCCTCGCCATCACCGGCGCCCGCGCCTACGTGATCCCCGGCAACGACGACCCGTGGTCGATCGACGACGTCCTTGCCGGCGGGACCAGCGTTGTTCCCTGCGATGAGCGAATCGAGATCCTCGGCTCGCACGAGATGGCCTCGTTCGGCTACTCGAACCGGACGCCGTGGAAAACCCCGCGGGAGCTCGACGAGGACGAAATCTACGCGCGTTTGAGGCGGCTGGTTGACCAATTGGAAAAGCCCGAGCGAGCGATCTTCAACATCCACGTTCCCCCCTGGGAGAGCAGTCTTGACACCGCTTTCGAGGTTGACGAGGAACTGCGCTACGTCACCAAGGGCGGCCGCCCGCACGAGGTCCCCACCGGCAGCCGTGCTGTGCGGCAGATCATCGAAGAGACGCAGCCGGTTCTCAGCCTTCATGGTCACATCCACGAGAGCAAGGGCGTGACGAAAATCGGCAGAACGGTGGCAATCAACCCCGGCTCCGATTACGGTAGCGGCCACCTGGACGGCTGCTTGATCCACCTGGGAAGTGAACGTGTAGTCGGCCAGTACCTGGTTTCGGGATAAGCGGTAGGGAGGGGGGAGAGTGACCGAGTTAGGAGAGAGACCAGCAGCCCAGGGCGGCTCACACGGTGTCTACGCGCGCAAAGCGACCGGACTGGTGCGGGAAGTCTCGCCGTTCTCGACCTTCGTCTTCAACATGGCGGGCCAGCCGACCTCGGTCCTGCTTGCCACCTCGGTCTTCCTCGCCCTCGCTGCCTTTCCTGGTGGCTCGATCTGGCTCGGCTTCGCGATGGCCTTGGGCGTCGCCATCGTGATCTCGGTCTGTTACGGCCTCTTCACCTCGGCGATCCCCCGCAGCGGCGGTGACTATGTGTTGGTCGGTCGCATCACCCACCCGGTAATCGGGCTCGTCTCTTCTTTCTTCTGGACCTCGGGCGTGATCCTCTCGTTGGCTTTCATCGCCCTCGCCTTCGTCACCGTGGCGCTTGGGCCGTCGCTGACGGCGGTCGGCCTGGTCAGCGGCCACAGCTCGCTCGTCACCGCCGGCAACGACCTTGCAACCAGCAAGGGATGGCAGTTCGGGATCGGCACCGCCCTGATCCTCGGCTCCGCAGTTCTGCTTGCGGGCGGGTGGCGCTGGACGACCCGGATCATGAACGGACTCTGGGTGATGATGATGCTCGGACTAGCGACCGTCTTCTTCGTGCTGCTGTTCAAGAGCCACGACGGGTTCGTCCACAGCTTCAACCAGTTCGCGGGTTCGATCACCGGTGAAAAAGACACCTACAACTCGGTGATCGCCAACGCCGGCAAAGAAGGGGTCGACACCGACCCGGCCTTCAGCATGCACAACACCTGGCCGACCTGGGCGTTGATCTGCAGCCTCTCGCTCTTTGCCTGGCTCTCGATCTACATCTCCGGCGAGGTCCGCAGGGCGCGCGATACGACGCAGATCAAAGTCATGGGAGCCGCGAGCACGGTCCACATCGCGATCGCCGCCCTCCTCTCCGCCGTCTTCTTCAGCAAGTTCGGGCACGACTTCTTCGTCGCGATCAACGGGCTCAACGGGACCGAAAGCTACCCCTTCGAAGTGGAACCCTTCTATACGTTCCTGACCGCCATCGCCGGCGGCAGCACGCTGCTCTCCTGGTGGCTGCTGCTCACGTTTGCTGCTGCCTTCCCGCTGCTGATGATCCCCAACATCACGATCGCGGTGCGCACCTTCTTTGCCTGGGCCCTCGACGGTCTGCTGCCCGCGCGGATCGCCCACGTTTCCTCGCGTACCCACGCGCCGCATTACGCGATCGGGCTCACCGTCGTCCTCAGTGTTGCCGTGCTGGGCTGGGCGGTCAACAACGGCGAAGGCTTCTTCAGCGTCCTCGTCGAGGCCGTGCTCGTGCAGCTGCTGGCGATGATCCTGATCGGGATCTCGGCCGCGCTGCTGCCCTACCGGCGACCCGATGCCTGGCGCTCCTCGGCTACCACGCGACGTCTCCTCGGCATCCCGGTAGTCACGCTCGCCGGGGCCCTGGTCGCGGTTCTGCTGGCAGGAGTCTTCTACGTCTACATGCACTACGAAGGGCTCAACATCGACCGCGGTCACTTCTTCCGCGATGCCACGATCGTCTTCATCGCCGCCTTGCTGACCTTCTTCGTAGCCCGTGCTGCCCGTCTGCGCCAGGGCGTCGACGTGGACAAGCTCGCCTCGGAGATTCCGCCGGAGTAGTGGCGCCGGCAGAGGTGGAACCACTGGCGGATCCCGTCGCCGAGGGGCGGCGGATCGTCGAGGCTGCGGCTGCCAACGCCATGCCTCTTCGCGCGCTCGGAGGCGTTGCGGTGGCCCTGCTCTGTCCCAGTAGTCGCCGGCCGCCGCTAGCGCGCAGCTATGCCGATATCGATCTTGCTACCACTAAATCCGCCAAGGACGAGGTGGTGGGCTTGCTCGAGTCCCTCGGTTACGCGGGTGACAGGGAGTTCAACATGCTCCACGGCCACCGCCGCCTCTACTTCTGGGACGAGCGTAGTCAGCGTCAGGTCGACGTCTTTGTCGACGAGGCCAACCTGTGTCACCGGATCGAGCTGCGACGAAGGCTGGAGGCGGTTCCTCTGACCCTCTCCCTCGCCGACCTAACGGTGTTGAAGCTTCAGGTCGTGGAGACCAACGAAAAGGACTATCTCGACATCTGCGCGATCTTCGCCGACCACGACCTCACCGAAGATGACAGCGGTGTCAACTGCGGATATATCGCCGAGCTCACCGCTTCTGACTGGGGACTGTGGCGGACCCTGGGAATGGTCGGCGAGCGCTGCGAACAGTTTGCCCGCGAGCTACCGCACTTCGAGGCAGCTGAAGTCGTAACGGAAAGGCTGCAGCGTCTACGGCTTGAGCTGGAGACGGTTCCGAAGTCACGCGGCTGGAAGCTGCGGGCGCGCGTCGGTGATCGCAAGCGTTGGTACGAGCTTCCCGAGGAGGCGCATTGATGGCAGTCGTGTCACTTACTTCGGATAGGCTCGCCCCTGTGAAGTCGCTGACCAATCGCCTTCGGAGAGGCCAAAGGTGACGCGGCCCCGGCGCGGGGAGCCGCGCGCAAGGACGAAGATCCTCGAGGCGAGCCGAAAGCTGTTCGCCCGCAAGGGATTTTCGGAGACCTCGATGGGGGACATCGCCCGCGTCGCGCAGGTGGCGAGGGCAACCGTCTACAACAACTTCGACGACAAGCAGGACATCCTCGCCGGGATCATCAAGGACTACATGGTCGGCTACGCGCAGATCCCCCAAAAACTGCGCGAAAAAGCCCGCTCCGGTCAGACCTCGTTCGAGCTGGTCGAAGAGATGGTCCGCGAGGCACTGACCTGGCGGGTGACCAACGCCGACCTCCGCCCGATCGTCGGGGTAGCCCGAAACTTGCGCGGATCCGGTTGGGAGGAGGCCAACAAGGCCGCCGACGACGCGATGTTGGGCTGGATCATGGCGGTCCACGCGGCCGATGAGTCGGCGGGTCTGATCCGCGAAGGAGTTGACCTCGAATTCGGAGTCCGCGCCACCTACGCGATGATCGAGGCGATCCTCTCCAACTTCCCGGTCTCCTCCGACGAGCAGGAGATCGACCGCGTCGCCCACCAGTTGGCGTTGCTCCACTGGTACTCGATCTGCTCGGTTCCTCCCGAGGAGGCTCCCCGCAGTCCGTTAGGGAGAAAGTCACCCGCCGACGCATAGACAGGCTGTCCACTATCGCTAATCTGAGTGGAGTGTCTGCATCAGATTATGTAGCGAGTGACCTTCAGCACTTGATTCACCCTCTGACCGATCACTCGGTCCTGCCGCAGGCGGGTCCGCTGGTGATCGCGCAGGGTGAGGATTGCGAGCTGGTGACCGCGGACGGCCGTCGGCTGATCGACGGGATGGCCGGCCTCTGGACCGTCAACCTCGGCCATGGTCGCCAGGAGCTGATCGACGCCGCGGTGCGGCAGCTCCGCTCGCTGCCCTATGTCTCCACTTTCGGTGGCGTTTCCTCGCCGCCCGCGATCGAGCTTGCCGAGAAGATCGCCCAACTCGCTCCCCCGGGCCTGAGTGGCGTCTTCTTCGCCTCCGGCGGGAGTGAGGCCAACGAGACGGCGATCAAGTTGGCCCGGCGGCACTGGGTGCGCAACGGGGCGCCCGAGAAGTCGATTGTTCTCGCTCACGAACGCAGCTACCACGGCCTCGCCGGGGTAACGACCACCGTCACCCGATTGCGTCCCTACCACGGCGACTTCGGAATCGCGGCGCCGGACATCTACGAGATCCCGGCTCCCTACACCTACCGCTGCCCTGCCGGTACGCCCTGTGAGCCCGAGCTCTGTCCCGTCTGCGATGGCCAAGCGCTGGAGCAGCGGATCGCCGAGCTCGGAGCGGACCGGATCGCGGCAGTGATCGTCGAGCCGGTCTTCGGCTCCGGCGGCGTGATCGTCCCGCCGGTCGGCTACTTGCGGCGGCTGCGGGAGATCTGCGATCGACATCGGCTGCTGCTGATCGTGGACGAGGTGATCACCGGTTTCGGGCGCACCGGAACCTGGTTTGCCTGCGAGCACGAGGGGGTGGTGCCGGACCTGATCACCTTCGCCAAGGGCGTGACCAGCGGCTACATCCCACTCGGCGGGGTGATCGTCAGCGACGCGCTTTGGGACGAGCTACGGGAGCCGGACGCCAGTCCTGGAGTCTTGATGCACGGCTTCACCCACTCGGGCCATCCGGTCGCCTGTGCGGTGGCGCTCGCCAACATCGCGACGATCGAGCGCGAGGACCTGCTGTCGCGGGTCCGGGAGACGAGCGAGGTGATGGGGGAGTTGCTCGCTCCGCTGCGTGATCATCCGGAAGTGGGGGAGGTGCGGCAGGCAGGGCTGATGGTGGGTATCGAGCTGGTCGCCGACCGGGCAACTCGGGAGCGCTGGCCGCTGGAGGCTAGCCGCGGCCGCCGAGTTGCCGCCGCGGCTCGAGAGCGAGGCCTACTCACCCGCAGCCTCCTCGACGACATCCTTTGCCTGGCGCCGCCGTTCACGATCTCCGCGGAGATGATCGGGCGGGCGGTGGAGATCCTCGTGCAGAGCATCGAGGCGACTCGGGACCCCCACCGCTAACGCACCGAGGCGGCTATTCGAGGTACTTTTCCGCCTGTTCCTTGGCTTCTTCGACGCCCTTTTCGGCCTGCGCCTTGCCTTCTTCGATTCCCTTTTCAGCTTCCTTGCGAGCTTCTTCGACCTGCTTCTTGTTCTTGCCGTTGAGGTTCTTTTCGACCTGTTCCTTGGCTTCTTCCAGTCCCTTTTCGGCCTTCGCCGTGCCTTCCTGGACGGCTTCTTCGACCTTCTTGGTGCCTTGATCGACCTGCTGCTTGGCCTGGTCGCGGACCGAGTTGCTTTCGTCGTCGCTGCTGCCGCAGCCGGACCAGACGATGCCGCCGCCGGCGATCGCGATCACGGCGAGGAGCGGGCTTATGGCATGCAGTTTCTTCGTCATTTCGAGTGCTCCTGGTCGTTTGCGGGATAACGTCGGCGGCAGTGAATCAGAAGGGCCCGGACGCCACCGCCGCTAGCGCACCCGGCAGGCCTTCGTCAGCGTCGAGCTGATCTCCGGCCGGTCTTCGAAGCGGAAGCTGGCGCGGGCGAAGGTAAAGGGACCTCCGCTGAACCCCCTGGGAGCGTTACAAGCGGCGGAGAGATAGCTGCGACGCTCGCCGGCGAAGGACCAGCGGCGTCCGAGGGTGAGGTCGATCTGGGTGATCGAGCCGAAGCCGTTGGCGAGTTTGGGAATCCGCGCGCGCAGCACGGTCCCAAATTGACCGTCCTTGCGGTGGCCGATGCGCAGCGGCACGACGAGGGTGAAGCGCACCGGAACCCCGCCGAAGAAATGGAGGAGCAGCGCCGGCTTTCCGGACCGGCGACCGTTGAAGGCGAGAATCCTGCCGGTAGAGGTCACTGGCTTGTTGCTGCCGAGGGCGATGTCGGCGCTGAAGCTTCCGTGCCCGACCTGGGCGCGGCCGCAGCGGGCCTTCGCCTCCTTGCTGCTGGTCGATTGCAGCAGCGCGGGCGAGCAGGAGGGCAGCCCCTTGGTGTAGAGCCGGCCGTTGCGGTTCAGCTCGATTTCCAGCCACTGCATCGGTGGCGGGTGGCTGCCGTCAGTGGTGGTGATGCCTCCTTTGATCGTCACCTCGATCGGCGCCGGATCCTGGCGCGGCAGCGAGTGCGGCGAGAATTCGGCGTTGAAGTGGACCAGGACGTTGCCGGACTTTTCCACCGCGGCCCAGGCAACGGCGCCTGCCGAGAGCGCCAGCAGCGCCACCAGGATGAATATGGGCGCGCGTCGCATCGTTCGGTCAGTCTAGGAGTCCGGCTTGCCGGGTTCGCTCGTCGTTGCTGAGATGCGTTACCCGCTCGGCTTGCCGCCGACGATGTCGCGGAAGCCGTTCTTGATGCGCTCGGTGCGGCGATCGGGCGGGAAGCGAGCTTCGGAGCGGGCCTGCTTCTTCGGGTGTCGCCGGGTGTAGCGCCGCCGCGCCCAGGCCGAGTCCGGCTTGCCGAGACGGCAGGCTCCGTAGAGGGCGATGGGGAAGGCGAAAAAGCCGACGCTGCCGTGCATCACCCGTCCCTTGAGGAAGCAGATCGCGACCAGGGCGAAGACGACGAGGGCGCTGAGCGCGCTGCCCAGCAACGCCTGGACGGAGCCGTCTTCGATCGTCAGTGGGCTGAATCCCAGCAGCACCAGCATCATCCCGGCCGCGGCGATCACGGTCGCGTCGATTGAGCTGCGGCCCTGCTCGGCCCAGTAGACGTCGTCGAGGTAGACCCAGAGAGCGAACTCGTCGATCGTCAGGCCGGCGCCGACCCCGAAGAGAAAGGCGCAGATCTCGGTCCAGGGGGTGTTGCCGAAGGAGAGGAAGCCGCCGGCGCCGGCGATCATCATCGTCACGATCCCGAAGACGAGATGGTGGACGTGGACGCCGCTCTCGCTGACGATGCTGCCGGGCCACCAGCTGACTCGAGGGCTGCGTTGCAGCCGCGTGCTCATGCGGATGAAGGCGAAAGAGCCGATGAAGCCGACGAGAACGAGAAACAGCCCCTGCTCGTCGTGCTTTTCGATCCGGGCCCAGAACTCGGTGAAGATCGAGGCAGCGATCATGCCGACTCAGCGACGGCCGCGGCGGCCGGACGGCCGCCGACCCCGCGCCTCCAGCTTCGACTGGCTCGACTCCGAAGCCGGCACCCGCTTGAGGCTGCCGAGCTCCGGAAGCAGGATCTCTTCGGCGCAGCGGCGGTGCCAGTGGTGGTGGTCTGTGCCGCCAAGCCGACGGACGAACTGGACGACGGTGTGTTCCTCGCCGACCGGGATCTCGCCGTGGCAGCCGGGGCAGCGGTAGAGCTTGCGGGAGATGCCGCGGATCAGGTAGACCTCGTCGCCCTCTTCGTTGATGCCGGTGAGGCTCCAGCGAATGCTCGGCTGTCCCTCGAACTGGCTCATCCGCGTCTCGACATCCAGCCGAAGCCGGCAGCCATCGCCAAGTTCGAGAGGCTGGCGAGTTGCAGTCCCAGCTTTGCGCCTGGTCGGCTGACAGCTGGAGAGGCCGACCAGAGCGCGTCGGTGGCGATCTCGGTCCCGCGCAGCCAGGCCAGCGCCTGCCAGTCGGCGGGCTTGCCCCGCCGGGCCGCCACCAGGTGGGCGGCGGCGAAGGTCAGCCAGACCGGCCCGCTGCGGCGGAAGAGGTGTTTCGCGTCCGGTGAAGGCTCGTCATGGCCCAGCACCTTCAGGGTCGCGGCGGGGGCGGCGACCGCCGCGGTGCCGAGCACCAGGTCGAAGGCGATCATGTTGCGGTTGAGGAGGCGCAGGGCGCTCTCGAGGGTCATCTCTCGACAAATCCAACCAGAAGCCGGAAGGGAAAGGGTCAGGTTCGGCGAAATGGACCGCCGTGACCAAGACCGCGACGAAGTCCCCACAGCTCAAAAGCCTTTCCGACTACATCCAGGAGCGTTTCGATGAGTTCTCGCGCTCCCAGAAAGATGTGGCCCGCTACATCGTCGATCACCTCGACGAGGCCGCCTTCCTCACTGCCGAGGAGCTGGCCCGGAGAGCGAGCACCTCGTCCTCGACGGTGGTGCGCTTCTCCCAGGCCCTCGGTTTCGAGGGTTACCCCGAGCTCCAGCAGGCGGCGATCGAGGAGTACCGCACGACGATCGCCACCGCCGGCGCCAACGGCGGTGCCCTCTTCTCCTTTGATCACTCCGAGCTGGAGGGATCGCTCAGCGCCGACTACTCGAACCTCGAGGAAACCGCGCGCAAGCTGACCTCCGACCAGGTGAACGCCTCGGTTGCGGCGCTTGCCGAAGCGCAGCGGATCGTCATCGTCGGCGTCGACCAGATGGCCTTTTTCGCCAGCTATCTGCGGCACACCCTCAGCCTGCTCGACATCCGCGCCGAGATCGTCGCCTCGACCGGCGGCGAATCGCTGCAACGCCTCGGCCGGATCGACGAGAGCACGCTGGTCATCACCCTTTCCGCCGGTCGCGCCCACCCGCTGCTGCTGCGGGCGATGAAGCTGGCGGTGCACCGAGGCGCCCGTACGCTGGCGATCTCCGACGCGACGATGTCGGAGGTCGGGGAGCACGCCGAGCTGACGCTCTACTTCTCCTCCAACAGCCCGAGCTTCACCCGCTCGCACACGGCGCTGATGGCGCTGATCCAGGGCTTGGCCCACGGCCTCTACGCCCGCGACGAAGCCGCCCACAAAGACCGCATCCGCGCGTACAAACTGAAGTAGGGACGGGGGCGCACGGCCCGCGGGTCCTGTCTCCGATCGGGAGGGACGCCTGTCTAAGATGCGCTCCATGACCGAGCGAGCGACTTTCCGGTTGAAAACCGGCCTGGCGGAGATGCTTAAAGGCGGGGTGATCATGGACGTGGTCACGCCCGAGGAGGCGAAGCTCGCCGAGGACGCGGGGGCCGTGGCGGTGATGGCGCTGGAACGCGTGCCCTCCGACATCCGTGCCCACGGCGGCGTTGCCCGCATGTCCGACCCCTCGATGATCAAGGGGATCCAGGCGGCGGTCTCGATCCCGGTGATGGCGAAGGCACGAATCGGCCACATCGCCGAGGCACAGGTCCTGCAGGCGCTGGAAGTCGACTACATCGACGAGTCGGAGGTGCTGACTCCGGCCGACGAGCGCAACCACATCGACAAGCTTGCTTTCGAGGTCCCCTTCGTCTGCGGGGCCACCAACCTCGGCGAGGCGCTGCGGCGCCTGGGCGAGGGGGCGGCGATGATCCGCTCCAAGGGCGAGGCCGGGACCGGGAACGTGGTCGAGGCGGTCCGCCACATGCGCGAGATCACTTCCGGCATCAAGCGGCTGGCGCAGCTGCGCCCGGAGGAGCTCGCGGCGGCTGCCAAAGAACACCAGGCGCCGCTGGAAGTCGTTCAGGAGGTCGCCGCTGCGGGGCGGCTGCCGGTACCGCTGTTCTGCGCCGGCGGAATCGCCACCCCGGCCGATGCGGCGCTGATGATGCAGCTCGGCGCCGAGGGCAACTTCGTCGGCTCCGGCATCTTCAAAAGCTCCGACCCGGAGCGCCGGGCGCGAGCGATCGTCGAGGCGACGACTCATTACAACGACCCCGAGCGGGTGGCGGCCGCCTCGACCGGGCTCGGCGAGGCGATGGCCGGCCTGGAGATCGCTGGCCTTGCGGCCGAGGACGCTCTGCTGCAGCACCGCGGAGCGTAGGTGCCCGACCCCGTAGCCGCTAAGGCGCTCGTGGTGGGCGTCCTCGCGCTTCAGGGGGACTTCGAGGCCCACGCGACCACTCTCCGCCGCCTCGGCGCGGAGCCACGGGAGGTCCGAACGCCGGCCGAGATGGAGGGGCTCGACGCCCTGGTGATCCCCGGCGGCGAGAGCACGACGATCGGGAAGATGATCGAGTCGGCCGGGCTCGAGCCGACCCTGCGCGCCTACTTCGAGGCGGGAAAGCCGATCCTCGGCACCTGTGCCGGCCTGATCGTCTGCGACGCCGAGCACCTCGGCTTCCTCGACGCGACCGCCACGCGGAACGCCTTCGGCCGTCAGCTGCAGAGCTTCGAGGCCGACCTCGCGGTCGAGGGAGCCGGCGACGAGCCGCTGCGCGCGGTGTTCATCCGGGCGCCGTGGGTGGAGCGGCACGGGCCGGGCGTCGAGGTGCTGGCCTCGTATCAGGGGCATCCGGTGGCGATAAGGGACGGCAACGTGCTCGCCTCTGCCTTCCATCCGGAGTTGACCGACGATCCACGGTTCCACGCGATCTTCATGGCAATGGCGACCGCCGCGCGCGAGCGGGCGGAGGAGGAGGCGAAGGCATGAGCAGTGGCGATCCGCGGGTGCAGAACCTGGCGAAGATCCTGGTCGGTTACTCGACCGAAGTAAAGGAGGGGGACGTCGTCTCGATCGACGGCGAGAGCGCCGCTGCCCCGTTGCTGTTGGCGGTCTACGAAGAGGTGCTGAAAGCAGGCGGCAACCCGATGCTGAACGTGGCGCTCGAGGGCCAGGTCGCGGCCTACTTCAAGCAGGCCACCGACAAGCAGCTGGAATGGATCTCGCCCTACGCGGAGTGGATGGTCGAGAACGCCGACGTGCGGATCGCGATCGGCGCCAGCACCAACACGCGCGAGCTCTCCGGCGTGCCGCCGGAGCGCCAGACGCTGCGCCAGTCGGTCACCGGGGACCTGATGACCCGGGCGATGAAGCGCAGCGCCGAAGGCGAGTTCCGCTGGTGCTACACGCTCTATCCCACCAGCGCCTACGCCTCCGAGGCGGAGATGAGCCTGGCCGACTATGAAGACTTCTACTACGGCGCCTGCCTTGCCACCGACTCCGAGCCGCTGACCGCCTGGCAGCGCGCCTCAGAGGAGACGCGGCGCCTGGCCGACTGGATCCAGGGCCACGAGGAGGTGCGGGTCACCGCGCCCGGCACCGACATCAAGCTCGGCATCGCCGGTCGCGAGTTCATTCCCTGCGTCGGCGACAACAACATGCCCGACGGCGAGTTCTTCACCGGCCCGGTCGAGGACTCGGTCGAGGGCGTCGTCAGCTTCCACCTGCCGGCGGTGATCGGCGGCCGCGAGGTTGCCGGCGTGCGGCTGCGCTTCGAGGGCGGCCGGGTCGTCGACGCCTCGGCCGATCGCGGCGAGGAGTACCTGCTGAAACTGCTCGACACCGACGAGGGCGCGAAGACGTTGGGCGAGCTCGGGATCGGCACCAACTACGGGATCGACAAAGGCACCCGCGAGGTCCTCCTCGACGAGAAGATCGGCGGTACCGTCCACATGGCAGTCGGCGCCAGCTATCCGGAGTCAGGAGGCGAGAACGAGTCCTCGGTCCACACCGATCTCGTCTGTGACCTCCGCCTCGGCGGCAAGCTCGAAGTCGATGGCGTGGTGATGCAGGAAGACGGAAGGTTCGTCGTCTGACTTAGGTCTGGGCGATGATTGCGATCACGCCGACAACCCAGGCTACGAGCATTCCGCCGAAGAGCCTGTACATCGTCCTGTTCAGCAGTTCCGCCTGAGCTGCCATCTCTGCCCTGACCGCGGCGAACTCGGTGCGCATCTCGAGCCGGATCGCTTGAGATTCCGCCTTTGCCTCTGCGCGAATGGCGCGAAATTCCTCCCGCATCTCCTTGAAGCCGGCTTCCATCCGACGATCGATGTCATCGACCTTCTTGTTGAGGTCGTCGAGGCGCTCGTCGGTCCAGGATTCCCTTGCCATCACCGCCATATTGCCAACCTACAGATCCAGGTGCAACGTTTGGTGCGCGAAACTTAAAAGTTTCGCAACAACAATGTCACGGAACTGGAACTGGGTCAGCTACTGGTTCGGGATCGGCGAGCCGGCCCAGAGGAAGAACCAGACGGTGAGGGCGAGGGCCGCCAGCATCACCGAGGCCATCAGCACCGCCTCGACGACCGTCACCGAGCTGCGCATCGGCGCGGTGTCGCGCATGCTTTTCAGCCAGGTCGGGCGGATCGGCTCCAGCCGGTTGGTGCCGGTGATGCGGATGTAGAGGTTGTTGAGGCGACCGATCAGCCAGGCGACGAAGAGGATCGAGGCGACGACGCCGACCGCGACGATCGCGTAGGGGCCGCCGCTGGGGAACTGCGTCTCCGACAGCTTCGAGGCGATGTAGACCCAGCTCAGCGGGATCGCCGTCCACAGCGAAAAAGCGGCGACGAGCATGGCGACGAAGACGAAGCCTGCGGCGACGCCGCGGCCTGCTCGTTGGGTTCGCGTCATCGTCGACATGGGTTGGTTCATAGAATGGCAGGCGATGTCCGGGCATTCCAAGTGGCACTCGATCAAACACAAGAAGGGCGCTGCCGACGCGAAACGCGGCAAGCTCTTCAGCAAGCTGGCGCGGGCGATCACGGTCGCCGCGCGCGACGGCGGTGGCGATACCGACCACAACCCGACGCTGGCGACGGCCGTACAAAAGGCCAAAGACGCGTCGATGCCGAAGGACAAAATCCAGAAGGCGATCGACGTCGGCACCGGCGCCGGAGCGGATGGCGCCGCGATCGAAAGGATCGTCTACGAGGGATATGGCCCAGCCGGCGTCGCGGTCCTGGTCGAGGCGCTGACCGATAACCGCAACCGCGCCAGCGCCGAGATCCGCCACGCCTTCTCCAAGCACGGCGGCAACCTCGGCGAGCCGGGCTCGGTCGCCTGGATCTTCGAGCGCAAGGGATCGATCGTCGTCGACGGCGAACGCTACGGCGAGGACGACCTGATCGGGGCGATCGACGCCGGCGCCGAGGACGTCCAGGCCGACGAGGGCAAGCTGCGGGTGATCTGCGACCCGGCCAATCTCACCGCGGTGAAGGAATCGCTGGAAGGCGAAGGGATCGAGATCGAATCGGCCGGCTTGGCGATCGAACCGAAGAGCACGGTCGAATTGAAGGGTCACGACGCCGAACGCATCCTCAAGCTCCTCGACGCCCTCGACGAGCAGGACGACGTCGACGAAGTCTTCGCCAATTTCGACATCCCGGCAGAGGTTCTGGAGCAGCTCGCAGCCTGAGTCGGAGCCTCAGGAAGGCATCCGATGGACGCCACAGAATCACTACCCGTGCAGGTAGTGATGGGAATCGATCCTGGTGCGGCCAACCTCGGCTTCGGCGTCGTCCGAATCGAGGGCAGCCACATGGTCGCGCTCGACGGCGGCGTCGTCGAGACGACCCCGGATCTGCCGATGGAGCGGCGGCTGGCGCGGATCCACGCGGCACTGCGCGAGCTGATTGCCTGGCATGAGCCGAAGGCGATGGCGCTCGAGCAGGTCTACTTCGGCAAGAACGTGCGCTCGGCGATGGCCGTCGGCCAGGCGAGCGGCGTCGCGATGCTGGCCGCGGCCGAGAAGGGAATCGACTGCTTCTCCTACACGCCGCAGGCGATCAAGATGGCTGTCTGCGGTTCCGGCGCCGCCGGCAAGCGCCAGGTGCAGAAAATGGTGGGGACTTTGCTGGCCCTGCCAGAGCCGCCCTCCCCGGACCACGCCGCCGATGCCCTTGCGGTGGCGATCTGCCACGGCGGCAGCGGCGGCCACCGAGAGGCGGTTGCGATCGTGCAGGAAAGCGGCCCGCAGCGCCGCGGAGAGCGGGTCGCCGGATGATCGCCGCGGTTCGCGGAGAGGTGATGGTGCGCCGCCCCGACCACGTCGTCGTCGACGCCGGCGGCGTCGGCTACCGCCTCACGGTCTCCTCGGAGACCTTGAAAGCGGTGCCGGCAGCCGGCAGCGACGCCTTTCTCCATGCCGAGCTGGTCGCCCGCGAGGATTCCCTCTCGCTCTACGGCTTTTCCTCTGAGGAGGAGCGCGACCTTTTCCGCCTCCTCACCACGGTCAGCGGCGTCGGCCCGAAAGTCGCGATCGCCACCCTCTCCGGAGGGACCACCCGCGATCTCCTGCGGGCAATCGCCGCCGGCGACGCCAAACGCTTCCAGGCGGTCCCCGGGATCGGCAAGCGGACCGCCGAACGGATCATTGTCGAGCTGCGCGAGAAGGTCGCGGGGGCGCTGGAGGAAGAGGTCGCGGTGATCGCCGGCGAGGAGGGCGGCGCCCGGGCGTTGGCCCGCGACGGACTCGTCAACCTCGGCTACGCGCCGCTGGAGGCCGAGCAGCTGCTCGACGGCCTCGAGGGCTCTGAGCCGCAGGAGCTGGTCGCCGCCGCGCTGCGCAAAGCCGGCGCCTCCAGGAACGCCGCGTGAGCGGGCCCCCCGACATCGGCGGCGGTCGCATCCGCACCCCTGGCATCGAGGGCGACCCGGTCCCGGTGGACGCGGAGGTGAAGGTGCACGACGCGCGGGCGGAGGCACCGGACGAGGAGCTTGACCGCTCGCTGCGGCCGCCCACCCTGGCCGACTTCGTCAATCAGCGGCAGGTGACCGAGCAGCTGGCGATCTTCATCGAGGCGGCGAAGAAGCGGGGCGAGCCGCTCGACCACGTCCTCCTGGCTGGACCGCCGGGTCTCGGCAAGACCTCGCTCGCCCACATCGTCGCCGCCGAGCTCGGAGTGCCGATGGTCCAGACCGCCGGCCCGGCGCTGGAGCGCAAGGCTGATGTCGCCTCCTTCCTCACCGCGCTGGAGCCTGGCAGCGTCTTCTTCATCGACGAGATCCACCGCCTCGGCCGCGCGGTCGAGGAGACGCTGTACCCGGCGATGGAGGACGGTGAGCTGCCGGTGGTCCTCGGCCAGGGCGCCGGAGCCCGGACGGTGACGCTGCCGCTACCGGACTTCACCCTGGTCGGAGCCACCACCCGCGCCGGCCTGCTGACGACGCCGCTGCGCGACCGCTTCGGCGTCTCCCATCGCCTCGAGTACTACGAGCCCGAGCACCTGGCGCTGATCGTTCAGCGCTCGGCCGGGATCCTCGACGTTGACATCGACGCCGGCGGGGCGGCGACGATCGCCGCCCGCTCCCGCGGCACGCCGCGGGTCGCGAACCGGCTGTTGAAGCGGGTCAGGGACTTCGCCGAGGTCAAGGGCAGCGGCCAGATCGAAGGCGACGTCGCCGCAGCGGCGCTGGAAATGCTCGAGGTCGACGCCGGCGGTCTCGACCGCAGCGACCGGGCTTTGCTGGAGACGGTCGCGACCAAGTTCGGCGGCGGTCCGGTCGGTCTCTCGACCCTGGCGATCGCGGTCGGCGAGGAGCAGGACACGATCGAGGACGTCTTCGAGCCCTACCTCCTTCAACAGGGCCTGCTGAAGCGCACCCCGCGCGGCCGCGTCCTCACGCAGCGCGCCTACGACCACCTCGGGATCGCCGCCCCGGAAGGTGCGGCGAGCCTCTTCTAGGCGTGAGGTTTGACAGCCGGCAGTCAGTCATCCGGGCTTGAGCGCACTAGCGCTTGCTTTGAATTTGCTGTAGTTATCAACTAAAGATGACTATCGGTAAGGTGCTTCGCGCAGGTTGGCGCACATCAAGAAACCAGAAAGATTCCAACGGGGATCCTAAGGAGTTGACATGAACCATAAGAAGCTCGGAGGCATGGCCCTGATCATGATGTTGGGGGCACTGGCGGTGGCGGTCTTTGGCTCGGGGACTGCCGAGGCCTCGACGGCTCAATGCTCGGTTGGATATATGTGTGTCTGGGAGAATAACGACTACACTGGCAACTTTTCTCAGTGGCCCGCCTCGAATACTGGCTGTCACAGCCACGAAGGAAATCCTTCTCTGCGGTCAGGCTGGAACCGCACCAACTGGCGAGTTCAGGTGGGAGGCAGGTTTACGTTGGAACCCGGCAACTTTTTCGCTCTTGGATCAGGGACCAATCCGGTGACCGGCCAAATCTGCTGGCCGGCATAACGGATACCGTCGCGCTATCGGCGGTCGAATGCAAGCAGTGCTCTCGCAGGACCGTGACCGACCGCCTGGGCTTCCAACCGGCCGTGGAATATCCCGATTCCATGGTCGGTTGGACTGGCCCAATTGCCCCGGGCCCGGGGCGCAAACAGAGCTTCGCCATGAACATTGTAGCCCCGTTAAGCTTTCTAGACGACGGCGACACAAGATCAAATTGTCGCGCTCGGCTGGGGTTCGGATTAATGCATTAACTCATTGGACACGCAGGCGTCTCGGGGTCAACTCGCCCTGCAGGGCGATCATCTAGCCTGTCGCCTATGCCGTTTTTCATCTGTCCGAATTGCGGACACCGGGAGGTGAGCGGGGAGCGGACCGCAGGGTTCAGCACCCGTCCGAAGGGCTGCTCGAAATGCGGTTTCGGGTTCGTATTCGAACTACTCGACGATTATTATCCGGCTCCTAATGCTGCCTTTTTCGTCTGCGACAAGCAGGAACGCGTGATCGACGCCGGTAAAGGCAGCTTCGAGCTGACCGGTTTGACCGACGAGGACGTGATCGGTCGCCCGGTGCGCGAGGTCCTCGGGCTCGACTGGATCGACGCCGGCGACGGTGGCGAGACGGCCGATACGGACAAAGACGGATCCACCGACCCGATCGAGACTTCGCTGGAGTGGGGAGTGCGCTCGCTCGGCAAGCGCGTCGCGGTGAACGCGGAGGGCGATCTGCCGGCCAAGGCGGTCGCCGACGTGTTCCCGGCCTACGACGACGACGGCGGCCTACTCCTCGTCCTCACGCCGGAGGGATAGCGAGATGGGTACCCGGCGCGGCCACCTCTTCGTTCTCCTGTTCGTAGTCGCGCTGGTGGCGGTCTCCGGACTGGTGATCGCGGCGAAGGAGACCAAGCTCGGCCTCGACCTCCAGGGCGGGCTCGAGCTCGTCTACCAGGGCCAGCCGACCGGGACCACGACCGAAGTTAGCGGCGAAGACATCGAAAACTCGATTTCGATCATCGAACAGCGGATCAACAAGCTCGGCGTCTCCGAGCCCGAAGTGGCACGGCTGGGCACCGACGAGATCACGGTCAGCCTTCCGGGCGTCACCGACGCCAACCGAGCCGCTGAACAGGTCGGCAGCACCGCCCAGCTCTACTACTACGACTGGGAGCCGAACCTGATCGGCCCCGAGCGCGTAATCGGCGGTTCTCCCGGCCGCGAACCCCCGGAAGGGCCCCGCAAAGCCTCCGAAAAACGCTGGGAAGAAGCCGGCCGCAACGTCACCAGCCAGGACAACAAACAGCTGATCTACGCCGGTGCCTACCCGACCGCCTACGAAGCGGCCCAGCTCGCCGCCGAACAGGAGCCGGCCAAGAACTGCGAGGCACTGGAATGCTCGGTGGCGAAGCCCCGCTACTACCTCTTCCAGAAAGCCGAGCCGCACGACCTGATCGCCGGGCCGGAGCTCTCGAAAAAGGACCTCTACATCAGCCCGACCGGCAAGGAGCGGCCGAAAAACGGGATCGTCACCGAAGTCCCGGCGGGCACGATCCTCGTCTCCGAATTCCCCACCGACGAAGAAGGCAAGCTCGACGAAACCGCCGACCCCGGCTGGTTCGCGCTCAAAGACCAACCGGCGCTGAGCGGCGACGACATCACCAACCCTGAACAGAGCTACGGGCCCAACAACGAACCGATCGTCACCTTCGAATTTACCGGTGACGGCCGTGAAGCCTTCCAGGACGTCACCCGCCGGATCGCCCAGCGCGGGCGGGCCTCGGCGATCGGGCCCGTCAGCCCTGAAGAAGCCAGCTTCCTCTCCGGCCACTTCGCCGTCGTCCTCGACAACGAAGTCAAGACCCGGCCGATCATCAACTTCGAAGAAAACCCCGACGGGATCGACGGGCGGACCGGCGCGCAGATCTCCGGCGGCTTCACGGGCGTCCAGGACGCGCAGGACCTGGCGACCACCCTGCAGATCGGCGCCCTGCCGATCAACCTGAAGCTGATCAGCGAGACCCAGGTCTCGGCGACCCTCGGCAGCCAGGCGCTCCACGAAGGGATCAAGGCCGGGATCATCGGCCTCAGCCTCGTCATCATCTTCCTGCTCCTCTACTACCGCTTCCTCGGCTTGGTCGCCTCGATCGCGCTCGGTGCCTACGGGGTGATCTTCTTCGCCCTGATCAAACTGATCCCGATCACCCTGACCCTGCCGGGGATCGCGGGTCTGGTGCTGACGATCGGCGTCGCCGCCGACTCCAACATCGTCATTTTCGAGCGGATCAAGGAGGAGCTGCGCGCCGGGCGCTCGATGGCTAGCGCGATCAGCGCCGGCTACAAACGCGGGATCAGCACGATCGTCGACGCCAACGTCGTCACCTTGCTGACCGCTTTCATCCTCTTCGTACTTGCCTCGGCCGGAGTCAAGGGCTTCGCCTTCACCCTCGGCGTCGGCACGATCGTCTCGCTGCTGACCGCCGTCGTCTTCACCCAGGCGCTGCTCGGCACCATGAGCCGTTCGCGGCTGCTGCGCTCGCCGGCTGCGCTCGGCGCCGGTGGCGAGGGCAAACGCTGGCACTTCGACTTCATGGGCGCGAGCCGCTGGTTCTTCTCGATCTCCGGCGTGATCCTGCTGATCGGCGCCTTTGCGCTGGCGACGAAGCAGCTCAACTTCGGGATCGACTTCGAGTCCGGCACCCGGATCACCGCGGCGCTGCAGAAGCCGACCGACGAGGAAGGGGTGCGGGGCACGCTCGAGGCAGCCGGGATCAACGGCGAGGAGGTCCAGCAGGTCACCGACCCGAACTTCGGCGCCAACGTCTTCCAGATCCAGTCGCACGAGCTCGAACCCGGCGAGGTGCACGACGCAGAAGAGGCACTGGCCGCCGACTACGGGATCGTCAGCGAGGGCTTCGACAGCACCAGCGTCGGGCCCACCTTCGGCCAGCAGGTGGCCAGCAGCGCCCTCAAGGCGTTGATCTTCTCCTTGCTGGTGATCTGCGGCTACGTGGCGCTGCGGTTCGAGCCGAAGTTCGCGGTGCCGGTCCTGATCGCGATCTTCCACGACATCCTGATCACCGCCGGCGTCTACTCGTTGACCGGAAAAGAGGTGAGCAGCGGGACGGTCGCCGCCTTCCTGACGATCTTGGGCTACTCGATCTACGACACGATCATCGTCTTCGACCGAATCCGGGAGAACGTCCCGCGGATGCCGCGAGCGGCGTTCTCGCAGATCGTCAACCGCTCGATGAGCGAGGTGCTGACCCGGTCGCTGGCGACCAGCTTCTCGACCTTGCTCGGTGTCGCTTCGTTGCTGCTCTTCGGCGGCGCCACCCTGCAGGACTTCGCCTTTGCGATGCTGGTCGGGATTGCATCTGGAACCTATTCGTCGATCTTCATCGCCTCGCCGGTTCTCACCGCCTGGAAAGAACGCGAGCCGGGCTTCATGCGGCGCCGCCTGCGGATCGAGGAAGTCGAGGGCGGCCGGGTGCCTGCCTATGCCGACGACATCGAGCTGGCGAAACTCGGCCCCGACGACGAACGGGAAACGCCGGCCGCTGTGGCTGTCGAGGAGCCGGCCGCCGAGCCGACGCCGGGAGCGGTGGCGATGGCCGAGCGTCCGAGCGACGGATCCGGCAACGGCGCGGGCTCCCTCACCAACGGTGATGGTGACGGCGACGAGGCCTCAGCAGAGCGGCGTAAACGCAACGCGGAGCGGCGGGCGCGGCGGCAGGCGCGGCGCAAGCACGGGAGGAGCAGATAGCCGATGGCCCTGGTCGTCTTCTTCATCATGGGCATCGCCCTTTGGCACTTCACGGTCTTCGTCCCTGACCGCTTCTGGCAAGGAATCGTCGGCGCCTTTCTCGGTGCAGTTCTCGGCGCGATCATCTTCGGGTTGATCGTCCAGGCCGCTACCGGCAGAAGCCTCGGCGACACCGACGTGTCGACGGCCCTGGTCGCCATTCCAGGCACCCTGATCGGCCTCGGGATCGTCTACGCGATCGGCACCCGCACCGAGCACGAGCCGACCTGAGCAAGCGCGGTTTTTCGCCCAACTTGCGAGTGGCGGACCGCAGGTTTCCCGCCGCAGCGCTTCCTAGCCTGGAAGCGTGCCGGAAACCATCGCCGCATTCGCCGTAGAGCCATATTCGTATGTCGAGGCCCGAGCGCTCAGAGAGGAGCTCGGGCTGAGCGAGCCGGTTGCCGTCACCCTGGTGCGGCGCGGCTACCGGACCCCTGAGCAGGCACGCGCCTTTCTGGCCGCTGACGAGTCGCATCCACCAGCCGCCTTCGCGGACATGGAACGGGTGGTCGAGCGGGTGCGGACGGCGCTTGCGGACGGGAGGCGGATCACCGTCCACGGCGATTTCGACGTCGACGGGGTCTGCGCCACGGCGGTGATGGTGAGGACGCTGCGGGGGCTCGGCGGTGAGGTCGACTGGTTCATCCCCAACCGGATCGACGACGGCTACGGCCTCAGCGACGAGAACGTACGGCGCCTGGCGGACCGCGGCACCTCGCTCCTGCTGACCGTCGACTGCGGGATCACCTGCGCCCCCCAGGTGGCTCTCGCGCGCGAGCTCGGGGTCGAGGCGATCGTCACCGACCATCACCAGCCGAAGGCGGAGTTGCCGGACTGCCCGATCCTGCATCCGGAGGTCAGCGACTACCCCTTCAAGTCGCTGTGCGGGACGGCGGTGGCGTGGAAGCTGGCCAGCGCCCTCCGCGGCGAGGAGGCCGCCGAAGAGCTCGATCTGGTCGCCTTGGCCACCGTCGCCGACGTGGTCCCGCTGGTCGGCGAGAACCGGTCGCTGGTGAGACGCGGGCTGGCCGAGATCAGGCGGGCGCAGCGTCCGGGCATCCGCGCTCTCCTGGCGGCCGCCAAGTGCGAGCCGGAGCGGCTGGACGAGGGCGACCTCTCGTTCCGCCTGGCGCCGCGGATCAACGCGGCGGGGCGCCTTTACCGCGCCGATGCGGGGGTTGAGCTCTTCCTCATCGAGGACGACCAGCGGGCGGAGGCGATTGCCGAGGAGCTGAGCCGAGCCAACTCCGAGCGCCGCGCGACCGAGCGAGAGGTGGATGCCGCGGCTGAGGCGGCCCGGCGCGAGCTGCCGGAGCAGCTGCGCGAAAGCCACGGCTTGGTGGTCGCGGGGCAGGATTGGCACCCGGGGGTCGTCGGGATCGTCGCTTCCCGGCTGGTCGAGCGGCACCACCGGCCGACTGTCGTGATCTCGCTCGACGAAGCGGGGGAGGGGCGGGGCTCCGGCCGCAGCATCCCCGGCTTCGACCTGCTGGCGGCGCTCGAGGCATGCGCTGAGTACCTGGAGGGCTTCGGCGGCCACCGCGCGGCGGCGGGCCTGACGATCAAGGCCGAGAACGTCGCCGCGTTCCGGGAGGCGTTCGCGGCCCACGCAAACAAGGCGCTGGCGCCGGAGGATCTGCGGCGCACCGAAAAGGTGGACGCGATCGCGGGGGGCGTCGGCCTCGGTTTGGAGCTGGCGGAGGAGCTGAAGCAGCTGGCGCCGTTTGGGATGGGCAACCCCGGCGTGCGGCTGCTCGTCCCTTCGGCTCGGGTCACCGATGTCCGCGCGATGGGCGAGGGCAAGCACGCCCGCTTCAGCCTCCACAGCGGCTCGCACCGGGCGCTCGGGGTCGCTTTCGGCCGCCCAAGCCTCGGCGTCGAGGACGAGGACGTGCTCGATGCGACGGTGCGCCTGGAGGTCAACCACTGGAACGGCTCGATCGAGCCGCGGCTCGTGCTCCGCGAGCTCTACCCGCTCGAGGACCCATCCGGGGATGAGGACAAACCGGTCCTCCCGCACGCCTGCACCGGTGACGAATCCGGGTGGTGGACCCGCTTCGAAGCCGAGCTGACCGGCGACCTTGATCGCGAGACCGCAGGCAACCCGAATAATTCCGGTTCTTCGCGGTTTCGCGAGAACGGAGAGGGGCGGCAGGTGGTCCATAGCGCCGCTTTCGCCACCGTCGCGATTGCCGAGCTCGTCTCCAGCGGGGCCGGGGTCCTTGCGGTCTGCGCCGACGCCTCGCGCCGGGCCGGCCTCGGCAACGGTGCCACTGGGCTCGCTCGGTTCAACGGCGGCGCCGCGCTGATCGCCTGCCATCGCTGCAGCGACGAGGAGATCGCGCGGCTCGTCGGCAAAGCAGAGGCCGGCCTCGCCGTCACCGACTATGCGGCCCTGGAACGGGCACCCGAGCTCGCCTGCGCCTTCGAGCACGTCGTCCTCGTCGACCCGCCGCGAAGCGCGACTGACGAGCTGCGCGCAGGGGTGCCCTGCGCCGAGGCCCAGCTCAGCTTCCTGCACGTGCTCTGGAGCGAGGCGGAGCGGGAGTTCGCCGCCAGGACGCTGGCCGAGCAATGGCCGGGGCGGGAGGCGATCGCCGGCAGCTTCCGAGCGCTGCGTGAGATCGGCGAGGTCGGCGGCGATCGGCTGCGCGAGGTCCTCGCGGGCGACGGGAACCACCCGCTTTGCCCGGAGGCCTGTGCCCGTCGCTTCCGGGTACTGAGCGAGCTCGGCCTTCTGCAGGGAACGCCGGAAGGCGGCGCAGGCGTCGTCCGGGTCGTATCCTCAGAGAAGACCGACCTGCAACGCTCGGCTGCATTTCGCGCCTACGCCGCAAGACTTTCGGAGGCCCAGCAATTTCTCGCAAGACCGAAACCGCGATAGAGCACAAGGAGCTCCTGGCAGATCTCGTTGCGGTGATCGAGGAGTTCGACTCGTCGGCGGCTGAGAACGGCAACGGCAACGGCGACCCGATCTCGGCCGGCGGCACCGCGCTGGCGGTCGCGACGATCGACCGGGCGAGGGTTGAGCGCGCCTTCGAGTTCGCCTGCGACCGCCACGCCGACCAGCGGCGCTACTCGGGCGACGAGTTCATCACCCATCCGGTCGGCGTTGCCCAGATCTGCGCCGGCATGCGGCTCGACACCGAGACCCTCTGCGCGGCCCTGCTCCACGACACCGTCGAGGACACGACCGCGAGCCTGGAGGAAATCCGCGAGGAGTTCGGGGAGGAGATCGCCCAGCTCGTAGACGGGGTCACGAAGCTGACGGGGATCACCTTCGAGAGCCGCGACGAGCGCCAGGCCGAGAACTACCGGAAGATGATGGTGGCGATGGCCACCGACGTCAGGGTGATCCTGATCAAGCTGGCCGACCGCCTCCACAACATGCGCACGCTCGGCGCTCTGCCGAAGCAGAAACAGACGCTGAAGTCCCACGAGACGCTGGAGATCTACGCGCCGCTCGCCCACCGGCTCGGAATCCACGCGATCAAATGGGAGCTCGAGGACCTCGCCTTCGCCACCCTGCACCCGCGCAAGTACGCGGAAATCAAGCAGCTGGTCGCCCAGCAGCGCGACGAGCGGGAGAACTACGTCACCGAGGCGGGCGAGTTCCTGGCCAAGGAGCTGGAGCAGGTCGGGATCGAGTCCGAGATCTCAGGCCGCGCCAAGCACTTCTACTCGATCTACACGAAGATGGCGAAGAAGGGCCGCGAGTTCAACGAGATCTTCGACCTCACGGCGATGCGGGTGATCGTCCATTCGGTCAAAGACTGCTACGGGGCGATCGGCGTCATCCACTCGCTCTGGAAGCCGCTGCCCGGACGCTTCAAGGACTTCGTCGCGATGCCGAAGGCCAACATGTACCAGGCGCTGCACACGACCGTGATCGGGCCCGAGGGCAAGCCCCTGGAGATCCAGATCCGGACCGAGGAGATGCACAAACTCGCCGAGTACGGGATCGCCGCCCACGTCGCCTACAAAGAGGGCGCCAGTAAGGACCCGCGGCGGGAGAAGATGACCTGGCTGCGGCAGCTGGTCGAGGCCGAGGGCGAACAGGACCCGACCGAGTTCCTCGAATCGCTCAAGGTCGACCTCTTCGAGGACGAGGTCTTCGTCTTCACCCCGAAGGGCGAAGTCAAGAACCTCTCGGCCGGATCGACCCCGCTCGACTTCGCCTACGCCGTTCACACCGACGTAGGTCACAGCTGCGTCGGCGCCAAGGTCAACGGCTCGATCGTGCCGCTGCACTACCAGCTGCGCTCAGGCGACATCGTCGAGGTGCTGACCGCGAAGCAGAAGCGCGGGCCCTCGCTCGACTCGTTGAAGCTGGTGCGGACGAGCCGCGCCCGCAACAAGATCCGGGCCTGGTTCAAAGAGGAGCGGCGCGAGGACGCCGAGCGCAACGGCCGCGAAAAGCTCGACGAAGCGCTGCGCACGCGCGGGATCCCGATGCAGAAAGTCTCCGGCTCGCCCCTGCTCGCCGACGTGATCCGGGAGATGGGCTTCCGCAAAGCGACCGACTTCTACATCGCCCTCGGCCAGGCCAAGATCGACGCCAAGACCGCCGCCAACAAGCTGATGCAGCGGCTGAAGGCGGGGGAGGGTGTCGAGGAGGAGACCGGCGCCCCGGCCGGCCGGGAGGACCGCGCCCGCCGCACCAAGGACGCCTCCAACTACGGGATCAGCGTCAAGGGCGCCGAGAACGTGGCGGTGCGCCTGGCCAAGTGCTGCCGGCCGGTTCCCGGCGACCCGATCGAGGGCTACGTCTCGCTCGGTCGCGGAATCACCATCCATCGCGACGACTGCAAGAACGTGAAGGCGCTGAAGCGGGCCTCAGAGCGCTTCGTCGAGGTCAGCTGGGTGGGCGAAAACGAGGCCGCCTACCGGGTCGAGCTGGCGATCGACGCCTACGATCGCACCCGCCTGCTCGAGGATCTCTCGCGGACCTTCTCCGAGGCCGGGATCAACATCATCGGCGCCACCTGCACGACTAACCACCCGATGGTGAAGAACCGGTTCGTGGTCGAGGTCGGCGACACCGAGCAGCTCAAGCACTGCATCAGCCGCCTCCGCAACGTCGAGTCCGTTTTCGACGCATACCGCATAACCCCTGCGGCCTGATAACCGGCGCGTGGCGTCGTCCTCGGTTGCTTGTGTGCGGAGCACACCGCGCTCCCTGCGTCCTACCCACGCTTGGCTCTCAGGCCGCAGACATAAGATGAGCGTATGGCGTTGAAAGTCGCAGTCACCGGGCCCACGGGCGAGATCGGAAAGCCGCTGATGTCAGAGCTCGAGCGGCGGCCGGAGGTCAAGAGCGTGCTGGGGATGGCGCGGCGGCCTTTCGACCCGGCCGAGGAAGGGTGGGAGAAGGTCACCTACCGGCGTGGCGACATCCTCGACCGCGGCTCGCTGGCGGCGCTGTTCGACGGGGCGGATGTGGCCGTGCACCTTGCCTTCGCGATCTTCGGCAGCCGCGAGGAGACCCGCCGGGTCAACCTGCAGGGGACCCGCAACGTATTTGAAGCGGCGCTCAACGCCGGGGTGAAACGCCTCGTCTACGCCTCCTCTGTGGCGGCTTACGGCTTCCACCCTGAGAATCCGCAGCCGCTGAGCGAGGATGTGCCGCCGCGCGGCAGCGAGGGCTTCTACTACTCGCGGCAGAAGGCCGAGCTGGAGGATCTGCTCGATGAGCTGCTGCTCGGCAGCGACGTCGAGGCCTACGTCTTCCGCCCCTGCATCGTCGCCGGACCGCGGGCGACGATGTTGATCGAGCAGACCGTCGAATCGGTCCGGGTCGGCGATCCGGTGCCGCTGCTCCGCAAAGGGGTCGAAAAGCTGCCGCTGGTGGCGCCGATCCTCCCCGACCCCGGGACGCCGATCCAGCTCGTCCACCACGACGACGTCGCCCAGGCAATGGGAGCGGCGATCTGCGGCGACGGCCCGCCCGGCGTCTACAACCTCGCCGGCGAGGGCGAGGTCCAGGTCCGCGACATCGCCAGAGCCCTCGGCTGGCGCTGGGTCCCGGTCCCGCGCCCCGCGGTCAGCGTCGGCACCGCCGCCGCCCGCCGCCTCAGCTTCGCCTCGCCGAAACTCGAGTGGGCGATCGCCGCCGATACCCCGGTCCTGATGGACACGGCCAGGGCGCGCAAAGACCTCAAATGGAGGCCCCAACACGACGCGCCGGAGACGCTCGCGGAAACCGTCGCCGGCGCCCGCGACAAAGGGCTGCTCGACTGACCGGCGCCGCGAGGCGCCTTCAGGCGACGATCGTCAGCGCGGCCGGTGCCGCTTTGAGCTCGATCCGGTCCCGCTCGCCGATGTAGTCGCCGTCGACCTGGAGGGGGAGGGGGCGGACCGCGCCCTGCTTGTCGGTTGAGACGGTTTCGACAACGGCGTGGGTGACGTCGTCGAAGTGGGCGACCTGCTTGTGGCGGGCCGCCGGGTTCGTCTCGCTGAAAAGGCGGTTGATCAGGGTCGGCATGTCCCGCTGGGCGGCTCGTTTGAGGACGGCAAGCGAGAGCGTGCCGTCGTCGATCGCGATTCCCTCGCAGACCCGGATCGGACGGCTGGCGAAGTAGGAGAAGGGGTCGGAGTTCTGGACGATCGTGGTGACGCCCTCGATCGGCTCGCAACCGTCGACCGTCGCCCGCATTCGCACCGGGTTGACGAGGTATTTGCGGTAGAAGCTCGAGATGCCCGCCCACGAGTAGTAGTAGGGCCCGGCGTTCCCCTTCATCGTCGGGTTGCGATCCACCCGTTTGACCACGCTCGCATCGATCCCCGCCCCGCAGGCGAAGACGAAGTAGCGCTCGTCGACCATCCCCAGGTCGATCTTTCGCGGCCTCCAGTCGTCGGCCAGCGAGAGCAGGTGCTCGGTCGCATCGACCACGTCGTTCGGCATCCCCAGCGAGCGGCAGACCACGTTGGTCGAGCCGCCCGGCAGGGTAGCCACCGGCAGGTCCGTCCCCGCCACGCCGTTGACGACCTCGTTCAGCGTCCCGTCGCCGCCGAAGGCGACGACCACGTCATAGCCGCCGTCCAGCGCCTCGCGCCCGATCTCCGTCGCATGGTTCTGCGCCTGAGTCGAGACCGCTTCCACATCGAACCGCCCCTGCAGCGCGTAGACCACCAGGTTTTTCAGCCGATCCGAAACCGTCGTCGCATACGGATTGACGATCAGCAGCATCCGCTTCTTGGCGGGCTTGCGGCGGCGGAGGGACCGGAGCTGCGCGGACACGGACGCGCAAGCCTAATGGCGCCGCCCTTCGCCTAGGCTGCCGCCGATGATCGACCGACGGGAGCTGGGGGCGATCTTTCTCGGCGGGGCGTTGGGGGCGCTGGCGCGGGCGGGGCTTGCGGAGGCGCTTCCGGACCCGGGGGTGGGGTGGCCGTGGGCGACCTTTGTGGTCAATGTGGCCGGGGCGGCTCTGCTCGGTTACTGGTTCACGACGCTGCCGCACTCGCAATACCGGCGGCCGCTGCTGACGACGGGATTCTGTGGGGCGCTGACTACGTTCTCGACGGTTCAGGTGGAGCTGGTGGAGATGATCGACGCTGGCAGGATGCCGCTTGCTTGTCTCTACCTCGGCGTCAGCGTCGCCGCCGGCCTCGTGGGAGCCCAGGCGGCGACCGCGGTCGCGCGGCGAACGGAGGCGGTGTGAGCTGGGCGGTGTGGCTTGGAGTGGCCCTGCTCGGCGGCTGCGGGGCGCTGGCGCGGTTCGGGCTGACGCTGCTCGTTGCGGATCGTCTGCACCCGCACCTGCCGGTGGGAACGCTGGTTGTGAATGTCAGCGGTGCCTTCCTGCTCGGCCTGCTCGCCGGGGCCGCGGTCGGTGGGGACGCGCGGCTACTCCTCGGCGCCGGCGCGATCGGCTCTTACACGACCTTCTCGACCTGGATGGTGGAGACGCAGCGGATCGAGGAGGCGGGACGACGCCGGATTGCGGTCACCAACATCGTCCTCAGCATCATTCTTGGCCTCGCCGCTGCCGCGCTAGGCCACGCGATCGGCGCGCAGCTCTAGGAGTGTCGCTTTTGTCTCCCTGTAGGGGACTAAAGCGACACTAGGCCGCTTCGTAGCGGATCACCGAGCTGTCGTCAGCTTCGCGGACCCGTCCTTCGTTGACGAGCAGGTCGGCGTGGCCGATCACCTCGGAGAGGGTGAGGAAGGCCTGGGTGACGGCAACGTTGCCCCAAAGCGCCTGGGCGATCTCATATGCGTTGCGGGGTTGCTGGGCGATGAGTTTGAAGATCTTCTCCTTGCGGCGGTCGTGGCCCTTCATCCGCGAGTCGATCAGCCGGGCGTGGTCGGTGATCGGCTCGCCGTGGCCGGGGAGGACGATCTCGCACGGCATCTCGCGGGTCTTGTGCAGCGACTCGATGTAGGTGACTAGCGCCTGGGTCCGCTTGTCGCTCCCGTCAAGCGGCCGGGTGATCAGCGGGTTCGAGGAGATCTTCGGCAGCAGGTGGTCGGCGGCGATCAAGATCCGCCGCTCCTCGTCCCAGAAGACCGTGTCGGAGGGGCTATGGCCCGGCCGGTGCAGGACTTCGAGGCGACGATCGCCCAGCTCCAGCGTGCCGCCGTCCTCCAGCGGCTGCGTCACCGTCACATGTGAGCCCCAGCCGCGGAAGCTGCGGGAGACGCTGCGCAGCGCCACGGTCACGTCCTCGGGGATACCGTTGCGCAGCATCACCTCGACCGCGAAGCGATCCTCGGCCTCGGCGTCCTCCTCGAAGGCGGCCAGCCGCTCCGCCGCCGCCCCCAGCGCCGCCACCTCGGCACCCGAGTGCTCGACCAGGATCTCGACCAGGCCGAGGTGGTCGATGTGCTGGTGGGTGACGACGATCAGCTCGAGATCGGAGAGGCCGTGGCCGCGCTGGGCCAGCTGCGCGGTCAGCTCGTCGAGCGCCTTGCCGGAGTTGGGGCCGGTATCGACAAGCGTGAGCGGCTGGTCCTCGATCAGGTAGCAGTTGACCCGCCCGACCGCGAACGGGGTCGGGATCGGCAGGCGGTGAATGCCGGCGAGGGCCGCCTGCTCCAGCGCCTCCTCCGGCGTCGAGGTCACGCCCGGATCAGATCGAGAATCTCGTCGCGGCGCTGCTCCATGTCCTCGCGCGAGGTCAGCGACTCGAGGTTGAGCCGCAGCAGCGGCTCGGTATTGGAGGGGCGGACGTTGAAGTGCCAGTCGGGATAGTCGATCGAGATCCCGTCGAGGCGGGTGATTTCGCCGTCGCCGTAGCGCTCGGCGATCTCCGCCATTTTCGCCTCCTGATCGGCGACCTCGGAGTTGATCTCGCCGGAGATGAAGTACTTGGAGCGAAACTCATCCATCAGCTCGGCCAGCGAGCGTCCGTCGAGCGAGAGCAGCTCCAGGACCAGAAGCGCCGGGATCGTCCCCGAATCGGCGTTCCAGAAGTCGCGGAAGTAGTAGTGGCCGGAGACCTCGCCGCCAAAGGCCGCCTCCTCCTCGCGCATCCGCGCCTTGAAGAAGGCGTGGCCGACGCGCGAGAGGTCGGAGCGGCCGCCCTCGGCCGAGACCAGGTCCGGCACCGCGCGGCTCGAGCGCGGGTCGTAGAGGATCGTCGCGCCGGGGTTCTTCTGCAGGATCGAACGCGCCAGCAGGGCGCAGATGAAGTCGCCGTCGCAGAAGCTGCCCTCGCCGTCGATAAAGAAGCAGCGATCGGCGTCGCCGTCCCAGGCAATTCCGAGGTCCGCGCCGCTCGCCTTGACCCGGTCGATGATCATCCGCCGGTTCTCCTCCAGCAGCGGGTTTGGCTCGTGGTCGGGGAACTCGCCGTTGGGCTCGAAGTACATCTCCTCCAGCTCCAGCGGCAGCTGCTCGAGGATCGGGCCGACCATTGGCCCGCCCATGCCGTTGCCGCCGTCGACGACGACCTTCATCGGCTTCACGTTCGCAGGGTCGATGAACGAGAGCGCGTGAGCGCGGAACTCATCCCAGACGTCAACGTCCTCGGCCGATCCGCCACCTGGCTCCGCGCCGAGACCGGCTTCGATCTCGGCCTTGACATCGCCGATGCCAGCGTCTCCGGAGAGCGGCAGCGCCCCCTCGCGGACGAGCTTGACCCCGGTGTAGGCCTTGGGGTTGTGGGAGGCGGTGACCATCGCGCCGCCGTCGAGCTCGCGCGAACCGACCAGGTGGTAGAGCACCTCGGTCGCGACCTGGCCGGCGTCGATCACCTGCGCGCCCTCGGCGATCAGGCCTTCGCGCACCGCCGCCGCCATCGCCGGCGCGGTCAGCCGCATGTCGCGGCCGAGCCCGACCCGCAGCTCGCTCGGCTCCTTGCCGCGAAGCCGCCCCAGCACGCGGGCGAAGGCGCGGCCGATCGCCAGCGCGGTCGTCTCGTCCATCTCCGAGCCGTGCAGCCCCCGGATGTCGTACGCCTTGAAGATCCCCGGATCAGGATTTACGTCCTCCGCTTCGCGTCCGGGCGTAAATCGCGTCATTTGAAAGCTCCTTTCAGAGCCTCGTAGCTCTGCTCGATCGACTGCGGCATCACTTTGGTGTCGGCGATCACCGGCATGAAGTTGTTGTCGCCGGCCCAGCGGGGGACGACGTGCATGTGGATGTGGTGCTCGACCCCGGCGCCGGCGACACGGCCCTGATTGAAACCGACGTTGTAGCCGTGCGGCTGGTAGATCGACTCGAGCCGGTCCATCGCCCGCTGCGCCAGCGCCATCATCTCCGCCAGCGTCTCGCCCGGGATCTCCTGCAGGCGGCCGATGTGGCCATACGGCGCCACCATCAGGTGCCCGTTCGTGTAGGGGAAGAGGTTGAGGATCACGAAGCTGTGCTCGCCGCGGTGGACGATCAGGTTCGCCTCGTCATCCTCCGCCGCCGGCTTGGCGCAGAAGATGCACTCCTCCTCGATGTCCTTGGACGCGTCCTTCACGTAAGCGAGACGCCAAGGCGCCCAGATGCGGAAATTTGCCACGGGTCGCTCATCCTATGGAAGCCGTCCCGGGCTCAGAGCCACTTGCGGCGGCGGAAGTAGGCGACCATCCCGACCAGCACCAGCAGCATCAGCCCCAGGACCGTGATGAAGCCGGCCTCGTGGCCTTCGCTGGGGACCCAGGTGTTCATCCCCATCACACTCGCGATCAGGGTCAGCGGCAGGATCACGACGCTGATCGCGGTCAGCACCCGGAGGATGTCGTTGAGGCGGTGGGAGATCAGCGACTCGTTGGTCTCCTCGAGCGCTTCGGCGACCTCCTTGTAGTTCTCGAGCATGTCCCAAATCCGCTCGTGGGCGTCGACGATGTCGTCGAAGTAGATCTCGAGATCGAGGTCGGAGGCGAGGTAGCGCTGCTTGACTTTCTCGAGGTCGCGCAGCACCGGCCGCTGCGGCCGGATCACTTTGCGGAAGTTGATGATCTCCTGCTTGACGTTGGAGATGTCGCGCACGACCTCCTCGGCCCGCTCTTCGAAGATGTCGTCCTCGAGCGCGTCGAGCTTGTTGCCGATCTTGCGCAACATCGGGAAGCAGTAGTCGAAGCTGTCGTCGACCAGCCGGTAGAGCAGATAGCCGGAGCCGCGGGAGAAGAGCTGTTCGCGCAGCTCCTCTTTGGCCCGGCAGCGCTCGAACAGGTACTCGATCGGCTGCAGCGGCAGGTTCGGGATCGTGACCACGTAGTCGGGCCCGACGAAGAGGTCGAGCTCGCCCGTCCCCAGCCGGCCCGCTTTCGGGTCGAAGACGGGCAGGTGGAGGACGATGAAGAGGTAGTCGTCGTAGACGTCGATCTTCGGCCGCTGGTTGCGGGAGAGGACGTCCTCGAGGTCGAGGGCGTGGAACTCGAAGTGCTCCTCCAGCCAGGTTCGCTCCAGCGAGCCCGGCCACTCGATGTTGACCCAGCGCAGGCCGTTCGACTCGATCTGCTCGACGTTGGGCTTTTGAGGCTCAGGCGCGGCGGGCTGAGAGACGAGCTCGCCACGCCGGCCGGGCCGTCGCAGCCTCGGTTTCGGAAGGTTCGGCATCGCTCAGGCTCGTCGTCTCGTGCTGCAGCGGGGTCATGATGCGGTGCTTAGGTTAGCCGCCTTGCAGGCAGTGGAAGGCGTGGGGGGTGGCTGGTATGGTTCATCCCACATAAGCGCCACATCTAGAGGGGTGGAGGGACTGGCCCAGTGAAGCCCCGGCAACCATCGCGACCGCAAGGTCGGGACAGGTGCCAACTCCAGCAAGCCACGCAAGCGGCTTGGAAGATGTGGGGGATGTCCGATCGGACCTCTGCCCCACAGATGGCGGAGGTTTTTTTCATCAGCAGTGGAAAGAGGATCGGATGTCAGTCGAGAGCTTGAAGTGCAAGGAGTGCGCGTCCACCTACGAGTTGGACGCCAGCTATTTCTGTGAAAACTGCTTCGGCCCGCTGGAGGTCTCCTACGACCTCAGCGGCCTAGACGCGGCCGAGGCGAAGCGGCGGATCCAGGCGGGATCGCAGGGGATCTGGCGCTACAGCGATTTCCTTCCCTTCAAGGGCAGGGCGAGCGACCCGCTGGAGCCGGGCCTGACGCCGCTGCTGCGCGCCGACCGGCTGGCCGAGCGCCTCGGCACCGGCGCCGAGATCTGGATCAAGAACGACGCCGCCAACCCGACCCACTCCTTCAAGGACCGGGTCGTCGCGGTCGCGGTCGCGAAAGCCCAGGAGCTCGGCTTCGACACCGTCGCCTGCGCCTCGACCGGCAACCTCGCCAACGCCGTCGCCGCCCACGCCGCCGCGGCCGGGCTCGACTCCTACGTCTTCGTCCCCGCCAACCTCGAGGAGCAGAAGCTGCTCGCAACCGGCGTCTACGGGACCAACCTGGTCGGCGTCCGCGGCAACTACGACGACGTCAACCGCCTCTGCACCCAGCTCGCCGAGACGCGCCCGTGGGCCTTCGTCAACGTCAACCTCCGCCCCTACTACGCGGAGGGATCGAAGACGCTCGCCTACGAGACCGTCGAGCAGCTCGGCTGGGAACTGCCGGACCGGGTGGTCAGCCCGATCGCCTCCGGCTCGCTCTTCACCAAACTCGGCCGTGGCTTCCAGGAGTGGATCGACCTCGGCCTCGTCGAGGGCAAGCAGCCGGTCTTCAACGGCGCCCAGGCGCAGGGCTGCAGCCCGGTGGCGACCGCCTTCGCCGAAGGCTGGGAAGTCTGCAAGCCGCAGCGCCCGGAGACGATCGCCAAAAGCCTCGCGATCGGCGACCCCGCCGACGGTCCCTACGCGGTCGAGCACGCCCGCAAGACCGGCGGCGGCGTCGACTCGGTCACCGACCAGGAGATCCGCGAGGGGATCAAGCTGCTGGCGGAGACGACCGGGATCTTCACCGAGACCGCCGGCGGCGTCACCGTCGGCGTCCTGCGCAAGCTGGCCGAACGGGGCGAGCTTGCCGACGGTGAGCGGGTCGTCGTCTACATCACCGGCGAGGGACTGAAGACGCTCGACGCGACCCGCGATACGTTTCAGATGCACGAGATCGACCCCAGCCTCGAGAGCTTCGAGGCCGAGCTTCGCCAGGAGGTAGCCGCCTAGATGTCAGTCACCGTGAAGATCCCGACGCAGCTGCGGGCCGCCACCGGCGGCCAGTCGGAGCTGGAGGTGGAGGGTACGACCGTCGGCGAGGTGCTCGACGCCGTCTTCGACGCCCACGGCGGCCTCCGCGACCGCATCACCCAGGACGGCGACCTGCGCCGCTTCGTCAACGTTTACGTCTCCGGCGAGGACATCCGCTTCCAGCAGGGCCTGGAGACGTCGATCAACGACGGCGACGAAGTGACGATCCTCCCCGCGGTAGCCGGCGGCTGAGCCCCTCCGAACTTCAGGGGGCTATAACCCCCACAATCTCGGAACCAGTGAAACCGCCAGTCGTAATCCTCTGTGGAGGCCGCGGAACCCGCTTGCGCGAGCGGACCGAGTCGGTGCCGAAGGCGCTGGTCGAGATCGGCGGCCGGCCGATCCTCTGGCACGTGATCCAGATCTACGCGGCGCAGGGGTTCGAGCGCTTCCTGTTGGCAACCGGCTACATGGGTGAGGCGGTGGAGGAGTTCGTTGCCGCCGAGCGCTGGCCTGAGCGGGTGCGGGTGGAGTGCGTCGACACCGGGCTCGACACGCCGACCGGCGGCCGGGTCGCGGCGCTGGCGGACCGGTTGCGCGACGAGACCTTCTGCGTGACCTATGTCGACGGGGTGGCCGACATCGACCTCGACGGCCTGCTCGGGTTCCACCAGGAGCAAGGAGCGTTGGCGACGGTGACGGTAGTGCGGCCGAACCTGCAGTGGGGGGTCGCCGAACTGAGCGGCGATGCGGTCACCGGGTTCGTCGAGAAGCCCCGCAGCGAGCAATGGATCAACGGCGGCTTCTTCTGCTTCGAGCCGCGGGCGCTCAGCTACATCGGCGAGGGCAGCGTGCTCGAGCGCGAGCCCCTCGAGCATCTGGCAGCCGACGGACAGCTGCGGGCGTTCCGTCATAGGGGCTTCTGGGACTGCATGGACACCTACAAGGACGCGGTCGTGCTCAACGACCTCTGGACCGCCGGCCGCGCCGCCTGGCGGATCTGGGACGCAGCGCCGGTGGACGCGCCTTGAAGCGGGCGCTGGTAACCGGCGGCCACGGTTTCGTCGCCTCGAACCTGGCGCGGGCACTGCTGGAACGTGGCGACGCCGTCAGCGTCCTCGACCTGGCACCGCCGCCGCGGTCGGGTCTCGCCCTACAGGGGATCGATTCGGAGGTCGAGCTGCTCGAGGTCGACTTGCGCGACGCGGCCGCGGTCGACGCGACGATCGCGGCCGGCGAGTTCGAGGTCGTCTTCCACCTGGCGGCGCAGACGCTGGTCGGACCGGCGATGGCCGACCCGACGCAGACCTTCGAAGTCAACGTGCGCGGTACCTGGTCGCTGCTGGAGGCCTGCCGCCGCGCTGATGTGCCGGCGGTAATCGTCGCCTCCTCCGACAAGGCCTACGGCCCCAGTGACGAGCTGCCCTACCGCGAGGAGATGCGGCTGCAGCCGGCCTCGCCGTACGAGGCGAGCAAGGCGGCGGCCGACGCGATCGCCCTCAGCTACCGCCCCTCGTACGGGCTGCCGGTCGCCGTCACCCGCTTCGCCAACATCTACGGCGGCGGCGACCCCAACTTCTCGCGTCTGATCCCCGAGGCGATTGCTGCCGTCCTCGACGGCCGCCGCCCCCAGATCCGCTCCGACGGCAGCCCCGAGCGCGACTTCCTCTACGTCAGCGACGCCGTCGCCGCCTATCTCGCGGTCGAGCACGCGGTTGGCGCCGGCGGACCCGGAGCGGGGGAGGCCTTCAACGCCGGCGGCGAGCGGCCCTACTCGGTCACCGAGGTCCTGCAGA
Source organism: Solirubrobacterales bacterium (assembly GCA_035940865.1). Classification (GTDB taxonomy): domain Bacteria; phylum Actinomycetota; class Thermoleophilia; order Solirubrobacterales; family 70-9; genus VAYN01. The sequence continues at coordinate 152,311 of DASZEL010000005.1, forward strand.
CGATTGTCGACGTCTCCGGCACCGACCTGCAACCCGAGTTCCTCGGCACCGGCAACCCGGCTGGAGAGATCGACCGCCAGTACGTCGACTCGACCAAGCTGCGCGAGATGACCGGCTGGCGGCCCGAGGTCGAGCTGCGCGACGGGTTGATCCGCACCCTCGACTGGTATCGGGATCACGTCGAGTTGCGCCCCGAGGGCGCCGCGCAGGCCGGCTAGGCTGAGCCGATGTGCGGGCGTTTCACGGTCACGACCAAAGACACGAAGAAGATCGCCGATCGCTTCCAGGTCGAACTCGAGAAGGCGCTGGAACGGGGCGGGTCATCTTCGAAAGAGAGCGCGAAGGACGGGGGAGAGGCGAAGGAGAAATCGCCGCCCGGGCTCGGCCGGTTCAACGTCGCGCCTACGCAGGAGATCCTCGTCGTCCGCTCTTCGCCTGAGGAAGAGGAGGCGGCGCGAGGTGAGCGCGAGGCGCAACTGATGCGCTGGGGCCTGGTACCGGTCTGGGCGAAGGACCTGAAAGTCGGCTACCGGATGATCAACGCCAAACGGGAGAACCTGCTCAAGAGCAAGGCCTACGCGCCGCTGGTCGACAAGTTCCGCCATCGCTGCCTGATCGTCGCCGACGGCTTCTACGAGTGGATGAAGGCCGAGGACCCAAAGCAGCCGCGCCAGCCCTGGCGCTTCACCGTCGACGGCGGCGAGCCCTTCGCCTTCGCCGGCCTCTGCACCCGCAAGAAATGGGACGAGCCGGAGGAGCGCGGCTATGACGACGGCTACCTCTACACCTGCACCCTGGTCACCACGACCCCCAACGAGGTGGTGGCGCCGGTCCACAACCGGATGCCGGCGATCCTCCCGGGCGCCGAGGCGGAGGCCGCCTGGCTGCGCCCCGACCTGAGCGCAGAGGACGCGGTGGCAATGTGCGCGCCGCTCGACCCGCGGCGGATGGAGGGGGCACCGGCTAATCCGGCGCTGAACAAGGTCGGGAAAGGGATGGCGGAAGGGCCGGAGCTGCTGATCGCGCCGCAGGAGCAGCTCGACCTCTAGCCTTCTTCGTCAGCTTCCTCTTCCTCTTCAACTTCTTCTTTTTCTTCGGCTTTCTCCGCTTCGGCTTCTTCGTCGATCGGCGGCGATCGCTTCTTCAGCGCGATCTCGGTGGTCGTCGTCGATTTGCCGGCGCTAGCTTCAAGCGTGCAGGAGATCCGCGCTGCGGGAACCTTCGTCGTCCTCCAGATCGTGAAGAACGGCAGTTCAAGCTCTTTCTTCGGCTTGCCGGTGATGAAGTATTTGAGGTGCTCGGTCCCAACCTGGTATTCGGGCCATTCGAGCTTGACGCCCTGTTCGGTGGTGAACCGCTTCGGGCGATCGAGGACTTCAAGGGTTGCGAGTTCGCTGCTGTGGGAGCTGAAGTCCATCAGCACGGTTTCCGGCACTTCCTGGTTGTAGATGCCTTCTTCAGAGGAGCGGGGGTAGGTGCCGCGCAGGCCGCCGGCGCTCTGGGCGACTTCGGTCCCTTTGCCGGCTTTGACGCTGCAGAGGATGCGGGCGCCACCGATCGGCGCGCCGGCGGAGACCTTCAGGGTCGAGCCGGCGGTGAAGAGGGAGTAGCCGCTGACGTTGGTGCCGGTGGCGCGGATGCGGGTGTCAACCAACTGCATCGCGCCTTTGCCGCCGGGGACCGGGGTGGCTTTCGAGTCCGCGGCAGTTCCCAGCTGCACCCATTCCAGGTGCGCTGATTCCCCCTCGCCCTTGCCGACAGTGGCGAGCGCGGCGACGACGCAGGCCAGGAGCCCGATCGCGACGACGATCAAGGCGCCGCGCGGCGGCCTATCGTCCTGCGGGTTGGCAGATCGGGGCGGCAGGCGCACGGCGCGACAGTATTGGAATCGGGGGCGGATTCGCCAGCGCGCGATACCTCTGCACGATTCGGGGGTAAGGACTTGACGTGGCTACCAAAGCAACGCGGCTGAGCAGGGCAAAGCCGAAGCCGAGGGCCGTCGAGGTCCACGGCCGGCCGATGAACTTCATCGAAGCCGGTTCCGGGCCGGTCCTGCTGCTGATTCACGGGATGGCGGGAACCTGCGCCAACTGGGAATCGGTGATCGAGCCGCTGGCGATCGACCACACGGTGATCGCCCCGGACTTCCCCGGCCACGGCGCCTCGGCCCCGGGCGGCGGTGACTACTCGCTCGGCGCCCTCGCCAGCAGCCTGCGCGACCTGATGCTCTCGCTCGGCCACGACCGGGCAACCCTGGTCGGCCACTCGCTCGGCGGCGGCGTCGCGATGCAGTTCACCTACCAGTTCCCGGAGATGGTGGAGCGGCTAGTCCTCGTCTCCAGCGGCGGTCTCGGCCCCGACGTCAGCCCGATCCTGCGCGCCGCAGCGCTCCCCGGCGCCGACCTCTTCATCTCCGCCACGGCGGGGGTGGGGAAGACGGTCGGCGGCGCGATCGGCCGCGGCATCGGCGCCATCGGCTTCCGCCCCAACGCCGACCTTGCTGAGATCACCCGCGGCTACGCGACCCTCTCGGACCCCGACCGCCGCAAGGCCTTCCTCGCCACCCTCCGCTCCGTCGTCGGCATGGAGGGCCAGCGCATCGCCGCCCTCGACCGCCTCTACCTCGCCGAAACCCTGCCCCTCCTCATCATCTGGGGCGAAAACGACCCGATCATCCCCGTCGAGCACGCCCGCGAAGCCCACGCCGCGCTTCCCGACAGCCGCCTCGAGATCTTCGAAGACACCGGCCACGTCCCCATGCTCGAGCGCCCCGGCCACTTCATCGCCGCCCTGGAGCGCTTCCTCGCCGAGACCGACCCCGCCGAATTCAACCGCGCGGAGTGGGTCGCGAGGTTCAAGGCCGCCGAAAACTGACGGCAGCAGAAAGACGCGCCCGGCAGGATTCGAACCTGCGGCCTCTTCCTCCGGAGGGAAGCGCTCTATCCAGCTGAGCTACGGGCGCTCTACCGGCAGCTTAGCCACAACTTGCGTAGGCTCGCCGCCGATGGATCTGGCGGTGACTTTTCTTGGGACCGGAGGGTCGGTGCCCTCGGCGCGGCGCTCCACTGCGGCTGTGCTGGTCAGCCGTGGGGGAGAGCGGTTGCTGTTCGACTGCGGCGAAGGGACGCAGCGGCAGATGCAGCGGTCCCTGGGGCTGGTGCAGCTGGATGAGATCTACCTGACCCACTTCCATGCCGACCACGTGCTGGGGCTGCCGGGGCTGCTGAAGACCTATGACCTCACCGATCGGCGAGTGCCGCTGAAGATCTACGGGCCGCCGGGGCTCTCGGAGCTGTTCCAGGTGTTCTCGCCGCTGATCGGGCGGCTGAAGTTCACCGTCGACCTGATCGAGCTTGCCAAGGGCGACCCGATTCCACACGAGGACTACGAGGTGCGGCCGTTCGAGACCGCCCACGGCGCCCGGTCGCTCGGGTATGCCGTGGTCGAGGAGGAGCGGCCCGGCCGCTTCGATCCCGCCGCCGCGGCTGCCGCCGGGGTGCCCGAAGGCCCCGCCTACGCAGCCCTGCAGCGGGGCGAAGCCGTCGAGGGCGAGGCGGGAACTGTGGCGCCCGACCAGGTGATGGGCCCCAGCCGGCCCGGCCGCACGATCGTCCTCACCGGCGACACCGCGCCCAGCCCCGCCACGGTCTCCGCCGCGGCCGACGCCGATCTCCTCATCCACGACGCCTCCTTCGCCGAGGAGGAGGTCCAGCGGGCGGCCGAAACCGGGCATTCGACCGTCGGCCAGGCAGCTGCCGTCGCCGCCGAGGCGCACGTGAAGCTGCTCGCGCTCGTCCACATCTCCTCCCGCTACCACGTGGGCAAGGTGATCGAGGAGGCGAAAGAGGTCTTCGGGCCGACTGTCGCCCCGCGTGACTTCGACCTGATCGAGCTGCCCTTTCCGGAGCGGGGTGAGCCGGCTCTGGTGCCGAATGGAGCCCGCGAATCGCGGAAAGAGCAGGAAGCCGAGGGCTAGCTACGTCATCGAGCGCTGCTACATTGGGCGCGTCCTTTAACCCGGTCCCGTGAGGCCAGGAAGGAAGCAAACGAAGTGAACGAGAAGGTCGTGCTGGAGCACGACGATCTGAGGCGAACGCTGCGGCGGATCGCCCATGAGATCGCCGAGAAGAACCCCGATTCCGAGCGGCTGGCGGTCGTCGGCATCCACACCCGCGGCGCCGTGCTGGCCCGCCGCCTGCATGTCTTCCTCGGCGAGCTGACCGGCAGCGACCTGCCGATCGGTGACCTCGACATCTCCTTCTACCGCGACGACGTCGGCGCCAAGGCGCCCGGCTCGCAGCCCGTCGTCCACGCCTCCCACATCGACTTCGATCTCAGCGAGCGCACCGTCGTCCTCGTCGACGACGTCCTCTACACCGGCCGCACCGTCCGCGCCGCGATCGAGGCACTCTTCGACTACGGACGCCCACAGCGGGTGCAACTGGCGGTCCTCTGCGACCGCGGCCACCGCGAGCTGCCGATCCGCCCCGACTACGTCGGCAAAAACCTGCCGACCGCCCGCGAGGAGCGGGTCAACGTCCGCCTCGAGGAGGTCGACGGCACAGACGGAGTGACGATCTCCGAAACGCCTGCAATGGAGGTGAGCCGATGAAGCACCTGCTCTCGATCGAGCAGCTCTCCCGCGAGGAAATCGAGTCGATCCTCGATCGCGCCGAGAGCTTCGCCGAGGTCGGTCGCCGCGACATCAAAAAGGTCCCGACCCTGCGCGGCCGCACCGTCGTCTCGCTCTTCTACGAGTCGAGCACCCGCACCTCGAGCTCCTTCGACCTCGCCGCCAAGCGCCTCTCCGCTGACCTCGTCTCGGTCAAGGCGGCCGGTTCCTCGGTCGAGAAGGGGGAGTCGCTGAAGGACACGATCGCGACGCTCTCCGCCTACGACCCCGCCGCGATCGTCATTCGGCACCCGTACGCCGGCGCCGCGCAGATGGTCGCCGGCTGGACCACCGCCGCGGTCGTCAACGCCGGCGATGGCAAGCACGAGCACCCGAGCCAGGCCCTGCTCGACGTCTACACCCTGCGCCGCCGGCTCGGCTCGCTCGAGGGCGTCCGCATCTGGATCGTCGGCGACGTCCTCCACAGCCGCGTCGCCCGCTCCAACCTGATTGCCTTCGCGAAGATGGGCGCCGAGGTCACCGTCTGCGGACCGCCGACCCTGATCCCGCGCGGGATTGAGGAGCTCGGCTGCGACGTCTCCTACACCCTGGACGGGATCGAGCAGGCCGAGGTCGTCTACGCCCTGCGGATGCAGAAGGAGCGGATGAGCGAGAGCTTCGTCCCCTCGCTGCGCGAGTACGCCGCGCTTTTCCAGATCGACAGCCGCCGGCTCCACCCCCGCCAGCTGTTGATGCATCCCGGCCCGGTCAACCGCGGGGTCGAGCTCTCCGGCGAGGCGATCGACTCGCCCCAGTCGCTGATCGCCGAACAGGTCGCCGCCGGCCTGGTCGTGCGGATGGCGATCCTCTACGAGCTGCTCGCCGGCGGCGACGCCTCAGGCCCGGTCGTCGAGGGCGAGAGCAACCGGCCGACTCCGATCGGAACCTCGGCATGAGCGCCCAGCGCGAACTGGTGACCCCGAGCCTGCGCGACCAGCTCGACGTTCGCGCCGGCGAGGACGCGCACCTGGTCCTGCGCCGGGCGACCGTGCTCGATCCGGTAGCAGGCATCGATGCGGTCCATGACGTTGTCGTGCGCGAAGGGAAGATCGCCGCGCTTGCCTCACCCGGCGAGGCCGACACCGACGGCGCCGAGGTGGTCGAGGCCGAGGGCCTGCATGCGTTCCCCGCCTTCTTCGACCCGCACGTCCACCTCCGCACCCCCGGCCACGAGCACAAAGAGGACGTCGAGACCGGCACCCGCGCCGCCGCGGCCGGCGGCTACTGCGGGATCCTGGCGATGGCCAACACGCAGCCGCCCGTCTCCACCGCCGCCGACATCAGCGCGCTGCGGGAGCAGGCACGCGCCGGTGCCTCGGTTCCGGTCGGCTTCCTCGCCACGGTGACCAAGGACATGGCCGGGGAAGAGCTCACCGAGATGGTCGAACTGCGCGAAACCGGTGCGCTCGGCTTCTCCGACGACGGCCTGCCGATCACCGACGCCGGCGTCATGCGCCGCGCCCTCCAGTACCAGCGCCTCTGCGGCGGCAACATCGCCCTCCACGAGGAGGATCCGCGGCTCTCGATGGGGGGCGCGATGCACGAGGGCCCGGTCTCGGCCGCGCTCGGCATCGGTGGCATCCCCTCGGTCTCCGAGTCGACGATGGTCGCCCGCGACGCCGCCCTGGCCGCGCACGAGAACGCGCGCATTCACGTCCAGCACCTCTCGGCCGCCGAGTCGGTCGAGATCGTCCGCGCCGCCAAGGCCGCCGGGGTGCGGATCAGCGCCGAGGCGAGCCCACATCACCTCTGCCTCACCGACGAGGAGGTCCGAACCCTTGACCCGCACCGCTTCAAGATGAACCCGCCGATCCGCGAAGAGCGAGACCGCCAGGCGCTGATCGAGGGCCTGCGCGACGGCTCGATTGAGTGCATCGCTACCGATCATGCCCCCCATCAGCTGGAGGAAAAGGACGTCCCGTTCGAGCAGGCGGCTTTCGGCGTCACCGGTCTGGAGACCGCCTTCGCCGCCCTGCATACCGAGCTGGTGCTCCCCGGCGTTATCGATCTCGCTCTCCTGGTCGAGCGGATGGGCGGCGGCGCCGAGCCCTTCGAGCTGCCGCGACCGACGATCGCGCCCGGCTCGGAGGCGAACGTCGTTCTCTGCGACCTCGGCGCCGAGTGGACCGTCGGCGATGACGGCTACGAGAGTCGCTCCGCCAACTCCTGGTGCGCCGGCCGCACCCTCACCGGCCGCGTCCTAATGACCGTCGCCGCCGGCCAGGTCGCCTTCCGCCTGCGCAGCTTCTCCCTCGGAGTCGCCGCATGAGCGACGCCTACCTGCTGCTCGAGGACGCCACCCGCCTCGACGGGCTTGCCTGCGGTCACGACGGCGCCGTGACCGGCGAGGTCGTCTTCAACACCGCGATGACCGGCTACCAGGAGGCGGTCACCGACCCCTCCTACGCGGGCCAGATCATCGTCTTCACCTACCCGCTGATCGGCAACTACGGGGTCTCGCAGGCGGCGATGGAGTCCGACCGCGTCCACGCCCGCGGCGTCGTCATGCGCGACGCCAAGAACCGCGAAGACGTCGCCACCGCCGAGGGCGGCTGGCTGGAGTGGCTGAGCGACTGTGGCGTTCCCGCCGTCAGCGGCGTCGACACCCGCGCCCTGGTCCGCCACCTGCGCGACAAGGGAGCGATGCGCGGCGGCATCTTCCCGTCCACCACGCCGGAAGCCGAGGCGCGCGATCGGATCGTCGCCGAGCCGGCGATGGACGGCGCCGACTTCGCCCGCACCGTCACCCCGTCCGAGCCCATCCGCTTCGAGGGCGAAGGCCCGCACGTGGTCGGCATCGACACGGGCGTCAAGCTCAGCATCGTCCGCCAACTGCGCGAGCACGGTGCCAGGCTGACGCTGCTGCCCTGCACCAGCAGCCCCGAGGAAGTGCTCGCCGAGGACCCCGACGTCGTCTTCCTCGCCAACGGCCCCGGTGACCCCGCCGCCCTCGACTACGTCGTCGACACCGTTCGCGGCATCCTCGGCCAGAAGCCCGTCTTCGGCATCTGCCTCGGCCACCAGCTGCTCTGCCGCGCCGTCGGCCTGCAGACCTACAAGCTGCCCTTCGGCCACCGGGGCTCCAACCACCCGGTCAAGGATCTGCAAACGGGCCGGATCGACATCACCTCGCAGAACCACGGCTTCGCTGTCGTCGGGCCCGGGGGAGAGCCGAAGATCGAGGGCGACGAGCCGGTCCGCTGGGACACCGACTTCGGCGTCGCCGAGCTCTCGCAGCTGAACCTCTACGACCGCACCGTCGAGGGACTGGTTCTGCGCGACGTCGCCGGCGCCACCGTCCAGTACCACCCGGAGGCCGGGCCCGGTCCGCACGACGCGCGGCATCTCTTCGACCGCTTCCTGGAGCTCGCCGCGTGATCTGGCCGCCGCCGGATCGCCGGCTGGAGGGGACCGAAGTCCGTCTCGAGCCGCTGGTCGAGGAGCACCGCGAGCCGCTGCGCTCGGTCGCGATCCACCCCGAGGTCTGGCAGTGGATGGACCGGCGGGTGACCGAGACCGAGGAGGGCTTCGACCAGTGGTTCGACGGCCGCCTGCTCGCCCGCAAGATGGGTGAGGAGCACGGCTTCGCCACCCTGACCGCCGCCGGCGAGCCGCTCGGCAGCTCCTCCCTGCTGCACGCGCGCCCTCTCCACGACGGCGTCGAGATCGGCTGGACCTGGCTCACCCCCTCGGCCTGGCGCGGCGGCGCCAATGTCGAGGCGAAGCTGCTGATGCTCGGCTTCGCCTTTGAGGAGCTCGGCTGCATGCGGGTCGAGCTGAAGACCGACGCCCGCAACCAGCGCTCGCGCGGGGCGATGGAAGCGCTGCCGGCGAAGTTCGAGGGTGTTTTCCGCAAGCACATGCAGATGCCGATCACCGGCGTCCGCGATTCGGCCTACTTCTCGGTCGTCGACGACGAGTGGCCCGCGGTTCGCGAAAACCTGGAAAAGCGCCTGGCAGGGGCGCGGGAGGTAGAGAGTGCCTAAACGCGAGGACATCCAGAAGATCCTCCTGATCGGCTCGGGGCCGATCGTGATCGGCCAGGCGGCCGAGTTCGACTACTCCGGCGTGCAGGCCTGCAAGGTGCTGCTGGAGGAGGGCTACGAAGTCGTCCTCGTCAACTCGAACCCGGCGACGATCATGACCGACCCGGAGTTCGCCACCCGTACCTACATCGAGCCGCTGCTGCCGGGCCCGGTGACGAAGATCATCGAAAAGGAGCGCCCCGACGCGCTGCTGCCGACGCTCGGCGGCCAGACCGCGCTCAACATCGCGATGTCGCTGGACGAAGACGGGACCCTGGAGCGGCTCGGGGTCGAGCTGATCGGCGCCAACGCCGAGTCGATCAGCCGCGCCGAGGATCGCGAGAGGTTCCGCACGACGATGAACGAGGCCGGGATCCGGATTCCCTGGTCGGTCACTGTGGAAAGCCTCGGCGAGATGGAGACGAAGCTCGCCGCCGGAGAAATCACCCTGCCGGCGATTGTCCGGCCCGCCTTCACGATGGGTGGCCAGGGGGGAGGGATCGGCCGCTCCGAGACCGAGCTGCGCCAGGTCGTCTCCGAGGGGCTCGCCGCCAGCCCGATCAACCAGGTCCTGGTCGAGGAGTCGGTGATCGGCTGGGGGGAGTTCGAGCTCGAGGTGATGCGCGACCGCAACGACAACGTCGTGATCATCTGCTCGATCGAGAACGTCGACCCGATGGGCGTCCACACCGGCGACTCGGTCACGGTCGCGCCCGCGCAGACGCTGACCGACCCGCTCTACCAGGACCTCCGCGACCAGGCGATCAAGGTGATCCGGGCGATCGGGGTCGAGACCGGCGGCTCCAACGTCCAGTTCGCGGTAAATCCGGAGGACGGTGAGATCGCCGTGATCGAGATGAACCCGCGCGTCTCCCGCTCCTCGGCGCTGGCGTCGAAGGCAACCGGCTTCCCGATCGCGAAGATGGCGGCGAAGCTGGCGGTCGGCTACGCACTGGAGGAGATCCCCAACGACATCACCCGCGCCACCCCCGCCTCCTTCGAGCCGACGATCGACTACGTCGTCACCAAGATCCCCCGCTTCGCCTTCGAGAAGTTCCCCGGCTCCGAGGGCCGGCTCTCGACCTACATGCAGAGCGTCGGCGAGTCGATGGCGATCGGCCGCACCTTCCGCGAGTCCTTCGCCAAGGCGATGCGCTCGCGCGAGCTCGATTCGACCCCGGAGATCCCCGAGTCCGACGACGATCTGCTGGCGGCGCTCGAGGTCCCCTGCGCCGAGCGCTTCGACCAGGTCCTGGCGGCGTTCGGGCGCGGCCTCGACGTCGAGGCCGTCCATGAGCGCTGCCTGGTCGACCGCTGGTTCCTGCGCGAGCTGCACGCGCTCGCGACCGAAGGCGACGGCACCGACGGCCTCGTCCGCACTTACAAGGCGGTCGACACCTGCGCCGCCGAGTTCGAGGCGGCGACGCCCTACTACTACTCCGGCCACGAGCGCCCGCGCCACGACGGCACTCCGCCCGCCTCGGAGATCCGCCGCGGCGACAACGACTCGGTCGTCATCCTCGGCGCCGGCCCGAACCGGATCGGCCAGGGGATCGAGTTCGACTACTGCTGCGTCCACGCAGCGATGACCGCGCGCGAGCTCGGCCGCGACGCGGTGATGGTCAACTGCAACCCCGAGACGGTCTCGACCGACTACGACACCTCCGACCGCCTCTACTTCGAGCCGCTGACCGCAGAGGACGTGCTCGCGGTATGCGCGCAGGAGAAGCCGGAGGGCGTGATCGTCCAGTTCGGCGGCCAGACGCCGCTGAAGCTCGCCCGCACGCTCGAAGAAGCGGGCGTGCGGCTGCTGGGAACGCCCGTCGACGCGATCGACCTCGCCGAGGACCGGGGCCGCTTCGGCGCGATGCTGCGCCGGCTCGGGGTCGAGCACCCGCCCTACGGGACCGCGCTCTCGGCCGAGGAGGCCGAGGTGATCGCCGAGGAGGTCGGCTTCCCGCTGCTGGTGCGGCCCTCCTACGTCCTCGGCGGCCGGGCGATGGAGATCTGTTACTCGACCGACGACCTCAAGGCCTACCTGAGCAAGCACGTCAAGGCCGACCAGGAGCACCCGCTGCTGCTCGACCGCTTCCTCGAGGACGCGATCGAGGTTGACGTCGACGCGCTCGGCGACGGCGAGGAGGTCTACGTCGCCGGGATCATGCAGCACGTCGAGGAGGCCGGCGTCCACTCCGGCGATTCGGCCTGCGTGATCCCGCCGCTCTCTCTCGGCGAGGAGATGCTGGGCCAGATCCGCGCCACCACCGAGCAGATCGCGCTCGAGCTCGGGGTGATCGGCCTGATCAACATCCAGTACGCGGTCGCCGGCGGCAAGCTCTACGTGATCGAGGCGAATCCCCGCGCCTCGCGCACGGTGCCCTTCGTCTCCAAGGCGATCGGGGTGCCGCTGGCAAAGCTCGCCGCCCGACTGATGCTGGGGGAGAAGCTGGCTGACCAGGACCTTCCCCAGGGCATGCCGGAGCACGTCAGCGTGAAGGAGGCGGTTCTGCCCTTCGCCCGCTTCGCCGGCGCCGACTCGGTCCTCGGCCCGGAGATGAAGAGCACCGGCGAGGTGATGGGAATCGCCGCCGACTTCCCGACCGCCTTCGGCAAGGCGCAGGCGGCGGCCGGGGTGCGGCTGCCGGAGTCGGGCTCGGTCTTCATCACCGTCACCGACATCGACAAGGCTGCCGCGACCCAGCTCGCGACTCGCTTCCACGACCTCGGTTTCGAGGTGATCGCCACCCACGGCACCGCCCAGGCGATCGAGCGGATGGGGGTGCCGGTGACTCCGATCAACAAGCTGCAGGAAGGCTCACCTCACGTCGTCGACCTGATCCGCAAGCGCGAATGCGACCTGGTGATCAACACGCCGACCGGCTCCGGTGCCCGCGCCGACGGCTACGAGATCCGCACCGCCGCCGTGCGCCAGGGGATCCCCTGCGTGACGACGATGACCGGCGCCACCGCCGCCGCCCGCGCGATCGCCGCCGCCAAGCAGGGCGACGCCGCGGTGCGGTCGCTGCAGGAGATTCACGGGACCGTCGCCGGAGAGCCGCAGCCGCGATGACGGCGCCCTTCGGCCGCCGCCTCTGCGAAGTCACCGCAAATGAGGCGACCGGCGGCTACCGGATCTTCTCGCTGACCGACCGCGAAGGCCCGGCGCCCGAGCCCGGACAGTTCTACATGCTCGCCGCCGAGCGCAGCTGGGGGGAGGGCGGCGGTCGGCCCTTTCTGCCGCGGGCGATCTCGGTGGCGGAGGCGGCCCCCGCGAAGAGCGGTGTACGGCTCGACTTCCTGGTCGAGAGCGTAGGCCCTGGGACCGGCCTGCTCTGCGAGCTGGAGGCGGGGGAGGGGGTTTGGGTGACCGGGCCGCTCGGCAACTCGTTCTCGACCCCGAAGCAGGTCAATCCGGAGGCGGCTGGAGCCATTCTGGTCGGTGGTGGGATCGGGATCGCCCCGATGGCGATCTGGCGCCGCTATCTGGTCGAACACGGGATTCCCCTTCGCGTCCTCCTCGGCTTTCGTAACCAGGCGCACTCCGGCGGCCTGCAGGAGCTCTTCTGCGCCGGCGGCGCGCTTTGTCCTGACGTGCGACTGGCAACCGAGGACGGCCACGCCGGACACCAGGGCTACGTGACCGACTTGCTGGCGACGATGCTCAGCGGCGACGACGCCACCTCCGCTGTCGTCTACTCCTGCGGCCCGCCCGCGATGCTCGAGGCCGTCCGCGCCCTCTGCTCCGAGCACGGGGTCGCCTGTGAGCTGGCGATGGAGTCGCCGATGGCCTGCGGCTTCGGTGCCTGCTTCGGTTGCGCCGTTCCAAAGGTGGACGGGGGCTACATGCGGCTCTGCGTCGACGGACCGGTCCTGCGTGGCGACGCCGTCAAAGAGGTGGCGCATGCCTGACTTCTGCGGCATCCAGCTGGAGCATCCCGTGATCAACGCTTCGGGCACCTACGACGCGATCGCCGCCCGCCGCGTCTTCGGCGACGCCCTTCTGGAGGACTTTCCGTTTTCTGCGTTCGTCTCGAAGACGATTACGCCCGAGGCCCGGGCCGGGAACGAGCCGCGCCGGATCTGGGAGACGCCCGCGGGGATGATCAACTCGATCGGGCTGCCCAATAGGGGCCTCGAGGGCTTCCTCGGGGAAGACCTGCCGCAGCTGGCGGAGTTGCCGGTGCCGCTGGTCGTGTCGGTGATGGCTACCGGTCGGCAGGAGTTCGCCCGTCTGGTGCAAGCAGTTGGCGCACGCGAGGAGGTCGCGGGGATCGAGCTCAACGTCTCCTGTCCCAACGTGCATTCCGGTCTGATCGTCGGCGAGCAGCCGGCGGAGACCGAGGCACTGCTCGAGGTCCTGCGGCCGCTGACCGAGAAGCCCTTGATCGTGAAGCTGACGCCGAACGTCGCCGCCCCTGAGGCCGTCGCCGTCGCCGCCGAGGCGGGCGGGGCGGATGCCGTTTCCCTGATCAACACGCTGAAGGCGAGCGCGGTCGATCCGGTAACCAGCAAGCCCGCACTCGCGGCTGGCCATGGGGGTCTCTCTGGCCCGGCGGTGAGGCCGATCGCCCTGCAGCAGTTGCGCGCGGTAACCGCCGTCACCGAGATTCCCGCCATCGGTATGGGTGGAATCTCCTGCGGAGCCGACGCGGCGGAATTTCTCGCGGCCGGGGCGACGCTGGTGGCCGTCGGAACCGAGAGTTTCCGCGACCCCCGCGCTGGTTCGCGGGTCGCAAATGAGCTGGAAACGGAGCTGTATCAGTCGCTTCGTGCCTCCAGACACTGAACCTCGACTAGAGGTGCACACGAATTTTGGGGCAATTTGGTGTTGTCACCTTGCACGCCCCAAAGCCGCGGCTATACTCGCCGCCCACATGACTGCCCCTCCGGTCAAATCCTCGCTTGCAGCCCCCGAACGGTCACTCGACCAACGGATGGAGGCCCTCAAGCGAGCCAACGACATCCGCACCGCGCGGGCCAAGCTGAAGAAGGATTTGAAGGCCAACCGGGCAAGTATCCAGACGATCCTGCTGGACCCACCGGAGTACGTGCAGACGGCAAAGGTCTTCGACATGCTCCTCGCCGTCCCCAAGTACGGCCGGGTAAAGACCAACCGGATCCTCAACCAGTGCCGGATCTCGCCGTCGAAGACGATCGGCGGCCTCTCCGAGCGCCAGCGCGCTGAGCTGATCAGCCAACTGCGTCGCTAGTTACCGACCGCCGCAGCGGTCAGTATCCCGGCGCGCATGGCCAAAGTCTTCGTCATCACCGGGCCTTCGGGAGTGGGCAAGGGAACGCTGATCCGCGAGCTGCTGCAGCGCGTCCCCGACCTCGAGCTCTCGGTCTCGGCGACGACGCGGGGGCCGCGAGAGGGAGAGATAGACGGACGCGACTACCACTTCCTCACTCCCGAACAGTTCGAGCAGCGCAAAGAGGAAAACGACTTCCTCGAGTTCGCCACCTACAGCGGCAACCGCTACGGGACCCTGCGCAGCGAGGTCGAACGCTGCCTCGAGCACGGCCAGTCCGTCGTCCTCGAGATCGAGGTGCAGGGAGCCCAACAGGTCCGGGCCACGGACCTCTCGTCCGTCCAGATCTTCATCGCCCCTCCCAACCCTGCGGTATTGCGAGAAAGGCTGATTGGTCGTGACACCGACTCAACCGAGGCGATCGACGAGCGGCTCAAAGTGGCCGAGCAAGAGCTGGCCGCCCAGGACGACTTCGACCACCAGATCGTCAACGACGACGTCTCCCGGGCTACTGACGAGCTGGTCGAAGTGGTGCGCGGCGAGCTTGGTCTCAACGGCTAGAGACGGAGCTGGTCTTGTAGGGAGGGGTGGGTGTCCCTCTCGCTCCCTGGGTTCCTCGCCTTTAACTGGGCTTCTCTCGCCGAGTGGTCTGTGCGAGGAACAGGACGCCGGTCGCGAGAGGGACACCCACCCCTCCGAGCAACAGGTTCCGGCAGACGCTTAAGGGCGACAGCTGCCATCTCTGATCGATCCTCTAGACTCCGTCGCCGATGATTAAACCTCGCGTAGACAAGCTTCTGGACCACGCCGATTCCCATTACGCCGCCGTCGTCGTTGCGGCGAAGCGGGCTCGGCAGATCAACAGCTACTTCCACAACCTTGGTGAGGGCGGCTTTGGGGAGTACCCGCCGCCGATGGTCGAGACCAACGCCGAGAGGAACTACCTCTCGATGTCGCTCGAAGAGCTCGCCGAGGGCAAACTGAAATACGACTACCGCGCCTAGGTCTGGGGCTGCCCGCGCCGCGGGCTTGCTCTAAAACCGAGGCATGGCCCGACTACTTCTCGGCGTCAGCGGCGGCATAGCCGCTTACAAGGCTCTGGAGCTGTCCCGGCTGGCGACGCTGGCCGGGCACGGCGTGAGGGTCGTGATGACGGAGACGGCGACCCGCTTCGTCGGCGCCGCTTCCTTCGAGGGGATCGTCGGCGCCCCGGTCCTGATCAACGAGTTCGAACGCGATCCGCTCCGGGGCGCCTTCCCGGGCGAGGAGGCTGTCTCGCATGACCCGATCGGCCACCTCGAGCTGGCCGGACGCTGCGATGCCTACCTGGTGGCGCCGGCCTCGGCCAACACGATCGCGAAGCTGGCCAACGGCAACGCCGACTCGATGCTGACCACCTCCTTCCTCGCCTGCACCGCGCCCCGCCTGGTCGCGCCGGCGATGAACGACCGCATGTACGCGGACGCGGCGACCCAGGCGAACCTGGCGACGCTGCGCGAGCGCGGGGTGGAGGTAATCGAGCCCGAGGAGGGCAAGCTTGCATCCCGGGGCGAGTACGGCCGCGGGCGCCTTCCCGACCCCGAGCTGCTGTTGGCGCGGATCGAGGCGTCGCTTCCGGGGGGCGACCGCCCCTGGGACGGGCTGCGGGTCCTGGTCACCGCCGGCGGCACCCGCGAGCCGATCGACACCGTTCGCTTCATCGGCAACCGCTCCAGCGGCCGGATGGGAATCGCGCTGGCCACGGCGGCGGCAAAGCGCGGGGCGGAGGTGACGCTGATCGCCGCCAACGTCGCCCTGCCGGCGCCGCCCGGGGTGCGCCGGGTCGATGTCGAGACCACGGCCGACCTCGCCCGGGCCGCTGCGGAGGAGTTCCCACAGGCGCACGTCCTGCTGATGGCCGCGGCACCAGCCGACTTTCGCACTGCTCAGGCAGCCGAGGGCAAGCTCCAGCGCTCGGAGGGCCTGGAAATCTCTCTGGAGCCGACCGAGGACATCCTCGCCTCCCTAAGCGCGAGCCGTTCGAAGGAGCAGACGATCGTCGGCTTTGCCGCCGAAGCGAGTGCAAACACGGAGGAGGCGGTCGAGCGCGCGCGCGGCAAGCTCGAGCGCAAGGGAGCCGACCTGATCGTCTTCAACGACGTCTCCGATCCGGCGATCGGCTTCGAGAGCGAGCGCAACGCGGTGACGTTGATCGGCAGGGAAGGTGAGAGGGAGATCTCGATTGCCTCGAAGGACGAGATCGCCGGGGCGATCCTGCAGGAGGTCGACCGTCTGCGCGAAAAATCAGGCAGGCCCACGCATTAAGCGGGCTATACTGCTTCCAAGCTTTTCTGTCCCTATGCGGTGTCGAGGAGTGGGCCTGGCCCACTTTTTTTACGCCCAGACCCAAAAACCGACCCCAAAAACAGCCACCACCCCAGGCATGACGGACCCCACCGAGCAAGACATTCAGCAGCAGATCTCAGAGCTGGACCCAGAGATCGATCTGGTTGCCCTCGAGAAACCGAGGAACGACACGCTGCGCCTCTTCATCGACCACCCCGACGGCGTCGATCTCGCTCTCTGCGAGAGAGTCACCAAGCACCTGAAGCACCTGCTGGTCGATTATTCGCTCGAGGTGTCCTCGCCGGGACCGAAGTACCGAGACCGCCGCAACGCCGCCAGTTCCGAGACCAAGGAGTCGCTTCAGTGAGTAAAGAGATCGTCGACGCAGTCAAAGCGCTCGAGCAGGAGAAGGGCATCTCGGCCGACCGGCTGATGGACGCTCTCGAGGACGCCCTCCTCTCCGCTTACAAGAAGACTCCGGGCGCGGCGAAATACGCGCGCGTCGACCTCGACCACGAAACCGGCGACTTCCGCGTCTTCGAACTGATCCTGCCTCCCGAGCTGGAGGAGAAGCTGCTGGCCGAAGCCGCCGAGTTGCAGGAGGAGCCCGAAGTCGACCCGGAGACCGGCGAAATGAAAGAGCCGGAGGACCCCGAGCTCGATCCGGAGATGATCGCTCCCTACGAGGACCAGATCGAGACCCGCGACGTCACCCCCGAGGACTTCGGCCGGATCGCCGCCCAGACCGCCAAGCAGGTGATCCTGCAGCGGATCCGCGAGGCCGAGCGGCAGATGATGTACGACGAGTACCAGGACCGGGTCGGCGAGCTGATCACCGGGATCATCCAGCAGTCCGACAAGCGCTACACGCTGGTCCAGCTGCGCGAGCGGGTCGAGGCGCTGTTGCCGAAGTCTGAGCAGGTCTACAACGAGCGCTACGACCACGGGATGCGGGTCAAGGCTGTAATCACTGATGTTTCCGACTCGACCAAAGGCCCGGCGATCGTCGTCTCCCGCCGCAGCCCGGAGCTGATCAAAGGTCTCTTCGAGCTCGAGGTGCCGGAGATCGCCGACAGCCTGGTCGAGATCGTCGGCGTTGCCCGCGAGCCCGGCTACCGCTCGAAGATCGCCGTCGTCTCCCACGCCGACGGGGTCGACCCGGTCGGCGCCTGCGTCGGCCCGCGCGGCTCGCGGGTGCGGATGGTCGTCTCCGAGCTGCGCGGCGAGAAGATCGACATCATTCCCCACAACGACGAGCCCGCCCGCTTCGTCGCGAAAGCGCTCTCGCCGGCCCGCGTGCGCGAGGTGATCGTCGACGACGACGAGCGCCAGGCGACCGTGATCGTCCCCGACGACCAGCTCTCGCTGGCGATCGGCCGCGACGGACAGAACGCCCGGCTGGCCGCGCGCCTCACCGGCTGGCGCGTCGACATCAAGTCCGAGACCGAGTTCGCCTCCGAAGAAACCGACATCGAGATCGAGGGTGAAGAAACCTTTGACGGCCGCTGCATGGCGGTGCTGACGAAAGGCCGCCGCTGCCCGAACGCAGCGATCCCCGGCTCGACCTACTGCGGCCTGCCCCAGCACCAGGCGCTTTCCCGCTTCGAGACCAGCCAGGTTGCGATCCTCTCCGACCTCTCCGAGGCGGAGTTGGCGATCCTCGCCGACCCTGATGCCGATGAAGGGCAGGTCGAGGAGATCGTCGTCCGCGCGACGAAGAACTTCGTCGAGCCGACCGACGAGCCCGAGGAGGTGGCGGAGGCACCGGCCGAGGAGAGCGCCGACGAAGTCGCCACCGAGGAGGCGATAGAAGAAGATATTCAACGGGAGGCGACCGAAGCCGAGGAAGTCGCCGAGCACTTCGAGGAAGATCCGGAAGCGAGCGGCTCGGAGCCGAACGCCGGCGAGGCCGCGAGCCCTGCCGGTGACGCTAACGGCGCGGCCGAGGACGCCCCGCCGGCAGAAGCGCCCGCCGAGGAAGTCCCGGCCGAGCAAGCCGAAGAAGTTGTCGAGGAGGCGGAGCAGGCTTAGTGGCTAAGAAGCGGGTTCACGAGATCGCGAAAGACCAGGGCGTCAGCTCGAAAGAGCTGCTGGCCGCCTTGAAAGCGGCAGGCGTCGACGCCAAAGCGGCTGCCTCGACCGTCGAGGAGGCCGACGCGCTGAAAGCGATTTCGGCTTCAAAGGGCAACGGCGGCGCCGAAGCGAGCAAGAATGCCTCGGCGCCGAAACCCGCCGCCAGACCGGCGGCGGAGGAAAAACCCGCCGCCCCGAAAACCTCCCCGACCTCGACCAAACCGGTTCGTGCGGCCGGCGCCCAGCAGAGCGCCGGTGGCGGCGGCGCCGCTTCGAAAAAACGCCGGGTCGTGATCGACTCACAGGCCTCGCGCCGCGAGCAGATGGGCGGCCCGCCGCCCCAGCGCCCGCCACGTCGCCGCGGCGGTCGCCGCCGCCGGCCGCTGCTCGAGGAGCCGCCGGCTCAATCGGATACGCCCGAGGAGCTCGCAGCGACCAAAGTCAACTCCGGCGCCACCGTGCGCGAGGTCGCCGAATCGCTGGGCCTGGCCCCAGCCGAGGTGATCAAAAAACTGATGATGATGGGCGAGATGGCGACGCTCACCCAGACCCTCACCGACGACTCGGTGAAGGCGATCGCCGACGAGTACGACCGCAAGGTCGAGATCGTCCACGCCGCCGACGAGGAGCCCGAGGAGCCGACCTTCTCCGACGCCGACGAGGACCTGATCGACCGCCCGCCGGTGGTGACGATCATGGGACACGTCGACCACGGCAAGACCTCGCTGCTGGACGCGATCCGCGAGACCGAGGTCGCCGCCGGAGAGGCCGGGGGCATCACCCAGCACATCGGCGCCTACCAGGTGCACCACGACGAGAAAACCATCACCTTCCTCGACACCCCCGGCCACGCCGCCTTCACGGCGATGCGCGCCCGCGGCGCCAAGGTCACCGATGTAGTGGTCGTGGTGGTCGCCGCCGACGACGGCGTCATGCCGCAGACGAAAGAGGCGATCGACCACGCCCGCGCCGCCGACGTGCCGATGCTGATCGCGATCAACAAGATCGACAAAGAGGGGTCCAACCCCGAACGGGTCCGCACCGAGCTCGCAACCGAGGGCATCAGCCCCGAGGAGTGGGGCGGGGACACCGTCTTCTGCGAGGTCTCGGCGAAGACCAAGCAGGGCCTCGACAACTTGCTCGACATGATCCTGCTCGTCACCGAGCTCGAGGAGCTGACGGCCAACCCCAACGCGCCGGCTTCCGGCCACGTGATCGAGTCCCAGCTCGACCCCGGCCGCGGTCCCGTCGTCACCGTTCTCGTCGAACGCGGCACCCTCCGCGTCGGCGACTCGCTCGTCGCGGGCCCCCAGTGGGGCCGGGTGCGGGCGATGCAGGACTTCACCGGCCAGGCCGTCGAGGAGGCGGTGCCGGGGATGCCGGTCGAGGTGCTCGGCTTCGACGGCGTCGCCGACGCCGGCGAGTTCGTGCAGACGGTCGAGGGCGACCGCCAGGCTCGCCAGATGGCGGGGGAGCGCGCCCACCGGCTCAAAACCGAGGCGCTGGCCCGCCGCCAAGGACGCAAGGTCAGCCTCGACGAGGTCTTCGCCCGCGCCCAGGAGGGCGAGATCAAGGAGCTCAACATCGTCCTCAAGGCCGACGTCGCCGGCTCGCTGGAGGCGCTCCAGGACGAGCTCGCGAAGGTGCCCCAGGAACGGGTCGCGATCAACATCATCCACTCGCAGACCGGCGGCATCAACGAGTCCGACGTGATGCTCGCCTCGGCCTCCGACGCGATCATCATCGGCTTCAACGTGCGGCCGCTGCTGGACGCCAAACGAGCGGCGGCGCGCGAGGGTGTCGACGTCCGCACCTACTCGGTCATCTACAAAATCACCGAAGACCTGCGCAACGCGATGGAGGGCCTGCTCGATTCGGTGGCGGTCGAGGAGACGATCGGCGAGGCGCTGGTCAAACAGACCTTCAAAGCCTCCAAGGTCGGCCGTATCGCCGGCTGCATCGTCGCCGAGGGCAAGGCCGTGCGCACTGCCAGCGTCCGCCTGATCCGCGAGGGAACGGTGATCTGGACCGGCACGCTCGGCTCCCTGCGCCGCTTCAAAGACAACGTCCAGGAAGTCGAGGAGGGCCAGGAGTGCGGCATCGTCCTCGAGGGGTACGCCGACGTCAAGGACGACGACGTGCTCGAGTTCTTCCAGACGAAACAGGTCGAGCAGACCCTGGAGTAGCATGGCCGGACCCCGGATGCGGCGCATCAACGAGGTGCTTCGCGAGGTCGTGGGGGTGGCTGTCGCAGGTGAGTTGAACGATCCCCGAATCGGCTTCGTGACCGTGACTTCCGTAGAGACCAGCCCCGACCTGCGCACCGCCAAGGTGTTCGTCAGCGTGCTCGGCGACGAGGAGGAACGGGAGGCGACGCTGCAGGGCCTGCGCTCCGCCCACGGCCTGATCCAGTCGCGGATCGCCGGCGAGACGCGGATGAAGCGGACCCCCAAGCTGACCTTCCATTACGACGACACGATCGAGAAAGCGTCCCGCGTCTCGGAGCTGCTGGAGGAGGGGGAGTGAGCTCTCTTCCCGACATCGCCACTACCGACCTCGAGCGCGCCGCCGCCGAGCTGCGCGACCGCGACCGCTTCCTGCTGACCGCCCACGAGGGGCCCGACGGCGACGCTCTCGGCTCGCTCCTCGGCCTGCACAAAGTCCTCACCCAGCTCGGCAAGGACTCGGTGATGTTCATGGCGGCAAAGGAGTTCCCGCTGCCGATCGAGTATCGCTTCCTGCCCTTGGAGGAGGTCTTCCACGAGCCGCCGGCCGACATGGCCGACCGCACCGTCGTCTTCCTCGACTGCGGCAACATCGACCGGGTCCCGGTCGAGTGGCTGACCGCGGGCGGCAACGACGTCATCAACATCGACCACCACCACGACAACACCCGCTTCGGCGACGTCAACCTGGTCGAGGTCGAAGCCTCCTGCACGGCGGAGATCGTCTACGACCTGGCCCTGCTGCTCGGCGCCAAGATCACCTCGGAGATCGCCTCGGCCCTCTACGTCGGCCTGATCACCGACACCGGCAAGTTCATGTACGAGAACACCAACGCCCACACCCACCGGGTGGCGGCGGACCTGATCGACGCCGGAGTAAACGTCGACGACACCTACCGGCGCCTCTACGAGCACGTCCCGCTGGAGAAGCTGCGGCTCGTCTCCCGCGCCCTCGACAACATCTCCAGCCATTGCGACGGCAAGCTGGCGATCAGCTACATCACCACCGCCGACTACGAGGCGACCGGCGCGGCGGAGGAGATGACCGAGGGCCTGATCGACCACCTGCGCTCGATCGACGGGGTCAAAGTCGCCGCGGTGATCCGCGACCTCGGCAATCGCGGCCGCGCCGCCCGCAAGGTGAGCTTGCGCTCCAGCGCCGGCGACGTCGACGTCTCGGCGATTGCGCGCCGCAACGGAGGCGGCGGCCACAAGCGCGCCGCCGGGTTCTCGACCGACCTCGAGTTCGAGCAGCTGGTCGAGTTCCTGACCAACGAGGTCTCCGGCCAACTCCTCGCTTGAGCATGATGGCCGATTCGGGTTCCGTGCTGCTTTTCGACAAGCCGGCAGGAGTCACTTCGCATGACGTCGTCGCCCAGGTGCGCCGCGAGCGCCGGGTCAAAGCCGGGCACGCCGGCACCCTCGACCCTTTCGCCACCGGCCTGCTGCTGATCCTGCTCGGGCGGGCGACGCGGCTGCAGCGCTTCCTCGTCGGTCTGCCGAAGACCTACCTGGCGACCGCCCGGCTCGGCTGGCGCTCCTCGACCGGCGACCCCGATGGGGAGCTGACCGAGACCGGGCGCGCGCCCGAGCGCTTGGAGCTGCCGACCGGGACCGTGCGCCAACGGGTGCCGATGACGTCGGCGGTCCGCGTCGGCGGGGAGAGGCTCTACAAGAAGGCCCACCGCGGCGAGGTGGTCGAAACTCCCGAGCGCGACGTCGAGGTGCACCGGGCCGAGCTGCTCTCCAGCGACACGATGCGCGCCCACTACGAGATCGAGTGCTCGGCGGGAACCTACATAAGGACGCTGGTCGAGACGCTGGACGATGCCTATTGCGAGGAGCTGAGGCGGACCGCGATCGGCCCCTTCCGGGTCGAGGACGCGGGCGAGGAGGTCCCTGCGGCGCAGGTCGCCGAGCTGGTGCCGGCGGTGGCGGAGGCGTTGCGGTGAGCAGCATGAAGGTCACCTCGCTCCCCGACGCCGAGCAACGGCCCCGCAACGTCGCGATCGGCACCTTCGACGGCGTCCACCTCGGCCACCAGGCGGTGATCGAGGGCGCCGACACCGTGCTCACCTTCGACCCCCACCCGCTTGAAGTCCTGCACCCGGCGGCGACGCCGAAACTGATCATGCCCTTCAACGTCAAGCGCGACGTGATCGAAGGGCTTGGGGTGGAGGAGCTCGTCGTCATCCCCTTCGACGAGGACTTCGCCCACCGCAGCGCCGAGGACTTCATCGAGCACGTTCTGCTCGAGAAGCTCGACGCGAAGCAGGTCTCGGTCGGCGAGAACTTCCGCTTCGGCGCCAAAGCCAAAGGCGACCCGGCGATGCTGGAAGCGCGCTCCGAGTTCCAGAGCCGGGTCGTACCGCTGGTCGAAGTCGACGGCGAAACCGTCTCCTCGACGCGGATCCGGGCCCTGGTCGCGGCCGGCGAGATGGAGGCGGCCCGCCGCTGCCTAGGGGCGCCGTTCATGGTCGAGGGAACGGTCGTCAAGGGCGACCAGCGCGGCCGCGAGCTCGGCTTCCCGACCGCCAACATCGTCCCCGACGACCGCTTCGCCTACCCCGGACACGGCGTCTACGCCGCCTTCGCCGACGGCGTCCCCGCGGCCGTCAACGTCGGCGTCCGCCCGACCTTCGAGAGCGGGAGAGGAGTCCTGATCGAGACCTACCTGATCGACCGCGAAGAAGACCTCTACGGGAGGACCCTGCGCGTCGCCTTCGTCGAGCGTCTGCGCGGCGAGCGCAGCTACCCGGAGGTCCAGGAGCTGATCGATCAGATGCACCGCGACGTCGAGGATGCCAAGCGGGTATGCGCCGGCTTCACCTAGGTCTTCCGATCCCCCTGGTCGGGCGTTGGTACTACCGAGTACTCGAGGATGGTAGCCACTCCCCAATTGCCTTTAATTCCTCGTTTTTTCAGCTCGGCAACCTTGGGTCGATAATCAACCACTGCGAACGCTCGCCCGGCCGCTATGCCATAGGTAGCGGGAAGGGTCGCGTACTGACTGATAGTGGCGTGTTTCTTACCATCCGCCATTATCTTGGGATAGCGGATATGGAGTTCCATGTTGTCCGTCCTCGCCGGTTCTTGGCTCAGGAAATGGCGATATAGATCTCTCTCCTGCATCGCCTGGAAGGTCATGGTTTCTTCTTTCTCAGTGAATCGGACGAACCCATCGAGCGGCCGCTTGTTGTACTCAGGAATCTCCGTGAAACCGTCGAGGCAGTAAACGTTCATCGGTTTCGACTCAGCCAACCCCTTGACATAAGCCGAATCCTCCGTGAAGCGCTCTTGGGTTTCCGAGTCGAGCAGCTCAAACCCAAATCGATCGTCGAAAACGATGCCTGCCGGTCGCGCAAGGTCCATCAATCGGGAGGCAAGGTTGAGGGGCCGCCCAGAGTAGTCCAGCACCTTGCCGTCAGCAGTCAGGGAGGTTGCTGAACCCCGTGCAAGGCCAATCCCAAGCTTCGTCGGCACATCGAAGTTCACCATCTGATCTTCGTCGCAGAATCGGCCGAAGGCTTCGACGATGTCAATGCTCTGCTTTACAGCGAAGCGGACGACCTCTTGAAGGTTGTCTCGGTTGTAGTCCAAGAGGATCAGCAGGCCGTCCCCGGTCGGCTTGAAGAAGGCTGCCTCCGGGAAATAGTCGTCCAGGATCTTGACGTACACGGTCTTGAGGAACTCGGCGGTGTCCGTAGACTCGGCGATGCCAGCGAACGAAGAGAAACCTCGCACGTCCAAGAAGACCACCACGGCACGGTGAGACTGGCCCTCCGCCGAATGGAGCAGTTTTTTGAGTTCCCTGTGCATACCCTGGCAGTCTCTCATTCACCCGCTCAAGCTGCTGTCATGCGGCAGCGCTGTGCTAGCTTCCAGCGGCCGTCGCGCTGAGTCTGCGCGGCGTTTTTGACGAGATGAGCCTGACCAAAGAGAAAAAGAGCGAGCTGATCGGCAAGTACGGCCGCGGCGAGAACGACACCGGCTCAGCCGAGGTCCAAGTCGCCCTGATGACCGAGCGGATCAACGAACTCACCGAGCACCTGCGTGCCCACGCCAAAGACCATCACTCGCGGCGTGGCCTGCTGATGCTGGTCGGTAAGCGCCGGCGGATGCTGCGCTACCTCGAAAAGTCCGATCTCGAGCGCTACCGCGCCCTCGTCAAAGAGCTCGGCCTGCGGCGATGATCGCCGTCGGGGACCAAGCCCCCGACTTCACCCTCCGCGACCAGGACGGGGAAAAGGTCTCGCTTTCCGAGTACAAGGGCCGCAAGGTCCTCCTCGTCTTCTACCCAGGCGACTTCAGCCCCGTTTGCGGCGATCAGCTCTCGATCTACCAAGAGGTGAAGCCGGAGATCGCCGAGAAGGGGGTCGAGCTGGTCGGGATCAGCGTCGACAGCTTCTTCGCTCACAAGGCTTTCCAGGAGAAGCTGGGGATCGACACGACCCTGCTCTCGGACTTTGAGCCGAAGGGAGGGGTCGCCCGCGCCTACGGGTCCTACCTAGACGCGCCGCTCGGCTTCGCCAATCGCACGCTGGTCCTCGTCGACGAGGACGGAGTGGTCGCCTGGACCTACGAGTCGCCCAACCCGGGCGAGTTTCCCGGCGCCAACGTCATCTTCGACGCGCTCTCCTAGCGCCATGGCAGACCTCGGCAGCGCCGCGATCCCGCCTGTCGGGCCGGACGACCACGTGCGCGGCGAGGGGGAGGAGGGGTCCGTCGTCTACGCCGACCTCGGCTGTGCACGCTGTGCGGCCGAGTGGCAGCGACTGCGCGAGCAACCCGGCCGGCTTGTCTTCCGCCATTTCCCGGTCGCCAGCAAGCACCCGCGCTCGCCGGCCCTGCACGCTGCGGCCGAGGCGGCTGGGCGGCAGGACCGCTTCTTCGAGATGGTCGACTCCCTCTACGCCGACCGCGCCCACCTCGACGACCCACATCTTTGGCAGCGGGCCGAGCAGCTCGGGCTCGACATCCACCGCTTCGAGGCCGAGCGGCGCTCGGCGGAGGTGATCGCGCGCGTCCGCTGCGACTTCGAGTCGGGCATCCGCGGCGGGGTCACCTCGACCCCCGGCGTCTTCAGGCTTCCCCCCAGTTAGCGGGCCTGTAACCTTCCTCGGGAAAGAGAACGAGAGTTCTGAAAGCAGATGGTCGCCAACCGGGCGGCCGGAGGTAGACAACTAAATGAGCATGTTTGACGTAACCCGCGTCTCGGCGGATATCGGCGACAGCCAGATTTCTTTCGAGACCGGAAAACTCGCGAAGCAGGCGGGTGGCGCGGTCGTGGTCCAGGCCGGCGACACCATGGTCCTCTGCACCGCCACCGTCGGCAACCTGCGCGACGTGGACTTCCTTCCCCTCACCGTCGACGTCGAGGAGCGGATGTACGCCGCGGGCAAGATCCCCGGCTCGTTCTTCCGTCGCGAGGGCAAATCGGGTGAGAAGGCAACCCTGACCGCCCGCATGATCGACCGGCCGATTCGCCCGCTCTTCCCCAAGGGCTGGCATTACGAGACCCAGCTGGTCGCGATGCCGCTGTCGGTCGACCACGAGCACCCCTACGACATCCTGGCGATGAACGGCGCCTCCGCGGCGCTGGCGATCTCGCCGGTCCCGGTCGCCGCCCACGTCGGCGCCGTCCGCATCGGCAAGCTCGAGGGCGACTTCGTCGTCAACCCGCCGGAGGACCGCCAGGAGGAGCTGGAACTCGACCTGATCGTCGCCGGCACCGACGAGGCGATCCTGATGGTCGAGGCCGGCGCCGACGGCGTCAGCGAGGCCGAGATCCTCGACGCGCTCGATATCGCCCACGGCGAGATCAAGAAGCTCTGCGCGACGATGGAGGAACTGCAGCAGAAGGCCGGCAAGGAGAAGATCCAGCACGAGGAGCCGGAGCTCGACAGTGGTCTGCTCGAGCAGATCCGCTCCTCCCACGGCCAGGCCCTGGTCGACGCGATCGCCACCGAGGGCAAGCTCGAGCGCTACGAGGCGATCGACAAGGTCAAGGACGAGGTCGTCGGCCACTACGCCGCCGCCCACGAGGACGGCGAGGTCGACAGCGACCGCGTGGCCGAGGTCAAGGCGGCGATCGACTCGATCGAGAAGGACACGATCCGCAAGGCGATCGCGGTTGAAAAGAAACGTCCCGACGGTCGCGCCCAGGACGAGATCCGGCCGATCGAGTGCGAGGTCGACATCTCCCCGCGCGTCCACGGCTCGGCGCTGTTCACCCGCGGCGAGACGCAGATCCTCTCCAACGTCGCCCTCGGCACGACGCGAATGGACATGCGCCTCGACACGCTCGGGCTGCAGACGACCAAACGGTTCTTCCACCACTACAACTTCCCGCCCTTCTCGGTCGGGGAGGCGGGCTTCATGCGCGGCCCGAAGCGGCGAGACATCGGTCACGGCGCCCTCGCCGAGCGCGCCCTCGTGGCGACGATTCCCGACGAAGAGTCCTTCCCCTACGTGATCCGCGCGGTCTCCGAGACGCTCGAGTCCAACGGGTCCTCCTCGATGGGTTCGGTCTGTGCCTCCTCGATGGCGCTCCAGGCCGCGGGTGTCCCCGTCACGGCCCCGGTCGCCGGAGTCGCGATGGGCCTGATCAAGGAGGGCGACGACTACATCGTCCTCACCGACATCGCCGGCGTCGAGGACCACCTCGGCGACATGGACTTCAAGGTCGCCGGTACCAAGGACGGGATCACCGCCCTGCAGATGGACATCAAGATCACCGGCGTCACCTTCGAGATCCTCGAGGACGCGCTGGAGCAGGCGCTCAAGGGTCGCCAGTTCATCCTCGGCAAGATGGCTGAGGCGATCGACGGGCCGCGGGAGAAGCTATCCCAGCACGCGCCGGCGATCGAGTCGATCAAGATCGACCCCGAGAAGATCGGGGCGGTCATCGGCAAAGGCGGCGAAACGATTCGCGCCCTCTGCGAGGAGTTCGAAGCCGAAATCGACGTCGAGGACGACGGCACGGTGCGGATCTACGCGCCGACCGGCGATCTCGTCGACGGCTGCGTCTCCCGCATCAACTCGATGACCAAGGAGGCTGAAATCGGCGATCGCTACGACGCCGCCAAAGTCGTGAAGACGACTACCTTCGGCGCCTTCGTCGAGCTGGTCAAGGGCACCGACGGCCTGCTTCACATCTCCAACGTGAAGCCCGGCGAGCGGGTCGACTCGGTCGACGACGTCCTCAAAGCCGGCGAGGAAATCGACGTCACCGTGGTCGAGGTCGACAAGGAGCGCGGCCGGATCGGGCTGCGCCTCACCGACGATCCCTCGATCGCCGGCAAATCGCCCGAGGAACTGGCTTCGGTCGGCTCCGGCGACGGCGGTCGACGCAACGGCGGCGACCGTGGCGGTCAGCGGCGGGATCGCGACCGTGGCGGCCGCGGGCGCGAACGCGAGCGCCGCGGCTAGTTGACTGGCGCGAAGCTCACCACCCTGGACTCGGGCGTCCGGGTCGTGACCGAGGGGGTTCCCTCGGTCCGGTCCGTGGCGCTCGGGCTCTGGGTCCGGACCGGCTCCAGGAACGAGACCCCGGCGCAGGCGGGGGTCTCCCACTTCCTCGAGCACCTGCTGTTCAAGGGGACGGCGCGCTACTCGGCGATCGAGATCTCCGAGCGCTTCGACGGCCTCGGGGCCTCGGTCAACGCCGCCACCGGCAAGGAGACCACCCACCTGCACGCGCGGTTCCTCGACGAGCACACCGAGGAGGTCTTCGACCTGCTGGCGGAGATGCTGCTGGCACCGACCTATCCCGAAATCGATTCCGAGCGCCAGGTCGTGATCGAGGAGATCGCGATGTACGACGACGAGCCGCAAGACCGGGTCCACGACGTTCTCGCCGAGGCCGTCTTCGGCGAGCACCCGCTCGGCCGCCGCGTCTTGGGGGAGGCCGAGGTGATCGCCTCGGTCCCGGTCCCGGACATCGAGGCTTACCGCCGGGCGCACTACACGGCCCCGCAGATCGTCGTCGGCGCTGCCGGGCACCTCGACCACGAGCGCATCGTCGAGCTGGCGCAGCGGCTGGTGCAACCGCCGGCCGAGGGCGACGGGCAGCTGTCGGAGACGCCGCTGGAGGCCGATTCCCGCCTTTGCTTTCTCGCCAAGGAGACCGAGCAGTACCACATCTGCTTCGGGGCGCCGGGGCTGCGGCGCGACGACCAGCGCCGCTTCCCGCTGGCCGTGCTTGATGCGATTTTCGGCGGCAGCACCTCCTCGCGCCTCTTCCGTGAGGTGCGCGAGAAGCGCGGCCTCGCCTACTCGGTCGGCTCCTACAACGAGCAGTTCACCGATCAGGGGATGGTCGCCACCTACGTCGGCACCCGCGAGGACAACGTCGAGGAGGCCTGCGAGATCATCGGACGCGAGATGGCGCGCCTGCGCTCAGAGCCGGTCTCCGACGAGGAGCTGGTGCGGGCGAAGGAGAGCGTCAAGGGGAGGCTGGTGCTGTCTTCGGAGTCGACCGCGGCGCGGATGACGCGGATCTCCCGCGCCACCCTGTTCGGGCTGCCGATCGAAGACCTCGACGAAATGCTGGCCAAAGTCGACGCGATCCAGGTCGATGACCTGAGCGAGTTGGCAACCGAGCTCTACGCGGCCGATCGTCTCTCCGCCGCCTGCGTCGGCACCGACGAAGATCGCTTCCGCAAGGCGCTGGCGCCCGTCAGTGAGGCCCTGGTAGCCGCATGACGCGGGTCGCGGTTGCCGGTGCGGCCGGGAAAATGGGTGCGACCGTCTGCGAAGCGGTCGAAGAGGCCGAGGGACTGGAGCTGGCCGGTCGGGCCGATCCGTCGCTCGGCACCGAGCTGAGCGAGGTGCTGCCGGGGGCGGATGTCGTTGTCGACTTCACCGTCCCGGACACGGCGCTGGCAAACGTCAGGGCGTGCCTGGAGGCCGGCGTCCACACCGTCGTCGGCACCACCGGCTTCGACCTCGACGCCGCCCGCGCCGCGGCCGAGAGCGCCCAGGCCAATTGCTTCGTGGCCCCCAACTTCGCGATCGGCGCGGTGCTGCTGATGGAGGCCTCGCAGGCGATCGCCAGGCACATGCCCGAGTGCGAGATCGTCGAGCTCCACCACGACAAAAAGCTCGATGCCCCCTCGGGCACCGCCAGGCGAACCCAGGAGCTGATCGACTCCGCCGGCGGCCACGTCCACCAGCCGATCCACTCGGTCCGGCTGCCCGGCCTCGTCGCCCATCAGGAAGTGATCTTCGGTGGAGTGGGGCAGACGCTCTCGCTCCGCCACGATTCGATCGACCGCCGCTCCTTCATGCCGGGTGTCGTCCTCGCCTGCCGCAAGGTGGCCGACCTCCCCGACCGTTTTACGGTCGGGCTGGAGAAGATTCTGTAGGTGGCTTCTCTAAGCCGCGCAGCGACTGGGCGACGGGATACCCTGGGACGATGAAGGAGATCAAGGGAGTCATCACCGCGATGGCGACCCCGTTCGATGAGAGCGGGGCGGTCGACGAGGACGCGGCCCGGCGCCTGGCGGCGTACCTGCTCGAGCACGGCTCGCATGGGCTGGTGATCGCCGGCACGACGGGCGAGTGCCCGACCTTGACCGACCAAGAGGAGATCGAGCTGCTGCGGGCGGTGCGGGCCGAGGTGGGGGACGAGCCGCTGCTGGTCTGCGGCACCGGCACCAACGACACCCGCCACTCCTCCGAGCTGACGAAGATGGCCGCCGAGGCCGGCGCCGACGCGTCGCTGGTTGTCTGTCCGTACTACAACAAGCCGAACGAGGCCGGCATCCGCGCCCACTTCGAGGCGGTCGCCGCCGCGGTTCCCGAGCTGCCGATGGTGATGTACAACATCCCTTCGCGGGTGATCATCAACGCTGACACCGCGCTCCTGGCCGAGCTCGGGCAGATCGACAACATCGTCGCCGTCAAGCAGGCCAACGACGCCGAGCTGGGCCCGATCGAGGGCCTGACTGTCCTCGCCGGCAACGACAACACCTTCTTCCGCGTCCTCGAGTTCGGCGGCGGCGGCGGCATCTGCGTCGCCTCGCACATCGTCGGCGACCAGATGCGCGAGATGTGGGAGGCGGCACAGTCCGGCGACCTCGACCGCGCCCGTCAGATCGATGCCGAGATCACCCCGGTCTACGAGGCCACCTCCATCACCACCAACCCGATCCCGTTGAAGGCGGCCCTAGCGATGCTGGGCCTCTGCGAGGATCGGCTCCGACTTCCCCTGGTATCCGCCGACGAGGAGCAGCGGGCCGCCATCAAGGCCGGTCTCGATGCTGCCAACGTCGCGATTCCCAGTTAGACAATCGATAAAGAGAGTGAGTAACTACCCCTAGTGCCAAGCAAACTTCGAGTGCTGCCCCTGGGCGGCCTCGGCGAGATCGGCAAGAACATGACCGTGATCGAGTACGACGGCCGTATCGTCGTCGTCGACACGGGGCTGATGTTCCCCACTGCCGAGATGCACGGGATCGACCTCGTGCTGCCGGACTTCTCATACCTGCGCGAGCGCGCCGCCGACATCGAGGCGATCGTCCTCACCCACGGCCACGAGGACCACGTCGGGGCGCTGCCCTACGTCCTCAAAGAGATCGGGATGCCGCCGAAAATCTACGGCGGCCTGCTGACCGTCGGCATGGTCCGCTCCAAGCTCGACGAGCACAAGCTGGGCGAGAGCGCCCCGCTGCAGGAGCTGCCGCCGGGGGAGAAGGTGCGCTGCGGGCCCTTTGAGCTCGAGCTGATCCACCTCGCCCACTCGATCCCGGACATGCGGGCGGTCCTGCTCAAGACCGAGGCCGGTTCGGTCCTGATGACCGGTGACTACAAGTTCGACCAGACCCCGGTCGACGGGCGGCCGGCGGACGTCTCGCGCCTGGCCGAGCTCGGCAAGGAAGGGTTGCTGCTGCTCTGCGGCGACTCGACCAATGCCGACCGCCCTGGGGTCGCCCCCTCGGAGTCCTCGGTCGGGCCGGCGCTGCTGCAGCAGTTCTCCCGCTGCAAGGGCCGGATCATTGTCACCTCCTTTGCCTCCAACATCCACCGCGTCCAGCAGGTGATCGACGCCGCCGTCCGGCTCGACCGCAAGGTGGCGCTGGTCGGCCGCTCGATGCGCAAGAACTTCAACATCGCCTCCAACCTCGGGATCGCCAACGCGCCTCAGGGGATCTTCATCCAGCCGCGGGAGATCGAGGACTTCCCCGACGAGAAAGTCGTCGTGATCTCGACCGGCAGCCAGGGCGAGCCGCTCTCGGCGCTGCGGCGGATGGCCAACAACGACCACCGCGACGTGCAGCTGCACTCGGGCGACACCGTGGTCTTCTCGGCGACGCCGGTGCCCGGCAACGAGCGGGCGGTCAACGAGACGATCGACCGCATCTATGAGATCGGCGCCACCGTGATCACCGCCAAGGACGCGCCGATCCACGCCTCCGGCCACGGCTGGCAGGAGGAGATCAAGCTGATGCTGAACCTGACCAAGCCGCGCTACGTAATGCCGGTGCACGGCGACTACAAGCGGCTGCGGCTGCACAGCGAACTGGCCGAAGCGGTCGGGATCGAAGGCGAGCGCATCTTCCAGGGCCGCAACGGCCTGCCGCTGGAAGTCGACGGCGACGGGGCGAGCTTCGGCGAGGACATCCACGCCGGTGTCATCTACGTCGACGGCGTCAACATCGGCGAGCCCGACGACGCCGCCCTGCGCGACCGCCGGGCGATCTCCGCCGACGGCATCTTCATCGTCGTCGCGACGATCTCCAGCGACGACGGCACCATCGTCGCCGACCCCGAGGTGATCTTCCGCGGCGTCGCCTTCCTCGACGAGGCCGATTCCCTGGTCGAAGACCTCAAGGACCTGGTCGAAGACCAGCTCGACGACGCCGCCAAGGCCGGCCACCGCGAGCCCCATCTGGTCGAGGAGGACCTGCACGAGGCGATCGGCAAGCTCGTCTGGCAACGTCTCCGCCGCCGGCCGATGGTCCTCCCGGTGGTGATCGAGGTCTAGTAGTTCGGACGTGGTGCTGTAGGGAGGGAGGGGTGTCCCCTGACCTCCCTGGGTTGCCGGCCTCTAACGCAGCTTCTCTCGCTAAGTGGTCTGTGCCGGCAAGAGGACGCCGGTCGGCCAGGGGACACCCCTCCCTCCGAGCGACAGTCGCCGAAGCTCACGTCGAGTCGCGGGCCGTTCGGGTATCTAGCTACAACGACCGAGGGATCAGCGTCAGCCAGATCGTGTTGCGAGGAGAGGTGGGTGTCCCTCTCGGGACCGGCGTCCTGTTCCTCGCACAGACCACTCAGCGAGAGACGGCTACTTAAAGGCGAGGAACCCAGGTCTCGAGAGGGACACCCACCTCTCCCTACAAGAAGACCCCCGTCCCTAGCCCAATCCCGAAAAAGAAAGAGCCCGCCGAGGTGATTCTGGGGAGAAACCTCGGCGGGCCAGTGTGTCTCGTCCGCGGGGGAATCTAGGGGGGTGCTCTAAAGCGCCTCTAAAGGTTTTCGAGCGGGTCTCGCCTGCTTCGCGAGGGGGATGCGGGCGAGGAAGAGGGCTCCGCCGGATTTCGACTCCCGCACCTCGACGCCGCCGCCATGGGACTCGGCTACAGCGCTGACGATCGCCAGTCCGAGGCCGGTGCCGGTGCCGCGGGCGGTGTCGGCGGGGCCGGTGCCGCGGACGAAACGATCGAAGACCTGGGCCCTCATTGACTCGGGGATTCCGGGGCCGTTGTCGGCGACTTCGACGAGCGCGTTTCCGTCGCTCTCCCAGAGCCGCAGTTCCACGCACGAGCCCTGGGGCGTGTGGCGGATCGCGTTGTCGAGCAGGTTGAGGACCATCCGGTGCAGCTCATCGCGACTGCCCTCGACCCGCAGCGGCTTCTCGTTATCAACGATCAGCTCGCGGTTGCCCATCAGCGGCGCGACCTCGGCGGCGGCGTCGCCGGCGATTTCGGCCAGGTCGACGCGGCGGTGCGCAGGTAAGCGGCCGGCGTCGGCGCGGGCGAGCAGCAGCAGATCCCCGATCAGGCGGCCCATCCGTTTGGAGGAGCGCAGGGCGGAGTCGACGATCTCGCGGTCCTCGGCCTGGTCGGCGGCGCCCAGCGACGCCTGCAGCAACTCGAGGTTGGCGAGGACGCTGGTCAGCGGCGTGCGCAGCTCGTGGGAAGCATCGGCGACGAACTCGCGCTGCTTCTGCATCACGCCCTCGCGTTCGGCCCGCGCCGCGTCGAGCGAGCGCAGCATCTCCTCCAGCGTCCGGGCCAGTTCGCCGACCTCGTCGTCGGCTTTCGGGTCGGGCATCCGCTGCGAGGGATCGCCGGTGGTGGCGATCTCCTTCGCGGTCGCGGTCAGCGACGCGATCGGTGCCATCGCCCGCCGGGCGATCACCACCCCCGCGAAAACGGCCAGGAGAGTGCCCCCGAGGATGCCGCCGACCACCAGCAGCCAGAGCCGGTCGATCGTCGCTTCCACGTGCTCGAGGCTGCGTCCGTACTGGACGAACCCGGTGACCGACTGCGAGCCGTCGAGCACCGGTTCGGTCGCCACCCGCATCCCGTGGAAGTCGGTCAGGCCTTCCCGGGGTGGTCCGAGCGGGGCCGCCCCCTCGTTCGCGTAGATCAGGTTTTCTTCGATGTCGTAGACCCGCACCGAGGCGTCGCCCGGCAGGGCGAAAGCGTTCAGCTGCGGCCCCTTGAACGCCTGCGCTTCGCCTCCGAAGGGGGAGTAGACGATCTGGGTCTGGCCGGCGAGGATCTTGACCGCGCTTTTCACCTCGCCGTTGAAGTCGTCACGGATGCGGTCGGTCGCGATCTTCCCGATCAGGCCACCGAAGAGCATCAGGATCACCAGCGTCAGCGCCGAGGAGACGACCGCGAGCCGCCACCGGACCGGCCAGGAGCGGGGGCGCAAGAGGCGCTTCATCGCCCTAGGCCTTGAGGACGTAGCCGGCACCGCGTTTGGTGTGCAGGAGGCGCGACTCGCTGCCGGCCTCGAGCTTGCGCCGCAGGTTGGAGATGAAGACGTCGATCGTGTTGGTCGCCGCCATCGGGTCATAACCCCAGACCTCGTCGAGCAGGCGCTCGCGGGAGACGACCAGGCGCTCGTTGCGCATCAGGAACTCGAGCAGCTCGAACTCGCGGTTGGTCAGCTCGATCTCGCGCTCGCCGCGCCGGACCTCGCGGGTGTCCGGATTGAGCGTGAGGTCGCCGACCTCGAGCGAGGCAGCGCCGCGCGGCGGCCGGCGGCGCAGCAGCGCCCGGATCCGCGCCAGCAGCTCCTGGCGCTCAAACGGCTTGACGAGGTAATCGTCGGCGCCGCTGTCGAGGCCGGTGACCCGGTCCTCGGTCTCGGCGCGGGCGGTCAGCATCAGGATCGGCACGTCGCCGTCGCTGCGCAGCCGCCGGCAGACCTCGATCCCGTCGAGGCCCGGCAGGCCGAGGTCGAGGACGACCAGGTCGGGGAAGAACCCCGCGGCGACGTCGAGCGCCTCGGTTCCGTCGGCGGAAGTGCGGACTTCGTAGCCCTCGTTGCGGAGCGAGCGGCGGAGGACGTCGGCGATGTCGACGTCGTCCTCGACGACGAGGACACGACCGCCTACCGGTTCGGCTTCAGAGAGCACAAGGCGATGGTAGCGGCGGAAATTGCCGCTCCTCTGGACTTTTAGAGCAGATTTAGTAGCTCGCAGGGGTGAGAGGCTCCGCGTCGAACGGGGTGATCATGTTCGTGCGTAAGAAGCGGGGCGGATCGACCCGCAAAGGCAAAGCTGCCTCCAAACGGAAGCCCAAGGGCAAAGGCAAAGGTGGCGGCCTGTATCTGCCGGCCGGGCTCGAGCAGCGCCACATCGACCTGATCGCCCTCTTCCTCGTCGCCTTCGGCGTCTACCTCATCTTCGTCCTCTTCTTCGGTTGGGAAGGCGGCAAGGTCGGCTACGGGGTCGAAACCGCGCTCGTCTACCTCTTCGGGTCGATCGGCGCCCGCATCTTCACGGTCCTGCTGCTGGTCGTCGGCGGGATGCTTCTCACCGGCACCTCGGTGTCCGCCCTGGCCCGCGGCCTCGGCCGATCCCTGCGGGCGATCTTCCGCAGCGTCTTCGCCGGCGGCGATGCGGCCGCCCGGACCGTGGCCAGGACCCATGCCGACTGGCGCGAGCATCGCGAGGCGCGCGCCGAGGCGGCGACCCTCGCCGGCCAGACCGACGTGATGAGCAGCTATCCGGAGGACGACGAGGAGTTCGAACCGACGGTAGCGCTCGCCGAGGAGGACGACTTCGACTTCGATGCGCAGGCCGACGCCGACACCGCGACGCACGTCCTCCCGGCCGAGGACGACGCCGAGGAGCCGCCCCAGAAAGTCGAGCTTCAGAACTACGACTCCGCCGACGCGGTTGCCGTGGTCGACGAGGGCGACCGCGCGCACGCCGGCCTCACCCCGATGGGCAATAAACGCGGCGTCACGATGTCCGAAGAGATCGACTACCGGCCGCCGCCGGCAAAGCTGCTCGAGCGCGGCAAAGGCGAGAAAGGCCCCGATCCGCGCGACCACGAAGCGGTTGGCCGCAAGCTGGTCGAGACGCTCGGTCACTTCGGCGTCGAGGCGAAGATCGTCGGCATCGTCAGCGGGCCGCACGTCTCCCGCTTCGAGCTGCGCCTGGCGCCCGGGACCAAAGTCAAGAAAGTCACCGAGCTCGCCAACGACATCGCCTATGCCCTCGCCTCGACCGATATCCGCATCCTCGCGCCGATCCCCGGCAAGCAGGCGGTCGGCGTCGAGGTCCCCAACCGCACCCGCAAGATGGTCCGTCTCGGCGACATCTACGCCGGCCGCCCGGAGAAGACCTCGCCGCTGGTCGCCTGGCTCGGCAAGGGGATCGACGGGCTCCCCGTCTGGACCGACATCGCGAAGATGCCCCACGTCCTCGTCGCCGGCACCACCGGCTCGGGCAAGAGCGGCTGCGTCAACGCGATCCTCTCTTCGATCCTGATGCAGGCCTCGCCGAACGAGGTCCGGCTGGTCCTCGTCGACCCGAAGCAGGTCGAGCTCAACCACTACGAGAACGTTCCGCACCTGCTGACGCCGGTTGTGACCTCACCGCGGCTGGCCGCCAACGTCCTCTCCAACCTGATCGGGGAGATGGAGAGCCGCTACGGGATCATGAGCGAGGCCCGCGCCCGCAACCTCGACGAGCTGAACAAGGTCCGCCGGAAGAGGGGCGAATCGCCGCTGCCCCACATCCTCTGCGTGATCGACGAGCTCGCGGACCTGATGATGGTCGCCCCGGCCGAAGTCGAGGACTCGATCATCCGCCTCGCCCAGAAGTCGCGCGCCACCGGGATCCACCTGGTGCTGGCGACCCAGCGCCCCTCGACCGACATCATCACCGGCACGATCAAGGTCAACATCCCCTCGCGGATCGCCTTCGCCGTCTCCTCCCAGACCGACTCCCGGGTGATCCTCGACCAGGGGGGCGCCGAGACCCTGCTCGGGCAGGGGGACATGCTCTTCCGCGGCGCCGGCACCTCGAAACTGTCCCGCGTCCAGGGCGCCTTCGTCACCGAGGATGAGATCGCCCGCATCACCGGCCACTGGGCCAAGCAAGGCGAACCGGACTTCGAGGACGAGCTGCTGGAGACTCCGCAGGAGGCTGAGACCGAGAGCCGCGACGACGACTTCGACCCCGACAGCGACGACCTCCTCGCCGAGGCGATCCGCCTGGTCGTGCAGACCGAGACCGCCTCGGTCTCGATGATCCAGCGGCGGCTGCGGGTCGGCTACACCCGCGCCGGGCGGCTGATCGACATGCTCGAGCGCCGCGGCGTCATCTCCGGCTACGAGGGCTCGAAACCGCGCCAGGTGCTGATCACGCAAGCCGATCTGCAGCGGGTCCTCAGCAACGGCGATGCCGAGCCGGCGCCGGTGGCTGTGGACTCCGATTCCGAGCTCTAGGAAAGCCGCACTTTGCGCGATTGCGCCGCGGGGCGCAGAATAGAGCCGTGGACGACTCCGTAGGAAACAAGCTGCGAGAGGCGCGCAGCCGCCGCAAGCTGAGCCTGGAAGAGGTTGAGGCGGAGACCAAGATCCGCGCCCGTTACCTGCAGGCGATCGAGAACGAAGACTGGGATCAGCTGCCCGAGGACACCTATACCCGGGCCTTTATCCGCACTTACGGCCGTTTCCTCGGCCTCGACGGCGATCGGCTGGCCGAAGAACAGCGCCGCAGCCGCGGTGCCGCCCGACCGGGAGAGCGGCTGCCGCGGGTCGATCCGCGCCCGCGCCCGGTGGTACGCCAGCGGCAGCGCAGGCGCAGCAGGATCTCACCGCGGGTGATGGCCGCCGCCGTCACCGCGCTGGTGATCGCCGTCCTGCTCGCGATCGGCCTCGCTACGGGCGGCGGCTCCGATACCACCGACCCCAAGGGAGGGAAAGCCAGCCCTCACAGGTCGCAGTCGGGGCCTCACGTGGGGCAGGCGGTTCCGGTCCGGTAGCGTCAGCGCCGATGCCGCGAGCGACCCAACGTCGACGTCTTTCCTGCGCGTGATCCGCGCCGGCATCGTCGTCACCGGGACCGAGGTCCTGACCGGCCGCATCCCCGACGCCAACGGCCCCTGGGTCTCCGAGCGGCTCGCCGAGCGCGGGGTGGAGGTCGCCCACATCATGGTGGTCGCCGATCGGCCCGACGACCTCGAGGCGGCGCTGCGGTTTATGGCCGGCGAGGGCATGGACCTGATCGTCACCAGCGGCGGGCTGGGACCGACCGCGGACGACCTCACGGCCGCGACCGTCGGCCGCTTCGCCGGCCGCGAGATGGTGCTCAACGAGGAGATGGAGGCGAAGATCGCCGAGATTCTCAGTGGGTTCGCACAGCGGTTCCGGCTCGATGAGACGGCGCTGCGGGAGGCAAA
The DNA here is from genome assembly GCA_035940865.1 of Solirubrobacterales bacterium. Classification (GTDB taxonomy): domain Bacteria; phylum Actinomycetota; class Thermoleophilia; order Solirubrobacterales; family 70-9; genus VAYN01. The sequence goes on from DASZEL010000005.1 coordinate 190,756, forward strand.
CCGCAAGCAGGCGATGGTGCCGGCGGGGTCGGTCGCCCTCGACCCCGTCGGGACCGCGCCCGGGCTTGTGGTTCCGGCCGGTGAGCGGGTCGTCGTCGTGCTGCCCGGTCCGCCGCGCGAGCTGCAGCCGATGTGGGAGGCAGCGGTGGAGACGGAGCCGGTGCAGGAGGTCCTGGCGCAAGCGACGCCGTTGCGCGCCTACACGATGCGGATGTTCGGGGTCCCTGAGTCCGAGATCGCCAAGAGCTTGCGCGAGATGGAGGGCGAGGGACTTGAGCTGGGCGCAGTGGAGATCACCACCTGCCTGCGAAAAGGGGAGATCGAGATCGACGTCCGCTACCGCGACGAGGCGACCGAGGTGGCCGAGGAGGTGCGGAAGGGGCTGGCGCGGCGGCACTCGCGAGAGACCTTCAGCCTCGACGGCGAGACGATCGACGCCCAGGTGGCGACGCTTCTGCTTGGCCGGCGACTGGCGCTGGCGGAGTCCTGCAGCGGCGGCTTGCTGGCCGCGCGGATCACCGACCTCGCGGGAGCCTCCGAGTACTTCGCCGGCGGCGTCGTCGCCTACTCGAACGAGGCCAAGGCGCAGTTGCTGGGGGTCGATCCGGGGCTGATCGAGGCGCAGGGGGCGGTCTCGCCGGAGGTTGCCGAGGCGATGGCGAAGGGGGCGCTGGAGCGCTTCGACGCCGACGTGGCGGTCTCGATCACCGGCATCGCCGGGCCCGGCGGCGGCTCGGAGGAGAAGCCGATCGGCTACGTCTGCTTCAACGCCCGTCTGGCCGACGGCACCAGCATCGCCCGCGATCCGGTGATCCCGGGCGGGCGCCTCGATATCCGCGAACGCTCGGCCCTGGTCGGGATGCACCTGCTGCGACAGCTGCTCGGTGAGGGAAACGGCACGAAGTCGTGAGGCAAAAGTTCCGATAGGGCGTTGTTTCGTGCGTCGTTGCCGCGTAGCGTGGCGGCCGTGGCCAAGGAGCGACCGAAGAGCCCTCGCGCACGCCTGTTCGTCGCGCTCGACCTGCCGGAGAAGACCCGGGAGGGTCTCGTCGTGTGGGGGAGGGAGGCGCTGGCGGACCCGGCGCTGCGACCCGTGCCCCCGGAGTCGCTCCACATCACCCTCGCCTTCCTCGGCTCGCGGCCGGAGCAGGAGATCGAGGCGATCGCGGCGACGGTCAGCGACAGCGCCGCGCCGGCGCCCTGGGTGGAGCTGCGAGACCCCGAGCCGCGGCCGCCGCGGGGGCGGGCGCGGGTCTACGCGCTGCCGGCGATCTCGCCCGGTGCCGAGGCGCTGCAGGCGGGGCTCGAGCAAAGGCTTGTCGAAGCGGGCTTCTACGAACCCGAGAAGCGGCCGTTTTGGCCGCATGTGACCGTGGCTCGGGTGCGTCCCGAGGCGCGGGGATCGAGGCGGCCGATGGTCGTCTCGGAGCCTCCGGGAGCGATTCCGGAGGAGCTGGCGGAGCCTCGGATTGCTGTCCGGATGGCTCTTTATCGTTCTGAACTCCAGCCGACCGGTGCGCGCTATGTGCCGTTGGCCCAAGTCGAGCTGCCCGGCGGGGGCAGCAGTGAGGTGATCTAGATGGCGAAAACGAACTTGAGAGACGCTTCGGCCAAGGAGGCCAAAGCGAAAGACGCAGCGCTCGAGAGCGCGGTAACCGGAATCAAAAGGGAGTTCGGCGAGGGCTCCCTGATGCGCCTCGGTGACAAGGGCACCGTCAAGGTCGAGGCGATCCCGACCGGGGCGCTGGCGCTCGACCTGGCGCTCGGTATCGGCGGCGTCCCGCGCGGCCGCATCGTCGAGATCTTCGGCCCGGAGTCATCGGGTAAGACGACGCTTGTCAACCACATCATCGCCCAGGCCCAGGCGCTGGGCGGCGTCTGCGCCTTCATCGACACCGAGCACGCAATCGACCCCGTCTACTCGCGGGCGATCGGCGTCGACACCGACGAGCTGCTCGTCTCCCAGCCTGATTACGGCGAGCAGGCGCTGCAGATCGCCGATCGGCTGATCGCCTCCGCCGCGGTCGACGTGGTCGCGATCGACTCGGTCGCCGCGCTGACCCCCAAAGCCGAGCTCGACGGCCAGATCGGCGACACCACCGTCGGCCTGCAGGCGCGGCTGATGTCTCAGGCGATGCGAAAACTGGCCGGCAATCTCAACCGGACCAACACCGTCTGCCTGTTCACCAACCAGATTCGCGAAAAAGTCGGCGTACAGTTCGGCTCGCCGGAGACCCAGCCGGGCGGCCGGGCGCTGAAGTTCTACTCCTCGCAGCGGCTCGACATCCGCCGGATCGAGACCCTGAAGGAAGGGACCGAGGCGGTCGGCAACCGGGTCCGAGTCAAAGTCGTCAAGAACAAGGTCGCGTCTCCGTTCCGCCAGGCCGAGTTCGACATCGAGTACGGCGTCGGGATCTCCCGCGAGGGCGAGCTGCTCGACTTCGGCATCGAGCAGGACCTGGTCCAGAAATCCGGCTCCTTCTTCTCCTACGGCGAGACCCGTCTCGGCCAGGGACGCAATAACGCCAAGCAGTTCCTGGCTGACAACCCGGAGCTGGCCATGGAGCTCGAAACCAAGATCAGAACTGGGCTCGGGATCGACGGCGAGGCGCCGCAGGCAGACGAGGCCGAGGTTGCCGCGCCAGAGGCTGAGGTGAGAGCGGCTTAGGTCGCTTTCGCCTCACGGCGAGCCGGGTACGACCTCTATAGGATGGCCGCCGCCCGATGAGTACTAACGAGAAGCTCTTTTACGCCTGCGGCATCGTCCTTGCCGTCTCAGCCCTGGTCGTCACCTTCGCCGGCCTGAAACTGAAGGACTTCCCCGGCAGAGCGCTGCCGGTGGTCGTCCTCTGGTTTGCCGTCTTCGTCGTTGCCGCCACTACCTTCGCCACCCGCTACTCCGGGGAAGAGCACGAGGCGAAGGCGGCCGAGTACAAGGAGTTCAACGAAAAGCTCGAAGAGGGCGAAAGCGTCGGCGGATTCTCCAACGAAGGCGGCGCGCTCGGGGGCGAACGCGAGGAGGGCGAACAGGAAGCCGAAGAAGCAGCCGAAGGCTCGGTTCAGGGAGAAGAACCGGTCGGTCCTACGGAAGGTTCGCAAGAAGGCAAAGGCGGCCAGACGCCGGAACCGCGAGGCGCGGAAGACGAGCCCACCCAAAGCGGCGAAGGCGACCAGACCGAGAACCCCACCGGCGAAACCTCGGGCAAGCAAGGCTCGGGGGGCAAAGCGGAAGCCTCCGCGACGACGCTGAAACTGGCGGCCGATCCCGCCGCTCTGGCCTTCGACAAAGAAAGCCTGACGGCGAAAGCCGGCAAAGTCACGATCGACTTCGAGAACCCCTCGGCGATCCCGCACAACGTCGTGATCGAAGAAGACGGCAAAGAACTTGCCGGCTTCGAACCGATCAGCGAAGGGGAAAAAGCGGCGACCGCCGATCTCAAAGCCGGCACCTACACCTACTACTGCTCCGTTCCCGGTCATCGCCAGGCTGGAATGGAAGGGCAGCTGACGGTCAAGTAGCTGGCCCGACGCTACCCTGCGTCTGATGGCCAAGAAGTTCCACGTCACCACCTTCGGGTGCCAGATGAACGTGCACGATTCCGAGCGGATGCGCGGGATGCTTGCTTCGCTCGGCTACGAGGAGGCGCCGAGCCGCGAAGACGCCGACCTGATCCTCTTCAACACCTGCTCGATCCGCGAGTCGGCCGACTCACGCTTCATTGCTCACCTGGGGCAGGCAAAACGGTTGAAGAGTGAGGACCCGGAGAGGCTCGTCGGAGTAGGGGGCTGCTGGGCGCAGTCGGTCAAGGAGGAGGTTTTCGAGCGCTTCCCCTTTGTCGACGTCGCCTTCGGCCCGGGCCAGATTCACAAGCTGGCCGAGTTCCTCAACAGCGACTCGCTCACCGCCCAGGGCTACTTCGAGTTCGAGGACTTCTCCGGTCACCTGCCGACCCGTCGCGAGCGCGAGTTCCAGGGTTGGCTGCAGATCTCCCAGGGCTGCAACTGCGTCTGCTCCTACTGCATCGTCCCCTCGACCCGCGGGCGCGAGGTCAGCCGCGACCCGGACGAGCTGGTCGCGGAGGCGGAGGCGCTGGCGGCCGACGGCGTCGTCGAGGTGACGCTACTGGGCCAGAACGTCAATAGCTACGGACGAGATTTGCCGCACGAGAAGCGGATCGGTTTCTCCGACCTGCTGCGCCGGGTCGACGCGATCGAGGGGATCGAGCGGATCCGCTACACGAGCCCGCATCCGAAGGACATGAAAGAGGACGTGGTCCTCGCCCACGCCGAGCTGCCCGCCCTCTGCGAGCAAATCCACCTGCCGCTGCAGTCGGGCTCGAGTGCGGTGCTGAAGCGGATGCGGCGGACCTACAACCGCCAGCGCTACATGGACCGGGTGGCGCTGATCCGCGAGCACGTTCCCGATTGCGCGATCACCACCGACATCATCGTCGGCTTCCCCGGTGAGACCGAGGCCGACTTCACCGAGACGCTGGAAGTGGCCGAGGAGGTCGGCTACGACGGCGCCTTCACCTTCATCTTCTCGCCCCGCCGCGAAACCGAGGCGGCGACGATGGACGATCAGCTGCCGCACCCGCTCAAGGTCGAGCGGATGGAACGGCTGGTCGAGGTGGTCCAGCGGCGGGCGGCGGAGCAGGCACAGAGGTTTGTCGGCCGCACCCTCGACGTGCTGGTCGAAGGAACGAGCCGCACGGATGAGACCAAGCTGCGGGGACGCACGCGGCACGGCAAGGCGGTCAACTTCGACGGCGTCGCTGAGCCGGGTGAATTCGTACCGGTGGAGATTGAATCTGCCACCTCGCAGACGTTGAGTGGGGTGTCGGTAAAGCCCCTCTCTCAACTTTTTCGGTGAATCGCCGGGCGCCTTCCGAGAGCCGCACGCCGAAAAAGTACAAGCCGTTCGGGGCTTCACCGACACCCCTATGACCGTGGTCGCCATATTCGGTCCTACCGGCGTCGGGAAGACCGGTGTCGCGCTGGAGCTGGCCGATTTGCTGCGGGAGCGAGGGGAGGATCCGGTCGCGATCAACTGCGACGCTCTGCAGGTCTATGAGGGGCTGGAGACGCTGACCGGGGCCGCCACCCCGGAGGAGCGGAAGCAGCTGGAGCACCGGTTGCTGGGATTCGTGCCAATCACGGCTGATTTCTCGATCGGGGACTACATGCCCCTTGCTCATAGGGAGATAGACGCAGCGCTGGAGGCGGGGCGGCGGCCGATCGTGGTGGGAGGAACGGGCCTCTATCTACGCGCGGCGCTGGCGGAGCTGTCGCTGCGGAAAGTGCCGCCGGAAACGGAGGACTCCGAGCTCTGGTCGCCCGAGACGCGACATCCGACGACGATCTTCGGGATCGACATGGACCGCGCCCGGCTCTACGAGCGGATCGACGCCCGCACGGAGGCGATCGTCGCCGCCGGAGCGGCCGAGGAGGCCCGCCGCGCCGACGCCCTCGGCCCCGGCCGCACCGCCCGCAAAGCGCTCGGCTTCGACGAGCTACTCGCCGGCGACCTCGAGACGATGAAGAGGCGCTCCCGCAACTACGCCCGCCGCCAGCTCACCTGGATGCGCAAAATCCCCAACCTGCGCCTCGTCGACCGCACCGGCCTCAGCGACGAGGAGGTTGCCGCCCGAATAGGCTGCCGCGCGTGAAGTTCGAGAAGTGGCAGGCCCTGGGCAACGACTACCTGATCCTCGAGCGGGAGCGGTTGCCGTGGGAGCTGACGGCGACGCGGATCGAGTGGCTCTGCGACCAGCACTTCGGGGTCGGCTCCGACGGCGTGCTGCTGCTCTCGCGCAGTGAGGACCCGGAGTTCGTAGCCGACCTGCGGATCTTCAACCCTGACGGCTCCGAGGCCGAGCTCTCCGGCAACGGTGCCCGCGAGGCGATCCTCTACCTGCGCCGCAACGGCTGGACCGACGCCGAGGAGTTCGCGATCAACACCGTCGCCGGGCCGATCCGGCCGACGATCACCGGCGAGTTGACCTGCTCGGTCGACATGGGCCGCGCCTCGACCAGCTCGAAGGACTTTCCCTCCGGCGGCGAGGACGGCCGCGGCACGCTCGAGGCGGCCGGCCGCAGCTGGGAGTTCCAGCACGTCTCGATCGGCAACCCGCAGTGCGCGATCGTCGTCGGCGACGAGCTCGAGGAGCTCGACCTCGGCGCGATCGGTCCCGAAATCGAAGGGCACCCCTTGTTCCCCAACCGAACCAACGTCTCCTTCCTGGCGATCGACGACAGCCGGGTCCGCGCCCGCATCTTCGAGCGCGGGGTGGGGGAGACGCTCTCCTCCGGCACCGGCGCCAGCGGCGCCGCCGTCACCGCCTTCCTCCGCGGCGCCGAGAGCCCGCTCGTGGTCGAGCTCGAAGGCGGCGAGCTGCAGGTCGCGATCTCCGAGGATCTGGACGTGCAGCTCGACGGCTGGGCCGAGCCTGTCTTCGCCGGTGAGCTGACGCCGGAGCTGCTGCAGGCACTCGCCGAGCTGGACGGCGAGTGACGCCGTCGATCGCATAGATTTCCGCGCCCATGGGCATCGCTGACCCCTCACGCCGCCTGGAGGCCATCCCTCCTTACAAGTTCCAGGAACTCGAGCAGCAGATCGCTGAGAAGCGCGCCGCGGGAATCGACGTGATCAGCCTCGGGATCGGCGATCCGGACGAACCCACCTACCCGCACGTTGTCGAGGCGATGCAGGAGGCGGTCGCCAACGCCGCCTACCACCAGTACCCGAGCAACCGCGGCCGCGACGAGTTCCGGCAGGGCCTCAGCAGGTTCTACGACCGCCGCTTCGGGGTCGAGATCGACCCCAAGACCGAGGTGATCCCGGCGATCGGTGCCAAGGAGTGCATCTACAACCTCTGCTTCGCCTTCCTCGACCCCGGCGACGTCGCCCTCGCCTCCGACCCGGGGTACCCCGTCTATACCGGCGGTCCGATCCTCGCCGGCGCCGAGGCCGAGCTGCTGCCGCTGGTCCCGGAGCTGGGCTTCGCCCCAGATCTCGACGCTGTCCCGGCCGACGTCGCCGCCAAAGCGCGCCTGATGTTCATCAACTACCCGAACAACCCGACCGGCGCCGTGGTCCCCGACGGCTTCTTCGAGCAGGTCATCGACTTCGCCCGCGAGCACGAGATCCTCGTCGTCCACGACAACGCCTACTCGGAGACCACCTACGACGGCTACGTCGCCCCGAGCTTCCTCGCTACGCCAGGAGCCAAGGAGATCGGCGTCGAGGTCTTCTCGCTCTCCAAGGGCTACAACATGACCGGCTGGCGCTGCGCGGCGATCCTCGGCAACGCCGAGGCGATCCAGACCTACTGGCGGCTGAAGACCAACGTCGATTCCGGTCTCTTCGAGGCGATTCAGATGGCCGGCGTCGCCGCCCTCGAGGGCCCGAGCGAGCCGATGGAGCAGATGAACGCGATCTACACCCGCCGCCGCGACCTCGTCGTCTCAACCCTGCGAGAGATCGGCGTCGACGTCCCCTCGCCGAAAGGCACGATCTACGTCTGGGCTCCGGTCCCCGAGGGCCACACTTCGACCTCCTTCTGCGAGCTCGTGCTCGAGGAGGCCGCCGTCGTCATCTCACCCGGTTCGATGTACGGGCCGAGCGGCGAGGGCTTCTTCCGCATTGCGCTGACCGCCCCCGACGACCGCATCGAAGAGGCCGTCGAGCGCATGCGCGAGCACCTGGCCTAGGCCCGACTCAAGCCGCTTCGCGCTCGGCCTTCTTGTCCCAGTAGCGCCGTAGGCCGCGCCAGTGGAAGTCGGGGGGGTTCGCCTGTTCGAGGGCGAGTGCGGTCTCCTCGTCGGTCCGGTTGCGCAGGTCCTCGCGGAAACGCTGCTCGAAGACTTCCTCGTCGAGCTCGCGGACGAGCTCGGCTTCGTAGGCGAGGCGCTCGCGCAGCTCGGCCAGGTGCGCCGGGGCGTCATTGAAGACGCCAAAGTGGGTGAGGGCGAGGCGGTCGGGCTGCCAGGCCTCGATCGCGTCGAGCGCCCGGTGCCAGGCGTCGACGTCGACGTCCGGCGGCGGCGCCCCCGGCACGATCACATCGGTTGCCTGAATCCGCTGGCCGGTCGCGTCGCCGGTGAAGGCGGTGCCGGAGCCCTCGTGGAAGTAGGAGACGTGGTGGGAGGCGTGGCCGGGGGTATAAGCAACCTGCATCCCGTGGACGGTCTCGCCGCCGGTGAGGACGTGGACGTTGCCCTCGGGCACCGGCAGGATCTCGCCCCAGAGGTAGTTGAGCCGGTCGCCGTAGAGGCGCTCGGCGCTGGCGAGCAGCTTCGACGGGTCGACGAGGTGCGGCGCTCCGCGCTCGTGCACGTAGACCTCGAGATCCGGCCAGCGGCGGACCAGCGCCCCGGTCGCGGCGGCGTGGTCGAGATGGATGTGGGTCAGCAGCAGCGCCCGCGGCTGCTCGCCGCCGAGCTCCTCGAGCAGGGTCGGCAGCGAGGACTCAGGGCCACAATCGATTAGGAGGTCGTCGACCTCCCAGCAGCCGATCACGTGTGGCCGGCCGAGGTGCTTGACGTCGATTACACGCACGGGGCGGCAGCTTATGCAGCCGCGAGGCGTCCTTCCTTGGCGAGCATCGCCCGCAGCCCCTCCTCGAGACCGCGCGGCTCATATCCAAGCTCGCGCCGGGCCTTCTCGTAGCCGGCCCAGAAGGTAACGCCGTCAGCCGAGGAGATCAGCTCGCGCAGGTTCGGCGGCTGGCCCATCACTTTGCCGACCAGCGGCCCGAGCGGGATCATCGCCTTCATCAGCGGCGTCGGAATCGCCCCGCGCGGCGGCTTGCGGCCGGTGAGTTCGGCGACGACGCCGATCGCCTCCCGCACCCTCGTCGCCGGGCCGCTCAAGACGTAGGCCTCGCCCGCGGTGCCCTTGTCGAGGGCGAGGAGGATGCCGGTGGCGATGTCCTCCACGTGGGTGAGGCAGAAGCCAAGCTCGGGGAAGGGCATCAGCGGCATCTTTCCAGAGAGGAACTGGTCGAGCAGCTGGCCGATCGAGGAGGTGTCGCCGGGACCGTAGACGCCGCCCGGCTGCACGATCACGCACGGCAGGCCATCGTCGATCAGGCGCTTGGCGACCTGGTGGGCTTCCCACTTCGTCTGCTCGTAGACGGAGGTGAATTCCTTGGCCGGGTGCTCGTAGGACTCGTCGACGACCTTGCCGCGAGTGTTGCCGAAGATGCCTACGGTCGAGACGTAGACGACCTTTGGGATCTTCGCTTCTAGCGCCGCGCCGAGGACCCGTTCGGTGCCGCCGACGTTGGCCTCGCGCATCGCCGGCCGCTGCGATGGCGGGATCCCGACCTCGTAGACGGCGGCGGCGTGAATCACCGCGTCGCAGCCCTGCATGCCTTTGCCGATCGCCCCCTCGTCCGAGAGGTCGCCGCTGACCAATTCGCACCCCAGCTCGCGCAGCTTCGCCGCCTTGCCGGGGCTGCGGGCCAGACAGACGAGCTCGTCGCCGCGCCCGCGCAGCTGGCGCGCCACCTCGCCGCCGATGAAGCCGGTGCCGCCGGTCAGGAAGACCCTCACGGGAACCACCCTAGCCGGGTGCGAGGCCACGCGTACAATCTCTCTGAGTGCAAGGTTCGAGAAACGGCAGGACGACCGAGACCCGCTACGCGGCGTCCGCCAACGGTGCCGGCGTTTCGAACCCGAGAGCACGCCAGCGGGCGATGGCGATCGGCGTCATCGACGGGCGCGAGGAGGGCGACCCGCTGGTCGAGCTGAAGGAGCTGCTGCGGACCGCCGGGGTAGCGACCGCCGGCGAGGCGACCCAGCAGCGGCCGAAACCCGACCCCGACCGCTACTTCGGCCGCGGCCGCCTGCAGGAGCTCAAACGGGAGATCGCCGCGGCGGGGGCGAACCTGGTCGCCTGCGACGACGAGCTGGCGCCGCGCCAGGAGCGCAACCTCGAGGCGGCGCTGGGGGTGCCGGTCGTCGACCGCACCGCCGTCATCCTCGACATCTTCGCCGACCACGCCCATTCGGCTGAGGGAAAGCTGCAGGTCGAGCTGGCCCAGCTCGAATACAACATGGCCCGCATGCGGGGCCTCTGGACCCACCTCGAACGCCTCGGCGCCGGGATCGGCACCAGGGGGCCGGGCGAGACCCAGATCGAGACCGACCGCCGCCTCGCCCGCAACCGGATCGCGGCGCTGCGCCGCCGCCTCGGGCAGCTGGAGCGCAACCGCGGCGTCATGCGCGCCCGGCGCGAGGCTTCCTCGCTGCCGCGGGTCGCCCTCGCCGGCTACACCAACGCCGGCAAGTCGACGCTGCTGAACGCGCTGACCGGGGCGGAGGTCGAAGTCCGCGACCGCCTCTTCCACACCCTCGACCCGACCACCCGCACCTTCGAGCTCTCCGGCCGCGATTACCTGCTGACCGACACCGTCGGCTTCATCGAGAAGCTCCCCCATCAGCTGGTCGAGGCCTTCAAGGCGACCCTGGAGGAGACCGTGCTCGCCGACCTGATCCTCCACGTCGTCGACGCCTCGGCGTCCGAGGAGCGGCGGCTCGCCGACATGCAGGCGGTCGACGAGGTGCTGGAGGAGATCGGGGCGGGGGAGAAGCCGCGCCTGCTCGTCTTCAACAAGATCGATCTGCTCGACGAAGAGGAGCGGCGCGAAACCGAGCTCGACCATCCCGATGCCGTGCTGGTCTCAGCCCAGGAAGGGGAGGGGCTCCAGGCGCTGAGCGAGCGAATCGAGGCGGCCTTCGAGGAGACCCTGACCGAGGTCGAGCTGCTGATCCCCTACTCGGAGGGCGGTCGTCTGCACGAGCTGCACGAGGTGGCGGGGGACCTGGAGCGGACCGATCGCGAGGACGGCGTCTTCGTCTGCGCCAAGGTGCCGACGGCGGAGATGCATCGGTTCAGCGATCTCGCTGTGGTCTAGGTAGATCCGGGGGAGGGGTCTCCGGACAACAGCGGGGAGGGTCCGGAGACCCCTCCCCCGGATCTATAGGCTGGCGCTTGTGGAGCTACCTGTCACCAGACTCGTCGAGGCGGCGCAGTTGCCTTCACGTGCCCATGTCGGAGATGCAGGACTTGACCTCTATGCCTGCGAGGCGGCTCATATCGGGCCCGGAGAGCGGTGGAGCGTCGGGACCGGGGTGGGGGTGGAGATTCCTGAGGGACACGCGGGGCTGGTGCTGCCGCGCTCGGGGCTTGCCCGCGACCATGGCATCGCGCTGGTCAACGCGCCGGGGTTGATCGACTCCGGCTACCGTGGCGAACTGCGGGTCCTGCTGCTCAACACGGATCCGGCCGAGACCTTCCGGGTCGAGGCCGGCGACCGGATCGCCCAGTTGGTCCTCACCCCGATCGCCACTGCCGAGGTGGTCGAGACGCAGGCTCTGAGCGAGTCGGTTCGCGGCCAGGGCGGCTTCGGCTCCAGCGGCCGCTAGCGCGGCGCTTTATGGGCGTATAGCGCCCAAAAGGAACCCCGCTTAAGAAGACTGGGCCGCTCTACGCGCCGAATCATGGGCGGCGGCCTCGAGCTCGTCGGGCAGTGGCTCCAGCTCGGGTCGGGCGCCGTAGCGGCGCTCCAGCCCCAGGGCGATCAGGTGGTCGGCCAGCCAGGCGTTCTTCGGCAGCAACGGGCCGTGGAGGTAGGTGCCGATGACGTTGCCGCGTTTGACGCCCTCGAAGCCGTCGCGGTCGTTGTTGCCGTGGCCGGAGACAACTTTCCCGAGCGGGGTGGCGCCGGCGCCGAGGTAGGTGCGGCCGCCGTGGTTCTCGAAGCCGGCGATCAATCGCGGGCCGGCGCCGAGGTCGGCCTCGATCGCGACGTTGCCGATCAGCCGCGGTCCCGGCTCGCGCACGGTCTCCAGATCGGCGATCCCCAGCCCCGGCAGCGTCTCGTCGCCCATCTGGTAGCTGTGGCCGAGCAGCTGGTAGCCGCCGCAGACCGCCAGCAGGGCGGCGCCGTCGGCGGCCGCGGCGGCAATTGCCTCGCGCTTGGTCGCGACCATGTCGGCGGCCACGGCTTTCTGGTCGCGGTCCTGGCCGCCACCGATGTAGAGGAGGTCATGCTCGGCGGGGTCGAAGCGCTCGCCCGGGCCGGCACCACTGTGGGAGAAGCCGATCCCGCGCCACTCGCAGCGTTGCCGCAGGAAGATGATGTTGCCGCGGTCGGCGTAGATGTTCATCTGCTCGGGATAGAGGCTGAGGACCCGCAGCTCCATCAGGCGCTCCTCTCCAGGAGGACGACGAGGGAGCCGACGTGCGCCTCGGTCTCGGGGATAACTCGGTAGCCGGCCGGGAGGAAGCCGGCGTCGGCTGCCTCGGCCTCCAACTCTCCGACGGTGAACGTGCGCAGCTGGATCTCGTCGTCTTCCTCCCGCAGCTCGCCCGTGGGGGAGACCGTCTGCCGCAGGCGCCGCAGGACGATCCGCTCCCCGGCTGTCGCCGCGGCAACCGGCAGGCTCGAATAGACCCAGCCGTCGATCTCGCGCACGTCCGGAAGGGGAGGGAGGGGGCCGTCAGATTGAGGCACGCTCTCGACGATCGCGGCCGCGAGCAGACCGCCGGGTCGGAGCGCGGCGGCCAGGCAGCGCAGGCAGGCGCGGCGATCCTCGGCGCTCGGCAGCAGCTGCAGGAACTGCATCGGCGCCAGCGCCACAGCGACCGGCTCGGGAAGCTGGAACCGGCAGGCATCCGCATGGACCGGCTCGACGGCGGGGCTGGCAGGCGCATCCGATTTTCGACCCACCCCGCTGTGCAAAGAATCGGAAGCGCGGTCCCCGAGCGCGGCGAGCAGGGCCGGATCGCGGTCGAGACCGTAGACGCGGTGGCCGCGCCGAGCCAGGTGCAGCGCGACGCGGCCGGTGCCGCAGCCGAGCTCGAGGATCGGCCCGCCGTGGCGTTCGGCCAGCTCCTCCCAGAGCGGCAGGTCGGCCTCGTAGCTGCCGCACTCGACGTCGTGCCAGATCGGGGCCGTGGCGCTCATCGCCAGAACTCCTTCGCCAGCCCGCGGTCGGCGAGCAGCTTTCGCAGCTCCATCAGCGCGGTGTAGGTGGGGAGAGCGAAGAGGCGGCCCTGTGACCCCGCGACGGCAGCGTCCAGCGAGGCGTCGATCCCGGGTACGACCTCTATCGCCTCCTCCGGCCAGCCCGCGTACTTCAGCCGCAACGCCATCTCTGGCGCCCGCGTCCCCGCGCAGACGACGCGCCGGACGCCGCCGGCCAACAGCTCGAAGTCGGCGTCCCAGATCCAGGAGACGTCGCGGCCGTCGGCGATGCGGTCGTTGAGCGCGATCCAGAGATCGATTCCCTCGTCGTTGTCACTTTGCTGCCGGCTCTCCAGCATCAGGGTCCGCAGGACCTCGTTGGCGCCGGCCGGGTTCTTGATCAGCAGGATCGAGACGGGGACGCCGCCGACGGCGATCGTCTCGACCCGGCCGAAGGCCGCCCGCATCTCCCCGAGCGCGCGCGCAATCCGCTCCGGCGCGACTCCCAGCCGCAGGCCTGCCGCCACCGCTGCCAGGGCGTTGTAGACGTTGTAGAGGCCGGGGAGGGGCAGCTCCAGCTCCAGCTCGCCCTGCGGCGTCCGCACCGTCACTCGCGAGCCGTCCATCCCGTGCAGCTCGATCGCGGTTGCCGCCACCTCCGGCTGCGGCCTCTCGGCGCCACAGTTGGGACAGGAGTAGTGGCCGAGGTGGCCGACGAAGGCGCGCTCGTAGGCGTAGGGATGGCCGCAGCGGCGGCAGTGCTTGGCGTCGAAGGCGTGCTGGAGCTCAGGGAGCGCCTGCGAGTTGTCCTCGATCCCGAAGTAGAGGACGCCCTGGCGCCGGTCTCCCTCCGGATTGCGGCCGAGGTCGGCGATCAGTGGGTCGTCGGCGTTGAGGACGAAGTTCGTCAGTCCGGCCCGCGCCGCCACCGTTTTCGCCCAATCGTCGGCCAGCGCCTCCATCTCGCCGTAGCGGTCGAGCTGGTCGCGGAAGAGATTGCCGAGAACGATCAGCGAGGGATGGAGTTGTTCGGTAACGCGCGGCAGCCAGGCCTCGTCGACCTCAAACAGGCCCTCCTCGCCCTTCTGCTCGAGCAGCGCCGTCGCCACGCCCCAGGTCATATTCGAGCCGGCCCGGTTGTGGACCGGCCGGCGGCCGTCGGCGGCGAGGATCGAGGCGATCATCCCGGCGGTGGTCGTCTTGCCGTTGGTGGCGCTGACGATCGTCGTGCCGCGGTCGAGGGCGGTGCCGAGGCGGCCGATCGCCTCCGGCTCCAGTCGCAGGAGCAGGCGGCCGGGCAGGGTGGTACCGCCGCCGCGGCCGCTGGCCCGGCTAGCAGCGCCGACCGCCCGCGAGAGCGCCAATTTGGCACCGAAGAAGCTGCCCTTCGCCCTGCCGTTGTCGGCCATCGCGCCTAAGCCTCCCGCTCGGGCGGGACGAGGATTGAGAGGCTGCGCGGCAGCACCCGCAGCGAGACCGGCAAGTCGGTGAGGTGGTCGCCGTCGGCGTAGACGGGGAAGGGGCGGCTGGCGTCGAGCTCGAGGCGGGGGGTGCGGAAGACGTCGACATCGTCCTTTTCGATATGCGTCCCCTTGAACACGTCCTTGAGGCCCCAGAGAAAGCGCAGCTTGCCGCCCTCGCCGATCGAGACGACGTCGAATTCGCCGTCGTCAAGCTCGGCGTTCGGGGCGATGTACATGCCGCCGCCGTAGACGCTGTTGTTGGCGACGGCGACGAAGTAGCCGCTGATTCGCTTGCGTTCCTCGCCGACCGCGAGCGTGAAGCGGGCGCTGCGCCAGCCGATCAGGGTGCGAGGCATCGAGTAGGCGTAGACGAGGTTGCCGCGAAGCCAGTGGGTTTCGTTGGCGAGCCGGTTGCATTCGGAGTCGAAGCCGACGCTGGCGATGCCGAGGAAGCGCTTGCCGTTGGCCTCGCCGACGTCGATCCGGCGGCTCGCGCCGCTGAGGATCACCTCGACCGCCGCCTCGGGCTCGCTCGGGATCCCCAGCGCCCGCGCCAAGTCGTTGCCGCGCCCGGCCGGGATCAGGCCCAGGGGCGCCTGGACTCCCGCCATCGCGCCGCCGACGGCGCCCAAGAGTCCGTCGCCGGAGACGACCACCGGCACCTCGCCCTGCTCGGTCGCCCGCAGCGCCAGCTCGGCCCCGTGCTCGAGGCTGCGCGTCTTCTCGACCCGGAAGACGGCGCGGCGGGCATCCAGCGCCGCCTCGACCCGCGGCAGCAGCGCCAAGCTCTTGCCGCCCGCGGAGGAGGGATTGACAAGCAGGGTCAGCGGCGTCCCGGCGATCTCCATTCGCGCTGGAGCCTAGAGGGCGAGGCCCGGGGCGCCACCGCCGCGCAGGCGATGGACAGAGAAGCTGCCGTCGCCTGCCGCTTCGGACCAGATCGGCTCGAATCCCAGGTGCGCCAGCCGGCGGCGCAGCAGCTTGCCACGGAAGCCGCCGGGCACCTCTCGGTCACGCGAGGCCGCCAGGGCCAGGAAGCCGCCCGGACGCAGGACCCGTGCCGCCTCGCCGGCGGCGGGAAGGGCGTCGAGAGCGGCGAGCAGGTCGAACTGGTCGTCCGGAAAGGGAAACGAGCGGGGATTGCCCTGCTTGAACGCGACCCGCCCTTCCGGGTCGAGGCCCACCCGGGCGGTGGCGGCGCGGACCGCCTCCTCAGAGCGATCGACACCGCGGATGCGGGCGCTGGGGAACTCGCGGGCGAGGAACAGGGCCCCGTCGCCCGTGCCACATTCGATCTGGAGGATCCGCTCCGGGTCGCCGACGTGGAGCACCGCGGCGGCGAGCGGGGTCAGCAGGGGGGAGGGGGACACCTCCGCGGAGGCTACGTCACCCCGCAGCCCTGCCGGTGAGCTCGTCGAGCAGGCTCGCAACTGCTTTCTCGGGCCCGGCGAGCGCAGCCCGCTCCGCGATCTCCTTCTGCTGTGTCGGCGTCAGGCGCTCGAACGACTTCCTCAGGTTCGCGTAATGCACAGGATCCTCCTGCAGCTCGGTGAAGAGGAAGAGCTTCTGCAGCGACTCGCAGCTGCGGATCTCCTCATCGTATTGACCCGGTTTGGCGTTCCGCCGCCGCCGCAGCTTTTTCGCCGCCCGGATGCGGCTCTCGAGGAGGAGCGGATGGGCTTCGTAGAAAGCCTCCTGGAGCTTGCGACTGAGCCGGATCGCCTTTTCCGGCGCTTCGTCGGCGAGGACCCCCGCCCAGTGGATCAGCACCTCGACCTGGACTTCGTTGAAGTCCTTTCCCCAGCGGATCTTGCGCTTGACCAAGCGGTCGACGTACTCGCCCTTTCCGTCGATCTTTCCTCCGGGTTGGTCCTTCTCCCAGAGGTATTCGTGCGGCAGCAGGGTCCGCAGCCAGACGTAAGGCGCCGGCTTGCTCCATTCGGGGTCCTGGGCCGCCGCTCGCGCGACCTCCCCCTGGAGCCGCGACAGGCGCGCCTCGAGCTCGGCGATCCGCAGGCGCGGGAAGGTCCAATGCTGCTCGATCTGGATGATCTCCCGGAGACGCTTCCGGGCGCTGACGAGATAGGCAGCCCGCTCCGACGGCGAGTACTCCTCCTTTTCTTCTGCCATTTCCCCCTCGATCACGGCGAGGTTGAACTGCGGCAGCATGAAGCGCGGGTTCTTCCGGATGGCTGCCCTGAACATCGAGATCGCGTGCTCCCGCGCGGCCGGATCGCCCCAGCGCTGGTGGTAGGCGTAATGGGCGCCGCCGCAGTCGTTGAGCACGAAGGCCAGGACCGACTTGACCATCCGCGCCTCCCCGCGGTTCTGGCTCAGCCTCGCCCTCGCCTGCTCTCTCACCTGTTTCTCGTATTCCTTGTAGCGCTTCAGCAGGGCGGGGCCGGCGCCCTTGTAGAAGTCCTCGACGAACCCCATCCGCGGCTCTCCGAGCATCGCCGAAACAGCTTCCAGGTAGTTCTCGTAGGCCCCTGCGAACTCGCCCTCCTCGGCGCGAAACCTGGTCAGGCTCCAGTTCAGCTCGCCGACCATGGCGTCGCGCCGCACCTCCTTGTAGCGGACCCCCGCGTTGAGGGATGAGATGCCCCGACGGCGCCACGATCGGCGCCCGGGCGGGGTCCGTTCCTGGGATGGATCCGCCTTCGAGAGGAGCCAGCCGACGTAGCCGCGGTTAGCCCAAGCCGAGACGTTGCCCGGATCGAGCCCGATCACCTCGGCGTATTCGCCGTCGACGACCTCGGCGGGGGCGGGCTCGAACGAGGACTGGCGCCGCCATAGCTGCTCGAGTTGGCTGGCTTTCATGAACCGGGCCCGCTCGTGCTTGGGATTGCGCTCGACCGCGCGGCTGAGGAGTCGCAGCGACCGGATCGGGTCTCCCGCGATGATCGCTTCTCCCAGCAGGAACTCGGCGTCCTCGGCGGCGTCGGCCGGTTCCAGGCGTGTCGCCTTCTGCAAGGCCTCCTTCGCCCCTGTCGGGTTCTGCAGGTCGCTGCGGGCGAGCGCAAGCGTCACGTATGCCCGGAAGAGGGCTCGCTTGCGCCCCGGGATGTCGCTCGGCAGGCGGTGCAGCCGCTCGATCGCCTTGCAGATGTGCCCCGGCGCGTCGTAGAGCTCTTTCGGGATCGAGCCGCAAAGGAAGCGCAGGTTCCATTCGGCCACCAGCATCCGGGCGTAGCCGAGCTGTGCTTCGGCGGCCCGGACTTCCCTCTGGCCCACCTGTCGGATGAGCCTCGAGAGCTGCCGGCGCAGCCACTCGAGGCCGCGGTCGAGAAGGCCTCGCAAGCCGTTCATGAGCCGGCGCCAGATCGAGCTCGATCGCTCGAAGCTGCTGCGGTCATAGCTTTCGCAGGCCTGCCGGTAGAGGCGGCGGGCGGCCTTGAAGGCCGAGAGCGTGTTCGAGCGCGCGTAGTCGTGGGCCTCGTTCAGATAAGCGGCGGAGCGCAGCCTCCCGGGCGGCAGGAGGACCGCTTTCTCCTCGACGCCGCGGCGGATCTGGGAGTAGATCTTCGAGGCCACGGCCCAGTAGACCCGCTCGACGAGAAGGTTGTACTGCCGCATGTCGAGGGCAGGGGGCAGAGAGGCGTTGCGGGCGGCCGATCCGTTTCGATCGAGCTTGAAGTGGACGGTGCTGCCGAGTTCGGCCGGCGCGCCCTTGCCGCCGACCCGCACCTTCGGCACCACTTCGATCCACCACTCTTCGTCCTCCGCTTGACGCAGCCCGTACCAGCCGGAGATGTGAACGTGCGGCTCGGGGCCCTGGTCGGGGTCATGCTCGCGCCCGTCGCCATCCTCGAGGAAGCAGAGCCGGCGGACGCGGTCGCCGAGCTTCTCGGTGAGGTCGCGGCCGAGCCAGCGGATCGGGTCGCCCGCGGCCTGGGAACCGCGGCTGACCTCCGGCCCCTGCTCGAACTCGGCGACGGAGTAGGTGTACTTGAAGGGCTCGCGCGACTCCTTCACCCAGATCCGGGTCCAGTTGACGAGGAGGAGGGAGATCGCGAGCCCGGTCCCCGCCCAGATCCGGACTTCGTCCGAGACGAGAGAGGAGAGGCTTCCCTCCGCGATCACGAGGGCGCTGAAGAGGACGCCAAGCCAGCCGAGGTGACGGTACTTCCTCCCTCGACTCACCTGCCGTCCCAGCGAGGGATATCCGATTAGGTCCGCGGGAATTTTGCTCGGAAGGCTGAGCTGCATCTAAGTGCAGTTTGTTGCAAGAAGCTGGGCTGGTCAAGTACGCGAGAGTTCCTTATCGGGGCCGCGGGGCCTCCGCCGCCTCCACGTCCAATAGGGTTGCTGCCGTGGAGCAGGAGGGACCCGACCGCCGCTGGATCGTCCTCGCCGTCTTCGCCGTGATCGCGATCGGCATCGTCGCCGCAGTCTTGATCTCGCGCGGGGGAGGCTCTGACGATTCGAGCTCGACCTCGGCGCAAGCAGGCGCCAACGGCTGCAAGAAGGTGGAAGCGCCGGAACCGAAGAACGTCAGCTTCAAGAAGCCGAAACAGGTGCTGAAGCCGGGCGAAGAAGCGACCGTCGTCGTCAAGACCAGCTGCGGCACCTTCGAGATCGCGCTCGACACCAAACGCGCCCCGAAAACGGCCAACTCCTTCGCCTTCCTCGCCGAAGAAGGCTTCTACGACGACCTCACCTTCCACCGTGTCGCTCCCGGGTTCGTGATCCAGGGCGGCGACCCGGAAGGGACCGGCACCGGCGGCCCCGGCTACAGCGTCGATGAGAAGCCGCCGGCCAACCTCGCCTACACCAAAGGCGTGGTGGCGATGGCGAAGAGTGCGGCGGAGCCGCCCGGACGCTCCGGCAGCCAGTTCTACGTCGTCACCGCTCCCGACGCCGGGCTGCCGCCCGAATACGCGCTGGTCGGCAAGGTGAGCAAGGGCTACTCGGCCGTGGAACGGATCGAAAAGCTCGGCGGCCCGGAAGAAAAACCGAAACAGACCGTCCTGATCGAAGAAGCCACGGTCGACCGCGGATAGCGGCGGCTAAGCTCGCCTGATGGCGAAGCTGAAGGTTGGCGATCCGGCTCCTGATTTCGAGCTCCCTGGAACGGGCGGCAAGACCTACCGGCTCTCCGACTATCGCGGCCGCAAGCTGATCCTCGCCTTCTATCCAGGCGACTTCACCGCGGTCTGCACGAAGCAGTTCTGCTCGTATCGGGATGAGGGGGAGCGGATCGACGGCCTCGGGGCAGACGTGCTGGGGATCTCCTCGCAGTCGGTCGACTCGCACGAGCGCTTCGTCAAAGAGAAGAGTCTCAACGTGCCGCTGCTGGCTGACGAGGGCAAGGAGGTGGCGCGGGCCTACGGCGTGGTGATGGGTCCGCTGGTGCGCCGCGCGACCTTCGTCATCGACGAGGAGGGTGTGATCCGCCACCAGAAGGTGAGCCTGACCAGCCTCGGCTACGACTCCGTCGAGGACCTAGAGCAGGCGCTCGCTTCGATCGACTGATGACCCCGGAGGCGGCGCCGTTCGAGATCGGCCCGGCGCCGCTGCTGCGGGGCGAGGCGGAGGGGGAGGGACCCCCGGTCGTCCTCTGCCATGGGATCACCGCGACACGTCGCTACGTCGTGCACGGCTCGCGGGCGCTGGCGCGGGCCGGCTACCGCGTCCTCACCTACGACGCCCGCGGCCACGGCGACTCCGAGCCGGCACCGGTGGGGGAGGGTTATGGATACCCGCAACTGGTCGAGGACTTGGAGCGCGTCGTAGAGGACCAGGTCGGCAGCGAACGATTCCTGCTCGGCGGCCACTCGATGGGCGCTCATACCGCGGTTGCCTATGCGTTGCGACATCCCGAGCGGCTGGCAGGGCTGGTGGTGATAGGGCCAACCTTCCTCGGCACGATCAAACTCGAGTCGCTCGAGTACTGGGACGGGCTGGCGGCGGCGCTGGAGGCGGACGGCATCGACGGCTTCGTCGCCTATATCGGCGCGCGCCAGGGGATCGATTCGCGCTGGCGCGAGTCGGTGCTGCGCTTCACCCGGGAGCGGATGCTGCGCCAGGGCAGCCCCGAGGCCCTGGCGGAGGCGCTGCGGCAGGTGCCGCGCTCGCGGCCGTTCGACTCGCTCGACGAGCTCGGCGGAATCGGCGTCCCCGCCCTCGTAGTCGCCAGCAACGACGAGGCCGATCCAGGTCATCCCTACGCGGCCGCTGCGGCCTATGCGGAGGCACTGCCGCAGGCGAAGCTGATCAGCGAGGGTGAAGGGGAGTCGCCGCTCGCCTGGCAGGGCGGCAAGCTCTCCCGCGCCTTAGCGGCGTTTTACGCCGAAGCTTTATCTTCCGCGCGATGAAGACGATGAGCTTCCCTGGCGAGTGGACCTTGCGGCGAGCGATCGCCTTCTTCGCCGCTCTCGGCCTCGGCGTCGCCGCCTACATTGCGATCGCCGAGGCCGGCGGTGACGCGCCCGCCTGCCTCGCCGGTGGAAGCGGCTGCGAGACCGTCGCCAAGAGCTCCTACTCGCACGTCGCCGGCATCAACATCGCCGTCCTCGGAATCGTCGCCTACCTCTTGCTGCTCGCCAGCGCCTTCTTCGCCAACGACACGGCCCGCCTCGGCGGCTTCGCCGTCGCCCTCGGCGGCTTCGGCTACAGCGTCTTCCTCACCTACCTGGAGATCTTCAAGATCGAAGCGATCTGCCAGTGGTGCGTTGCCAGCGCCGTGCTGATGACGATCCTCTTCGGGCTCAGCGCGGCGCGGCTGATCGGCTACGCCGGGACCGAGGAGAGGGTGCGCCCGCGTGCACGCCGAGCCTGAGCGCCGGCAGCGGCTGCTGCAGCTGGCGGCCGGAGCGGCCTTCCTGGTCCTGGCGGCCGTCCTCGTCCTGATCGTCGTCAGCGCCGGCGACGGCAGCGCCGGCGACACGAAGATCGAGGAGAAGGCGGAGGTAAACCGCCTGTTGAGTGGGATCCCGCAGGACGGGATGGTCCTCGGCGACCCAAAGGCGCCGGTCGAACTGATCGAGTTCGGAGACCTGCAGTGCCCGGTCTGCAAGGGCTACGCAGAGGAAATTCTGCCGCCGATAATCGAAAACCAGGTCAAGAATGGCGAAGCGAAGATCGACTTCCGCAACCTGGTGATCATCGGCGAGGAATCCATTCCGGCGGGAGCCGCGGCGCTGGCAGCCGGAGAACAAGGGCGCGGCTGGAACTACCTCGAGCTCTTCTACAGGAACCAGGGAGCGGAGAACTCCGGTTATGTGACGGACGAATTCCTGGAAGCCGTCGCCAAAGCCGCGGGCGTCGAAGACCTCGCCAAGTGGCGACAGGACCGCAAGAAACTCGTAGGCATCGTCGAACAGACGACCGCCGGCGCCCAAAAACTCGGCTACGACGCAACGCCGTCGTTCGCCGCCAGAGGCCCCGGCACCGAAGGCCTCGAACTCCTAGGCACCCCGGAATCGACCGGAGCCCTGGAAGAGGCCATCGAAGCCGCCCGGTAGAGGGCGCTCCCTTCCTTTGTTCCGCATAGCGAACTAAAGGAAGGGCGCTCTCGCCTCAAGTTGACATAACCACCATTATCGTGCGTTGAATCTAGATATGGCTCGTTCAGCGGGCGAAGGCCGAGAAGGCCTTCCCCACCTCGAGCGCCGTCAACGGTCCGAAGCGAAGAGACCAGGAGTTGTCCATGTTCTGCAGGAGCTTGCATTTCACTCCCAGCGCCTTCAGCGCCTTTTCGTGCTCCTCGCACCGTTCGTAACCGGACGCGCCCTGGAAGACGGCGTCGAGCCCATACCTGCCGTCGTCTACCGGCCATAACGTCAGGCGGTCGGCTACGGGTCCAGCCGGTATCTCGAGCTCCGAGCCCATCCGCCTTCACCATCGGCAGCTGCAACTCCCGCTTTAGCGGTTGCCGGCCGAGCCGACGGCCAGCGGCCTGACGATCGGCGGTGCCTTGGGCAGGCTGCTGCGCTCGACGTCGCCGAGGGTGAAGCCGGCGGCTCTGATCGCTGAGACGGTGTCGCGGTTGCAATGGCAGCCGTCGCCGAGGAAGCGCCAGGGGCGCTCGAGGCGGTCCTGCCACCGGGCCAGGCCGGGATCTTCGGCGCGAACGTGCTCTAGGAAGAGCAGCTGCCCCTCCGGCGCAAGGACGCGCTTTATCTCCTCGAGAGTGGCTTCGGGGTCCGGAACCGTGCAGAGGACCAGGGTCACCGCTACGGTGTCGAAGGAGGCGTCTGCGAACGGAAGGTCTTCCCCGGGGGCCTCGACCACCGATATCTCAGCTGATCTCCTCCACTGCGCCAGCTTCTCCCGCAGCTGCCTGGTCATGTGCGGGTCGGGCTCGACAAGCGTCAGGCTCTCGATGCCCTCCGAATAGTGCTCGAGGTTGAGGCCGGGCCGGCGCCGAGCTCCAGCACCCTCCCCCGCGCCTGCGTCAGCAGCTCGCGCCGCATCTCTCGCAGGCCGGCCTCCTCCGTTGCCTTGAAGCCGCGGTCGTAGACAGCCGAGAAGGCCCGGCCCCAGGTTGCGTCATAGATCCGTCCCACGCGTCGTTCCTCCTTGACTGGTTTCGGAGGGTCTACGGACTCCAAGCCAACCTCGTTCGAAAGATCGAACCGCAAGTGGAGAATTAGACTGCCTATAGGCAGGTCAACTCGCCACTTGTCGCTTAGGCGGCGTCGTGCTCGCGCGCCTGCTCGCCCTCGAGCGGTTCGCTCTGAGACGTCTCGGCGGCCGACACGCGCTCCTCGTAGGCGCGGCGCGCCTGGGGGTCGACCTCGGTCATCACCTTGTCGACGCCCATCAAGCGGCCGACCGCCTCGCGCACCTTGCGCGGCATCAGCCCGCCCATCATCACCGTCGCCCGCAGCTGTTTCGGCACGTAGACGTCGACCTTGCCGGTCTCCAGCGCGTCGATGATCTCGGCGGCGACGTCCTCGGGCTCGACCCGTTTGACGCCGCGCTGGTCCTTCAACCCTTCGATCAGCTGGGTGTTGACAGTGATCGGCATGACGTAGGAGAACTCGATGCCGTCACCGGCGTGCTCGGCCCGCACCGCCTCGGTCAGGCCGACGACGGCGTGCTTCGTCGCCGAGTAGGTAGCGATTCCCGGCACGCCGGCTTTCCCGGCCGAGGAGGCGATGTTGACGACGTGGCCGCTGCGGCGCGGCCGCATCCGCTCGATCGCCAGCTGGGCGCCGACGATGACGCCGTAGAGGTTGATGTCGAGCTGGCGGCGGATCGAGGCGTCGCTCTCCTCGGCGAACGGCGTCACCGGCATCACCCCGGCGTTGTTGATCAGCACGTCGACCGGACCGAGCTGCCGCTCGGCCTCGTCGAGGAAGTGGGCGAAGGAGTCACGGTCGCTGACGTCGAGCGCGAGGCCAACGGTCCCGCCGCCGAGCTCCGCCGCGGACTCCTCGGCCAGCCCGAGGTCGAGGTCGCCGATCGCGACGCGGCAGCCTTTGCCGACGAGCGCGCTCGCGGTCGTCTTGCCGATGCCCCGCGCGCCGCCGGTGATCGCCACCACTTTGCCGCTCAGCTGCCGCCGCTCTTTCGCCATCGTGCTCCTCCTCTGTTGCCGCGGGCCGGTCCCTAGGCCGCCGGTTTGTAGACAGTGACCACGGCGGCGCCACCGAGGCCGATGTTGTGCTGCAGCGCGGTCTTGGCGCCCTCGACCTGGCGCTTGTCGGCCGTACCGCGCAGCTGCCAGGTCAACTCCGAGCACTGCGCCAGCCCGGTGGCGCCGAGCGGGTGGCCCTTGGAGATCAGTCCACCGGACGGGTTGACGACCGGTCCGCTGCCGCCGAAGGTGGTCGCTTCTTCCTCGACCAGCTTGTGCGCCTCGCCCTCGGCCGCAAAGCCGAGCGCTTCGTAGGTGATCAGCTCGTTGGCGCTGAAGCAGTCGTGCAGCTCGCAGACATCGACTTCCTCCGCCCCCACTCCGGCTTCCTCGTAGGCGATCTTCGCCGCCGTCTTCGACATGTCAGAGCCGACGATCGTCATGCAGTCGGCGCCCTCGTCGAAGGTCGAGCTGAGGTCGGTGACCATCGCCTGGCCGGCGATCTCGACCGCCTGCTCCCAGAGACCGTGGCGGTCGACATAGGCCTCGGAGGCGACGATCGCGCAGGCCGAGCCGTCTGAGGTCGGCGAGCACTGCAGCTTGGTCAGCGGGTCGTGGATCATCTTCGCCGCCTTGATGTCCTCCAGCGAGTACTCGTCCTGGAACTGGGCGTAGGGGTTGTTGACCGAATGCTTGTGGTTCTTCCAGCCGATCCAGGCGTAGTGATCGGGCTGGGAGCCGTACTTCTCCATATGGTCGCGGCCGGCGTTGCCGAACATCTGCGGCGCCGGCGGCGAGGCCTCCGGCTGGCGCAGCTCGAACATCCGCATCGCGTGCTTGTCGAGCGCGTTGGTGCGGTCGGTGTACTTGACGCCCAGCGAGCCGGGCTCCATCTTCTCGAAGCCCAGCGCCAGGGCGCAGTCGACGAGGCCGCCTTTGACCGCCTGCCGCGCCAGGAACAGCGCCGAGGAGCCAGTCGAGCAGTTGTTGTTGACGTTGACGACCGGGATTCCGGTCAGGCCGAGCTGGTAGAGCGCCCGCTGGCCGTAGGTGGAGTCGCCGTAGCAATAGCCGGCGTAGGCCTGCTCGACGTCCTCGTACGGGATGCCCGCGTCGACGAGCGCCTTATCTCCCGCCTCTTTGGCCCAGTCGGGGTAGTCGCCCTCCTTGCTGCCGGGCTTCTCGAACTTGGTCATCCCGACCCCGATCACGAACGTCTTCTGGCTCACCTCTTGCTCCTGTCCCGCCGCTCCCGCGCGGCTGTTTGGCTAGCTGGCCAAATCTAGCGCGCCTGGCACCGGAGCGCTCAGATCGGCGAGTAATCTGGTGGTAGTGGTCCCTCTCGCAGCCAGCACCGATCCCGCCTCGGGGGTGGGGATCCTCGCCGCGCTCGCCGCGGGCATCGTCTCCTTCCTCTCCCCCTGCGTGCTGCCCCTGGTGCCCGGCTACCTCTCGGCCGTGACGGGGGTCTCGGCGACCGAGCTCGACGACGCCGGCTGGCGCAAGGTCCTCGGACCGAGTCTCCTCTTCGTCGCCAGCTTCTCGACGATCTTCATCCTCCTCGGGCTGACCGCGACCGGCCTCGGCTCGGCCCTCCAGGAACACAAGGATCTGCTGACGAAAATCTCCGGCGCCCTGATCATCGCGATGGGCATCCTCTTCGTCGCCTCGCTCTTCATCACCCGCCTCAACCGCGAGTGGCACGTAGACGCGCTGCTGCAGCGGGCCGGCAAAGGCGGCCCGATCGTTGCCGGCGCCGCGTTCGCGATCGCCTGGACCCCCTGCATCGGCCCCACCCTGGGTGCGATCCTCTCCGCCGCCGCGATCACCGACTCGGCCGGCCGCGGCGCCTTCCTCCTCGCCGTCTACAGCGCCGGCCTGGCGATCCCCTTCCTCCTCACCGCCCTCGCCTTCTCCCAGATGACCACCGCCTTCGCCGTCGTCAAGCGCCACTACCAGGCGATCGTGGCCGTCGGCGGCCTGATCCTGATCGCAATGGGAGTCCTGATCCTCACGGGCGAAGTCTCACGCCTCAACCTCGAAGCCCAGAACTGGCTCGAAAGCAGCGGCATCGACTTCTGGAACGCGGTCTAGTTCCGCGAGTCCGTCAAAACTCCGCTTGAGGCGGACTTTTCACGGACTCGCGCTTCAGTTCTGAACCGGTGCGGCGGTCTCGAGCTCTTTCCCGACCGCCTCGACGATCTCCAGCCCGTCGTCCTCGAGGTCACGAGAGCAGACGATCCGAAACCGCCCCGTCCCGATCTCCCCATCGGGCACCACCGGCAACCCCCGGATCGTCTCCCACCCCAACCGCTCGACCTCGAAAGGATTCATCCGCACCTCCGCCGCCGGAAACGGGCAGTTCATGTTGTGCTGATCAATCGCCTTCGAGATCGCCTCGAGGTTCTTCGCCTCTGGGGAAGCCATGGAAAGAAGTTATCGGAGCTCTGGTTGACGCTGATCAACGATTAGGTTGCTCAAGCAGGCGAATGAGCCGCTCGAACTCTTCTTCCCCCTCATTCTCTTTCAAATGTCCGGCTTTCCTGAGGTAAAGAGCGGCGTCGTGAAGGGCTAACCAATACCGGACTCTGTTGATCTCTGTCCTATCAGTTCCTTGTAGCGGTGAAGAGAAATGTTGTTCGAGTAGACCCCATCCGGGATTGCTGACTTTTGGAGGCTCAAAAAGGCTGATTTGAAGAGGGTGCGCACCCCGCAGCCGAGGTATAAGCCCAAGAATCTGATCAGTTTCCTCTGGATGCCAAAAGGCGTAGGGCTCCGGTCCAGGTCTCGCAGGTTCGATTGCCAGACGCTCTTGTCCACCCGGGCGGTTTTGTTCCCCAAGCTGTGCCTGTAAGTTCGAAACTCTCTGAACCAGTAGATCGACCTCTTCCTTCAGGCGGGCGCTCAACCTGTCTTCCAACTTCGAAACAACCTCATCCGTGTAGCGGCGCTGCTCTTCCAGTTGACGATCTTGCTCTCCGATGATCTCGAGCAGTTCCGCGTACAGAGGAGAGCGCGGGGAGTTGGCCGTGCGAGAGGGGGCGCTGAGAAGCGCCAGGATCAGGACCAATCCAGTGCCGCCTGCAACGGCCACGGCCATCGTAGCGAGAGGGCTCCAGTCGCCTAATTTGGCTGATATGGCGATTGCGACTGCGACGGGGATAGCTGCGGCAAAGACAGCTAATTCCCTCCATATCTCGCCGTTGAATCTAGTTTTCGACATAACCAAAGAGCCAAATCATGAGATAGAGACCGAAGAAGATTGCAGCTGCCCGGTGAGCTAAGAAACTCTGCCAGTCATGGTAGTCACCTTCTTTTTGCTTACTCAGGGCCCACGCCAAGATCCAGCCTATTCCGTAGCCAATCGCCCAAAATGCACCGGCATAGATCAGCAGGAGTTCGTTGTTGGGAACGAGGAGGTATTTCACCGACCCGTGTTCATAGCATTAAGAGACGCTATGGCTTCATCTTCTCCCTCTCCTACGATCCGTAGGTGAGCTTCGACGACCGCACCATCGCCCATCTCGACATGGACGCGTTCTACGCGTCGGTCGAGCTGCGGCGGCGGCCTGAGCTGCGGGGGAAGCCGGTGGTGGTCTGCGGGTCGGGGCCGCGGGCGGTGGTCACTACCGCCAGCTACGAGGCGCGGAAGTTGGCGGGGATTCATTCGGCGATGCCGGCGGCGGTGGCGCGGCGGCGGTTGCCGGGTGCGGTGTATTTGAGGCCTGATTTCCCTGCTTATCGGGAGGCTTCGGGGCAGGTGATGGACGTGTTGCGGCGGAACGTCGAGGTGGTCGAGGTGGTGGGGCTCGATGAGGCTTATCTGGATCTCACCGGGCTGTTTTCGCCGAAGGCGACCATGCGGCGGGTTCAGACGGAGATTCGGACCGAGACGCAGCTGACTTGCTCGGTCGGCATTTCTGAGTCACGGATGCTGGCGAAGATCACCAGCGAGCTGGGGAAGCCGCGGGGCCTTGTGGTCCTCTCGCGCGAGCAGGCGCTGGAGCGGTTCGCCGACACCTCCCCCGGTCTCATCCCAGGGATCGGACCTAAAACTGTCTCTCGCTTGGAGTCGCTCGGCATCCGGACGCTCTCTGACCTCCGCCGTCGCAGGCGGGAGGAGCTGGAATCGACCTTCGGGCCCCGCTCCGGCGCCTGGCTCCATGCCCGCGGCAATCTCCTCGACAGCACGCCGGTGACGCCCGAACACGAGACCAAATCCCAGTCGACCGAGATCACCTTCGACGTCGATGTCACCCAGCGCTCGGAGCTTGAGCGCCACATCGGCGAGCTCTCAGAGGAGCTCTGCCGGCGCCTGCGCAAACGCGAGCTCGAGGGCCGCACGATCGGGATCAAGGTCCGGCTCGACGACTGGACCAACGCCACCCGCTCCCACACGATCGAGCAGGCGACCAACGACCCGGGGGTCGTCGGCCCGATCGCTCTCGACCTGCTGCGCGCCTACGACCCGCAGCGGCCCGTCCGCCTGCTCGGCGTCCGCGTCGCCTCGTTTGACACCGGGGAAGCCGCCGAGCCGGAGCCGACCGACGGTCAGCTCCGGCTCGGCCTCGCTTCTTAGCGCCGCCTAGCGGCTCGCTAGAACCGTCCCGACGCCTGGGAAACCGAGTTTGTTCTTCACGGCCTCGGTCAGGTCGTAGTCGCGCCCGGCCACGTAAGGGCCGCGGTCGATCACCGGGACCGTGACGGTGCGGCCGTGGTAGCGCAGCTTCACCTCCGTCCCGCACGGGAGCGTCTTGTTTGCGACGCCCATCGTCCCTGGCATCAGCGTCCCGCCGCAGGCGACACCGTTGCCGTAGAGACCGGGGCCGTAGTAGGAGGCGCCGGCCAGGCGGTAGGTGGTCAGCTTGCGCGCCGGGCTCTTCGACCCGGTCGTCTCGCGATCGTGGACGCCGTAGGCGCGGAGCGCGTAACTGCCGATTCGCTCAGGCAGCCAGCGCACCGCGAAGGTCCCGTTCGCTTTCGTCGTCACGCCGCGGACGCCGCCGTCGGGACCGCGGAAGACGATCTTGACCCGGTGGCGGCCGCTCGGCCGCACCTTGCCGCGCACGGCCAGGCCGTTCCCCTTCAGCACGGAGTGCGTGGTGAGGTGCAGGGAGATGTGGGAGCGCAATCGCTCGTGGTGATGAGGGCTGGCAGGCTGCGCCGCCGCCGGCGTGAGGCCGATCGAGAGCGCAGTGGCAGCCGCCACCGCGGGCAGGAGTTTTCGCATGGAGTCAGCTCGCTTTCTTGCCGCCTACGGGGTTAGCTGACGGGCTCGCGGTTCCGGCACCTCCGGTCCCGCTACGGGCGGCTCGCCACCCGATTCGCCCCGGCCGCGCCTCAGCGCGGCAGTGGGTCCCCCGCTCCCCCGCGCCAGGCGCGAGGGACTCGGCAGGTTGTTTAGCTCGTTCTCAAGGAGAACACGCTAGGACAGCTTTTGTTGTGCAAATGTGAGCGGACGCACACATTCCCCTGACTGCAACATTCCCTGCGGATTCGGCTTCACAAGCGCTTTTCCCGCTGCCTCCCCCGCCCTGGACACCTATGCGACCATGTCTTCCATGACGAAACCCGAACGACTCAGCGGCCTCGACACCTCTTTCCTGCACCTGGAGCGCTCCGGCGCCCACATGCACGTCGCCTCGGTTTCGATCTTCAAAGGCGAAGCGCCCACCCACCAAGAATTCCGCGACCACATCGGCTCGCGTCTGCACCTGGTCCCGCGCTTCCGCCAGAAGCTGCGCTTCGTCCCCCTGGGACAGAGCCGGCCGGTCTGGGTCGACGACCCGCACCTCAACCTCGACTACCACGTGCGCCAGACCGCGCTGCCGGCGCCGGGCTCCGACGAGCAGCTGCGCAACCTCGCGGCGCGGATCTTCTCGCAGCAGCTCGATCGCTCCAAGCCGCTCTGGGAGCTGTGGCTGGTCGAGGGGCTGACCGACGAACGCTTCGCGATCGTCGGCAAGAGCCACCACGCGCTGGTCGACGGCGTCTCCGGCGTCGACATCACCACCGTCCTTTTTGACCTCGACCCCGAGCCGCAGGGCTCGCCGGAGAAGGCGTCGCCGTGGCTGGCCGCGCCCGAACCGACCGACGCCCAGCTGCTGACCGAAGCGCTGAAGGAGCGGATGACGAGCCCGCGGGAGATCTACCGCGGCGTCCGCGCCGCCTTCCGCGGCCCGCGCCAGGTCCTCGAAGGCCTCGGCGCAACCTCGAAGATGGTCGCCGCCGGCGTCTCCGCCCCCAGCAGCGTCTTCAACGTCGATATCGGGCCCCACCGCCGCTTCCAGATGGTCCAGGCCGACCTCGGCGACCTGAAGCGGGTCAAGGACGCCCACGGCGGCACGGTCAACGACGTCATCCTCTCGAGCGTCGCCGGCGGCATCGGCAAGTACCTGCGCGCCCGCGGCCACGACACCGACGGCCTCGAGCTGCGGGCGATGGTCCCGGTCAGCGTCCGCGCCGACGAGGAGCACGGCGCCCTCGGCAACCGCATCTCGGCGATGTTCGCACCGCTGCCGGTCTGGTGCGAGGACCCGGTCGAGCGTCTGCACGTGGTGACGCGGGAAATGGGCGACCTCAAGTCCTCCGGCCAGGCGGTCGGGGCCGAGATCCTCACCAAACTGACCGACTTCGCCCCCGGCACGATCGCCACCCAGGCCGCGCGCCTGCAGCCGGCCCAGCGCTTCTTCAACCTCGTCGTCACCAACGTGCCGGGGCCGCAGTTCCCGCTCTACGTGCTCGGCCGCCGGATGGAGTCGTTCTTCCCGATGGTGCCGCTGGCGCGGCGCCAGGCCCTCTGCGTCGGGATCATGTCCTACAACGGCCAGGTCAACTTCGGCCTTGTCGGCGACTACGACGCGATGGCCGACCTCGACAGCTTCGCCCTCGACCTCGAGGCGGCGACGCAAGAGGTCGTCAAGACCGCGCCGAAGAAGAAAGCAAAGAAACGCAAGGCCGCAGCGTCGACCAACGGCGCCCGGCCTACCGCAGCAGCTCGCCGCTGATTTCGAACGGGAAGCCGTCGGTGAGGTAGAGCCAGTCGAGGCGGCGGGCGCTGAAGCCGCGCGCTCGCCCGTCGGCGTTGACGACGACGGCGGTGATCCGGGAGAAGCGGCCCGGCCGCGGCAACCGCACCGTCAGCCGCCCTCCCCCGCGCTTGAAGTTGATCCGGGAGACGGTTCGCCCCCCGCGCTCGCTGCCGATCCGCCCGACCAGCGCCAGGCCCGCCGCGGTCCCGCGGGGTGCCGTCACGTGCACGACCACCGCGCGGCCTCCCTTCGCCTGCAACCGCAGTAGCTGGAAGGTCGTGTGGTTGAGGAAACGGGTCAACCGCCTCCCGCCGAGCGGCAGGTGGCCCTGGCGCGGCACGTCCGGGAAGAGGCGGCTCTCGCGGAAGCCCTCTCCCGTCCGCCACTCCGGTACGGCAGCGGCAAAACGGGTGAAGTCGCGGCTGAAGTCCGAGGGGCCGGCGGCGCGGATCGCCCGTTCGTAGCTGGCGACCGAGAAGCCGCCGGGTTTGGCCCGGATCGCCCCCGCCCAGGCCTTGCGCACGAGCGACTCGCCGTAGCGTCGCGCCAGCCACTGGTTCCAGATCGCGCTGCCGTACTCCTTGATCGAGCTCGCCGTCAGCGGCGTTTCCCAGAGCTTCACCCAGCGGCGGACGTAGCGCAGGTAGTCGTCGATGCCGTTGTAGACCTGGTCCTCCATCCAGGTCGCGCTGGACTCGGCGAACCAGGGGTCCTGGTAGGCGTCGTAGCCGAACTGGAGGATGTGGTTGTACTCGTGGGCGAAGGTCACCTCGAGGTCGTTCTGCGGCTGGGTGTTGGGGAACTCGAAAGCGCTGTAGTCGTTGTCGAGGACGAGGTAGCCGTGCAGCCGCCGCGGGATCCGGTGGTCCTTCGTCGCCTGGCCGCGGTCGGGGGCGGCGTAGCCGAAGAGTTCGCCGCCGATCTGCGAGAGGTAGACGTCGGTCTTGCCGTTGCGACCCCCCTGCTGCCCGTCGCTGCGCGGCTCCTGCCAGCCGAGCTTCCCGTTCTCGATCTCGTGCACGTGTTCGGCGACCCGCAGCACCCGCTCGACGAATTCCGGGACGCCGTTGCCGTTGCGGTCGGAGAGGTTGGGGGCATCGAGGCCCTCGGCGACCCAGTGGACGCAGAAGTGCGGCGAGCAGGCGGGCGATTTTTTCGCCTCCGGCACCGAGTAGGCGTTGCGGTTGGGATCCGGGTCGTCGGTCGGACGCGGGCGCTCTTCGGTCGGCCGCGCCTGCGGCAGGATGAACGGCTTCTGCGATTCCGAAGCGAGGGCGGCATCCCCGAGATCGGACGCGGCGTGCGCAGCAGGGGTCGCGGCGAGGGCCAGTAGCAGCGCCGCCGAGGTTCCGACCAGGTGCCGCCGGCGGTTCCGCATGCCCGGAAAACCCTAGCGGCAGCAGGAAGTACCGCTCGGACCAGGATGAAGATGCCGGGTCTTGTTGATGAAGGCATTAGCCTCCGCGAAGCCGATGCGCGTAGCCCTCGCCCAGATCAATCCCACCGTCGGCGCGATCGACGCCAACGCGGCGAAAGTGGCCGAGTGGATCGGCCGCGCCCGCGACAAGGGCGCCGAGATCGTGATCTTCCCCGAGCTCTGCATCCCCGGCTACCCGGCCGAGGACCTCTACCTGAAGCGCCACTTCCTCGCCGCCAACCAGCGCGCGATCGAGGAGCTGGCGAAGGAGGCAAGCGGGATCACCGCGCTGGTCGGGTTCGCCGAGCCGGTCGCCGACCGCAGCGACGCCCGCCACGCCCACAACTCCACGGCGGTCCTCGCTGACGGCGCCGTGCAGGCCGTCTACCGCAAGAACCGGCTCCCGAACTACTCCGTCTTCGACGAGCAGCGCTACTTCATCCCCGGTGACGAGCCGATGACGATCGAGCTCGGCGAGCTCACCGCCGGGCTGACGATCTGCGAGGACGTCTGGCTCCCCGGCGGCCCCGCCGAGGCCGAGGCCGAGCAGGGCGCGCGGCTGATCGCCAACCCCTCCGGCTCCCCCTACCACCGCGGCAAGGGACGCGAGCGCGAGCAGATGTTCTGCGAACGCTCTCGCGCCTACGACGCCTACTTCGCCTTCTGCAACCTGGTCGGCGGCCAGGACGAGCTCGTCTTCGACGGCCAGAGCCTCCTCACCGCCCCCGACGGGACCGTGATCGCCCGCGCCGCCCAGTTCGAGGAGGAGCTGCTGGTCTGCGAGATCCCGCACGAGGGGACCGGCCACCTCGCCGAGCCGCTCTCCGACCTCGACGAGGTCTACGAAGCGCTGAGGCTCGGCCTGCGCGACTACGTCGGCAAGAACGGCTTCAAGCACGTCGGCGTCGCCCTCTCCGGCGGGATCGACTCGGCCCTGGTGGCGATGCTCGCCGCCGACGCGGTTGGGCCGGAGCGGCTCTCCTGCGTCGTCATGCCCTCCCCCCACTCCAGCGCCGACACCCAGCAAGACGCGCGGGACATCGCCGGCAACCTCGGCTGCGAGCTGATCGAGATCGCGATCGAGCCGATGATGCAGGGATACGAGCGGGCGCTCGACGGGCTGCTGCGCCCCGGCGAGGAACCGAGCGAGGGTGACGACGAGGTCCCGCGGGACCCGGCGCGGCCCTCGGAGCCCGATCTCGCCGCCGAGAACATCCAGGCGCGGATCCGCGGCAACCTGATGATGGCCCTCTCCAACCGCCACGGCTGGCTGGTGCTGACGACCGGCAACAAGAGCGAGATGTCGGTCGGCTACGCGACCCTCTACGGCGACATGGCCGGCGGCTTCGCGGTGATCAAGGACGTGCCGAAGGGGCTCGTCTACGAGCTGGTCGAACGGCGCAACCAGCGCGAGAGGCGCGAGCTCGTGCCCGCGAGCGTGATCGAGCGCCCGCCCTCGGCTGAGCTGCGGCCCGACCAGCGCGACGACGACTCGCTGCCGCCCTACGACCTGCTCGACCGCATTCTCGAGAGCTACGTAGAGCGCGACGAAGGGCGCGAAGAAATGATCGCCGCCGGGATGCCGGCCGAGACCGTCGACGAGGTGCTCCGCCTGGTCGACCGCGCCGAGTACAAGCGCCGCCAGGCGGCACCGGGGATCCGGATCACGCCAAAAGGCTTCGGCAAGGATCGGCGCCTGCCGATCACCAACCGCTTCGGCGGCTGACTAAGCGCCCGGCCGCGGCCGGATCGCGATCGTCATCTGGCCGAGGGCGCAGACCTTGCCCTCGTCGTTGAGGATTTCGGCGTCCCAGACCCAGGTGGTGCGGCCGCGGTGGCGCGCCCGCGCCCGCACTTCGATGCCGCCCTCGAGGACGGGTCGGATGAAGTTCATGCTGATCGACTGCCCGAGGGCGATCTTGCCCTCGTCGTAAACCGCGCTGGCGGCGGCTTTCGAGCAGATGCTCTCGACGATCGTTGACATCACGCCGCCGTGCATCGGTCCGAAGGGCTGGCGCAGCTCGTCGCGGAGCGGCAGCCGCACCCGGGCGTCGTCGGGGTCGTCGCTCAACCATTCGGTCCCGACCAGCTCGTCGTAATGCCGAGCCTTAACGTGAGCGTCGTCGTTCACGGGTCGCACCCTAATAGGCTTGCCCCCTCGTGGCCCTGAGTGACGACCAGAAGGCGATCCTGCGGCTGCTCGCGCAGCGGGGGGCGCAGGGCTACGAGGACCTGGCGGCGCTGATGGGGATCTCGGCCGACGAGGTCCACGCGCGGGCGAAACAGGCGGCCGCCGATCTCGAAGCGGAAGGGATACCGGCTCCTTCGATACCGGCGCCGGGGGGCGGGGAAGGTCCCCCCTCCGTCGCAAAAGATGGGGAGGCTCCTGCGGGGGGACCTCTCCCGCCTGAAGCGCCGAAACCGGTGGCGCCGGCCGGGGAGAAGAAAGCTGCTTCGGAGCCCGTTAAACCGATTCCTCATCACGAGCGTGGGCATGGCCCGAAGGAGATCGTTCGGGAGGCGAAGCTGCTCGAGAATCGGGGGCTGTGGGCGATCCTGGCCGGAGTCGCGATCGTCGCCCTCTTCGTCCTCATCCTCTTCGTCAGCGGCGGTGACGACAGCTCCGATTCCGACAGCACCAACGCCTCGGCCTCGCAGAGCAACTGCGAAAAGCCGACCGGGTCGGGGGCAAAACCGACCGGGAAAATCATCGCGGCGCTGGCGAGCGGAGCGATCAAAGCCGGCAAAGAACCGACGCGGGCGGTGCTGAACCCGGTCGACGGCGGCGAAGCCCGGGGCCTGGCCGTGTTCGGGCGGGTCAAAAACAGCCTCGCGCTGCAACTCGCCGTCGAAGGCCTCGGCCCGCTGCCGAAATGCGGCGGCTACACGATCTGGCTCGCCGCCTCGCCGGACAAAATGCTGCCGCTCGCGTCCACTGAAGTCGGGGAGAACGGGGAGATCCGCGCGCAGGTGGAAGTGCCGGTTGAAATCCTCGCCTACCTGGCGAACGAAACCTTCGGCCAGATTGCCGTCACCGCCACCGACGAATCACAGCTGAAAGCCTCGCTGGCGAAAGCGACGAAAGAAAAGCAGGCGCCGCTCTACACCGGCACCGAAGTCCTCCGCGGCGGCGTCACCGGGCCGATCGTCGGCGTCGCCAAGCGGCTCCAAAAAGCTGAAGAAAACGAATAGACGTCAGGCGTCCGGGAGGAGCTTGCCCGGGTTCATGATCCCGGCGGGATCGAGCTGCTCCTTGACAGCGCGCAGGACCTCCAGGCCGGTGCCTCCAACCTCGGCCTCCATGTAGGGACGGTGGTCGCGGCCGATCGCGTGGTGGTGGGTGATCGTGGCGCCGTGGGCGACGATCGCCTCCGAGGCGGCCTGCTTGACCGCGCGCCACTGCTCGAGCTCGGCGCCGCGGCGGGCCCGGGAGATGAAGGTGAAGTAGAGCGAGGCGCCGTCGGCGTAGGCGTGTGAGAGGTGGCAGAAGACGAGGCCGGGGGTTCCCTGTTCTGCCAGGGCGCCGCGGATCGCGTCGCCGACCCCCGAGTGGAGCGCGCCGAAGCGGCTCCAGGTGTGGGAGGTCTCCAGCGTCTCCACCATCGCTCCCATCCCCATCAGCGTGTCGCGGAGGTAGGGGCCCTGGTAGCGGCCGTGCTCCCAGGCGCTGCCGGCGGCCTGGCCAAGATAGGCGGCGCCGCCGTCGCGCAGGGCGCGGACGGTTAGGGCGCGCTTGCGGGCGACGTGCTCCTCGTCGCCCTCGAAGCCGACGATCATCAGGGCGCCGCCGCGGCGCTTGCGCAGGCCGAGGTAGCCGCCGAAGAGGCGACCGCTGAGGCCGCGGGGGCCCGACAGCGCCAGCGACCCTTCGGTCTCCTCCTCGTCGGAGACGCGGATGATCTCGGGCAGGCCGGGACCCTGCGCCAGCGCCCGCACGATCTCCGACCCCGCCTCGAAGGACTCAGCCATCCATGCCTCGTAGCGCTTGATGCCGGGAGCCGGGCGCACCCGCACGGTGACGTCAGGGATGACCCCAAGAGCGCCCTCGGAGCCGATCACCAGCTCCCGCAAGGCGGGGCCGGCGGCGGTGTGGGGAGTGTCCCGCGTCGTCAGCTCGCCGGCAGGCGCCAGCAGCCGCACCGAGCTGACCAGCGAGTCGAAGCGGCCGTAGCCGCTTGAAGCCTGCCCGGCGCTGCGGGTCGCCGCGAAGCCGCCGACCGTCGCGTACTCGAAGGACTGCGGGAAGTGGCCGAGAGTGAGGCCGAACCGCGCTAGCGCCATCTCCGCCTCGGGACCGCGGAGGCCCGCGCCGAGACGGGCGGTAAGCGAGCGCTCGTCGACGTCCACGTCGCGCAGCGCGCCGAGGTCGAGGCTGACCAGGCGGCCGTGGGCGCCGCGCACCGGCTCGACGCCGCCGACCACGCTGGTGCCGCCGCCGAACGGGACGACCGCTACCCCCTCCGCCGCGCAGACCTTGAGCACTCGCCGCAGCGACGCCTTGCTCGGCGGCATCAAGACCGCGTCGGGAGCCGCCTCCAGCGCCCCGTTGCGCAGCCGCGCCAGGTCGACGTAGCCGCGCCCGGTCGCATGCCGCAGCCGGTCCTCGGCATCCACGAAGACGTTCTCCTCCCCCACCGCGTCGACCAGCGCCCGCGGCAACCCCTCCGCCGCCGGCAGCTCGAACTCCTCCAGCGACCGGGCCAGCGGCCAACCCTCCAGCTCCCCGATCCGCTCCCGCAGCACCCCCAGCGCCGCGTCATCGAGCGTCGGCTCAACACTTGGGTCCCCCCACCCCCACCACTTCGCGTCCCGCCGCGGGCTCACGCCAGCGCCCTCTCGATGCCGTCGAGCGCTTCGTCGAGAATCTCGCCGCGGGCGCGGCGCATCAGCGGGGAGCCGAACTTCGACATCCCTTTCAGCGTCTGCTCCTCGGTCAGGCTGACCTCGGTGCCGCCGCCGCGCTCGCGCAGGCCGACCTCCACCCGCAGCGCTTTCAGGTGTCGCTCGAAGGGCGTGCCCTCCAGCTCCTGCTCCCAGACGTAGCGCTCGCGCTCGGCCGAGCTGACGCAGCGGAAGTCGGCGCGCACCCCACGGCCCTCGGCCGTCTGCAGCACCTTCGTCCACGCCGTCCGCTTCCCGCCCGGCTTGGCGTCGACGTTCTCGACCCGCGCCGTCCGCGGCCACCAGCGCGGCAGGGCGTAAGGATCGGAGACGAGCTTCCAGACTTCGCCTAACGGCGCCTCGATCTCGCGCGTGCGGGTGACGCGGGCCACTCAGTCGCCGGCTAGGCGGCGCAGGTCCCGAACTAGAAGGAGGTGCTTGAGATGGCTGACCGTCGCGGCCAGGCTCTCCAGGCTCTGCAGCGCCTCTTTGCGGCGCTCGGGGTTGCGCGAGCGCAGCGAAGGGCCGAGCAGCGCTTCCAGCAGGTTCGCCTCGCGGTCGGCCGAGGAGCGGAAGACGCGCAGGTTGCGCGCCCCGACGCCGACCCGCGAGAGCTCGTTGGCGGCGCGGACGATCTCGCGGTCGGTCTCGTCGTAGACGGTCTTGCCCTCGCGTTTCTCCGGCTGCACGATCCCGTAGTTCTCGAGCTCGCGGATCAGCTCCTCACGGGCCCCGGTCTCCTCGACGATCTCTTCCAGGGTCAGGTAGGCGCGCGAGGTGTCGACGAGGATCGCCCGCCGCACCGCCCCCGTCGTCGCCTGCTTGCGTTCACCGTCGCCGCTGCCAAGCACAAGGTCGCCGCCGGAGGCGAGCTCCTGGCGGATCACCCGCAGGGGCAGGAACTCGTCGCGCTGCAGCCGCAGGATCGTCCGCAGTCGTTCAACGTCGCTTTGGCTGTAGAGGCGGTAGCCGCCGGAGGTTCGGCGCGGGCTCAGCAGCTTCTGGTCCTCGAGGTAGCGGATCTTCGAGATCGAGACGTCGTCGAACTCGCTCTGGAGGATTTTGCAGACGGCGCCGATCGTCAGCGCCTTGCGCGGGCGGCTGGCGGCTTCGGCGCCGCGGTTGGTGTGTCCGGAGACAGTCATCTCCCTACCGCTCCAGGTAGCTGAGCTTGTACTTGCCGACCTGGATCTCGTCGCCGTCGGCGAGCCGGTGGGACTCGATCCGGCGCCGGTTGACGTAGGTGCCGTTGAGCGAGCCGAGGTCGTCGATGTAGAGGCCGTCGCGACGGCGCACCAGCAGCGCGTGGTTGCGGGAGACGGTGACGTCGTCGAGGAAGACGCCGGCGTCGGGGCTGCGGCCGATCGAGACCCGCTCCTCGGCGACGCTGAAGCTCTCCCCCGCGCGGCCGCCGCCGCTGCGGATGACCAGCGCCGCACCACTCTCCTCGACCACCTCGTCGATGTCGACCGGCTTCATCTCGCCGGTCTCGTCGACCCGGTAGGTCATCGTCGTCGGTTCGTCGCCGCCCTCTTTCGGCCCGCCCAGGTAGGCACCGCACTTCTGGCAGTAGTTAGCGCCTTCGGGGTTCGCGAACCCGCACTCGGGACAATGTTTCGCCATCACGGCCCCCGCCCTAGCTGGCGGGATCGTCCTCCGTCAGCGGCTGGGTCTTGCCAGCGAGGATCTGCGTCAGCTGCTCGACGTCGTCTCCGGAGATCACCGACTCCCCCGCCTCGCGTTTGTGGCGCAGGCGGTTGACCAGCTCGGCCCGCAGGATGTCGATCTTCCCGTGCAGGACGCGCCGCTTGTAGGAGATCTCGTTCTCCTCCGCCGTGAGGTTGTCGATCATGTCCTTCAGCTCCTTGTCGCTGAGGGAGCCAAGATCGGGAAAGGTGTCCTCCATCGTGCTCCTAACTCGAGGAGGCGGGGCCTCCGTTTACGAGGGCTGATGATAACCCCCCGCCGGTTAAAGGTTCAACCGCAGCTTAAGGGTTTGGGTGGATCTGGACCTCAGCTTGCAGGGCGCGCCGCGCGCGCGGCGCGAATTCCGGCGCGCGCGTAGAGGACGGTGGCGAGGATCGCCATCGCCAGTCCCCAGAGAACCAACGCCGTCGCGACCCAGCCGGGAGACAGCAACGCGAGCCAGATTCCGCCCATCAGCGGGAAGACCGAGATCCGGCCGGGCCAGTTGACCTCGATGTCGACGCCGTGGCGGAGCCCGTACTCGGCGAGGATCAGCATCGAGAGCTCGCGCAGCGCCAACAGCGCCAGCGCCCAGCGCGGCAGCAGCTCGAAGCTCCAGCAGACGACGGCGCCGGCGAGGACCGTAAGCCGGTCGACGAGCGGGTCGAGCAAGGCGCCGAGGCGGCTGTACTGGCCGGTGATCCGGGCAAGGATCCCGTCGAGGTAGTCGCCGGCGGCGATTGCCCAGAAGACCATCGCCGAGGCGAACGAGGTGCCGTCCTCGGTGCCGTAGGCGAGGACGAGGAAGACGGGGAGCGCGGCGAGGCGGAGGTAGCCGACCGCGTTGGGGATCGTCCACGGGTTGAACGGTTCGCCCTTGCGGGTGGACGGCGGCGGCGGCGCGCTGCGGTCGAGTCCGAAGAGGCGGCGCACACGGCCGCGACCGAAGGGGTCCCGATCAGTCATCGAGGAGCGCCAGCGCCTGCGCGGCAGCGTCCTCCAGGGGCAGCTTGTGCTCGGCGCCGGTGGCGCGCTCGGAGGCCTCGACCACGCCTTCGGCGAGGCCGCGGCGGCCGACGACGATCCGCAGCGGGCAGCCGAGCAGCTCCGCATCGGTCAGCTTCTCCCCCGGCCCGGCGTCGCGATCGTCGTAGAGGACCTCGGCGCCGGTGGCGCGCAGTTCCTCGTAGAGCTTGTCGGCGGCCTCCCGCTCCGGCTCTCCCGCCTTCGCGAGGGAGACGAGGTGGACCTGCCAGGGGGCGATCGCCTTTGGCCAGACGATCCCGCGCTCGTCGGCACCCTGCTCGATCGCGGCGGCGACGATCCGCGCCGGTCCGATCCCGTAGCAGCCCATCACGATCGGGTGTTCGGCCCCGTTCTCGTCGAGGTAGGTGGCGCCGAGCGGCTCCGAGTAGCGGCTGCCGAGCTTGAAGATGTTGCCGACCTCGATTGCGGTCTCGATCTCGATCGCCCCACCACCGGGAGCGATGTCGCCGGCCTCGACCTTGCGCACGTCCATCTCGTAGGCCTCGAAATCGCGGGAGGGATCGACTCCTCGCAGGTGAGTGTCCGCCTTGTTGGCCCCGGCGACGTAGGAGTTGCCGCTGAGCGCGGCGTCCTTGATGATCGGCAGGCCGCTGCCGACGGGCCCGAGGTAGCCGACCGGGCCCAGCTGCTCCTCGATCTCCTCGGGACGTGCCTGGCGGAAGTCGGTTTTCATCCCGTTGCGCAGCTTCGTCTCGTTCAGCCGGTGGTCGCCGCGCAGCAGAACGAGGACCATCCCCCGCCCCTCGACGACGATCGGGAGCGTCTTGATGAAGGCGCCCTGCGGCAGCCCGAGGTGCTCGGCCACCTCCTCGACCTTGGTCAGCCCCAGGGTCTCGACCTCCTCCGGCGCGTCCAGCGGCGCCGGCAGCTCGACCGGCTGCGGCTCGGCGGAGGCGATCTCGACGTTGGCGGCGTAGCCGGGCGCCAGCGCCACCTCGTCCTCGCCCGCCGGGCACGGCGCCATGTACTCGTCGGCGTCGGAGCCGCCCATCATCCCGACGTCGGACTCGACCCGGTGCCAGCGCACCCCGCAGCGGTCGAGGATCCGCCCGTAGGCCTCCGCCTGCAGCTCGTAGGAGCGGGCCAGCCCCTCCTCGTCGCGGTCGAAAGAGTAGGCGTCCTTCATCGTGAACTCGCGCGTGCGCAGGACCCCGGCCCGCGGTCGCGGCTCGTCGCGCTCCTTCGTCTGGATGTGGAAGAGCATCAGCGGCAGATCGCGGTAGGAGCGCAC
The DNA here is from genome assembly GCA_035940865.1 of Solirubrobacterales bacterium. Lineage (GTDB taxonomy): Bacteria > Actinomycetota > Thermoleophilia > Solirubrobacterales > 70-9 > VAYN01. The sequence continues at coordinate 232,015 of DASZEL010000005.1, forward strand.
CTCCCGCGCCACATGGGTGGTGACCGCCTCCTCGTGCGTCATCGCCAGCACCAGCGGCGAGCCCTTGCGGTCCTCGAGCTTGAACAGCTCTCCGATCGCGTAGCGACCGGTTTTCTCCCACGGCTCGGCGGGCATCAGCACCGGCATCAGCATCTCCTGGCAGCCGATCGCCTCCATCTCCTCGCGGATGATCTGCTCGACCTTTCGCTGCACCCGCTGACCCGCGGGCAGATAGCTCCACAATCCAGCCCCCAGCTGCCGGATCAGCCCGGCCCGCACCATCAGCTTGTGCGAGATCGCCTCCGCGTCAGCGGGCGCGTCCTTGAGGGTCGGGAGGAAGGTCTGGGAGAGGCGGCTCACAGACGAAACCTACCTTCCGGAACATCGCGGTGTACGTGGCCCCGGCAAAGGCTGGGGTTTCGATGAACTCGTAGATTGACTATGCGCTCTCGAGCATCTATTGCGATGCGTACTGCCACTCGACCTAAGGTCGGCTGATGACCGACAGCCCCCGGGATGAGCGCCCAACTCCTTGGGTTCCAATCAGTCAGCTCCAGCGGCTCCTGGACGAGGTGCCTGCCGATCCGGCCCTTCTCGATGATCTCGCTGACGTCCGCGGCGCCGAGCTAGACGATTGACGAGGCGGCGGACTTCAGTTCTCCGTGTCGCCTTTGTATGGATATGCCGAACAAAGGCGACAGGAGGAACAGTGCTCAGGCCCGCGTGAACCGGCGTCCCGCGGTCGGCGAGGCCTCCTCGTCGAGGAGGACGCGGTCGGACTCGCCGCGCTCGACGGCTTCGGCTTCCATCGCGGCGATCTTCTCGGGGGTTAGTTCGCCCTCGTTTTCGCGCTCGATGTTGGCGACCCACTCGGCGCCCTCGCGGGACTCGGCCTCGTCGAACTCGACCTGGCCGCCGCGGTCGAGAGATTTGTCGATCTCCTCGAAGAGGGTGTCGACGAGATTCTCCTGCGGGACCTTGCGCAGCGGTTTGCCGCCGGCGAAGATCAGGCCCTCGTTCTTGGCGCCGGCGATGCCGAAGTCAGCGTGGCTCGCCTCGCCGATGCCGTTGACGGCGCAGCCGAGGACGGCGACCTCGACCGGCTCCGCGTAGCTTTCCAGACGCTGCTCGATTTCCGCGACCACCGAGTCCATGTCGAACTGGAGGCGGCCGCAGGTCGGACAGGCGATCAGCACCGGGCCGCGCTCGCGGAGCTGCAGCGCCTTGAGGATCTCCCAGGCGACCTTGACCTCCTCCTCGGCGTGGAAGGTCGAGAGGCTGATCCGGATCGTGTCGCCGATGCCATCCGCAAGCAGGGTGCCCAGACCGACCGCCGATTTCAGCGAGCCGCCCCATTTCGTCCCCGCCTCGGTGACGCCGAGGTGCAGCGGGTAGGGGATCTTCTCCGAGAGCAGCCGGTTGGCGGCGATCGTGTAGGGCACGTTGGTCGACTTGATCGAGACCTTGAAGTTTTCGAAGTCGAGGCCCTCCATCAGCTCGACGAACTCGACCGCGGCGGCGACCAGCGCCTCGACTGGCGCTTCGCGCTCGAGCGCATGCAGGTGTTTCGGCAACGATCCGGAGTTGACGCCGATCCGCATCGGCACGCCTTTGGCGTTCGCCTTCTCGGCCACCTCGGCGACTTTGTCGCGCCCACCGATGTTGCCCGGGTTGAGGCGGATGCAGTGGGCGCCGGCGTCGATCGCTTTCAGCGCCAGGGTGTGGTTGAAGTGGATGTCGGCGATCACCGGGATCGGCGATTCGCGGACGATCGTCTTCAGCGCCTCGGCGTCCTTCTCGCGCGGCACCGCGCAGCGCACCAGGTCCGCCCCTGCGTCGGCGACCTTGCGGATCTGCTCCATCGTCGCCGCGAGGTTGGCGGTCTCGGTCTTCGTCATCGTCTGCACGGCGACAGGCGCGCCGCCGCCGATCGGCACGCTGCCAACCCAAATCTGCCGCTTAGAAGCCATAAATGAAGTCTATTGAGCCGGGCACACGGGCCCGCCGGCGCCGGGTGCTAACGAACCTCAAAGCCTTCGCCGGTGATTTTGCCGATGTCGTTGGTCAGGCCGATGAACATCAGCATCAGGACGAGGGCGATGCCGACCATCGTCGCCCGCTCCATCACCCGCAATGAGACCGGTCGACCACGGACTTTCTCGACCAGGCTCCAGAAGATGTGGCCGCCGTCGAGGGGCAGGATCGGCACCAGGTTGATCAGGCCGAGCGAGAGGCTGACCAGGGCGAGGAGGAGCAGCGCCTTTTCCAGCCCCCGTTCGACCACCTGGTGGCCGACGTCGCTGATCCCGACCACGCTGGACACCTGCTTGCGCTGCTCGGATTCGAACAGATGGGTGAAGACGTGGACGGTGCCCGAGGTGACTTCCCAAATCGCGGCGCCGGCTTCGGAGGCCGCCTTGCCGGGGCCGAAGTCGAGGGTATGGGTGCCGTAGGAGAAGCCGATCAGCCCGCGTTTGACTTCCTTGTCATAGCGAGGGTAGAGCGCGAAGGTCCGGGTCCGCCCGTCTCGCTCGACCTCCACCCGCACCGGGGTCGCGGCGACGCAGCCGTCTACCTGCTTGCCCTCGCACTTGTGGGAGCCGACGGTTTCGCCGAACTTCCCCAGCCGCTCTTCGGTTGAGAGCCCGGAAAAGCTCTTGCCGTCGATCGCGACAATCCGGTCGCCCGGCTGCAGCACCTTCGCCGCCGGCATCCCGGCTTTCACTTCGCCCACCCGCTGGTCGACCTCCGACCGGCCGTTGGCGAGGTAGACACCGAAGAGGATCAGGAAGGCGAGGACGATGTTCACCGCCGGGCCGGCCGCGACGACGACGATCCGCTTCCAGACCTTCTGCCGGTAGTAGGAGCGCTCGGCGACCTCAGAAGGCACCTCCTCCTCCGGGTTCATGCCGGTGATTTTCACGTAGCCGCCGAGCGGGATCGCTTTGACTCCGTACTCGGTGTCACCGCGTTTGAACGACCAGATCGTCGGCCCGAAGAAGAGGAAGAAGCGCTCGACCCGCATTCCCGTCGCCTTGGCCGCGACAAAGTGGCCGCCCTCGTGGAGGATGATCAGCAGGCAGAAGCCGACGAAGACGAGAAACCAGCTCATGCGGGCGCCAGCCCCCTGACCTGCTCCTGGCTGCGTTCGCGCGCCTCGGCGTCGGCGGCGAAGAGGTCGTCGAAGTGACTGACACCTTGGGCGGGCATCTCTTCCAGAACCCGCTCGATCACCGCGGGGATCGCGGTGAACGGAATCCGCTCCTCGAGGAAGGCGGCGACGGCAACCTCGTCGGCGGCATTGAGGACGGTCGGCGCGGTGCCGCCGGCGCGCCCGGCCTCCAGCGCCAGGCGCAGGCAAGCGAAGGTTTCGAGGTCGGGCTGCTCGAAGGTGAACGAACCGGCAGCGGCGAGGTCGAGCTGCGGCACGTCGACGTCGACCCGCTCCGGATAGTGCAGGGCGTAGGAGATCGGCACCCGCATGTCGGGATAGCCGAGGTGCGCCAGCGAGGAGCCGTCGACGAGGTGGATCAGCGAATGGACCAGCGACTGCGGGTGGACGACGACGTCGATCCGCTCGTAGGGGACGGCGAAGAGGTGGTGCGCCTCGATCGCCTCGAAGCCCTTGTTCATCAGCGTTGCCGAGTCGATCGTGATCCTCCCCCCCATCCGCCAGGTCGGGTGGGCGAGCGCGTCGGCGACGCTGACCTCGGAGAGGTCGTCACGGCCGCGGAACGGGCCGCCCGAGGCGGTGAGCACGAGCTGCTCAACAGTCCCCGGCGCCTCGGCCCCGATCAGCTGGAAGAGGGCCGAATGCTCGGAGTCGACCGGCAGCAGCCGCGCCCCCGTCGCCTCGGCCAGCGCCATCACCAGCTCGCCGCCGAGGACGAGGCTCTCCTTATTGGCGAGGGCGACGTCGATCCCCTCGGAGAGCGCGACGATCGTCGACCCGAGGCCGGCCGCCCCGACGATCGCGTTGAGGACGAGGTCGGCACCCGAGGAGGCGATCAGCTCGCGGATGCCCTCCTCGCCGGAAAGGACCCGGCCGCTCCAGGCCCCCCGCGCCCGCTCCGCGACCTCCTCGTCGGCAAGCGCAACCGTCGGCACGCCGTGCTCACGCGCCTGCTCGAGCACCGCCTCCCAGCCGGAACCGGCCGCCAAACCGACAGCCTGCAGCTGATCCGAGCGCCCGATCACCTCCAGCGCCTGCGTGCCGATGGACCCGGTCGACCCGAGTACGAGAACCTTCTTCATGCCTGAATAGAGGATACGGAGGTGACTTCGCCGTTCCTGCGGTGCCGCTGCTCAGGCGGCAGCGGTTTCCGGAGCCGGCGCAACCTCGCGCTCGAGACCTTCATCCGGATCTCGGCGCTGGACCCCGATCAGCAGCTCCTCGTCGAGCACGGCGAGGATCCGCTTCAGCACCGGAATCGTCGGGATGTGGTCCCCACTCTCGACTTTCGAGATGAAGGAATGGGAGGTGTCGGCCTGCTCGGCGACCTGTTTCTGCGTGAGGTCGAGCTCGTAGCGGCGCTCTCGAATATGCGCGGCGATCCAGTTTCGCTCTCGCAGCTCCCGAATTGCCGCGTACTCGTGCCGCGCCTGACGGTACGCCTCGCTCCTCTGGCCCCGGCCGTGGGCCGCAGCGGCGGCCGCTCGTCCCTTTGGATCCGGAGCGGGCTTCTCTTGTCTATTCATATCGGAAGCTTATCTATATAGATAAATCCGTGGAGCCTTCATCGAGTGAGCGGAGCGTCTCGACCCGCCGCACGCGGAGGGACCCGTGGTTCAGCGTCCATCCGCTGCTTGAAGTCCCTCATGCGTTGTTGCGCGAGCTCTTTGTCGGCGGCGGGCACGGCTGCGGAGTTCTTCTCGAAGGCGTGCAGCAAGACGATCAGGTTCCCCGACCGCTGATACAGGATCCGATAGCGAGTCCGTCCGAATCGCACCCTGAGCTCGCGCAGCTCCCCGTCGATCTGCGAGCTGAGTGGAAATCCCGGCGGCGGCGCGTCGGACTTCTGCCCGTTCAAGTGCTCGTCGATGAAGGCGTCGATCTTCGCCGCCGGCTTCTCCGGAAGACCTTCGATGAACTGATCCACCGGTTCACAGCCGCTCGCATCGCGGTAGAAGATCGCCTGGGTCAGCGCCACGCGATGAGCATTACACCTGGGGCAGCTGGCAATTGCTCATCGCCTCAGTAAACGAGCGCGATCGCGAGGTAGTAGCCGACGACCACGGTGAAAAAGACGGCGTCGAGGCGGTCGAGGAGGCCGCCGTGGGGGCCGAAGATCGTGCCGGTGTCCTTCGTGCCGAGGTCGCGCTTCAGCATCGACTCGAAGAGGTCGCCGATCGGAGCCGCGGCGGCGACGGCGGCACCGATCAGGAGAGCGTCTACTCCCGAGAGCCAGTCCTGGTAGAGGCCGGCGAACCAGAAGCCCATCGTCCCGATCAGGAAGCCGCCGATCAGACCCTCGATCGTCTTGTTCGGCGAGATGTTGGGGGTGATTTTGTGGCTGCCGAACATGCGGCCGGTCGCGTAGGCAGCGGTGTCGGCGACGAAGGTGCCGACGAGAACGTCGATCAGCAGCGCCGCGCCGTGTGAGGGCAGGTCGCGCAGCAGGACCGCGTGGGCGAGGGGGATACCGATCCAGAGGGCCCCCAGCAGCGTCACCCCGATCGAGACCGTCGCCCCATCCTGATGCCGAGGCCGGGCGGCGAAGGCGAAGATCAGCGGCAGCGAGGCCGCGATCACGTAGAGGACGTTGAAGGCGGCACCGAAGTGAGCGGCGAGCGCCAGCGCCGCGACCGTCACGTAGGCGGGGATGACGAGCGGGCGGTAGCGGGCGGCGATCGCGTCGAACTCGCGCAGCGCCACCACCCCGATCGCGATCATGGCCACGGTGAAGACGATCCCGCCGGCGACCGTGATCGCGATCGCGAAGACGATCCAGGGCAGCGCGACGAGGATCCGCTTGGCGGTCTCGCCGCTGCCGCGTTGGCGCCGTTTCTTCGGCTCGCGCGGCCGGTTGCGCGGCGGCCGTTGCGGTCGCGGCTCCTCGTCGAAAATCTCGTCGTCGAAGAGGTCCATCGCCACCTTCGGCTCCTCGCCCTCCGCGCTCACGCCCGGCTCCCGAAGCGCCGCTGCCGCGTCTCGTACTCGCGCAGGCAGGCCTCCAGGGCAGCGCGGTCGAAGTCCGGCCAGAGCTCGTCGCGGAAGACGAGCTCGGAGTAGGCACATTGCCAGAGCAGGTAGTTGGAGAGGCGCTGCTCGCCGCTGGTGCGGATCAGGAGGTCGGGGTCGTGCATTTCAGGCGCGTAGAGGAGGCGGGCGAAGTCATCGTCAGAGCCGCCGTCGAATCGACGGGCCGCGTCGAGGATCTCCGCCCTGCCGCCGTAGTTGAAGGCGACGAAGAGGGTGATCCGCTCGTTCTCGGCGGTCTCGGCTTCCGACCACTCCATCCGCTCGACCAGCGCCGGGTCGAGCCCCTCGCGGCGGCCGATGTAGCGCATCCGCACGCCTTCGGCCTTCAACTCCGGCGTTTCGGTGCCGATCCGCTCACCCATCATCGACATCAAGCCGCGGACCTCGTCCTCGGGCCGGCTCCAGTTCTCGGTCGAGAACGAGTAAACGGTCAGCTCCTCGATCCCCAGCTCAGCGGCGTCGCGGAGCCGCGCCTTCAGCGTGTCGGCGCCCGCCCGGTGACCCTCGACTACCTCCAGGTCGCGCTGCTTTGCCCAGCGGCCGTTGCCGTCGGTGATGATCGCTACGTATCTGGCCGCGGTCACGCGGGGGTCGCCGATCCTCAGACTTCGAGGATCTCGTCTTCCTTGCCCTTCAGCAAGGAATCGATCTCGGCGATCGCCGCGTCGGTCTGTTTCTGCAGGTCGGCCTCGGCGCGGCGCTCGTCGTCCTCGCCGGCTTCGCCTTCCTTTTTCAGGTCGCGGAGGTCGCTCATGATGTCGCGGCGGACGTTGCGGACCGCAACCCGGCCCTCCTCGGCGACCCCGTGCACGACCTTGACCATCTCGCGGCGCCGCTCCTCGGTCATCTCCGGGATCTGCAGGCGGATCAGGTTGCCGTCGTTGTTCGGAGTCAGGCCGACGTCGGACTCCTGGATCGCTTTCTCGATCGCCCCGATCGCGCTCTTGTCGAACGGGGTGACCGTCAGCAGGCGGGCGTCCGAGGCGGCGACGTTGGCGAGTTGCTTGAGCGGCGTCGGGTTGCCGTAGTAGTCGACCGTGATCCGGTCGAGCAGGTGCGGAGAGGCGCGACCGGAGCGCACGGTGGCGAACTCGCCACGGGTCGACTCGACGGATTTCGTCATCCGCTCTTTCGCGTCCGCGAGCAGTTCGTCGAGTAGCTCCACCGGTTCTGAGTCCTCCCTAGGCAGCGGGGTTGCTGGAGACCAACGTCCCCACCTTTTCGCCGGAAACGATCCTATCTATGTTGGTCTCGTCCCCCATGTTGAAGACGTAGATCGGTAAGTCGTTGTCCATGCAGAGCGAGAGCGCGGTCGAGTCCATCACCCGCAGGCCGCGCTCGATCGCCTCGCGATGGCTGATCGCGGGGATGAACTCGGCGTTGGGATTGGTGGCCGGGTCGGAATCGAAGACTCCCTCCACCCCGTTCTTCGCCATCAGGATTGCCTCGGCGTGGATCTCCAGGGCTCGCAGCGCCGCCGCCGTGTCGGTGGTGAAGAACGGGTTGCCGGTGCCGGCGGCGAAGATGACGACGCGGTCCTTCTCGAGGTGGCGCATCGCCCGGCGGCGGATGTAGGGCTCGGCGACCTCCTGCACTTCGATCGCCGACATCACCCGCGTGTGCTGGCCTTCACGCTCGAGCGCGTCCTGCAAGGTGAGGGCGTTGAGCACCGTCGCCAACATCCCCATGTAGTCGCCGGTGGCGCGGTCCATCCCGCTCGCCGCCCCGTCGAGGCCGCGGTAGATGTTGCCGGCGCCGACGACGATCGCGATCTCGACCCCGCGACCCTGGACCGCCGCCACCTGCTTGGCGATCCGGTCGACCTCGGCGGCGTCGGTGCCGAAGTCCTGGCTGCCCATCAGGGCCTCGCCGGAGAGCTTCAGCAGGATGCGCCCGAAGCGCGGCTCGGGGGAGTCAGTCACTGCAGCGCAGCTTATTCGCCGACGCGGAAATAGGAAAAGCGGGCGATCTGGATGTTCTCGCCGGTTTTCGCCGCCAACTCCTGGCGCAGCTCCTCGATCGTCTTGCCCTCGTGTTTTTCGGCGTTGACGTGGGTCTGGTCGAGCAGAGCGACTTCGCTTGCCCACTTGTTCAGCTGCCCTTCGACGATTTTCTCGACCACGTTGTCAGGCTTGCCTTCTTCGCGCGCCTTCTCTTCGAAGACCTTCTTTTCGGCTTCGCGCTCGGCCTCGTCGATTTCGCTCGTCGAGACGTACTGCGGCGCGGTCGCGGCCGCGTGCAGGGCGACCTGGTAGGCGAAGACCTTGAACTCCTCGTTGCGGGCGACGAAATCCGTCTCGCACTGGACTTCGACCATCGCCCCGACCTTGTCGTTGGCGTGGATGTAGGAGGCGACGACGCCCTCGTTGGTGCCTCGCCCTTCGCGCTTGGCGGCCGAGGCCTGCCCCTTCACCCGCAGCAGCTCGACCGCGCGGTCGACGTCGCCATCGGCCTCGACCAGTGCCGATTTCGCGTCCATCATCGCCGCCCCGGTGCGGTCCCGGAGCGCCTTCACGTCAGCAGCGGTAACGCTCATTTCGACTCTCCCTCGTTCTCAGCCTTCTCCTCGGTGTCAGCCGCTTTCGCGCTTTCCTGCGGCGGCGGCGGGGGCTGCTCCTCGGAGGCCTCCTCTTTCACCTCGGCGACCGAAGCCTCCGGCGGGGCTTGCTTGCTCTCGATCGCGGCGCCAGCCGGAGTGGCCTGAACCTGAGCCCCCGACGCCTCTGCGGCGGCAGGACCCGCGGCCCCCGCGCCCGGAGCCTGAGCTGGTTTCCTCTGCGCCTGCTGCGCTTTCTGCTGCGCCGCGGCAGTCGCCTGCGCCGCTTTTTCGGCTTCCTCGGCCGCTTTTTTCGCCTCCAGCGCTTCGACGCGAGCTTTCTCTTCCTCCTCGCGTTTCTTGCGCTCTTCCTCCTCGCGTTTGCGCCGTTCCATCTCTTCGGCGATCCGCTTCTCCTCCTGGACGCGCCAGGCGGAGGAACCCTCCTCGATCGCGTTGCCGATCGTGCCGATCACCAGCTCGCAGGAGCGGATCGCGTCGTCGTTGCCGGGAATCACGTAGTCGACCGGAGTTGGATCGCAGTTGGTGTCAACCAGGCCGATGATCGGGATCCGCAGGCGCGCCGCCTCGTTGACCGCGATCTCCTCGGTTTTCAGGTCGGTGACGAAAACCGCGTCGGGGACGCGGTCCATATCACGGACCCCGCCGAGGTTGAACTCGAGCTTGGCGAGTTCGGCCTCCATGCCCATCCGCTCCTTCGTCGGCAGGAGGTCGAGTTTGCCCTCCTCTTTCCAGCCGCTGAGCTCGTGCAGGCGGGCGATCCGGCCCGACATCGTGTTGAAGTTGGTCAGCAGCCCGCCCAGCCAGCGCTTGTTGACGTAGGGCATTTTGCAGCGTTCGGCCCATTCCTGGACCGTGTCGGCGGCCTGCTTCTTCGTGCCGACGAAGAGCACGGTGCCGCCTCCCGTCGCCAGCTCGCCGGCGAATTTGCGGGCGTTCTCCAGCAGCGCCTCGGTTTGCAGCAGGTCGATGACGTGGATCCCGTCCATCTCGCCGAAGATGAAGCGGCGCATGTTCGGGTTCCAGCGGCGCGTTTGATGGCCGAAGTGGACTCCGGCCTCGAGCAGCTCTCTGAGTTCTGCCTGGGGCATCTGGTGGTTCTCCTTTGTGGGTGAAGCGCCCCGCTCCGCTCGCCGGGACCTGGTGGTGGCCAGGCAGGATCCGGTCCGCACATAGCGGGGGTTGGTTTGAGCAAGGGATTGTAGAGCGGTAGCCCTACTCGGCGTGGGCCGCCTCGAGAGCGGCGGCGAGGTCCGGTGGCAGCGTCGAGGTGAAGCTGAGCTGCTCGCCGCTGCGCGGGTGGGCGAAGCCGAGGCGGTGGGCGTGGAGGAACTGCCGGCGCAGGCCGTAGCGCTCAGCGCCGCCGTAAGTGGCGTCCCCGGTCAATGGGTGACCGATCGCCGCGAAATGGGCGCGGATCTGGTGGGTGCGCCCGGTCTCCAGCCGGGCCTCCAGAAAGGTCTCATAGGGAAGCAGCTCGAGGACCTCGAAATGGGTGCGCGCCTGCCGCGCGGCGGCGCCGGAGACCGCCATCCGGTGCCGCTGCTTTGCCGCCCGCCCAATCGGGGCGTCGATCGTGCCGGTGCGGGACGTCAGGCGCCCTCCCGCCAGCGCCAGATAGACCCGCTCGACCTCGCGCCTGCGCACCGCCTCCTGCAGCGCCGCGTGGGTCTCGTCATCGCGGGCCACCACCAGCAGGCCGCTGGTCCCTTTGTCGAGGCGGTGGACGATGCCGGGCCGCTCCGGGTCGCCGCCGCCGCCGAGGATCTCCCCCAGCTCGTCGACCAGGGTCGGGCCGGTGTGGGAGGGCGCCGGGTGGACGACGAGACCGGCCGGCTTGTCGACGACCGCCAGCTGCTCGTCGAGATGGACGACCCGCAGCGCCGGCTCAGCCACCGCCGCCCTCCGGCTGCGCCGCCTCCTCCTGCTCAGCGTCGCGCAGGTAGAAGTAGACGAGCAGCAGCACCCCGAAGGTGATCGAAACGTCGGCGAGGTTGAAAGGCGGCCAGGAGCCGACGGCGATGAAGTCGGTGACGGCGTCAGCACGAATGCGGTCGGCGAGGTTGCCGACCGCGCCGCCGGCAAGCAGACCCACCGCCACCCACATCCCCGGCCGCTGCGGGTTGCGCGAGAAGAGGAAGGCGATCACTCCCAGCGCCAGCGCGGTGACCAGCACCAACTTGACGCCGGCGCCGCCGGCAAGCCCGAAGGCGACGCCGCGGTTGTGGGAGAGGGTGAGTTCGAGCGGCCCCAGGACCTCTTCATACTGCCCCGGCACCAGATGCGCCTCGATCGCCGCCTTGGCCGCCTGGTCAGCCGCGAAGACGAGTCCGCAAACCACCCCGGCAAGGCTCCAGGCGCGGGCGCTGGCGAAGCTCATTCAATGATCGCCCGGACGATGATTCCGTCGAGGACGAAGAGGACGAGGAGCGCCAGCATCGGGCTGAGGTCGATGCTGATCGGGCCGCCGCCGATCGGCCGGATGATGCGGCGGAAGATGTTGATGTAGGGGTCCGTGGTTTCGCGGATGAAGTTGATGATTGCCTGCGACCAGAGGCTGAAGGGCATCCGCGGCACGAAGGAGAGAACGATGTTGGCGAAGATGAGGATGTAGTAGACGAGGAAGAGCGCCTGCACGTAGTCGGCGACGTCACCGCGGCTGAGGGCGAGTGGAATCACCCCCTCATTCTCTCCAATGAGGCCTGCACGGCAGCCTCGAAGGCCTCGCGGGCGCCTTCGCGGTCCAGTGCTTCGAGTCCCTTCTCGGTACTGCCACCCGGCGAGGCGACGGCTTTGCGCACCGCGGCCGGGTCGTGGCGGCGCAGCAGCTCCGCGGTGCCGACGGCGGTCTCCACCACCAGCTCGCGGGCAAGCTCGAGATCGAGACCGTCGGCGGCGCCGGCTTCGGCGATCGCCTCCACCGCCAGCGCCAAGTAAGCGGGCGAGCAGCCCATCACCGCCGTGGCGGCGTCGAAGTCCCCCTCGGGGAGCTCGACCACATGGCCGAGCAGGTCCAGCTTCTCCCGCGCCTGGCCGCTGGCGGAGCCGGCAACGCAGAGGACGCCCTGCCGCACCTCGACGCCGACGTTCGGCATCACCCGCAGCACCTGCTCGGCGTCCGGCAGTGTCGCTTCCAGTCGCTCCAGAGTGGTTGCCGCCAAGACCGAGACGACCTCCGTCGCCTCCGCCAGCGCCGGCGCCACCTCCTCGAGCTTGTTCGGCTTCACTGCCAGCAGCACCAAATCGGCACGGCTGGCGATCTCCTCGTTGGAGGCGACCTCCCCTCCCAGCTCGTCGGCCAACTGCCGGGCCCTGCCCGAGCCGCTGTCGGAGAACAGCATCGCCTCGAACTCGCCGGCCCAACCGCGCGCGATGGCGGCGGCCATACTGCCCGACCCGACGAAGCCGACGATCATGGGCGGGAGACTACCCAGCGCCCTCTCGCCCGACTAAGACTGGTTGAAGAAGCCCTTGTCGATCAGCCTCGCCTTTTCCTCGGCGGAGACGTCGACGTTGCGGGGCGTCAGCAGGAACATCTTCTCGGCGATCCGCTGCATACCGCCATCGAGGGCGTAGGTGAGGCCGGAGCAGAAGTCGATCATCCGCTTCGAGAGCTCGTGGTCGGCGGTCTGCAGGTTGAGGATCACCGGGACCGAGCGTTTGAACTGGTCGGCGACCTGCTGGGCGTCGTTGAAGTTGCGGGGGATGACCAGGTGGACCTGGAGGTCGCCGCCGTCACCCCCGTTGTCGACCGGGCGCAACGTCCGGGTGCGGCTGGAAGCGGCCGGTTCGTCGTCGCCGAAGATGTCGTCGATCTCGTCGCGGCGCGGCCGGCGCGAGGTCGGCAAGCGGCGCACGGAGGAACCCTCGCCACGTTCGCGGCGGCCCTCGTAGACCTCCTCGGTCCCGGTCTCGGGCTCGAAGTCTTCCTCGTATTCAGGACCGTAATCGTGGTCCTCGGCCAGTCCGAAGTAGACCAGCGCTCTATGCCAAGTGTCCCGTAGGGCCATCTGTCTCGCGTCTTTCGGCCTCGATCGGCCGACTCCTTTACAGATTATCCCCAGATTTGATCGGAATCACACGAAGAGGGCGTGGCCGAGGCGGATGATCGTCGCTCCCTCCTCAACCGCGACCCGCCAGTCCTGCGAGGTCCCCATCGAGAGGCGCTCCAAGCCGTTGGCCGCAGCGAGCTCCGCCAGGCCAGCGAAATAGGGCCGCGAGCGCTCGGGATCCTCGCTGAATGGGGGCATCGTCATCAGGCCGGAGACGCGGGCCGGGCACCGCTCGATGAAGACGGGAAGCTCCTCGGGCTCCACCCCACCCTTGCCTTGCTCACCGGAGAGATTGACCTCGATCAGCACCTCGGTCTGCGGGGTCGCGTGCTTCTCCAGTTGCGCCAGGACCGAGTAGGTCGCGACCGAGTGGACCAGGCGGCAGTGGGGGAGGACGAGCTTGAGCTTGCGGCTCTGCAGGTTGCCGATGAAGTCCCACTCGAAGGCGTCCCCCCAGCGCTCGTGCTTGGCGGCAAGATCCTGCTGGCGATTCTCCCCCACCAGCCGCACCCCCGCCTCGGCGAGCTTGCCCATCTCCTCGAGCGGGACGTACTTGGTCGCGACGAGAAGTTCGACCCCTTCCTCTACAACCCCCCGCACCTCCTCCAGGTTCGCCGCCACCTTCGCCCCGTCGATGTCGTGGATCAGCTCCGCCACCGCTAGTCCTCCTCGAGCCAGGCTATCCCCGCCTGGCGCCCGGTCCGCCTGCGGTCGCGGCGGTGGGAGAAGAAGAGAGCGGGCTCGCAGCTGGTGCAGAGGCCGGCGGATTGAATCCCTTCCACCCCCGCCTCGGTGAGGAGCCGGCGCGCGACCTCCGGTAGGTCGAGCATGCGCCCCGCAGCGATGCCGTCGCCGAGATCGGCAAAAGCGCCTAGGACCTCCTCCCCAACCTCGTAGCAACAGGGCCCGATTCCCGGCCCGATTGCCGCCGCCCTCGCATCGACGGCCTCGGCGGCCGCCTCGACGATGCCGCCGGCAAGCCCGCGCCAGCCGGCGTGGACCATCGCCAGGCCGCCGGGCCCGTAGAGCACAACCGGCAGGCAGTCGGCCGCCAGCACCATCGGCGCCAGCCCCGGCTTGGTGACCACATGGCCATCGGCTTCCGGGGTCGCCTGATCGCAGGGATGCCCGATCAGGCGGGTGCCGTGGACCTGGAGGGCGAAGACGACTTGCTCGGACTCGAGGCCGAGGGCGCTCGCCAGGCGGCGGCGGTTCTCCGTCACCGCCTCGGGCTCGTCCTCGGTGAGGATGCCGAGGTTGAGCGCGTCGAAGGGCGGTCCGCTGACCCCGCCAAGGCGGGTCGAGAAAGCCGCACGGGCGCCGCCGAGGTCAGCTTCCAGCCAGCGTACGCCGTCGCGCTCGCGCCATTCCATCTTCGGTAACAAAGCAGAAGCTGGGGGTCAGTCCCGCAACGCTGCCGCCAGCGCGGTCGCCAGCTCCTCCTCGCGACCGGAGATCTCGCCTTCGAGCTTCTGATGGCGGGCGGCTCGGAGCCCGCGGCCGATCGCCGGCCCCTGCTGGACGCCGGCGGCGATCAGGTCCTCGCCGTCGATCTCGAGCCCGATCTTGCGCCAGGAGGTCAGGTAGTGGTCCAGCCAGTTGGCTCCCATCGCGCGGGCGAGGATCAGCTCGACGGGATCGCGCCGTTCGGCCAGCTCGACCCCCTCGCCCGGTTTCGGCACCCACATCGAAGCCAGCACCTCCTCGGCCCCGGCCGGTCCCAGCGCCGCCGCGACCAGTGCCTGCTCGCGCGGCACGGTCTCCGCCCAGTGCGGCGTCTTCAGCAGCGAGTTCGCCGCCTGCATCAGCTCGATCCCCCCGGGCCGGAGGTCGATCACGCCCCAGTTGCCGAGCAGCTCGAAGCCCTCGCAGGCGTTCTCTTCGGCCGCCAGACGCTCCAGCTCGGTGCGCCGGCGGTCGGCAGAGACGGTCGTCAGGTCCGTCTCGCGCAGCAGCTCCTCGGTCTTCGGCTCGAGCCCGAACTCGAAGCGGGAGGCATAGCGGGCGGCGCGGATCGCCCGGGTCGGGTCGTCGAGGAACGAGCGGTCGTGGAGGATTCGCAACAGCCCCGCCTCGAGATCGCGCCTGCTCCCGTAGGGATCGATCAGGCGCGGCTCCCCTTGCAGCGGGATCGCCATCGCGTTGATCGTGAAGTCGCGGCGGCCGAGGTCCTCCTCGATGCTGGCGGCCGGGGTGACCATCGGCAGCGCCCCGGGCTTCTCGTAGGTCTCGGTGCGGGCACCGGCGATGTCGACCTCGTGGCCCTCGACCTCGACCTTGACCGTCCCGAACCGGTCGTGCTCGGCGTTGGCGCCACCCAGCTCCGCCGCCAGTGCCGTCGCCTCCCCCTCGACCACCAAGTCGATGTCGGCGCGAGCGCGCCCCAGCAGCAGGTCCCGCACCGCCCCACCGACCAGGTAGACGGGCTGCCGCGCCGCCGCGCGCACGGCCTCCAGCTCCGGGTGAGCCTCACGAAGCGCCTGCGCCAGCTCGTCCATAGACGCCTTACGATGACCGCTTTTGCGGATGAGAGACGACTTCCCCGATCCACGCGAGCTGCAGGAGCGGGTCGCCCGACGCCACGTCCTCGGCCGGCCGAGAGCCGAAGTCGCCTACCCCCAGCTGCATGCGCCGCCGCCCTGCGCGGCTGACCCTCAAAGGCGGACGGGGATGCCGTCGGCGGCCAACCGTTCCTTCGCCTCCCGCACCCGGTAGGTGCCGTAGTGGAAGATCGAGGCGCAGAGGACCGCGTCGGCGTTGCCCTCGGCGATCGCCTCGCTGAGGTGCGAGAGCTCGCCGGCGCCGCCGGAGGCGATCACCGGCACGCCGACCGCGTCGGCCACCGCCTTCGTCAGCTCGAGGTCGTAGCCGTCGTTGGTCCCATCCCGGTCCATGCTCGTCAGCAGGACCTCGCCCGCCCCGCGCTCGACCGCCTCTTCGGCCCAGCCAACCGCATCACGCCCCTCGACCCGCTTGCGGCCGCCGTTGACGTAGACGCCCCAGGTGGCGGGAGCGCCACAAGGCGAAGAAGCGACAGGGGGCTCTCCCTCCCGCTTGGCGTCGATCGCGATCACCACGCACTGGGCGCCGAACTGGTCGGCCAGCTCGCTCAACAGCTCCGGCCGCGCCAGCGCCGCCGAGTTGATCGAGACCTTGTCGGCCCCGGCGTCCAACACCGCCTGCGCGTCCTCGACCGAACGGATCCCGCCGCCGATCGTGAACGGGATGAAAACGTTGTCAGCCGTGCGCCGCGCCAACTGCACGATCGTCTCCCGCTGTTCGTGGGAGGCAGTGATGTCGAGGAAGACCAACTCATCAGCCCCCTCAGCGTCATACCGCTCCGCCAACTCCACCGGATCGCCAGCATCCCGGAGCCCGACGAAGTTAGTCCCCTTCACCACCCGCCCGGCATTGACGTCCAAGCAGGGGATCACTCGTTTAAGCGCCATAAAGAAGAAGGGTAAGAGGTGGCGAGTCGAGCCGGGCAGTTCTCTCGTGGAAAAGCGTCTTTCAGAGCCTGTCGCTAGGAGGAGCGGGTCTCCCCTGGCCGACCGGCGTCCTGTTCCTCGCACAGATCACTCGGCGAGAGCCGATCACTTATAGGCGAGGAACCCAGGGAGGTCAGGGGAGATCCGCTCCTCCCTACAGGGCAGTCTCGAGAGCCGCCGTCGCCTCCGCGACGGTGAACTTGCGCTCGTAGAGAGCGCGGCCGACGATCACGCCGTCGATGTTGGGGGCGGCCTCGGCGGCCAGTTGCTTCAGGTGGGAGAGGTCGCCGACGCCGCCGGAGGCGAGCACCTGCCCATCGGTGCGAGCGGCGATGCGGTTGAGCAGCTCGATCGCCGGGCCCTCCATCGTGCCGTCGACCTCGATCGCGGTGCAGAGGAAGCGGGAAATGCCGCGCTTGCCGAGCTGGGCGACCGCCTCGGCAACGTCGAGCTCGCTGGTCTGGGTCCAGCCCGAGAGGGCGACCTTGCCGTCGCGGGCATCGACCGAGACGACCAAGCGGTCCCCCTGTGCCTCGATCATGCCCTCGAGGAACTGGGGATCGCGCAGCGCCGCGGTGCCGAGCACCACGCGCTCGGCACCCGCCGCCCGCACCGCCTCCACCGCGGCGGTGTCGCGGAGGCCGCCGCCGACCTGGATCGGGCACTCGACGGCGCCGGCGATCCGCCGCACCGCGTCGAGGTTCTGCGGACTCCCCGCTTTTGCCCCGTCGAGGTCGACGACATGGATGAACTCCGCGCCTTCCTCGGCCCAGCGCCGGGCCGCGTCCACCGGGTCGGCGTCGTAGGTGGTCTCGCGCTCGTAGTCGCCCTGCAGCAACCGCACCGCATGGCCACCGCGGATATCGATGGCGGGATAGAGGATCACGCGGTCAGCCGGCAGTAACCGGGGACTTCGCGCAGACGCCGGCGAAGTTGGAGAGCAGCCGCAGGCCGGCGGCGCTCGACTTCTCCGGGTGGAACTGGACGCCGAAGACGTTCTCGCGCTCGGCGGCGCAGGCGAAGCGGGTGCCGTACTCGGCGCTGCCCAGCAGGTCCTCGGTACGTGCCCGCGGCGCGAAAGAGTGGACGAAGTAGAAGGGCGTCTGCGAGGGGATGCCGTCGGTGAGGCGAGACTCGCGCTCCCAGCGCACCGGCTCCCAGCCGATGTGCGGGACCTTCAGGCCCTCGGCTTCGAGGCCGTCAACGGGTCCCTCGAGCAGGCCCAGGCCGGTGGCGCCGCCGAGCTCGGAGCTCGACTCGAAAAGCAGCTGCAGCCCGAGGCAGATACCGAGGATCGGCACCCCCTCCCCGCGCCGCTCGGCTATCAACTCGTCGAGCCCAAGCGCGCGAATCCGCTCCATCGCCCGCGGGAAGGCGCCGACGCCGGGCAGGATCACCCCGTCGGCCGCTCGCACCTCGCTCGCGTCGTTGGTCATCGACGCGGCCACCCCGACGTGCTCCAGCGCCTTCTCGACCGAGCGCAGGTTGCCCATCCCGTAGTCGAGGATCGCGATCCGCGTGCTCATTGGCTCAGCGTCCCCTTGGTCGACGGCACACCCGTCTCCTCCGGATCGATCGAGACAGCCACCCGCAGCGCCCGCGCGAAGGCCTTGAACGAAGCCTCGATCATGTGGTGGGCGTTGGTCCCCGAGCGGACCCAGATGTGCAGGGTCAGCTTGGAGCTGTTGGCGACTGCTCGGAAGAACTCCTCGGCGAGCTCGCTGTCGAAGCCGGCGATCGAGACCACCGGCAGCTCGGCGGCGAAGTCGCAGTAGGGGCGGCCGGAGATGTCGATCGCGCACTCGGCCAGCGACTCGTCCATCGGCACCAGCGCCGAGCCGTAGCGGCGGATCCCGGCGCGGTCCCCGAGCGCCTCGTCGAGCGCCTGCCCGAAGACGATGCCGACGTCCTCCACCGTGTGGTGGGCACCGGTCTCGAGGTCTCCGTTCGCCTCGACCTTCAGACCGAGCCGGCCGTGGCGGGCCAGCAGATCCAGCATGTGGTCGAGGAAGCCGACGCCGGTCTCGGCGCTCGCCTCCCCACCATCGAGGTCGAGCGAGAGCCGAATCTGAGTCTCCGCGGTCTGTCGCTCTCTTTCTGAAGTTCTACTCATCGCCTAATCATCGCCGACTCGCCGTGGACAGGGAAGCCCTCCGCCCGGGCGAGGGAATTGACGTGCGGCGCCAGCTCGCCCGCGGCGTCGGCGCCGATCTCGACGCTGGAGATGCGGCGGCGGAAGGTTCCGGGGCCCAGCGGCCCCGCATAACGGCCCGCGCCGCCGGTCGGCAGCACGTGGTTGGAGCCCGCCAGGTAGTCGCCGAAGGCGGTGGCGCCGTGGCGGCCGACGAAGACGCAGCCGGCAGTCGTCACCCGGTCGGCGAGCAAGGCCGCGTCGGTCTCCAGCAGCTCGAGGTGCTCGGGCGCGTACTCGTTGGCAAGGCCGATGCCCGCCTCGGCGTCGGGCACCGGGACCAGCGCCAGCGACGCGTCGGCGACGCTGGGGCGGGTCGCCGCCGCAGCTTCGGCCGCGGCGGCGATTGCGTCGAGCACCTGCTCCTCGACCGCCGCTACGACCAGCGGGCTTTCCGGGCCGTGCTCAGCCTGCGCACAGAGGTCGAGGGCAGCCCACTCGGGGTCGCTGTCGTGGCCGGCGACGACCATCAGCTCGGAGGGACCGGCAAGGGAGTCGATCCCGACCTGGCCGTAGACCGCCCGCTTCGCTTCCCGCACCCAGGCGTTGCCCGGGCCGGCGATCACGTCGACGGGCTCGATCGTCTCGGTCCCGTAGGCAAGAGCGAAGATCGCCTGGGCGCCGCCCATCGCATAGATCTCCTCCAGCTCGCACAAGGCCGCGGCGGCGAGGGTGAGGGGGTTCATCCGCCCGTCCGGGCCCGGCGGCGAGGCCACGGCAATCCGCTCCACCCCCGCAGCCTGGGCCGGGATTGCGCACATCAGCACGCTCGAGGGATAGGCGGCGCGGCCGCCGGGCGCGTAGATCCCGGCGGCGCCGACCGGGACTTCCCGCAGCGTCACCCGCTGTCCCGCCGGCAGCCGCACCTCGCGCGTTTCCCCGATCTGCGCTTCGGCGACCTCGCGAATGTTGGCGGCGGCGGTCTCCATCGCGCCGCGCAGCGTCGGATCGAGGACCGCGAGCGCGGCGGCAGCATCGGCCGGATCCACCTGCAAGGACTGCAGGCTGGCGGCCGGCGCGTCGAAGCGGTGCGTCAGTTCCAGCAGGGCCTCGTCACCCCGCGCGACAACCTCGTCGAAGATCTCGCGGACGTCGACGGGCGGAGCCGACGCGGCCGCCCACTCGCGCAGTGCCAGCGCGGTTTCCGCCGCCCCTTCCCATTCGAAGCGGCGCGCCCTCACCCGCGGCTCGCCTCTCGCAGCTTCTCGGTCAGCTCGTCGATCTCGGTTGCCCGCAGCTTGTGGGCGACGCGGTTGGCGACGAACCGGGCAGTGCACTCGACGATCTCCTCGCGCACCTCGAGTTCGTTCTCTTCCAGGGTCCGGCCGGTGGCGACGAGATCGACGATGCCGTCGCCGAGGCCGACCAGCGGCGCCAGCTCGACCGATCCCTTGACCTCGATCAATTCGATCTGGCGCCCGGTCGACTCGAAGTAGCGCTCGGCGATCCGCGGGTACTTGGTCGCGATCCGCATCGCCCCCAGCGAGCGCTCGGAGTCGTCGAGCTGATCGGACCCCGTGCGGCCGGCCAGGACCATGCGGCAGCGCCCGTAGCCGAGATCGAGCAGCTCGTAGACAGGCCGGTCGCTCTGCTCCAGCAGCACGTCCTTGCCGGTGATGCCGACGTCGGCGGCGCCGGCCTCGACGTAGGTCGGCACGTCGGAGGGGCGCATCGTCACCAGCGTCATCCCCGCGGTATGAAAGATCAGCGAGCGCGAGTCGCCCCGCGGCTCGGAGGTATCGACGCCGGCCCGGTCGAGCACGTCAAGGGTTTCCCCGAAGAGGGCGCCGCGCGGCACAGCCAGCTTCAGCGGCTCGCTCATCGAGCTCCTCCCCCGCGCCGGCGCTCCTCTACCCGCGCCACCTGGACCCGCTCGAGATAGAGAGCGAAGCCAGCGGCGGAGAGATCGAGCCCGAACCGCTTCATCAGCCCGTCGTAGCGGCCGCCGCCGCCGAGGACGCGACCCAACGCCGGGTCGTAGACCTCGAGGATGGCGCCGTTGTAGTAGCCGAGGTCGCGCATCAGGCCGAAGTCGAACTGGACGCGGTGCCCGCCGGGGCGGGAGCCGAGAGCCTCGTTGACGTCCCGCAGGCGATCGGCGGCGCCCGCCGCCGCAGCGGACTCGAGCTCGCGCGCCTGCTCGAGCACCTCAGGGCCCCCCCGCAGCTGCGATAGCGCCAGGCAGGACTCAACTTGCTCACGCGCGACACCGGCCACTTCCAGCTCTTCCTCGAGACCGACCAAATCGTGCGCGGCTAGCCGCGCCAGGGCTGAGCTGCACGCTTTCTCGCCGAGACCGAGCTCGCCGAGCAGGTCCCGGTAGAGGTCGGCGTCGCCGAGGCCGATCACGGCGCTGCCGAGGCCGGCGGCGTCGAGCGCCGCTTCGAGGACGTCGATCACCTCCACCGTCCCCGCGGCCGCCGGGGCGCCGATCAGCTCCACCCCCGCCTGGAGGAATTCCCGCATCTCCCCTCGCTGGGGACTGACTGCCTGGTAGGCGCCGGCGATGTAACAAAGACGATGCGGAGGTTCCGCCGCCCCGTAACGAGTGGCCACGAGACGGGCGATCGGGACCGTCATTTCAGAGCGCAGCGCCAACAGCTCGCCGCCCTCGTCGAAGAACCGGTAGGCGGCGTGGTCGCTGCGGCCGCCGCCGCGCGCCAGCACCTCGTCGTATTCGAGCGCCGGCGTCGCCACCTCGCCGTAGCCACGCCCTTCGAAGACCTCGATCAGGGCGCCCTGCAGCCGGCGCAGCTCGCGCATCTCCTCGGGCAGCACGTCGCGCGTACCTGGCGGAATCGGGTGGATCATCGGCCTGACCTTACGGGAGCTGGGGAGAAATCCCTGCTAGGCAGGGACCTCCGCAGAGACGCGTTCGATCTGCGCTCCGAGGCCACGCAGGCGCTCGTCGATTCGCTCGTAGCCGCGGTCGATCTGGCGGATCTCCCCGATCTCCGAAGTTCCTTCCGCCGCGCAGGCAGCGATGAGCATCGCCATTCCGGCGCGAATGTCGGGACTGGAGACGCGCTCGCCATGAAGCCGGCTCGGACCGCTGACGATCGCCCGGTGGGGATCGCAAAGCGTGATCCGAGCGCCCATCGCAACCAGCTTGTCGACGAAGAACAGCCGGTTCTCGAACATCTTCTCGAAGATCAGGACCTCGCCGCGGGCCTGGGTCGCCAGGGCCAGTGCGATCGAGGTCATATCCGCCGGAAAGGCCGGCCAGGGGCCATCCTCGATCTTCGGAATCGCGCCGCCGAGGTCGGTTTCGACCTCCAGGTCCTGGCCAGCGGGGACGAGGACGTCCTCCCCCTGGATCTCCGAGCGCAGGCCAAGCCGCTTGAACTGCCGCCGGACGTTGGTCAGGTCTTTCGGGTTGACGTCGCGGATGCGCAGTTCGCCCCCGGTTGCGGCGGCGAGAGCCATGAAGCTGCCCACCTCGATGTGATCGCAGGAGATCGTGTACTCCGCCCCACCGAGGCTCTCGGCGCCGTTGACCACCATCACGTTCGAGCCGATCCCGTCGACGCGGGCGCCCATCGCCGTCAGCAGGTGCGCCAGGTCCTGCACGTGGGGCTCAGAGGCGGCGTTGGCGATCTCGGTCGCGCCTGGGGTCAGCGCCGCGGCCATCAGAGCGTTCTCGGTCCCCATCACCGAGGGCTCATCCATGAAGATCTCGCAGGCCTTGAGCCCGTTCGGAGCACTGAGCTCGATCCAGCGGCTGCCGTCAACCCTGGCGCCGAGGTCCTTGAAGGCGTCGAGGTGGGCATCGAGCCGGCGGCGGCCGATGAAGTCCCCGCCCGGCGGCGGCATCCTCGCCTCGCCGAAGCGGGCCAGCAGCGGCCCCGCGAGGAGAAAGGAGGCGCGAATCTTCCCGGAGAGATCCTCGTCGACTTCGCCGCCGACGTCGCGGGCGCAGAGCCTGAGGCTGTTGTCGGCCACCCATTCGGCTTCGACACCGAGCTGCTCGAGCAGGGCGATCTGCGCTTCGGTGTCGCGGATCCGCGGCACCCGGTGCAGCAGCACCTCCTCTTCGGTCAACAGGCAGGCGGCGAGGATCGGCAGCGCCGCGTTCTTGTTGCCGGCCACGGTGACCTCCCCGGACAGGGGGACGCCGCCCTGGATCACGAACTTCTCCATCAGCTTCCTAGCTCCGAGCTCACCGGGCAAGGGTAACGACCAGCCATGCGGCTAAGGCGGCCTCGTGCCTCTGATTTGCACAAGCGACCGAAAAACAGGTAGGGTCATCTGTGCGCGACGTCACGGAGCGTGGCCCCGGCCACACCAAGACTCCGAAGAGCGTCCGCTGTTTGCGCTTCTGGGGTTTGCGGAGCTACTGTCGCCAGTAGCTCCGCGGCATGCCGTGAAACAGGCATTTTCCAGCGGTTTCCGGGTAGAGCTGCAAATGAGCTTGCAGAACCCCAGTAGCGTCCGAGCGCCCCTTTACCTTGTACGAACTGATGTTCGCCTCAACGAAAAAAAGACGACTGACCGACGCCGTCGACCTACTGATCGACTTCGCAACCCTCGGCGAGTACGGCCTAGAGCCCGTTGGGAGAACTCGCCAGGGTTGCGCTGACGCCTCCCCGGCCTCGACCCCGCGTCGAGCCGAACGAACCGCAGCACCCAGCCGCACCGCGATCCGCCGCGACGCCACGTGCACCCTGCTTCAAGAAGCCGGGTTCCGCGGTCCGCGCCAGCAATTGTCGCGGTAGCGAGGCTCGACAGGAGCAAGCGATCCGCCGGCGGCGGACGGCGCCGCGTAGCAGCGCTACGCAAGCCGTTCGACGGTGGCGTAGCGCGCCGCTACTGGCGGGCCGCAGCCCGCGCCAATTGCTGGCGCGGACCGCTAAAAAAGAACCGGCGGCGACCTACTCTCCCAGGAGGTTTCCCCCCAAGTACCATCGGCGCTGAGAGGCTTAACTGCTCTGTTCGGAATGGGAAGAGGTGTCTCCCTCTCGCTATGCGCCACCGGAATTTTGCGAGACGCAACGCCCGGTGGAGCTTGAAAACCGCACAAGACCTCAAGGTAAATAAATATCCGTCAAGCCCTCGACCCATTAGTACCGGTCGGCTACGTACATTGCTGTACTTCCACCGCCGGCCTATCAACCTGGTGGTCTACCAGGGGTCTTACTCCCTCAAGGGGATGGGAGAGCTCATCTCAAGGACGGCTTCCCGCTTAGATGCTTTCAGCGGTTATCCGTTCCATGCGTAGCTAACCTGCGGTGCCCTTGGCAGGACAACAGATACACCAGAGGCATGTTCATCCCGGTCCTCTCGTACTAGGGATGACTCCTTTCAACTCTCCAACGCCCACAGCAGATAGGGACCGAACTGTCTCACGACGTTCTGAACCCAGCTCGCGTACCGCTTTAATGGGCGAACAGCCCAACCCTTGGGACCTACTCCAGCCCCAGGATGCGACGAGCCGACATCGAGGTGCCAAACCGGTTCGTCGATGTGGACTCTTGGAACCGATAAGCCTGTTATCCCCGGAGTACCTTTTATCCGTTGAGCGACGGCGCTTCCACTTGCTACCGCCGGATCACTAAGCCCAACTTTCGTTCCTGCTCGACCTGTCGGTCTCGCAGTCAAGCTCCCTTATTGCCTTTACACTCTACGCACGATTTCCAACCGTGCTGAGGGAACCTTTGGGCGCCTCCGTTACTCTTTAGGAGGCGACCGCCCCAGTCAAACTGCCCGCCTGACACTGTTCACCACCCGGATCACGGCGTGGTGTTAGAAGCTCAGAGCACCAAGGGTGGTATCTCAAGGGTGACTCCCCAGCAGCCGAAGCCACTGGTTCACAGTCTCCCACCTATCCTGAGCGAGATACCCCAAACTCCAATATCAAGTTGCAGTAAAGGTTCACGGGGTCTTTCCGTCTAGCTGCGGGTACTCGGCATCTTCACCGAGACTTTAATTTCACCGAGCCTCTCGTTGAGACAGCGTCCAACTCGTTACGCCATTCGTGCAGGTCGGAACTTACCCGACAAGGAATTTCGCTACCTTAGGACCGTTATAGTTACGGCCGCCGTTTACCGGGGCTTAGCTTCGCTGCTTCGCGCCGAAGCGCTAACAAGTCCGCGTAACCTTCCGGCACCGGGCAGGCGTCAGACCCTATACGTCGTCTTACGACTTAGCAGAGCCCTGTGTTTTTGGTAAACAGTCGGTTGGACCAATTCACTGCGGCCCCCTCGAGCTCCCTCCGTATGGAGTTCACCCTACCGGGGCGTCCCTTCTCCCGAAGTTACGGGACGATTTTGCCGAGTTCCTTAACGAGAGTTAGCTCGCTCACCTCAGTATTTTCTACTTGTCCACCTGTGTCGGTTATCGGTACGGGCACGCGAATCCTGCCTAGAGGCTTTTCTTGGAGGCATGGGATCGGAGACTCGCCGGCGGTAAGCCAGCTGGCATCGCACCTCGCGTCAAAACGCCGCTGCGGATTTTCCTACAGCAACTAGCTACGTGCTTGCCCCAGGACGACCATCGCCTGGGTTCTCTTACCCTTCCCCGTCCCCCCATCGGTCATAACGGAATCGACGTGGTACAGGAATATCAACCTGTTGGCCATCGGCTACGCCTTTCGGCCTCGCCTTAGGTCCCGACTAACCCTGAGCAGACGAACTTTACTCAGGAAACCTTGGACAATCGGTGGTGGGGATTCTCACCCCACTTTCGTTACTCATGCCGGCATTCTCACTTCCAGCCACTCCACGGAGCCTTACGACGCCGCTTCACGCAACTGGAACGCTCTCCTACCGCGTACAGAACCCGCAGGCCTGTACACCCATAGCTTCGGAGGCTAGCTTGAGCCCCGTTGAATTATCCGCGCCCGAACACTTGACCAGTGAGCTGTTACGCACTCTTTCAAGGGTGGCTGCTTCTAAGCCAACCTCTTGGTTGTCTCTGCATTCGGACATCGTTTGCCACTTAGCTAGCACTTAGGGTCCTTAGCTGATGGTCTGGGTTGTTTCCCTCTCGCGTACGAAGTTTATCCCCCGCACACTGACTCCCGAGTTAAATGTAATGGTCTTCGGAGTTTGCCTGAAGTCGGTAACCTGGTAGGGCCCCTAATCCAAACAGTGCTCTACGGCCACAACACAATTACTCGAGGCTATACCTAAATATATTTCGGAGAGAACCAGATATCTCTGAGCTTGATTAGCCTTTCACTCCGATCCACAGGTCATCCGCCCAGTTTTCAACCTAGGTCGGTTCGGCCCTCCACGAGGTCTTACCCCCGCTTCAGCCTGCCCATGGATAGCTCGCTCAGTTTCGGGTCTACCGCCAGTGACTGTGTCGCCCTATTCAGACTCGCTTTCGCTACGGCTCCGCTCATCGCTTAACCTTGCCACTGACGAGTAACTCGCCGGCTCGTGATGCAAAAAGCACGCCGTCACACCCGAAGGTGCTCCGACCACTTGTAAGTCTACGGTTTCAGGTACTATTTCACTCCCCTTCAGGGGTACTTTTCACCTTTCCCTCACGGTACTAGTTCACTATCGGTCACCAGGTAGTACTTAGCCTTGGAGGGTGGTCCCCCCAGATTCAGACCACGTTTCACGGGTGTGGTCTTACTCAGGAACATCAATCGACAGATCAGCGCGCTTTCACCTACGGGACGATTGCCCTCTGTGGTGCGAGGTTCCACTCGCTTCGGCTAACGCCTGATTTTGTAACTGCCGCCGAGCCAGGCACGGCTCGGGCATGACGCCCTACAACCCCCTACAGACAACGCGTGCCCGCTTACATCTGTCAGGTTTGGGCTGATCCCCTTTCGCTCGCCACTACTAAGGGAGTCTCGGTTGATTTCTTTTCCTCGGGCTACTTAGATGTTTCAGTTCGCCCGGTTCCCCTCCGGCAGCTATGTATTCACTGCCGGATGACGCCGCATTACCGGCGCCGGGTTTTCCCATTCGGAAATCCGCGGGTCAATGGCTATTCAGCGCCTAACCGCGGCTTATCGCAGCCGTTCACGTCCTTCATCGACTCCTGGTGCCAAGGCATCCACCGTAAACTCTTACTATCTTGACGGTGAGCGACCCACTCACATAAGTGTGTGGATCGTTAATTAAATTACCCTCAGAATCCGCGTCGCGCGGATTCTGATTTTTGGCCTTGTGCAGTTTTCAAGGTCCACCGAGGCGCACCCACGGGTTCTCCGTGGGAGGTCTCTCAAAACTGAGCAGCGTTCGCCACCAGCAAGCTGATGGGATAAGCCCGGTCGACGTTCTAGAGAAATCTCCCTAGAAAGGAGGTGATCCAGCCGCAGCTTCCGCTACGGCTACCTTGTTACGACTTCACCCCAATCACGGGCCCCACCTTCGACGGCTCCCTCCTTGCGGTTAGGCCACCGGCTTCGGGTGTTGCTCGCTTTCGTGGTGTGACGGGCGGTGTGTACAAGGCCCGGGAACGTATTCACCGCGGCATTGCTGATCCGCGATTACTAGCAACTCCACCTTCATGGAGGCGAGTTTCAGCCTCCAATCCGAACCGAGGCGCACTTTATGGGATTTGCTCCACCTCGCGGTATTGCTGCCCTTTGTATGCGCCAATGTAGCACGTGTGTAGCCCTGGACATAAGGGGCATGATGACTTGACGTCATCCCCACCTTCCTCCGGTTTGTCACCGGCAGTCTCCTATGAGTCCCCAACTTAATGATGGCAACATAGGACGGGGGTTGCGCTCGTTGCGGGACTTAACCCAACATCTCACGACACGAGCTGACGACAGCCATGCACCACCTGTGATGGTGTCCCGAAGGAAAACCGTGTTTCCACGGCGGTCACCAACATGTCAAGCCCAGGTAAGGTTCTTCGCGTTGCGTCGAATTAAACCACATGCTCCGCTGCTTGTGCGGGCCCCCGTCAATTCCTTTGAGTTTTAGCCTTGCGGCCGTACTCCCCAGGCGGGGTACTTAGTGCGTTAGCGACGGCACGGGAGGAGTCGACACCTCCCACACCTAGTACCCATCGTTTACGGCGTGGACTACCAGGGTATCTAATCCTGTTCGCTCCCCACGCTTTCGCGCCTCAGTGTCAGTAACGTCCCAGCGAGCTGCCTTCGCTATTGGTGTTCCTCCTGATATCTGCGCATTCCACCGCTACACCAGGAATTCCACTCGCCTCTTCCGTACTCTAGCCTCACAGTATCCACCGGCTTTCAAAGGTTGAGCCTTTGACTTTCACAGCGGACTTATGAGGCCACCTACGCGCGCTTTACGCCCAATGATTCCGGACAACGCTTGCTCCCTACGTATTACCGCGGCTGCTGGCACGTAGTTAGCCGGAGCTTCTTGTGGAGGTACCGTCAATCCACACGGCTATTCACCGGTGAACCTTCGTCCCTCCTGAAAGGGGTTTACAACCCGAAGGCCGTCTTCCCCCACGCGGCGTTGCTGCGTCACGCTTTCGCGCATTGCGCAAGATTCCCCACTGCTGCCTCCCGTAGGAGTCTGGGCCGTGTCTCAGTCCCAGTGTGGCCGATCACCCTCTCAGGCCGGCTACTGATCGTCGCCTTGGTGAGCCTTTACCTCACCAACTAGCTAATCAGCCGCGGGCTCCTCTGGGAGCACTAGCTTGCAAGCAGAGGCCAGTTTTCTTGATCAGGATTACCCCAACCAACGTATGCGGTGTTAGCCCGAGTTTCCCCAGGTTATCCCCCGCTCCCAGGCAGATTACCCACGTGTTACTCACCCGTTCGCCGCTCTCCGGTGGCCGAAGCCACCTTCGCGCACGACTTGCATGTGTTAAGCACGCCGCCAGCGTTCATTCTGAGCCAGGATCAAACTCTCCAGTTTAGACCCTTGTCCACCAAGACCGGCTAACGGTCCCAGTGGCTCGTTTTGTTCGGAATCCACTCCCCACTCGAGCCCCACTCCCCCTCGCGAGGGAACAGGACGAGCTCGGAGAGTAAAGCCGCTCGCTGCTCTCTTCCTCTATCTAGTTTTCAAAGAACCGACGC
>DASZEL010000006.1:0-35366 GCA_035940865.1 Solirubrobacterales bacterium
GGGACGACTCCGGCCCGGACGCGCTCGCGCTCGCCCGTGCCACCGGCGAGGCGATGGGCCGTCACGTGATCGACGCCGCCGACGGGCCGGGCTTCCTGGTGAACCGCTGCAACCGCCCGTTCGGGCTGGAGGCGCTGCGGCTGCTGCAGGAGCGGATCGCCACCGCCGAGCAGATCGACCGCATCGTCCGCCTCGGCGGCGGCTTCCGGATGGGGCCGTTCGAGCTGCTCGACCTGATCGGCCTCGACGTCAACCTCGAAATCGCCCGCTCCTTCTTCGCCCAGGGCGGCGAGGTCGAGCGCTGGCGCCCGAGCCCGATCCAGGAGCGGCTGGTCGCCGAAGGCAAGTTCGGCCGCAAGAGCGGCCACGGCTACTACGACTACGGCGAGGGCAGCGAGCGCGAGCCAGATCCCGACCTCGGGATCGAGGCGCCGACGCTCGACCCCGAGCAGCTGGCAAAGATCGACCCCGCCGCCGAGCAGGTGCTCCCCCGTCTCTTCGCCCAGATCGCCAACGAGGCCGCCTTCGCCCTCGAAGAGCAGATCGCCTCCCCCGAAGACATGGATACGGCGATGAAGCTCGGCTTCAATTGGCCGGTCGGCCCCCTCGACTTCGCCGCGCTGATCGGCCCACGTCGCGCCGTTGAGCTGCTGGAACAGCTGGAAGCGAGCAACGGTGCCGCCTACGCGCAGGCGCCGCTGCTGCGTCGTGCCGCCGAAGAGAACGTCGAGCTGCGGCAGCTAGGGCGCGAAGAATAGGCCACACCGGCGCGGGCCCACGATGAATCAACGCGGAGGCTCAGTCTGTGGCTACCTCAGCTCTCGCTAAGGCGACAAGGCCAAACTTTTCTTATTACCCAATCTATCTTGACTTACACCAGGGTTCGCTCTAGCGTGGATTTCAAGCTCTGCGACAGGGTCGGAAAAGCCCTCACCAGTTAGGCGCAGCAGCGGAAAGTCATCGCGCAAGCCTAGGACTGGGGAGGTACGGTGTCGCGCGGATACAACGCACGGCGTAAGGCAAAGCGGCAGAAGGCACGAGCCTCGGCCGAGCCGAGCCCTCTCAACCGGCGCATGTGGCCGCGTCGCTGGCTGGCTATCGCCCCGGTTCTCATCATCGCCGCCATCCTTGCTGTTGTCGCAGCCTTGGGCTTTGGCTCCAGTCATGGCGTAGACAAAGAGCAAGTGAAACAAGAGGTCACGGCCCTTCTGGATGGCATACCTCAAGACGGAGCCGCGCTCGGCTCACCGAGAGCGCCGATCACCCTCTGGATGTATGGCGACCTCGAGTGCCCGACGGTGAAGCTATTCGCCGAAAACTACCTGCCGTCGATCCTGGACAAGTGGGTGCGAACGGGCTTGGTGAGGCTTGAGTACCGCTCTCTCGAGACGGACACGTCAGATGAAGAAGTCTTCTTCGAGCAGGAAGTCGCGGCGCTAGCCGCCGGCAGGCAGGACAGGATGTGGAACTACCTCCTGACCTTCGTGCGCGAGCAGGGGGAGCCACGCACCAGCTACGTGAGCAACAAGTTTCTCGTTGACATCGCCACTCAAGTTCCCGGCTTCGACTTCGCGGAATGGCGCAGTGACCGTGCTGACGCTCTTCTGTCCAAACGAGTAGCGCTCGGCGTCTACTCCGGGCATACCAACGAACTCCGGAACACGCCCTCTTTCCTGGTCGGCTTTACCGAGGGGGAGGTCGACCGACTCGTCGACAGGCCGTCGATCAAGAAACGGCTCGAAGTTTCTCTAGCAGCCGAAGTCACGACCCTGCAAAAAGAATCAAGTGAAGACTTTCCAACCCTCAAAACCATCGGCTCCGGCCTACTAGGAGGTTGAAGGAGAAAGAAGCGCCAGCAGATACTCAATTAGGGAGAGAAGAAGATGTTCTTACGATCACGCAGACTATATTTGACATGCATAACTGCGCTCTGCGCAAGCATCAGCTTTACCGCGGTGCTTCTGTTTGCAGGCATCGCAGCAGCTTGCTCTGGGACCTGGCCACCACCCTGTGAAGCCCCATCAGCTACGACCACATCACAAGGTTCAGTTACCTCAAGTAGCGCCTACATCTACGGTGATGTGGATCCAAATGAATGTACCACCACCTACGAATTCCGTTATAGGAAAAGCGGCGGCTCATGGATAGTACATGGCCCTTACAACGTATATGGATCAGGCTACCAACTCGAGTCTGACTTCCTGTCCTCCCTGAGCCCCTCAACGACCTATGAATACGAAATCATTGCATCCAGTTCTGGAGGCACGGCCCCGGGAGGGATCCAAAGCTTCACCACCCCCGCAACAAACGACGTCGCACCAAAACCCGTCGTTACCACCGAAGCAGCGACCGCAATCACTAGCACTAGTGCGACTCTGACCGGCTCAGTGGACCCGGAAGGATATTCGACTTCCTACAACTTCGAATATGGAACTAAAGAAACCGAACTCAGCAAAACCACGTCGACCGTGAGCGATTTGACAGGATCAACTGCGCTAAAAAAAGAAGTCAAAGTTTCTCTCGCCGCAGGTACGAAATACTACTTCCGCATAACTGCAACGAACCAGAATGGTACGGCGCAAGGAAAAATACTGAGCTTCACCACGACCTCAAGTCTGTGGAGCATTAAGGAATCACCTAATCCTGGAACGAGCGGCAACGTTCTCTACGATGTCAGTTGCGAACCGAGCACCAGCGTCTGCACGTCCGTTGGGAAGAGCACCAGCTCAGGGGTTGATAGTCCAATTGCTTTGCGTTGGAACGGCCTCTCCTGGTCGGAACAGACTGCCGCGAAAAAGTCTGGTGCAACCCATACCCGCCTGCTCGGCGTCGACTGCCCGTCGGAAACCCGATGCTTGGCGGTGGGCAATCATCAATCCTCTGAAGGTCCATCCGTCCTCTCGGAGCTCTGGAATGAAGGCAAATGGAGCGTTCAAACGACGCCGCTCCCAACCGAATCGGCCTCAAGCGAATTCGTGGCGATCGGCTGCAACTCGACCGCGAGCTGTACGGCCGTGGGCTCGGCGATGATTGGGGGTGTAAGAACCGCGATTGCGGAGAGGTGGACGAGTCCGACCTGGGCGCTCTCGTCGATCCCAATCCCCGAAGGAGCTAAATCAAGCCAGCTCGACGGGGTGGACTGCCTGTGGTCGAACTTCTGTGTTGCCGTCGGTCGCTATACGACCAGCGGCGGCTCAGTCAAAAGCCTAGTCGAGTTCTGGAACGGCACCGAATGGTCGATCCAAACCGTGACGGACCCTGAAGGAGCAGCCCAGAGCACGCTCCTCGATGTCGCCTGCTCGCCGACGCCCAACCGCTGTACGGCAGTTGGAGGATGGAAGAACAGCGCCTATGAACAGTTCACGCTTGCCTACCGCTTCAATGGAGTAACGACTTGGACGTTGCAGAGCACGTCCAATCCCAGCGGAAGCATCGCGAGCGTCTTCCAGGAGGTTTCCTGCCCAGCTGAAACGGCATGCACGGCAGACGGAAGCTGGGTCAGCAGCGGTGGCGGTTCGAATATGACGTTGGCCGAGACCTGGAACGGGACTAGTTGGTCGATCCAGGGCACCCCGAATCCATCGGGCGCGATCTTTAGCGCCTTCTTCGGGCTCTCGTGTCGCAGCACTACCTGCATGGGCGTGGGGTGGAGCGAAGACAGCTCAGGGGTCGACAGCACTCTGTCCCAGTTCCGAGAATAGAACGGGCGCCGATTCAACTGAACAAGGAGCCCCGCAGTGCGGGGCTCTTTGTTCACGCGCTCGATTAAGCGCTGCTCAACCGCATCATCACCTCGTCGACGTAGCACCAGCTCCAGTCTTCGCCGGGCTCGGCCGAGCGGATGATCGGGTGGCCGGTCTCGCCGTGGTGGGCGGTGGCGTGTTTGCCGATCGAGTTGTCGCAGCAGCCGATGTGGCCGCAGGTCTGGCACATCCGCAGGTGGACCCACTGCATGCCCTGGGCGAGGCACTCCTCGCATCCCGCGACCTCGCCGGGGAGGCCGAGGACCTCAACCGCGTCGAGGTGGGTGCACTCAGCCACTGCCGGTGGCGATCTCGGCGGGCTCGCCGCCGGGCATCCAGTGCGCCTCAACCGGCGGGGGAGCATCGCGCAGGTAGCGCTCGGCGTCGAGCGCACCCATGCAGCCGGTGCCGGCCGCGGTGACCGCCTGGCGGTAGGTGTGGTCGACGACGTCCCCGACCGCGAAGACACCGCCGAGGTTGGTGCGGGTCGAGCCCGCCTCGGTGACGATGTAGCCGTCCTCGTCGGTGTCGACCTGCCCCTGGACGATCTCCGACTTGGGGATGTGGCCGATCGCGATGAAGGCGCCGTCGGCCGCGATCTCCTCCTCGGCACCGGTCTCGGCGTGGCGGAAGCGGACCTTCTCGAGTTTGCCGCTGTCGCCGGGGACGAACTCGAGCGGCACCAGCGGCGCCCTGAACTCGATGTTGTCCTTTTCGCGCGCCCGGTCGAGCATGATCTTCGAGGCGCGGAACTCGGGACGACGGGTGACGATCTCCAGCTCGCCGGCGAACTTGGAGATGAAGATCGAGTCCTCCATCGCCGAGTCGCCGCCGCCGATCACGATCACCTTCTGGTCTTTGAAGAAAGCGCCGTCGCAGACACCACAAGTGGAGACGCCGCGTCCGCCGAGCTCCATCTCGCCGGGGATGCCGAGCCGTTTCGGCTCCGCCCCCATCGCCAGGATCACGGTCTTGGCCCGGTGCTCCTCGTCGCCGAGGAAGACCTTCTGCACGCCGCCGTCGGAGAGCTCAACCCGGTCGACGTCGTCGGTGACGAAGCGGGTCCCGAAGCGCTCGGCCTGGGCGCGGAACTGGGCCATCATCTCCGGGCCCATGATCCCGTCCGGGTAACCGGGGTAGTTCTCGACCTCGGTCGTGTTCTGCAGCTGACCGCCCCACTGGAAGCCCTCGAAGACCAACGGCTCGAGGTTGGCCCGGGCGGTGTAGAGCGCGGCCGTGTAGCCCGCGGGCCCGCCGCCGACGATGATCACGTTCTCTATTTTCTTGTTCTCAGCCATCTTCTCGCCGCCTGGAGTCTATTACTTTACTTTGTATAGTAGCTCCCGGGAAGGCGGAAGGCAATTCCTCCACGATCGCCTCGAACTCCTTGGCGCCGCTGCCCCCGCGGTCGATCGGCAGCCCCTCCTCTTCCCAGCGGTGAACGGTGTGGCGGAGCTGGAAGAAGGCGAAGACGCCGGGCG
This sequence comes from Solirubrobacterales bacterium, assembly GCA_035940865.1. Taxonomy (GTDB): domain Bacteria; phylum Actinomycetota; class Thermoleophilia; order Solirubrobacterales; family 70-9; genus VAYN01. Next base: position 5,225 of record DASZEL010000006.1, read on the forward strand.
GGATCGGCATCCAGAAGGAGACGAGGCGGAAGATCAGGATCGCCGGGAAAACCGTCTCCTCGGGCAGCCCGAAGAGGACGAAGGCGCCGATCATCCCCGCGTCGACCGCCCCCACTCCCGCCGGGGCGAGCGGAAAGAGGTTGGCGACCATGCCGAGGAAGAAGCCCTGGACGACAACCGCCAGCGGCACGTGGACGCCGAAGGCGTGGAACGAGGCCCAGAGGACGCCGATGCTGAAGGCCCAGTAGCCGGCGGCGCCGATCACCGCGAGGCCGCCGCGGGAAGGATGGGTGAAAAGCCCGAGGGCGAAGCGGAAGCCTTCGCCCAGGGTGGCGGGCACCTTGCCGGCGGCTTGGAGGAAGTGCTGCGAGCGCTCGCTGTGGGCGTAGCGGGCCAGCCGCTGCTCGGCGTCAGCCGGGATCAGCGTGACCAGGACGCCGACGATCAGGAGAAACCCGGCGACGCCGGCGGGGACGATCGTCAGCTCGACCGAGCTCTTGCCGTTCATCACCCCGGTGCGCAGCAGGATCCCGAAGAGGATCAGGGCGATGGGGTAGAAGAAGTAGTGGAGGGAGACGAAGGCGATCATCCGCCGGCCGACGTCGCGGCGCACCATCCCCGCCTTCCGCAGCGCCCAATAAGTCAGCGCAACCCCACCGGCGCCGCCCGCCGAGAAGAGCAGCGTGGCGGCGACCCCGGCCATGTTGATCTCGTAGGTCTCGGTCCAGCTCAGGCGCAGGGCGTCGCCGCCGACCACCGCTTTGAAGAGGGCGATGTAGGTCGCGTAGGCGGCGACGTTGAAAGCGATCGCGATCCCGATCCAGAGCGGATCGGCGTCGTCGAGGCGGCTGAGCGCGTCGCCGAGCCCGACCAGCTTCGGGAAGATGAAGTAGATCGCGCCAAGGAGGATGAGGACGAGGACGACGGTCTGGACGATCCGCCGCGTCGTGAAAATCGGCATTTCGGCGAAGCGGCTGGTTCCGTTCGCCGAGTCTTCTTGAGACACGCCTAAAAACTAGCTGCTCGCGATCCCCTCCAAGCGCTGGAGGCCCGCGTTTACCCCGCGTATGAGGGGTTCTGCCAGCACCTCCCCCCGCCGCACCGCGGCGACCAGGGCGGCTCCTGCGAGCAGGTCGGTGACGTAGTGCTCGCCGAGGTAGACGAGCGCAAATCCGAGCGTGCTGGCGTAGGTCCAGCCGAGGGCGCCCTCCACCTTTCCCGCCTCCGACAGCGAGAGCGCGGCCTGCAGCGAGGTGGCGAAGTGCAACGAGGGCATCGCCGCCCAAGGGTTGCCGCCAAGCGCGTCGTACATCCGCTCCCAGGCGCGCCCCCAGGTCGGTTCGCCTACCTCGACCATGATCCGCCGCACCTCCTCCTCGCCGGTCAAGCCTTTCTCGGCCGCCCACCACGGCGGCGCCGTCGGGACCGCGAAATAAAGGAAGCAGCCAAGGTCGAAGACCGCCGCCATCTGCCGCGCCGAGCGCGGGAAGCGCTCGTTGTGGCGGGCGAGGATCAGCGCCAGCGAGAGGTAGGGCTCGATGAACCAAAGCCAGTGGGTCCAGGCGAGGACCTGGTTAACGACCTTCACCTGCGGCAGCCGCGCCAGCGCCCGCTGCAGCCGCGCGTTGGGGAGGCGACCGGCGCCGATCGCGCGGTCGACGACGATCGGGTAGCGGGTCCGCAGCCGCGCCCGCAGCCGCTCCGGGTCGTCGTAAGGGAGCTCGTGGGCGACGGTGAACGCCCACATCTGCAAGGCGAAGAGGGCGACGTCGCGGCGTTTGGTCCGCGGCTGCAGCACCGCCAGCGCCAGCGGCCCGGTGGCGACCGCGGCAACCGTCACCGGCGCCGGGATGCGCAGCCGCTTGCGCAGGAACGGGACCGCGACGGCGGCCCCGATCGCCGCCACTCCCCCGGCTCTGACCGCAAGGCGCAGCGCTTTTGGTGGCCGGGAGCGCCTCCTCATCAAGGCGGCGAGTATAGGTCGAGGCGCCCAAGCCGGACGGGAGGGCGCGGCGCCGCCCCGCCTGAATAGAATGGCCGCGCTTTGGCGCCCCATTCCCCTGGCACCGACCAGATCGACACCCTGCTCCGGATCGGCTTCATCGCCGCCGTGATCCTCGTGCTCGCCGTCAACGCCGCGCTCTTCTTCGCGGTGCGGCGGTTCCGCTCCGAGCGCGGCGCCGCCCCGCGCCAACTGCTGGGCGGCCGCGGCCTCCAGTTCCGGGTTGGCGCCCTCCTCACCCTCTTTGCCGCCTTGCTCTTCATCCTCGGCGTCGTCTTCACCGACAAGGCGCGGGAGACGCCGAGCACCGGCGACGCCGGCCTCGCCTCGGCGAAAACGCAGCCGCTGACGATCAAGGCGACCGGCCAGCAGTGGCTGTGGCGCTATGACTATCCCAACGGTGCCTTCTCCTATTACAAGCTCGTCGTCCCGGTCGACACCGCAGTCGAGCTGGAACTGCAATCGACCGACGTCGTCCACACCTGGAACGTCAACGATCTGGCTCCGAAGGCCGATGCGGTGCCTGGCAAGACGCACAAGGTCGTCTTCAGCGCCGACCAGGAAGGCGTCTTCGAAGGCGACTCAGCCACCCTCTCCGGCCAGGCCTACGCGGCGATGCGGACCGAGGTCGAAGTCGTTTCTCCCGACGAATACAAAGAATTCATCAAGACCCAGAAAAGCGAGATCGAAGACGCGCAGGACCGGGTCGTCAGCCTGATCGAAGAAGGAAAAACCCCATGAGCCCCAGCCCCCGCCCCGAGCTCATAGCCGAGGGCTACCCCGCCAGCCGCCCCCGTTGGGCCGAGCTGGCGACCACGGCCGACCACAAGGAGCTCGGCCAGATCCTCATCTGCAGCGCCCTCGGCTTCCTCTTCATCGCCGCGGTCGAGCTACTGCTGATGCGGCTGCAGCTGCTGGTGCCGGAAAACACCTTCCTCTCGCCCGTCGGCTTCAACCGGATGCTCTCGCTCTACGGCGCGACCTCGATCTTCCTCTTCGCGATCCCCTTCGCGCTCGGGTTCTTCTACTACGTGGCGCCGCTGCAGATCGGCGCCCGCGGCACCGCCCTGCCGCGGTTGGGGCAGGTGGGGGTGGCGCTCTACATCGCCGGGGCGACGGTCCTCTACGCGACCTTCCTCTTCACCCCCTCCGAGGCCGGGGTCAACCCGCTCGCCCCGCTCAGCGAGACCGCCTTCCTCTCCAACAACGGCGTCGACGCCTGGGCCGCGGCAACCGGACTGGCGACGCTCGGCTTCGTCCTCCTCGCGATCAACCTGGTGGCGACGCTGCGGATGATGCGGGCCCCCGGCATGGCCTGGCGGCGGGTTCCGGTCTTCGCCTGGGCCGCGACCGTCTGCTCGTGGCTTCTGATCGTCGTCGGCCCGATCCTCCTGGCGGCGCTGACGATGCTGCTGATCGACCGCAACTACGACGGCATCTTCTTCGCCGACGGTTCCGGCGGCGCGCCGCTGCTCTGGCAGCACCTGAGCTGGATCTTCTTCACCGGCGCCTACATGACGCTGATGATCTTCGCCTTCGGCACGATCGCCGAAATCGTCGCCACCTTCTCCCGCAAACCGCTCTTCAACCGCAACGTGGTGATGGTCTCGCTGGCCGCCGTGGCGGTGCTCGGCACCCTCGCCTGGATGCAGAACATGCTGACCGCGCCGATCGGAATCGGCTGGCAGTACTTCGCGATGCTGATGTCGCTGGCCCTCGTCGTCCCGATCGGGCTCATTCTCTTCAACCTGATCTCGACCCTGATCGGCGGCACCCTGCGGATGCGGGCGCCGGTGCTGTTCGCGATCGGCGCGATCTCGATGATCTCGATCGGCCTCGCCGCCGAGCTCTGCCAGTCCCTGGTTGGCGCCGCCTGGCACATCAAAAACACCACCGACTCAACCGCCGCCACCCACTTCGCTCTGATCGGCGCCACCGTCCTCGGCGGCTTCGCCGCCCTCTACTTCTGGTTCCCGAAGATGACCGGGAAGACGATGGGCGAGAGCCTCGCCCGCATCTCCTTCTGGGGGATCGTCCTCGGCCTGCTGATCGGCTTCGTGCCGCTCTTCCTCGCCGGCGACGACCAAGGCCAGGTAGTCGATGCCTACAAGTACTTCGACACCGCCGACGTCACCGCCTACAACGTGATCTCCTCGATCGGCATCCTGATCCTCCTCGTCGGGATCCTGCTGACGATCCTCAACGCGATCTTCAGCCGCACTAACGGGCCCAGCGCCGGGCCCGATCCCTGGGGGGGCGACACCCTCGAGTGGTTCACGCTCTCGCCGCCGGAGCCGCACAACTTCGACGTCCTTCCCGACGTCCGCAGCCCGCGGCCGCTGCGCGACATCCGCGAGGCGATCGGCCACCGGACCCGTCGCGAAGAGGCAGCGGCAGTACGCAGGTCCCAGCCGGTAGCCTGAGTTCCGCATGAGCGGTGCCCAAACTGCTGCCCTTGCGCGGCGCCCGGCAATCCCCACGGTCGTCCGCGACTACCTGACGCTGACCAAGCCGAAGGTGCAGTCGCTGCTGCTCTTCACCACGATCACGACCATGTACGTGGCCGGCGATCCCTCGATCGGCCTCGTCTTCCTCACCTGCCTCGGCGGCGCCCTCTCGGCCGGGGGGGCCGGCGCGATCAACCACGCCGTCGACCGCGATATCGACCGCACGATGGCCCGCACCGCCGACCGCCCCGTCGCCTCCGGCCGCGTCTCCGCCGCCGCCGCGACCACCTTCGGCCTCGGGCTCGGCACCGCCTCGTTCCTGCTGCTGGCGCTGGCGGTGAACCCGCTCGCGGCTGCGCTTTCGCTCTCCGGCCTGCTCGGCTACGTCTGCGTCTACACGCTGTGGCTGAAGCGGACGACGCCGCAGAACATCGTCATCGGCGGCGCCGCCGGCGCTGTACCGCCCCTGGTCGCCTGGGCGGCCGTCACCGGCGGCCTCAGCGGCATGGCCTTCTACATGTTCGCGATCGTCTTCTTCTGGACCCCGCCCCACTTCTGGGCCCTCTCGCTGCTGATGAAGGACGAGTACGCAAAGGCGGGCGTCCCGATGCTCCCGGTCGTCCGCGGCGAGGAGGAGACGCGCCGCCAGATCCTCCTCTACACGGTCCTGCTCTACGCCGTCACCCAACTCCCCTTCTGCGCCGGCGGCCTAGGCGTCGCATACCTCGTCCCCTCGATGCTCCTCGGCGCCGGCTTCATCTACTTCTCCGCCCGCCTCTACCGCAGCCGCGAACGACGCTGGGCGCTAAAGACCTACCTCTACTCGCTCGCCTACCTGGCCGCGTTGTTCCTGGCGATGGCAGTCGCCGCCAACGCCTAGGGCAACGGAGCCTCCCCTCAGACTGATAGAAATCCGGGCAATGGATCGCGAGACCGCACGTCGAAACATGCGCGCCGGGCTGGTGGCCGGAGGTATCGCCGCCGGGATCTTCGCCCTCTCGTTCGTCGCAGCCTTCCTCTACATCGCCCAGTAGGACATGGCCGAGCACCGAAACGTCCCTGAGCCGGGCGAGATGATCTACACGCCACGGCCCTCCTGGGGCCCGGTCTTCTTTGCCGCCGGCGCCGTCGCGCTCCTCTGCGGGATCTTCGCCGGCGGCTTCGCCTTCCCGCCGGTCTTCTACGCGATCGTCGGCGTGATCCTCATCCTCATCGCCTTCCGCAGCATCGTCCGCAGCTCGGTCCGCGACTACTACCGCCTGCCGCGCCGCCAGGAGACCCGCGGCGCAGCGCTCCCCGTCGAAACCATCAGCGGGCCTCCTCAGTCCTGACGGGCTGAGGCCAAGCAGTTCAAGGACACAGGGAGCGTGGCGTGCTCTGCACCCGAGCGACCGAGGACGCCGAAATGCGCCGGTCTCAGCCCGGCAGGGACATTTCCGAGGTCGCGCCGTCGGAGGTCCAGCAGCGGACGATGTCGCGCATCGAAAGGATGCCGGTCGGCTCGCCGTCGTCGAAGACGACCAGGTGGCGGACGCTCCGACGCGACATCTCCGCCGCCGCCCGCTCGAGGCTCCAGTCTGGCGCGGCGGTCAGCACGCCTTCGCTCATGTGGTCGCAGACCCGCTCGTGATCGGGGTTTTGGCCCTGGGCGACGGAGATCAGCAGGTCGCGCTCGGTGACGACCGAGGGAGTCGGCATCTCGTTGTCGAGAACAAGCGCCGCACCGGTGCCTTTCTCGACCATCTTCGCGGCCGCCTCGCGTAGCGTATGCGTGGGTCCCACGGTCAGCGTGATCTCCGACATGCCGTCCCTCACCTGCATTAGTGACCTCTCCTCACGTCGGTTCCAAAGCTAGTGCGAATCGCCTCAATCCTATCCCATGGGAATAGGTCACAGCGCCGCTTACCCGGGGCGCCGCCATATAGACTCCCGCTCGCATTGCGCCCCATGAATCGCCCCTCGAAACTGATCGGTCCGTTGCTCGCGCTCGTCGCGCTGGTCGCCCTCCTGGTGACCGCTTCGGGCTGCGGCACGACCACCGCCGATCCCGAACGTGGCCGCACGCTGTTCGTCCAGAAGTGCGGGGTCTGCCACGAACTCGCGCAGGCCGGCACCACCGCCCAGATCGGGCCGAGCCTTGATGCCGCCTTTGCCCCGTCTCGCGCGATCGGAAACGACCACGACACGATCGAAGGGGTCGTCAAGGCGCAGGTCGAGTACCCCCGCGAGAACAACGGCAACTCGCGCGTCTCGATGCCCGCCGACATCGTCACCGGCCAGGACCTCGACGACGTCGCTGCCTATGTCGGCAAATGGGCCGGTGTCCCCGGCGCCGCGCCCCCCGAAGTCGAAGGCGGCCCGGGCGCACAGGTCTTCGCCAACAACGGCTGCGGCGGCTGCCACACCTTCAAAGCCGCCGGCAGCGGCGGCGTCACCGGCCCGCCGCTCGAAAAATCGATCGTACCTGGCGACGACGAAGCCCAAGTCGAAGAAATGATCGTCAACCCGAACGCAGAGATCGTCAAGGGCTACCCGCCCAACGTGATGCCGCAGAACTTCGGCGAAATTCTCAGCGAAAAAGAAGTCAAAGACCTGGTCGGGTACCTGATCGAAAACTCCGCCGCCGGCGAAGCCGGGGGCGGCGGTAAATCCCAGGGCTAGCCGGAAGCGGCCAGGCGGCCGCTGCGATCATGTGGAGTAGATGCGGGAACGCCTGAAAAGCCGCCTCGAGATCTCGCCGGAGCGCTACGCGCAGGTGACTCTGGTCGCGCTCGCCGCCCTCTCGCTGATCGTGCTCACCGGCGCCGGGGTGCGGCTGACCGGATCGGGGCTGGGTTGCCCGGATTGGCCCAAATGCTACGGCGGCACCACGCCCCCGCTCGAATCCCACGCGGTGATCGAGTACACGAACCGGCTGATCACCGGCATCGTCGGCCTCGCCGTGATTGCCGCGGCGCTGCTGGCCTGGTTTCGGCGCCCCTACCGCTGGCACCTGGCGCTGTTCGGCGGATTGCTGCCGCTCGGCGTCGTCGGACAGGCGATCCTCGGGGCGCTGGTGGTCAAGTACCACCTCGCCCCCGGCCTGGTGATGAGCCACTTCATCCTCTCGATGATGCTGCTCGACGCCGCCTTTGCCCTCGCCTGGTGCTCGCGCTACGAGCCGTGGGAGCGACGCCGCTCGCAGGACCGACCGGGGGTCTGGGCCGTACGGGTGTTGATCCCTCTGGGGCAGCTGACGATCCTCGCCGGCACGATCGCCACCGCCTCCGGCCCCCACGCCGGCGCCCACGAAGGGCAGCTGGTCCATCGCTTCGATTTCGAGGGGGCAAGGACGCTGGAATGGGTGGTCCAGCGGCATGCCGTCCTCGCGACCGTCTACGGCCTTGCAGCGATCGCCGTCTGGTTCCTCCTCCGCCGGCCAGGCGGCGACAGGCGGGCGCTGGGACCCCTCACGGTCGTGATCGGCCTGCTCGCCCTCCAGGGGGCGATCGGCGGCATCCAGTGGGCGCTCGAACTGCCTGGGGAGATCGTCTGGGTCCACGTCGCGGTGGCGACGGGGAACTGGCTGGCGATGCTCTGGACCGTGGCCACCGCGGGACGGCTCCAGCCGCGGGACGAACCGTCTCCCGCGGAGCCCGAGGAGAGACAAACTCGCGTCACGACTGCCGCCGGCAGCGTCTGACGCTTGCTCCCGTTCTGGCTCTCGATCGGCGCCCTCAGCCTCGTCCAAGCGAGCCTGGTAGCCGGGCCGAGGCCACCCCTTCCGACCACCTTCCTAGAGCGCCTGCAGAGCCGCTGGTGGGCGCTCGTGTTGCCGCTCTCGATCATCGTGGTGATCTCGGCGATCGCGCTCGACTCCGCCAGTGCCCGCTTCCTCACCTACCTGGCGCTGGTAGCGGTGCCGCCCCTGGCCGCCGTCGCGCTGGCCTGGCTCCTGCGCGGGGCTCGCTGGCAGCTCACTCTCCTCGTCTTTCCCCTCTTCGCAGTGGCCTGGGCCGCGAAGGGCTCGCTCAGCGGCGAGGCGGCCGCCCTGGCGCTCTCGGCGCTGGCCTGCGTCACCCTCGGCTGGCTGACGGCCTGCGTCGTGCCTGCGCGCTGGCTGAAGCTGGGCATCTACGTGATGGCGGCGGTGGACGTCTACCTGATCGCCGGAGACCTGCTCCAAGGCCCGAACGCCGTCCTCAACACCGTCTCGCCGAGTGCCGACCTCCCGCGCCTGCAGCTGGCGAGCTTCGGCTCGGCGGTGATGGGCTTCGGTGACCTCTTCATCGCCGCCACCCTCGGCGCCCTGCTCGCCTATGACCGGCGCTTGCAGCTTCAAGGCGCCTTTCTCGCGGCCGTCATCGGCCTCTCCTTCGACCTTCTTTTCTTCGCCCTCGACGAGCTTCCCGCCACCGTCCCGATAGCCTTGGCGCTGGCGGCGCTGGAGCTATGGAATCGCGCTGGACCGGGGCTAGAGGGCCAGCGAAGTTAGAAGGGCGACGAAGGCGGCGAGGACAGCCGTGAACAGACTGATGAAGCCGACGAGGAGCGTCTTCTGGAGCGAAGCCAGGCCGTCGGCAACCCGGTTGAGGCCGCTCTCGACATGCTCCAAGCGCTTAGTGACTTCGTCCGAACGCCGATCGGCCATTTCGAAGCGTTCATCGAACAGTTTGAACCGCTCGTCGAACCCACCCAGGCGAATATCGATCTTGTCGAGCCGAAAGTCGACCTGGTCGAAGCGCTTATCGACCTCCTCAAGCCGCTGGTCGACCTGAGTGAACCGCTGGTCGACCTCTAGAAAGCCCTCATCGACCTTCTCCTCGAGGCGGACAAGCTTTTCGTCGGCGGTGCCCTGGGTCATCGTCTGCATGCTGCCAGACTACGAAAATTTTGCAACTTTTTGTCGTAGAAACAAAAGATTGCGAAACGAATCAGTGCCGTTTCCGTGCCCTCCACCACCGGTAGGCATAAACGCACCCGGCAATCACGATCGCCAGCAAGAGCAGCGCCCCCACCAGCGGTCGCGTCAGCAGCGTTACGGCAACGATCAACGCCCCCGCGATCCCGACGATCACGACCCACTTGAAGACCGCGGCCTCGTTGAACTTCATCGAGATCCGCTTCTAGCGAGCAGTCGACTCAGAGTATGTACACCGTCACGTAGACGATGATCCACATGATGTCGACGAAGTGCCAGTAGATCCCTGGCACCTCGACGCCGAGGTGGTCCTCGGCCTTGGGGCCGAAGTGGCCGCGGAAGGCGCGGATCGTCGCGAACGTGAGCAGCATCAGGCCGACGAAGACGTGGGCTCCGTGGAGGCCGGTGAGGCTGTAGAAGATCGAGCCGAACGAGAAGTCACGGGCGCTGAAGCCCAGGTGCACGTACTCGTTGATCTGGATGAAGAGGAAGGTCGCCCCGAGCAGCCAGGTGGCGACGAGGCCCAGTTTGAGGCCCGCCCGGTTGCCACGGCGGATCGACTCGAGGGCGTAGTGGACCGTGAAGCTGGAGGAGACCAGGATCGCCGTGTTCATCCCCGCCACGGCCTTCGGCAGTTCGAACGGTTCCGGCGGCCAGCTTGGCGGGTCGACGACGACCCGGAGGAAGAAGTACGAGGCGAAGAAGGCCCCGAAGAGCATCACCTCGGAGACGATGAAGAGGAGGATCCCCAACGTCTGGCGGTCGATCCGCGAGCTCTGGTTGGCCTCCGGCGGGCCGTGGTGGTGGTGATCGGCGTGGCCGTGACCGACGGCTACGGATGCGCTCTCCATCAGCTTGCCTCCCCCTCGGCAACGGCGGCGACAACGGCGGTGGCGGGCCTGCCGACCTCGATGTGCTCGACAGACTTCTCGGTGATGTCTCGGACGCGCCCGATCAGGTTGTCCTCGAGCCACTGCGAACGCTCGCCGGCGAAGGTCGAGATCAGGATGTCGTCGATCCGGTAGTGCTCGATGCCGCTCTTAACCGCCAAGAACGGGTCAGAGCTGATCGGCTGCCCGGTGGCGTCGATGTCGGAGCGGTAGAGCTCGGCCAGGGTCGAAGCGAGGTCGCGGGCGACCTGGGCCTCGCTGACGTCCTCGGCCCGCGGGCAGATGATCGTGAAGCGATGGGGCCGGATGCTGGCGCGATCCTTCAGCCGGGCGACCAGATCGGGCGCGGCGACGGTCTTGGTCGCGACGACCAGGGTGTGGTTGAGGTCCCAGCGGATCGCGTCCTCTTCGATGCGGACCGGGATATGGGTCAGCTTGACCTCGGGTTCGAGCTTCTCGCGGACCCACTCGACGAGATCGCGACGCAGAAAGCCGAAGCGGGTCTCGGGAAGGCTGGAGAAAAGAACCTCGCCGGGCCGGTGGGCGCGGACGGCGTCGTCGAGCGCAAGCGAGGGCTCCGGGTCCAGCACCTCGCCGATCGATTCGATGCCGAACTCGCTCAGCACCGCCATGGTCACCTCAACCCGGGCGCGAGCGGCCTCGCGCACCTCGTTCGAGTCGATCAGCTGTCCCACCGTCGGCTGGTTCTGCGGAGCGGCGACGACGACCCCGGAGATCTGGCTCTGGCGCTCGCGAATCGCCTGCAGCAACTTGCGGCCGCCGGCCACCTCGTTGAGGAAGACCAGCAGCGGCTTGCGCTCGTCAGCCAACTCGGAGCTCATGAGCTGGTACCCACCACGCTTGGCTCGTTGGCAGGAACCTCAGCACCTTCGCCGGCCATGATCGCGTGTTTGGCGCCGGGGATCCCGAACTCGTAGGGACCACCGACGACCCGCGGGATCTCGTCGAAGTTGAAGATCGGCGGCGGCGAGGAGACCTGCCACTCGATCGAGTTGGCGCGCCACGGGTTGCCTCCGGCCTTCGGGCCGAAGCGCCAGCTGGTGACCATGTTGTAGACGAAGACGAGCTGGACGGCGCCGAGCATGAAGGCAAAGCAACTGATCATCAGGTTCCAGTTGCCGAACTGTTCGGCATAGTCGGCGACCCGGCGCGGCATCCCGTCCATTCCGATCCAGTGCATCGGGATGAAGGTGCCCCAGGTCCCGATCAGGGTGCCCCAAAAGTGGACCCGGCCGAGTTTCTCGTCATACATCCGGCCCGTCATCTTCGGGAACCAGTGGTAGACGCCGGCGAAGATCGTGAAGACCGAGCCGCCGAAGAGGACGAAGTGGATGTGGGCGACGATGAAGTAGGTATCGGAGACGTGGATGTCGATCGGCACCATGCCCAGCATCACGCCGGAGATCCCCCCGATCGTGAAGGTGACGATAAAGGCGAGCGCGAACAGCATCGCCGTCGAGTAGGTGTGGATCTTGCCGAAATAGAGGGTCCCCAGCCAGGAAAAGATCTTGATCCCGGTCGGCACCGCGATCAGCAGGGTGGTGATCATCATCGGCACCCGCAGCCAGGAGAACATCCCGGCGACGAACATGTGGTGTGCCCAGACCGAGTAGCTGAGGACGACGATTCCGATCAGCGCCAGGGCCATCAGCCGGTAGCCGAAGATCGGCTTGCGGGCATGGGTGGAGATGACCTCGGAGATGATCCCGAACCCGGGCAGCATCATGATGTACACCGCCGGGTGGGAGTAGAACCAGAAGATGTGCTGGTAGCTGACGACGTCGCCGCCGGCCGCGAAGTCGAAGAAGTTGGTGTGGAGGGCGCGGTCGAAGAGGACCATGAACTGGACGCCGGCGATGAACGGGGTCGCGGCGACGACCAGCAGCGAGGTCGAGAGGTTCGCCCAGACCAGCAGCGGCATCCGCCAGAAGGTCATCCCCGGCGCACGCATGGTGATGATCGTGACCAAGAAGTTCAGCGCCGTGGCAATCGACGAGGCGCCGGCGAACTGGACTCCTAGGTTGAAGAAGGACTGACCCAGTGGCGCCCCGGTCGAGAGCGGCGCGTAGCCGGTCCAACCCGCGTCAAACGCCCCACCCGGGCAGAGGAAGCTGCCGATGAAGAGGATCCCCGCCAGCGGCAGCATCCAGAAGCTGAGCGCGTTGAGGCGCGGGAAAGCCATGTCCGGCGCTCCGATCATCAGCGGCAGGACGTAGTTCGCGAGCCCGGCGAAAACCGGGATCACGAAGACGAAGATCATCAGCACCGCGTGGGTCGAGAAAAGGCTGTTGTAGGTGGCCGCGTCGACGATCTGGGTGCCCGGCTGGGCGAGCTCGGCCCGGATCAGCATCGCCATCAGGCCGCCGAGGAAGAAGAAGATGAAGGTGGTGACGACGTACTGGACGCCGATCACCTTGTGGTCGGTGTTGAAGCGGAAGTAGTCCTTCCAGGTTTTGGCCCCGTGCTGGGAGTGATCGTCGGGAATCGTCGGCATCCCGATCGCCCAGCGCAGCCAGTAGTCGAAGCAGCCAAACCCGGCCAGGAAGCCGAGTGGCGCCAGGATCGCCGGCACGATCACGTGGGGGTAGCCGGTCTGTTCGGTCTGGTAGAGCGGCAGCCCGGAGATCTTCCGCAGCAGGATCACGAGGCCGAACCCGAACGCCCCGAAGGCGATCGCTCCCAGGATTCCACGCGTCCAGCCAGGTCTCTTGATCGCAGCAGCCATCAGCTATCTCCCATTATGCCTATGCCCCACCGGCGTCTAGACCGCCGGGAGGATTGACCTGCGTGTCCTGTTCAACCGACTGCATCAGCTCTTCCGGAGCTTTCTGTTTCAAGCCTTCGACCCACTTTTCCCACTTCGCCTCCGGCTCGACGACGACTTTGGCCCGCATCGTCGCGTGGCCGAAGCCGCAGAGCTCGGTGCAGATGAGCTGGTAGGTGCCGACCTTGTCGGGAGTCACGAGCGCGGTCGTGGTGATTCCGGGGACGTTGTCTTTCTTGATCCGCCACTCGGGCACCCAGAACGAGTGGATCACGTCCTGGGCGTGCATCTTGAACTGGACCTGGCGGTTGACCGGGACGTGGAATTCGCCTTCTTTCCAGACGTAGCCTTTGCCCGGGTAAGCGAAGCTCCACGCGTACTGCTGGGAGAAGACATCGACCGTGACGTGATCGGACTTCTTGTTTTCGATGTCCGCGAGGACCTTCCAGCTGTAGCCGGCGCCGAAGAGGACGATGATCGTCGGGATCAGGGTCCAGGCGATCTCAAGGCGGGTGTTGCCGTGAATCGGCTCACCGTCGGATTCGTCGCCAGGCTTGGCTTTGAATTTGAAGAGGGCGTAGAAGAGCATCACCATCACCAGCGAGAAGACGAACGAGGAGATGACGATCATCACGTTGAGGAGCTGATCGATCTTCGGCGCGGCGGTGGAGGCCTGCTGGCCGTCCCAATTGATCGGAACCATGATCGCCGACATGACGACCGTCAGCGCGATCGTCGCCAGCAGCATCTTCACTATGGGCAGGCGGCCGTACATTGGGGCGGCGGGCATTCTATTGAAGCGGCGGCGGGAGGCTTTGCGGGCCCCAGGTGACCGTTGCAACTAGGCGCTGGGACGCGGTAGATCGTCGAGTTTTCCGGCCGCGGCGGCGAGCACGCCGCGGGCCACTCCCTCCCAGCTCCAGAGCCGGCGGACCGTCTCCACCAGGGCTTGCCGCGCCGCCTCCCGCTGATTTTCTGGAAGGCGGAGCCAGTCGTTGAGGCGCGCGGCGATCGCCTCCACCGCCCCTTCCTCGACGGGAAAGGAGACGAGCGGGGCGACGGCTTCCGGCAGCGCCTCTCGCAGCTGGCGCGAGACCTCGAGCATCCCGGAGTGACCGGCGGAGACGGGCAAGGTGCCGCAGGCGGCGGCCTCGACCGCGACCATGCCGAAGGCCTCCGGGAAGGTGCTGGACATCACCATCACCTCCGCTCGCGGGAAGAGGGAGGCGACCTGGTGGTGCTCGAGGCGGCCGATCAGCTCGACCGAGCCGGCAGCGGCGCGGGCCATCTCCGCGTAGCCCTCTGGAGGGTCGGCGAGGAAGGCGCTGAGTATCGGCAACGGCCGCTCCTCCCCACCTTCAAGCGCCCAGCCGCGGCGGGCGATCTCGCGCGCCTCATCGAGGTCGCCTTGTTCGAGTGCCACCAGCAGCCGCCGCAGACCCTCCTCGTAGGCACCAAAGCCAGCCACCTCCAGGCGGACCTCCGGGTTCGCGGCCCGCACCAGCGGCCAGGCAGCGAGCAGGAGATCGACTCCCTTGGAGACGATCAGCTTGCCGACGAAGGCGACCAGTTGCTCACGCTCACCTTGCGGGCGGAACTCCCCGATGTCGACGCCCGGTGGCCCCAGACGGGTCTTGTCGCGGAGGTCCGGGAGGTCCGCCAAGGCCGTCCAGAGGGACTCGGCGGTGTGACCGGAGCCGGTGAGGACGCCGTTTGCCGCCTCCACCCCCTCTCGCGCGTAGGGGAGGAAGCGCGGGTGCGGTTTGACCGTGTACTCGAGCGCGGAGCCGTGAATCTTGACCGCGAACGGCGCCACCGCGGCCCGGGCGAGGATCGCCGGCCCCATCACGAGGTGGTTGGCCAGGGCGAGGTCGATGCCGCCGACCGCCGCGGCCACCTCACGCACCGCGGTCACGTTGGCCTCGATGTAGCGCTCGAGCTCGGCGTCGGTCAGCTCGGGAAAGGCCTTCACCTCGAACCCCTCGTAGGGGTCCTTGACGTAGACCGGCAGCAGGCCGCCGATGTCGGGGTTGTGGATCTGCACCCCTTCGATCCGCACCTCGCGGTCCTGGCAGAGCAGGTGCACCTCGTGGCCGAGCTGGGCCAGTGCCCGCGCCAGGTTGACGTTGTAGATGTTGCTGCCGGTGCCGCGCAGCATGTAGCCGTGAAAGACGAGAACCCGCATCGGAGCCGCCCAAGCTATTAGTCTTCCCGGCGATGAACGAGAAGCAGCTCTACCGGATGCGCGCCACGGCCTCAGGTCGCGAGGCGATCGCCCACACCGAGCCCGGCTCGATCTACGTCGACCGCGAGACCGGCGAGGAGATGGAGCCGGTCGGCATGGTCCTGCCCCTCGCCCCGTCCGTCTCGTCCCTTCCGCGCAGCCCCGAGAACCTCCGCGCCTGCCGCCGCTGCGATCAGCTGATCGGGGTGGACGTCAGCGACTGCCCCTACTGCGGGCTGCGCCAAGAAGCGCTTTGAGCGCGCTCTAGGGCTTCTTCACCAGCGTTGCGGTGTAGAGCAACCGCGCTTCGCTGTAGTAGCAGCCGTAGGTCTTGGTCTTGCCGACGCCCTGCTGCGGATGGCCGCCCTGGATGTCTTCGCGGGCGACGCAGTGTTCGGGCAGGCGGCTGCCGCGCCAGCTGTTGTCAGGCGAGAGGTTGAGGGCGAACATCGGCGCCCAGGTCGGGATCGTCAGCGCCACGACCTGGCCCTGGAGGACGGTGAGCGGATGGTCGAGGGCGAAGACAGGGGTGCTGCCGAAGTAGGGGTTGAGGACCTCGATCGGACTCTGGCGCACCAGCTTGTACTGCGGCGGCTTGGTGTCCTCGATCGGGCGCAGGACACCGATCCGGGCCTCCGACGGGGTGCCGAGGAAATCGTTGAAGAAGCCCACCTCGTCGGTGGTCGTTTTCGTTTCCTTCGTCGAGGGCTTGGCGAGCGTGACCGACCAGGCGACGATTTTTCCTTCGAAGGGAGCCTCGAAGGGGCGCGGCACGCCGTCGGCGATCGACTGGAACCCGGTTACGTGGCCCTCTACCCGGCAGGGGGTGAGCTCGACGTTGTTGACGATCTTGCCGGGGCAGGAGGCAGGCGGGGTCTCCGAGGTCTGGCCGAGGACGACCACCCGCAGCGGCGCCGAGGCCGCGTCGCGCGGCGCCGCCACCGCGACGAGCGCGGCGAACAGGCAAACGGCGGCAGTGAGCAGAGCCCAGCCGCGGCGGGTGGTGGCTTTCGTTTCGGTGAATCGCATCGTTGTGGCAAACACGAGGGGCTGAGCCCAGTTGCGGCGCCAATCTTGCCTTCCGGCTCGGCTGGATGCGGCGCCCCGGCCGCTGTTGCACGATCCCGGCCAAGTGCCCTAGATAGGGTTGCGGCCCTAGATGGAGGCTTCGAACAGCGCAGACGACTTCATCCCGGCGGCGCTTGCCGCTTTCGGCGTCGAGGCTGATGAGATCGAGCTGGCGGTGATGCGGGCCGCCCACGAGCTGTTCTGGCCGCCGATCCTCGAGCTGCTCTCCCTTGACACCGGCGCGGTCGTGCCCGAGCCGGCTCCCGACCTCTCGCAGGCGCCTCCGCGCCGATGAGCGAGCCGCTCGACCTCTCCCTGCGTGACCAGGCGGCCGCGATCGCCGCCGGCGAGGTCGACGCCGCCGCGCTGCTGGAGGCGACGCTGGCGCGGATCGAGGACCGGAACCCGGCAATCAACGCCGTCGTCGAGACCTTCCCGGAGCGCTCGCGGGAGATGCTCGCCGCCGCCCCGTCCGGCCCGCTCCACGGCGTCCCAGTCGTGATCAAGGACGAGTGGCCGCTGCCCTGGCGCGCCCAGCGCTTCGGTGCCGCCGACATGCTGGCGGAGACCGCCCCGGCCGAGTCCGCCCCCTACCGCGCCCTGCGCGACGCCGGCGCGGTGATCGTCGGCGTCGGCAATATGCACGAGCTCGGCGCCAGCAGCACCGGCAACGTCTCCGTCTACGGGCCGGCGCGGAATCCCTGGAACGTCGAGCGCTGCCCCGGCGGCTCCTCGAGCGGGCCGGCGGCATCGGTCGCCGCCCGCCTGGTTGCCGGCGCGGTCGGCGCTGACGGGATCGGCTCGGTCCGCTACCCCGCCACCTACTGCGGGTTGACCGGCCTCAAGCCCACCTTCGGCCGCTCGGCGATGGCGGGGCACCACATGGCCGGCGTCTCGACCACGATCGTCTCAGGCCCCCTCTGCGCCGACGCCGGCGACTGCCGCCTGCTCGGCTCGGTCCTCTTCGGGGAGGAGCTGCGAGCGGGAGACGCAGACGGCCTGCGGATCGGCGTGATAGAGAACGAGGTCTCCGAAGACGTGGCGCCGGAGGTTCGCGAAGCCTGTGAGGCAGCGATCGCGGATCTGCGCCAGACGACGGGCGGCGAGGTCCGCAAGATCGAGCTGCCGGAACTGCCCGCGGCGACGCTGGCGACCGTCCTCATCGCCAACAGCGAGAGCCTCGGCGGGGTTTCCCCCGAGCGCCTCAACAACCTCGATCCGGAGCTGAGCCCGCTCGGCCGCGGCCTGCTCAAGTACCGGCTGATGCTGCCGGCGGTGGCGACGGTGAAGGCCCACCAGGTGCGGACGATGGCGCGGCAACGCCTGGCCGAGGTCTTCGAGGAAGTCGACGTAATCGCCTGGCCGACGGTGCCGGCGGTGGCGCCGCCGCTGGAGGCACCGCTGGTGGAGCTCCCCTCCGGGACGCTCACCGCCGACGCCGCCAACGTCCGCGGCGGCGCCCTTGCCAACCTCACCGGCATCCCGGCGATCAGCATCCCCGTCGGCTCGTCGGAAGGCCTGCCGGTCGGATTGCAGTTGCAGGCAGCCTGGGGCCAAGACGAGCTACTGCTCGACGCAGCCGAGGCGGTGGAGCGTGCCAACGGCCGCCGCTGGGTTGAGGCGGTGCCGCCGCTGGCGTCCGCCGAGCAGACCGGGGCCTAGCGCACCCTGATGACTGCGATCGTCGTCGAGGGGCTCGAGCGCAGCTTCGGCGACGTCCTCGCCGTGCAGGGGATCGACCTGCGGGTCGCCGACGGTGAGATCTACGGCTTCCTCGGCCCCAACGGCGCCGGCAAGACGACTACGGTGCGGATGCTGACGACGCTGCTGCTGCCGACTGGCGGGCGCGCCGGCGTCGCCGGCTTTGACGTCGTTGCCGAGGCACGGCAAGTGCGGGCCACGATCGGCGTCGCCCTGCAGGAAGCGGCGCTCGACCCGCTGATGACCGGCCGCGAGCTGATCCGCCTGCAGGCGACGCTGCAGGGTCTGCCGACCGGCGAGGGGCGCAAGCGCGCCGACGAGCTACTGGAGCGGGTCGGGCTCACCTACGCCGCCGACCGCCGCGTCGGCGGCTACTCCGGCGGGATGAAGCGCCGACTCGACCTCGCCGCGGCGCTCGTCCACGAACCCCGCGTGCTCTTCCTCGACGAGCCGACGACCGGGCTCGACCCGGTCAGCCGCAAAACGATCTGGGAAGAGGTGCAGGCGCTGAACGACGACGGCACCACCGTCTTTCTCACCACCCAGTACCTCGAGGAGGCCGACCAGCTCGCCGACAACGTCGGGATCATCGACCGCGGCCGGATCGTCGCCGAGGGGACGCCGGAGGAGCTGAAGGGCGAGGTCGGCAACCCGCACATCGAGCTGGCCGTCGACCAGGGGGCGGCGGCGGGAGCCGAACGAGCGGTCGCCGAGCTCGGCAAGCTGCGGCCGCCAAAAGGCGAGAACCGGGTCCGGCTCGAGGTCGAGCACGGCGCCGCCGACATCCCGCGGGTGGTGCGGGCGCTGGACGATGCCGGCATCGGCGTCGAGTCCCTGGAGCTGGTGCGCCCGACCCTCGACGACGTCTTCGTTGCCAAGACCGGACACCACCTCGAAGCCGAGGAAGGGCAGGGGAGCGAGCCGGCCGACGAGGAGCCGGCGCCGGCGTGAGCGACCTGGCGAGGGGTGCGCGGGTGGTGAGGGCGCTGGGCGCGCGCTCGATCCGCCAGACCTTCCGGCGGCCGCAGCTGATGTCGCCGATCATCGTCTTCCCGACGCTGCTGCTGGTGATCCAGACCGGCGGTGCCGGCGCCGGGATCAACCTGCCGGGTTTTCCGCCGGTCCAGAGCTTCCTCCAGTTCATGCTGGCCGGCTCGATGATGCAGGCGATGATGCTGGCCGGCAACAGCGGCGGCATCGCCTTTGCCGTCGACATCGAGATGGGCTTCACCGACCGCCTCTTCGCCGCCCCGATCCCCCGTTTCGCAATCGTCCTCGGACGCCTTGCCGGGACCGCCGCCCTGGGGCTGCTCGCCTCCCTCTGGTTCCTGGCGATCGGGCTGATCTTCGGCGCCGACATCGCCGGCGGCGTCCCGGGAGCGCTGCTGGCGATCGCGTTGATCACCGCCTCCGCCCTCGCGGTCGGCGGGATCGGCGCGGCGATCGCGCTGCGGACGGGCAGCGCCAGCGTCGTCCAGGGGCTCTTCCCGCTGGTCCTCGTCGTCCTCTTCCTCTCCTCGGCCTTCTTCCCGCAGGAGCTGATGGTCGAGCCGGCAAAGACGATCGCCCAGTACAACCCGTTCAGCTTCATCGTCGAAGGGGTGCGGGAGCCGATCATCTCGGGCATCGACGCGACCCAGACGCTGGAGGCGGTCGCCGCGATCGCCGGCATCATCCTTTTGGGCCTCGGCCTCAGCGCCAGCGCCCTGCGACACCGGCTGCGGACGGGCTGATGGAGGCGGCCACTACAAAGGCTGCGGCTGCGCCGCCCGCCTGGCGCACCAACCTGACCACGCTCGCGGCGCTGATGACGCGGGCGAAGAACGAGCTCCTGCGGGTGCCGGGCGCGGCGATCCCGGGGGTGCTGGCGCCGACGATCTTCTTCCTCGGCCTCAACGGCGTCTTCGGCTCGCTGATCCACCTGCGCGGCTTCGACACCAGCTCCTACGAGAGCTTCATCGTCCCGGTCAGCATGCTGCAGGGGGCGGGCTTCACCGGCGCCGCCGCGGGGGTCAACCTCGCCCGCGACTACGAGCAGGGCTGGGTCGACCGCTTGCTCGTCTCCCCCGCTCCGCGCTGGGTCCTGCTCGGCGGCAACGTCCTCGCCGCCAGCGCCCGTGCCTTCGTTCCGGCGACCTTCGTGCTCGTGATCGCCTTCGTCATCGGCGCCCACTGGCCCGGCCTCGACGGGCTGGCGATCTGTTACCTGATGGTGGCGGCGACGGCTGCGATCGCCGCCTGCTGGGGCTCGATGCTGGCGCTCCACTACAAGAGCCAGTCGGCGGCGCCGCTGATGCAGGCGGGGACGATGGCGCTGGTCCTGCTTACCCCGGCCTACGCGCCGCTCGAGCTGCTGCAGCCCTGGCTGGAGACGGTCGCCCGGATCAATCCGGTCAGCCACGTGGTCGAAGCGGCGCGGCAAGGGTTCGTGGGCAGCGTCAGCTGGGGCGACACCTGGCCGGGAGTGCTGGCCGTCGCCGGACTGCTGGCGGTGCTGGGAGCGCTGGCGCTGCGCGAGATGCGCCGCACCAATGCCTGAGGGAGCCGAGCGAGAGGCGGTACTTGCCGAGACCGAGCGGGTCCTGCGGCAGAACTGGGTGACGGGCGAGCGCACCGGTACCAGCTTCGAATACACCGAGCCGAGCCCCGGCCGCTACCCCTGGCAGTGGTACTGGGACTCCTGCTTCGCGGCGATCGTCTGGCGGCGCTTCGAGCCGCGACGGGCGCGGGCCGAGCTCGAGAGCCTGCTGGCCGCTCAGCGTCCTGATGGCTTCATCGGCCACACGATCTTCTGGCGCGGCCACGTCACCGGTGCGCGGCTGCTCTTCTACAACGTCCCCTCGCGGACCTCGTTTCAGACCGCGACGATCCAGCCGCCGCTGCTCGCCTGGGCCTGGCGGATCGCGGTCGGCGACCCCAACGAGGAGCCGCGGATCGCGGCCCAGGTCGACTGGCTGGCGGCGAACCGCGACCTCGACGGGGACGGACTGCTCTGGATCGTCCAGCCCGACGAGTCGGGCCTCGACGCCTCGCCGAAGTTCGAACCGGTCTGGGGGCGGCGGGCAAACGGGAGGATCGGCTTCCCGCTGCTGGTCCACCGCAACCGCCGCCATGGCTGGAACGCGCGGCGCCTGCGCGGCGCCGGTGAGCCGGTCCTCTGCGAGGTCCTCGTCAACACGCTCTGGTCGCTCTCGCTGCAGGCGCTGGGGCGGCCCTCGGTGACGCCGGCGCTGGTCGAGCGGCTCTGGGATGAGCGACGCGGCCTCTTCTTCGACGAGGCCCAGCCCGGCGGCCGCGTCGCCGTCAACACCTGGGCCTCTTTGGCGCCGCTGGCGTTGCCGGATCTGCCGGAGCAGATCGGGCGGCGGCTGGTCGAGGAGCACCTGCTGAACGCCGCTGAGTTCTGGACCCCGGTCGCGCCCCCCTCGGTCGCCGCAAATGAGCGCGGCTACGAACCCGGCGGCGGCCGCGGCCTGATTCGCCGCTACTGGCGCGGACCGACCTGGGTCAACTCAGCCTGGATGGTCTGGCTCGGCCTGCGCCGCCTCGGCTACGACAGCGAGGCCCGGCAGCTCGCCGAGGGCGTCATCGCCGCCGTCGCCCGCGAAGGCCTGCGCGAGTACTACGACCCCCGCAACGGCAGCGGCATGGGCGCCAGGGACTTCGCCTGGTCGGCGCTGATCGCGGAGCTCGCCGATCCGCGACCGGCGGACTATTTGTAGCGGTAGGTGATGCGCCCGCGATCCAAGTCGTATGGCGAAAGCTCGATCTTCACGCGGTCGCCGGGAAGGATGCGGATGTAGTGGCGGCGCATCTTTCCCGAGATGTGGCCAAGCACGTCGTGCCCGTTATCCAGTTTGACCCGGAACATCGTGTTCGGGAGGGCCTCGGTGATCTCGCCCTCCATTTCGATCTTTTCCTCTTTAGCCATGCGGCGGGGAGCGTACCTAACGGCGCAGGTGTTCGAGTGCGCCCCTGCGGTCAGTGATTTCCCCTGCATACTGCGCAGCCTCCAGCTCGGCCAGCGCCGAACCCAACTCCGGCCCTGGCTCGATCCCCAGCTCGGCCGCCAGCTCATCCCCCCGCAGCAACGGCTGTGGCGGCCCTTCGCGGCGCCAGTCGAGCGCGGCGGCGATCATCTCGCGCGCCAGTTGGAGATGGGCGGCGACCATCTCCGGGCTCGCAATCGGCCCTTTGCCGCGGGCGGAAAGCCGATCGGCGACGGTGAGCAGGGTGACGTCGACGGCGACGGGTTCGGTGGCGCGCAGGTAAGCGTGGACCCGGCGCGCCGAAAGCGGCATCTCCGGGATCAGGAAGCCGAGTCGCAGGTGGTGCAGGGTCAGCGCCTGCAGGTGCTGGGTGAGGCGACGGCTAGCGCGGAGCCGCTTGCAGATGCCGGCGATCACCTCGGCACCGACCTGGTCGTGGCCGCGAAAGCCGACGAAACCGTCGCGTTCGGCCTTGGTCTGAGGCTTGGCGATGTCATGGAAAAGGGCGCCGAAGCGAAGCGCAGTGCGGCGGTTGATCTCGTCGGCAAGCGGCTCGTCGAGCAGCGCTTCGACCTCGGCCGCGCGCTCGCCGGCGAAGCGCTCCAGGTCCCCCTCGACCTCGAGCGTGTGTTCGAGGACCGCGATCGTGTGGTCGTAGACGTCGAGGTGATGGTTGGGCCCCTGCTCGACTCCTTGTAGCGCCGCCACCTCCGGCAACACCACCGGAGTCAGCTCCAGCTCACCGAGCAGGCGCAGCCCGCGCAGCGGGTCGGGTCCACCCATCAGCTGCCGCAGCTCGGCGAGCTGGCGCTCGCCGGCCGGGTCGGCGGCGCGGCGGGCGGCTTCGCGGGCCAGGCGTGCCGTCTCGGGGTCGATCTCGAGATCGAGCTGGGCGGCGAGCCGGGGTGCCCGCAGCAGCCGCAGCGGGTCTTCGACGAAGCTGCGATCGCTGACGACGCGCAGCACTCGCGCGTCGAGGTCGCTGAGGCCCGAGTAGGGGTCGATCGCCTCGCCGTCGCCCAAGGGCACCGCCACCGCGCCGATCGTGAAGTCCCGCTCGGCCAGATCGGCCTCGATGTCGTCGCCGCGGATCGCGGTGAGATCCACCTGCCAGCCGTGCTGATGCGAGACGACCCGCCAGGTGCGGAACTCGGCCGAGAGCTCGAAGGCGTGGTCGCCTAGCTCGGCGGCGATCGCGCGGGCGATCGGCTTCGGCTCCCCCGCTACGGCCAGATCGAGGTCGCGGACCTCGCCGCCGAGGGCGGCGTCGCGCACGGCCCCGCCGACGATCCAAACACCATCGGCTTCGCCGAGCGCCCGCCGCACGGACTCGACGAAGGGACTGCGGCGCAGCCGGTGGATGTGGTTTCTGTGGTGCTCCTCCACGGCGGTAGGTCTACCCGCTCAGGCCGGGCGGCGCGGCACCCGCGGCGAGATCGCGCAGCACACCTCGTAGTTGATCGTCTCGAGCCGGGCCGCGACCTCCTCGGCGAGGATCTTCTCCTCCCCCTGCCTCCCGATCAGCACCGCCTCGTCTCCCGGGCGCACCATCGTCTCCGGCCCCAGGTCGATCGTCAGGTTGTCCATCGAGACGGTGCCGACGAGGGGATGGCGGCGGCCGCCGACGAGGACGTCGGCGTTGTTGGTGAGGGCGCGGCGGACGCCGTCGCCATAGCCGATCGGAATCACCCCGACCCAGGTGTCGACGGGGGCCTTCCACTTGCGCCCGTAGCCGGCGCTGGCGCCGGCGGGGAAGCGCTTGACGTCGGCGACGTGCGAGCGCAGGGTCAGCGCCGGCCGCAGCCCCTGCTCGGCGGGATCGCGCCCGAACGGGTCGAGGCCGTAGATCGCAACCCCGCAGCGGGCCATCTCGAAGTGGGAGCGACGGTCGCGGAGGACGGCGGCGCTGTTGGCGGCGTGGACGAGGACCTGCGGGTGCTCGGACTTCACGGCCGAGGCGACCTCCTCGAAGCGAGCGAGCTGCTCGTCGAAGAAGTCCGAATCGACCTCGTCGGCGGTTGCGAAGTGGGTCCAGAGGCCGGCCAGCTCCAGATCGGGATCCGCAGCGCAGGCCCGTACCAGCCCCAGGACCTCCCCGGCGTCCCGGTTGCCGAGCCGCCCCATGCCGCTGTCGTACTTGAGGTGCACCCGCGCTCGATGTCCGTGGGCGCGGGCCCGATCGGCCACCAGATCCCGAAAGTCGTCTCGCCAGAGGGCTATCTCCGACCCGGCCGAGATAACGGCGTCGACCTCCTCAACCGTCAGCGCGCCCATCGTCAACAGGGGCACGTGCTGAAAGCGACGCCCGATTTCCCCGGCCTCGCCAGCGGTCGCGACGGCGAGCCGGGTCGCTCCGCCGGCCAGCGCTGCATTCGCACAGGCGTCGGCCCCGTGCCCGTAGCCGTCGGCCTTGACCACCGCGCAGAGCTCCGCCTCGCCGAGCTCCTGCTTCAGCCG
Organism: Solirubrobacterales bacterium; assembly: GCA_035940865.1. Lineage (GTDB taxonomy): Bacteria > Actinomycetota > Thermoleophilia > Solirubrobacterales > 70-9 > VAYN01. The sequence continues at coordinate 29,688 of DASZEL010000006.1, forward strand.
GGCGCAATTGGCGCGGACGGCCTCGTGGTCGATCCGGGCGGTCGCCCGCTCCATCGCTAGTCGGGGTCGGCGACTAGAGCGGCGAGCGCGTCAGCCCTGGTGACCATGCCGACCAGGTGCCCGTCGCCGTCCACCACCGGCAGGTGGTTGTGATGGTTGTCGGCGATTTTCTTCGCCACCCGCTCGGCCGCGTCGTAGTCGTGGGCGACGATCGGGTCCGCCGTCATCAGCTCTGAAACCTGCGTCGCGAAAGCTTTCTCAAGCCGCTCCTCGAAGCCCTTCATCGAGCCGACGAAGACAATCCCGCCCATGATGTTGAGGTAGTGGGGCAGGTGGAGGTCCGACTCCTCCTCGCTGAGGATCAGGTCCGACTCGCTGACGATGCCGACGACCTTGCGGTCCTCGTCGACCACCGGAATCGCCCCGAGATCGGTTTTCGCCAACAGGTCAATCGCAGCGCGGGCGTCATCCCCAGGGTTGAGGGTGGGCACGTCGCGGTCCATGATCTCGCCGGCGTTCTTCATCGTCGCGAGGTTATTCGACCGGGCTGTCGAGACGCAGCGCCGAGGGAATCGCCTCGATCACGTCGCTGGCAATCACCGACTCCGCCATCCCCAGCCGCCGCGCCGCCAGGCGACCGGCGCGGGCATGGGCGACAACCGCCGCGCAGGTGGCGGCGAAGGGCTCGAGGCCGCGCGCGAGCAGGGCCGCGGTTATCCCTGAGAGAACGTCACCGCTGCCGGCGGTGGCCAGCGCCGGGGCGGAGATTGCGTTGACGGCGACCCGCTCGCCGTCGGTGACGATGGTGTCGTCGCCCTTGAGCAGGAGGATTGCCCCGGCCGCCCGGGCCGCCTCTTTGGCGCTGGCGAGGCGGTGGGCGTCGATCTCGCTCGACTCGAGCTCGAGCAGGCGGCCGAGCTCGCCGGCATGCGGCGTCAGCACCGTCGGCTCCCCGCGTCGGGCGAGGTCGCCGAGGCGCCCGGCGAAGGCGTTCAGCCCGTCGGCGTCGATTACCAGCGGCGCCTCGATCTTCACGGCCAGCTCGCGCGCCAACTCGAAGGAGCCGGGATCGCGGCCAAGACCTGGACCAAGCACCCCCGCCGCCGCCCGCTCGAAGGCTTGCAACACCGCCTTTTCGGAGGCCGGCACCAGGCAGCCATCGCCGCCCGGACAAGCGACCGACATCACCTCCGGCTGGGTGATCTCGAAGACGAGGTTGAGATCGGCGGGCACGGCGACGGTTGCGTAGCCGGCACCCGCACGGATCGCCGCCAGCGAGGTCATCCGCACCGCTCCGGTGAGGCCGCGCGAGCCGCCGGCGACAGCGACCTGGCCGGAGCTGAACTTGGTCGACTGCTGGCCGCGGCGGGGCAAGAGATCGAGGACAACCGGATCGATCTCCCCGCCGACCGCCTCCGCCGGCGCTCCGGGCGGGATCCCGATCGGCACCGCCCGCAGCTCGCCCGTGTGCCACTTCCCTGGCGCGATCCGCTGCCCGAGCTTGGCGGCGTGGAAGGTGACGGTCAGGTCGGCCTCGACGGCCTCGCCCGCGACTACCCCGCTGGAGGCATCGACGCCAGAGGGAATGTCACAGGCGACGATCGGCGCGCCACAGGCGTTGATCGCCGCGATCGCCTCCGCCGCCGGCTCCCGCGGCGTCCCTTCAAAGCCGGTCCCGAAGATCGCATCGACGACAGCGCCCGCCCCAGCCAGCCGCCCCGTCAAATCCCCAGCGACCAGCTCCCCGCCGACGCGCTCGAAATTCGCGGCCGCATCCCCCTGTAGCTCCTCCCCCGGCCAAAGCATCAACACCTCCGCCTCAAACCCCATCTCCCGCAAAAACCGCGCCGCCACAAACCCGTCACCACCGTTGTTCCCCTTCCCACAAACGACCCGCACCGGCCCCCCCGGCCCCAACTCCGCCACAGCCTCAGCCACCGCCCGCCCCGCAGCCTCCATCAACTCCAAAGAAGGAACCCCAACCCCCTCAATCGCCCACCGATCAACCCCCCGCATCCCCTCAGCGTCAAACAGCGGCTTCAGCCACGGCTCCATTGCGCCCACCCTAAGCCGTCAACCGGAGCTCTGTCGCTGGAGGGACGGGTGTCCCCTGGCCGACCGGCGTCCTGTTCCTCGCACAGACCACTCAGCGAGAGAAGCCGACTTATAGGCGAGGAACCCAGGGAGGTCAGGGGACACCCGTCCCTCCCTACAGGCCGAGCTTCGTCCCGAGGCGTTACTTGCCGACGCCGACGATCAACTTCGCCGTAGCGAGGTCGCCAGAAGCTTCGGACCCAGCGGCGATGTAATCGATCTTCGTGAGGTACTTCTTGGCTTCCCGGAATTCTTCTTCGCCCGGCGGGACGATCGCCGAGGCGAGCTTCAGGGCCGAGTGGCCGTCGATGAAGGCGGTGATCGGGGTGCCGCCAAGGGCGCTTTCGGCTTCCTGGAAGGCCGGATTATCGGCGAGGGTCTTGTTCGATTCCTCGAAGGCGGAGAGCGCCGACGCGAGGCCGTAGCCGATCACGATGCGATCGCCTTTGGCGGCGACGACCACCGGCTGGCGGCCCAGTTCCGGGCTGCGGATCGAGAAACCGGTCGCGCCTTCACCGAGCTTGGTTACGCCGGGCACGCCCGCTTTGCGGAGGAAGAGCCCGATGTTGGAGACGGTGTTGGCCGCCTGCGTCTCGTCTTCGGCTTCCATCACCAGCGCCCCGGCCAGCGTTTTTTCGCTGTTGCCGGTGACGTAGATGCCGACGTCGCCGATCGAATTGGCAATTGCTTCGAGGTCGACGCCGGCCTGCTTCAGCGACTTCTTCAGCTGGTTCGGCGGCACCTCGCCGGGGATGCCCTGCTTGTCGATCGTGTCGATGCCTTCGTTGAAGCGCTTGCCGAATTCGTCGGCGGCGAAGGCGCCGACCGCGGTGCCGGGCAACGAGCCGAGCAGCTCGGAGGCGTCGCCCGACGGCGGGTTGTCGCCGCTGAGGTTGCTGCTGAGGTCGATCTCGAGGTTGTCGGAACCGGGCACGACGCTGGCCACGGCGGTGGCTTCACGCGGTTCGATGCCGACGCTGTCGAGGAAGGCCTGAGTGTCACCGTCGATTTCGTTACCGGCTTCTTCGATCAGGCCACCGATGTCGACGAACACGTCAGCGGCGCTTTCCTCGGGCACGTTGCCGGTCGCGCTGGTGAACGCCTCTTCGCCGGCGAGGTTCTCCCCGTCGGAGGCGTCGACCATCGTTTTGAAGATCGCTTCGTTTTCGGCGAAGACGACGAAGCCATCGAAGACGCCGATCGTGGTTTCGTCCTCCTGGACCTCGAAGTCGACGCCCTCGTAAGAGCCGTCTTTAAACGATTCGTCGGAGCTTTCGCTCTGCTTGTCGACGAACTCCTGCGCTTCGCCCTCGTCTTCAGTCTGGATCGCGGCGCCGTAGCCTTCGAAGTCTTCTTCTTCGTATTCCTGCAAGAAGAGGCCGCCTCGTTCCCCCAGCCAGGGCTCTACTTCCTTTTCGAAATCGAGTTCTTCGCCGTCTTCGGAAGCGGAGTTCTCGAGTTCGGTGACGATCAGGTCCCCGAGGTCGTCGACCCCGGCGAGCTTCTTTGCCAGTTCCTCGATGTTCGTCTTCATCGCGCCTTCCGGACGGACGGCGAAGTCGATGAAGACCGGCGCGGTGGGCGGGGCGAGCGTGGCCGCGTCGCTGCCGCCGCTGCTGCTGTCGTCACCGCCGCCACAGCCGGCGACGATGAGGGCGGCAAGGGCCACCAGAAGCAGGGGAAGGACGAAACGGAGCTTCACGAAGGCGGGCACTCTAGCGCTCCGTTTGCACAACTTCACTCGACCGTGACGGTCTTGGCCAAATTGCGGGGTTGGTCGACATTGAGACCGCGGTCGCGGGCGATGTTGTAGGCCAGCAGTTGCAGCGGCAGGACGGCGAGGATCGGCTGCAGGATCCAATCGCTTCTCGCCACCTCGACCGTCTCGTCGGCAACCTCGGCGACCCGCTCGTCCCCTGCCGTCGCGACGGCAATGGTCTGCGCCCCCCGAGCCCGCACCTCCTCGACGTTGGAGAGGACTTTGTCGAGCACCGGGCTCTCGGTGGCGATGCAGACCACCGGCGTCGACTCGTCGAGCAGCGCGATCGGCCCGTGCTTCATCTCGCCGGCCGCGTAGGCGTCAGTCGGGATGTAGCTGATCTCCTTCAGCTTCAGCGCCCCCTCGAGGCAGACGGGGAGGCCGATGTGGCGACCGAGGTAGAGGAAGAAGTTCTCCTTGCCATGCGCCGCGGCGATCGCCCGCATCGGCTCCTCGGTGCTCGCCAGCGTCTCCTCCATCTTCGAGGGCAGTGCCTTCATCTCGGCCACCAGCTCGGCCAGGCGCTCGGCGCCGAGGGTCCCCCGCACCTCAGCGATCCGCAGCGCCAGCAGGTACACCGCCGCCACCTGGGCGACGAAGGTCTTGGTCGCGGCGACGCCGATCTCCAGGCCCGCCCGCGTATAGAGGACGGCGTCGGCGTCGCGGGTTGCCTGGCTGCCCATGATGTTGGTGACCGCCAGCACCGTTGCCCCCGCCTCGCGCGCCAGCCGCATCGCCGCCAGCGTGTCGGCAGTCTCGCCCGACTGGGTGATCCCGACCACCAGGTCCTTCGGCCCGACCACCGGATTGCGGTAGCGGTACTCGGAGGCGATGTCCATTTCCACCGGGACCCGCGCCCACTCCTCGATCGCGTAGCGGCCGACGAGACCGGCGTGGTAGCTGGTCCCGCAGGCGACGATCACGATCCGGCTGACGTCGCGGAGGAACTCGTCGGAGAGGTCGACGTCGGAAAGGTCGACCCCCTCGGTGCCCGGGAGGCGGTCGGTGATCGTCTCGGCAACGGCGTCGGCCTGTTCGTGGATCTCCTTCAGCATGAAGGTCTCGTAGCCGGCCTTCTCGGCGGCGTCGGCGTCCCAGGTGACCTCTTCGGTGCCGCGCTCGATCGGCTTGCCGTCAGCATCGGTGAGCCGGACCGCGCCAGCTTCGATTTCGACGATCTCGCCGTTCTCGATCGGCATCGCGATCCGGGTATCGGCGAGGAAGGCGGGGATTGCCGAGGCGAGGAAGGTCTCCCCTTCGCCGACACCGGCGACCAGCGGGCACTCCTTGCGGGCGCCGACCAGACGCTGCGGCTCGTCGGCGTGCATGGCGACAAAGGCGTAGTGGCCGCGCAGCTCGGCGTAGGAGGCGCGGACCGCGGCGGCAAGGTCGCCGTCGTAGTGGCTGGCGATCAGGTGGGCGACGACCTCGGCGTCGGTCTCCGAAGTGAAGACCTCGCCCGCTTCCTGCAGGCGCCGCCGCAGCTCGGTGTGGTTCTCGACGATCCCGTTGAGGACGATGTGGACGCGGCCGGAGCTGTCGTCGTGCGGGTGCGCGTTCTCCTCGGTGACCCGCCCGTGGGTCGCCCAGCGGGTGTGGGCGATGCCGATCTCCGCCGTCGGCAGCGGCCCGGCGCCGTTGTCGGCGCGCGCCTCGACCGCGGCGCGGAGGTTGGCGAGGTTGCCGACCGCGTGCACGCTCTCCACCTGCCCGTCGGCGAGCACGGACAGGCCGGCCGAGTCATAGCCCCGGTATTCGAGCTTTTCCAGACCCGAGAGCAGCAGCTCCTCGCAGGGCCTGGCGCCCACATATCCGACGATGCCGCA
>DASZEL010000007.1:0-85305 GCA_035940865.1 Solirubrobacterales bacterium
GCGCACATCCGGCTCGAGGGCAAAGCCTTCGGCGACGTGCCGCTGACCGCCGAGCTGAAGCTCGAGGTCTGGGACTCGCCGAACTCCGCCGGCGTCGTCATCGACGCGGTGCGGCTGATCAAGCTGGCGCTCAACAACGGCGTCGCCGGCCAGCTCGACGGCCCCTCCAGCTACCTGATGAAGAGCCCGCACACCCAGCGTCCCGATGACGAGGCCCGCGAGCACACCGAGCAGTTCATCGTCGAGAACGCCCGCGGCAAGAGCCTGCCCGGCACCCAGGCAGATACGCCCAGCGCTGCTCAGGCCTAAGTCTCTGGCGTGACCTCCGCGCCGCTGTCGATCGCCCAGGTCTTCCCGGTCCGCCGGGGAGGGGCGAACCCGGCGGCGCGGTTCGCCGGCGCCGTATCCGAGGAGCTGGAGCGGCGCGGGCACGAGGTCCTGCGGATCTCGACCGGCGATCCGGTCAAACGGCTGCTGAAAGGGCAGCGGCCCGACATCGTCCACGTCCACGATCCCTTCGCCCCGAGCGCGCCCTCGGCGGCGCTGCGCCATTCCTACTCGCTGAACGTCGCGACCTTCCATGACCCGCGGGAGCGGGTGCTGGCGACCCAGGTTGCGCGGCCGCTGGTCGAGATCTTCTTCGGCCGGATCGACGCGCGGACGGTGACGCGACCGCAGACGGCGGAGCTGCTGGAGCGCTTCTTCCCGGCGAGCTACGAGCTGCTGAGGGACGGGGGCGCTGACGGGGGGGAATCCGATTGGGGCGCGATCGCCGATGAGCTGGAAGCGATCTACCGGCGCCTGCTGGGGCGCCGCCACCCGCCGGGCGGCGATGCCGAGGTGCGCGAGCGGATCTCGGGGCGGCCGCTGATCGAGGTCGACCTGCACATGCACACCGACCACTCCGGCGACTGCAACACCCCGGTCGACGTCCTCATCCACACCGCCCGCGACCGCGGCCTCGGGGCGATCGCGATCACCGACCACAACGAGGTCTCCGGGGCCCTGGAGGCGCGCAAGCTGGCCGAAGAGCTCGGCGACATCAAGGTGATCGTCGCCGAGGAGGTGAAGACCGCCGAGCAGGGCGAGGTGATCGGCCTCTTCCTCGAGGAGAAGATCCCCAAGGGGTTGACGATGGCAGAGACGATTGCCGAGATCCGCCGTCAGGGCGGGCTCGTCTACGTGCCGCACCCGTTCGATCGCTTCCACTCGGTGCCCGACTACGAGCACCTGCTGGACATGGTCGAGGAGATCGACATCCTCGAGGTCTTCAACCCGCGGGTGGCGGTTACGGCGTTCAACGAGGAGGCGGTGCGCTTCGCGACCAAGTACCGGATCGTCTCCGGCGCCGGCTCCGACAGCCACGTGGCCCAGGGGCTGGGGAGCGTGCGGCAACGGATCCACGACTTCGACGGGCCGGCTGAGTTCCTCGAGGCGATGCGGGACGCCGACATCACCCGCAAGCACAAGAACCTCGTCTACGTGCAGACGCTGAAGTTCCTGCAGACGACCGGGCGGCCGAAGGCGCCGAAACGGCGGGTCCCTGACGCGAAACCGGTCCGCGGCGGGCGTCCGCGGCGCCGCGGCGAAGGGCGCCGGGCGAGCAAGTCCTGATGCAGGCGCCGTCGCGCAAAGGAGCCGCGCCCGCCTCGTCAAAGAGTGCGCCGATGCGGTCGATCGACGACGAGATCAGAGAGAAGTACCTGGAGCGGGCGATCCGCGAGCTCAACCAGATGAGCCGCGAAATCCAGGAGTGCCCGCACTGCCCCCGCGGCAAGCTGATGCCGGTGCTCGGCTCCGGCCACCCGCAGGCTGACATCTTCATGCTCAAGCAGGCGCCGCTGGCCTCGGAGATCGAGGAGGGCGTCGCCTTCTACGGCCGCGCCGGAAACGCGCTGATGAAAAGCTTCAAGCGACTGGGGATCGACCCCCTCGTCGTCTACGGCACCCTCTGCGTCAAGTGCCCGACGCCCGAGCCCGACCTGGCAGCGGGAGAGTGCGTCGGCCGCCTGGTCGAGGAGCTGGCGATCGTGCAGCCGAAGATCGTCGTCGTCATGGGCGAACCCGCCCTGCGCATCCTCAACGGCCTCGCCGTCCCCCTGGCGCGGGAGGTCCAGGCCAGCGAGGGCGAGATCCAGGCCTTCACCCCGACGATCGACGCCCTCTACGTCCCCGACATCGACGAATCCCTGGACGAAGAGGGCGCCAAGGCCCGCTTCTGGCGTGCCTTCAAGACTCTCGGCGTCTGGTACGACGACCTGCCGCCGTACTAACCGCATCACTGCATCTTGATGTTAAGGTGCGGGCATGGCCAAAACGCGCACCACTCTCACGGTTGACGAGGAGGTCCTGCGTGCGGTGCGGATCAAAGCGGCTCGCACCGGGAAGCGCGACTCCGAGGTGATCGAGGAGTCGCTGCGGCGGGATCTGGGCATCGGTGAGCTTGAGCGGATCTGGGCGAAGGTAACGCCCGTGTCGGAAAAAGAGGGTCTCGAGCTGGCTTATGCCGAGTTGCATGCGATGCGCAGGGAGCGCGATGCGGCGGGTGGTTCTTGATCCCGGCGTCTTCGTCTCAGCTCTGATCACTCCTGCGGGCCCGCCGGCAAAGCTTGTCGAGCGACTACATGGAGCAGAGTTCGAACTCGTCATTTCGCCGCAGCTGCTTGCCGAGCTCGAAGACGTCCTGCTTCGCGCCAAGTTCCGCCGCTACGTCGGCATCGAAGAGGCCCAGGACTTCCTAGCAGCGGTTCGTCGCGACGCAGCCGTTGCGCCCGATCCCAGCGAACCGCCATTTCACTCGGTGGATCCCAAGGACGACTACCTGATCGCCCTCGCCTACGCCCAGAAAGCAATCCTCGTCTCCGGCGACTCGGATCTACTCGACCTGACCGGCGGCGCTCCGATCTGTGCGCCGGCAGACCTGCTGGGAGATCCAGTCCCTTAAGCGTGCGGCGGGCCGCCTTTGCGGACCGTGTCCTCGGGGTTGCCGGCGCCCTGGGCGGGGTGTTGTTCGCCCATCGGGGCATCAGCGGCTTTGCCTGGGCCGCGCTCGCCGGGGTCTTTAATCGCTTTCGCGGCGGCTTTGGCTTTGTCGCTGAGGCTGCCTTTGCCTTTGGCGACCTTTTTCAGCTCCTCGGCGTCGGCTTTGAGGCTCTCGACGCCGCCTCGCTTGTCGATCGTCTCTTTTGCTTTGTTGGCGAGCTTCTTGAAGTCCATGTTTCCTTCCGGGGGTGGGGACGGTTGGTGACTTGTACCCCCTATAGGCGGGCTAACTCACCAATCGCGGCGACTCCGAGATTTGGTGTCCTGTAGGCCCCCGAAGTTCGGAGAGGCGGGCTAGGCGGCTGGGGCGGCGGACTCGGCCAGGGCCGTCATCGGCTCGACCTTGGCGCTGGCGAGGCCGCGGACGACGATCGTGTCGAGGGCGCGGTAGGCGCTGAGGGCGTCTTGGGCGGCGGTGGAGTCGGAAGCCGCTACGCCGACGGTGCCCTCGGGCTCGCCGAGGCGGTCGAAGTGGTCGCGGTAGCCCTTGTGCAGGTCGCGGTAGAAGGACTCCTCCTTGGCCAGGCGCTCGACGGCGTCGGGGCCGACGGCGGTGCGGACGTAGCCGAAGACGCGGGGGGTCTCGCGGCCGGCCTCGGCCGCTCCGGCCTCGACCTTCTCGCGGGCGCCGGCGGCGAAGTCCGGGGTCATCCAGTTGAAGAAGACGCCGTCGTAGTCGCTCCCGGCGAGTTCGCACATCTTCGGGCCCATTGCGGCGAGGACGAGTTTCACGCCGGGCAGCAGCTCGCGCAGTTCCGGCAGCGCCTCGCGCATCTTCGTCAACGGCTTCTTGGTGAAGCCGGCGCCAACGCCGAGCCAAAGTCGCGCCGGGTCGATTCCGAACTCGTCGATGTCAGCGGCGATCTGCTCGGGCGGGGTGCGGTCGAGCGCGATCACGGCGACGCCGAGCTCGAGGTCGGGCGCCGCCGCGGCGAACTCCGCCAGCGTGCCGAGGCCTTTCGCGCCTGGGTGGTCGTTGGACCACATCGACTCGTAGCCGAGCTCGGCGCAGCGCGCCGCCAGCGGCCGCGCCACCTCCGGGTCCAATCCTGCCGCAACTCCGAACGCTCTGCTCATGATTTCTCGAAGAGTGCCACGCACTCGATGTGCGGGGTCTGGGGGAACATGTCGACCGGCCTCACGCGCGCCAATCTATAGCCGGCCTCCCCGAGCTGGGCGGCGTTGGGGGCGAGCGTGGTCGGGTTGCAGGAGACGTAGACGATCTTCTGCGCTTCGCACTCGAGCACGCGGCGGACGATTTTCTGCGAGAGGCCGGCCCGCGGCGGATCGACGACGACGACATCGGGCTTGCCCGCTTTCTCGACCAGCGGCCGCACGCTGGTGCGGGCGTTGCCGGCAAAGAAGTGCGCGTTCTCGATCTTGTTGGCGCGGGCGTTGCGCTCGGCGTCGGTGATCGCCTCGGGGACGATCTCCAAGCCCCACACCTCGCCGGCCTGCCGCGCCATCGTCAGCCCGATCGTGCCGATCCCGCAGAAAAGGTCAAAGACCCGCTCGCGGCCACTCAAGCCTGCGTACTCGCCGGCGACCGCGTAGAGGCGCTCGGCCATCTCGGTGTTGGTCTGGAAGAAGGCCCCGTGGGAGATCTCCAGCTCGAGGCCGCAGAGCTGCTCGCGCAGCCGCTCCTCCCCGAGCACTCCGGTTGGGCCGTCGGTGCCGCCGGCGTCGTCCTCGACGATCGTGTGCAGGTCGACGGGTGGTCGCGGGAAGCGGGCTTTGGTGGTGACCAGCCGGGTCTGGATCTGGCCGGTGCGCCGGCCCTCGCGAACCGCGAGGTTGCGCAGGACGCCGCGGTGGGCGCGACGGTCCCAGGCCGGCAAGCTTTCCGCCCGCGCCCATTCGCGCACCGCGTTCCGCGCCTCGTTGCCGGCCTCGCTCGCGAGGTGGCAGTCGTCGGCGTCGACGGTGACGTCCCAGCGGCCGCGGGCGTGGAAGCCCAGTGTCAGACCACTGAGGCCATCCGGCTCGCCGCCGTCGTCGCTTTCGCCGAAGGAGTACTCGAGCTTGTTGCGGTAGCGCCACTGCTCCAGCGCCGGCACGATCTCCTCCAGCTCGTAGCCCTCGAGGCCGCCGATCCGCCCCAGCGCTTCGGCGACCTGCTCGGACTTGTAGTGGAGCTGCTGCTCGTAGGGCAGCCCCTGCCACGGCGCCCCCGGGCAGGGCTCGCCGCCGTGGACGCAGGTGTCGGGTAGGCGGTCGTCGGCGGTGCGGAGCAGCTCGACCGCCCGCGCCTCGGCGAAGCGCTTCTTGCCTTTCGTCACCTCGGCGCGGACGCGGTCGCCCGGCAGCGCGCCGGCGACGAAGACGACGAAGCCGTCAGCCCGAGCGACCCCTCGCCCGCCGAAGGCGAGGGAGTCGATCTCGAGCTCCAGCTGCTCGCCGCGGCGCGGAGCACGGGCCGCCCCCCTGGTGGTGGCGGCCCCCTCCATTTACGGCAGCGCGTTGCGCGCTTGTTTGGCGAGGCGCTCCAGCTCTTTGATCAGGGCGTCGCGCTGTTTTTTGCCCCGTTTGACCAGCTCGCCGAGCAGGTTCTCGGCGTCGGTGCGGGTCATGCGGCCGCGTTTGACGGCGTCGTCGACGACGTCCTGGATGCGGTCGCGGCTCAGGGTCACGCTCTGCTCGAGGCTCTCGCGGAACTGCTGGACGCTCTTGTCGAGGCCACTCGTCGCGTTACTGGAGGCTTTGCGGCTCGAGCTCGATTTGCTGCTGCCGGATTTTCTTGACGACGATCTCGACGACGATTTAGAGGACGCTTTCGAGCGCGCTTTCGATGCGGTTTTTTTGCTGGCTTTCGAGGCTGCGCTTTTCGTTTTCGACGCCGCTTTTTTGCCGCTGCTTTTAGCTTTGGCTTTCGCTTTCGATCCCGATTTCGCCGAGCTTCTTTTCGCGCTGGACGATTTCGATTTCGAGCCGGCTTTGGCTTTCGATTTGCTGCTGGACGATTTGCCGGCCGCTTTTTTCTCCGCCATCTAGGTTCTGCCTCCGTAGTCGGTTGTCCCGCTGGTGGGTCCCGACTATCTCAATTCCGCAGGAGGTGTGACTCGGCGAGGCCGAATCGTGCCTGCACAGGAGCGTGATCGGAGAGCCGCAGTGCTCTTCCCTCCAGCGGCAGCTCGCGTTTCTCCGGCGGCCACTTGGTCGGTGGGTCGAGGACCTCGAGACCGCGGCAGAGGACGTGGTCGATCGCGTCGGCGGCGGTGATGGGGCCCTCGAAGCCGAACTCCTCGCGCAGCCGCTCGAAGATCCGCGGCTGTTTTCCCGGCCGCAGGTTGAAGTCGCCGCCGAAGACGAGCGGCCGCCCGGCGGCCCACTCGGATGCGGCCCGCGCCGCTCGCACCATGTCCTCGGCCGCCAGCTTCGGCCAGTCGTTGGTCGCGTGCAGGTTGGCGATGCAGATGCCCGAGGCGGTGGCGACGAACCCCATCGAGCGGCGCTCGGGCTCGCCCTCGTGGATCGCGATCTCGCGCCGTTCGGCGATCCCGCCGAGCTTCCCCGGCACCCGCACGAGGATCAGGTTGGAGCCACCCTCGCCGGAGGCGATCAGGTCCGGGTTGCGCCGCGCCAAGAGGCCGCGGAGGGCGCCGAGCGAGTTGCGCGAGGTCAGCGCCCGCTGCCACTCGGCGCCGCAGGCCCGCGCCAGCGGCTCGGCGAAGCGCGGCGGGCACTCCTGCAGCAGCGCCACGTCCCAGGCCGCACCGGAGAGCAGCTGTGCGAACTCCTCGGTGAGGTCGCGGTTGACCTGCACGTGGGTCGCGCTGCGCTCCTCGAAGCGCAGCAGCCGCGAGCGCCAGGTGCGCAGCGCCGGGTCGGGCGGATAGTCGCGCCCGTGGAAGAGGTTCCAAACGAGGACCGTTAGCTCCATCCAGCGAACTGCATCAGATTTCCCCGCTGCTGGGTTGGAAATTTGATGCAGTTCGTAGACTGCGGCGCTTGAAGAGGGACTTCCTTACTGGTGAAGAGCTCGGGGCCTTCGAGCTCGGCAAGCTGATCGACCGCGCGGCCGAGCTGAAAGCGGGACGTCGCGAGGGCGTCGGCAGCGACTCGCTCGCCGGCCGCAGCGTCGCCCTCGTCTTCGAACGGCCCTCGACCCGGACGCGGATCTCCTTCGACGTCGGCGTCGCCGAGCTCGGCGGCCATGGGGTGATGCTCCGCGGCGATGAAATGCAGCTCTCGCGCGGCGAGTCGGCCGGCGATACCGCCCGCGTCCTCTCCCGCTACGTCGACGCGATCGTGATCCGCTCCGGATCCCACGAGATCGTCGAAGGGCTGGCCGAGGCCGCCGAGGTGCCGATCGTCAACGGCCTCACCCCGCTGCACCACCCCTGCCAGGCGCTCGCCGACCTGCTGACGCTGCGCGAGCGCTTCGGCGACCTCGCCGGCCTCCGCCTCGCCTACGTCGGCGACGGCAACAACGTCGCCCGCTCGCTGGCGATCCTCGGCGAGCTCGCCGACCTCGAAGTCGCGGTCGCAGCGCCGGCCGGCTACCAGCTCGAGCAGGTCGCCGACGCCAAGCTGACCGACGACCCGCGCGCCGCCGCCGCCGAAGCCGACGCTCTATATACGGACGTCTGGGTCAGCATGGGGGATGAGGAGGAGGCGCAGCGCCGGCTCGCCGACCTCGGTCCCTACCGGCTCGACGCCGACCTTCTCGCCGCCGCCAAAGACAGCGCGATCGTCCTCCACTGCCTGCCGGCGCACCCGGGGCAGGAGATCACCTCCGAGGTCCTCTACGGCAGCCGCTCCGCCGTCTGGGATCAGGCCGAGAACCGCCTCCACGCGCAGAAGGCGCTGCTGGAGATGCTGCTGACGGAGAAGGACTAGCGCCGTGTATCCCGAGATCCACCTTGGCCCGCTGACGCTGCAGACCTTTGGGCTGATGTTCGCGCTCGCCTTCGTCGGGGCCGGAGCGCTGATCTGGAAGCGCTTCGAGGAGATCGGTGAGCCGCCCGACTGGGCGTACGAGATGGGCTTCGCGGCGCTGGCCGGGGGCATCGTCGGCTCCCGCCTCTACTTCATCGTCCAGAACTACAGCGACGTCAAGGACGACCTCCTCGGCAACCTCTTCTCCGGCTCGGGACTCGTTTGGTACGGCGGCCTGATCGGCGGCGTCATCGCCGTTTGCCTCTGGGCCTGGTATCGCGACTTCCTCGGCTTGGCGCTGCTCGACGTGGCGGCGCCGGCGCTGGCGCTCGGCTACGCGATCGGCCGTTGCGGCTGCCAGCTCTCCGGCGACGGCGACTACGGCAAGCCCTGGGACGGGCCCTGGGCGATGGCCTACCCGGACGGGACGGTGCCGACCGACCGCACCGTCCATCCGACGCCGGTCTACGAGACGCTGGCGATGGGGCTCGGCGCCTTCGTCCTCTGGCAGCTGCGCGACCGGGTGCGGGCCGGGATCCTCTTCGCGATCTACCTGCTCTACGCGGGGGCGGAGCGCTTCCTGGTCGAGTTCCTCCGCCGCAACACCGACGCGGCGCTCGGCCTGACCAGCGCCCAGCTGGAGAGCCTGGCGATGATGGCCGCCGGAGCGATCTGGATCGCTATCGTCGTTCGTCGCCACGGAGGCATCGGCCGTCCAGTGGCGAACGAACCGGTTGGAGCTTCTGTCTAGTAGTCCCGAGCTCCAGCCATCGGTGCTATCTTGCGCAAAATCTTTGGAGCGGTTTTATGGGGGAGGATGCGGGATTCATGGCGGCAATTGACGTAAAGAGCGAGGGCCCTTCGGCCCGCACCGTAGGAGCGATACTCGACGACGCCGCTGAGCGGATCGGCGCTGCCGGGGTCGAGGACGCGCGCACCGACGCCGAAGTCCTGGTCGCCGACGCCCTCGGCGTCAAGCCCGACCAGCTCTCGGTCGAGAGCGCCGGCGAGGTCGGCGACGAGGCCGCCGAGCAGATCGAGCGCAACGTCCAGCGCCGGGTCGAGCGCGAGCCGATCGCCTACATCCTCGGCCGCGCCCCCTTCCGCAACCTCGAGATCTACGTCGACGAACGCGTGCTCTGGCCGCGCCGCGAGACCGAGCTCCTGGTCGAGGTCGGCACCCAGCTGCCCGAGGGCGCCCGCGTCCACGAGGTCGGCACCGGCTCCGGCGCGATCTCCCTCGCCCTGCTCTCCGAGCGGCCCGACCTGCGGATCACCGCCTCGGACCTCTCGCCCGAAGCGGTCGAAGCGGCGCGCGAGAACGCCGAGCGGCTCGGCCTCGACCTCGAGATCAGCGTCGCCCGCGGCCTGCCCGAGTCGGTCGAAGCCGAAGAGGTCGACCTGGTGATCGCCAACATGCCCTACGTCACCGACGAGACGATCTACGAGCGCTCGCCGGAGATCCAGAAGGAGCCGCGGATCGCGGTGACCGGCGATTGCGGTGAGGACGGGCTCGGGGTGATCCGCAGCGTCATCGACAGCACCCCCTCCGGTTGGAAGCTGGCGATGGAGCACGACACCCACCACGGTCCGGCGATGCGGGAACTGCTGCGCGAGGCGACTACGCTTCAGGACTATGAGGGGAACGATCGCGTCACCGTCGGCCTCGCGCCCTGAAGCCGGGCGGGTTCGATGAGCGATAGCGCCGGCGCCGAGGCGCCGCCGCAGCCGGGCGACCGCTCGGTCGCGGTCTCGACCGAGGAGCAGCGCCGGGCCAAGCTCGAGCGCCTGCGCGCGGAAGGCGTCAATCCCTATCCGCACGCGTTCCCGGGACGGACCCACGTCGAGGAAATCGAAGCCGAGCACGATCCCTCGGAGCTGGGGGAGGGCGAGCACGATCAGTTTGTCTACCGGGTGATGGGTCGGATCACCGGCAAGCGCGGCCACGGCAAGACCGCCTTCCTCGACGTCCGCGACATCACCGGCACGATCCAGGCCTACGCGCGCAAAGACGTGCTGGGGGAGGAGCCGTTCGGCCGGGTCGAGGACCTCGACATCGGCGACCTGGTCGGAATCGAGGGGCCGCTGCACGTGACCAAGCGCGGGCAGCTGGCGATCGGCGTGCGCGAGTGCACGCTGCTGGCGAAGGCGCTGAAGGATCCGCCGGATCTCTTCCACGGCATCTCCGACCCCGAGACCCGCTACCGGCAGCGCGAACTCGACCTGATGGCGAACGCGGACTCGCGCGAGATCTTCAAGAAGCGCAACCAGCTGACCCTGGGGATCCGCAACTACATGAACGAGCGCGGCTGGGTCGAGCTGGAAACGCCGGTCCTGCAGGTGCTGACCGGCGGCGCCGCGGCGCGGCCGTTCGTCACCCACCACAACGCGCTCGACCGCGACCTCTTCCTGCGCACGGCGACCGAGCTCTACCTGAAGCGGGCGATCGTCGGCGGCTTCGAGGACGTCTACGAGTTCGGCAAGTTCTTCCGCAACGAGGGAATGTCGCCCCAGCACAACCCCGAGTTCACGATGCTGGAGATGTTCGTCGGCGGCGCCGACTACAACGGCGTCATGGAGTTCATCGAGGGTCTGGTGTCCACCGTGGTGCAAGAGGTGATGGGGACGACGAAGGTGATGCGCGACGGCATCGAGATCGACTTCGCCGCGCCCTGGCCGCGGGTGCGCCTGCGCGACGAGCTGCAGCGGGAGATCGGGCTCGACATCTATGAGGCGAGCCGCGACGAACTCGCCGAGGCGGCCGGCGACGCGGTCGGCCCCGAGGACGACTGGGCCGGCGTGGTCGACACGCTGCAGGGCAAGTTCGTCGAGCCCAAACTCATCCAGCCCACCTACATCATCGACCTGCCAATCGACATCTGGCCGCTGGTCAAGGTCCACCCGGAGAGCGACCGCGTCTGCGAGGCCTTCGACGGAATCGTCGCCGGGATGGAGATCGTCGGCGGCGGCACCGACCTCAACGACCCGATCGAGCAGCGCGAGCGCTTCGTCAAACAGCGCCAGCGCCAGGAAACCGGTGCCGAGCCCGACCCGCACCCCAACGACGAAGAGTTCGTACGGGCGCTCGAATACGGGATGCCGCCGGCGAGCGGCTGCGGCCTCGGCATCGACCGCCTGCTGATGCTGATGACCGGGGCGAAGACCCTCCGGGACGTGATCATCTACCCCGCGATGCGGGAGCTGAGGCCGTAAGACCGGCGCCTGGCCGCACCGTCGGCTTCGGGTCGTGCAGAGCACTGCCCCTTCCCCGCCGGCACGCCCATGCTTGGTCCTACGGCCTCAGAGCGTTAGTGCCTCTTCAAGGTTGGCAAAGCATCTCGCCCAGCCGCCTTCGTGGTTGCGGAGTGACTGCTCGTCGCGGAGGCCGCTATGGGTCATGCGCACGGTGGTCACGCCTTCGGCCTCCTCGAAGTCGAGCTCGATCAGGGTCTCCCGGTCGTCGCCGTCCCAGGTCCAGGTGAATGCCAGGCGCCGCGGCGGCTCGATCTCGGTGTAGTGGCCGCCGCCGCCCTGCTCTTCGCCTTTGCGCGGATCGCGCATGACCACGCGGACGGGGCCGCCGACGCGGAGGTCGACCTGCGCTTCCGGGGTCTCGCCGTACTGCTCGCCGTGGAACCAGCGCCGCAGCACCTCCTCGCTGGTCCAGGCCTCGAAGACCGCCGCGGCGGGGGCGCGGAAGGCGCGCTCGATCTGCAGCGTCTTCCCGCTCATCGCCCACCCTCTTCTCGGTGCCGCAGGCTTCTCACCGCGACCCAGGTTCGCACCGCCAGCAGGCCGGCGCCGGGGCCGGCCACGATCGGCAGCAGCTCCTCCAGCGGCATCCCCGCCACGTGGGCGAGCGGGATCACGTGCTGCTCGCCCCGCGCTGCGAGGCGGACTCGTCGGAGAGCGCCTTCTCGAAGACGGTGGCGTTGTCGTATTCGTCGTGGCGGTTCCACCAGACGTAGGCCTGCGTCTGCGGGTAGCCCTCCGGCGAGTCCTCCCAGATCTCCTGGCGGCCGAGCGCGGTGATGTCGAGGTAGGCCCAGGCGCTGCCGAGCGCCTCGTCGCCGCGCTTGTCGACGAAGTAGGTGCGGAAGATCCGGTCCTCGTCGTCGCGGTAGAAGGCGTTGGTGCCGTGCCATTCGTCGACCCCGAAGTCGGCGTCGAAGCCGTCGGTGAGCGTGTACCAGGGCATCTGCCAGCCCATCCGCTCCTTCAGCCGCTCGATCTCGGCCTGCGGCGCGCGCGAGACGTTGGCGAAGGTGGTGTCGCGCGAGTTGAGGTGGGCGAGGTCGGCGACCTGGTCGGCCATGAACGAGCAGCCGCGGCAGCCGGCCTCGGGCCAGCCGTCGACGCCGGGCTCGAAGAAGAAGCGGTAGAGGACCAGCTGGCGGCGGCCCTCGAAGAGGTCGAGCAGGCTGACCGGCCCGTCCGGTCCCTCGAAGCGGTAGTCCTTCTCGACCTCCATCCGCGGCATCCGCCGACGCTCGGCGGCGAGCGCGTCGCGGGCGCGGGTCAGCTCCTTCTCCTTGACCAGCAGCTGCTCGCGGGCGGCGTCCCACTCTTGCGGCGATACGACGGGCGGCATCTTCATCTCTGCTCCTTCTCGTTGAGGTAGTCGTCGACGACGTCGAACATGCGGGTCCAGACGGCGCGCTGGCGCTCCATCCACTCGGCGGCCTCCTCGAGCGGCTTCGGCTCGAGCGAGAGGCGGTGGGTGCGGCCCTCGATCACGCGGCTGACGACGCCCGTCTCCTCCAGGACCTTGAGGTGCTTGGAGATCGCGGGCTTGGAGACGTCGAAGCCGCGGGTCACTTCGCCGACGGTCGCCGGGCCGGCGGTGAGCCGTTCGACGATCTCGCGGCGGATCGGGTGGGAGAGCGCCTTGAACGAATCATTAACCATCGGGTTAACAGTAGCGCACCGGACTGCCGGGGGTTAGCCTCATTCTGTGACCGAGGAGCAACACGCTGGAGCCGTCGCGCCCTCCAACGAGGAGGCCGTGCGGGCCTGGGACACGGTCCTCTACGAACGCTGGAAGCAGAACCGCAAGGTGTTCGTCGGCGCCCTCGACGAGGTCACCGACGACCTCTTCGAGCGCTTCCCGCCGCCGCGGGGCGGTCGCTGCATCGACGTCGGCTGCGGATTCGGCGAGACGACGCAGCGGCTGGCCGAGCTGGTGGGACCCGACGGCTTCGCCCTCGGCACCGACTCCTCGCCGCGCTTCATCGAGGATGCGCGTCGCGAGGCCGCCGAAGCCGGGGTCGAGCCCGAGAACATTGGCTTCGAAGTCGCCGACGCGCAGACGGCGGCGTGGGAGCCCGAGTACGACTACGCCTTCTCCCGTATGGGGACGCAGTTCTTCGCGGCGCCGGTGCCGGCGATGCGGGCGATCCGCGGCGCCCTGAAGCCGGGCGGCGGCCTGCGCAAGATCTGCTGGCGACGCAAGGCCGAGAGCCCGTTCTGGGCGGAGACCGAGCAGGTCGTCGAACGCTTCCTCTCGCGCCCGGAGGAGTACGACGCCGACACCTGCGGGCCGGGGCCGTTCTCCCTCGGCAATCCCGAAACCCTGGAGGGGATCCTCACGGCAGCCGGCTTCGAGGAGATCGAGCTGCACCAGCGCGACTTCGACTACTTCATGGGCAGGGACATGGAGGAGGCGCTCGACTCGCTGCTGGCGATCGGCCCCGGGGCGGAGCTGATCCGCCTCAACGGCGAGCACGGGGAGAGCAGGCGCGGGGAGATCGCCGAGGCCCTCGCCGCCCACTATGCGAACTGGCAGCGGCCTGACGGCTCGATCGTCGGCCGCGGCTCGGTCTGGCTGGTCGCGGCGACGAACCCCGGGTAGGCGCAGACTAGGTCGAGCGCAGGAGGCCGCCGTCGATCGGGATCACGGTCCCGGTGACGTAGGCGGCGCGCTCGGAGCAGAGGAAGGCGACGAGGTCGCCGTACTCCTCAACGGTGCCGAGCCGGCCCGCCGGCACTTCCTCCCGCGCGGCCGCTTCCACCTGCTCCATCGAGCCGCCGAGCTCGGCCATACGGTCGGTGGCGAAGCGGCCGGTGGCGACGGTGTTGACGGTGATCCCGTCGCCGGCGACCTCGCGGGCGAGCGTCTTGAAGAAGCCGACCGTGGCCATGCGGTGGGAGTTGGAGAGGTTGAGGGCGGGGTTGACCTCGATCGTCGTCGTCGAGCCGACGTTGACGATCCGGCCCCAGCCTTCGCTGCGCATGCCGGGGACGACGGCGCCGGCGAGGATCCGCGGCGCGAGGACGAGCGAGCGGTAGGCCTGCTCCCATTCCTCGAAGCCATGGTCGAGGGCGCCGCCGGGCGGCGGCCCGCCCGTGTTCGTGACGAGGATGTCGACCGAGCCGAGCGCCTCGGCGACCTCGAGCGGCAGCCGGGCCAGCCGGTCCAGGTCAGCGGTATCGGCAACGAACGCCGTGGCCGCCTCCCCGATCTCCGCCGCAGCCTCCTCGAGCCGCTCCCGCGACCGACTGGCGATCGCCACCCGCGCCCCCTCCCGAGCCAGAGCAGCAGCGACCCCGCGCCCGATTCCCCTGCTAGCGCCCATCACCAAAGCAACCCGCCCCTCCAGTCCAAGCTCCATGCCCAGACCCTAGCCCCAGCGGCGATGCTCAAACCCCGCTGCGCGGGTAACCTTCCAAGAGAGCGCCCGTAGCTCAGTGGTCAACGGGTCCTTTCGGGGGCCCAAAGAGCGTCGGTCTTTCAAGCCGAAGGTCGCCGGTTCGAATCCGGTCGGGCGCATTCCTCGGTGTTCCGGCTTTTCCCCTGGGAAAGCCTGTTTAGGAAATTCCCGTTATTTTCCCGCGACCCGATTGCTGCAAATTGCATCTGGGCAGCTCGGTGCAGTATCGATGATGCGTTGACAACTGCCAACAACCGGGTAGGCTATGGGAAAGAGAAGCCGACATCCAAAGAAGGATGTCGAGAAGGCATTGCAATTTGCAGAGGAAAATGGATGGTCAGTCACGCCCAGCGGAGGGCGCGGACATTGCTGGGGTCGGATCTCCTGTCCGACCGGCGATCACAAAGCTCAGGTCTTTTCAACTCCGAAGAACCCGGGCAACCACGCTAAACAGATCCGAAAGACGGTCATTCGCTGCCCGCACTGAGCACTGCCCCCAAGCCAACACGCGGAGAAGAACCATGAAGAGCTTCAATTTCACTTTGATCTTCGAGGGCCTCGATGAGCTTGACGAGGAGGTCGTAAACGCCTTGTATGAGGCGGGCTGTGACGATGCGCTTTTCGGAGAGAGACACGCCACGCCTTTTGGCGAATTCGATAGGGAAGCGCCTAACTTCTCGACCGCTGTATGGAGCGCTATTCGCACGGTGGAGTCTGCCGTTCCGGCTCTCAGAGTGGTTCGGGTCGAGCCTGATGATCTCGTCAGCCTTACGGTTATCGCATCCCGTACGGGCCGAAGCCGGGAGAGTGTTCGCCTGCTCGCGTCGGGAAAACGTGGACCAGGCGGCTTCCCGGAGCCTCTCGCCTGGATCGACGCCAGCACGAGGGTGTGGCAGTGGAGCAACGTGGCAATTTGGTTCAACGAGAAGATGGAGGAGGACGTCAAGCTGGATGCGGGCGCCCCCCAGTTCATCGCTGCGCTCAATGGCTCGCTGGAGGCTCGACGTCAGATTGCATCGCTTGCGAGCATCGTTGCGGCTGAGCCCGCCTCCCACCTCGCCTTTTCCCAGGAGGCCATCGATGATCTGCCTCAACTGGTAGACCAAGGGGTAAGTGCCGTTCGCAAGGAGCTGGCGACTGCTTGAGGAATGGCTAGTTGCAGAATGCGATAGCCATCGCAAGCGTCGTCGCTACCGCCGCTGTAGCGATCTTGGTGCCGTTGATCAATTCGCGAGGCGAACGGATGCGGATCCGGGGCCAGCTGCAGCATGAGCGCCTCGACGAGCTGAGATTGGTTCTGGACACCGGGGTGGCGGCCTTGGCGGGTGCCCAGGACAGACTGCGATCTGCTGAGCTCCTCGTGGAGAGATCGCAGGCATCCGATGCGGAGGCGGAGGACGCCAGCGACGCCGAGGAAGCCATCGGCAATGCCGATCGGGCGCTGAGAGACGTGTCCGAACAGCGACTACGCACCTCGATCCGACTGGGGCCAAGCACGGAGTTGGTAGTGACGTACGGCCTTGCATACGAAGCTCTAGTTGACGAGCTCGAAGTTCTCAGGAGTGCCTTCTTGGGAGGCCCGCTGTCCGATGATCCGAAGGGATGGAAGGAGGTGGTCGTACCTCTGAATCAAGCGCGCGAGCGTTTCGGGGTTGCTCAGCGTTCGGTCTCAGAGTTGGCGGCCAACCTCATCGGCCCCTTCTCTGAGACCTAGGACCGTCGTTTGTGAGCCTCGAGCCGCGCCAGCATGCGTGACCAAGCTGACTGAACCACCGCCCACGCTGAGGATCGAAGGTTGAGCAACCATCGCCACTGCCGGCATCATCCGCGCGCTCTCGGCGATGGCCGAGGACGCGATCACCGATGAAGTCTGCGACCTCAACCCCTTCAAGGGCGTCCGCATCCGCGCCAACGACCCGCGAGCCAAGAAGAAGCCGAGGCCAATCCGCGTCTTCAGCTTCGAAGAGATGCACCGTTTCGCCAAGGCGGCTGGCCGCTACGAGGCAATGGTCCGTGTCTTCACCGACTGCGGCCTGAGGCTGGGGGAGGTGCTGCCCCTGCGCCGCGAAGACTTCGACGGCGAGACCCTCAAAGTCCGCCGCACCGCCCACGAGGGCCAGATCCTCGAGGGCACCAAGACCGACCACGGCGAGCCCGACGCCGGCCGCGTCGTCCCCGTCCCGGCAACGCTCTCTTGGATGCTCGAAGCCCAGATCAACCTCAACGGCCCCGACTGCGAGCTGCTCTTCCCGACCCCTCGTGGTCGCCTCTGGCGCGAGCGCACCTTTTACCGCGACCTCTGGAAGCCAGCCCAGGAAGCCTCCGGCCTAGACATCCGCCCCCACGAGTGCCGCCATAGCTACGTCACGCACCTTCGAGCCGCTGGCGTTAACGACGCGGATCTAGCCGAAATTGCTGGGCACCGTGTGGAGACGATGCTAGCCCGGTATACCCACCCACTCGGCGGACAATTTGCGGCCGTCCGATGTGTCGTAGACGCCAGCGATTGAGCGTCGAATTGCAAGCGATAGGGTCGCCTGCATGGTGGCAAGCCTGAAAGAGGTTTGAGGGAATGCTTGGAAGAGGACCGCGGATACCAAAGCGACTTGTAGAGGCGTGGACGGGAATGGTCGTAGCCAGATCCGTGCCGACCGCCACGCTCTGGGCTTCGACCTTTCGCGCCAGCGACGGGCTAGGTGTTGCTCCAGCAGAGAATCTGTTGCTGCTCCAGTGTTCCCCTGCAGAACGAAGGTCATGGGGGCTCTCTATGCGAGTTAGTCGAAAAATGCTGGGCGCCTATATGGAAAGCTCGCACCTGCGGGCGTGGGGGGATCGAGCGCAGTTTGTTCTGGCGTCTCTGACCCAGACCAATAGCGGTTCGGAGAGATGTCAGAAGCCGTTGCTCTGGGCCGTTGGTGCTCAAGACCTCACTGACTTCACCGATCGGCAGGGCAAGGGAACTGTCAACCATGAAGGCCTTGACGAGCTGATCACCCTCGGGTGTGCAAAGCCCCTCGAAAGCCTGCTGGAGGACGTGGCTTACCGAGGGCAGCTGGTGGATTCGAACTATTCCCCTCCTCGGAGAGAAAGTGGCTTCGGAGACTCGCTGTGGTTTCACCCCCTCAACCTGAGCGCCCCCAGCCCGCTCGGACTCGCGCTAGTACTCTAAACGAGACAATCTTTTTATAAGTACGCTGCTAGTCTTCCGCAGCATGTTCGATGAGTACCACTACGTGCCCGTGCTAAAGGGCAAACAAGGCGAGTATGGAGCACTGGCTGAGGCGGATGAACGTGTTCGGTCCAGCATTACGCCACTAATCGAGATTCCATCGGTTCCTTACGACTTCGCAGCGGAAGAACCTGCGAAAAGTGCTCAAGCGCATGTGGGAGAAGTGGCCAAAAAAATCGGGCGCTGCTGGGGTGGGGAGAGACGTTTCTTCCTAGACGCGGGCCTTCTCGCGGAGGAGGACCAAATCGATGGCCGGCATCCCTTGGCTGTCGTGCTTGACGATGCTCGCGAGTTAGGTCTTCAGGCCGTGCCGGTAACGGGAGTGGCGCGGAGTGAAAGCTACGATGCCGCGGTTGAGGGGGCTGTTTCTGTCGATCAACGGGGCATTTGTCTCCGCTTGGTGGGGGAGGACCTAGAGGAGCCCGAGGAACTTCCTGAGGTAGTCGAGGCGGAGGTAATGGCGGCGCTAGGCCTGAAAACGGGGGAAGTTGACCTCGTTCTGGATCTTGGCTCGATCTCGGCAGAACAAAGGTGGACTGGCGCTACGGTGCGGCTTCTTCTTGCCGCCCTTCCCGAGATTGGCGACTGGAGGAGCCTCACGCTGATTGCCTCATCGTTCCCCTTAGATCTCTCCGGGATTGATGGCGACAGCACCGCGCTGATCCCACGCGCAGAATGGGCAATCTGGCGGGCTCTGCACGCACGCGCTGACCGACTCGGGCGGCTTCCCTCGTTTGGTGATTACGCGATTTCCCATCCAGCTCCGCGAGAGGTAGATCCTCGAATCATCCAGCGGAGTGCCGCTATCCGCTATTCCGCAGACGATGAGTTTCTCATCCTCAAGGGTCGCTCAATCCAAGCGCAGGGTTCGGAGCAGCACTATGACCTAGCCGCAGAGTTGGTCAACCGCCCTGAGTTCCACGGCGAAGACTTTTCTTGGGGAGATGCCTACGTAGCCTCGCGTGCTCGCCGTCAGGGTGGGCCAGGAAGTGGCACGACGTGGCGCAAAGCCGGGACCTCACAGCACCTGGCCTTGGTGACTACGCAGATCGCCAATCTTCGCGATGCTTAAGTGCAGCCCGAACGCCATCGGCGAGCACCTCAGGGTCTAGCTCCGCGGCAAGGCGCGCCCAGAGTACAGGCCGAGGCTTACTAAGCATCCCTTTGTCAAGGCCGTGCTCAGAGAGCATCGCCAGCGCCTCGTCTCGCCATAAGAAACGTGCGATGGCCTCAGGTTGCTGCCTTCGATTTGGGCGGCTCTTTCGGATGCGCTTCAGCTCTACACCGGCGTCAGACCTCTTGGCTTCGATGATCCCCCACCAGTAGGGGATCTGCCTTCTTGCCGCCGCAAGATGTCGCTTGCTCGTTACGAGGGTGACGGTATCGAGCACCGTGCCATAGGCCTCCGACTGGCGGTCGAGGCGATGCAGGCGATCAGCATCGCTCTTTATCTCAAAGCCGTTGATGGAGCCGTTGATTACGGCCACGTCGACTCGAGCGGTGCCTTGACAGATTCCCAGCTCGTGAACAACCAAGGCATCCGGTTCTCCAGCGTGTTCCGCCTCGAGTGCGGCATGTAGAGCGTGGCGGATGTCAACGTCTCGGAGCATTGACTAGTTGAGGCTAGTCCAAGACTCGGCGTGGCTGCAAATTAGCCGCAGTCCGAGCGGAAAATGCGCGAATCCGGCCCGGTGCTTGATTCGATAGGCGCCAGTGCGTTCCTCCTCCTCGGCAGCAACCCACTCAATGAGCCGGAGATCTACCAGGCGATGCTCGTCACCCGAGAGGCCTCTTCGCGGCCGCCTCGAACTGCTCGCCGCTCAGCTCTCCGGTGTACCCCGCCTCGTCGAAGAGCCGCAGGATGTTCCACTGATGTTTGAGGTCTCCATCGAACACCAGCTCGTCGCCATCCCACTGAACGCCGAGTTTTGGGTAGCGCTGTGAATAGTCCTTCAGCTCCGCCAAAGGCTTTTCATAGAGCTTCTGTTCTATAACGCTCTCAAGCTTGCTGGCCATCGCTGGAGTCGTTTGACAGCGAGCGACAAACTCAGCCGCATTCTTGATGGAAACGTTTGAGGTAAGCGTGTCCACATGCCCTCTAACAGCCTGCAGCAATTGCGGGACGGTTCGGAAAGTTCGATGAAATCCCTCCGCATCAACGATTAAGACGTAATCTCGCCAGGAGATCCAGTCAATAAAGGGATCGAGAGCTAGGAGCGGACCCTCATCAAGCAGATCGAAAGTCTCGCCGGTCCAAAGTGCCCGAATCCATCGCGACTTCTTGAGGAGATGGCGGGCGGTAACACGCCTTCCGAATTTGGCAATCGAGCCGTCCGACAGCTGAGCGATCACCACGTAAAGCTGGGGATTCGCCCGCTGGGGGCCCGTGCCAAAAAGATCGAGCTGGCCGAAGTCGTCAACTTGAGGAAGAAGGTTTCCACCGATAGGTGCGGATGGAGGATCGCCCGTGATCGAGTTTTCGATTCCATAGAACTCGGTTTCGTTCAGGGGCGCTCCAGGGCTATAGACAACTTCGGCACGGCTGTCGTGGAGGTCAGCAGCAGTATTCAGGGCCAACTCCAACAGTCGATCCTCGAGCTGGGTCATGGTAGGGGCGATCTCGACCCGCCAGTTATCTGGTTCCCGTCGCCATCCAAACGCCAGATGAAGGCTGGCGTCAGAAAGTAGGTCAATCAGCTCCTGCTGCTCATTCTTCTCTTTGGGGGTCACCCCGCACATCCTTCGGTAGTTCAATCAGCGCATCCGCCATTACTCTACGGACTGTCACGGCATCACCGCGGCGAATCCACATCCGCCGAGAGACCAGGTACTGCGGGGTCAACGAATCCGGGTCTGAACTATTGAGATTGGTGGTGGCCTTGACCTCGTATAGGTGATATCCCAAGAGAGCGAGGATTGGATTGACGTAGATCATCCGCGAATTCACGTAGACAATTCCGAGAAAGACAAAGAACAGGACAAAGGCTGCCACGTCCCGCCAGTTATCGGCGCCGATTCCCACGAAAGGCAAGAGATACCCCACCAGGTAACCAGCAAGATCAGCATCTCGCGCTTCGATATCGACCACCGTCATGCGTTGCCGGGTCCTCCGGCTGGCAACTGCAGCAAACAAAGCAACTCCGAGGACCCCAGCAATAAGGAGTGCGATAGAGAGTAGAAAGAGGACGCAAGAAACCCCATACTCGGTAAGCGCCAAGATCAAGAAAACTGGCGTGTAGGAACTCAAAAAGAGGAGCGTGCGGAGGAAGCGATTAGGCACGGAGCTAGCCTAGAGGGATGTGGCTCTGGCGCACAGTCCTCGCCCTCGCGCGGGGTTAGGCTCCGTCACGGCACTCCCGCCCAACGCTCCGCAGGCTATTCCCTTCAGCCAGCTGCGGGCTGGCTCTCCGCCTCCGCCAGTGCTGCGCTCCGTTAGAACTCGCCACTGGCGAGCAGTGTCGCAACGTGCTCAGGCATAATTGCTGCATTCTTCCGAGGCTGAAATTCGTTTGGTAATTGGGTGATGTCTGCGCTCCCGGCCGTGCGGGTCGGAAATGAGATCCCGATATCCGGGCCTGGGCGGCGCTGTCGACCACCGGGTCCTTGACCGATGGCTCTTCCCCCAGCCCTTGAGAAGACCACCTCTCAGCTCCCAACCGCGTTGCGGCAGGAACTCGAGGGCTACCTCCGCACCCTCCAAGAAGTTGAACCCGAGATCTATCGGGAGGCCGCGACGACCCATAAAGAGGTTCCGAGGGATGAGTTCCTCCTGGTGGTCGTCATCTGGCGCCTCTACTCCCAGGTCGAAGGGCAGCGCTGGGTGATGCAGAATTCGCTTGACATTGCGAGTGAGTTTGGTGCCGGCGGTTTTCGGGCTGGACGGCTGAGGTTCTCCGGGACCTCTGAGGACACCACCGAACTTCAAGAGCTTCACCGCAGTTTTGATCGCTGGCTTCGCCAGCAGAAACTCGACTTCATTCGTCTTGCCGACGGCCCGCGAGATGTCCTTGAGGGGCTGAGACAGGCACGCAATGCCGCCGGTTGAGGTAGATCAACTATCGGCGGCGCTACGGAAATTTGTGCGGCGACATAAAACCCAATTCGAAGCGCTCTCCGAACGGAGATCGCAGCTCTTAGAGATCGGTGCCCTCATGATCGCTGCCCGTCACTATGAGCTGTTGGGCTACGACGTTCGTCTTCGCAATCCGAAAGGACGCGACATTCGGGTGAAGCTCGGTACGCGCGGCGACCCGTGGAACTTCTCCTACTTCGAGGTGGTCGGCGATGGCCGCCGTTTTGAGATCCATACGAATCTGCCCGTTCGAGATGCCGTCGGTACCAAGGGCGCTCGCTATGTTGCCGATGTTGTCGTCGCGCCCGCTGGGAAGGTGCCGAAGAGATTCGAGAAACGGCGCCGTGAATGGCGAGCATTGCCGAACAACAGCCTTGTCACCTTCCTCGAGGCAAAGGCGCTGGTCATCTACCCGATGCTGATCGCCCAGTTCATCGGAATTGTGCATGAGCTCAAGCCGGACTTTCTCAGAGATCAGCGCCCGAAAGGCTTTGTTGAGGAAGGTCATTTTGACCCAGCGCTTGTCTCGCTTGGCTACCTCCACGGGACCTGCTGGAACATCGTCAAGGGCTTCGAGAAGCGCGGCATCCGTATCGGCATAGTCGCTCAGTTCGATACCGCCATAGCGAACCTGAACAGGGGCGGAACTCGATCGCCACTCGCGACCAACGGGACCCAGCGAAATGTTGATCAGGATGAGGACATCGTGTTCTAGCAACGGGCTCCAAGGCACTGCCTGACGTACGACACAGACACGGTTGCCAAAGCGGCGAGGGGGTAGAAGCAGGGTCTCATCCCGGTCACATCGCCGCCGCAATCCCGCTAGTCACGCGGACGTCCCTCCTCCTTTCAAGCCGAAGGTCGCGAGTGCGACTCCCCGCCTTCACGCCGCTGCTGGACGCGATGGCGTCCGTAGAGAGCTAGGCCGCCCAGGAGTGCTGCTCCCCAGACGACCGAGGCCCAGATCCCTAGTGCGCCGGCTAGGAACCCGGCGACGACGACGGCGAGAAGAAGGCCTACGTAGGAGGCGAACAGGAGGGCTGCTCGGCGAGTAAGTCTGAGCATGGGGCAAGGGTAACCGCGATATCGATCACGTTCTTTTGATGTCGATTTCGGCGTCGCTCGTTCGTCGCTTGGGTAGAGGCGCGGCTAGAGAGGCCCGCCGGCGAAAGAAGGAGTAGGAGCGATGGGCGCAAGCGTTCTTTACATGTCGATGTCCCTCGATGGGTTCGTGGCCGGACCGAACGCCGGTCCCGGTAACGGGCTCGGGGACGGCGGCGAGCGGCTGCATGAGTGGATCTTTGCCGGCGCCGCCACTGAGCACGGGGGAGTGCCGGGGCGGCCGGCGGGGGTCAACGGGACGGTGATGGACGAGGTGATGGAAACCGGGGCGGTGGTTGCCGGGCGGGGAACCTTTGAGCCCGCAGGCGGTTGGGGCGGCGACCATCATGACGGGGTGCCGATCTTCATCCTCAGCCGCCGGCCCGAGGGGGAGGAGGCGCGGTGGCCGCTGGTCACTTATGTGAGCGACGTCGAGGAGGCGATGGCCGCGGCGAAGGAGGCCGCGGGCGAGCGGGACGTGCTCGTCCATGGCGCGGGCACCGCTCAGCTGGCGCTCGCCGCCGGCGTCCTCGACGAGCTGCAGATCCACCTGATCCCGGTCCTGCTCGGCGAGGGCCGGCGGCTCTTCGAGCACCTCGGCACTGACCACATCGAGCTCGAGCCGGTCCGGGTGCTCGAGGGTGAGGGCGTCACGCACCTGCGCTACCGGGTCGCCTCATGAGCGGGGACACGAGCCGCCGGCTGATCCTCCACATGTCGCTCTCCCTGGACGGTTTCGCCGCCCATCGCAACCACGAGCTCGACTGGCTCACGCCCGAGGAGGGCCGGCTGCCGGACCACGGCGCCCAGCGCCACCGCATGAACCTCGAGCTGCTGAGCCAGGTCGGCCTGATCGTGATGGGACGCGGCGCCTACGAAGAGTTCTTCAAGGGCTGGGGGGACTCGGACAACCCGATGGCGCGGCTGATGAACTCGCTCCCCAAGCTCGTCTTCTCGCAGAGCCTGCCGGCGGTCGAGTGGAACAACGCGACGCTGACCCGGCGTCCCCTCGCGGAGGAGATCCCCGAGCGCAAGGCCGAAGGCGGCAAGGACATCGTCGTCTTCGGCGGCGCCCGCATCGCCAACAGCCTGATCCGCGAGCGCCTCGTCGACGAGTACCGGCTGACCATCCACCCGGTCGCGCTCGGCGACGGCCTGCTGCTGATGCACGGCATCCCGGAGCCGCAGCGCTTCGAGATGGTCAGCAGCACCGCCTACGCGGACGGCTCCCTCGCCCAGGTGCTGCGTCCGCTCTAGGCGGCCGGCGGGGACTTGTAGGCGAGGAGGGAGACAGTCACCGGGAAGCGCCGCCCGGGGTCCGGCGTGCGGTCGATCGCGTCGGGCTGGACCTGCTCAACCTCGTCCCAGGCGGCCGTCACCCGTTCGCGCACGAGCTCCCAGGCCGCGTCGTCGACGTCGAGCCGCAGGTTGACGATCACGGGATCGTCCTTCTGCATCGTCCCGTGTTCAAGCGCCGCCTGCGCTCGTTCGACCGCTTCGCCGATCGCGTTGGCGCAGATGCCGATCTGAGCCTCGTCGGGCAGATGGAGCCAGTCGTCGCCGTCGATCAACATCTTCCGGTTGGCCGCGTAGATGTGCTTCGTCGCGCCCCGCACGCTTTCGGTGTCAACGAGCTGAATCGCGTTGTACTTGTGGAGGACGCGGACGTGGTAGGCGACCAGGTTTAGGCTCTGTTCCTCACCCCGCGCCGCCAACCGTTGCATCAGGTCGTGGGGGCTTCCCGGCTGTTCGTTGAGGGACGCGAGGAGCTGGGCGCGCAGGGGATGCGAGAAGACCTTGGCGAGCCGTTCGGGCAGTCGTGGAAGACCATTGCCCACCCTGTCGCCGTCGCCTTTCCCGCCGTTGCCGCTCTCTGCCACTGCAACTCCCTCCAATGTCTGAGTTTGCCTGAGCAGTCGAGAGTATTCGTACTTAGAGTTAAACGCAACCCAATAAGGGAGTACTGCCCTGGTAATCCAATTGACCGGTAAGCCCTGCTGACCAACCTTGCGTTCAACCACAAGCGAACGCAAAGGAGGTGAGCAGCACGATGGTCATCAAGAAGACCAAGTCGATCTGCCTGTTGAGCATGGTCGTCAAGCAGGGCTGAACAACCAGGGGATGCGCTCGGACGCGAGCGCATCCCGCTCGCGCAGGGGAGCCGGCCCCCCAGCACCAGCGGAACCGGCTCCCGATCGACGGGCCTTAGTTGTGCTTGCTGACGTGGGCTGGAATGACCGCAGCGACGATGTTCATCTGCATCCGCCTCACCCCCTTCCCTAGAGAGGCCCGGCCCGACTGCCGGGCTGGGAAGCGAACGCTAAAGAAGCATTCGATTGCTCACACCAGCATGTGGGGTGGGTTGAACAGCCGCTCGAAGAGGGCTTTAAGCTAGGCGTCCTTCAATCACTCAGGCACTTGCGAGGAAGGTTGGCGATTTGCCAGCAGCGCTCAAACCCAAGAGAGTCGACGAGCTGGTGGTTTTCGTCGTCCAGCACCCGATCAGAGTCGACGCCCTTGCCATCCTCAACGAACGGGAGGCGAGTCCGGTGGAGATCGCCCGCCAGATCGGCGAGGACTTGAACAAGGTCGGTAACCACGTGAAAGCTCTGTACGAGCATGGTTGCGTCGAACTCGTGAGAACCGCGAAGAAGCGGGGGGCGGAAGAGCATTTCTACAGAGCATCCCTGCGTCCGTACATCGGTGATGCCGAATGGGCCCAACTCTCACCGGATGCACGCCACGAAATCTCCGCCTTGATGTTTCAAGCGATCGTTGCCGAAGCACTCGCCGCCTTTCGATCCGGGAAATTCGACGCTCGGCTTGACCGTCACGTCAGCTGGAGGGCGATGAAGCTCGACGAGCAGGGGTGGCGGGATCTGATGCAGGAGCTGAGTGAATCGCTCGATCGAATAGAAGCCATCGCGGTCGCGGCAGACGAACGCTTGTGCGAGACCGGGGAGAGGGGATTCCCGGCCATTGCCGCCGCCCTTGGATTCGAACGAGCTATGCCCGGCCGGTCTCGTGGCCCGGGGCTCACGCTTCCGTTCTGACTGCCCACGTCAACTGAGTCCAAAAAGTGGGCTTGGCGCTCGCCGCGTTCACCAATACAACTCCTCTGGGTAATCACTGCCCGCAGGTGCAACCGACAACAGCTACGGGTCAGAGGAGAACGCGGGATGGCGCAAGGTCGACGACCACAGCGGCGAAAGATTGCCGGAGCCAAGGACCCCAAGGGCAGCAATCCGCACGTAGTGAATGCCGGCCTCGTCGCCGCGCTGAACCACCCGACTCGCCGCGTCCTCCTCAAGCTCTACCTCGAAAAGGACGAAGCGCTCTCTCCCAAGGAGCTCGCCGGCGTGACCGGGGAAAAGCTGCCGACGATCAGCTACCACGTCCGCGTGTTGGCGGACAAGAACGCGATCGAGTTGGCCGAAGAGGAACCCGTCCGCGGTAGCGTCGCCCACTTCTACCGGCCCACTGCTCTCACCAAGGGCACGCCGTGGGTGCTGGAAAGCCTCGACTTCGAATCGCCGAAGTCCTAGCGGCCTAGGCCTTCGCGCGCAGCTCGTCCGCGAGCGTGGTCAGCTTCCCCACGGTCGTCTCGAGCGCATTGGCCAGCCGCAGCAGCGTCGTGTAGCTCGGGTTTCGCACCCCGCGCTCGATGCCGCCTACCTGGGTGAGGTCGGTGCCGGCGCCTTCGGCCAGCTGCTCCTGGCTGATCCCGACTTCGCGGCGCAGGGTGCGGACCGCCTCGCGGAGGGCGGCGTGCTCGGGCGACCGAGGCTCTTTGCGGCGCTGGGGCGGCACAACGCCCCGGAGCCTTTCGGTTAACGAACCAGACTGTTAGAGCATTAATGCTTTAACAGCTTGGAGCGGCAAAACTGGTTCCAGCAGTGGCCATTCGGTACTCGGGTGCGGTGCGGAGATGGTGGAAGGGCGCGTGCAGCCGCGAGCGCAGCTGGTCGGCCGCAAGCGCGGCGTCGCTGCCGACGCCGGTGACGAGGAAAACCTCGGTCGCCGGGTAGGTGCGCAGCTGGTCGGCGACCGTCTGGACGATGTCCTCGTCGCCGATCTTGGCGTTGGCGGCGACGCCGGCGCGGGCAAGCGAGGCGAGGCTGAGGACGAGGCTGCGCTGGGCGCGTTCGCGGCCGGGGCCGACGTCGCAGGCCCAGCGGTCGAGGAAGCGGTTGTGGGCGGGGGCGACGACGCGGACCTCCGGCGCGGGTTCCGCTGGATCGAGCGGAGCGGAGGCGGCGACGATCCGTTCGATCGCGGTCCCGTCTTCGAGCGGCTCATCGACGACGACGAGCAGGTGCTCGCGCAGGTCACTCGGCGGTGGCGGCACGATCGGGTGCAGCGGCGGGTGGCGGACCGCCATCACGACGATGATGCCGGCGACCAGCGAGCCCTCGGCCATCCCCATCCCGGGCCCGCCGACGTAGAAGGCGGCGACGATCGAGACGCAGATCCCAGCCACGATCAGAGGCAGCTTCCATGCGGCTAGACCCTGATCCCCCATGCGACGACCTTAAAGACTCGCCCGCTGGAGTCAATCCCCTTCGCGGGTGACGAGGTCGCGCAGGCTGGCGAAGTCTTCGGCGCAGGCGGGGCAGCCCTCGAGGTGGGCGTGCATGCCCGGGACCCGGGCCTCGGCGGCATCGCCGGCGAGGGTCAGCTCGACGTAGCGGTCGAGCTCCTCGAAGCACTGCTCGCAGGTCAGCTCCGGGGCGCTGGGGCCGAGGACTCGGCGCAGGGTTGCTTGTTTCTCGTTGCGCTCCATCAGGTCTCCTCTCCATCCGCTCCTACCCGGAAGCCGCGCTCGGCGAGCGCGGCGCGGAGCTTGCGGCGGGCGTCGTGCAGGTTCTTGTAGAGGGCGCCGCGGGTCGATCCGAGGCGCTCGGCGAGGACGTCGATCGGGACGCCGTTGAGGGCGACGGCGATCAGGACCTCGCGCTGGCGAGCGCCGAGCCGCTCGATCTCCTCGCGCAGGGCGGCGAACAGCTCCGCGTCTTCGGCGCCGCGGCCGGCAGGAGCGCCCGCGTCGGCGAGTGCGCTCCACGCCTCGTCCTCGAGCGGGATCTCGCGCCCCTGCCAAGCCCGCCGGCGCACCTTCACCGCCGCCTCGAGCAGGGCGAACTTGTAGGCCCAGGTGGTGAAGCGGCTCTCGCCGCGGAACTGGTCGAGCTTGCGCAGCACCGCCATCAGCGCGTCGTCGGCGGCCTGCTGGGCGAGGTCCTCCTGGTCGCCGCCGCGCAGGTGGGACAGCTGGGCGCTCCGCCGGCCGATCTCAAAGCGCGCCGCCTTCAGCAGCAGGGTGTGGAGCTCGGCGACGGCGGCCCGGCCGCGCGCGCCGTCGCTGCGCAGGTCCTCCACCCACGGGCGCGCGGCGGTGGTGTCGGGCTCGGCGGGAGTCGGCGGAGGTGCGGTCATCAGCGCGGTCGCCATGCATTGTTAGCGACCGCCCGCGCCAGGTTCTTACTCGTTTCCAGAGTTCTCGGTGCTGGAGCGCCGAAAACTCTGGAAACGACATTGCCGCGGGTAAGAACGGCGCGGTTGGCGACGCAGATGGGACACAGATCGTTTGCAACTGCGACCAAGGGAGATTCCATGTCAACCACCGCAACGCTCGACCCGCGTGAGGCGACGCTCGCGCCGACCTTCGGCGAACGCCTCAAGGGCGACCCCGCCTACCAGGCGTTCACGCTGCTGCGCATCGCCTTCACCGTCGCGCCGATCCTCTTCGGCCTCGACAAGTTCTTCAACGTCATGGTCGACTGGGAGCAGTACCTGGCGCCCTGGATCAACGACATCATCCCCGGCAGCGCCTCGACCGCGATGCACCTGGTCGGCGTGATCGAGATCGTCGCCGGCATCCTCGTCTTCGTGAAGCCCCGCTACGGCGCCTACGTCGTCGCCGCCTGGCTGGCGGGGATCATCCTCAACCTGCTCACCTTCTCCGACTACTACGACATCGCCTTGCGGGACTTCGGGCTGATGCTCGGGGCACTGACCCTGGGACGGCTGGCGAGCGTTTACGACCCGCCCGGTGCCGAGGTCCGTTTCTAGGTCGAACTTAGACTGGGAGGGATGCCGCCGCTGCTCGAGCGCCTCGGGGTGGAGCTGCCCGTCGTCCAGGCAGGGATGGGCGGCGGGCTGAGCCGGCACGAGCTGGCGGCGGCGGTCTCCGAGGCAGGCGGCCTCGGGACGATCGCCGTCAACGGCGCCGATGCGATCCGGCGCGAGCTGGCGGCGGCGCGGGCGCTGACCGGGCGCCCGCTTGCCGTCAACGTGCTGCTGCCGTTCGCGCGGCGCGACTGGTTCGGGGCAGCGGGGGAGGCGGACGTCGTGGTCACCTTCTGGGGGCAGCCGCGGCGGCGGACCGGCGGGGTGTGGCTGCACCAGTGCGGCTCGGTTGCCGAGGCGCGGCGGGCACAGGCGGCTGGCGCAGATGGCGTCATCGTCCAGGGCGTCGAGGCGGGCGGCCACGTGCGCGGGACGACCCCGGCCCTGCAACTGCTGGAGGAAGTACGGCGGGCGCTGCCTCCGGCGTACCCGGTGCTGCTGGCGGGAGGAATCGCCGAGCGGGAGGACGTGCGCGCGGCGCTCGAGGCCGGCGCAAGCGCAGCCGTAGCCGGCACCCGCTTCCTCCTCTCCGAGGAGAGCCGAGCGCACGCTCTATATAAGGAGCGCCTGCTCGCGGCGGACGAAACGATCCTCACCGAACTCTTCGGCGCCGCCTGGCCCGCCCCGCACCGGGTCGTCCCCAACGCCGCAACCGAGCACTTCCTCGACCGGCGTTCGTCATTCGCCCAGGAGTCGAAAAAGGACGAACGCCGCGAGGTTTTGCGCGGCCCGGGGCTCAACCGGCTCCTCAACCGCCTGCTTGCGCCGGGGGCGCGGTATGCGCCGCCGGGGCTGCAGCTGCGGATGATCCGGGCGCAGCGGCCGGGGAGCCGGCTGCTCTCGCCGGCCGGGCCGACCGACGATGCGCCGGAGACGCTGATCGACGCCGGCGCCCTCTACGCCGGCGAGACCGTCGCCCGGATTGAGGAGGTCCGGCCCGCCGCCGCGCTGGTTAGTGAAATGACGCCCTAACCGGGTTAGCCTGGGACAATGCTGACCATGGCCGGGGGGCAGATCCTGCAGATCGCCGAGAGCTCGATCGGGGCGGATCGGTGCGAGCTGCAGCTCGCGGGCGAGCTCGACCTTTGGAGCGTCGAGCGCCTGCAGGCGGCTCTGCAGCGGGTCGCGCGCGACAACTCCGCGGTGCTCGTCGGCCTGCAGAAGTGCGAGTTCGTCGACTCGACCGGGATCGCCCTCTTCCTCCAGGTCCGCCGCCAGCTCGAAGACGAGGGCGGCCGCCTCGTCCTCTACGGCTGCTCGGACCAGGTGCAGAGGATCTTCGAAGTCGCCGGCCTCACCGACGCCGGCATCGTCTTCGACAACCGCGCCGCGGCGATCGCGGAGCTGGCGGTGGTCGAGTGAGGCGGGGGCTGCTGCTGATCGTCGCCGCGGTCGTGTTCGCGTCGCTGCCGGGAGCCGCAGTCGCCGCCGAACCTTGTCCGTCGTTCGACGGGGCGATGTCCTTCTCCGATATTCACGGCCCTGACGGTCCCGAGGACTACTGCTGGGAAGTGAAACTCAGCGAAGGGGAGGAACTGCGCCAGATCGACGAGACCCGGGCTGGCGTCTTTTGGGAAGACGGGACCGAAGCCATGTCGATCATCGCAGGGCTGGCTCACGACGCCGAAGGAACCGACGTTCCCACCACGCTCGCGGTGACGGGCACGAACCTGCTCACGCTGACGGTGCACCATCGTGCCGGCAACCCGGCCGCAGGCGGTGAGCCGTTCGACTACCCGATCTCCCAGGGGAAGGGCTGGGAGGGTGGTTTCCAGACGGTCACGGTCAGCCTGCCGCCGACGGAACAAGGGCCGAACCACTCGGCGGCGCCTCCCACCTCGACTTGTGAGGTTCCGATCCTTCAGGGGCGGAACTTGAAGGCCGCGCGGCGGGCGCTACGTCGGTCGGGCTGCAGCCTTGGTCCCGTCCACGGCGAGCGCAGCCGCGGTGCCAGGATCGTCAAGCAGTACCGACCCGCCGGCAAGATGCTCCCCGCCGGTACCGCGGTCGGCGTCAAGCTCGCGCGGTAGCGCCGCTCCGCTCGCGCAGGCGCGCGCACCAGAGCGCGAACAGGGCCACCGCCAGCACCGCGCCGGCCCAGTGGACGCCGACGACTACGGCGAGGATGCTCGGCAGGACGGCGAGGGCGGCGCCGAGCAGCGTCGGCCCGAGCGGCAGGCGCAGGACGCGGGCGGTGAAGGCGGCGCAGACCATCCAGGCGGCGGGGCCGGCGAGCCAGCCCCAGTCCTCGAAGAAGCTGTGCGGCAGGGCGAGCGCGAGGGCGATCGAGAGCAGGGCGACGGCCGCGAGCTGCAGCAGCGCCGCCCGCCAGAGGGTGGGGACGTCCATCCCCACCGAGGCTATTCGACGACGATCTTCCCCTTCATGAAGGGGTGGATCTTGCAGTGGTAGGCGAAGGTGCCCTTGTGGCTGAACCTCACCAGCACCGACTTGCCCGGCGCGATCCGTTTGGTGTCGAAGCTGCCGCTACTCGCGGTGTGGGTGACGTTCTGGGAGTTGGTGAAGGCGACTTTGCCGCCGCGCTTGACCTTCAGGGTCGGCGGGTGGAAGGCGAAGTGGTTGATGTCGACGCTCTTGGCGCCGCTAGCCACGGCAGTCGCGCCGATCGCCTGCCCTCCCTGCAGCGCTGCCACCGCCAGCACCGCGATCGCGATCAGGAGCGCGAAGCCCCACCGTCCCTGCGAGTTCTCCGAGTGGGTCATGGCCCGGCATACGAGCGCCGGCCCTCCCAGGTTCAACTGAGGCGGCAGCGAGCAATAATGAGAAGCGCGGGGCGGTTAGCTCAGTTGGGAGAGCATTCGGTTTACACCCGAAAGGTCACTGGTTCGAGCCCAGTACCGCCCACTTCCTCGTGCGATGCGCTCGCACTAAGGGCGGGCCGCCACTACGGCGCCCCGCCCGCTTGGCTCTAGGCCGACTTGGTCAGGCTGACCGCCGGCACGGAGACCGTCGTCTCGATCTTCACCCTGCTCACCCCCTCCCCTTATCGCGCGTTTGCTTCTGCGATAAAGAGAGAGGCGCAAATGCTCTAATCGTTCATACCGCTTTTCTGAACTCGCGCATTTAGCGAGGAAAGATTAAGGGATTTATGCTCTATCGCTCAAGTCCAATCAACGCAAGGGAGGTCGAGCGTGGGGCGGAAGAGGCGGAAGGTCGCGAAGCGCAAGCGGGAGCCCGGCGGGTCGCCGCAGGAGGTCTTGGTGAAGGCGCTCAACCACCCGGTGCGGGTAAAGGCGCTGACGATCCTCACGGAAAAGATCGCCAGCCCGAAGGAAATCGCGGGGCAGATCGAGATCCCCCTCAGCAACGTCAGCTACCACGTCCGGGTACTCGACGAACTGGGGCTGGTCGAGATCGTCGAAGAAGAATCGGTGCGGGGTTCGGTCGCCCACTTCTACAAGGCCGTGGAACGACCATTGATCGACAACCCAGACTGGGAGAAGCTGAGCCCGAAGGTGCGCAGCGCCTTCTCCGGCTATGTCATCGAAACCCTGATGAGCGACGCGGCCAGCTCGCTTGCCGCCGGCGTCTTCGACCGGCGCGAGGACCGGCATCTGAGCCGAACCCCACTGCTGCTGGACGAGGCCGGATGGCGCAAGGTCTCAGGCGTCCAGGCCCAGGCGCTCGACGAAATCCTCAAGGAGCAGGCGGCCGCCGCCGAGCGGATGGCCAAGTCGGGAGCCGAAAGCATCCATGCGGTCGTCGGAATGACCTGCTTCGAGGTTGTCACCGATCAAACGGCGCGCGGCTAGCCGTCCTGCATATGAGCGCGGAACGGCACCCCGCCTTTGCGGGGCTTTTTTAGCACCCCCAGTTGAGTCGAACTGTTAGGCGTGCGCGATTAAAGGGAAAGATTTAGAGCGCCGAGAAGA
The DNA here is from genome assembly GCA_035940865.1 of Solirubrobacterales bacterium. Lineage (GTDB taxonomy): Bacteria > Actinomycetota > Thermoleophilia > Solirubrobacterales > 70-9 > VAYN01. The sequence continues at coordinate 32,992 of DASZEL010000007.1, forward strand.
CTGGAGCAGCCTTTAGTCAAACTCGCCTGAACCTTGAGCCCAGTGCATCCAAACAGCCCGCACCGGGCCCGGAGACTCTTTCCGGTCTCGGGAACGCCAAAAGAGGTGATGAGCCACGCCCTCCTCCTGGTCTGGCTCCTGGCCGCGGTTCTCCTCCTCGCGGAGGCAATCGGCATCGGGCTGATGCGGGATATCGACACTCCCGCGCCCGCTGATCCCTCCTTCTACGTGCCACTGCTCTGCGCCGGCGTGGCCGCCGGAGCCGCCCTCTTCTGGCACCCGCGGGAGAGGCTGATCTGGGGCGCGCTCGCGGTCGGCCTCACCCTTGGCGCCGCCGCCGAGTCGGCCTTTCATCTCGCCCAAAGCAGCGGCGAGGAGATTCCGGCGGCGACCGTCGTCATCTACGGCCTCTTCTGCGTGGTCTGCGGTGCGACGGTCCTCGCGGCGAGCGGGACCCTCCACCTTCGCCGCGCGATCACCCAGGGGCTTGGCGTCTGCCTCTTCGGACTCGCGACCGCCTGGTCATCGCTCTTCCTCGCCCGCGGTGGCGCCTCGAGCGACACCGTTCACAGCGCCCTCGACCTGCTGCTGGCGGTTGCCGTCCTCACCGCCTTCTGCAACCACGGCTGGCCTCTCAACCCCCGCTTCGCGATGCTCACCGCCGGCTTCGGCCTGCTCGCCGTTGCCGACTCGATGCAGGCGCAGGGCGTTCTCACCTCCGTCTTCGGTCTCGACATCGCCGACGTGGCTCCGTTCGCCGGCGCGGCTTTGATCGCCGTCGCCGCCTGCGACGGCATCGGCGCCGAGCCTCGCGAGAAGCCGAGCGGCCGCCATGTCGTGATCCTCTCCCTGGTCGCGGTCCTCGTCGCCGTCGCCACCCTGATCTACGACCACTATTCGCGCCTCCCCTCCGGCCCCGTCCTGCTCGCCGCGCTCACCCTGCTCGCTGCCGCGGTCCGCCTCGTCGTTGCCCAGCGCGGCTGGCGCGATGCCCGCGCCCGCGCCCGCGAAGCGGAGGTGGTGGGCACGGTCAACGCCGCGGGGCTCGACGCCGCGATCTCCCTCGCCCCCGACGGCACGATCATCGCCTGCAACGAGCGCGCCTATCGGGTCTTCCGCCGCGACGCCGTCGAGATCGTCGGCAAGCCGATCGGGAATCTGCTTGACGACGGCAAAGGGGGTCCCCCCTTCGAGGAGGTTCTCGCCGCCGCAGAGCCGCAGACGCTGCCGGCGCCGCTGGAGTTGTGTGCCTATGATCCCCACGGCGTCGCCTTTCCGGTCGAAGTGATGATCGGACCCGCACCCGACAGGGCGGCGATGCGCACCCTCGTCGTCCGCGACATCAGCGAGCGCAAGCGGCGCGAGGAGGAGAACCGGCGCCTGACCGCGATCATCCGCTCCTCCGACGACGCCGTCCTGACCAAAGACCTCTCCGGCATCATCACCGGCTGGAACCAGGGGGCCGAGACCATCTACGGCTACAGCGCCGAGGAGGCGATCGGCCAGTCGGTGGCCGAGCTGCTGATCCCCGCCGATCGTCGCAGCGAGGCGAAGCGGATCCTCAAGGACGCGTCGGCCGGCGAGGTCATCGCCTTTGAGACCCAGCGGATCACCAAAAGCGGTGAGCTGATCGACGTCTCGCTGCGCGCCTTCCCGATCCGGGGGGTCTCCGGCGAGGTGACCGCCGTCTGCTCGGTCGGCCACGACGTCAGCGAGCTACGGCGTCGCGAACGCGCCGAAGAACGCGACACCGAGGCGCTGGCTTGGCGCCGACGCCTGCGCGCGGCGCTCACCGACGGCGGTCTGTTCTTCCACGGCCAGCCGATCCTCGACCTGCGGGCCGGCAGCATCCACCACCACGAGCTGCTGGTACGGATGCGGCTGGACGGCGAGGTTGTCCTCCCGGGCCAGTTCCTCCCGTATGTGGAGGAAAGCGAACTGATCCGCCAGCTGGACCTCTGGGCGGTGAAAGAGGGAATCCAGCTGGGGGCACAGACTCCGGTGGCGATCAATCTCTCGGCCCGCAGCCTCGGCAGCCGCGAGCTCTTAAGTGCGATCGAAGACAGCCTCAGCCGTGATTCTTCGCTGGCGAAAAACCTCACCTTCGAGATCACCGAGACGGCGGCGGCGGAGAACATGCGGGGCGCGCGGGAACTGGTCGCGGAGCTGGCGAAAATGGGTTGCGGGGTCGCGCTTGACGATTTCGGAACTGGGTACGGGTCGTTCACTTACCTGCGCCACCTCCCAGTGACCCAGTTGAAGATCGACATGGAGTTCATTCGCGGAATCCGCACGGATACCGCCGACCGGCGCGTCGTCGAATCGATGATCGACGTCGCCCACAACTTCGAGATGACGACGGTTGCGGAGGGGGTGGAGGACGAGCAGACGCTCGACCTGCTGCGGGAAGCAAACGTAGATCTGGCTCAGGGCTACTTCATCGGACGCCCGCAGCCGCTTGGACTCGGGAGGGGAGACAACGATGGGTGAGGATCGCGACCACGACCGCCGGGAGGAGCAGCGGGAGCTCGACCGGGACCAGTCCCTGATCGACCTCGACCAGGCCTTCGGCGACCGCGAGCAGCGCACGCTCGACTACCAGCAGGCGGGCGACGACGCCGACCAGGCCCGCATGGACCGGGAAAGCGACGGCGCGGACGGTGACTTCCGGGAGGAGTTCGACCGCGAGCGCGCCGCCCGCGGGCGCCAGCAGGGCGCCCAGGACGCGCAGCAGACTTCCCGGGACCGCACCCAGGGCGATCTCGACCAGCAGCAGCGGGCCCAGGACCAGCGCCAGCGCGAGCACGACGAGCGCGGGGGCAGGGGCGAATGGGACGCGGAGGAGTCGGCGCGAAGGCAGCGCCAGTTGGCCGTCGAGGCGCGCGAGGAGGCGATGCGCGCCCGTGAGGAGGCTCGGGCCGCCCGCGACGAAGCGCGGCGTCTGCGCCGGGGCGAGAGTTGAGCCCCGCGGCCCCGAGCGGGCCGACGGTAATCGAGCGGATCTTCATCGCGATCATCAACTGCGAACCGGCCGGGGTGCTGGAACTGATCCATCCGCAGGCCGAATGGACCCCCACGGTCTGGAGCGGCCAGCACACCTACAAGGGCCGGGAGGGCGTCGGCGAATGGCTGGGACAGTTCGGCAGCCGGCTCGAGCACCTCGAGGTCCGGATCGAAAAAACGAAGGTCGACGGTGACCGCGGCGCCGTCCAGGGCACTGTCTTCGACAGCCGCGACGGTGGCATGTTCGCCGTCCGGGTCGCCTGGAGCTTCGAGCTCGAGGAAGGCCTGATGCGCCGCGGCCAGGCCCACGACACCTGGGAGGAAGCGCTGCGGGTGGCGGGGCTAGCGGAGGGCGCGAACCGCTAGGACGGCGGCGACGACGAGGCCGAAGAGGGCGATCGAGATCCGCAGCGGGTCAGTCGGGATGCGGCGCGCGTAGTGGGCGCCGAGGCGGCCGCCGGCGAAGGAGGAGGCCATGATCGTCAGCGCGTAGCGCCACTCGACCGGGGCGAGGAAGGCGTAGGCGACCGCGGCGAGGAGGTTGGCGCAGCCGACGAGGAGGATCTTGATCGCGTTGAGGTGCTGGAGGCTGTCGGCGACGAAGAGGGCGAGGATCGCGAAGAGGAGGATGCTGACGGCGGAGCCGAAGTAGGCGCCATAGGCGCCGCAGAAGAGGATGCCGGCAGTGAGGAAGGGCGAGCGCTCGCCGCCGGCGTGGGCGATGCGCGGGGTGAGCCGGGGCTGCAGGAGCAACAGCACGCAGGAGAGGGCGATGAGGATCGGAACGATCGCTTCGAAGGCGGCGTTGGAGGTGAGCAGGAGGGCGACGGTGCCGAGAACGGCGCCGACCAGCATCGGCACCAGGAAGCGGGTGAAACGCTCGCTCTGTTCGCGCAGGAGGTCGGTGTAGCCGAGGGCGCCGCCGATCGCGCCGGGGATGATCCCGACCGTGTTGGTGACGTTGGCCGAGAGCGGCGGCAGGCCGAGCGCGACCATGGTCGGGAAGGTGATCAGCGAACCGGCGCCGGCGATGGCGTTGGCGGCGCCAGCCGCGGCCCCGGCCGCCGCGACGGCGAGCAGCTCGAGCACGGCTCAATCCTTGCCGAAGAGGCGGGCGCGCAGGCGCGAGGCAAGCGAAGGCGGGCGCGGCTGGGTCGCCCGCCACTCGTCCTCGGTCTGCAGGCGGCCGGCTTTGCGGGCGCGCAGGACACACTCGGTGTGGGCGTGGCGGCGGCGAGATTTGTCGCCTTCGGGCCAGATCAACACGTGCTCGGAGAGGGCCGGAAGGTGCTTGCCGCAGAGGGGGCAGCGGTAGGTGGCGGGCTTCAGGTTCTGCGCTGGGCGCATTGCCCACCACTGCGGTTCGCGGTCGCTCACTGGCCGTCTGGCCAAGATTAATGGATTGCTCGCCGGACCAAAGGCAGGGTGGACGGATCGCCCTATATGTCCGGCGTCCCGATCTCCTTGCTCATTGCGACTAGGGCGGAAGCCGAGCCGGGCGCGGCGAGGCCGTGCAGCTCATGCGCATCGAAGATCTCGTCGAGTTCCTCGCGGGTCAGCGTCTCCCGCTCCAGCGCCAGCACCGCCAGGTGGTCGACGACCTCGAGGTTGGCGGAGATCAGCGCCCGGGCGCGGCGGTAGGCCTCGCGAGCGAGGGTCATCGCCGCCTGGTCGACCTCGCGGCGGGTCTGGTCGGAGATCGCGTAGTCGTCGGTCGGCATCGCGATCGGCGGCGGCCCGTCGTGGTCGAGCGCGACCCCCATCCCGAGCTCGGCGACCATCTGTTTGCAGACGAGGTGGACGCGGTTGAGGTCATCGGAAGCGCCGGTGTAGGCCTCGCCGAGCACCACTTCCTCGGCGGCGCGGCCGCCGAGCAGCGTCACCACCTCGTCGAGCAGCTCGTCGCGGGACTTCAGGTAGGTGTCCTCCTGCGGTGAGTGGGCGACGAAGCCGAGGGCCGGGCCGCGGGGGACGATGCTGAGGATCTCCGGCGGGTCGAGCCCGAGCAGCTTGCGGCAGAGCGCGTGGCCGGCCTCGTGGTAGGCGACGATCCGCCGCTCCTTCGAGCTCAGGCGCCGCGCCTGCTGGGAGCCGACCGCCTGGCGCAGCAGCGCCTCGTCAAGGTCCTCGCGGGTCATCTCCCAGCGGCCGGCGCGGCCGGCGATGATCGCCCCCTCGTTGAGCGCGTTGGCGAGCTGGGCGCCGGTCAGGCCGGTGGTCTTGCGGGCGACGTCGGTGAGGTCGAGGTCGGGGGCGAGCGGCTTGTTGCGGGCGTGAGAGCGGAGGATTGCCTCGCGGCCCTTGCGGTCAGGAGGGGCGACCAGAACCCGGCGGTCAAAGCGGCCCGGGCGGAGGAGGGCCTTGTCGAGCTTGTCGACGTGGTTGGAGGCGGCGATCACGATCACCATCCCGGGGTCTTTCTCGAAGCCGTCGAGCTCGACCAGCAGCTGGTTCAGCGCCTGCTCGCGCTCGCTGGAGCCGCCGTCGCCACCGCCGTCGCCGCGGGAGCCGCCGATCGCGTCGAGCTCGTCGATGAAGATGACGGCGCGGCCGGCCTTGCGCGCCTCTTTGAAGAGGCGGCGGATGCGGGCGGCGCCGCGGCCGACGAACATCTCGACGAAGCTCGAGCCCGAGGCGGCGAAGAAGTCGACGCCGGCCTGGGCGGCGACGGCGCGGGCGAGCATCGTCTTGCCGGTGCCGGGCGGGCCGTACAGGAGGACGCCGCGCGGAGCCTGGGCGCCGAGGGCGGAGAAGCGGTCGGGATCGCGGAGCCAGGCGGTGACGTCCATCAGCTCGTCCTTGGCGGCGTCGACCCCCTGCACCTCCTCCCAGAGGACCGGCGCCGTCCGGGACGCCTTGACCGTCTCCGGCTTCGTCGTCCCCATCATCCCCCGCATCATTTTCAGGAAGATGTAGAGCAGCAGGGCCATGAAGAAGACCCCGAAGACGGGATACCAGTCGAAGAAGAATTCCTGCACGTCAGTCGTCGTCATTGACGCAGTGTGGAGACAAAGACGCGATTAACCCATCGCACATTTGTCCAAATGAGCACGAAGCGCTAAAGGTGACCCCTCGCCGGCAGGACGGACGCGCTATTTCGCGACCTGGGAGCCGCCGACGATCGCCTCCTCGCCCGAGTCGCCGAAGACGATCCAGGCCTTGTTGCCGCCGTCGTAGTCGGGGGCCCAGAGCTTCAGCGTCGCCGGGCGGTCCCAGACGGTCACCTGCTCTTCGCCGGTCGAGTCGAGGCCGCGCCAGATCCGCACGAAGGGGTTGTGCTCCCACTCCTCGGCGACCGTGGTCGGCTCTTTGTGGCCGGGGTGGACGTTGGTTTCCGGGTGCAACTCCAGCAGGCGCATTACCGAGGCCTTGAGGTCGGCGAAGCCGGAGGCGCCTGGGGCCATCGTGCCGCCGACCGTTCCCTTGAAGAGGACGTCGGCGGTGAAGACGTCGGTTGCGTCGACGAGGTAGGCGAGGTGGCCGGCGGCGTGGCCGGGGGTGAAGAGCGCTTCGATCCCGATCCCGTTGGCGTCGAGGACGTCGCCGTCGCCGAGGACGATCGCGACCTCGTCGTCGAGCTCGGCGGCGGTCGCCGCGTGGGCGACCAGCGGCGGGTTGCCGAGCTGCGCCCGCGCCTCGGCGAGGCCGGCGACGTGGTCGGCGTGCGGATGGGTGACGAGGACATGGCTGATCTCGATCCCGTCGCGCTCGGCGCGCTCGAGCAGCGGGCCGAGCTCATCGTTGCCGTCGATGAGGACGCCGGTCCTGCGCTCGGGGTCGGCGACCAGGTAGGCGTTCGACAGCCACATCGGGTTCTCGGTCCTCTCGATGATCAATGCTCCTCCTAGTTCACGCGTCTCCGGCAGGGGTGTCTGACCTTACCCGCCGTATCTGTGGGTCAAGCTCAGACACATGCCGGATCAGGGCGGGGTGGGACGGGCGCTGCCTTCGAGGAGGGTGCGGGCGACCAGCTCGGGGTCGTCCCAGGTGGGGGTGTGGCCGACGCCGGGGAGGACGAGGAAGCGGGCGCCGGCGGGGCGGCGGTGCGGCTTCGGCGGGCCGAGCAGGCGGTCCTTCTCGCACCAGGCGATCGTCACCGGCACCTCGGCGGGGTAGCCGCTGGGGTCGAAGACGTGGCTGCGCATCGCCCGGTTGGCGGCGTCGTATCCCTCGCCGTCGAGCCAGCCGACGACGAGGTCGTGGGCGGCGTCGGGCGGGATCCGCTCCGGGCGCGCGGCGATCGACTGGAAAGCGGCGTGCCGCGTCTGCGGGAACTGCAGCGCCGCCGCGAGGAAGGGGCGCGCCGCCTTCAGCCAGGGCGATCCGCGCAGCAGCATCCGGGCACCACCGCCCTCGGGCTCGCCGAGCGGGCGGCGCCAGAGGCCGGCGGGGGAGAGGGTCGTGACCGAGGCCGCCCAGCCGAAGCGGCCCATTTCCAGCGCCACCCAGCCGCCGAGCGAATTGCCGGCGACGTGCGGCCGCTCGACTCCGGTGCGCAGGCAATGGTCATGAACAGCGCGGGCGAGGTTGGCGGCGGTCGCCTCTTCCTCGGGTGGCAGCGGCGGCGTCTCGCCGAATCCCGGCATGTCGACCGCGTGCACCTCGCGCTCGGCTTCCAGCAGCGGGATCACCGGCTCCCAGATGCTGCGGGTGCCGCCGAGCCCGTGGATCAGCAGCAGCGGCTCGCGGTTGTCCCGACCGGCCATGCCCCCGTCTACCCGTACGGGCGGTAGAGGATCCGGTAGCCGAGCAGCTCGGAGACAGTGGCGAAGCCGAAGCCGCGGGCGCGCAGGGTGTCGATGATCCGCGGCAGGGCGGCGAGGGTCTCGCCGCGGGGGCCGCCGCCGTCGTGCATGAGGATGATCGAGCCGCTGCGGGCGTGGCTGACGATCTCCGAGTAGATCGCGCCGCTGCCGGGCAGCGACCAGTCGCGCGGGTCGACGTCCCAGTTGATCGTCCGCATCCCGAGGCTGCCGGCGGTGGCGACGACGCCGGAGTTGACGCCGCCGCCGGGTGGGCGGAAGAGGCAGGGCTTGAAGTGCGTGTAGGCGCGGATCCGCGCCGCGGCGCCGGCGATCTGGTCGTAGCCGGGGAATTCGACGTGGTTCATCGTGTGGTCGCCGAGCTCGTGCCCTTCGGCGAGGATCTGCCGCATCACCTCTTCGCGCCCCGGCATCTCCTGGCCGACCTGGAAGAAGGTGCCGACGACGCCCTTCTCGCGCAGGACCGCAAGGAAGTCGTCGGTGTAGTCGCTGGGCCCGTCGTCGAAGGTGAGGGCGACGACGGGCCGGTCGCGCGGGCCGTTAGTGACGAGCCCGGTGGTCCCTCCGGTGCATCCGACCGCGCGGACCGGGCGCAGGCGGAAGGTCTGGGCGCGGTCAGGAGGCCAGAACTCGGTGCAGGTGGTCCTCGCCCCACACCCCTTGCTCGCGATCATGCCCCAGGCGTAGCGGCGCGGCTTCAGGTGGGCGGCACGTGGATCGAAGGCGACGACGAGCTTGGTCTCGGTGGGCCGCTTCACCACCGCCTTCACCGTTTCTTCGGACCCCGGCTTGCCGAGCCGGTCGAGCAGCTCGGTGCCGATGCGCTTGTGCGACTTCCTGCCGCCCAGGCAGAGCAAGCGCTCGCCCTTGCCCGTGCGCAGCGCCAGGCAGAGGTAGCGAGCGGAAGCGCGCCGCAGGTCTGGGTGCGGTTCCAGCTGTGCCAGCCCCACGGGCTCCGACGTCCGCACCGAGAGGATCAGCTCCCGCCCCTTCTGCGCCAGCCCCGCGTGCTGCATCCGCGGCTCAGCCTCCCTCCCCCGAACTGCATCAGATTTCCCTTCTGCTGGGTTGGAAATTTGATGCAGTTCGGCGGCAGGGGCGCTGGCGGGGACGCAAACGACGGCGCTGAGGAGCAGCGCGGCGACGCACAGGATCTTGCGGGTGGGGGAGATGGCCGGGTACCGGGTGGGGACTTGCGGGAGGCTGTGGATGTTAAGCCCGGGAAGCGGCGCTGAGACGAGCCGCAGCGCCCCGGCTACTACCGTGTTTATGCCTCTTGTGAGTCATTTGCTCCAGACGAGACGCGGCGCGCTGGCGCTGCTGGCCGTCGTCGCGGCCCTGCTCGCCTGCGCGCTCGCGCCCGCCGCGGCGGGTGCCGACACCGGCGGCGCCGGGCAGGTCGAAACGGGCGGCAACGTCAGCAACACCGCCTTCGACCGCCAGGGGATGTGGGTCTGGTACGTCTCCCACTCCGAGGGCGGCAGCATCCGCGGGATCCTCGCCCGCGCCACGCGCAACGACGTCGGCACCGTCTACGTCAAGTCCGGCGACGGCGGCGGCTACTGGGGCCAGTTCAGCCGCGGCCTCGTCACGGCCCTGCACCGAGGCGGCCTCAGCGTCTGCGCTTGGCAGTTCGTCTACGGCGACAACCCGCTGGCCGAGGCGCGCGTCGCCGCTGCGGCGGTGGCGAAGGGCGCCGACTGCTTCGTAATCGACGCCGAGGCCGACTACGAGGGCAAGTACGCCGCCGCCGACCGCTACGTCCGCGCCCTGCGCGCCCGCGTCGGAGACGCCTTCCCGGTCGCGCTCGCCGGCTTCCCCTACGTGGACTACCACCCGTCCTTCCCCTACTCGGTCTTCTTCGGTCCCGGCGGCGCCACCTACAACCAGCCGCAGATGTACTGGAAGACGATCGGCACCTCGGTGCGGACCATCTACGAGCACACCTACCTCTTCAACCGCATCTGGGGGCACCCGATCTACCCGATCGGCCAGACCTACGAAGGCCCTGGCGCCGCCTCGATCCGCCTCTTCCGCCGCTTCGCCCAGAGCTACGGGGGGCTGCCGCCGAGCTGGTGGTCCTGGCAGGAGACGAGCGGCTCGGAGTGGGGGGCGGTCGGCGCCGCCAGCGCCCTGCGGCCGGTGGCCGGCTACCGGATGGAGGTCGTGCACCCGCTGCTGAAGCGGGGCAGCAAGGGCGACATGGTCGTCTGGGCGCAGGAGCACCTGATCGCGGCCGGGGCGGACCTGCCGGTGACGGGCATCTTCGGCCGGCAGACCGCCCGCGCGGTACACACCTTCAAGGGCGAGCACGGCCTGACGGCGAACGCCATCATCGACACCGACACCTGGAACGCCCTGCTCGCCTTCACGCCCTACCGGCCGCGCTGGACCGCCGCGGGCGCAAGCTCCTCGGCGGCAGCGAACGCACTTGTCCCCGGTATGCGGGGACTAGTGCGCACCGCGAGCCGACCGCTCTCGGCGAGCCTGCCGGCGAGGGCCTACGAGATCCCGCCTAAGCGCTGATCCGGGTGACGAGCCGGCCGAGCGTCGGCGACTCGATCACTACCTCGTCGCCGTCGGCGAGCCAGACGCGTGGCTTGCGCCCCATGCCGACGCCCTCGGGGGTGCCGGTGGAGACGATGTCGCCGGGCTCGAGCGTCATCAGCTTCGAAAGCTGGGCGACCAGCTGGGGGACGCTGAAGATGAGGTCGTCGGTGGCGCCGTTCTGCATCTCCTCGCCGTTCAACGCCAGCCGGATCGCGATCGCGTCCGCCGGCCCCGCCTCGTCCGGCGTCACCAGATAAGGACCGCAGGGCGCCGAGCCGTCGAAGACCTTGCCCGGCATCCACTGCGGCGTCGCCCCCTGCAGGTCCCGCGCCGAGAGGTCGTTGAGCAGGGTGTAGCCGGCGACGTAGTCGAGCGCTTCGCCCTCCTCCACATCCTTCGCCCGCCGCCCGACCACGAAAGCCACCTCGGCCTCGTAGTCCGTCTTCCCCGTCGGCACCCGCACCGTCGCCCCGTCAGCGACCAGCGCGTTGGGGTACTTGGCAAAGATCGTCGGCACGTCAGGCAGGGAGTCGACGTCAACTCCGACCTCAGCCGCGTGCTTGCGGTAGTTCAACCCGATGCAGACGATCTTCTCCGGGTCCGGAATCGGCGGCAGCAGCTGCACCGAAGAGAGCGGATGCGAAGGCGCGCCGTTATCCCCCAACCGCCCTCTCAGATCATCGACCCGTCCAGCGGCGATCAGCTCGCGAAGACCCCCTCGGTGCGGCTTCCCCAGCAAGGCCCAGGCGTCGACAACCCGCTCGTCCTCGATCAGGCCGGCGCGCGGGCCGTCACCGCTGTCGAAGGTGACCAGCTTCACGCGCGCCAGCCTAACTGTCATGCCCGGGCGGGCTCGACCTCCGGCTCGATCTCGAAGGCAGTCTCCTCGCGGCTCTCCCGCTCGATGTCTCCCTCCCGCACCAACCAAAGTGCGAACACCGCCCCGGCGAAAGAGAGAATCGCGCCGAGGACGAGGATCTCGTTGAGGCCGTGGAGGAAGCCCTGCTGGGCCGCGTTCGCGGCCAGGTTCTGAGCTCCCGCCGGCAGGGCCGAGACCGCTTCTCCCAGGTGGCCTGAGGACGCTGCTTCAACCAGACCCCGGGCCTGGTCGTTGCTGAGGGCGCCATTCGCCGCCTGCTCGGTCTTGTCAGCGCCGGCGCCGAGGAAGATCGCTCCCCAGGCGGCGATCCCGACCGCAATGCCGACCTGGCGGAAGGTGTCGTTGATCCCGGCCGCCATCCCGCTCTGCTCCTTGGGGACGACGCTGAGGGCGACGTCGGCGATCACCGGGTTCAGTAGACCGACGCCGACGCCGCTGATCAGGAACCCGGCGAGGAGCGCGGTCCACTCCGAATCCATCTGCAGCCCCGACATCAGCAGCAGCCCGACGCCGGTCAGGGCGAGGCCGCCGCTCATCAGGTAGCGGGCCTTGACCTTCGCCAGCGCCATCCCCGAGAGCGGGGCGACGATGAACGAGGCGACGGTAATCGGCAGGTAGCGCAGTCCCGCTTCGACCGGCGAGAAGCCGAGGAAGCTCTGCAGGTAGAGCGTCAGGTAGAGGAAGAGCGCGAACATCGAGCCCGAGACGGCGAAGGCCGCCAGCTGGACGCCGGTGAAGGCGCGGCGACCGAAAAAACCAAGCGGAAGCATGGGTTGTTCGACACGCCGCTCGATCGCGAAGAACGCCGCCAGCAGCACCGCCGCGATCGCGAGCAGGGAGACGATCAGCGTGCTGCCCCAGCCCTCGTCGTTTCCGCGCACCAGCGCCAGCACCAACAGGAAGAGAGCGGCCGAGAAGGTGACGAGGCCGCCCCAGTCGATCCGGGTTGCGTTGGGGTCGCGCGACTCGGCGACCTTCCAGTAGGTGACGGCGATCGCCGCCAGCCCGATCGGGACGTTGAGGAGGAAGACCGACTCCCAACCGAAGCCGTCGGTCAGCAGGCCGCCGACCAGCGGGCCGACCGCGACCGCGATCCCGATCGTGCCGCCGTAGATCCCCATCGCCATCCCGCGTTCGGGGCCGCTGGGGAACTCCTGGGCGACCAGAGCCAGGGAGACGGCGAACATCACCGCGCCGCCGACGCCCTGCAGGCCGCGGGCGAGGTTGAGGAAGGTCGGGTCGGGCGCGAGCGCGCAAAGCAGCGAGGCGACCGAGAAGATCCCGAGGCCGATTGCGAAGACGCGCCGGCGACCGAGCCGGTCGGCGAGCGAGCCGGCGGTCAGCACCAGCGCCGCCAGCGAGAGGGCGTAGGCGTCGATTACCCACTGCAGGTCGGTGAAGCTGCCGCCGAGGTTCTGCTGGATCGCGGGTAGCGCCGTGTTGACCACGGTGATGTCGAGCAGAAGCATGAAGGTGGCGACGCAGACCGCGCCGAGCGTCCACCACTTGCGGCTGGTGTCGCCGGAGCTGTTTGCCGCCGCTGGGATCGAATCCATCTGAGGTCTCCTAGCCATCGGGTACAATTCGTAAGTCAACCTTGTAAGGCTTCCTGACCAGGCGACCTTATCAGGCTCCCTGACGAAATGAGTCGCGCCCCCGACAAGAACGCTTTTTGGATCCCCCTCCCGGGATTGCTCGACATCGCGTCCGACGAGCTATTTGCCGAGTTCCGGGCCGAGCTGGAGCAGTCCGAGTTCGGTGACATCCGTCCCACCCACGGCTGCGTCTTTCGGTTCGTCCAGGGTCAGGGGCTGCGTCTGACCGACATTGCCGAGCGGGCCAAGCTGACCAAGCAGTCGGTGGGAGAGATCGTCGACGACCTGGTCGAGCGCGGCTACGCCCAGCGCATCCCCGACCCGGACGATCGCCGAGCCAAGCTGATCTGCTTGACCGAGCGGGGCGAAACCGCCCAGGCCCACGGCCGCAAGCTCTTCGCCAAGGTCGAGAAGCGGTGGGCCGAGCGCTACGGAGCGGAGCGGATCGCCGCCCTCCGCGAGCTGCTCGAGGAGATCGCCGCCCACGAGGCGCCGGCGGCGGTGCCGGAGCGCGCCCAGCGCGAGCCGGCCAAGGTTTAGGTACCGACCGGTAAGCGCCACCGATCCGGGACGGCCTTCTACGGATGGCGCCCCGCCACCTGGCGGCGAAGATGACCCCCGGCAAGGTTCAGGGGAGAGGGCGGCGCCGGCTCGGAACGGAGCCGCGCCGCCCATAGCCCCGTTCGGAATGCGCTAGCTTTCGCTCCCGGGCTCCCCCCAGAGCCCGTCTCGAGTCTCTCGGGGGCGTAGCTCAGCTGGTTAGAGCGCCGGCCTGTCACGCCGGAGGTCGCGGGTTCGAGTCCCGTCGCTCCCGCTTCCTCTCTGCCCTTTCTTCGATACTCAACTTCCCTTAGGGTGTGCGACCGCGGGGAAGCGAGAATGGGGCTATTGGACAATTTCGAGGCGAAGGTCACGCGGGCGTCGGAGAGTGCTCGCAAGCTGGCCGAGTCGTCGCCCGGCCAGCTGGCCGGCGAGAGCCTGCGGGGACTGCGGGCGATGGCGGCGGAGCTCGGCGAGAAGCCGCTGAGCGCGGAGGCGTTCCTGCTGACGCTGGTGCGGGCGGTGCGCGAGGACGATCCCGATGAAGGCAGGCGCGCCCGTGACGTGTACGTTGCCGCCCGCAAGCGCCGCCGCCGGCTCGGCGTCCTCTCTCTCGGCGCCGGCCCACTTGCCGGGGTCGCCAACCAGATCGCCGACCTCTACTGCGAAACGGCGACCGTCTGCGACGTGGCGACCCTCCACGGCCTCGACCTCAGCGACGAGGAGATCGCCGCCCACATGCTCGTGCTGTGGAAGGTCACCGGCGATCGGGAAGAGGCGTTGTGCCTGATGCAGGGCAAGCCCCCGTTGGCGGAGGCGCTCGGGTTGCGCCTGCGCGATCAGGCCGGCGAGCAGCTGCCGGATCAGCTGACGAAAGCCTCGCTTGCCAAGGCCTTCTGGGAGGTCCGGGCCACGGTCGGCGACGCCCGCAAGGCTGCCGTGGGAACGGTTGTCTTCACCGGCCACCGGACGAAGAAGGTCATCGAGAAGGCCGAGATCCAGCTCGGCGTGCGCAACTCCCTGTGGCACCGGCAGCAGCTGCGCCGCCGCGTCTAGGCCCTTTTTCTCAGGGGGCCAGTTCCGCCTTCAGGGCTAGGACCTCGGTGGCCGCGGCTTCCACCGTCGCGCGATCGATCTTGCTCGAATCCACGTCTTCGAGCAGGCGGTCGTAGGCCTCGGCGGAGACCGACTCGGTGCGGGCGTAGAGGAGTAGGTCGAGGCCGGCGTTGATCGAACGCCGGGCGGGAGTGACTTCGTTCTGCACGGCCGGAGCCTCGAGGTCGTCGCTGATCGTCACCCCCTCGGCGCCGACCCGGGGAAGCTCGCGGGCGTAGGTGTCCGAGCTCATCACCGCCGGCTCGCTGCCGGTCAGGTGGGGGTAGATGGCGCTGTCGATCATGACTAGGGTCAGGGGCTCCCCCGCGCACCGCTGGTAGGGAGCGTAGTCGGCGCGCAGCTCGCCGGGGGAGGCGTCCACGCTCGCCGGCGCTTCGTCGGTGTTGACGCTCGTCCGGCCCAGGCCGGGGAAGTGCTTCAAGGTGGCGGCAACGCCCTGATCGCGGAGGCCCGCGGCGAAGGCGCAGGCGAGGGAGGCAACCTCGTCGGGGTGGGAGCCGAAGCTGCGGGAGCCGAGGAAGGTGCCTGGGTGACGAACGTCCGCCACCGGCGCAAGGTCGACGTCGATGCCGAGCGCGGCGAGGCGGCTGCCGGTCGCTTCTCCTTCTGCCTCCGCGTCATTCGCCGTCATCGCCGCGGCCGACTTCGCCGGCGGTCCCGGGAGCCGCTTCACCGTTCCACCCTCTTGGTCGACCATCACCAGAAGCGGCGGGTTGCTCCCCGCGCGGGCGGCGTCTTGGAGACGCCGCACCCGCTCGGTCACCGCCTCGTCCCCGCCCCGGAGGTTTTCTTCGAACAGGATCACGCTGCCGATCTCACCGCGCCGGATCCGCGAGAGGAATGCGGGGGAGGGCTCGCCGCCGGTGAACCGGGCAACGATCATCTGCCCTAGAGCCTGGCGCGACGGCATGCCCTCCGATCTCGCCTCGACACGGGAGCTCGGCGGCCGCGACCCGAGGATGACGGCCCCCGGTTGCTCCCCGTCCGGCCGGTCCTCCCCGGGGGCGAACACCCCCGATTTGACGATCGCTAGCGCGACCACGAGCGCGAGGAAGATGAGCAGCCAGCCGCGAGACACGAGGCGGCGACTCTACGACAACCCTCTCTGATTGGGTACGGCTTCGGTTTTAATCCGAATTCTCTGTGGCATTATCCGCGCGGTGTCGGCGGTGGCGGAAGGCGGCAAGGAAGGCAGGGTCACCTGCTCGAACCCGGCCTGCGGGGCGGAGGTCGCCGCGAGCTGCGCACGCTGCCCCCGCTGCGGGAGCTCGCTCACCCAGCGCCTGGAGCCGATGGAAAAGGTCCTCGTCGAGCATCGAGCCCGGTTCGTGCGCGTCGCGCGGGAGGCAGAGCTGGTGGTTGCCTCGGCGCGGGGGGAGATCGACGAGAGGCGCGAGCGCTCGCGCCGCGAGCTCGACCGGCGACTGACGAAGGTGGTCGCCGAGAGCACCCGGTCGGCCCGCGTCGAGTTCGACCGGGCTGCGGCTCGCGTCCTCGAGCTCGCCGCTGCGGAGAGCGGCCCCCGGGTTGGCGGCCTCGATCTCCGCGCCCCGGGTGGGGACCAGAGGACGAAGGTGCCGGTGATCCTGCCGTTGTTGGACCAGGGTCACGTCGTCGTCCGCGCCGCCGAGGAGCGGAGGCAGGAAGCGCTGGGAGTCGTCGCCAATGTTCTCCTCAGCGCCCTCGCCTCGAAGCCGCCGGGGCAGGTGCGTTTCCGGATCTTCGACCCGATCGGCACCGGTTCCTCGCTCAGCGCCTTCGGCGAGTTCGACCAAGAGCGGATCGCCCACGGGTTGCCGATCTCCGACGGGGATGGGCTCCGCAAGGCCGTCGCCGACCTCTCGCGCCACGCGACGGTGGTCTCCTCCACCCACCTCCGCGGCAGCTACTCCTCGCTCGGCGAGTTCCTCGCCGACGCAGAGGCGGTCTCGGTCCCCTACGAGATCCTCGTCCTCCTTGACCTTCCCCGTGCGGTCGACCCGGAACTCGACGAACGGCTCGCGCAGCTGGCCGCCCACGCGGCTTCCCGGGGCATCTCCTTCGTCGCCCACGTCGCGAGCGGCGAGGGTGGAGTCTCACTCGGCCCCGGCAGCACCGAGCTGAGCTGCGACGAGCGGGGGCGCTGGAGTTGCTCGGCGGTTCCCGGCGCGGCGATCGTCCTGGATCCACCGCCGAGCAGCGCTCAGGTCGGAAAGGTCGCCTCGCGCCCCATGCCGCCGCCGCCGGTGATCGAGTTCTCCTCGTTGAGGAACGAGCGCGAGCGCTTCACCAGGTCCAGCGCCGAGGGTCTCGCGGCGGTGGTGGGCAGGTCGGGCCACATGCCGGTGGAGGTGCGTCTCGACGACGACACGGTCCACGGGTTGATCGCGGGCGACACGGGATCCGGTAAGTCGAATCTTCTGCGGGTGCTGATCTACGGCCTTGCCCATGACTACTCGCCGCACGAGCTGGAGCTCTACCTCCTCGACTTCAAGGAAAGCGTCGAGTTCCGCGAGTTCGCCTCGACCCCGAAGGACCCCTCTTACCTTCCCCATGCCCGGATCGTCTCGATCAACAGCAGCCGTGCCTTCGGAGTGGCAGTGCTCGAGCACCTGGCGCGGATAACCAGCCGCCGCTACGCCGAGTTGCCTGAAGGCGCGCGGAAGATCTCGGCCTTGCGGGAGCAGCAGCCCGACCTGCGCTTCCCGCGTCTGCTTGCGGTAATCGACGAGTTCCAGGTCCTCTTCAACCAGGGCGACCTGCTCGCCGACCGGGCCGCCACCGCACTCGCGCAGATTGCCTCGCAGGGGCGGGCGGCCGGGGTGCACCTGCTGCTCTCCACCCAGTCGATATCCGACGTCGCCGCCGGTACCACCGCCGGGGCGAAGATCGACCCGGTCTACAAGAACTCCCGCCTGCGCGTCGGCCTGCGCCTTGGCGAATCGGAGTCCCGCACGCTGCTGCGGATGTCGAACCCGGCCGCTGCTGAAATCCACGAGCGCGGCGAGGGCGTCGTCAACCACGAGGACGGGGCCGAGGAGGGGAACGTGCGGACGAAGTTCGCGTTGATCTCCGAGGAGGATGCCCGGCGCGAGCGGCGCGAGGCGGTTTCCCGGGCAAGCGGTTCCGCCCGCCCGCCCGGCGTCTTCGACGGCAGCCGCGGCGCCGACCCTGCGCGGAACCTCGACTTGCGCAGTGGGGTCGGCGCTGCGGCGACCTGGATCGGCGCCCCGCTCGCGGTCGACGACGAAGACCCACGCCGGCAGCTCAGCCTGTCGGTGCCGCTGCCGCCTGATCCGAACCGCCATCTGGCGGTGGTGGGGTCCGGCGCCCCCTCTGCGGCGGCCGTGCTGCAGTGGGCGGCGATCGGCTTAGCCCGCCGCTGCGCCGACGAAGGCGTCTCGCTGCTCCTGGTCGACCTGTTGCGCGAGGACGACGGCCTGCCAGAGGGGCTCGTCGAGGCGACCGCGGCGGCGGTGCGCGACATCGGGGGCGAGGTGGAGGCGGTCGCCGATCGCGAGGCGTCGACGCTGATGCAACGCCTCGAGCAGGTCCTGCTGGACGGGAGAGAAGCGCCCCGGGCGGCGGTGGTCTTCGGCTTCGACCGTCTCCGCAATCTCGCCGGCGCGCCGGAAAGCGAATTCGATCCCGGCACCCCGCGGCAGGTCTTCGAGCGCATCCTCGCCGGTGCCGGTACCCGGCACGGACACATCCTCGCCTGGTGGTCGACTTACGACGCCTTCAACGAACAGGTGGGGATGCGGGAAGCCGCCTTCGGATCGCGTGTGTACCTCGGGATGTCACATCGGCAGCTGCAGCTGATCGCGCCGGGGGAGATCGATGCGCCGCCGGAGCCGCCGACCGCCTATTGGCACGACTACGCGGCGGGCACCCCACCCCAGCTCTTTGCCCATTACAAGCCGTTCGGCCTCGCGGACGTACCGGAGTTCCTGCGTCGATGAGCGAGTACACGCAAGCCTTGGCCGAGCTCGCAGCCCTGCCGCGACGGCTCGACGAGCGGATCGTCGGCTCGAAACGGGAGGTCGCCGCCGAGCGGGAGCGGCGGGAGCGGGAGCTCGAGGCCGCCGCTCGCGAGCACGGAGAGGTCGTGGCGCGGTTGGAGGCGGTCCTGGTGCGGGCTCGCGGCGAGGGGGTTGACTTCCACGGAGCGCCGCACCGGCCGCGGAACAGTGCCTCCAGCACCGACCCGATCGAGTACGCGCGGCAGTTGGTGGGACGCCTCGAAGAGGCCCTCGACCACTTCCGCTACACCCGCGACTCCCTTGCGGCCGAGGAAGCGAAGCTGAGTGAGGAGGAGCGCGAGCGCCTAGCGGAGGGGCGGCGACGCCGCGAACTCGAAGAGCTGCGGCGGGTGGAGCAGCGGGAACGGGAGAGGCAGGGAACGATTGGCTTGGTCGTGGCGCTGGCTGTGGCGCTAACGGCAGGACTGGCGGCAGGGCTGGCAAGCTCGCCGGCGGTCCTTGCCCTGCCGCCGCTCGCCGCGCTCGTCGGCTTCGCCTTGGCGACGGGGACCGTCTCCGGCCTGCCTGCACTGGCGGCCCGGCGGGCACGCGCCTCAGCGCCGTCCCTGCCGAGCGCGCCTGCGCGCGAGTCGCGCCTGGCGGTGGGGGCTTATTCGGCGGCGATGCTCGCCTCTTGCGCGCTGGGGCAGGCGGTCACGGGACTGCTCGCGGGGCGCTACGCGGTCGGCTTCGGCGGCCTGGGACTTGCGGCGGCCGGCTTCGCCGCAATCCTTCTAGTTTGGTCAGTCCTGCTCCGTATGAAGTAATTCTCCGTACCGCTTGAAGGATTTTATGTAGGGTACGGCCGCGCACGCATGGGGAATTCACAACTTCAACAACTGAAGACGGCGCTTAACGCGTTCAGCGGCACCACCGACCAGGCGGCGAGAGCTCTGCTGCAGCAGAGCCGCGAATACGACCGCGCCGCCCAGGAGGTCCTCGCGCTGATCGGCGGCAGCGCCACCGGCAAGGACCGTGAGGTCGCGAACGCGATCCACTCCGCCAGCCGCGCGGTTGAGCAGGCGGGGCAGGCGTTGAGCCAGGCGGGTCGAACCGCCCGTAACTACGGCGCCTCGATCTAAGGCGAGATGCCGCCGCAGCAAGACCAAAGCCACCTGGTGCGCCGCCTGCAGAACGCCGCTGCCGAGCTCGACGACGTCGTTCACCAGGTGCGCGGGGTGGAGCAGCGCGTGGGCGCAAGCATCGGCGCCAGCGCGACCGCTGCCGACCGGCGCATGCTTTCGGCCCTGGGTCAGGTCTCCGGATCGGCGCGGGGCGCGCAGCAGGCGCTCTCGGCTGCGGCCGGGGGATTGCGAAATCTGCCATGACCGAGACGCACCAAGGCGACGATCTGGCGATGGCGATTCGCCAGGAGCTGGACCAGGTGCTCCCGCACGTGGTGACGGCGCTGAAGCGCCACGACGGAGTGGCGGAGCTGCGCCGCCGCCTCGACCTCGCCGAGAAACGGCTGGCCGACCGCGAGCAGCGGCCGCTGGTCAACGGCGTCCGCCGGGTTCTCGGGATCGTACGCCGCCTCGACTTCGAGCCCGACGCCAAGGAGGCGATTTCCTCCGAGCTGGAGCGGGTGCTGGTCGGCGCCGGCTATGAGGAGTTCGGGGAGGCCGGTGAAGCGTTCGATCCCCAGCGGCACGAGGTCGTCGACGGCAGCGCCGGCGAGGGACAGGCAGTCGTATCCCAGCTGCACGAGCCGGGCCTCGAGACCCTCGGCGAAGTCGTCGTCAGGGCGAAGGTCGGCGTCGGCTCGGGAGATGAAGGCTGATGGCCACCCCGGTCCTCGGAATCGACCTCGGCACCACCAACAGCGTCGTCTCCTACGCGGACGAGTCAGGCCTGGTGTCGGTGATCGCCGACGAGAGCGGCGACCGCATCATTCCCAGCGTCGTCCACTTCGAGCAGGACGGCAACGTCGTCGTCGGCCGTCTGGCACGCGGCTATGCGAAGGTCGAGCCGCAGCGGGTGGCGCGGATCTTCAAGCGCGGTATGGGCACCTCGACCTTCCTCAAGAACGGCGCTTCTTTCGAGGTCGACGGCAAGGCCTGGACTCCTGAGGAGCTCTCCTCGCTGATCCTCAAGAAGCTGAGGAACATGGGAGAACTGCACTTCGAAGGACCGGCCACCAAGGCGGTGATCACGGTGCCGTACTACTTCGGGGAGCCGGAGCGGGCGGCGACCCGCAGCGCCGGGGAGATTGCCGGACTCGAGGTGCTGCAGATCGTCAACGAGCCGACCGCGGCAGCGATCGTCCATGGCGTCGAGGGGGAGCCGACGCCGGGCAAGCTGTTGGTGTTCGACCTCGGCGGCGGCACCTTCGACGTGACGATCATGCGCTACGGGGAGAGCGGGGATACCGAGGTGGTCGCGACCAGCGGCGACCGCGAACTGGGCGGCGCCGACTTCGACGAGGCAATCCTCGAGAAGATGATCGAAATCGCGCAGGCGGAGACGGGTCAGGACCTGACCGAAGACCCCTGGACGCTGAACGCAGCCACCGAGCTCGCCGAGGAGATCAAGCAAGAGCTCTCGACGCGCGAGTCGGCAACCCGACCGCTCCCGATCAGCGGCAAGCCGCTGATGTTCACGCTCTCGCGCGGCGAATTCGAGGAGTTGATCGCAGAACGGATCGAGCTGGTCGAAGACGCAATCCTCAACGCGCTCGATCGAGCGGAGGTCGACGGCTCGGAAATCGACGACGTCCTGATGGTCGGCGGCTCCAGCCGGATCCCCGTCTTCCAGCAGATGGTCGAGCGGATCACCGGCGCCAAGCCCAAGCTGACGAAAAACCTCGACGAGGACGTCAGCCGCGGCGCCGCCTTGCTCGGTGCGAAGCTCGGCGACTCGCTCGATCCGCGCTCGGAACTCGCCAACCGCCCGACGCCGGTTGATGCCGCCTCCCACGCGCTGGGGATCGCCGTCCTCGACGAAGAATCGAACGAGCTGATCAACCAGGTCGTGATCGCGGAAGGCACGCCGATCCCCCATTCCTCCACCCATCCCTTCGCGGCCGCGAGTGAGGGGCAGAAGGAGGTGGCGCTGGTGCTCAACGAGGGCGCCGACCGCGACCTCGACTTCGTCCGAGAGCTGGGCAAATCGATGGGTCGGCTCGCCGAGCCCGTCCACAAGGGCCATCCGTTGCGGTGCGAGATCCAATACAACGCCGACCAACTGATCGAGGTGCAGCTGTTTGACGGGGTCAGCGGCCAGTTGCTGGCCGAACTCAGCGTCGAGCACGAGGGAATGCTCTCCGACCAGGAGCGCGCCGACGCGCGCGAGTTCCTGCAGCGCGCCGAAGTCAGCTAGGGGCGAGCTGATGGAGGTCGCGCCCTGGATTGAGTCGTTCGATCTGCCCGTGCAGCCCGTGCCCGCCGACATCCGGGCCTTCTTCGGCGTGCCTCCGGATCCCGACGACAAGCTCGACGAAAACATCTCGAGAAAGCGGCGCCACTGGCGCAGCAAGACTCGCGCCAACGTCAGCTCCGAGAAGGCGAAGCGCAAGGTCGACCAGGCGCTGCGGATCATCGCCGCCCTCGAGCAGCAACTGAAGCGGGGGGTGATCGACGAAGAACTCGATCTCCAGCGCCTGCGCGAGGAATTCTCGGCCGAACCCGAGACCCAGGTCGGCGACCTCGGCGACCTTTGGCGCATCCTCGAGGAACTGCTCGCCGGCGGCAGGCTCGACGAGGCACTCCGGGTTGCCAACGACGCCCGGAAGCGGTTCGAAGGGGCACCGCAGGCGGAGGCTGCGTTCGGCTGGTTGGCGACGATTGCCTCGCGTTCGGGTGGGAGCGGCAACGACGTCCTCCGCAAGGAGGGCCTGACGGCCCTGGAAGCGGCGATTGCGGCGGGCGAGACGAACTCCGACATCTACGCCTGGAAGGCGATTCTGCAGCTGGACCTACAGGTACCGCAGGAAGCGCTGGCGACGCTGGAAGAGGCCGAACGGGTCCTTGAGGTACCGCTGAGCCCGTGGATGCTCTCGCACCGCTGCGAGGCGCACGCAGCGCTGGGCGACACGACGAAGGCCCTAGAGGACGCGAAACGCGCGCTCGGCGCCGAGAGCGACGACCTGGCGCTGCGCTCGAACACGGTGACGGCGCTGATCGGCGCCGCCCGGGTCGGCTTGCTGCCGCTGTCGAGCGAGGAACAGCTGAACCGCTACCAGGACCTGATCGAGTGGGCCGCCTGGTGCGCGAAAGGCGCTCCGGAGGCCGAAGACCGGGTCCGCCCGTTCCGGCTCTGGGGGGTGGAGGCGGAAAGCCGCGCCTACACCGGCCGGATCGAGTTGCGGTCGATCATTGCCGTCGCCAGCGGCTTCCTCCTCCTGCCGGTCCTCAACCGGGTGCGATCGAAGCCGCACTGGAAAATCCTCTACGACGGGCCGCAGGCCGCGAGCGGGGAAATGTTCGAAGTCGTGTCCCGAGGGGCCATCGCCGGTCTCGTCCACGAGGGGCTGATGGACAAGCTTCCTTGGTTTGAAGAGGCGAAGGGATGAACCCGGTCTTCGGCATCCTCATCGTCGTCCTGACGCTGCAGGCGATCGCCTTCGTGATCGCCTTCGTTGCCCGCTACTGGGTGCTGCGCACGGAGACCTTCGAGATGCGCGGGATCGACGTCGAGCGGGCAACCGAACTGGTGGCGGTCTACGTCGAGGGCGTCCACGACCACCGCTTCGGCTTCCCGACCGGAGTTTTTGCCGTCGACGCTGATCGCACCGCGTCCGGGCGGGTGATCGCGCGGGAGATCAACTTCAAGGGCAGCGCCGGCATGGGCCCCGTCAAGTTCGGCCTCAAGCTGCCGATCCTCGGTGCCCTCGCCGGTGGCGCGCTGTTGGCCGACGCCGACGACGCCGCCGGCTGCCTGGTCGCGTGGATGGCGATGTCGATCGGGTTCGGGCTCGGCCTTGCCGCCGCAATCGTGCTGACCGTCCCGTTCGCCTTCCTCGCCCTGGTCGAGGTGGTCCTGCGGTGGTTGATGAGGGGTGAAATCCTGGCAACGATCGACAAGGTCCCCGAGGAGGAGGACAGCGTCCGAGTTCGCTTCGAGATGCGTGGGCTTAGCGCCTTCGGAATCGAGCACCAACTGCGGCGGGGGATGGCTCCGCCCCGGCCGGCGGGGGTCGGACCCGCCCCTGCTCCCGAGTACGAGACCCTCGGCGCGGTTGGCGGCCTCGATCGTCTCAACGCCATCTTCGCTACGGCGATCTCGGTGGGCCTGATCCTCAGCGTCACCGCTTTCATCGTGATCGGCAACAGCCAGCCGAACGGCTCGGACGCGGCTGTCGCCTCCTACTCGTACGAAGAAGAAGAACCGTACGAAGAAAGCTACGAAGAGCCTTACGAAGAAGAAGACTATGAAGAAGAACCAGGCTACGAAGAAGGCGGGTACGAACGCGCTTCGACGTCGCGCTACGCCACCGCCCGCAAGATGTACCTGCGGTACTGGCGCGAAATCGACGTCGGCAACTACGCCGGGGCCTACAATGTCTACTACCACACCTTCGCGACCCAACAGGGGATCTCGGAGGGGGAGTTCATCGCCGCGGAGAAGGAATACCTCCCGGATATAGGGCTTGCACACATCCGCCTCGAACGCAGCTCCCGTAACCCAACGAACCCGAACGAACTCTGGCTCTACGCGGAAATCCCCATCCGGGACGGGGCGGGCGAATTCGCCGGCGAGTGCCGACTCTTCACCGGGGACTTGCGGATGTTCCACGCCGCTGGCCGCTGGTACTACCGCCCAGGGGAAGCCTTTGGTCGCACCCCCAGCTTCGGCGCCGAAGGCGGCGGCCCCCAGGTCCTCCCGTCATCGAGCGAACGCTGCTCCTGACCAGGGCGGCGCGGGAGTGTCCGAGCTCGGCGAGATCAGTGCCGAACTGAACGAGGCGCTGGGCCGTCTGGAGCGGCTGCTGAGGCAACTCGCCGAGCTCGATCGGGTCGACCTAGCGCCACTGCAGGCCGAGCTTTCCCGCCGTCCTGACGGGCGGCGGGCGGCGGCCCTGATCGATCGCGCCCGACAACTCCTGCGGCAGGCTTCCGAAGGGACCGTCGCCGCTAGGCGAGCGGGTGGCGACTGGCTCGCGCAGCACGGCTCGAGCCACGCCGGCCACTCGGCCGGGTTCGAAATTAGCGGCGGCCGGGCGTACCTGCCTCCGCAGCAATCGGGGCATCGGACCGCCGCGGCGGCGCTGCCGGACTTCCCGGGCGAATACACCTTCGTCGCCCATGGGGCAGGCGAACAGGTCTTCGTCGCCGACGAGCCGCTCTCTGCTCCGGAGCTGGCCGAGCTGATCGAATCCGACCCCGGCTGGAACCACAAGCCGGTCCGTCTTTTCTGCTGCGAGACGGGATGTGGAGAGGCCCAGGTCGCGCAGGAGGTCGCCAGGCTCCTCGGGGTCAAGGTGACGGCGCCGGACGGGATTGCCTGGTGCTCGGCCGACGGCCGATATGGGGTCTACCCGATCGAAGTGAAGATCGTTGGCGGCGAGGTCGTCGAGGTGTGGGACAAAGAAGCGGAAGGGGAATGGCGTGAGTTCCACCCTGGCTAGTGCACCCAAGAGAGAATGACGATATGAAGATCGCGAGCCTGTGGCGCCTGGAGGGGGAGGAGCTAGAGCTGAAGCCGGAGCTCGAGCGCTGCCACGATCCCGAGTTGAAGCAGCGCCTGCTCGGCTTTCTCCGTGGTGGCGGGTTGGTCTTGCATGCCACGGCTCTGCGTCAGGACCGGCTCGATCCCAGCCGGCCGCGTGCGGTCCCGCTCGGTTACCTCAGTGACGGTGAGTGGATCTGGCCTCTGGAGATGACGTACTACCTGGAGCAACACGGCATCCTGCCGCAGGAGGAGTTCCAGGCGTACATGCGGGCACGTAACTACGAAGCGGATGAGCCCCCCGCGGAGGTTCTGGCGGCGGCGGCGCAAATGCTGACCGGCGAGTGACAGAGGAGTTCCTGACGTCCGGTGAAGCAAGTGACCGCCTTCGTCAAGTTCTTCGGCCAGAGCAGCAACCGCTCGCCGCGCGACCGGCCCGTCTTCGACGCCGTCCGCACCTCCGGCAGCCACCGCATCTGCACCTATCCGCGCGGTCGCCGGCCGCGGGCGGTGCGCGATGGGGATGTGATGTTCATGGGGCACCTGGTGAGCGGGCCGAACGACATCAGGGTGTATGGGCGGGCGCTCGCGTCGGGCTATGAGGAGGGGCGGGACGACGCGAGCGCGGAGGAGATCACGCTGCGGCCTTGGCTGGAGCGGTGGCCGCACTTCATCCGGGTGCGGGGGATGGAGTTCGTCGACGGGACGCTGGGCGACGGAGTGTCGCTCTCCGAGCTGATGGACGAGCTGGGCGCTTATGCACTCGGGCCGACCGCGGAGAACGCGGATCGGGGCGTCGGCAACGTCGACCCGCGGCAGTCGATCCGGCAGGCGGCGGCAATCAGGCTGTCGGAAGCTGGGCTGAGCTGGCTCGACGAGGAGCTCGGGCGCGCCTTCGGGGAGTTCGGAAGGGTGCGGGCGGAGGAGGTCGAGGGGCTGGACTGGTGAGCCGCCCCGCCTGATTGCAGGCGGGGCGGCAAACGCTAGCGCCGCCGGACCAGCGCCAGCGCCTTGCTCTTGCTGCTCGGGTTGCCGCCGATCGGGGTGAACTTGACGCGAAGCCGGACCTTCAGGTGGTGCCGCCGCTTCAGCGTCTTGTTCGCCTTGACCTTCGGCCGGATCGTCAGCATCACCTTGCCTGCTTTGGCGGCATGCGTCTTGGCGACTCTGACCTTCTTGCCGGTGAGGACGAGCGCTCCCGCGCCGGGCACCTTGATTTGGAGGCGCGCGGTGCCTTTGCGCTTGTTCTTCTTCACCTTGCCGAATCCGAAGCGGTTCGACGGCAGGACCGTGACCGTGTGCGAGACCAGGCTCGAGCCGTTGCAGTAGGCGGTGCGCCCGGTGAAGACGAGCGAGATCGAGCAGCCTTCGTTGTCGGTCACCGAGAGAGCGGCGGCGTAGGTGCCGGCCGTCGTGTATTCGTGCGAGGGGGAGGACCCGCCGTTGACGGCCGTCGTGCCGTCGCCGAAGGTCCAGTTGAAGCTGGCGATCGAGCCGTCGGGGTCGCTCGAGGCGAGGCCGTTGAAGGCGACCGGTCCTCCGGACGGAGCCTGGCTGGTCGAGAAGGAGGGGACCGGCGATTTGTCCGGGGCAACGACGACCTGCCAGGGTCCGCCCGGGTCGGGGATCGTCGTCGGCTGATCCGTCTGGGTGTCGATCGCGGTGACGCTCTGCCCTCCGTAGTTGGCGACGTACGCCGTCCTGCCGTTGGGGGTGATGGCCACTTCGTACGGTTCTTCCGCGGTCGGAATCGGGGTACCGACGACCTGGTTCGTCTGGGTATCGATGACCGAGACGGTGTTTTCGCCGTAGTTCGCGACGTACGCCTTCTTGCCATCGGGGGTGATCGCGAGCCCCCATGGTGATTCGCCCACGGGGATCGTAGCGACGTCCTGGCGAGTCTGGGTATCGATGACCGAGACATCGCTGCTGTCTTCGTTCGTGACGTAGGCCCACTTACCGTCGGGGGTGAGCGCGACGTTGATCGGCCCTTCGCCGGTCGGGATCGGCGTGCCGACCGCTTTGCCGGTGGCCAGGTCGACCACGGCCAGGGTGTCGCCTCCTTCGTTGACCACGTAGGCGGTGTTGCCGTCTGGTGCGAGGGCGATGCCCCACAGGCCAGGTCCGCCTTCTTCGATCGCGATCTCCCCGACCACTTGGTTGGTCTGCAGATCGAGCACCGAGACGGTGCCGGCGGAGGTCGTCGCATAAGCGGTCTTGCCGTCGGGGCTGATCGCGATCACGTTCGGTTGGGCCGGAAAAGGGATCGGCGTACCGACGACCTGGTTCGTCTGCAGGTCGATGACCGAGATGGTTTCTTCGTTGCTGTTCCCGACGTAGGCCCTGGTGCCGTCAGGCGTGATGGCGATCGTGTAGGGACCGTCGCCGACTTTGATCGGCGTGCCGACGACCTGGTTCGTCTGCGTGTCAATCGCCGCGACGGTGTCATCTTCGTAGTTCAAGGTGTAGGCGAGCGACGCGGCGACGGCCGGGGCGGTTGCGAGGCCGAGCGCAAGGATCGAGAGGGCAAGGACCAGGAGGAGACGGCGGGCTGAGTTCATGGCCGGGCAGTCTAGGAGTGAGGTCGGGCGGGAACGATCGGGCGGTGATCGAGAGGACTTCAGCATCGCGCTCCGAAAAGGGGCGTTGTGATCTCGAAGCTGGATCTCTACTCCTCCGACAAACTCGTCGAGGGCCTCGGAATCGTCTTCTACGTCGGCATGGCCACGGCGCTGCTGACCGCGCTGGTGGGAGCGCCGGGATGGGCGTTCCTGCTGCTGCTCCTGGGCTCCTTCGCGCTGGTCGCGCGGACCGCGCTCGAATCCGTCTAGTCGCTCGGCGGCTTCAGGTGGGTGACGGGAGCGCCGCGTTCCTGCTCGAGCCGCGCCGCGATCAGCGAGCGGTGGCATGCCTCGGGGTCGCGCTCGACGCATAGGAGCGCGGCGGAGTTGTTGCCGACGAAGCGGACGATTGGCTCGAGGTCGACCCCGTCCAGTACCTCTTCGGTGTAGCGACTGACGTACTCCGGCGCCAGCTCGGTGCGCGACCGCTTGCCCTCGCCTTTGCGGGCGTCCTCCTCGTACTGCAGCTGTCGCATCTCGGTCGTCGGCGCCAGCTCCGGCAGGTGGCTGTAGCCGATCCCGGCCTCCGCGAGCGCGGCTTCTAGCCGTTGCCGGTTCGCCCAGGCGTACTCGCTGCCGCGCACGCCGCGGCGCTGGCGGACATCGAGAAGGATCCCGACCTCGGCGTCCTGGAGGGTCCGGATGAAGCCCGGGCCGTCGAAGCCGTAGACGCCGATCGTGGCGAACTGCGCCATCGCCGGCGCCTGCGTCAGGTGAGGGCGGGAGTCGCCTGCGGCCTGCCGGCTAGTAGCGCGGCGGAGCTTCGCGAGCCGGATCCCGGACTTCGCGGCGTTCTTCGACGGGCGGGGCGGCGACTTCGCCGGGCGCGACGCCACGGCGGCGGGACCAGACGATTTCCTGGAACAGGCCGATCAGGAGGCCGACGAGGCCGGCGACCATGAGGATGACGCCGATCGTGTCGATGCTGAGGCCCTTGACGTGGATGTTGGTCGCGAACTTGAGGATCGCTCCGACCGCAATGAGGAAGATTCCTGCTCCAATGGTCATGGGGGCTGATTACCCCCGGGGAAGATCAACAAACCGAACCTTCTTCATCTAGACGGATCACCGAGGGAGGTCCAGAGGCGGCGCTCGGCCTCCAGCACCTGCTTGGCGCCGTCGTCTACCGCTCGCCACAGCTCCGGCCGTGCGCGGTCGTCTTCGCTTGCCGCTTTGAATGCCTCCGCCAGCTCGGTCCAGCGCGCCGCCGCCTCGGACGCGAGCGCTGCCTCCTCCCGTCCCGCCTCGCCGAGGAAGCGCGAGTACATGAGGCGGAAGCAGCCGCCGCCGGTGCCGCGCCGCTCGATCACCTGGTAGGCGAAGCGCGCGCACCACTGCCAGTCCTCGACGGCCTCGGGCCAGGAGCCGGCCTCCTCCGCCAGCCGCTCCAGCGCCGGGATGCCGGCGAAGGGACCGAAGGGTGGCTCCAGCATCTCGCTCGCCGCCCGCGCGATCGCCCTCGGCACCGCCGCCTTCAGCCGCTCGCGGTCGATCTCCTCGGCGACGGTGAACATGTGCCCTTCCAGCGGGTAGGCCGGGTGGGCGCTGTGGCGGGCGCGGGCAAGGTTCTCCAGGCGCGTCGTCTGCAGCTCCTCGAAGGCGGTGTCGGAGAGGTGCGCGACCTCCTCGTCGTAGCCAGCGAGGACGACCGCGTGGCCGGGGAAGTGGGCCGAGTTGCCGTAGTGGTCCAGGTAGTAGATGTCGGTGAGGAGCAGCGCCGGGCGCCCCGCGTCGACCTGCGAGTGTGCCGCCTCCCAGGCTTCTTCGCCCGCCTCCGCGGCGAAGGTGCGCAGCTCGAGTGCCGCTCCCGTCAGCTCGCGGAACGACTCCTCCAGCCGCGCCGTCCGCCCGTTGAACCAGCGGCTCGGCGAGCTGTCCTCCATCGCCAGGTAGTAGAAGCCGGCGCCGGCACCGAGCCCGAACGCCATCTCCTCGCTGATCTCGACGCCGTGGAAGCCGAGCAGGTTGCGCAGCGCGGTTGAGCCGCAGTGGTGGCCGGGGATATGGACGAAGCCGGGGACGGAGGGCATCGGGCTCATTTTGACCCGACAGGTCGTGTGGGGTTCCTGTCATCCTCCCGCGCCGATGCGCGACCTCGACCTCAAAGCGCTGCGCTGGATGCGCACCCACGGCCACAGCCGCGGGGTGGAGGACGCCGCGGTCGCCCTGGGCAAGGCCGGCAACAACGCCCTCGTCTGGTTCCTGCTCGGCGCGGCGCTGGCGATCCTCGACAACTCGCGCTGGGAATCGTGGCTGATCTGTGCCCTGCTCGGCCCGTTCGCGATCGCGCTTAATTACGCGATCAAGCTGGCGGTGAAGCGGCCGCGGCCGGTGCTCGAGGGCTTGCCGCCGCTCGGCGGCGCCCCCAGCTCGCTCAGCTTCCCCTCCGCCCACGCGACCTCTTCGTTCGCGGTGGCGACGGCGATGTGCCGGGTCGACCCCGCGACCTCGGCGGCCTTCCTCGTCGCAATCGCGCTCTCGCTCGGCCGCCCCTACCTCGGCATGCACTACCCCTCCGACGTCCTCGCCGGCGCCTTCCTCGGCGTCGTCCTCGGCCTGATCGTCCCCCTCTCGTTCTGATGGACGGCGCTTTATGAAGGTCGGCATTGTCGGACTGCCAAACGCGGGCAAGTCCACCCTCTTCAACGCCCTAACCAAGGGCGGCGCCCAGATGGGCGACTACCCGTTCACGACGATCGAGCCGAACGTCGCCGTCGCCCAGGTGCCCGACGAGCGGCTGGAGCGGGTCGCCGAGACGGTTAAGAGCTCGGAGCTGGTGCCGGCGAAAATCGACTTCCACGACATCGCCGGGCTGGTCAAAGGCGCCTCGGAAGGGGAGGGGCTCGGCAACCAGTTCCTCGCCTCGATCCGCGAGACCGACGCGATCTGCCACGTCGTCCGCTGTCACACCGAATCCGACGTGCCGCACCCCGACGGCCGCGTCGACCCGCTCGCCGACATCGAAACGATCGAGACCGAGCTCGTGCTCGCCGACTACGACCAGGTCGAGCGCCGGCTCCCCCGCGTCGGCAAGCAGGCGAAGACGGGCGACAAAGAAGCGATGGTCGAGCACGAGTGGCTGCAGGCGGTATTCGAGGCGCTCGCCGCCGGTCGCCCGGCGCGCTCGATCCCGGTGCCGCAAGGCGCGCCGCACGCGGCCAGGAACCTGCAGGGGCTGACGACGAAGCCGATCCTCTACGTCGCCAACGTCGACGAGGGAGACGCGGAGCCGCCGGAAGCGGTCGTCTCCCACGCCAACTCGGTCGGCGCCGGAGTAGTCGCGGTCAGCGCCCGGATCGAGGCCGAGCTGGCCGAGCTCGACCCCGCCGAAGCGGAGGAAATGCGCGAGAGCTACGGGGTCGAGGGCTCAGGCCTGGCGCGCCTGGTCCGGGCCGCCTACGACCTGCTCGAGCTGATCACCTTCTTCACCGCCGGCGAGGGCAAGGAGGCGGTGGCGCGGCCGTTGCAGCGCGGCGCCACGGCGCTGGAAGCGGCAGGGACGATCCACACGGAGATCATGGAAGCCTTCATCAAAGCCGAAGTGATCGGCTGGGAGGACCTCGTCGCCACCGGCGGCTACGTCGCCGCCCGCGACAAGGGGCTGCTGCGAATCGAGGGTCGCGACTACGAGGTCCAAGACGGCGACGTGATTACGATCAAGGTGTAGGCGAGAGGCTCTGACGCGGGCGTCGCTCCCTGCTACCCGCCGCCCGGCAGCTCGTATTTGGCGAGCGTCCTCTGCGGTTCGGCCACCCAGACCGCACTGCCGACCGAACCGACGATCGTGCCCTCCGCAGTGAGACGGGCGGCGTGCGTCGCCTTCGTCCCCATCCTGTCGATTTCATAGATCTCTCGCGAGGGCGAATCGGCCAGCCAGACATGGTCACCGCTTGCCCCCACTACCGACAGTTCCATGGGAACCGTGGCGGAGTGCAGGACGCGCCCCGTGGGCGGATCGAGCTCGACGATCCCCTTCTCGTCGGTCGCGACGTAACCGGCTTCCGGATCCTCTCCGATGGGCTGCGCCCAAGCACCCCCTGCCCAGAGGGCTCCGCCGGTTTGGAAGAGTTCGGAGACTGAGAGGCGACGCCCCGAGCCATCTTCGATCGGTGCCGGCTTGGAGACGGTGTCACTCGCCGTGTCGATCCTGACCACCCCGTCGAGGTTCGCCGCGACCGCGACCGTTTCACCCCCGACTGCGAGATCGTTCGCGGGCGCCCCGATCTCGATGTTCCGGACGACTTCGTTGGTTTGAGGATCGACCTCGGCGACGTAGCCGCGAGTGGTCGCCAGCCAGACCGATCCGGCACCGGCAGCTGCGGCAAAAGGCATGAACTTGAGGGCCTCTGGACCTTCGCCAACGGGCTCCGGCAGGGAGAGGGGGATAGAGGCGACGAACTCGCCGGTCGTCGGATCGAAACGGGAGACGGTGCCCCCGAGCAGGTTGACGACCCAGACCCCGTTTTCCCCGACCGCGAGGCTGTGGGGATCCTCGACCGGGATCGTTTCTTCGATCTCGCCGGTGGCGTTGTCGACCTTGATCAGGTCGCCTCGGCCGGCACCGGGTTCGCCGGCGTTGTCGCAGCTCATTGCGCAGGTCAGGACCCAGAGCGTCCCTCCTTCCGAGGCACTGTCGAGTACCCGGCCCGGCATCGTCACTTGCGCGCTGGCTCTGACCGTGGGAGGTCCGAGGGGCTCGTCCGACGGGCCGGCGGCGAAGATCAACGCGATCGCCGCGGCAGCGGCGATCGCGGCAACGGCGAATCCGCCCAGAGTCCGACGGCGGCGCCCACTCGGGTTGGTGATCTGGTGAGGATCGACTTCCCGCGGTTCGAAGTCAGCGAGCCTGCGGCGAAGCCACACCCCGATCTCGTCTCCGTTGCTACTCATCTTGTTCCTCCTCGATGAAGGGCCGGACGGATTGCCGGGCCCGGTGAAGTCGACTGCGCACCGACGCCGGCTTGATCTTCAAGGTCTGTGCGGCTTCGCTGACGTCGAGGCCGAGGTAGGTGACGAGCAGGAGCGCGTCCCGCTCAGCAGATGACAGTTGCGATAGCGCTTTGAGCAACTGGTCACGAGCTCCCACAAGGCGCGCCGGGTCGTCTGCGTCCGCCGCCCTCGGCTCTCTTTGGCGTTCACCAGCGATCAGCCGGAGGGCTGCTCTTCGCAGGCCACGCCGTACCGAGTTGCGGCCGGTCACGTAGGCATAGCCGATCGGAGAGTCCATCTGCGCGACTCGAGGCCATCGTTCGAAAACCCTTCTCATGCTGTCCTGAGCCGCCTCTTCAGCGGCGTCGAGACTGTGCGCAACGGGAATCAGCGCTCTGACAAGGGTCGTGTACTCCCGCTCGAAGAAATCCTCGAAGCTTCGGTATCCGATTTCTAGATTGGGATCCACTCCGTCGATGATGCTGCTTGCCTCAGTTCCCATATCCATATAAGTCGCGAGGACCCGAAAACGTTGCGTCCCTGTCCGACTAACTCGACAGATAGAGAAGGGGCATCGCGCCTGCGAGACCAAGCGCGATCAGGCCCGACGCGGCGGGGAGGCGAAGTTGCTGTCCGCGGAAGAGCTCGCTCCAAGTCGAAGCGCCTCTGGGAATGACTCCGATCGGGCCCGCTAGGCCGGTCCGACCGAAGCCGAAGATGGCCCCGGCGACAAGGGCCGGGCCGAACGGCAACAGGACCGCTGCCCCTGCGAAGACCACGTACTCCAAGGCATAGGTGACATTCGTCGCCAGGCCGGCTCCGAGCCAGAAGCCGTACAACGCGTATGCCCTCTGCGGCCCGTAGGTCGAGAACCATCGCTGGGGAACCTGCCGGTTCTGCCTGCGGAGCGGTAGCAAACCGAAGTCGAACAACCCCGCGCAGACGGCCACGACAACCATCAGACCAAGGTCGACGACTTCAGGAAGGAGAGTGCGCACCGGCGTCAGGACCAGCCAGCAAACCCCCGCCATGGTCGCGCCGCCGACCGCGCCTCCTGCCGCGTGAGACAGCACAACCCGCCCGACGAACGCCTTTGAGTGTTCTCCTTGAACCAAGGAGGCGATCCCATTGATCATGTTCACAGTTCAGGAGCTGGCAGTGCTGAGACCCCCAGCGAGGATCGCCGCAAGCCAGATGAGGGCGATCAGCTCATCACCCATCACTGATCGTCACCCTGAGCTAGGCATCTGAGCTGGCCATGCGCCGAGGCGTGACCTCGATCTTCTCGGGCGGCATCATCACTTCTGCTTCATTCTCCCTCGCGGTGACGAGCAGCTCCTTCAGCTCCGCTTCGGTCGCGCCTCCTCCCGCGGCAAGGACCTTCGTCCCTCGCATCACGTAGACCAAGGGGACGAAGGTGATGCCGAAGTGGCGCCTGACGTCAGCTGGCGAAGCTGCCCCGTGCAGATGCACGTTCGGAGGTGCCTCTGGAACCGGGTGTCCGACCGGAACGGGTTGGACGAGAATCGCGATGGCCACACCCTTGAAGACCCGTTCTTCGCCTAGGGTCTCAAGAAGGGCCACGCATCCTCCACATTCGGCATTTATGAAGGACAGGAGGTACGGATCCTCCCCCTCTCCCGGCAGCCTCAGCACCGATGATCCGTCGTTGGTCATGATCTCCAGAGGAGGCACCTCGACGCCAGGCATAAGACCCATGCTGCGGCCGAACTCACTGCCGCTGTAGGCGCGATCCACATGCCGGTACAGGAGCAGGACCAGCGCCAAGAGTCCCAAAATTACGATCCACAAGACCGCGGCGACGATGGTCTGTGCGGCGCTCACGGAATCTCACCGGCCCGGTGCATGCTGATCTCCATCGTCGCGATGACCGACAACGCATAGTGCGTAAGCCAGTACGTGCAGGCAAGCGGAACAGCCAGCAGAGCGAGACTGGCCTCGCTGAGTGAAAGTGCATCGCCGCCGGCGCCGGAAGCAACGGCCATCGCGGCCCCGACGCAGAGGCAGGAGACAAAGAGGTTGAGGGTGGCCGAGCCCCTGCTCATGCGCAGCCGCAGGACGCCGCCCAGGCAACCGCACTCGGCAACCGGCTCGTCGGCCTCCCGCCGGCTTACCTCGACCCAGGCGATCGCGCTGAAGGCCGCGAAGAGGAGCGTTGCCACTACGAGGGCCTGCACTTGTGCCAGCCCGGTGATCAGCAACAGGGCCAGCGCGATCTCGGCTCCGATCGTGCCCAGGGCAACCGCCCTGCTGAGGCTCGACGGCAGAATCTCGAAGCGGCGGACTGCAAGCGTGAACCCCTTCACGTCCACGGCCTTGGACAACGCTGCGGGGACGAGGATCAGCGCCACCGCGAACTCGATTAGCCGCACCCAGGTCACGGTCGGCTCAGAGCGGCATGAAGTTGGCGCAGATGCACGGAGCGTCCCCCCGTTGTTCTCCGCAAGTGCCGACGCTACCCAGCCAACAGTCGCAGCACGACTTGTAACCCCTTACCCCGCCTCCGTAGTCGCAGGCCTGGGTGCACCAGCAGTGGTTGTTGTCCGCGTTGGCCGGACCCCAGTAATTACACCGTACGCGTATGTTAGCGCCGCAGTTGCCTTTGGCGGAGCAGTTGTTGCTGCCGCAGTTGGGGGTCGAGGCGCAGTTGCACCCCCAGGTGGTGACGTTCCCACCCGGCCCGCAGTACGCCGCTGACGCGCTGTCCTGGAAGAAGGCCAAGGGCGCAGCCATGGCTCCTCCAACGGCCAGACTCGCCCGCATCGCCCGCTGAAATGCGGTTCGCCGCGTGACGCCACGAGCCAAAGCACGCACTATTTTGGTCTCTCTGTCTTCATTCATGCGGCCAGCCTCCTCGTTGCCATACGTGCCAAAGTGGTGATCCGGACCGGAGTCGGCGGAATCTCCAGAAGCCGGTCCAAATGTCCCGGCCGGTTGGCGAGACCTTTCGCGGCCACCCTGCCGAACTCGTCCAGGAGATAGAAGTAGGGGCTGACCGGCGTCCGCCAGGTGGAGCGCGCGATCTGCTCGCTGTCGTACCGGTAGCTCTCCCAGGCCATCGCGTAGTCGGTGTCAAGGTCCAGTTCACCAGTGTCCGAGACGTAGACCTTGCGAAGATTGCGGGTGGCCGGATGCCTGCTAGCGGCATGGAGGAGTTCGCCGCAAGGCTTGCAGTCAGACGTCCCGAAGACGAGGAATGCCGGCGAGTCCCCGAAGGTCACGTCTAGTTCGTAATCTTCGGCATGCGCGGCAATCGGCTTGGCGAAAGAGCCGATCGGTAGGCCTTCGTCTTCGATCAGTCTCGCGGCTCTGGGCTTTTCCCAGTTGACCACTCGCCAAAGCATCGCGAGAGCCAGGGCGCCTATGACCACACAAAAGGCAAGCAGGGCGACGACGTTGGCGGTCCAGCCCACGCGTCCGTCAACTTCCCTGCGGCTGCAAGGCCAAGAGCCGCTCTTCATGCTTCACGGAGGGTTCCCCTTCGGAGTCCACCCCAGGTTCGTTCGAGTGTCCCCAGTTGGCACGGATCAGACTGTCGCCGGTATCGATGACGGTGACTTGCATCAACGCATAGCCCAGGCCCAAGGGCACGGGCTCAGCAGGTCCAAGTGCGAGGACGTAGTCCGCCCACTTCCGGCTCCAGGGCTCGCTGATGTCGGTCACCTCGACGTAGAGCCAAAGTCCGTCCCTGGAGAAGGAGTGCCCATCGACGGGCATCCGTGCATAGGCGAGATGCGGAAGGCCATGGACACCCGGGAAACCGGCGAGCGCGATCGGCGGCGACGGGACCACAGCTCCTGCGCCGTCGGCGATCGTCAGGTCTCGCTCGCCTAACTGGGATCCCTCGAACCGCCAGCCGAGCGAAACCACCGCACCTACAAGCCAATCCGGCGTGATTGACGAGGAGCGCCACGGTACGCGCATCTTGCTCTGCTCGTCCGCGATAACGGGAAGTGGCGAGGTGCCCATACGCAAGGTCTACCAGAGGTTCTATGACTAGTCAAAAAACATGATTGTATTTATTTACAAGCACGTCCACCCCTGCGCGAATCCGGCCTAGAGCTCCGTAAAGATCGTTCCACCACTCGTTCTAAGGTCTATCCATGGAGGAACGGGCGCGGTTCCCGGAGGTCGGCGCCAAGGCCGGCCACTACGAGAGCTTCTACGTCAAGGCTTGCGAGCCGGGTGGGGGACGGGGGATGTGGATCCGCCACACCGTCCACAAGCGCCCCGGCGCGGAGCCGAATGCCTCGATCTGGTTCTGCTTCTTCGACCGCAGTGCGGAGGGGCCGCGGGCGACGAAGGTGACGGTGCCGGCTTCGCAGCTGTGGGCGCCGGCAGGGGACTGGATCCGCGTTGCCGACGCCGAGATCGGGCCCGGCCGCGCCGAGGGCTCGGTCGACACCGAGGCGCTCAGCGCCGCTTGGTCGCTCACCTTCGAGGGCGACGCGGAGCCGTGCAAGTACCTTCCTGCCGACTGGCTATACAGGGCGCCGCTGCCTAAAACCAAGTTCCTCGCTCCGTATCCCGATGCGCGCTTCGAGGGGCGGCTCGAAATCGACGGCACCGCAATCGAGCTCAGCGGCTGGCCGGGGATGATCGGCCACAACTGGGGAACTGAGCACGCCGAGCGCTGGGTCTGGCTCGAGGGCACCGGCTTTCCTGGGACGCACAACACTTACTTCGACGCGGGCGCCGCCCGCGTCCGCCTCGGTCCCCGCACCAGCCCCTGGATCCCTTCCGGCATGCTCGTCCTCGACGGCGAGCCGCACCGCCTCGGCGGCCTCGGCGCGATCCGCTCGGCGCGCATCGAGGAGCAGCCGACCGTCTGCAGCTTCCAGCTCCCCGGCGAGGGCATCATCGTCCGTGGCCGGGTCAGCGCTCCGAAGAAGGACTTCGTCGGCTGGGTCTACGCCGACCCCAAGGGTCCCGAGCACCACACCGTCAACTGCTCGGTCGCCGACCTCGAGCTGACCGTCGAACGTCCTGGGCTGCCGCCGCGTCAGCTCACCATCACGGGCGGAGCCGCCTACGAGCTAGGAATGCGCGACGACCCAGATCAGCAACAAGCTCACGGAATCCCGATCCAGCCCTACCCCGACGGCTGATGTCGAGTTTGTAAGGGATACCCGTACAAACTCGACACGCTTACTTCCCTGAGACCACCTTCTGGAAGGTCATCCAGGTGTCGTAGCCGCCGAGGGCGACCTCGAGGTCGGTGCCGGTGACGGTGCTGACGCCGCCGGTGCCGTAGAGCTTGGCTTCGATGATCCGGGGGGAGGCGCCGCGTTTCGTCACCACGACCTTTTTCAGGCGGCCCCTTAAGTAGGAGCCGAGCTTGGCGCTGATTTCCGGGCCGCTGAACCTCAGCGTCCATTCGTGCAGGGGGCAGGCGGAGTCGTAGGGGTCGGGGACGCCGACCAGGTAGGGGACGGGGGAGCCGAAGACGTTGACGGCGCTCTCGGTGTGGCCGCCGGAGCAGGCCGAGTAGAGGGTCTGGGCCACCTTGCCGCCGTACATGACGACCTGGCCGCGGGTGGCGGCGACGGCATCGTTGCTGCGGGCGTACTCGCTTTCGAGACCTTTGTAGACCTGGCTGCGGGTGTCGGAGTAGAGGTCGAAGCCGTTGCCGCCGACGTCGCCGGTGAGGGCGATCGAGCGGACCGCGACCGCCTGCGCCTTCAGCTCCTCGCTCGGCCAGGAGGGCGGCACCTCGTTCGGCATCACCCCTTTCACGTAATGCTCAAGGGCGAGCGCGTTGATCACGTTCAGCGAGCCGGCCTGGCTTTCGGTCGGCACCGTCTCCAGCGCTCCCCGGTAGGCGCCGTAGCCGCCGACGCTCACCCTGCCGGGACCAGCCGCCCGAAGTTTGCGCCCGCAGCTGGCAAGACGCTTGCCGCCGGAGCTGCGCAGTTTCACCATGTTGCCGTCGCGGTGGGCCTGGTAGCTGCGACGCGGATCCAGGCGAATACCGCAGGCGCTGGTGGCGCCGCTGAAGCCGACGTCGCCGGTTTCGATCCCGAGCAGCACCCGCACGACCCGCGTCCCCGCGATCGTCCCCAGGCTCGTCCCCGTGTAGTAGTGGCCGAGGATGAAGCGGTAGCCCTTGCCGTGCTGGGCGTAGCCATAGGCGCCGTAGGCGCTCATCCCGACGCCGTGGCCGAAGCCGCGCCCATGGACGATCCAGCTGACGCTGGCCGAGGCGGCAAGCGGGTAGAGGGAGAGCAGGGCGAGCGCCGTCGCGCAGGTTGCGACCAAGGCACGGAGTCTGTTGGCGATCACGCTGGTCCTGTTGACGCGGATCTTGTTGACGGTTCTGGACATCTCCGAGAGAACAGATTCAACGTTGCGGAGTAGCGGCCTGCATCAGCAGGGGCGTACCCTGAATGAACACCCGATTCGAGGAGGGCGCGATGGCGACGCAGACCGTAGAGGCAACCGACCACAAGCTCCTCGCCGCCGGCGAGTGGCAGGCGACGGGCGAGTGGGCCGAGGTGAAGAGCCCCTACGACGGCAGCGTCGTCGGCCGGGTCGCCCAGGGCGACGAGGCGCTGGCGAAGAAGGCGATCGAGGCGGCGAATGAGGCCTTCCAGGCGACCGACTTCCCCCAGCATGAGCGGGCGAAAGTGCTCGACCGCGCCGCCGAGCTGGTCGCCGAGCGCAAGGAAGAGCTGGCGGCGACGATCGCCGCCGAGGCCGGCAAGCCGATCAAGACCGCGACGCTGGAGGCCGAACGCTGCGTCTCCACGCTCGAGTTCTCCTCGGTCGAGGCCCGCAAGCTGACCGGCGGCACGGTGCCGATGGAGGCCGCCCCCGCCGGCGTCGGCAAGCTCGGCGTGATGCTGCGCGTCCCCTACGGGGTCGTCGGCGCGATCAGCCCCTTCAACTTCCCGCTCAACCTCGTCGCCCACAAGCTCGGCCCGGCGATCGCCGCCGGCAACGCGATCGTCCTCAAGCCCGCCGGCCAGACGCCGATCTCGGCGCTGAAGCTGGCCGAGATCCTGCTCGACGCGGGGCTGCCCGAGAACTGGCTCTCGGTCGTGCCCGGGCCGGGATCGAAGGTCGGCAACGCGATCGTCGAGCACCCGCTCACCCGCGCCCTCACCTTCACCGGCTCGGCGCCAGTTGGCTGGGACATCCGCTCGAAGGTCCCGCACAAGAAGGTCAACCTCGAGCTCGGCTCCAACGCGCCGCTGATCGTCGACGCCGACGGCGACTGGGAAGCGGCTGCGGACAAAGCCCAGCTGCATGCCTTCTCGCACGCCGGCCAGAGCTGCATCTCGATTCAGCGGATACTCGTTCACGAGTCGATCGCCGACCAGTTCATCGAGCGGCTGGTGCGCAACGTCGAAGGCCTGACCGTCGGCGACCCGCTCGACGAGAGCACCGACGTCGGCCCGCTGATCACGCCTGACGACCGCGACCGGGTCAAGGATTGGGTCGACGAGGCGGTCGCCGCCGGGGCGGAGCTGCTGGTCGGCGGCGAGCTGGTCGACGACGGCCGCTGCCTGGCGCCGACGCTGCTGAAAGCGCCGCCGAAAGAGGCGAAGGTCTGGTGCGAGGAGATCTTCGGCCCGGTGGCGACGATCGACACCTTCTCGATCTTCGAGGAAGCGCTGGCGATGGCCAACGACTCCAAGTTCGGCCTGCAGGCCGGCGTCTTCACCCGCGACATCGGCAAGGGCCTGGAGGCCGGCCGCACGCTCGAGTTCGGCGGCGTCCTGATCAACGAGGTGCCGACCTTCCGCGCCGACCAGCAGCCCTACGGCGGCGTCAAGGACTCCGGCAACACCCGCGAGGGCCCGGCCTACGCCGTCTACGAGCTGACCGAGGAGCGGTTCGTAACGTTGCAGGGCTGATGAGAGCTGCTGTCTTAGCTGCCGCGCTGGTGCTCGTCCTTGGCGCCTGCTCGCTTGCGGTCGCCGACCCGCTGGGCCAGAGCACGGTGGCGCAGCGGATCCTTCCCGACGGCGCCGCCGGCTTCGACCAGTTGGGCACGGGACCGGGGGAGCCGTACATGGTGCGCGAAGACGGCCTCGGCGCGGCGCAGCCAGGACGCGAGAGCCGGCGCGTCTCGCTCGCCTACTTCGGCCAGCTCTCCGACTTCCAGCTCGCCGACGAGGAGAGCCCGGCGCGGGTTGAGTTCCTCGACCCCGGCGGCTCCCCGGTCGAAGCCGCCTACCGACCCTGGGAGGCGCTGGAGCCGTTCATCGACGACGCGATGATCCGCCAGATCGACGCCTTCTCCGGCGCCTCGCCGGTCGCCTCAGGCGACGGCTCGCGGGCGGCGATGAACTTCGCGATCGACA
This sequence comes from Solirubrobacterales bacterium, assembly GCA_035940865.1. Lineage (GTDB taxonomy): Bacteria > Actinomycetota > Thermoleophilia > Solirubrobacterales > 70-9 > VAYN01. Next base: position 73,926 of record DASZEL010000007.1, read on the forward strand.
CCGGCGACTCCGCCGACAGCCAGCAGCTGAACGAGACCGAGTGGGTGCGGACCCTGCTCGAGGGCGGCACGCTCGATCCCAACAGCGGCATCGACCCGGCCGGGTACACGCACCCGCTCTGCCCGCCGGTCGGCGTTCCCGGGGCGGCGGAGGCCGCCCGCTACACCGGCGTCCAGGACTACGACGACTACGTCGAGGGTCTCAACCCCTACTTCTACGACCCTGACGAACCGCGCGGGGCGGCGGCGGGCTGGCCAAGCTACCCCGGTCTGATGGACCGCGCGCAAGAGCCGTTCGTGGCCGCCGGGCTTGACGTACCTAGCTACGTCGCCTTCGGCAACCACGACGGGCTGGTGCAGGGGAACCAGGCGGCCGACGCGGCAATCGAGGAGGAGGCCACCGGTTGCACGAAGCCGATGGAAGGCGTGCCCACCCTGGTGCCGCCCGACCCCGATCGCCGCTACGTCTCCAAAGCGCAGTTCAAGCAGGTGTTCAAGGACGGCAGCCAGCCCGACGGCCACGGCTTCGGTGACGTCGACCCCGACCAGGAAGCGGCCTCGAACGGCGCCGCCGGCTACTACTCGTTCGTGCCGGTGCCGGGCCTGCGGATGATCGCCCTCGACACCGTCTGCGAGGGCGGCGTCACCGGTCCCTGCGCCGACGGCAACGTCGACGACCCGCAGTTCCGCTGGCTCGAAGGGGTGCTGGAGAAAGCGACGGCGGCCGGCCAGCTGGTGGTGATCTTCAGCCACCATGCGATCCCCAGCCTGACCGCAAACGTGCCCGATGAGGCGGCGCCTCCCTGCACCGGTCCCGACTCCCACGGCCACGACGCCAACCCTGGCTGTGACGTCGACCCGCGCCCCTCGACGCCGATCCACCTCGGCGACGACATGGTCGCCTTGCTGCACCGCTACCCGAACGTGATCGCCTGGGTTGCCGGCCATAGCCACGTCAACGACGTCACTCCGTACCCGAGCGCCGACGGTCACGGCTTCTGGAGCATCCGGGTCGCCGCCGAGGCCGACTGGCCGCAGCAAGCGCGACTGCTGCAGATCTTCGACAACCGCGACGGCACGCTCTCGATCTTCGGCACGATCGTCGACCACGCGAGCGAGGCGACCGCGCCGGCCCCCGGCACCAATGCCTCGGTCCTGGCGCCGGCGGATCTGGCCTCGATCGGCCGCACCCTCTCCTACAACGACGCCCAGACCGGCGGCCGCGCCTGCACGCCGGAGGCCTGCGGCGAGGGCGGCCCCGACGACCGCAACGTCGAGCTGCTGATCAGCGACCCTCGCGGCGAACCCGGTGCGGCCTCGCAGGCGGGCGGGCCGACCGCGGTGAAGCGCAAGGTCAGCGTCGGTACCGGCGGTTGCGGCCATCGCATCGACGGCAGCCGCAAGGGCGAGCGCCTGCGCGGTACCGCCGCCGCCGACCTGGTCCTCGCCCGCGGCGGCAAGGACCGGATCCGGCCGCGCGGCGGCGACGACTGCGTCTTCGCTGGTCGCGGCGCCGATCGGATCAAGGTGCGGGGCGGCGGCCGCGACCTCGTCGTCTGCGGCCGCGGCCGTGACGTTGCCTATGTCGACCGGCGCGACAGACCGAAGGGTTGCGAGCGGCTCGTAATGCCGCACCGCAAGCAATCCCGCCTGGTCCCGATGGGCTAGCGCGCTTCGCGCTCGACCTCGTCGGCGAGCGCGGGGTGCTGGTAGGGCCCCGGCTCGCGCAGCCGCTCGATCACGTTGCGGCGGCTGACCGGATCCTTGTCCTGGCTCAGCTTCCGCTTGCAGACGAACCGCTCGACCCGAAGCCTGATGCCCACGGTCCCACGAGCAAACGGCGTAGCCCACTCCCGTTCGAGCAACATCGGCTCCTCGACCTGTCGCTCGAACCGCTCGACCAGCCGCGCCAGCGTCGCCAAGTTCTCCTCCTCGGAGAGCACCTCCGGCACCCCGTAGAGATGGGCGACGCTGAAGTTCCAAGTAGGCGCCCGGGTCGCGCCGGGTGCGTACCAACTGGGTGACACGTATCCGTGCTCGCCCTGCACGATCACGAGCATTTCTCCGTCGCCGATCCCGTGCAGCTCGTCATCCGGCTTACCGAGATGCGTGAGGATCGCCAACTCCTCCGCCTCCGGGTCCAAAAGGATCGGATAGTGCGAAGCGACCAGACCGCCGTTCTCACTGACCAGAGTCGCCCAGGGATTCCTCTCGATCAGTTCACGGACGACCTCGAGGTCGTCACAGCTATACGCCGGGTTGTGCCGCATCCAAACAAGTTAAGGGGGCGACCCAAACCTCTACTCGTGCGGCCGAGCCATCCGCCGGTGATCCAGCGCCTCCTCGAGCACCGCCGGCTCAACCCCCTGCTCCAACGCAACCTCTCGCAGCGAACGCCCCGACTCCGCCGCCGTCTTGACGATGTCAGCGGCGCGGTCGTAGCCGATGTGGGGGTTGAGTGCGGTCGCCGTCGCCAGCGTCGCCTCGGCGTGCCGCTCGGTCATCTCCTCGTTTGCCTCGACCCCGGCGACGCATTTCTCGTTCAGCAGGCGCGAGGCGCTAGCCAGCAGCTTGATCGAGTCGAGGAGGTTGCGGGCGATCAGCGGCACCCGCACGTTGAGCTCGAACTGGCCCTGACTGCCGGCGACGGTGATCGCGGCGTCGTTGCCGATCACCTGGGCGGCGACCTGGATCACGACCTCCGGGATCACCGGGTTGACCTTGCCGGGCATGATCGAGGAACCCTTCTGCAGCTCCGGCAGGCGCAGCTCGGCGAGTCCGGCGCGCGGTCCCGAGCCCATCAGCGCCAGGTCGTTGGCGATCTTGTTGAGCGAGACCGCGTAGACCTTGAGCGCGCCCGAGAGCTCGACCAGGGCGTCGCGGTTGCCCTGCGCCTCGAAGGCATCAAGCGGGCCCGAGATCTCGAGGCCGGTGTCGGCGGCGAGCTTCTCGCGGACCTTGGCGGCGAATTCGGGATGGGTGTTGAGGCCGGTGCCGGTGGCGGTGCCGCCGAGCGGGATCTGACCGACCCGCCGCAACGTCGCCTCCACCCGCTGGACGCCGAGCCGAACCTGCGCCGCGTAGCCGCCGAACTCCTGGCCGAGGGTGACCGGGACCGCGTCCATCAGGTGGGTGCGGCCGGCCTTGACGACGTCGGCGAACTGCTGCGCCTTCGCTTCCAGCGCGCCCTCGAGCCCGCCCATCGCCGGCAGCAGGTCGTGGCTGACCTCGTCGAGTGCCGCCAGGTGCACGGCGGAGGGGAAGACGTCGTTGGAGGACTGCCCCATGTTCACATGGTCATTCGGATGGACCCTCTCCCCGGCGAGGTTGGCGATCACCTCGTTGGCGTTCATGTTCGAGGAGGTGCCGGAGCCGGTCTGGAACACGTCGACCGGGAACTGATCGTCGTGCTCGCCCGCGGCGATCGAGCGGCCGGCATCGGCGATCCGGCTGGCGAGATCGCCATCGAGCTTGCCCAGCGCGCCGTTGGCCTCGGCTGCCGCGCCCTTGATCCGGCCCAGCCAGCGGACCACCGGCACCGGCACCCGCTCGCCGGAAACCGGGAAGTTGTCTACGGCTTTGGTGGTCTCGCCACCCCAGAGCTGCTCTGCCAAGGTCATGCCTCCATCGAAGATCTTTTGGGAGCGGGGAGCGTATTGCTCCAGCCGCGCCGGCTGCTTATCCGCTGACGCGGCCGGCGGTGAAGCCTTCGCGGTAATGGGCGAAGAAGCCTGGCGGCAGCGGTACCTTGCCCGCTGAGTAGCGGGCAGAGACGGCTAGGCGGCGCACCAGGTCGCTATGGATGCCTTGGCTGCGCTTGGCACCGCTCTGGGCGGCCCCGAGTAGGTAGCCGAGCTGGAGGGCGGCGTTCGTATTCGGGTCGGCGCGAGCTTCCGCGTTCAGCGTCGTCGCCGTCTCGACCATCGCTTCACCAACCCTGGCGAGGTCGCCGGCCTTTTGGTTCTCTGCGAGGCAGTCGCTGATCCGCGTCTCTCCGTTGAGGAGCACTTCCCCCGGCGCGGCCCGCAGCGCCTTCTCATAGGCCGATGCCCCTTCGAGGCAGGCAACCGGAGTCGAGTCGTCCTGGCTCCCGCAGCCGGCAAGCGCGACAAGACATGCCACGAGGATCACGAAACACGCACGCATTCCGCCCATCCTACGAACGCGCCGAAGGGGTGTCTGACTTTAGGCCCCGTATATGGCCCGGAAACTCAGAAACGTCCGGCGCTAGTCGCCGGTTCCGCGGGCGGAGACGCCGCCGTACGAGGTCTGGGAGATGCCGCCGGAGGGGCGGGGAGGCGCCGGAGGTACGGGCGGCTTCGGGGGTACGGTCGGCGCCGCGCCTTTGTTGGAACCGGCCGCGAAGACTTCGACCCACTGCGCGAGGGTGTATTCGGCGGCGATCGCGTGGTTCCAGGAGAGGTGGAGGTGGTTGCCGCAGCCGTGGCCGGAGTCGCCGTCATAGCCGACCCAGCGGAAGGGGGCGCGGGGGCTGTTCTGCACCGGCTCGGCCCAGTGGGCGAGACGGGTGATCCCGGCCCAGGTCGAGTCGCATTTGCCGTCTCCGTTCAGCGGCACGAGGTCGACCGCGAGCCCGTTGTAGTGGTCCGAGCCGCGGGTGTGGCAGCGGTTGCAGCCGGCGTGTTCGCCGTTCGGGAGCGGCCCGGAGTAGCCGTCGGTGACGTAGATCGGGTAGCGCTTGGCGATCCAGCGCAGGTCGGGGAGGATCCGCTTGTCGACCATGTCGCCCTCTTCGTGCGCGATCGAGGCCGGGATCGGGACGATCTTGCCGGTCCCGTAGAGCAGCTTCGTCGCCGGAATCGGCGCCGCCTGCGAGTAGGCGCAGATGGCGAAGAGGGGCGCGAGGGAGAGGGCAAAGCAGGCAAGGGCGCGCGCCCAGGCGCTGGCGAGGAGACGGTGGCTCACTCCCGCCTTATCGGCTGTACGACGCCCGGCTCTTGAATCCTGCATCGGCATTGGGCTCAGAACACGGCCGAGTAGGGTTCGATTCGTGCCCACGGTCCGCGAGGCAGCGTTCGACCTCTTCCGCGCCCACGGGATGACGACGATGTTCGGCAACCCGGGCTCGACCGAGCTGCCGATGCTCGCCGACTTCCCCGGCGACTTCCGCTACGTCCTTGGCCTGCAGGAGGCGGTCGTGGTCGGGATGGCCGACGGCTTCGCCCAGGCCTCCGGGAAGACCACCGTCGTCAACCTCCACACCGCGCCGGGGGTGGGCAACGCGATGGGGGCGATCTTCAACGCCCAGGCCAACCACTCGCCGCTGCTGATCACCGCCGGCCAGCAGGCGCGGGCGCAGATCACCCTGCAGGCGAACCTGACCAACCGCGACGCGACGCGGATGCCGCACCCGCTCGTCAAGTGGTCCTACGAACCGCCGCGGGCCGAGGACGTGCCGCTGGCGCTGGCCCACGGCGCCCACCTCGCCGGCCTCGCGCCGCGCGGTCCGGTCTTCGTCTCGCTGCCGATGGACGACTGGTACGCCGAGGTCGACGAGGCCGACGCGCGGGCGGCGATCGAGCGGCAGGTGACGGGCCGCGCCGGCGCCGTTTCGGAGGCGGTAAGGGCGCTGGCCGAGCGCCTCGACGCCGCCCAGAACCCCGTCCTGGTCGCCGGCCCCGACATCGACACCGCCGGCGCCTGGGACACCGCCGTCGCCCTCGCCGAGCGCCAGCGCCTGCCGGTCTGGGCCTCGCCCGCCACCGGCGGCGTCCGCCTCGGCTTCCCCGAGAGTCATCCCAACTTCCGCGGCGTCCTGCCGCCGGCGATCGGCCCCGTCGGGCAGACGCTCGAGGGCCACGACCTGATCCTCGTCGTCGGCAGCTCGGTCTTCCCCTACTACCCCCACATCCCGGGACCGCTGCTGCCCGAGGGCGCGCGGCTGGTCGCGATCACCAGCGACCCCGACGAGGCGGTGCGGGCGCCGATGGGCGACGCGATCGTCGCCGACGTGGCGCTAACCCTGGCGGCGCTGTTGGACGCGGTGCCGGAGTCTTCGCGCCCGGCGCCGGAGCCGAACCCGGGACCGCAGGAAATCCCGGCCACCGACCCGCTCAACCCCTCGACCGTCCACAGCGCCCTCGCCGAGGTGATGCCCGAGGACGCGATCGTCGTCCTCGAGTCCCCGTCGAGCACGCTGGCGCTGCGCAACCAGCTGCGGATCTCGCGCCCCGGCAGCTACTACTTCAGCGCCGGCGGCGGCCTCGGCTTCGGGCTCGCCGCATCGGTCGGGGTGCAGCTGGCGCAGCCGGACCGGCCGGTCGTCTGCGTCCTCGGCGAGGGCTCGGCCCAGTACGCGATCACCGCCTTCTGGAGCGCCGTCGCCTACCAGGCGCCGGTGACCTTCCTCGTCCTTCGCAACGAGGAGTACGCGATCCTCAAGTGGTTCGCCGAGGTCGAGCAGGTGAACGCGGCGCCGGGGCTCGACCTGCCGAAGCTCGACGTCGCCGCGGTCGCCGAGGGCTATGGCGTCAAAGCCCACCGGGCGCGCGAGCGCGACGAGGTCGCCGGGGCGCTGAGCGCCGCGCTCGCCTCTTCGCAACCGGAGCTGGTGGAAGTGCCGGTGGCGCCGGGGATGTCGCTCTTCTGATCGCGGTCTGCTGCACTTGAAGGCAATGGCCCTGCTGCAGCGCACCCGTCCGCCGGTACCGCCCCCGCCGAGCCAGCCGGTTGCCGATCGTGCACCCGACGCGCTCGCCGCCGGAGTCGCCCAGCCGCTGCGCCAGGAACTGGAGGATTTGCTCGGCGCCGACCGCGTCCTCCACCGCGTCAGTGACCTCGTCGCCTACGCCTCCGACGCCAGCCCCTACCGGCTCTTCCCGCGCGCCGTGGTCGAGGCGCGCGACGCCGACGACGTCGCCAAGGTCCTCCGCTTCGGCCGCGAGCGCGGCATCCCCGTCACCTTCCGCGCCGCCGGCACCAGCCTCAACGGCCAAGGCCAGAGCGACGGCATCCTCGTCGACGTCCGCAAGCACTTCGGCGGCGTCCGAGTCGAGGAGGACGGCGCCCGCGCCCGGGTGAAGCCGGGGACGATCCTCGGCCATGCCAATCGCGTCCTCGCCCCCCACGGCCGCAAGCTCGGCCCCGACCCGGCCAGCACCGATGTCTGCACGGTCGGCGGCGTCGTCGCCAACAACTCGGGCGGGATGCGCTGCGGCACCAGCAAGGACTCCTACTCGACGGTGCGGGAGCTGACCTTCGTGCTGCCGTCGGGGACGAAGATCGACACCGGCGCGCCCGATGCCGCCGAGCGCTTCGCCGCCGCCGAGCCCGAGCTGGTCGCCGGCCTGGAAGCGATCCGCGACGAGATCCGCGCCGACGCCGAGCTCGCTGACCGCATCCGCCGCAAGTTCGCGATCAAGAACACGACCGGCTACCGCCTCTGCGCCTTCCTCGATGCTGACGAGCCGCTGGAGATCTTCCGCCGTCTGCTGGTCGGCTCGGAGGGGACGCTCGCCTTCATCGCCGAGGCCGTCTTCGAGACGGTGCCGGTGCCGCCGCTGACGACCACCGCCTGGATCCACTTCCCCGGCGTCGACGCGGCGACCGCGCCGGTCGGAGACCTGGTCGCCTCCGGCGCCACTGCGGTCGAGCTGATGGTCGCGCCGGCGCTGATCACCGCCGCCTGGAACATGGTCGGGGCGCCGCAGGAGTGGAAGGAGCTGCCGCCGGAGTCGGCGGTGCTGCTGGTCGAGTTCGGCGGCACCGACGAGGGTGACCTGGCCGCGCAGGTCCTGCGGGCCGAAGCGATCCTCGGCTCGCACGAGACGATTCGGCCGATCGCCTTCACCCAGGAGCTCGAGGAGATCGAGCTCGCCTGGCGGGTCCGCGAGGGGCTGCACGGGTTGATCGGGCGGGTGCGGCCGGAGGGGACGGCGTTGATCGTCGAGGACGTCTGCGTGCCGTCGGCGCGGATCGCCGAAGGCGCCAAGGACCTGCAGGCGCTGCTCGGCGAGCACGGCTTCCTTCCCGGCGTCGCCGGCCACGCCTCGGCCGGGAACCTCCACTTCATGCTGACGCCGGACTTCGCCAAGCAGGAGGACCTCGAGCGCTACGAGGCCTTCATGGAAGGGCTGGTCGAGCTGGTGGTCGAGAAGTACGACGGCTCGCTCAAGGCCGAGCACGGGACCGGGGTGAACATGGCCCCTTATGTGGAGCGCGAGTGGGGGGAGAAGGCAACCGAGCTGATGTGGCGGGTGAAGCGGCTCGCCGACCCCGACGGCGTGCTCTCGCCCGGCGTCGTCCTCAGCCGTGACCCCGGCGTCCACCTGCGCAACCTGAAAACGACGCCGGCGATCGAGGACTGGGGCGGCGCGACGACCTGCGTCGAGTGCGGCTTCTGCGAGCCGGTCTGCCCCAGCCGCCACCTGACGACGACGCCGCGGCAGCGGATCGTCCTGCGGCGGGAGATGGCGCGTCAGCCCGCGGGGTCGCCGGTGCAGCGGGCGCTGCTCGAGGAGTACGAGTACGACGCGATCGAGACCTGCGCGACGGATGGTTCTTGTCAGCTGGCTTGTCCGCTGGGGATCGATACGGGGCGGATGGTCAAGGAGCTGCGGCGTGAGCAGCATGGGGAGCGCGCCGAACGGGCGGCTTTGGCTACGGCGAAGCGCTGGGGTTCGGTCGAGAAGGTCTCGCGGGCCGGGCTGAAGGTCGCCGGGCCGCTGGTGCGGAGGACGAAGCGCGGGCGGGGGTTGCCGGGGCCTGGGCGGCGGGGGGGAGCGGGTGACCCCTCCCGGACCACAGCGGGGAGGGTCCGGGAGGGGTCACCCGCTCCCCTGGCCGAGACGGTGGCTGTCTACGTCCCGAGTTGCACGAACCGCATCTTTGGCGGCAGTCCCACGGAGGCTTTGGTCGAGGTCTCGGCGCGGGCTGGGATGCCGGTGGCGATTCCCGATGGGGTGGAGGGGAGTTGCTGCGGGTTGCCTTGGAGCTCGAAAGGGTTCGACGCTGCTCATCGGCACAAGGCGAATGAGATGGTGGAGAAGCTCTGGCGGTGGAGCGAGAAAGGAAAGCTGCCGGTTGTTGTTGATGCAGCTTCCTGCACTGGCGCTATCGCCGATCCGGCTGAGGGGGTGCTCTCGGAGGAGAACGCGGAGCGGCTCTCGCGGATGGAGATCGTCGATTCGGTTGCCTGGGCGCTGCGGTTGCTGCCGAACCTCGAGATCGCGGAGAAGGTCGGGTCCGCCACCGCTCACCCGACCTGCGCGACGCGGCGGCTCGGTCTCGCCTATCCGCTGCGCGCACTGGCGGAGGCTCTCGCCAACGAGGTCTACGTCGCGCCCTCCGCAACCTGCTGCGGCTTTGCCGGCGCCCGCGGGATCACGCATCCGGAGCTGACCGCTTCGGCTACGCGGCCTCAGGCCGAAGAGCTCGAGGGGCGGCGGTTCGACGCCTACCTCTCCAGCAACCGCACCTGCGAGATCGCGATGACGCGGGCTACCGGCGAGCGCTACGAGTCGCCGTTGATCCTGCTGGAGCGGCTAACTCGCGCTTGAGCTTTTGGCGAGGTCGACGCTTTCGGCGTCGATGTCGCGGACCAGCTCGCCGAATTTCGGTTCGGTTTCCATCCGCTTGTCGAGTAGCGGGTTGATCAGGCCGCGGAAGGCGGCGACGTAGCGCCACCACTTGGGGACGAAGATCCGCGGCGCCTGTTCTTCGATCCCGCGGACGAGGCCGGCGCCGGCCTCTTCGGGGCTGATCCGTTTCATCAGCCATTTCGGGCTCAGTTTTTCGACCCGGCCGGAGGTCTCCTGGGAGAAGGCGTCCTGCACGAGTTTGGTGTCGACCCAGCCGAAGTAGGCGACGCTGGCGCTGGCGCCGTGCGCTTTCAGCTCCACCCGCAGCGCCCGCCCGAGCGACTCGACCCCCGCCTTCGCCACCGCGTAGGGGGTGTTGCCGAAGCCGTTGGCGAAGGCGTAGACCGAGGAGACGACGATCATCTGGCCCTGGCGCTCGACGATCTGCGGCAGCGTCGCCCGCACCGTCCGCCAGACCCCGAGCAGGTCGACCTCGAAGACCCGTTCCCATTCCTCGCCGGAGATGCCGCGCACGGTCGCGAACTGCTTCTGCGCGATGCCGGCGTTGGCGACGGCGATGTCGAGGCCGCCGAACTCTTCGACGATCTGCGCAACCGCGTTCATCAGCGCGCTCTGGTCGGTGACGTCGCCGCCGAGCCCGATCGCCCGCGGGCCGATCCGCTCGGCCGCCTCGCGCGCCTCCTCGGCATTGAGGTCGAGCACCGCTACCGAGGCGCCGCGCATGTGCATCTGCCGCGCGGTCTCGAAGCCGATGCCGCGGGCGGCTCCGGTGACCAAGGCGACTTTGCCGTTGAGGTCGTAGCGCTCCATCGGCCGCCCACCCTACTGGGGCGCCGACGTTCACCAATTCATGACCGTTCATAGAATCGTGACTTCATGCCCGGATTCGCGCCCGTAGACCCGAAGCAGTCCTTCCCCGAGCTGGAGGAGCGGGTGCTCGCGCGCTGGCGCGAGGAGGGGGTCTTCGAGCGCTCGCTCGCGGCGCGTGCCGCGGCCCCGGTCTGGAGCTTCTACGAGGGACCGCCGACCGCCAACGGCCGCCCCGGCTCCCACCACGTCCTCGCCCGCGTCTTCAAGGACGTCTACCCGCGCTACAAGACGATGTGCGGGTTCCGGGTGCCGCGCAAGGCGGGCTGGGACTGCCACGGCCTGCCGGTCGAGCTCGAGGTCGAAAAGCAGCTCGGGATTTCCTCCAAGCAGGAGATCGAGGAGTTCGGGATCGCCGAGTTCAACCGCCGCTGCCGCGAGTCGGTCTTCGAGTACGTCGAGGAGTGGAACAAGCTGACCGAGCGGATCGGCTTCTGGATCGACCTCGACGACCCCTACGTCACCCTCGAGGACGACTACATCGAGTCGGTCTGGTGGTCGCTGCGCAAGCTCTGGGACGACGGCCGCCTCTACGAGGGCCACAAGGTCGTGCCCTACTGCCCCCGCTGCGGGACGGCGCTGTCCTCGCACGAGGTGGCGCTGGGTTACGAGGACGTCAAGGACCCCTCGATCTATGTGCGGTTCCCGCTGGTCGGGGAGGACGCGTCCCTGCTCGTCTGGACGACGACCCCGTGGACCTTGCCGGGCAACGTAGCCGTCGCGGTGGCGCCCGAGGTCACGTACGTCCGGGCCCGCCTCGACGACGAGACGGTGATCCTGGCCGAGCCGCTGGTCGAGAAGGTGCTGGGTGAGGACGCGGAGGTGCTGGAGCGGTTCCCGGGGACGGAGCTGATCGGCAAGCACTACCAGGGCCCCGTCTTCGAGTTGCAGGATCGTGAGCCGGGCGGCTCCCCGATCATCGCCGGGGACTTCGTCACCACCGAGGACGGCACC
>DASZEL010000008.1:0-357743 GCA_035940865.1 Solirubrobacterales bacterium
GAGGATGAGCATCACGACGAGGAGCTCGATCAGCGTGAAACCAGCCTCGCTGTCGCCGTTGAGCCGGGCGCCTACTTTGGCCCGGAGATTCTGGATAAACATTAGGTTCCTCCTAGGTTCCTAAACGTTTGAAGCCAGAGCACCAGGCACTGGCAGCTTCTCGACTGGTTCTCGGATGACCTATCGGTGCGCTCGGTTCCACCAGCAGGGAAAGCGCCGATTTAGGGACAGGCGTCCACGTTCTGCCCCCATAATTCGTGAGGGTCAGCGGATCTTTTCGTAGATGCTGAACATCGGCAGGTACATCGAGATGACGATGAACCCGACCATGCCGCCGACGAAGACGATCATCAGCGGCTCGAGCAGGGCCGTCAACGCCTTCACCTTGGCGTCGACCTCGGCCTCGTAGAAGTCGGCGATCTTGGCGAGCATCGTCTCCAGCTGACCGGTCTCCTCGCCGACGGCGACCATGTGGCCCACCATAGGCGGGAAGATCGGGTTGTTCTCGATCGGAGCGGCCAATGCACCGCCCCGCTTGACCGACTCGTAGACGTCCTCCATCGACTTCTCGATGACGATGTTTCCGGCCGTCTGGCCGGTGAGTTTGATCGCCTGCAGCATCGGGACGCCCGCCGAGACCGAGCCGGCGAAGGTGCGCGACCAGCGGGCCAGGGCGACCTTCTGGATGACGTCGCCGATCTTGAACGGGGTCTTGAGAATCACCCGCTCCCACACGTCGCGCCCGCCTTCGGTCTTCTTCCAGCGGAAGAAGACGAAGGAGGAGATCATGATCATCGGGATGATCACGAACCAGTAGCCGGTGAGGGCTCCGGAGACCGCTACGCAGAGTTGGGTCGGCGCCGGCAGCGAGGCGCTTTCGCCGGGGTGTTCTTCGGCGAGGTTTTTGAAGATGTCAACGAAGACCGGAATCACGAAGCAGACGATCGCGACGAGGACGACGACCGCAAAGCCGAAGACAACCGCCGGGTACATCAGCGCCGATTTCACCTGCCGCCGCAGGGCGTCCTGTTTCTCCACCTGGTAGGCGACCCGGTCGAGGGCCTCGTCGAGGCGGCCGGACTGCTCGCCGGAGCGGACCATGGCGCGGAAGAGCCGGTCGAAGACCTTGGGGTGGCGCTCCATCGCCTGCTCGAGCGAGGACCCGGCCTCGACGTCAGCCCGCAGCCCCGCCACCGCCTCCTGGATCATCTCGTCCTTGGTCTGCTCCTCGAGCGTTCGCAGCGTCCGCAGCATCGGCATCCCGGAGGCCACCAACGTCGCGAATTGCCGCGAGAACACCGCCAGCTCGCGCATATCGATCTTCTGCCAGCGCTTGAAGAAGTCCTCGACGTTGACCGGCGAGGCTTTTTCGGTGACGTCGAGGACGATCAGGCCGCGCTGGCGCAGCGCCTCGGCGACCTGCGACTTGGATTCCGCCTCGAGCTCGCCGCTGGAAGGGGCGCCGGAGGGGTCCATCGCGCGGAAGGCGAAAGTGGTCGCCGCGGCAGCCATCGGCTACGACCCCGTCGAGTAGCTCGGGGACACTCCCGGCTGGGCGTAGTTCCCGTTGCCGTCCAGCGCCATCGACGCGGCGGCCACCGGCTCGGTCCCGAGCAGGCGTTTGAGCTCCTCGGGGACCGAGGCCCGCTGCTGGGCGAGCGAGCGGGTGATCTTGCCGCCGCGCACGAGCCGCGCCAGGTCGGCGTCCATCGTCTGCATCCCGACGGCGCCGGAGGTCTGGACGGCGGCGTAGATCTGGTGCGTTTTGCCCTCGCGGATCAGGTTGCGGATCGCCGGCGTCGGGACGAGGACCTCGGAGGCGACCACGCGGCCGGCGCCGTCAGCGGTCGGCAGCAGTTGCTGGGTGACGATGCCCTGCAGGGCGATCGAGAGCTGGGTCCGTACCTGTCCCTGCTGCTCGGGTGGGAAGACGTCGATGATCCGGTCGACCGTCTGCGCGGTCGACTGCGTGTGCAGGGTGGCGAAGACGAGGTGGCCGGTCTCGGCCGCGGTGAGGGCGGTGGAGATCGTCTCCAGGTCCCTCATCTCGCCGACGAGGATGACGTCCGGGTCCTCTCGCAGGGCGGCGCGGAGACCGAGAGCGAAGTCCTCGGCGTCGGAGCCGACCTCGCGCTGGTTGACGATCGATTTTTTATGTTGGTGCAGGAACTCGATCGGGTCCTCGATCGTGAGGATATGGTCCTGGCGCTCGGAGTTGATCACGTCGATCATCGCCGCCAGCGTCGTGCTCTTGCCCGAGCCGGTGGGGCCGGTGACAAGGATGAAGCCGCGCGGTTTCTGGGTCAGCTCACGCAGGATCTGGGGCACCTGCAGCGAGTCGAGGCCGGGGATTTCCTGCGGGATCAGACGGAAGGCGGCGCTGACGGCGCCGCGCTGGAAGAAGCAGTTGACGCGGAACCGGGCGACCCCAGGGATCGCGTAGGCGAAATCGAGCTGTTTGTGGTTCTCGAAGCGTTTGCGCTGCTCGTCGTTGAGGATGCTGAAGACGACCTCACGCGTCTGCTGGCTGCTGAGGACGGGGAAGCCATCCATCGGCGTGATCTTGCCCTTGTCGCGGACCGCAGGTGGGAAGCCGGGAGTGATGTGGACGTCCGAGGCTCGCGCCTCGACCATGATTCTGAGTACCTCGGAGAAGTCGAAGTCCATGGCCTCTACATCGGCCGCCGGGCCGTGGATCTCGATACCCGAAAGAAATTAGCCGACAGCTCAGGTGGTGACACGCAGCACCTCCTCGAGGCTGGTGATGCCCGCTCGCACCTTCGCCAGGCCGTCCTCGCGCAGGGTGCACATCCCTTCCTCGGCGGCGACAGCGCCGATCTCCGCCTCCGAGGCATGGGCGACCGCCATCTCTTTGATGCGTTCGCTCATCGTCATCACCGAATAGAGGCCGGCGCGACCGCGATAGCCGCTGCCGTTGCAGCGCGAGCAACCGGTCGGCTCATAGGCCTCGACCTCGGCCCCGACCCGCAGCCCCGCCTCGGTCAGCGCCTGGACCGGGATGATCGCGCGGCGCTTGCAGTGGCTGCACAGCTTCCGCGCCAGGCGCTGGGCGACGACGCAGTCGACCGCCGAGGCGATCAGGAAGGACTCGATGCCCATCTTGGTCAGCCGCGTGATCGCCCCGGGGGCGTCGTTGGTGTGCAGGGTGGTCAGCATCATGTGCCCGGTGAGGGCGGCCTCGACCGCGATCCGCGCGGTCTCGCCGTCGCGGATCTCGCCGACCATCACGATGTCCGGGTCGGCGCGGAGGATCGAGCGCAACCCGGTCGCGAAGTCGAGCCCGGCCTTGCGGTTGACGTTGATCTGGTTGACCCCTTCGAGCTGGTACTCGACCGGGTCCTCGATCGTGATGATCTTCTTGTCGACCTGGTTGAGCGCCTGCAGCGCCGCGTAGAGGGTCGTGCTCTTGCCCGAGCCGGTCGGGCCGGTGACCAAGACGGCGCCGTAGGCCTGGTGGAAGGAGAACTCGAAGCGCTCGCGCGTGCTCCCGTCCATGCCGAGATCGTTGAGAGACCGCTGGGCGTTGTCTTTGTCGAGGATGCGGATCGTCGCCCCCTCCCCCATCTGGGTCGGCAGCGTGGTCACGCGCAGGTCGATCCGGCGCCCCTCGACGGTGATGCTGACGCGGCCGTCCTGGGGGACCCGTTTCTCGGCGATGTTGAGCTCGCTCATGATCTTCACCCGTGAGATCACGGCGCTGACCATCCGCTTCGGGACGTTGGCCGCCTCGCGGAGGACGCCGTCGATCCGGAAGCGGACCCGCATGTCCTGCTCCTCGGGCTCGAAGTGGATGTCGGAGGCGCCCTCGCCGACCGCCTGGCCGAGGATGCTGTAGACGAGCTTGACGACGGGAGCGTCCTCGGCCCCGACCTCCATCTGGGCGACTTCGGCGAGCGCGGCCTCCTCTTCCTCTTCTTCGCCTTCGGTGACCGCCTCGCTGACCGAGCTCTGCAAGGTGTTGAGGCGGGTGATCAGAGCTTCGATGTCCTCCTCGACCGCCACCGCGACGCGACAGTCGAGCCCGGTCGCGAGCTGGATGTCGTCGACCGCGAGGACGTTGGTCGGGTCCCCCATCGCGACCAGCAGCGTCTGCTTGTCGATGAAGCCGACTGGGAGGGCCCGATAGCGGCGAGCGGTCCCGACCGGGATCAGGTTCGCCGCCGCCATGTCGACCGGGTATTCGGAGAGGTCGATGTGGTCGAGGCCGTAGCGCTCGGCGATCGCACGGGAGAGCTGGTCTCCGCTGATCGTGCCGTGCTGCAGCAGCACCGCCTCCGGCGGCATCCCGGCCGTGCGCGCCTGTTCGACTGCCTCGTGCGCGCGCGCCTCGGGCACGAAGCCGAGCTCGACGAGCACGTCGGTGACGAAGCCGCTGGAGCGCCCGCGCCTGCGCGGGGCGGTCAGCCCCGGAGTCCCCTCCTGCTCCGGTTGCAGGACCGGCGCGGTCGAGTCACCGGATTCGGGAACCGGCCGTAGGTGGCCTGGATATTCCCCCCCGTACTCCATGCCTACGGGTGGTAGGAAAGCGTTCGGCCCTTGTACCGGGCGTCGACCACCTGCTGGACGACCGACTCGGAGTCTTGGTAGCCGTAGCTGACCGACGCGGTCGGGCTCCCGTTGCTGAGCGACTTCGGCCTCACCACGACGAGGGCGGGGACCCGGTTTACTCCTGCCCCCTCGGCGATCGCCGCGTAGCGGGCGATCTCCTGGGAGGGAACCACGAAGAGGGCGACGTCGGGGACAGCGGAGAGGGCGCCCGCGTCCTCCTTGACCATCCGGTCGTCGATCCCGCCTTCCCGCACGATCAGCAGCACCACCGTCTTGCCCGACTCATAGGCGCTGGTGACCGCCTTGGGCGGAGGCGAGGTGGTCACCGGCGGTAGCGCCGCGGTACCACTAGCGGTGGGAGTGGCGGTTGCGGTTTCGGTGACTTCGCCGGCAGGCGGAACCGCAGTGGCGGTGGTCGTGGGTACCGGCGCTTCGGCTTCTTCAGCTTCGCCTTCGCCCCCGCCTCGCATCATCGTCAAAGCCAGGATCGAGGCAACGAGCAGCGCGCCGATCAAAGCGACCTGGGCAAGCGGGTTTTCGTTGAGTTTCTCTCTCATCGAACTTCCGCTTAGTAGCTCGGCATTCGCTGCCGAGACCTTGAATTCAGCAGTTGGCGTTGGGGGGCGAGCCGGTGGACCCGACGCACTCCACATACGACTGGCGCGAGTAAAGCGTGCTGCCGCCGATTTTTGGCGGTTCGAAGCCTTCGTCCTGTTCGACCTTGGCGTGGTTGCTCAGGTAGACGGTTTTGCCGGCGATCGCGCCCTTGAAGGTGGCGTTGTTTTCCAGGTAGATGTTGGAGTTCGGGGCGTAGAGGACGAACTGGCTGTCGCCGGCGTTGTTGCCGAAATCGACCTGCGTCGGGATCGTCGTCGAGCCCATCACGTAGAGGCCGGGCACGGAGAATTTGTCTTCGGTCGGCTGGTAGGCACTGGAGGTGATGTCGGCGTTGTTTTCGACCATGATCTGCGCTTCGTTGGCTTTGACGCCGCAGTTCTCCGGCGTGTCGAAGAAGATCCTTACCGTCGCCGTCGCGCCCATGATCAGGTGCGAGTTGTTCCCGAGGACGAGCCGGCAGATGAAGTAGTCGCCCCCGGAGAGGGTCAAGGTCGAGTTCTGCGCCGGTTCGATCGTCCTCGTGGTCGCGTTCCAGGGTCTCGTCGATTCCCAGCTTTTCGTGTACGAGTCCTGCTGGCATTCCGCCGGCACATTCGTGCTGGTGCACTTGACAAGCCGTTTGTTGCTGTTCGAGGTCGAGATCGTCGAAGGGATGAAGCTGCTGACCTGCGGCAGGGTTTCGTTGCCTTCGGTTTTAACGTAGCCGCTGCACTGCGAGGAGCTGTTTTCGAAGGTGAGTTTCTTGCCGACGCCGCGGCGGATGTCGCCGCAGATGCTGGCGCCGTTGCTGAGGCTGATGTTGCCGTTGGTGCCGACCCCGACGCGGACGTCGACGTTGTTGTCGAGGGTGATGTCTTCCTGGCCGAGCACTCCCGCCCGTGAGAAGGCGCCGCCGACCGAGCTGGTGCCGAGGGTCACGGCGACGCGACGGCTGACGCCGTTGGCGCCGCCGGTCGCGACGACGCAGGAGGTCGCGGTCGAGCAGGCCGCCACGCTCGGGCCGACGCGGTAGGAGTAGGTGGCGCCGCCGACGGTCCCGGAGACGGTCGGACACCAGCCGTCGGCTTCGGCTTTGGTGACGACGAGCATGCTGCCGCTCACCCCGATGCACGGATTGGCGCTGCTGACCGCCTTCGAGAACTGGTTCATCCGCATCAGCGCGACGTTGGCGCCGGCGTCGGCCGCGGCGATCGCCTGCTTGGAGCCGCGATCGCGCACGGTTCCGTGCTGGGTGTTGACCGAGTAGACCACGGCGGCCCCGGCAAAGCTGAAGGCAACCGTCATCGAGACCAGGGCAGTGGCCACCGCCATGCCGCTCTCGTTGCGCCGGAGGTCGCGAACAAGCAGGATGAAGCGGTCGATTACAAGCATGTGGGAGGAGAATCGGACCGTGGCCGCCGATGCTTGAATCGCGCACGGGCCTTGGACCACCCCCGTGGACGGGCGTACTAGCTACTACGAGGCGGGCTGTGGCTCCATCTGCTCGATCCCGCTCGCCCTCTGACCGCCCGCCGCCAGCATCAGTTTGAAGTCGTGCGGGCTGGAGGCGTACTCGAGGGCGACGTGCTCGGAGACCTTGCCCTCCATCACGTAGCCGAGCAGGGACTGGTCGAAGGTGCGCATGCCGTAGTACTCGCCCTCGGAGATGACTTCGGTGATCTTGCCGGTCTCCTCCGGATTCATGATCAGGTCTTTGACCCGGCCGGTGACGACGAGGATCTCCGAGGCGGGGACGCGGCCGTCACCGGTGATGTCGGGGACGAGGCGCTGGGCGATCGCCCCCTTGAGGGTCGCCGCGAGCATGACGCGGGCCTGGTGCTGGAGGTGCGGCGGGAAGAAGTCGACGATCCGGTTGATCGTCTCGGTTGCGTCCAGGGTGTGGACGGTGGAGAGCACGAGGTGGCCGGTCTCGGCCGCCGAGAGCGCGGTCCGTACGGTCTCCTCGTCGCGCATCTCGCCGATCAGGATGCAGTCGGGGTCCTGGCGCAGGACGCGTCGCATCGCCCGGGCGAAGCTTTCGGTGTCGGAGCCGACTTCGCGCTGGTTGACGATCGAGCCTTTGTCTTCGTGCAGGTACTCGATCGGGTCCTCGAGGGTGATGATGTGGTCGGTGCGGGTGCGGTTGATGTGGTCGATCATCGCCGCCAGGGTCGTGCTCTTGCCCGAGCCGGTGGTGCCGGTGACGAGGACGATTCCGCGCTGCTCTTCGGCCAGTTTGGTCACCACCGGCGGCAGCCCCAGCTCGTCGACCGAGCGGATTTCGAAGGGGATCGCGCGGCAGACGATCGAGATCGAGCCGCGCTGCCTGAAGGTGTTGACGCGGAAGCGGCTGAGACCGGGCACCGAGTAGGAGAAGTCGGCCTCGCCGGATTCCTCGAACTCGGTCAGCGACCGCACCTCGGCGATGTCCTGGAAAGCCTGTTCGGTGTCTTTCGGCCCCAACGGCTCGTAGCCCTCGAGCGGGCAGAGCTCGCCGTGAAGCCGAATCGTCGGCCGCACGCCCACCTTGACGTGCAGATCCGACCCACCGCGGTCAACGAGGGTGCGCAAGGCTGAATCGATGTCGAACATCCCGACCTCTATCGGCCGGTCAGCCAATTCACTGAATGCCCGCTTTTCGGTAAAGCGGGGGAGGTCGAGTCCGGGAGAGGGCCGTCAAGCCCTCCCCCGCAACCGAAGTGCTAAGCGACCTCGCGGAGTTTCTGCGCCTCGCCGAGGGACTGGAGCTTTTTCAGGCTCTGGTTCTCGATCTGGCGGATCCGCTCGCGGGTGACGTTGAAGGTGCGGCCGACCTCGTCCAGGGTCCGCGGGTGCTCGCCGCCGAGCCCGTAGCGGAGCTCGAGCACGCGGCGCTCGCGGTAGGAGAGGTTCTCGAGCGCTTCTTTCAGCGCCTCTTTGGTCAGCAGGTCGGCCGCCCGATCGAACGGGGACTCGGCCTTCTCGTCGGCGATGAACTGGCCGAACTCGGACTCCTCCTCGTCGCCGACCGGCTTCTCCAGCGAGACCGGGGCCTGGGCGGAGCGCTTGATCGAGTCGACCTCCTCGGGATCGATCCCCGTTACCTCGGCGATCTCCTCCGGGGTGGGCTCGCGGCCCAGCTCGGTGACCAGCTTGCGCTCGGCGCGGCCGATCTTGTTCAGCTTCTCGACGACGTGGACCGGGATCCGGATCGTTCGCGCCTTGTCAGCCAGCGCGCGGGCGATCGCCTGGCGGATCCACCAGGTCGCGTAGGTGGAGAACTTGAAGCCCTTGCGGTAGTCGAACTTCTCCGCCGCGCGGACCAGGCCGAGCGTTCCCTCCTGGATCAGGTCGAGGAAGGGCAGCCCCTGGTTCCGATAATTTTTCGCGATCGAGACGACCAGACGGAGGTTCGACTCGACCATTTTCTGCTTCGCGTCGAGGTCCCCGCGCTCGATCCGTTTCGCGAGTTCGACCTCCTCCGCGGCAGTCAGCAGGCGGACTTTGCCGATGTCCTTGAGGAACAGCTGCAAGGAATCGGTGGTCATGTCCGGTTTCAGGTCGAGCGCCTGTTTCTGGCGCCGGCGACCTTTTTTGCCGGTGTCGGCGGGAAGCGCTTCGGCGGCGGCTTTCTGCGCCGGGTCCATGTCCTCGACAAGCTCGATCCCCGACTTCTCGAGGTGGCCGTAGAGATCCTCGACGTCAGACTCGTCCAAGTCGACCTCGGAGACCGCAGAGGCGACGTCGCCAAAGGTCAGCACGCCAAGCTGCTGCCCGCGATTAATGAGGTTTTTGACCTCGTCCAGTTCCTGAAGCTCAGCTACCAGCATCCGTTCTTACTCGTTTCCCTTGCGCTCGTTATTTAGACCTGCTCGACGAAAAGGCCGCTGCGACCCGAAAGTCGCGCCGCTCCGTCGCGCGTACCGACAAAAAGCGGACCCTAGAGGCGGCCCGCGAAAGTAGCGTCTACATCGTCATTGTGCACGTGTGGCGTCTTAACTGCATCAAACGCCTGTTCGCATAGTAGTCGCTTCACTTTTTGAAGTCAAGCCTGAATGCCCCGCATCTTGCGCTAAATGCCGATCTCCCTGCGCCACCCCACCCCCTGGCTGCGGGCCTTCTGGAACCGCGCCTACCGCGAGAACGTCACCGGCCTCTCGGCGATGGTCGCCTACAACCTGATGCTGGCGGTCTTCCCCTTCGCCCTGCTCGTGCTCTTCGTCTTCGGCCAGGTGCTGAAGATCGAAGGGGTCGAGAGCAGCGTCCTCGCCGACCTCCAGCGGCTCTTCCCGAACACCGAGCAGCAGACGCTGACCGACGTGCTGCGCCGGATCGAGGACAACACGGCGACGATCGGAATCGCCGCCTTCGCCGGCTCGCTCTGGATCGGCGCCTCCTTCTGGGGGGCGATGGACACCGCCTTCTGCCGCATCTACCACGTCGAGTGCCGCAGCTGGGTCGAGCAGAAGCGCTTCTCCTTCGCGATGCTCGGCGTCGTCCTCCTCTTCATCGCGGCGAGCATCTTCGCGCCGGCGGTCGAGAGCGGGGTGCTCTCCAGCACCGACCGGCTCCCCTTCGGCCTCTCCGACATCAAGGCGATCGACACGATGCTGGTCCTCGCCGCGGCGCTGCTGGTCACCTTCGGCATCTGCGCGGTGATCTTCTGGGCGGTTCCCAAGGGCCACATGCCCTGGCGCGCGGTCTGGCCCGGGGCCCTCTTCGTCACCCTCGGCGCCGGCCTCGCCAACTGGCTCTTCCCGATTTATCTCACCAACGTGTCCAGTCTCTCGCAGTTCGGCTCGACCCTCGGCTTCGTCCTCATAGCCCTGCTCTGGTTCTACGTCCTCAGCCTGGCGCTGATGGTCGGCGCGGTGATCAACTCCCTGCGCTTCGAGCTCCACGACACGGGCGAGCTGCCCTATACGCCGCGTCCGTGCGGCTGCGAGGAGACCGCTGCAAGCGACCCCAGTCAGCAGATTTCCTCCAACACTTAATAAAAACTGTCGTATCCTTTTTGTGCGGGTAAGCACTACCGGCTGGACCCGGAGTCCAGATCCCCGGCTAGGGTGGGACAATCTGCATTGATGCAAAAACATCGGAGTTCTGAAATGGCGGCCAGCGTTCTACAGCCGACCACTTCTGCCGATCTCGGCTTAGGCAATCAGCGCCAGCGGATCATCGACGCGATGATCGACAGCTGCGCCGAGAAGACCTACGCGGCGACGACGATCACCGACATCGTCGCCCGGGCGCGGATCTCCCGCACTACCTTCTACAAGCAGTTCGACGACAAGCGCGCCTGCTTCGACGCCGCGATCGGCTATTGCATCGAGCAGCTCCAAGAGGTAGCCGCCTCCGCCCATGACCGCGAGGACGCGCCTGCCGATGCCGTGCGCAAAGGAGCAAGCGCCGTGATCCAGGCACTGGCAGAACGCCCGGGCCTGGCACAGCTCCTCACCGGCGACGCGATCGCCGTCGACCCGAGAGTGATCGAGTGCTATCGCAAGGTGACGATCCCGGCGCTAGAAGGCCTGTGGTCTCGCCGCGACGGCGAGAACCAGGCCTACAGCGACCCGCGGCTCGCCTTCGGCAAGGCCCAGGTCCTGATCCTCAACCAGATCGCGATCGGCGAGGCCGACCGGCTGCCGGAGCTCCTCCCCGAGCTCGTCTACCTCGCCGTCAGCCCCTTCGGCGGACACGACGAGGCCCTTAAGCAGTCACGTATTGCCAAGGAGAGTCCAGTCGGCGGTGCCGTGCCCGGTGATTGAGCCCGAAGAGGACCTGCGGCGCTGGCGGCTCCCACGCGGGCGCCACGGCCTGCCGCGCGAGCTGGTCGAGCGCTCCCAGCGTGAGCGACTGCTGGCGGCCGTGGTCAAAGTCACCGTCGCCAAGGGCTATGAGTCGACCACCGTCGGCGACATCCTCGGTGAGGCAGGCGTCGGCCGCGAGAGCTTCTACGAACTCTTCGACGACAAGCTCGACTGCATGCTGGCGGCCCACAAGCTGCTCGTCGACGACCTCGAGGAGCGGGTGCGCGACACCTACCTCACCGAGGAACCCTGGAGCGAGCGGATGCGCAGAGCCCTCTCGGTGACGCTCGATTGGTTTGCGGCCGATGCCGACGCAGCCCGCTTCACGCTGGTCGAGCTCAGCACAGTCGGCCCCGCCTTTCGCCCGATCTTCCAAGCCGAGTTCGCCCGCGCGGTCGCGCTGCTGGAAGACGGGATGGGCGATGACGCTCCCAAGCCCGAGCTGGCCCAGGCCAACTCACTCGCGGTAGGGACGATCCTGGCGAGGATCTACGAGGAGATCGTGCTCGGCCGCGCCGCCAAGCTGCCGAACCTGCTCTCCGACCTCACCTACGAGCTGCTGGTCCCGTTTATCGGCGAAGAGCAGGCGCGGGCAGTCGCGAACGCCTAGCTCTGCTCGAGCACAGAGGCCGCCCGCCGCAGCGCCTCCTGCAAGTGGGTCCGGGGCGGGTTGCCGAGGAGCTCCATGCCGGAGGGATCGGCGACCACCGTCTCGGTGGAGAGTCCCTCGATCAGGGGCTTGGCGACGCCCGCATCGACCGGCGTCACCAGGCCGATCCAGAGCGAGGAGAGGCGGGGAGTGAGGATCGGGACGACGATCCGCAGCGGCGGGCGCCGGCCGAGCGCCCGGGCGAGCTCGTCGATCATCCCCCCGTAGGTGGTGACGTCGGGGCCGCCGATCTGGATCTCGCGATCGACGCGCCGTTCGAGATCGGAGCCAGCGGCGAGACAGGCGATCACGTCATCGATTGCGATCGGCTGCGTACGGGTCGCCACCCACCTCGGCGTCACCATCACCGGCAGGCGGCGGACGAGATAGAAGACGGTCCGAAACGACTCGCTGCCCGGCCCCAGCACCGCCGCGGCGCGGAAGTAGGAGACCGGAACAGAGCCCCGGCGCAGGGTCTCCGCCGTCGCGTGGCGGCTGTCGAGGTGCTTCGACCCCTCCCCCAGACCCCCCAGGTAGACGATGCGCTTGACGCCGGCCGCGGCGGCGGCCGTGGCGAAGTTCTCCGCCGCCCGGTGGTCGCGCGCGGCGAAGTCGCCATCGGAGCCGCGCCCCATCGAGTGGACGAGGTAGTAAGCGACCCCGGCGCCCTCGAGCGCAGGGCGGAGCGTCCCGGGCTCGAGGGCGTCGGCTTGGCGCACCTCGCAACCCGCCTCCCGTAGGTCGCCTGCTCGTTCAGGCTGCCGCGCCAACGCCCGCACCTGGTGCCCGTCCGCGCAGAGGCGCTTACAAAGAAGACCGCCGATGTAGCCGGTGGAGCCGGCAACTGCAATCACGTCTCCACGCTACCCGGAGACGCGGGAAGAATCAGCCGTAGCGCTCGCCGATTATCTCGCGGAGCTTCGAGCGATCATGGCGGGCATGAACTCGCCGCACCGTCCCCGAGCGGGAGCGCATGACCAGCGACTCGGTGGTGGCGCCGGGGCCGCGGTAGCGGACGCCCTGGAGGACGTCGCCGTCGGTGACGCCGGTGGCGGAGAAGAAGACGTCGTCGCCCGAGCAGAGGTCGTTGGCGCCGAGGACGCGGTCGAGGTCGTAGCCGGCATTGACGGCCTCCGAGCGCTCCTCGTCGTTGCGCGGCCAGAGGCGGCCGATCAGCTGCCCGCCCATCGACTTCAGCGCGGCGGCGGAGATCACGCCCTCCGGGGTGCCACCGATCCCCCACAGCAGGTCGACCGGCGAGCGTTCGCTCACCGCCAAGAGCGAGGCGGAGACGTCGCCGTCGGTGATCAGGCGGATCCGGGCGCCGGCCTCGCGCACTTCCTTCATCGCCTGCTCGTGGCGGGGTCGGTCGAGCATGACGACGATCACGTCGCCGACCGAGCTGCCCTTGCGCTCGGCGATCAGCTTCAAGGTCTCCGGCAGCGGCCGGTCGAGGTCGAGCAGGTCGGCGATCTCCTCCCCGCCGGCCATCTTCTCCATGTAGACGCAGGGGCCAGGATCGAACATCGAGCCGCGCTCGGCGAGGGCGATGACGGCGATCGCGCTCGGCATCCCCAGCGCGCAGAGCCGCGTCCCCTCCAGCGGGTCGACGGCGATGTCGACGGTCGGCGGCGTGCCGTCGCCGATCTGCTCGCCGTTGTAGAGCATCGGCGCCTCGTCCTTCTCGCCCTCGCCGATGACCACGGTGCCGTCCATCGCGACCGAGTCGAGGACGTGGCGCATCGCGTCGACAGCGGCCTGGTCGGCGGCGATCTTGTCGCCGCGCCCGACCCAGCGCGCGGAAGCGAGCGCGGCCGCCTCGGTGACGCGGACGAGCTCGAGGGCGAGGTTGCGGTCCGGCTTAGCCGCGGTCCCAGCCGCGGACTCCTGAGAAGTCGACCCCATGTGCGCCGCAGGCTAACCGAAGAGCGGCCTGGACGTTTGTCCGAATCGAAATCTGAACGATGTATCAGCGCTGCTAAAGACGCGGGTGACGCAAACCGATAGGGCCGCATTATGGGAGCCACCGAGCTGTCCCGTTTGGGCCAGGAGCTGAGCGCCCGCACCGACGAGGTCGTCGCGCGGATGATGAAGCTCTCGGCCGCCTCCGGCCGCACACTGGACAAAGTCGTTGAAGCCAGCTTCGAGGACGTCGGCACCGTCTCCACCGTTGCCGTCGCCCGCTGGATGGCCGGGGAGGGCGAAGCGGTCGCCCGCGAGGTCGGGCAGGAGTCGTGGCGGATCTTCGCCCAGCTCGCCTCCCAGCGCGAGGCCGCCCTCAACGAGGTGACGAAACGCTGCCTGCGCTGGCGCGACTGTGCGCTCGAAGTCCTCGATGAGAGCGCCGCCGACCTCGGCCTCGAAGGCGAGACCCTGGTCGAGGCGCGGGGGATGGTCCAGCGCAGCCTCGACGTGACCTTGGTGCGGATGTGCCAGTCCTTCGAGGACGAGCGCCAGCGCGCTCACGAGGAACTGACCAGCCGCGAGAAAGAACTCGTCTTCCTCGCCACCCACGATGCCCTCACCGGGCTGCCGAACCGGACCCTGATCCTCGACCGGATCGAGCAGACGCTGACCCGGGCCCGCCACAGCAAGGAACCGGTGGCGGCGCTGTTCGTCGACCTCGACAACTTCAAGGCGATCAACGACTCACTCGGCCACGGTTGCGGCGACGAACTGCTCTGCGCGGTCGCCAAGCGGCTCGAGGGCGTGATCCGCGAGACCGACGCGCTCGGCCGGCTCGGCGGCGACGAGTTCGTCGTCGTCGCCGACGGGCTCTCGCTCGCGGCCGGCCCGGAGTTGATCGCCGAGCGCCTGCTCGAAGCCTTCAACGAGCCCTTCGTTCTCGGCGAGGGCGGCGAGACCCGGGTGCACGCGAAGGCCAGCATCGGCATTGCCACCGGCATCCGCCCGAGCGCCGAAGAACTGCTGCGCGACGCCGACATCGCCATGTACCGGGCGAAGTGGGGCGGCAAGAGCCGCTACCTCGTCTTCGAGTCCGGAATGGAGGACGAGGTGCAGTCGCGCCTGGAACTGGAGATGGACCTGCAGGGCGCGCTCGAAAACGAGGAGTTCTTCCTCGTCTACCAGCCGACTTTCGACCTGCAGACGATGAGCCCGACCGGGGTCGAGGCGCTGATCCGCTGGCGCCGACCCGGCCGCGGCACCGTCCAGCCGGAGGACTTCATCCCGCTGCTGGAGGAGACGAAGATGATCGTCGAGGTCGGTGCCTGGGTCCTCAAGGAGGCCTGTCGCGAGGCGGCCGGGTGGCAGCAGGACGGCCGCGCGCTCAACCTCTCGGTCAACGTCTCCGCCCTGCAGCTGGATACCGACGAGTTGATCGGCCACGTCACCGACGCGCTCGACGAGAGCGGGCTGCAGCCGGAGACGCTGATGATCGAGATCACCGAGACGACGCTGATGAGCAACGCCGAGGAGACGGCAAGGCGACTCGAAGAACTGAAGACGCTGGGGGTGCGGATCGCCGTCGACGACTTCGGCACCGGCTACTCCTCGCTCGGCCACCTGCGCCAGTTCCCGGTCGACGTGCTGAAGATCGATCGCTCCTTCGTCTCCCAGCTGGCCGACGGCGGCGAGGGCGAGATCCTTCTCCACACGCTGGTCCAGCTCGGCAAAGCGCTCGAGATCGAGACCACGGCCGAGGGGATCGAGCGGCCCCAGGACCTCTCGCTGATCCGCGATAAAGAGTGCGACAACGGCCAGGGATTCCTCTTCACCCGCCCGCTCAGCGCCCAGGACGCGGGCTCCTTCTTCAGCCAGTGGCCGGCGCACCGCCGCTTCGAGGTTCGCAACGACCTCCCCGGCGCCGGTAGGGTGCCCCTCGATGGATCGCTGGGGCCTGACGCTGCCGCTGCCGGGGCTAACGCTCGCTGACCACGAGGAGCTGGTCCGGCGCGCCGAGGCGGCCAATTACACCGACTTCTGGACCGGTGAGACCGCCGGGCCAGACGGCTTCACGCCACTGGCGCTGAGCGCCGCCTGGACCGAGCGGGCGCGGCTGGGCACCGGGATCGTCGGCGTCTTCCAGCGCGGACCGGCATTGCTTGCGCAGCAGGCGGCGGCGATGGCGGATGCCTCGCAAGGGCGATTTGTCCTCGGCCTCGGGGCCTCCTCGGACCGGATCGTCGAAGGCTGGAACGGAATCCCGTTCGAGCGGCCGCTGAGCAGGGTGCGGGAGACGCTCGACTTCCTCGACGTGGCATTGGCGGGCGAGCGGACCGAGTCGGGCTTCAAGCTGGAAGGGAAACCGGCGCACGAGGTGCCGATCGTGCTGGCGGCGCTGCGCGGGAAGATGCTGCAGCTGGCGGTCGAGCGCGCCGACGGCGCCTTCACCAACTTCCTGCCGCTGAGCGGACTGCCGAAAGTGACTGCGCAGCTGGAGGGGGCGCCGGCGGGCTTCGAGCTCCTCTGCCGCTTCTTCTGCATCCCCGGGGAGCGCGAGCAGGTCGAGCCGCTCGCCCGCTTCATGTTCTCCTCCTACATCACCGTCCCCGTCTACGCCGCCTTCTACCGCTGGCTCGGCTACGGCGAGCAGATCGAGCCGATGGTCGAAGCCTGGGAAGCTGGCGACCGCCAAGCGGCGGCCGCGGCCGCCCCCTGGGAGCTGATCGAGGACATGTTCATCTTCGGCAGCCCCGAGGAGATGAAAGAGCGCCTCGCCGCCTTCGTCGCCGGCGGCATCACCCTCCCGATCGTCACCCCGATCGTGACGCCGGACAAACTGGCCGAGACGATCGACGCGCTGGCGCCGAACAGCCAGTAAGGACGAAGGTCTTCTTGTAGGGAGGGGTGGGTGTCCCTCTCGCTCCCTGGGTTCCTCGCCTCTAAGTTGGAAGTCTCTCGCTGAGTGGTCTGTGCGAGGAACAGGACGCCGGTCGCGAGAGGGACACCCACCCCTCCGAGCAACAGTTCCTGGCAGACGCATTGACGCGAGTCCGCGAAAACACGTACTCCACGCGGGTTTTGGCGGACTCGCGAGCGGCGGCTTCTTCCAGCTACTCGTTCTGGAGCTCGGTTGCCTGTTCGGCGAGGCTGGCGTAGGCGTCGGGGCGGCGGGTGGTGAGGAAGGGGAAGAGCTCCAGCCAGTCGCGGCGCTGGTCGAGGTCGAGGTCGGCGACTAGGACTGCGGGTTCGTCGCGGGGGGCTTGGGCGAGGATGCGGCCGTAGGGGTCGCTGATGAAAGAGGAACCGTAGAAGGTGAGCGGGGGCTCGGTGCCGATGCGGTTAACGGCGACCATGAAGACGCCGTTGGCGATGCCGTTGCCGACGATCACGTGCTGCCAAAGCGGCTGGGTGTCGAACTCGGGGTGGTCGGGCTCGGAGCCGATCGCGGTCGGGTAGATGAGAACCTCGGCGCCCTCGAGACTGTAGGCGCGGGCAACCTCAGGGAACCACTGGTCCCAGCAGGTGGGGAGCCCGAGCTGGACCTCCCCCAGGCCGACGAGCGGGAAGGCCTCGGAGTCGCCGGGCCCCGGCCGGAAGTACTTGTCCTCGTAGTAGCCGGCGGTGATCGGGATGTGGAGCTTGCGGGTGCGGGCGATCAGCTCACCCTGGGGGGAGACGACGATCGCGGTGTTGAAGCCGAGGCCGTCCTCGGCGTCGGCGCGCTCGTAGAGCGAGGCGTGGACGTGGACGCCGTGCCCTTGCGCCATCCGCGCCGCGAACTCGAAGGTGGGTCCGCCCGGAAGCTCCTCCGGCTCGGCTCCCGCCGCCTCCGGCCCGGAAGGATCGACAGCGAAGTAGCGGCTCAGGGTCAGCTCCTGCAGGCAGACGAGCTTCGCCCCGTCCCCCGCGGCGATGCGGATGCCCTCGGCGAGGGCCGCTTCGTGCTCGGCGAGGTCGGCGTGCCAGCGGTGCTGGACGGCGGCGATCCGGAACGGCGGCCGGTCCGGGGCGCGCGTCCGGGCGAGGGACTCGGGTGGCGCTGGAGCGCGGATCAGGCGGATCTCCTCCATAGGTGTTCAAGATAGAGGGCGGTGAGCGAGACCCTCAAGACCACGCCTGCGAGCGACGGCTTTCGGATGCCCGGCGAGTTCGAGCCCCACAGCGGCTGCTGGATGGCCTGGCCGGAACGGCCAGACAACTGGCGACTGGGGGCAAAGCCGGCGCAGGAGGCCTATGCGGCAGTGGCGGAGGCGATCGTCGCCTCCGAGCCGGTGACGATGGCGGTCTCCGACGCCCAGTTCGAGAATTGCCGCGCGATACTGCCGCCGGAGGTGCGCGTAGTCGAGGTCTCGACCGACGACGCCTGGATCAGGGATCACGGCCCGACCTTCGTCGTCGACGGGAGCGGCCGGCGCCGCGGCGTCGACTGGCACTTCAACGCGTGGGGCGGCACCGAGGGCGGCCTCTACTTCCCCTGGGACCGCGACGACCGCGTCGCCGCGAAGGTGCTCGAGATCGAGGGCAACGACCGCTACCGGGCGCCGATCGTGCTTGAGGGCGGCGCGATCCACGTCGACGGCGAGGGCACCGTGCTGACCACCGAAGAGTGCCTGCTCAACCCGAACCGCAACCCGGAGCTCTCGCGCGAGCAGATCGAGCGCGTCCTGCTCGACTACCTCGGCGCCGAGAAGGTGATCTGGCTTGGCGCCGGAGTCTTCGAAGACGAGACCGACGGCCACGTCGACAACCTCGCCTGCTTCGCCCGCCCCGGCGTCGTCCTCCTCACCTGGACCGACGACGAGGACGATCCGCAGCATCAGATCTCCGGAGACGCGCGCGAGCGCCTGGAAGCGGCGACCGACGCGCAGGGCCGCTCGCTAGAGGTGATCCTCCTCCCCTCCCCCGGCCCGCTGCAGATCTCAGCCGAGGAGGCCCAGGGCGTCGACACTGCCGAGGGCACCGTCCCTCGCAGCGCCGGTGACCGCCTGGCCGCCTCCTACGTCAACTTCTACCTTGGCAACTCCCGGATCGTCTACCCGCTGCTCGACCCCCGCCACGACGAGGAGGCCGCCGCGACCCTGCGCCGCGTCTTCCCCGATCGAGAGATCATCGGCGTCCCGGCCCGCGAGATCCTCCTCGGCGGCGGCAACATCCACTGCATCACCCAGCAGGTCCCGGCGGTCTGATTAGGCGGGGTCCGGCAAGGCTGAGCACGTAGTCGAAGAACAGGCCGACGGCATGCGAGACATATGGAGCGGGCCTTCAGCTAGGTGAAAATATCGGTGAGGAAGTCAACCGCCGTGAGTGACGAGTTTGCTCACCACCCTTGAGCTCAGTAGATACGCGAGCTCTCTAAGCAGTGTCCTTCTGCGGGCCGCCGCCTCCATCAGCTTCGGAAAATCCTGGTTGCGCATAGTTCTCTCGACGATCATTTCCTCTAGGACATCAGGCTCTTCAAGCGTCTCTTGCCTCATCATCACCGGCCGAGGTCTATCAGCCGTTGCGTAGACGCATCACCGGCTCCCACCATCAGCTGGTTCCTTCCGCCTCCCCTCCTCAGCCTTCCCCTCCGCCCCTCCCCGCCAGGGAGCTGAGACCGGCGCTTCCGCCAAGGACCAAGGCAATGACCAGGGCGAAGATCGGATCGGGATCGACCACCAGGCCGATCGCCAGTATCAGGGCGATGACAACCCACACGGGAGGAGCGCGAGCCGTTTGATCGACCTCGCCCGCTGCTCGCCAAGCTTCACTTCGAGCCTCCGTACTTCGAGTTCAGCCCGCCTCACCTGGAGGGCATTGACACGGCCTTGATTAGAGATCGGGCGGGCCGTGCCGTTGAGGCGATTTTTGGCCGCGTGATCGCCTCCTGAGGCACAGCTCAGCGCAGCCCGATCGGCTCTGCCTGCTTCTTCTTCTCTCGTGCCCCTGCGGGACGGTGGATCACTCACTCGCTCCTCCGATGCCTTTAGCTCTGTCGAGCCGAAGGCCGAGGGCGATCCCTAAGCCGCTTTCAGCTCGACAGCAGGCCTTGCCTGCTAATGAACCCGAAGCCGTTTCTGCACGGCCTGCGGGTATCTCGGGTTGCAGGTCTGCCCCTGATCAAGGAGACCGGGGAGGCATCAGCGAGCTGAGCAACGCCGACCGGATCATCAGAGATCGGACGAGAGCGCAAGCGGGCCATCTGAAAACGCTTTGGCAGGTGATCGCGAGAGCGGGCTCTTTCTGCCCTCTGGAGCAAGTCTTCTTTAAGCATGCGGTTCAGGATGGAGAAAATGGTTTGCTCCTCCTCCACTTCCTTCAACCGACGCGGCTCTTCCAACCAGGCGGGTATCGGCGGAGAGGGTCTCCTCACCAGAAGAGCCGCGTCAATAATGCGCCATGGGGCTTCTGATTCAGCCCGAGTGACGAACTGAGTGCTCCATCTCCTCGGCCCGCATCTGGCTGCTTCGAGATGGCAAGCCAGGGCCTCGGAGAGATAGACGGCGAAAGCAAAGGTCCCTCTCTCCTGCTCTAAAAAGTGCCCGCGCCTTCTTCGCATCCTCTGCAATTTAGGCACTGCCTCCGGCGAGCGCAAGAGGCGATGCAAGCACAGTCACGACCAGCACCCCACCCCAATCTCTAGCTAACAGGCGTCCTCCTCGACGCTCTTGACTTTCTCGATCTCCAAGGGGCGGATGGCGAGGTCGACCTGGCCCAGAAGAACTCTGAGCTAGCCGGCAGCAGCAAGAGCACCGTCGCCTCGCGCCTTGTGCCTGGCGACCAGCTGCTCGTGCTCGGTCAGGGTCCGGGAGCCGTGCGCTCGCATCGCCGCCTCCAGGCTCTCCGGGAGAGATTGCGGGGGCGGCTCGCCGTGTTCACGTACCTCACGAGGCCAGAAGGTATCCAGCTCCTCGATAACAACAGGATCACCACAGCCCTTGGCCTCTAAGAAATTTTCCTGGAGGACGGCGAAGTCCACCGCCTTACGACTGCCGTCTCGCTCTTGGAACCCGGCGCCGACACCATGGACAGCAGCGAGATTGACTTCAAGTTTTCGGTAACAGGCCCGGTAGCCGGCCTGCGCCCGTTCAAAGCTCTGTTCCCGCTCCCGATAGCGCTCCGCCTTGAACTGCCTCCCTTTGACCCATCCACCAATCACGAGGCCGACGACCCCAAAGGCCCCGGCAATCAAAGCATTGGCCACGATCGGGTCCATGGCGTAAAGCTAGTCGAGCAAAGCGAACCCTGCTGTTTCAAGGCGCGGTCTTTTCTGGGGGCGTGAGAGCGATCCCGTACTTGACCGCCAGCACGTACTGGATGACGTAGAGGATCAGGCCGGAGATCACCCCGGCGACGATTACCATCGCCATCTGGTTGCTACCGGCTTGCTCCTGCAGGGACTTGGCGATCTCGCTCAAACGCTCGATCAGTTCCTTGAGGTCGGCATCACTGATCTGCGCGTCGCGCTGCTCGACATCCGCGCCGCCAACACCAACGATTTCCTCTGGCTTGACCTCCTGCGCGGCGCTGACTGCCTGCACGATCCACTGATCGAAGTTCGTAGTGATCAGCGGGCTGGCGAACTGAGCGTCGAGGATGCCCTGGCGCAAATCATCAAAGACGCTGGGATCAAGCCCAGCGTCAAAAAGTTCCACCTTGGGGAGTAGTGAGTTCGGGGCCGCGCTCAAGCCGCCGTGGAACTTCACCATGACTGCCTCCGTCGCTTTGGCCAAGGCCGGGTTACCGGTCAAGGAGCCGGAGATGGTTTGCGTGTGCTCGCGCAGCTTCTCCCGCATCTCCTTCGTGAACATCGGCGCGTAGGAGTGCCGCAGTTTCTCTTGGAGCTCTTTGGCAAATGGGCTGATCTGTAGGGTCATCCCCTTGCTCAGCTCGGCCCATTTCTCGCGCTCCTTGACCTCGACGGCTTCCAGCTCGGGGACCAGCTCATACGGCGTTCGGGCTTTCAGCTCGGGGTCGTTGACCACCGCGGCCACCCGTTCGAGCAGCATGTCGAGCTCGGCCTTCTCCCAGTCAAAGCTCGGCGTGTGGCTGGTGACCTGCTCCCTGAGAAAGGCCTCGGCCACTTCCTCCTCAGTGACCGCTCCGGTTCGATGCCCCGCCAGCGCTTCTTCAACCGGCGTGACGATCACCCGTACCGTTTGTTCCACCGTCAGGTAGGCCCGCTTGTAGCGGATCTTCGTCCGGTGCTGATCGAAGTCGAAGACGATGCGCTTCTTAGCCATTACGGGGAAAGCTAGGGGCTAGAGGCGATGACATAAACCGGCGCGGCTTCCCGGTTCCTCTGCCACCCCGCCCTATAACCGCGGCGATGGGTCAAGCTGATCTCGGGCCGCAGATGAAAGCTGTTGAGCTGCTGATGATCGCTTACCGATCTCTCTCAACTGGTTCCCTCCGCCTCCGGGTCGAGCCAGACGACCTTGAACCAGGGTGGGGAGATCGCGAAGGTGGCGGTGCTGGTGGGGGCGATGTCCTCTAGCGGGACCAGGTGGACGCGGCGGCCGGGGGTGTAGCGGTCGATGTCGACCACGTCCATGGTGTTGCCGGCGTGGCTGCCGCCGGAGACGAAGAGGAGGTGGGTCTCCGTTCCCCAGCCGTTGTGGCCGCGGGCGCCGGCTAGTTCGACGACGCCCTTCGCCACTGCTGAGCCCATGTCCGAGCCCCAGTTGCTGGGGCCGGCGGGCTCGGAGTTGTAGCCGTTGTGGGAGGAGGCGCGCTCGTCCACCTGGCCGTCGGGGCCGAAGCGAAGCTGCACTCCCTCCCAGTCGTCCTCGTGGTAGCCCTTCGGGCCGACCACGGGCATCCCGCGCATCGTCGCGGAGTTGGCGTAGTAGGTCCAGTACTGGACGTAGAGGTTGCCGGAGCGCTCGCCTGAGCAGTTCGCCCCCTCCGCTTCCGTCCCCTCGGCAGCCTCCTCGCGGCAGTCGACGACGTGGACGAAGGCGGTGACCGGCAGGCGCTCGTCGGTCCGGTGCACCAGGCCGTCGTCTGGCCCGTCGCCGCACTCGGTGCTGCGGCAGCGGCGGAAGTCGATCGGCACCGCCCGCGAGCCCCGCTCGAAGACGAGGGAGGGCATGTGCTCCCGCACTAGCTTGCCGACTTCGCTCCCGTAGGCGGCGATCAGCTCCGGCTCGTCGCCGCAGCCGTCGGCCAGGGACGCCGCGCAGAGGATCCGGTCGGCCAGCGCCTGCGCCAGCGTCGTCCCCGGCACGCGCACCCCGGCCGCCACCAGCACCAACATCGCCGCCGAGACGACCAGCAGCGTCCCGACCCACTCGACCGTCCCCTGTCCCCGCTCCGAGCCCATGGCCCGAAGCTAGGAGTCACGGACCTACAGGTGGGTGTCAAACGCGCCAATTGACGCGCAGGACCGTCAGAACTTCGTGACTTAGAGGTTGCCGATCTCGGCTGCGATCTCGGATGCCGCCGCTTTGGCGTCGGCGAAGAGCATCGAGGTGTTCGGTTCGTAGAAGAGGTCGTTGTCGATGCCGGCGAAGCCGGGGCTGAGGGAGCGCTTGATCACGATCACCTGCTGGGCCTCGTTGACCTCGATGATCGGCATCCCGGCGATCGGCGAGTCGGGGTCGTTTTTGGCCGCCGGGTTGGTGACGTCGTTGGCGCCGACGACCACGGCGACGTCGGTGCGCGACATCTCCGGGTTGATCTCCTCCATCTCCTTGAGGTTCTCGTAAGGCACGTCGGCCTCGGCGAGGAGGACGTTCATGTGACCTGGCATCCGGCCCGCGACCGGGTGGATCGCGTAGTTGACGGTGACGCCGCGCTTCTCGAGCTCGTCGGCGACCTCCTTGATCGCGTGCTGGGCCTGGGCCACGGCGAGGCCGTAGCCCGGGACGATCACGACCGAGTCGGCGTAGGCGAGCTTGATCGCCGCGTCCTGGGCGCCGATCGAGACGTGGGGCCGTTCCTCGCCCCCGCCCCCGCCGCCGCCCGAGGGGGCGCCGCCGAAGCCGGAGAAGAGGATGTTGCCGACCGAGCGATTCATCGCCGTCGCCATCTCCATGGTGAGGATCGTTCCCGAGGAGCCGACCAGGGTGCCGGCGACGATCAGGGCAACGTTGTCGAGGGCGAACCCGGCGGCCGCGGCGGAGAGGCCGGTGAAGGCGTTGAGAAGCGAGATCACAACCGGCATGTCGGCGCCGCCGATCGGCAGCACGACGAGGTTGCCGAGGATCGCCGCGAGGACCAGGAGGAGGATGAAGAGCCCCTCCGAGGGCGACTCGTGGTCGATCGCGAGCATGACCGAGATGACGACGATCGCCAGCAGCAGGATCGCGTTGATCACCTGCTGGCCCGGGGCCGCGATCGGCCGGGTCGGGATCAGGTCCTGGAGCTTGGCGAAGGCGATGTTCGAGCCCCAGAAGGAGACCGAGCCGACGATCCCGGCGAAGATGACCGGGATCAGCGAGTCGAGCGGGAAGTCCTCGCCGATCGAGATCCCGTGGCGGATCTCCGACCAGGCGATCAGGGCGACGGCGCCACCGCCGACGCCGTTGTAGAGGGCGACCATCTGCGGCATCTCGGTCATCTGCACGCGGATCGAGGCGATTACGCCGATCGCGGTGCCGATCCCGAGGCCGAGTGCGATCAGGCCCCAGTTGCCCATTCCGTCGAGCAGCAGGGTGGTGACCACCGCGACCGCCATGCCGACGGCGGCGATCAGGTTGCCGCGTTTGGCGGTGGTCGGGTGGGTGCCCTGTTTGATCCCGATGATGAAGAGGGCGAAGGCGACGATGTAGAGGGCGGTGGCGGCGTCGCCACCGGGCTCGAAGACGGCGAGGAGCGGGCTCATTTAACGCCGCCCTTCCCATCGGCGTCAGCCTTGGGGCGCGGTTTGCGCGAGAACATGCCGAGCATCCGGTCGGTGACCATGAAGCCGCCGACGATGTTGATCGCGCCGAAGGCGACCGCGATCGTGCCGATCACGTACTCGAGGCCGTCGTCGGCGAAGCCCAGCACGATCAGGCCGCCGAGCATGACGATGCCGTGGATCGCGTTGGTCTGCGACATCAGCGGCGTGTGCAGGGTCGTCGGCACCTTCGAGATCACCTCGAAGCCGACGAAGACGGCGAGCACGAAGATCGTGATCTCGGTCATCAAGTCCATTACTTGGCGGCCCTCTCGTTTTTGACTTCGCCGTTCTGGGTGATGCAGGCGGCGGCGATGATGTCGTCCTCGAAGTCCACTTTCACGGCGCCGTCCTCGCCGACGATCAGCCCGAGCAGGTTCTCGAGGTTTTTCGCGTAGAGCTGGGATGCCGGCGCCGGCATCCGCGAGGGAAGGTTGCGCGGGCCGATCACTTTCACCCCGTTCTCGACCACGATCTCGCCGGCCTGGGTGAGCTCGCAGTTGCCGCCGGTCTCGGCGGCGACGTCGACGATCACCGAGCCGGGAGCCATGTTGCGCACGCCCTCGGCGGTGATCAGCGTCGGCGCCGGGCGACCCGGGATTGCGGCGGTGGTGATGATGATGTCCTGTTTTGCCGCGTTCTCGGCGAGGGCGTCACGCACCTGCGCGTTCTCCTCGTCGGTCAGCGGGCGGGCGTAGCCGCCTTCGCCCTCGGCGTCGGGGATGAAATCCAGTTCCAGCGGTCGGCCGCCGAGCGAGGCGACCTGCTCCCAGGCGGCGCGGCGGATGTCGAAGCCGGTGACGATCGCGCCGAGGCGCTTTGCGGTGGCGATCGCCTGCAGCCCGGCGACGCCGGCGCCGAGGACGAGGACCTTGGCCGGCGGGACCGTGCCCGCGGCGGTGGTCATCATCCCGAAGAAGCGGCCGGACTCCTCGGCGGCGATCAGGGTGGCGGCGTAGCCCCCCGCGGCGGCCTGCGAGGAGAGCGCGTCCATCGCCTGGGCGCGGGTCGTCCGCGGGATCGCCTCCATCGCGAAGGCGGTGACGCCGGCGCTGGCAAGCGCTTGGTTGGTCTCGGCCGCGACCCAGGGGTTGAGATGGGAGATCAACAGCTGGTTGCCGTTCAGCTTCGAGATTTCGCTGCCTCCCGGAACGGCCACGTGGAGGACGACATCGGCGCCCCAGGCGGCGTCGGCGGACCCGACTTCGGCCCCGGCCTCCTGGTAGGCGGCGTCGGTATGACCGGCAGCGGCGCCCGCACCGGACTCGACGACCACGTCGACGTGCTCGTTTTTCTTCAGCGATTTGACGACGTCGGGGACAAGCGCGACGCGGCGCTCCCCTTCGGCGGTCTCTTTCGGCACTCCGATCTTCATGGCGCGGCGCGGAAGATTATGCGATCGGGCCCAAGGGCGTTCCGCCCCTCTGATCAGAGGGGTCCCGACCCCCGCCGATCAGGCAGAGGCCCCGACTCCAGCCAGCGCGGCCAGCCGCTCCAGCGTGTGCTCCTGCTCGGGGCGGTCCATGTGGACCGGCGAGACGATCAGCCGATCGATGCCGGCGCCGCGGAAGCGCTCGATCCGCTCGGCCACCTCGGCCTCGGTCCCGACCAGCGAGGTCGCCTCGACGATCTCGTCCGGCATCGCCTCGAAGGCGCCGCCGCGATCCCCGTCCTGAAACCGCTGCTGGACCTCGTCGGCGACCTCGCCGAAGCCGAAGCGGTGGGCGAGGTCGACGTAGAAGTTCGTTTTGCGGCTGCCCATGCCGCCGAAGTAGAGGACCAGGCCCGCCTTGACGACGTTCTTCGCCGCCTCGAGGTCGCCGTCGATCGCCACCTGCAGCGAGGGGCTGACCTCGAGGTCGGAGCGCTGCCGCCCGCCCTTGGCGAAGCCCGCCTCCAGGTGCTCCCCCCAGGTCGCCTCGAAGGCGTCGACGCTGAAGAAGATCGGGATCCAGCCGTCGCAGATCTCCGCCGCCATCTCCACCGATTTGCGCCCGATCGCGCCGACGAAGACGGGGATCTCGTTGCGCAGCGGGTGGAAGTTCAGCTTCAGCGGCTTGCCCTCGCCACCGGGCAGCGGCAGCGTGTAGTGCTCGCCCTGGTGGTCGACCGGGCCCTCGCGGGCGATGATCTCCCGCACCACTTCGATGTACTCGCGGGTGCGCCCCCAGGGCTTCGCGTACGGAACCCCGTACCAGCCCTCGGAGACCTGCGGGCCAGAGGGGCCGAAGCCGAAGAGGAAGCGGCCGCCGGAGAGTTTGTCGATCGTCGCCCCGGCCATCGCCGCTGCGGCGGGCGGTCGCGCCGGCACCTGCATGATCGCGGCGCCGAGGTTGATCTTCTCGGTCCGCGCCGCCAGCCAGGCGAGCACGCTGACCACGTCGGAGCCGTAGGACTCGGCCGCCCAGACCGACTCGTAGCCCATTCCCTCGGCCGCCAGGACCAGCTCGGCGGCATCCTCGCCGGCCGGGCCGATGCCCCAATAACCCAGGTTTAGTCCGAGCTTCAGGCCCACAGAGCCCGCACCCTATTGAATAGGGCGATGAGCGAAGACCCAGCCTCTTCCACCACGTCCCCCGAGCAAGGGCTCTCCAGCAGCGAGGCAGCGGCGCGGCTGCGCAAGCTCGGGCCGCCGCCGGAAAGCTCCTCGCGCTCGACCGCGAGCATCGTCGCCGGCAACGTCTTCACGCTCTTCAACGCGATCATCGGCGCCTTCTTCGTCCTCGATCTCGCGCTCGGGCTCTACGCCGACTCGATCTTCGGCCTGATCGCCGTCATCAACTCCTACATCGGCATCCGCCAGGAGCTGAAGGCAAAGGCGACGCTGGAGGAACTGGCGGTGCTGGTGGCGCCGCGCGCCGACGTCGTCCGCGACGGCACGGCGATGGAGCTGCTCGGCGACGAAATCGTGCCGGGCGACGTGGTCCAGGTCGGCCCTGGGGATCAGCTGATCGCCGACGGTGAGGTGATCGCCTCGCGCGGGATGACGATGGACGAGTCGCTGCTGACCGGCGAGAGCGACGGGATCAAGAAGGGCGACGGCGACCGCGTCCTCTCCGGCTCCTTCTGCGTCTCGGGCTCCGGCCACTACCTGGTCGACGCGGTCCGCGAGGAGAGCTACGCGGGGAAGCTCGCCGGCGAGGCGAAAACCTTCCGCCACCCGCCCTCGCCGCTGCAGGAGGAGGTCAACCGGGTGATCCTCGCCTCCACCTACGTGATGCTGCCGCTGGCGGCGCTGCTGATCCTCAGCCTCAACTTGCGCGCGGTCGGCCTCGAGGAGGCGGCGCAGACGGCGACGGCGGGCCTGGTGACGCTGATCCCCGAGGGGCTGGTGCTGCTGATGAGCGTCACCTTCGCGGTGGCGGCGGTGCGGCTGGCGAAACGGGACACGCTGGTCCAGCAGATGAGCGCCACCGAGAGCCTCGCCGCCGTCGACACGATTTGCGTCGACAAGACCGGCACGCTGACCGCGGGCGAACTGCGGCTGGCCGGGGTCGAGTACGCGGATGGGATCGATCCCGACACCGGGGCGCAGGCGCTCGGCCGGTTCGCCGCCAGCGCCGGCGACCGCAACCAGACCCTGGAGACGATCGCGAAGAAATTCCCCGGCCAGGCCGGCCGGGTCAGCAGCGAGGTGCCGTTCTCCTCCGAGTACAAGTGGAGCGGGGTCTCCCTCGACGGCGGCTCCGACAGCCCCACCTATGTGATGGGCGCGCCCGACATCCTCACCGAGTCCGGAGCGCTGGCGCTGCCCTCGCGGCTCGCCGCCAAGCTCGAAGAGGAGACCGCGGCGGGGCGGCGGGTCGTCGCCTTCGGGCAGACGACCGACGGACTGCCGGACGATCCGGCGGCCAGCGGAGCGCCGAAGCTGACGCCGCTGGCGCTGGTCGTGCTGGAGGAGACGCTGCGGCCGGACGCGGCGGAGACGATCGCGGCGATGCGCGAGGAGGACGTCGACCTGAAGCTGATCTCCGGCGATGCCGCCGCCACCGTTACCGCCGTCGCCTACGCGGTCGGGGTGCCGCGGGACGCGGGCGTGATCGAGGGCCCGGACCTGCCCGAAGACGAGGAGGGGCTGAAAAAAGCGGCGCTGGAGAACACGATCTTCTGCCGGATCAAGCCCGAGCAGAAGAAAGCCCTGGTCGGGGCGCTGGTCGCCGCCGGGCGCTACGTGGCGATGATCGGCGACGGCGTCAACGACGTGCCGGCGCTGAAGCGGGCGCGGATGGCTGTCGCGATGGGATCGGGCACCCAGGTGACCAAAGGCGTGGCCGACGTCGTCCTGCTCAAAGACCAGTTCGAGCGGCTGCCGGAGGCGGTCGGCGAAGGGCGCCGGATCGCCCGCAACGTCCACCGCCTCGGCCGCCTTTACATGACGAAGACGGTCTACGCGGCGACGCTGATCCTGCTCGTCGCGGTGCCTGGCTTCGTCTTCCCCTTCCTCCCGCGCCACCTCACCGTCGCCGCCTTCCTGACGATCGGGATCCCCTCCTTCGTGCTGGCGCTGATGCCCTCGGACGGGCCGCTCTACCGCGGGCGGCTGCTGCGCGCCCTCGCCGCCTTCGCGGTGCCGGCGGGCGTCGCGACGGCGATCGGCTCGATCCTCTCCTTCTTCCTCGTCGACACCGTCGCCGGCGCCAGCCTCGCCGCCGGGCGCACCGCGGCGACGACGACGTTGATCGTGCTCGGGCTCGCCTTCATCCTCCTGCTCGAGCGCGGCCCCGGCCGCGAGCACATCGCGATCCAAAGCAACATGCTGGCGATGGTCGCCGCCCTCGGCGCCGTCTTCGCCGGGATCCTCGCCCTCTCCCCCCTGCGCGAGTTCTTCGACATGGTGCTGCTGAGCGCGCCGGAATGGTTCCTCTCCCTGCTGGCGGCAGCGGTGGGCCTGATCCTCGCCAGCGCCCTGTGGAAACTGCCGCAAATCGAACGCTGGGAAGTGCCGGAAGAGCGGGCTTTAGGAGATGACTGAGAACTTCCCGATGGCGATCCGGCGACTGCCGTCAGGTTCGGCTACTTCCTTGACGATTCTGTAGCGGCCGGTCGGCTGATCGGTCGGGATTGGGAGTCTCACGCACTCGAACGTTCCTCCGGCAGGGAGCTTGACTGCCACCCGGGGCACCGTCCGATCATCTTGAAGGTTGGGGTCGACTTCCCACTGCGAGCCGGAAAAGCGTTCAATCCGGTAGCCGTATCCGGTGGTAATTCGTAATACCCCCACGTTTTCCATCCGCGCGTAGAGAGTCCCTCCCGCTCTTATTGCGTCTCGACTCAGGGCGACCTGCGCTTCGACCCGCGGTTGAGCCGCTCGAAAGTACTTTGCGTAGTGGGCGAGACGATGTCCGCTGGATCGCCGCTCGAAAAACACGTCCACCCGGTAGGTGTCGGGATGCTGGCCGGTTCGATAGGTGACAGGGATCCTCAGCCCTTTCTTCATCTCCTCCGCGACGTGCCTTACCTCTTTGCGCACCTCTCCACTTGAATCAACGGTCGAGATCACTCCTATGACCCGGATCGTCGACGGTCTCACCTCCCGTCCATCGGTCTTTCTTTCCGACACGACCAGCCCAATCACTTCTCCTACCGGCACCAAAGAGGGGGTGAGAGGCGTGAGTCGTATAGCCGGAAGTAGTGGCAGGCGCCCGTATCTGGGGGGTTCTCGCAGAGAAGGAAGCTGGCTCAATAACCGAAGAGAGGGATTCCGGGAGGGCGCGTCACAGAATGGCGTTCCAGGATTTGCCCGGATTGGACCGGCTTCAACACGGCCAGCTATCAAATAGCTGCCGAGGATTACCGTCCCGCAAATCGCGGCCACCAGACGCAACCGCATAAGAGGGAACTTTCCCTTGAGACCATGTGCGTCCGTACACGCACGGGTGTTATGGGAGCGGAGGACTCTCATGTCTCTAGACAATCAACCGGACATATGTAAATAAATCTATCTCACTATTGGGGCTTTAATGCTATAAACATGGGAAGCGGTATGGGTTAGTTCTCGGACAGTGCGACTATCTATCCGGGGAGATGCTTCTCCATCGAAGTACCGAGTGCTGGTGATATGACTGGGGACCCTTGACCGTTTCGTCCTATTCAGTCGAACCCGACTGCCTCGACGAGGCGTTCGACCCTGACGGGACGCCGCGGCCGCACTACGCGCCACTGGTTGAAACACTGGAAAGGCAGGGCCTAAAGGAAC
The DNA here is from genome assembly GCA_035940865.1 of Solirubrobacterales bacterium. GTDB lineage: Bacteria > Actinomycetota > Thermoleophilia > Solirubrobacterales > 70-9 > VAYN01. Next base: position 30,570 of record DASZEL010000008.1, read on the forward strand.
TGCGCCAGCGGACGCAGGCGCGGGTTGTCGAGACCGGGCTCACCTTTGGTCCGGGCCAACCGATCACCGTCGATCCGGTGCCGCGGCTGATCGAGGCGGACGAGTGGGAGCGGCTGCGGGCCGGGGTGCTGCAACGGGCCCGCGCTCTCAACGCCTTTGTCATCGACGCCTACGGCGCCCAGCGGATCTTCGACGCTGACGTGGTGCCGCGACGACTCCTCGAGACCTCCGAGGGATACGCGCCGGCGATGCAAGGGCTGGTCGACCCGGCGGTGCCGCCGGCAACGGTTGCCGGTCTCGACCTCGTTCGCGACAAGGAGGGCGAGCTGCTGGTGCTGGAGGACAACCTGCGGATGCCTTCAGGGGCGACCTACGCCTTGGCGATGCGGGAAGTGGTCGAGGCGGAGATCGAGTTTCCGCTGCGCCCGCGCGAGCACGGCGACTACCTGGAGCAGCTCGGCGCCGCCCTGCGCGCGGCGGCGCCGAAGGGGCGGGACGAACCGGCGGTCGCGATCCTCTCCGACGGGCCCGAGAACGGCGCCTGGTACGAGCACGAGCGGATCGGGCGCGAGCTCAGCCTCCCGATCGTTACCCCCTCCCAGCTGGAGTTGAGCCGTGACCGGCTCTTCGCCCGCCTCTCGCGCGATCGCCGCCAGCAGATCGACGTCGTCTACCGCCGCCAGGACGCCGACGACCTGACCGAGCCCGACGGCAGCCCCACCGCGCTCGGCGAGCTGCTGCTGCCGGCGCTGCGCTCGGGCCGCCTGCGCTGCGCCAACGCCTTCGGCACCGGTCTCGCCGACGACAAGCTCACCCACGCCTACGTCGAGCGGATGATCAGGTTCTACCTCGGCGAGGAGCCGCTGCTGCGCTCCGTCCCCAGTTACGACCTCAGCAGCGAGGAAGATCGCCGGCAGGCGATGGAGCGGCTCGACGAACTCGTGATCAAGCCGCGCGGCGGCTTCGGCGGCCACGGCGTGACGATCATGCCGCGGGCGAGCGAGCCCGAGCGCAAGCGCGCGGTCGGGGTAGTCCGGCGGCGGCCGGATCACTTCATCGCCCAGGAGCCGGTCGCCATCTCCAGCCACCCGACCGTCCGCGGCGGCAGCCTGCGTCCGCGTCGGATCGACCTGCGGCCGTTCGTCGTCAGTGGACCCGACGGGCCGGTGGCAATGGTCGGCGGCCTCACCCGCTTCGCCCAGGGCGCGGGCGAGATGATCGTCAACAGCTCGCAGGGCGGCGGCTGCAAGGACACCTGGGTCGTGGAGAATCAAGAGGGATGAAGCGAGGCGCGCAATACGGAAGGCCGCTGATCGGGGTCACCACCTCGGAGGTACGGGAGCCGAAACGGATCCAGCAGACCCCGGAGAGCGAGCCGAAAGTCCGGGAGATGGTCCTCGGACTCACCTACCTGCGGGCGATCGAGGCCGCCGGGGCGCTGCCGATGGTGGTTCCGCCGCTGCCGGAGGAGGCGATCGGGTCGCTGCTCGACCGACTCGACGGCATCTGCCTCTCCGGCGGCCCCGACCTCGACCCCGACACCTACGGCGCCGACCCCCACCCGGAGCTGGGACCGACCGAGCCCGACCTCGACCGCTTCGAGCTCTCGGTGGCCCGCTGCGCCGACGCGCGGGAAATCCCGATCCTGGCGATCTGCCGCGGGACCCAGGCGCTGAACGTCGCCCGCGGCGGCTCTTTGATCCAGCACCTGCCGGAGGCTTCCCCCGACTTCTCACACCGGCAGTCGGCGCCGGGGAGCGAGACCAGTCACACGATCGAGATCGAGCCGGGCAGTCGCCTGGCGGCGGCGCTGGGGGACGACGAAGTCGAGGTCCGCGACGAGCTCGATGTCAACTCCTTCCACCACCAGGCGATCGAGCGCTTAGGCGAGGGGCTGAAGATCACCGCGCGAGCCCCCGACGAGACTCCCGAGGCGATCGAGGACCCGTCCCGGCCCTTTCTGATCGGCGTCCAGTGGCACGCCGAGACGCTGGTCCACCGCTCCTACGAGGCGGCGCTCTTCCGCCACTTCGTCGAGGCCTCCCGGCTGACGCCGGTCGCTGCTTAGTCCTCGCTTGGCGGCAGCACGAACTGGCTGACGATCAGGTTGGCCGCCAGCCGCGGCTCCTTGCCCTCGCGTCGACGCTCGATCCGCACCTCGATCACGACCGTGCTCTTGCCGACGTGGAGGGGCTCGGCGGTCGCCTCGATCTCGTCGCCGAGGATCCCGGCGGCGAAGACGTTCAGCTTCAGCTCGATCGTCGTGAAGTTGTGGCCGGCGGGAATACTGCGAAAGGTCGCCCAGGCGGCGACGGTGTCGCCGAGGGCGGTCCAGACGCCACCGTGGACGAAGCCGCCGGGGTGCAGGTGGCGCTTGTCGACGACGATCCGACCGCGCGCGTGCGACTCCTCGACCTCGAGCGGCTCGATCGCGAGGTCGCCGGGAAAACTGCCCGGGAGGAAGTCGCGGACCGTCTCGGCGGTGATCATCGAGCTCGGGTGCGGGGCGTCGTTCATCGCCATTGGTGAGTTGTGGGTGCCAGAGTCCCCACAACTCACCACTCGCTGCTTAGTTGAGACGTTCCACCAACATCGCCTTGCCCTGACCACCGGCCACGCACATCGTCTCGAGGCCGACCTGCTTGTCGTCGGTCTCGAGCACGTTCAGCAGCGTGCCCATGATCCGGGCGCCGGTCATCCCGAACGGATGGCCGAGGGCGATCGCGCCGCCGTGGGTGTTGAGCTTGTCTTCGTCGATCCCGCATTCGGCCATGATCGGGATCACCTGGGCGGCGAAGGCCTCGTTCAGCTCGACCCGGTCGACGTCGTTGATCGTCATCCCGGCGCGGTCGAGGACCTTCTTGATCGCGCCGATCGGGGCGACGCCCATCAGCTCGGGCTCGTTGCCGTGGGTGGCGGCGGTGATGATCCGGGCGCGCGGCTTGAGGCCGAGCTCCTTGGCTTTGTCAGCGCTCATCAGCAGCACCGCGGCGGCGCCGTCGTTGAGCGGGCAGGAGTTGCCGGCGGTGACGCCGCCGCCGCCGAAGGCCTCCGGCAGTTCGGAGAGCTTCTCCAGGGTCGAGGAGGCACGGGGGCCGTCGTCTTTGGTCACTTCGTTGCCGTCGGGCAGCTTCACGGGGACGATCTCGCGGTCGAAGAAGCCGTCTTCCTGCGACTTCACCGCCAGTTCCTGCGAGCGCTGCGCGAACTTGTCCATGTCGGCGCGGCTGACCTCGTACTTTTTGGCGACGTTGACGGCGGTCTCGCCCATCGCGATGTAGGCGTTGGGCTGGCCGTTGTTGCCTTTGAGGTTGTCGTTCTGGTCGTCGCCCCCGGCGGCCTCGGTGCGCTCGTTGTAGCGGCTGACGAACTCGACACCGACGGCGAGGTAGGCGTCGCCCTCGCCGGCCTTGAGCGCGTTGCCGGCGTGGCGGATCGCGTCGAGGCTGGAGGAGCAGTAGCGGGAGACGGTGACCCCGTTGACCTCCTGCGGCAGCTTCTCGCTGAGCAGGGAGATGATCCGGGCGAGGTTGAAGGCCTGCAGGCCCTGCGGCATGCCGACGCCGCAGAAGACGTCTTCGATCAGGGCGGGGTCGACCTCGGGGTTGCGCTCGAGCAGCTGGTCGACCACGTAGGCGCCCATCTCGTCCGGGCGCAGCTGGGACAGCGACCCCTTGAAGGCACGCCCGATCGGCGTGCGGATGGTGTCGACGATGACTGCTTCGGGCATTCCGTATCTCCTCTGAGGCTGGGAAGGGCTTGCGACTGCGGCACGAGGGTAGTTGACCGGCGAAATGGGCGTTTCGTGCGAATTGTCACGAAGTTCGGCGGAAGCGTCGTGAACCTGCGTTACATTCGCCTCAATCCACATCGCGCCCAGCGCGAGAGCCGCCACCCGGTGGCGACGAAAGGAGGGCCCCTTCATGCCTGAGGGTTACTGCGTCAAGGAGCGCAAGAAGGTCGAGATCAAAGACGCCAAACAGGTGACGATGAAGAACGGTCGCCCGGCAATCCAGGGCGTATGCCCGGACTGCGGGACGAAAATCTTCAAGATCGGGAAACTCGAATAGGGCTCTCCCTGAGAGGCATTTGAACCCGGCGCGGCCGGGGAGCGTATGCCGGGTCGGATGATCCAGCTTGGAACTTCGACCCGGGGTGCGCTCAGCCGCGAACGCGACGTCCGCGAGGCCTACGCCGCCCACTCCGGGGAGCTGTACGGCTTCGCGGTTCGCTCGCTCGGCGATGCGGGGCTCGCTGAGGAGGCGGTGCAGGAGACCTTTGTCCGCGCCTGGCGGGCGGGCGATCGCTTCGACCCGAAGATCGGCTCGCTGCGGACCTGGCTGTTCGCGATCCTCCGCAACGTCGTCATCGACCTCGGGCGGGCGCGGGCGGTGCGGCCGGGCGTCGCCGAGGGCGGCGTCGAGCAGAGCGTCGAGCCGCTGGAGCAGGCGCTGCTCTCCTGGCAGGTGGAGGAGGCGATGCGGCGGATCGGCACCGACCACCGGCGGGTGATCGTCGAGACCTACTACCGGGGGCGGCCCTACGTCGAGGTCGCCGAGGAACTCGGCGTGCCGGAGGGGACGATCAAGAGCCGCGTCTACTACGGACTGCGAGCGCTGCGGGTGGTGCTCGAGGAGATGGGCTATGAAGACTAAGAACGACTGCCGCGACTGGCGCCAGCTGCTCGGCGTCTACGCGCTGGGACAGCTTGAGAGCGACGAGCGAGCCGGGCTCGAGGCCCACCTCGACGGCTGCGCCCAGTGCCGGGCGGAGCTGGCGCTGCTGGAGCCGGTGGCGCGAATGCTTCCCCACGCCGACCCCGAGCGGTTCGAGTCGGCGCCACAGCCGCCGCCGGAGCTGGGGGCGCGGATCGCCGCGACGATCGCGGGTGAACAGCGGCAGGTTGAGAAGCGGCGTCGCCGTCGGGTGTTCGGAGGGTTCGCACTCGGCGGAGCTACGGCGGCCCTCGCCGCGGCCGTGCTGGCGATCTTCGTCCTCGGTGGCGGCGGCAGCGGCGAGCCCGAGCAGCACATCAAGTTCGCCGCGCTGCCGCAGGGCGTCAACATCGACGCGACGCTGGCGCCGCACTCCTACGGGACCGAGATCCGCATGTACGTGCACGGGGTCGCCTCCGGCACGCTCTGCAAGGTTTCGCTGCGCGGGCCGGGCGGCGTCTCCTATCCGGCCGGGACCTTCCGCTACCGCGCCGGCGACGACTCCGAAGCGGTGCTGAGCTCGGCGCTCGACCTCTCGCGGACGCGGGCGGTGGTCGTCCACGCCGGCAAGCAGACCTTCGTCGCGCCTCTGGGGAGGGCGCCGGTAGCGACAAACGCCCGAGATCAGGAGGAATCGACGTGACGGTCATAACCAACAGGACCAAGACCTACTCGCTGGCGCTGCTGGCGGTGGTGGGCGCGATCGCGCTGGCGGCAGCCGGCTGCGGCGGCGACAGCTCGACGAGCGGGAGCAGTAACGCCAGCTCCAAGGACAGCGCCTCCAGCGAAAGCTCAAGCGGCTACGGCAGCCGTTACGGCAGCGGCGGCGGAGACAAGAGCGCCAGCTCCGGAGCCGGCGCGGAATCCGGCGCCGCCGTCGTCTCCCTCGGCAGCGTCCAGAAGCTCGGGATGGTCCTCGTCGACTCCGACGGCATGACCCTCTACGACTTCCACAAGGACAAAGGCACCACGTCTTCCTGCTACGGCGCCTGCGCCGAAGGCTGGCCGCCGTTGTTGACCAAAGGCGACCCGCAGGTCGGCAACGGCGCCTCAGCCTCGAAGCTCGGAACCAGCGAACGTAAAGACGGGACGACCCAGGTCACCTACGCCGGCCACCCCCTCTACACCTTCGTCGCAGACAAGAAGCCGGGCGAAGCCAACGGCAACGACGTCAGCGCCTTCGGCGCCGAGTGGTACGCGCTCCAAGGCAGCGGCGAAGAGCCGGAGGATTGACTTCCCACCGATAAATTGACTTAGACTGGTCCGGGTGAAGCGGTTTATTCGGGCGCCCTGCCTGCTCCTGGCCCTTAGCGTCGCCGTCATCGGTTGCGGCGGCAGCGACGGCAGCACCTCCGGCGACCTCAGCAGCGGGACGTCCACTCAAGGCCCCACGACCCCCGTCAGCTCGGACAGGGAGCCGGACAGACCGAAAAAAGGAGCTTGGGGAGCGGTATTCGGGGCGGAAAACGAACTAGGGATCCTGCTCTTCGACCTCTCAGGCCACACCCTCTACCGCTTTGCCGGAGACAAGGGTTCCGTGTCCTCCTGCTACGGGCCCTGCGCCAAGAGCTGGCCCCCAGCGCTCACCGAGGGCAAGATCAGGGCTGTGGATGTTCCGCGCAATCTGGTCGGCACCACGAAGCGCAAAGACGGGACCATCCAGCTCACCTATGACGGCCACCCGCTCTACACCCACAGCGGTGAGCGCCAGGGCAAAAGCGACGGCGCCGGGGTCAGGGATTTCGGCGCGAAGTGGTACGCGCTGCGCCGCAGCGGAGAGGACGTGAGCGGCTGACGCCGCTCAGTCTTCGGAGACGCCGCTGAGCTTGGCGCGCTTGCGGTAGGAAATCGACGGCGGAACGAGCTCGCGGATCTCGGCGAGGAGGCGGGCGGAGAGCTCGCCCGGGTCCTCGCCGGGGCGGGGCTGGCCGCTGACCGGGTTGAAGAAGCGGAGGCGGATCTTGGGGCGGCGGGGGAAGCCGGTGAGGTCGCTGGTGCCCTCGATCGCGACCAGGGTGATGTGGGCCTCCGGGACCTCTAGCGCGAGCCGGCCGACGCCGCTGCGGGCGCGCAGGACCTTGCCGCGAGAGCGGGTGCCCTCGGGGAAGACGCCGATGCAGGCGCCTGCTCGCAGGGTCTCGATCGCTTTCGCCAAAGCGTCTTTGTCGCCCTTGCCGCGCTGGATCGGGATCTGACCCATCCCGTTGAGGACGGGGCCGAGGCCGCGCACGTCCCAGAGCTCGGATTTGGCGAGGGCGCGGATCTGCCGCTGCTTGTAAGCAGCGATGCCGACCATGATCGGATCCCAGTGGCTGTCGTGGTTACCGAGAATCAGCAGCGGCCCCTTCTCGGGTACCGCCTCCAGCCCCTCGGCCTGCATCCGGCCCCACCAGGCGACCGGCCGGTTGACGGCCATCGCCAGCGCGTAGGTGCGGGTCCGCTCGTTCACGGACCGGGAGTTCTAGCGACAACCGCTCTCTGAAGGATGTCTCGTAGCGCCAGCTGGTCAGCCGTCGAGAGGGAATCGACCCAAGCGGGCGGGGTCGCGAAGGCCTTGGCGAGGCGTGCTTGGACACGACGTCCCTCCGTCGTCAGCTCGATCAACTTGACGCGACGATCCTCCGCAGAGGCGCGCCGCTGCGCCAGTCCCTTCTCTTCGAGGCTGTCGACGATCCCGGTGACGTTCGAGTTGTCGCACTGAAGAGCGCTTGCGACCTCGCTCATCGTCCGCGGCTGGTCGAGCATTCGCAGCGTTCCGAAAGCCGCCGGCCGCAGGTCGAGTTCGCGGGCGATCGCAGCGAACGGCGGTGGATAGACGAGGCTGGAAAGCAGTGCCCAGGCTTCGTGGTCGGGCCCGTCGGCACGGAGATTGGCCCTTCTCTTCCCCGGGGTCTTCACCTTACCAGATTTCGCCATGAACTTATAATACCTCAACCTTTGCTAGCCTCAAACATTCGGAGCTTCAACCAGTTGAAAGGCACGCATGAGTGACGGCAGCCAACGCAGCGGCGGGATCGAGGTCGAAGGCCTCGTCCGCGAGTTCAAGAACGGACCGCGAGCGGTCGACGGGATCGACCTGCAGGTCGCGCAGGGCGAGATCTACGGCTTCCTCGGCCCCAACGGCGCCGGCAAGTCGACGACGGTGCTGATGCTGACCACCCTGCTTCCGCCGACCGCCGGCACCGCCCGCGTCGCCGGCTTCGACGTCGTCGAGGAGGGGCCGCAGGTGCGCGCCTCGATCGGCGCCGCCCTGCAGGAGGCCGCGCTCGATCCGCTGCTGACGGGCCGCGAGCACATGCGCTTGCAGACCGCCCTCCACGGGCTCGGCAAGGCCGAGCGCGAAACCCGCGGCACCGAATTGCTCGAGCGGGTCGGCCTCGCCGACGCCGCCGACCGCAAGGTCGGCGGCTACTCAGGCGGGATGAAGCGGCGCCTCGACCTGGCGCTGGCGCTCGCCCACCGCCCTCGCATCCTCTTCCTCGACGAGCCGACGACCGGGCTCGACATCCAGAGCCGGACCGCCCTCTGGGACGAGGTGGCGGGGCTCGCGGCCGATGACGGCGTCACCGTCTTCCTCACCACCCAGTACCTGGAGGAGGCCGACGCGCTCGCCAACCGGGTCGGGATCATCGACCATGGGCAGATCGTCGCCGAGGGCACCCCGGCCGAGCTGAAGGCCGAAATCGGCCGCCCCACCGTCGAGGCGATTCCGCGCGAGGCCGGGGAGCGCGAGCGCATGGCGACCGTCCTCAGCCGTTTCGGCGAGCCGGCCGGCGCCTCCCCCCGCGCCGTTGCCGTGCGCCTGCAGGGCGGCGAAGCGGAGCTGGCCGAGGTGGTGCGCGCGCTCGACAGCGAGAACATCGCGATCGAGCACCTGCAGCTGCATGCCCCCTCGCTCGACGACGTCTTCCTTGCCAAGACCGGCCGCTCGCTGGAGGGCGCGGGCGGCGAGGAGGAGACCGAGAGCGTCGAGCCCGAGGCGGTCGGCGCGACGTGAGCTCGGGTCTCGGCAACCAGGTCGGGCAACTCGCCCGCCGCTCGGTCATCCGGACCCTGCGCCAGCCGGCCCAGATCGTCCCCGCCATCGTCTTTCCGCTCTTCCTGCTCGCGGTCAACTCCGGCGGTCTCAAAGACGCCACCAACCTGCCCGGCTTCCCGACCGACTCCTACCTCACCTTCGTGCTCGCGGTTCCTTTCATCCAGGGGTCGCTGTTCTCGGTCATGAACACGGGGACCGACCTCGCCCGCGACATCGAGACCGGCTTCCTCAACCGCCTCGCCCTCACCCCCCTGCGCGGCGCCGCCCTGCTCAGCGGCCTCCTCGCCGGCGCCTTCGTCCTCGGCGTCGTCCAGGCGGCGGCCTACCTCGCGGTCGGCCTGATCGCCGGGGCCGAACTGGCCGCCGGCCCCGGCGGCGCCCTCGTCATCCTCGTCCTCTCGGTCTCGATCACGGTCGCCTTCGGCACGATCGGCCTCTTCGCCGCGTTGCGCTTCGGCTCAGGCGAGGCGGTGCAGGGGCTCTTCCCGGTCTTCTTCGTCTTCCTCTTCCTCTCGGCGATGGCGCTGCCGCTCGACCTCCTGACCACCGACTGGTTCCACGCGATCGCCAGCGCCAACCCGGTCACCTACCTGCTGGAGGCGTTCCGCTCGCTGCTGATCGAGGGCTGGAACCTCGGCGACCTCGCCCTCGGCTTCGGGATCGCGGCGGCGATCGGCGCCCTCGGGATGCTGGCGGCAAGCAGCGCCCTGAAGACGAGGCTGGTGCGGACGTGAGCGCCACCAGGACCAACGTCGCCCGCGCGGTCGCCTGGCGCAGCGTCCACAACTTCCTCACCAACCCGGCCTTCCTGGTGCCGGCGCTGATGTTCCCGCTCTTCTTCTTCACCTCGTTCGCCGGTGGGCTCTCGGCGATCGGCAACGTCCCCGGCTTCGACTTCCCGAGCGGCTACACCGCCTTCCAGTTCGTCTTCGTATTGCTGCAGTCGGCCGCCTTCGGCGGCGTCTTCACGGGCTTTGCGATGGCGCGCGATTTCGAGACCGGCTTCGGCCGCCGCTACATGCTCGCGGCCGGCCATCGCAGCGGCATCGTCCTCGGCTACGCGCTGGCGGCTCTAATCCGCGCCTTCATCACCTGGATGGTCCTGACCGCGGTGGCGCTGGTCGCGGGGATGGAGATCGGCGGCAGCGCCGGCGAAATCGTCGCCCTCTACGCACTGGCGATCTTCGTCAACCTCGCCGCCACCCTCTGGTCGGCCGGCGTCGCCCTGCGCGTCCGCTCGATCCAAGGCGGCCCGCTGATGCAGTTCCCCACCTTCCTCATCCTCTTCCTCGCCCCCGTCTACGTCCCCCTCGACCTCCTCAGCGGCTGGATCCACGCCATCGCCTCGATCAACCCGATCACCGCCCTCCTGGAGGCCGGGAGAGGGTTCATCTCCGGCGACCCGGCCGTGGTCGCCTTGGCCTTCGCGGTAGCCATCGCCCTCCCGCTCCTCTTCGCCCTCTGGGCGCGCGGCGGCCTCCGCAGCGCCGAAGCTGCAGGCTAGATCGCACCGGTCGATTAGGTCTAAGTGACCAAAGTCACGCCTTCGCCCCGTGCATCGCGGGAAATTGTCGATCTTGGCTCCTGCAGCGCAAATCCCGGCAATTCTCTGACCCGCTAGGTACGGGGAACTAAAGTGTCTTTTGTGACGCAGCGGCCGCTAGAGCTGATCCTCGCCCGCAACCTGATGTCGGCCCTCTCGACCCCTGCCTTCCTCGTCGACGAGGGCGGCCTGCTGGTCTTCTACAACGAGGCGGCCGGGCTGCTCCTCGGCAAACGGTTCGAGGAGCTGGGGACGGTTGGCCCGCAGGAGTGGGGCTCGCTCTTCGGTCCCTTCGACGAGAGCGGCCAGCCGATCCCCTACGACAACCTGCCGATCGTCAAAGCCGTGCGAGCCGGCCGCCCCGCCCACGCAGAGATGACGGTGCGCTCGACCGACGGCAGCAACCATGACGTCGAGGTCTCCGCCTTCCCGATCCTCACCGCGCACGGGTCGCAGGGAGCGATCGCCGTCTTCTGGCCCTCGCTGATGAACGGCAACGGAGCCGGGCCGGCGTGAAGGTCAAGCTCTGGGGGACGCGCGGCTCGATCCCGGCCCCCGGTCCGGAAACGATCCGCTACGGCGGCAACACCTCCTGCGTCGGCGTCACCCTCTCCGACGGCTCCCTGCTCGCCCTCGACGCCGGCACCGGGATCCGCTGTCTCGGCCTCGACCTCCCCGAGGGACCGACCCGCCTCCACATCCTCCTCACCCACCTCCACCTCGACCACATCCAGGGCCTCGTCTTCTTCGCCCCAGCCTTCCGCCCGCAGACCGAGATCGTGATCTGGGGACCTGCCTCGCCCGAGGCCTCGCTGCGCGATCGCATCGCCCGCTACATCTCCGCCCCCCTCTCCCCCGTCGAGGTCCGCGAGCTTCCTTGCGACGTCTCCTTCCGACACTGCCCCGAGAGCGAGTGGGAGATCGGCCCGGCGCGGATCCGTTCCGCCTCGGTCTCCCACCGCGGGCCGACGCTCGGCTACCGGATCGACGACGGCGACTCCTCGCTCGCCTACATCCCCGACCACGAGCCGGCGCTCGGCGCCGACCTCGATCAGCTCGAGGAGGACTGGATCTCCGGCTTCGCCCTCGCCAAGGACGCCTCGCTGTTGATCCACGACGGCCAGTACAGCGACGCCGAGTACCCCGACCACGTCGGCTGGGGCCACTCTGCCACCTCGCACGCGCTCAGCTTCGCCCGCCGCACCGGCGCCGAGCGCACCGTCCTCTCCCACCACGACCCGCTGCACTCCGACGACTTCCTCGACGGTCTCGCCGCCGAAGCGCGCCAGGGGTGGGTCGACCTCGGAGGGGACCCGGCGGCGATCGAGCTCGCCGAGGAGCGCAGCGAGTACGAGCTGCCGGCGCGGGCTCCGAAGGCGACTGCGACGGCGTGAGCCCGGGCGAGCGGATCAAGGCCGCCGCCGAGCGCTCGCCGCTGGTGCACAGCGCGCTTGAGCAGGCGCGCGCCGACCACGCCGGCCAGCTCCGCAACGGCAGCGGCGGCATGCCGTATATCGAGCACCCGGTGCAGGTGGCGGCGCTGCTGGACGAGCACGGCTACGGCGAGGAGGTGTTGGCGGCAGCGCTTCTCCACGACGTCGTCGAGAACTCCGAGACCACGCTCGACGAGCTGCGCGAGAAGTTCGGTGAAGCGGTCGCGGGGATGGTCGGCGCCCTGAGCGACGACGAGGCGCTCGACGACTACCGCCAGCGCAAGGCCGAGCACCGCGAACGTCTGGCCGCCGCGCCGGTTGAGGCGATGGCGATCTACGGCGCCGACAAGCTGACCAACTCGAAGACCCTGCGTGCCGCCTACGCCGAGGAAGGCGATGCCGTCCGCGAGGAGTTCAAGGTGCCGCTGGAGCTGAAGCTGGAGGTCTGGGAGGCGGACCTGGCGCTGCTGCGCGAGAAGGCGCCGGAGCTGCCCTTCCTCGACGAGCTCGCCGACGAGCTCAGTCGTCTGCGGGCATCTCTAGAGGCTCCTGCCCGGCGCTGAGCTTGAGCCGCCGCCGCAACGGCAACCCGAACCAGAAGAAGCCGATGACGAGGATGGTGGCCGCGACCATCAGGACGGTGGCCAAGCCGCCGAAGAGGTAGTCGGTGATCAGCATGATCGCCCCGGTCATCGCCAGGGCCAGGAAAAAGAGGCCGATGATCGAGAAGCGGTTCGAGTAGTAGACGAGCCGGCGCTTCTGCTGGTAGCGGAAGGTGATCCGGTGGTAGGAGGTGGGCGAGATCAGCATCACCGCCGAGATCGCGGTGCAGATCAGGGTCCCGAAGTAGGCCCCCTTCTGGAAGGGGGTGATCTTTTCGAAGTTCTGCTGGAACGGGACCGCGAGCAGGAAGGCGAAGAGGACTTGGACGCCCGGCAGGGCGACGCGCAGCTCCTGCAGGAGCTCGGCGAGGTTGCGGTCGAGGCGTTCCTCCTCGGTCTCGTCGCGGCCCGACTCCCGTTCGGACTGGTCCTCGGCCCGCGCCAGCTGATCCTCCCGGCGGCTCTCCCCGTTCTCCATTGCGGGACCATATGCCAAGGGGCGCATAGGATCGCGCGATGGGACGGTTGGCGGTGATTCTCGGCACCAACGCGCTTGGGCCCGGCGGCGAGGAGATCGCGGCCGCGGCGGCTGACCAGGGGGCGGCGATCGTGCAGCGGCACGCCGCCGACGGCAGCTTCGTCCTCCCTCACGCGATCGACCATGAGGCGAACCTGCGGCCGCTGCTCGAGCAGGGGTGCGACCGGGTGCTGGGGATCGGTTCGGTCGGCTCGCTTCGCGCCGAGCTCGCGGTCGGCAGCCTCGTCTGCCCCGACGATTTCATCGCCCTCAACCTCGGCGACTCCATATACGAGGATGCCCGCGCCCACTCGGCGCCCGGCTTCGCTCCGCGTTGGCGCGAGGAAGTGATTACAGCCTGGAGCGAGGGCGGCCAGGCGCCTCGCGACGGCGGCGTCTACTGGCAGGCACGCGGCCCGCGCTTCGAGACCCCTGCTGAGATCCGGCTGATGGCGGCGCACGCCGACGTGGTCGGAATGACGATCGCCTCCGAGTGCGTGGTCGCCGGCGAGCTCGGCCTCGAATATGCCGCGCTCTGCGTCGTCGACAACCTCGCCAACGGCCTCGCCGCCGAGCCGGTGAGCACGGCGGGGATGGAAGCCGACCGCCTCGCCAACGCCGAGCGGCTGCGCGAGGGCCTGGCGGCGGTGCTGCCGCGCCTCGGGGCGGTGGGTCGGTGAGTGTCGCTTTTGTACGGCTATGCCTGACAAAGTCGACATGTCGCTGACGGTCGAAAACGCGCTCCTGGACGGCGAGCGGGTTGGGCTTCGCTGCGAGGAGGGGTTGATCGCGGCGCTCGGGGCTGACGTCGCCGCCCAAGGTGGCGACGAGGTAATCGACGCCGCCGGCGCCCACCTCGTCCCCCCGCTGGTCAACGGCCACACCCACGCGGCGATGACGCTGTTCCGCGGCTCGGGCGGCGACCTGCCGCTGATGCCGTGGCTGGAAGAGCGAATCTGGCCGGTCGAGGCGAAGCTCGACGAAGAGGACGTCTATTGGGGCGCCCGGCTTGCCTGCGCGGAGATGATCCGCAGCGGCACGACCCGCTTCTGGGACATGTACTGGCAGCCGGAGGCGACGGCGCGGGCGGTCGAGGAGAGCGGCATCCGGGCGACGATCGGGGCGCCGCTGTTCGACGCCACCAGCAGCTTCGAGGAGCTGCGCGACTCGGCGCTACGCAGCCTCGAGGCGCTCTCGGGGTTCGGCCCGCTCGTCACCCCCGCCCTCGCCCCGCACGCGATCTACACGGTCAGCGAGAAGTCGCTGCGCTGGATAGCCGAGCTCAGCGCCGAGCGCGGGCTGCCGGTGCAGATCCACCTCTCCGAGACCGAGAGGGAGGTTCAGGACTGCCTCGCCGAGCACCGCGAACGGCCCGCCCACTACCTCGACCGGCTGGGGCTGCTGAGCGAGCGCACGGTCCTTGCCCACGGCGTCTGGCTCGACCCCGAAGAGCTGGCGCTGGTCGCCGAGCGCGGCGCCACCGTGGTCAGCAACCCGGCGGCGAACATGAAGCTGGCGGTCGGAGGGGTCTTCCCCTACCCCGCCGCTCAGGCCGCCGGCGTCGCCGTCGGTCTCGGCACCGACGGCGCCGGCTCCAACGATTCGCTCGACCTGCTCGCCGACCTCAAGCTCTTCGCCCTCGCCCAGAAGCACGCCGCCGCCGACCCGACCGCGATCGAGGCCGCCGAGGCCTGGGCCGTCGCCACCGGCGCCCGCGCCCCGCTGCTCGGAGCGACGAAGCTCGAGGTCGGCACCCCCGCCGACTTCCTCCTCCTGCGCCGCGACGCTCCCGAGCTCGGCATCGGCGACCTCGCCTCCGACCTCGTCTACGCCGCCAGCGGCGCCGCCGTCGACACCACCGTCGTCGCCGGGAAGATCCTGATGCGCAACGGCGAGATCGAGGACCTCGAGGAGATCGTCGCGCGAGCGGCCGAGCGAGCCCGACGCCTCGGCCTCTAGTCGATTCTAATACCCCCTGGGGGTATATGCTACGGTGACGCCATGGTCGGATATCAGGAGGACAAAGAGAAACTGTTGAAACGACTGGCGCGCCTCGAGGGACAGGTGCGCGGGGTCTCGAAGATGGTCGAGGAGGAGCGCTACTGCATCGACGTGCTGACCCAGATCGGGGCGATCCAGGCGGCGCTTGACAAAGTCGCGCTGGGGTTGCTCGACGAGCACACCCGGCACTGCGTGGTCGAAGCCGACAAAGGCGAGCGGGTGGAGAAGGTCGATGAGCTGATGGCCGCGGTCGGGAGGCTGGTGAAGCGATGAGCGACGTGCTCTCGAAGATCTGGGAGGGCCTGGAAATGTCCTTCCTGATGGCCTACGAGGTCTGGTGGGCGCTGGTCCTCGGCTTCGCGATTTCGGCGATCGTCCAGGCCTGGGTGCCCCGGGCGCGGATCGAAGGCGCGCTCTCGGGCGAAGGCTTCGCCCCCGTAGCCAAGGCGACCGCTCTCGGCGCCGCTTCCTCCTCCTGCTCCTATGCGGCGATCGCGATCGCCAAGTCGCTCTTCCAGAAGGGCGCCTCCGCGGTCACCGCGCTCGCCTTCCAGTTCGCCTCGACCAACCTCGTCTGGGAGCTCGGGCTCGTCCTCTGGGTGCTGATGGGCTGGCAGTTCACCCTCGCCGAGTTCTTCGGCGGGATCGTCCTCATCGGCCTGATGGCGATGCTGCTGCGCCTGTTCGTCTCGCCCCGCCTGGAGGAGCAGGCGCGCCGCCACGCCCAGGAGGCGCAGGCCGGCCACCACCATCACGGCGACGACGCCGAGGAGGAGCTGTCATGGCGCCAGCGTCTCACCTCCGGCAGTGCCTGGGCCGGCGTCGGCGGCAACTTCCGCGGCGACGTGCAGATGCTCTGGAAGGAGATCAGCCTCGGCTTCCTGCTCGCCGGCTTCATCGGCCTGCTCGGCGACGACTTTTTCAACTTCCTCTTCGTCACCGACGCGCCGCCGCTCGTGCAGACGATCGAGAACGTGCTCGTCGGCCCGCTGATCGCGATCCTCAGCTTCGTCTGCTCGGTCGGCAACGTGCCGCTGGCGGCGGTGCTCTGGTCGGGTGGGATCAGCTTCTCCGGCGTCGTCGCCTTCATCTTCGCCGACCTCGTGGTGATCCCGATCATCCTCGCCTACCGCAAGTACTACGGCACCGCCTTCGCCCTGCGGATCGTGGCGCTGATGCTGGTCACGATCGTCGCTGCGGCACTCGTCGTCGACGGCGTCTTCAGCCTCGTGGACCTAATTCCGAGCGGCCCCCGCCCCACCCGCGAGGACGTCTTCGGCTCGGTCGAGGTCGACTACAAGCTCTTCCTCAACATCCTCGGCCTGGTCATCTTCGCGGCGCTGTTCTGGGTCAGCCGCGGGCGCGGAGCGATGCACGGTTGCGAGCACCATGCCCGCGACGCCCACGCCCACCACCTAGACAACCAACCGAATCAGCGACAGACGGCAGGGGTATAGGCTCGCGGCGATGCCGTCTCGGGAAAGCGACGCGCAGAGCCAGCATGCGGCCTCCTCTGTCCGCTACGAGGCCGCGACCAAGCGATATCCGGGCGCTTCCGAGCCAGCCGTTGACGAGCTGACCCTCGAGGTTCCGGCCGGGGAGATCTGCGTCCTCGTCGGCCCCTCCGGCTGCGGCAAGACGACCGCGATGCGGATGGTCAACCGCACGGTCGAGATCACCTCCGGCGACGTCCTGATCGGCGAGCGCTCGGTGCGCGAGCGCGAGCCGGCGCAGCTGCGGCGGGAGATCGGCTACGTGATCCAGCAGATCGGCCTCTTCCCCCACCGCACGATCGCCGAGAACATCGCCGCGGTCCCCCAGCTGCTGGGCTGGGAGAAGGACCGGACCCGGGCGCGGTGCATGGAACTGCTGGAGCTGATCGGGCTCGGCCCCGAGCTCGGCGACCGCTACCCGGCCCAGCTCTCCGGCGGCCAGCAGCAGCGCGTCGGCGTCGCCCGGGCGCTGGCGGCGGACCCGCTGGTGATGCTGATGGACGAGCCCTTCGGCGCGATCGACCCGATCAACCGCGAGCGCCTGCAGAACGAGTTCCTCCGCCTGCAGAGGGAGATCCGCAAGACCGTCCTCTTCGTCACCCACGACATCGACGAGGCGATCAAGCTCGGTGACCGGATCGCGGTGATGCGCGAGGGCGGCCGAGTCGAGCAGTACGCGACCCCGGCCGAGCTGCTGATGGCGCCGGCGACCGAGTTCGTCGAGGACTTCGTCGGTGCCGACCGGGCGCTGAAGCGGCTGGCGCTGATGCGGGTCGCCGACATCGACCTCTGGGAGGCGCCGCTGGCCTTCGTCGGTCAGGCGACCGCCGAGGTGCGCGCGAAGTTGGCCGCGCCTGAGGTCGAAGTCCCCTACGCGCTGCTGGTCGACAGCGAGCGGCGGCCGCTCGGCTGGCTCAGCGAGCGCGACCTCGCCCAGGACGTCGTCCCCTCCCGGGCGGACTCGCCGCTGGGGCCGGTGCTGGAGCGCGAAGACGTGATGCGCGACGCCCTCGCCGACCTGCTGCAGGGACAGTCGCAGTACGCGGCGGTCGTCGACGGCGAGGGCCGGATCGCCGGCGTCCTCTCGATCGAGATCATCTCGATGTTTCTCGGCTCGCCGGAGGCGAAGAGCGACGAATACTCGGCCGTGGAGCGCCCGCATGAGTAGCCCGCTGCTGCTGGCCGCGGCGGGCGACGTCGGCGGCGACTTCTTCCGCGAACGCGACGTCGGCGACCTCTGCCAAGCCCAACCGGACCATCTTTTCTGCTGGGACTGGGCGCAGGAAAACATCGACCGCTTCGGCACGCCGACCGTCCAGCACCTGCAGATCGTCGTCCCCGCAATCCTGATCGGCTTCCTCGTCGCCTTCGCGCTGGCGCTGCTCTCCCACCGGACCCGCTGGCTCCAACCGCCGCTGCTCGCCGCAACCGGCGTCCTCTACACGATCCCCAGCATCGCCTTCTTCTTCCTGCTGCTGCCGCTGACCGGCCTCGGCCGCGACACGGCGATCATCGTCCTCGCTGCCTACACCCTGCAGATCATCTACCGCAACACGATTCTCGGGCTGAACAACGTCCCGGCTTCGGTCAAAGACGCGGCCAGGGGAATGGGGTTCACCAACCGTCAGATCCTCTGGAAGGTGGAGCTGCCGCTGGCGATCCCCGAGATCGTCGCCGGCCTGCGGGTGGCGGTGGTCAGCACGATCGCGATCGCCACCCTTGCCGTCCTGATCAGCGCCGGCGGCCTCGGGACGGAGATGTACGGCTCGAACCTCAACTTCCCGACCGCGATCGTCATCGCCGGCGCGATCGTGGTCCTGATGGCGCTCACCTTCGACGCGATCCTGCTGCTCGTGCAGCGGCTCGCCACGCCGTGGCGGAGGGTGAAGCAGGCATGAGCGCGCTCACGCCTCTGGCGTCGTTTACCGGCGCGTTCGAATTCATCTTCAGCCCGCAGGAATCGAACGTGACCGGCGGCAAGAAGGTGGGCGGCTTCGACAAGTCGCTCGAACTCCTGGTCAAGCACCTCGAGGTGACCCTTCTCGCCCTGGCAATCGCTCTCGTCATCGCCCTGCCGCTCGGCCTCTACCTCGGCCACCGCGGCAAGGGAGAGCAGTTCGCGGTCGGTCTCGGTAACGCCGGCCGCGCGATCCCCGAGCTGGCGGTGATCGCCCTGGTCGCGGTGCTGATCGGCGTCGGCCTGGCGAACGTCGCGCCCGTCCTCGCGATCCTCGGGATCCCGCCGATCCTCACCAACGCCTACGTCGGCGTCCGGCAGGTCGACCGCTCCACGGTCGACGCCGCCCGCGGAATGGGAATGAGCGAGGCGACGATCATCCGCAAGGTCGAGCTGCCGATCGCGGTGCCGACCGTGATGGGCGGGATCCGCAGCGGCGCGATCGCGATCCTCGCCACCGCGACGATCGCCCCGTTGGCGGGCGTCGAAACCCTCGGCGACTTCATCCTCAACCGCAACGTCTACGGCGAAAACGGGCTGCTCGCCGGGGCCATTCTTGTCGCCATTCTGGCCCTGACGATCGAGGGTCTGCTCGCCCTGCTCCAGCGCCGCCTGACTTCCGACGGGCTCAAGTTAAAGACTGTCTAGCTCCTGATTTCTCAATCCACCCCAATAGGAGGCAATAAGTGAAGACCGACAAGACGAGATGGCGCGCGCTGCTTGCGGCACTGGCTGCGCTGGCACTGGCGCTTGGCATCGTTGCCTGCGGCAGCGACAGCGACAGCACCAGCAGCGAAGGGAACGAAGAAGGTGGCTCGTCCGGCGCGGCGATCCAGTCGAACCCGGAAAACGGCAAAGTCACCCTGACGATCGGCTCGAAGAACTTCCCCGAACAGGAAATTCTCGGCGAAATCTACGCGCAGGCGCTCACGGCGGCCGGCTACAAAGTGAAGAGCGCGCTCAACCTCGGCTCCGAAACCGTCGCCTTGAAAGCGGTGAAGACCGGGCAGATCTCCGGCTACCCGGAGTACGCGAGCACGGCCCTCACCTCGTTCTTCGGCCTTGAACCCGAAGAAGTGCCCGCCGACGCCAACGAAGCCTGGGAAAAAGCGAACCAGGAATTCGAAAAAGAAGGCCTGCAGGCGTTCGAACCGACGCCGTTCGCCAGCGCCAACGCGGTCGGCACCACCACCGCCACGGCGAAGAAATACGGGCTGAAGACGGTCTCCGACCTCGAAGGGGTCTCGGAAAAACTGTCGCTCTACGGCTCGCCCGAGTGCCGCCAGCGGATCGACTGCCTGGCCGGACTGGAAAAACTCTACGGGCTGAAGTTCAAGTCCTTCACCCCGGTCGACATCGGCCTCCGCTACACGGTGCTGGAAAAGGGTCAGGCGGATCTCTCGATCCTCTTCACCACCGACCCGCAGCTCTCAGCCGAGAAGGACAAGTACGTGATCCTCGAAGACGACAAGGAAGTCTTCCCGGCCGGCAACGTCATCTTCGTGACCAAGAAAGCGGTCGCCGAAGAAGCGGGGCCGGATTTCGAAAAGACGATCCTGCAGGTGCAGGAAGGGCTTGACCTGAAAGTCGTCCAGGAGCTTGACGCTCGGGTCGAACTCGAAAAGGAAACGCCTAAGCAGGCCGCTACGGCTTACCTCGAAAGCGCGGGGTACGTCGGCGGTTAGCTCATAGGGACCGGCGGGGGAGGGTCGGCGGACAACAGCGGGGAGGGTCCGCCGACCCTCCCCCGCCGGTCCTCCCACCCGCTCGGTTCTACGGGATTGCGTGTTCCCGGGATTGGATCTCGAAGCGGTTGAAGTAGAAGCGAGCAGCCCAGGCGGCGAAAAGACCTGAAGCTGCCGCCATGAGGAGAGCTATGCGCGGGTCATAGCTTTGGGCTAGCCAGCCTGCCAGCGGGCCGCCGATGGGGGTGCTGCCCAGGAAGACCACGGAGTAGAGAGCCATCACTCTTCCTCGCATCTCTGGGGCGACGGCTAGTTGGAGGGTCGAGTTGATCGTGGCGGCGAAGGTGACCGAGGCGGCGCCGAGGAGCATCAGGGCGGGGATCTCGAAGGCCAGGGTCGGCATCAGGGCAGAGAGGAGGGCGGCGACGCCAAAGGCCAGCGATCCCGCCGCGATCAGGCGGGGACCGGTGCGGCCGCGGTGGCCGTTGACTAGGGCGCCGATGATGGATCCAACCGCCATTGCGGAGACGAGGATGGCGTAGGTCATCGCGCCTGATTCGAAGCTGAATTTGGCTAGCAGCGGTAGGACGACCTGGAAGTTGAAGCCGAGCGTGCCGACCAGGGCCATCAGCGCCAGCGGCACCAGCAGCTCAGGCGTGCGCAGGACGTAGCGCAGGCCGGCCCGGATCGCGCCGGGCTCGCGCTTGGCGACCGGCGGCGCGTAGAGGCGCTCGGGGTCCATCCGCGAGAGCGCGAAGATCATCGCCACGAAGGTCAGCGCGTTGAGGGCGAAGCAGGGGACGACGCCGACCGTCGCGATCAGGATCCCGGCCAGCGCCGGGCCGACGATCCGCGCCGCCTGGACGATGACGCTGTTGAGGCTGACCGCGTTGACGACCCGGTCGGGCCCGACCATCTCGATCACGAAGCTCTGCCGGGTCGGGTTGTCGATCGCGTTGACCGAGCCCATCGCGAAGACCGCCAGGTAGACCATCCACGGGGTGACGACGCCGGTGGCGGTGACCGCGAAGAGGCCGACGGCGGGGATCGCCATCAGCGCCTGCGTCGCGATCAGCAGCCGCCGCTTCGGGATCCGGTCCGCGAGCAGGCCGCCCCAGGCGCCGATCAGCAGCATCGGCAGGAACTGCAGCGCGGTGGTGAGGCCGACGGCGACGCCGCTGCCGGTGAGGCTGAGCACGACCCAGACGGCCGCCACCGTCTGCATCCAGGTCCCCGAGAGGGAGATCAGCTGGCCGGCGAAGTAGCGGCGGTAGTTGGGGACCTCGAGCGAGTTGAACGAGTGGCGGATCGCAGCCGTCACAGCTGCTCGCCCTCCCGCATCCGCTCGAGGATCTCGGCCGCCCGCTCGAGCGTCTCGACTTCCTCGTCGGAGAGCTCGCGCATGCGCCGCGCCAGGTAGGCGTTCTTGCGCTTGCGCAGGCGCCGCAGCCGCTCGCGGCCGGCGCCGTTGACGCTGACCAGGGCGCTGCGCTTGTCGGTCGGGTCCGGCGAGCGGTCGATCAGCCCCTCCCGTTCCAGGCAGCCGAGCGTGCGGGTGATCGTCGGCCGCTTGACCCGCTCGATCTCGGCAATCTCGCTCGGGGTCATCGGCCCGTGGCGCTCGATCGTCGCCAGCGCCGCGACCGAGGTCGGCGTGAGCCCGGTGGTCTCCGCCGCCGCCTCCTGGCGCAGCCGCCGGGCGGTGCGGACGATCGCCGTGCGCAGGTGCGCGGCGCGCTCGCTGAGGGGGATGTCTGCCCGCGGGACCATTGATTAGCTCTGGTAATTAGTTTAGCAAACTAGTTTCCCTCCGATCCCTCGTCCTCGGCGAGCAGGTCGATGATCTCCAGCATTTTTTCGTGGTAGGCCACCCCGGTTATCAGCGTCCGTTCGGAGCGCCCGAACTCCTCGCTGCTGCGAACCAGCTGCAGGTACCCGCGTAGCTCCTCGAGCTTGGCCCGGTGCCAGGCCATCCGCGACTCGCGGAGCGCCTCGGGGTCGGCGCCGGCGAAGACTTTGAGGATCCCTTCGTCGCGGAGTTGGGGCGGGGTCGCGGAGGGGTCTGCCGCCCACTCCGCCAGCGCCTTCCTGCCCGCGTCGGTGAGGGAATAGACGCGGCGGCGGCGTCCTTTCTCCTCCTGGCGAGCGGTGAGATACCCGGCGGTGGCCAGGCGAGCGGGCTCCTCGTACGCGGTCGTGTGGGGGACGGGCCAGAAGTTCTCGATTGAGCTCTCCATCGCCTGCTTGAGGTCGTAGGAGGTCATTTCGCCGAACTCGGCGAGGACGGCGAGCAGGGCGTAGGAGGTCCCCGTGAGCTTGATCACTTTGGGCTTGCTTTTCATAATTCGAGTCGTATAGTACGGGACGAACGGTATAGGCGAAAGCAGGAGGCACGAAATGCCCGGCACCGATTCCCCCTCTCCCATCATCGGCGACAGCCCGGCGTACGACGCGGTCGTCGTCGGCGGCAGCCTCGCCGGCTGCGCGACCGCGATTCAGCTCGGGCGGGCCGGCTTGCGCGTCGCGGTTGTCGAGAAGCAACCCGACCCGCAGGCCTATAAGCGGATGTGCTCGCACTTCATCCAGGCCGGGAGCGTGCCGGCAGTGGAGCGGCTCGGCCTGCTCGAGCCGATGGAAGCAGCCGGCGCGGTGCGGCCGCGTATGCACATGTGGACCCGCTGGGGCTGGATCGAGGCTCCGCCCGAGCGCGCCGCCCGCGGGCTCAACCTGCGCCGCGAGGTGCTCGACCCGATGGTCCGCTCGACCGCGGCGGAGACGCCCAGCGTCGAGATGCTGCTCGGCTGGAGCGCCGAGCGACTGCTGCGCGACGGCGGCAGCTTCGCCGGCGTCGCCGTCCGCAACCGCGAGGGCGAGGAGCGCGAGCTGCGCGCCCGCCTTACCGTCGGCGCCGACGGCCGCGACTCGAAGATCGCCGAGCTCTCCGAAGTCCCGGTCAAGACCTACCCCCACAACCGCATCGCCTACGGCGGCTACTTCGAGGGCCCGCCGTCGCCGCACTCGCCGGACGGCTTGATCTGGTTCCTCGACCCGCACTGGGCGGCCGCCTTCCCCACCGACAGCGACCTCACCTTCTACGCAGCGATGCCGACCAAGGACCGCCTGCCGGAGTTCAAGCAGGACCCCGAGGGGGCGCTGGTCAAGTTCCTCGCCGATGTCCCCGAGCCGCCGCCGATCCGCGAGTCCCGGGCAATCGAACCGGTGATCGGCAAGATCGACATGACCAACCGCATGCGCAAGCCGGTGGCGCCAGGGCTGGCGCTGATCGGCGACGCGGCGCTGGCCACCGACCCGCTCTTCGGCGTCGGCTGCGGCTGGGCCTTCCAGTCGGCCGAGTGGCTCGCCGACAGCGTGCTGCCGGCCCTGCAGGGCAGCGAGTCGCTCGAGCAGGGGCTGGAGCACTATCGGCGTCGCCACGGCCGCGAACTCGGCGGCCATGCCTTCTTCATCCACGATTACGCGACCGGGCGGCGAATGAACCCGGCGGAACGGATGATGTTCTCCGCCGCGGCGCGCGATCCCAGGGCCGCCGAGATCCTCGAGGCTTACGGGACGCGGCAGATCCGGCCGCAGCAGTTCATGCCGCGGATGCTGCCCAAGGCGGTGGCTGTAAACGCCCGGCACGCGCTGGCTCGATGAGCGCCCCGGTCGAGCGCAGCAGCCTGCTCGCCGGCGGCACCCGGACCCGCCTCGTCCAGGCGGGTCCGGCCGAGGCGAGCGAGGCGGTGGTCTTCGTCCACGGCAACCCGGGGTCGGCTGACGACTGGGTGGGTCTCACCGGGGCGGCGGCGAGTGCCGGCAAACGCGCGGTTGCCTTCGACCTGCCGGACTTCGGCGAGACGATCGCCCCGCCGGGCTTTGAGTACAGCGCCTCCGGCTACGCGACCTTCGTCGGCCAGGCGCTGGCGGAGCTCGGGATCGAGCGCGCGCATCTCGTACTCCACGATTTCGGCGGGCCGATCGGGCTCGTCTGGGCGGCGGGCAACGTCGACGCCCTGGCGAGCGTCACCCTGATCGACACCGGGCTCCTCCCCGGCTACCGCTGGCACAGCCTCGCCCGGATCTGGCGCACCCCGGTCCTCGGCGAGATCTTCCAGGCAACCGCAACCCGGCCGGCCTTCCGCCTCATGCTCAACAGCAAAGAGCCACGGGGGCTGCCGCGCGCGTTCGTCGAGCGGATGTACGACCAATACGACCGCCGCACCCGCAAGGCGGTGCTGGCGCTCTACCGGGCCACCGACGACCCGGGCGGGATGTCCGAGGCCCTGGTCGGGCTGTTCGCCGCGCGCGAGACTCCGGCGCTGGTGATCTGGGGCGAGCACGACGCCTACCTGCCCTCGTCCTACGCGCAGCGCCAGCGCGAGGCGTTCCCGGGCGCCGACGTCCACGTGCTCCCCGCCAGCGGCCACTGGCCTTTCGCCGACGCACCCGACACGGTGGAGCGAATCTTCGGTGAATTTCTCACGAAACTGAGCCGATGACTGTGGCATCCTCCGCCGCGTGACCGACCCCGCCGCCGCCCGCGACAAACGCTGGATCGCCCTGATCCTGCTCTGCAGCGCCCAGTTCGTCGTCGTCCTCGACGCCTCGATCGTCAACGTCGCCCTGCCGACGATCGGCGAAGCGCTGAAGTTCACCGAGAGCAGCCTGCCCTGGGTCGTCAACGCCTACGTGCTCACCTTCGGCGGCTTCCTCCTGCTCGGCGGCCGGCTCGCCGACCTGCTCGGGCGGCGGCGCATCTTCATGTTCGGCCTCGTCCTCTTCGCCCTCGCCTCGCTGGCGGGCGGCCTGGCGAGCAATTCCGGGCAGCTGATCGCCGCCCGCGCCGTGCAGGGCCTCGGCGCCGCGATCCTCTCCCCCGCCGCCCTCTCGATCGTCGCCACCACCTTCAAAGACGGCGCCGAGCGCAACAAAGCGCTGGGGATCTGGGGCGCGGTCGCCGGTTCCGGCGGCGCTGCCGGCGTGCTGCTCGGCGGCGTCTTGACCGAATACCTCGGCTGGGAGTGGGTGCTGTGGGTGAACGTCCCGATCGGGATCGCAGCGGCGGCGCTGGCGCCGTCCCTGATCGCCGAATCCCACGCCGAGCAGGAGGTGCGCCACTTCGACGTCGCCGGCGCGACGACGATCACGCTCGGCCTCTCGGCTCTGGTCTTCGCCCTGCTCGACGCCGAAGACGCGGGCTGGGGCTCGACCCAGACGATCGGGGTACTCGCCGCCGCCGCGATCCTGCTGATCGCCTTTGTCGCGATCGAGCGGCGCAGCCGCGCTCCGCTCGTGCCCTTCTCGATCTTCCGCATCCGCACGATCACCGGCGCCAACGTCGTCGGCATCCTCGTCGGCGCCTCGCTCTTCTCGATGTTCTTCTTCATCTCGCTCTACATGCAGCAGGTGCTCGGCTACAGCGCGATCAAGGCCGGCCTCTCCTACCTGCCGCTGGCGGTCTCGATCATCCTCTCGGCCGGAATCGCCTCTGCCCTGGTGACCAAAGTCGGCTTCAAGCCGATCCTCGCCGCGGGCATGGTCCTGATCGCGGCAGGCTTGCTCTGGTTCTCCCAGATCTCTACCCACGGCACCTTCCTCGTCGACATCCTCGGCCCCTCCCTGCTCGCCGCCGTCGGCCTCGGCTTCGCCTTCGTCCCGGTGACGATCGCCGCCGTCTCCGGCGTCGCCGACCGCGAGCAGGGCCTCGCCAGCGGCCTGATCAACACCTCCCAGCAGGTCGGCGGCGCCCTCGGCCTCGCCGTCCTCGCCGCGATCGCCAACTCGACCATCGGCGAGTCCCACGACCCCGCCGTCCTCACCGAAGGCTTCCAGGACGCCTTCCTCGTCGGCGCCGGCTTCGCGATCCTCGGCCTCCTCGCCACCCTCTTCCTGATCCGCAGCGCCGACAGCCGTGCCCATGTGAACTTGGGCGCCGAGCCGGCCCTGGAAGACGCACACTGATACAGAAGTCAAAAGACTTCGCAAAATTTCTGTAACGCCCCTTGTAGTAGCGAAATCGATCCCTAGGATCGGCCGCCGGAGGGTGATGGAGGCGGGTGCCTTCGGCCAGCTGACACCTGGCTCGCCCGACTAACTATCGGGTCCGGTTCGAGTCCGGCGCCCTCCGCAGACATAGACCGTCGCAGGCGGGTCGAGTAGGAGCATGATTCCCTTCGTGCTACCTTCAGGGCCAGGTGTCAGCTGGCTGCGGGATAGTTCCCCGCATCACCCGACTCGACCCGCCTCGCGGCGGGTCTTGTCATTTCTAGGGGTCCTGACTCCTGCGTCGAATCAGTTGCGGTGGAGCGTGACGCCTCACCAGTGAGCACCGACAACAGCGGTGCGATGAACGCGCGGGCGATCCGCTGGCGGGAACGGTTGAACACGCCGATGCTGATCGCGGCGGCGTTGACGATTCCGACGGTGGCGATCACGGAGGCGCGCACGCACGGTGCCTGGCGGGACGCCGCCGTGACGCTGAACTGGGTCACCTGGATCGCCTTCGCGGTCGAGCTGGTGGTGATGCTGAGCGTGGTTCCGGACCGGCGGGCCTGGCTGCGACGGCACCCGCTCGACGTGGTGATCGTGCTGCTGACGCCGCCGGTGCTGCCGGCAGGGCTGCAGAGCCTGCGGGTCCTACGCCTGCTGCGGCTGTTGCGCCTGTTCCGCCTGGCGCAGCTCTCGCGCGAGGTCTTCTCGCTGGAGGGCGTGCGCTACGCGCTGCTCCTCGCCGTCTTCACCGTGGTGGCCGGGGGAACGGCGTTCGTCGCCTTCGAGAAGGGCCAGCACCTGAGCACCTGGGACGGGATCTACTGGGCGCTGACGACGATGACCACGCTCGGCTCCGACATCTATCCGGCGACGACCGGCGGCCAGATCGTCTCCACCGTGATCCTCTTGGTCGGGATCGGCTTCGTTGCCCTTCTCACCGGCGCCTTCGCCCAGCGCTTCCTCGCCCCCGAAATCGCCGAGATCGAGGAAGAGCTGGAAGAAGAGAAGCTCAGCGCCGAGGCGCTCGCCCTGCGCGAACTGCACAGCGTCCAGGAGCAGCTGCAGGCGCTCGAGGTCGCGATCGAGCGGATCGCGACGCGCGGGCGCTAGTTCTCCTTCGCCTGCTCCTCGGCGATCTTCGCCTCCAGCTGGCCCATAACTTCCGGGTCTTTCAGCGTGGTGACGTCCCCCAGGGCGCGACCCTCGGCGATGTCGCGCAGGAGGCGGCGCATGATCTTGCCGGAGCGGGTCTTCGGCAGGTCGTCGGCCCAGATGATCCGCTTCGGCCGGGCGAATTTGCCGATCCGCTCGGCGACGCCTTCGCGGATGCCTTCGACCACCTCATCGCTCTCCTCGATGCCGCCGCGGAGGGTGACGAAGGCGCAGATCGCCTGGCCGGTGTCCTCGTCGGACTGGCCGATCACCGCTGCCTCGGCGACGTCTTGGTGGGCAACGATCGCCGACTCGACCTCGGCGGTCGAGAGGCGGTGGCCGGAGACGTTGACGACGTCGTCGATCCGGCCGATCACCCAGAAATAGCCGTCCTTGTCGCGGCGGGCGGCGTCGCCGACCAGGTAGCGCTCGACCCCGAAGCGCGAGAAGTAGGTCTCGATGAAGCGGTCGTCCTCCTTGTAGAGACCGCGCAGCATCGACGGCCAGGGGCGCTCGAGCACGAGCAGGCCCTGGCCTTCGGAGACCGCCTCGCCCTCGCCCTCGCTGACCACCTGCGCCTCGACCCCCGGGAACGGCGTCGTCGCCGACCCCGGCTTAGTCGCGGTGATCCCCGGCAGCGGGCTGATCATGATCGCGCCGGTCTCCGTCTGCCACCAGGTATCAACGATCGGGCAGCGGCCGCCGCCGATCACCTGCTGGTACCAGAGCCAGGCCTTCGGGTTGATCGGCTCGCCGACCGAGCCGAGCAGCCGCAGCGAGGAGAGGTCGTGTTCGCCGGGAATCTCGGCGCCCCACTTGATGAAGGTGCGGATCGCGGTCGGCGCCGCGTAGAGGATCGTCGCTTTGTAGCGCTCGACAAGCTCCCACCAGATCCCTTTGTGCGGGTAGTCGGGCGCCCCCTCCCACATCACGCTGGTTGCCCCGTTGGCGAGCGGGCCGTAGACGATGTAGGAATGGCCGGTGACCCAGCCGACGTCGGCGGCGCACCAGTAGACGTCGGACTCCGGCTTGAGGTCGAAGACGTAGCGGTGGGTGGCGGTGACGCCGGTCATGTAGCCGCCGGTGGTGTGGAGGATCCCCTTCGGCTTCGCGGTCGAGCCGGAGGTGTAGAGGATGTAGAGCGGGTGCTCGGCCTCCATCGGCTCGGCCGGGCAATGGGGATCCGCGGCCTCCAGGATCTCGTCGTAGAAGACGTCGCGCTCGGTCTCCATCGGGCACTCGATCCCGGCGTGCCGGATGACGACGATCGTCTCCAGGGTGCCGAGGTCTGAGAGGTGCTCGTCGACCGCCGGCTTGATCGGCGCCGTCTTGCCCTTGCGCCTGGCACCGTCGACGGTGACCAGGGCTTTCGCTTCCGAGAACTCCATTCGCTCTCGCACCGACTCCGCCGAGAAGCCGCCGAAGACGACGTTGTGGATGGCGCCGATGCGGGCGCAGGCGAGCATCGCCACAGCGACCTCGGGGATCATCGGCAGGTAGATCCCGACCACGTCGCCCTTGCCGACGTTGAGGTCCTTGAGCGCGTTGGCGAAGCGCTGGACGTCGCGATGGAGGTCGGCGTAGGTGACTTCGCGCTCCTCCCCCTCCTCGCCGCGCCAGTGGTAGGCGACGCGCTCGCCGTTGCCGGCCTCGACGTGGCGATCGAGGCAGTTGTAGCTGGCGTTGAGACGGCCGTCGGCAAACCATTTGTAGAAGGGCGGATTCGAGTCGTCGAGACCCTGGGTCGGCTCGACGTCCCAGTCGAGCAGCTCCTTCGCCTGCGCCGTCCACCAGACCTCGGGATCGGCGGCCGCCTCTTCGTAGATCGCCGGATCGCTCCAGCGCGCGTTCGCGCGAAACTCATCCGGCGGCTCGAACTTCTCTACCTCGAGCAGCTCCTCCAGCTGTTGCTCAAGTCCCATGGCGCAAACCTACCCGGCCGCGGGTTTTTCATCTACTACCTAGGGACGCTCTCGCCGCAGGACCATGGCCCTGGCCGGGCGGGTCCTGTCACCGCAGGGGACCCCCCATGTCTTCCGGTAGCTAAAGCTTCCTCAGACATGGTCCCCCCTACGGCGCCACCCCCCCGGAGAAGCCGCTCCTCAGACGACCGGGCTCGGGCGTAGACGTTGCTCGCGGGGGGTGGCGCGGAATGGGGGGACCATCCCCTGCGTAGTTGCAGGGGATGGTGGGACCCATTCAGTGACAGGACCCGCCGCGCCGAGCGTTTGGTCCTGCGGCGCGAGCGTCCCTAGCTAGCTAGTAGCCGGCAGGATGCCGCGCCACGAAGCCTTCGGGGGAATCGACCCAAGGGTTGTGCCAGCGCGGGCCGGGGCCGCCGACCGTGTCGAAGGCGATGCCGGCGACGACCATCCAGGCGTGGCCGGAGTTGGCGTAGACGGTGATCCATTGCCCCGGGCCCGGTTCGCCCCAGGTCTCAAGGCCGGTCGAATCGAGCGGGCTTTCGAGGAAGCCGCCGCCGTGGAGGGCGTAGGAGACCGCGCCCGAGCAGTCGTAGCCTTCCGATTCGAAGGAGCCGTGGCCGCCGCCCCAGATGTAGGGGGTGGTGGCGATCGCGTTGCCGGCGGCGATCACTTCCTGGACCGCCTGCGGCGCCGAGGCCGGAGCGCTCGCTTCGCTTTCGCTCAGGACCTGCGCTTCCTGGCCGGGATTGAGCGGTGCCGGCATCGAGCCGCTGGTCGCGTCGCCGCCTTCGGCCGCGACCTGTTCGGAGATCGAGGCGAGGTTGCTGGAGAGCGCGCCTTCGCGGGATTCCAGCGATTCGAGGTCTTCCTGCCGTTCGGCCTGCGCCGCCTTCAGTTCGAGCCAGCCGGCCTTCGCTTCCTTGCGGGCGGCGTTGACGGCGCGCTCCTTGGCGGCGATCGCGTCGCGCACTTCTTCGATTTCGGCCCGCTGCTCGTCGAGCTTCTCGACCGCGGAGCGGACTTCGTCGCGCAGCGACTTGACCCGGTCGACGACCGAGTCGTCGTAGTCCTGGATCTGGCGCACGTATTCGGTCTGCGCCGCCATCTCCGACCAGTCTTCGGATTCGAGGATCGCGTTCAGCATGTCCGGCGAGCCCGCCTCGTAGATCGCGACGACGCGGCCGCTGAGGACACCGAGCGCCTGCTTCAGCTTCACCCGCACCCGTTGTAGATGTTCTTCTTCGGCTTCGAGGGCGGCGGTCGCACGGTCGAGCTGCGCCTGCTTTTCAGCCAGTTCGGCCTCGATCGCTTCCTGTTCTGAGTGCAGCCGCGAGACTTCCCCCAGCTTCGCGTCGATCGCCTGGTTCTGTTCGGCGATCGTTTCCGCCAGCGCGCTGGACTCTTCGCGAACCCCCTCGAGCTTGTCGCGGGTCGCTTCCAGCTTTTCCTGCGGCGTCTCCGCCGGCGCGGTCCCGGCCCAAGAGCCCGCAAGCAGGCAAAGCCCTGCCAGAAGCAGCGCGGCAAAGATCAGGGCACGGCGCCTGACCGTGCTCGTGGAGGGACTCAACTGCACGGCGGCGCAGGCTAGCGAAGCGCCCGCGCCACCTCAGAGGTGGTCGATAATCCGCAAGTTTCCTTGCAGATGCAGGACTTTTCAGGCGTGCGTCAAGCCAGCAGCTTGGCCTTGGCGCGGTCGAACTCCTCCTGCGTGAGGTCGCCTCGATCCTTGAGCTCGGCGAGTTTGTGGAGTTCGTCGGCCGGATAGGCGATGTGGACCTGCTGGCGGACGTATTCGTCGAAGTGCTTTTTCGCGTCGGCCTGGGCTTTGACCGAGCGGTCGCGCATCCCCTCACCCCGCACGACCAGGTAGACCAGCGCGGTCAGGAAGGGGATGAAGACGAGGAAGAGCACCCACGCCGCCTTCGCCCAGCCGGAGAGCTCGTGGTCGCGGAAGAGGTCGCTGAGGATCGTGATCAGGATCCAGATCCAGACCACGAAGAAGAAGATCTCCAGGGCGACGAGGAGGATTTCCCCGAGGCTGATGTCGGCGAGCAGCATGGGAATGGGCATGCTGGCCTATTCGCCGGGCTCGCCTTCCTCCCTGCCGCTTGCAAGGCGCAGGGCGAAGAGGACGATCGCGACCGAGGTGGCGAGGTTGAGGCTGGAGACCCCCTCCCGCATCGGGATCGCGATCCGTGCCTCGGCGCGCTCGAAGACCTCGCTGCTGAGGCCGTGGCGCTCGGTGCCGAAAGCGAGGATCGCGCGGGGTGGGACGGCGGCGGGCGCCAGCTCCTCCCCCTCCGGGTCGATCGCCAGCAGCGGCCGGTCGCTCCGCGGCAGCGCCTCGACCTTGGCGACGGGAAGGGCGAACTGCAGCCCGGCGGCGCCGCGGACCGCGTCGGGATGCCAGGGGTCGTTCTCACCGGTGGTGATCACCGCCGCCGCGCCGCCCGCGGCCGAGACCCTGATGCAGGCGCCGATGTTGCCCATGTTGCGCGGCTGCTCGAGCAGGATCGCCGGGGCTGCGGCGGGGTCGGCAAGGGCGGCCTCGAGATCGACCCGCGGCCGGCGGGCGATCGCGGCGACGCCGGTGTGCGGGACCAGCGGCACCAGGTCGGCGAGCGCCTCCTTGTCCACCTGCTCGACCCGGCCGCTCAGCTGTCCCGCCAGGTCGGGTGCCAGTTCCGCCGCCATCGCATCGAGCGAGGATGGGTCGACCGCGACCGCCTCGACCAGCTCGGCGCCGAAGCGCAGCGCGTGCTTGAGCGCGTGGAAGCCCTCGACGACGGTCAGGTCGGGGTCGCGGCGGGCGGTTCGGAAGCGCACAGCGCGGTCGTGCTCTTCGCGGCCCATGGCCGAATCATTACCTGCCCGCTGCGATCAGGCGGGCGCGGCGGCCCGTGCGAGCTGATCCCGGCCGGCCGCCTTGGCCAGGTAGAGCGCCCGGTCGGCGCGGCCGAGCAGGTCGTCGACGCTCTCGACCGAGTCCCAGCAGGCGAGGCCGGCGGAGCAGGTCTGCCCCCTCGGCGTCCGCTTCCGCAGCCGCTCGACGACCTCCGTTGCCTCCTCGGGGGCGGTGCCGGGCAGCAGCACGAGGAACTCCTCGCCGCCGAAGCGGACGATCGTGTCTTCCCCGCGCAGCGCTTCGTCCCAGGCGCAAGCGCACTCGCGCAGGACCTCGTCGCCGGCGAGGTGCCCGTGTGTGTCGTTGTAGAGCTTGAAGCAATCGATGTCGACGATCGCGACGCAGAGCGGCGAGCCGGAGCGGCGGGCGCGCGCCATCTCCCGCGGCAGCTGCTCCTCGAGCGCGCGGCGGTTGGGCAACCCGGTCAGCGGGTCGTGGACGGCCAGGTCCTGCACCTTGTCCAGCAGCTCCTCGCGTTCGGCCTCGATCTGCTTCAGCTCGGTGACGTCGGCGGCGCGGGCGTAGATCAGCGACTCGTCCTGCGATAGCTGCGAGCTCCAGCGCAACCAGTGCCAGGTTCCGTCCTTGGCCAGGTAGCGGTTCTCGAAGCTCGAGGTCTCGGTGCCTTCGAACAGCGAGGCTGCCTCGACTTCGGTGCGCTCACGGTCGTCGGGGTGGACCCGCTCGACGAACGGGATCGCCCGCAGTTCCTCGAGGCCGTAGCCGAGGTGCTTGGTCCAGGCGTCGTTCAGCTCGACGAAGTAGCCGTCCAGGTTGGCGGTGCAGAGCATGTCCCGCGAGAGATCGAAGAAGCGGCGGGCGCGTTCGTCGGCGCGGGCACGACGGGCGACGATCGCGGTCGTCAGCAGCATCACCACGCCGAGCGAGACGAGCGTGAAGATCCAGCGGGTCAGCGGCGAGTAGCCGGCGGTGCTCTCGACCTCGAGCAGGACGAGGCCGTAGACCAACAGCAGCCAAGCGAAGTGGAGGGCGGCGACCCGGCGCGGGAAGTAGTAGGACGAGATCAGGGTCGCCCAGACGAAGATCGTCCCGTACTGACCGACCGCGATCCCGCTCTCGAGGATCAGCAGGCCGGTGAGGGCGACGATCCCGCCGAGCAGCGGGTGGACCGCCCGGCGCGGGATGCGGCCGACGAAGAGGGAGCAGAGGACGCCGGCGGCCGCCATCGCGGCGGCGGTCAGCATCAAGGCCGTGGAGTTGCCGCCGCTCGGATGCGGCAGCAGCAGCGAGAGGGCGACGAGGCCGGCGCCGGCGATCAACAGCGCCGCGGCGGCGCGGACCTCAGAACCGCCGGCGGGGTCGAGGGTTACTCGATTTTGAGGAGACGCCATGCTGGGAGCATCGGCAAACGTCCCTGTTTCCTTTAGTCCCGGACGACCTGAAACTGGCTCATCAGGCCGTGATCCTCGTGATCGAGCATGTGGCAGTGGACGACGAATTTTCCCGTGTAGTCGGCGAATCGACCGGCGAGGAGAATTTTTTCCTTGGGAAAGAGGAAGAACGTCTCCTTGAGACAGTCTTCCCACGGCGGCGGCTTCTTGCCGTTGCGCTCGAGCAGGTACCAGTCGGTGTGGTGCAGGTGCATGACGTGGGCGACGTTGGTCTTGTTGACGAACTCCCAGGTCTCGACGGTGCCGAGGCGCGGCTTGGTCTCCACGTAGTCGGGGTTGAAGGTGCGGCCGTTGATCCGCCAGGTCGTCTTGAAGAAACCGCCGATCGTGATCTCCCAGCGATGGTCGGGCTTGCGGCTGGCCTTCCGCGTCCACTCGGGCAGCGGGCGCAGATGGCGAGGGACGCGGGTGTGGTCGGGGCGGTGCTCGCCACTCACCCGGAACTGCATCAGGGCACCGCCGTAGGTGCGGGCGCCGGCGGGGTTGCGACCGGCGTGGCGCTTGCTGCTCCGCAGCTCGACGGCCTCCCCCCCGTGACCGGCGAAGTCGACGATCACCTCGACTCGTTCGGCCGGGCCGAGGAGGATTTCGCGGCGCCGGACCGGCTTCGGCATCAGCCCGCTCTCGGTGGCGATTTGGATCATCTGCGCGCCGTTGGAGAGGTGCAGGTTGTAGCTGCGGAAGGAGGAGACGTTGAGGATCCGCAGCCGGTAGCGGCGCGGGGAGACCGCGTGGTGGGGCATGTAGGCGCCGTTGACGAGGACGCACTCGCCGAGGATCCCGTCGTCGGGCGGGCGGCGGTTGGTGAACGGGTCGGTGAGCTGGTTGCGGCGGTCGAAGCTGCGGTCGGCGAGCATCAGCGGCAGGTCGCGCTCGCCCCGGGGCAGCGGCAGCGAGTCGTCGAACTCGTCGTCGACGATCCACATTCCGGCCAGCCCCTTCCAGCTGTGCGGTGCGGTGCGGTCGAGGCGGTGGTCGTGGTACCACTGGAAGGAGGCGCGTTCGGGATCGCCGTCCTCCATCAGGTCGTAGACGTAGGTTTTCCGCCCGCCGGGCTCGAGCAGAAAATCGTTGCCGGAAGCGCGGGCGGAGAGGCCGCGGGGAATCTGGCAGTAGTAGGAGGTCGGCTGACGCTTGGTCAGGCCGCCGGGGTAACCGTCGAACTGGGTGCGGTTGTGGCCGCCGTGAAGGTGGATCGAGAGCTCGCCGACTTTCGGCGGCAGTTCGTGGTGGAAGGTGACGCGCGTGCGGCGACCGGAGCGGCGGCGGATCGTCGGTCCGGGAAAGCTGCCGCCGAAGGTCCAGAGGCGGGTCTTCGGTCCGGGCAGGATCTGCTGCTCGGCCTCGCGGATCGGGACCTGGATGTGGTCGCCGTCGAGGACCGGCGGGATCGGCAGCGGCTCGCGGAATGGGACCGCCCCGAGGGCCGGCGGCGGATCGGTGGAGATCGGCAGCAGC
Organism: Solirubrobacterales bacterium; assembly: GCA_035940865.1. Lineage (GTDB taxonomy): Bacteria > Actinomycetota > Thermoleophilia > Solirubrobacterales > 70-9 > VAYN01. The sequence continues at coordinate 65,398 of DASZEL010000008.1, forward strand.
CCGCCGCCCCTGCCCCTCAGGGGCAGGAAGACGGCGAGGGCGCCGCCGCCGAGGGCGCCGAGGAAAGCTCGGCGCCCGAGGCGGTGCTGGGCTGAGGACTGTCCAGCCGTTTTCGGCTTCTACGCGGTCGGAACCGGCGGAACCGTCGGTGCGACGACCTTGACCTGGCCGTGCATGAACGGGTGGACGGCGCACATGAAGTAGAGCGTGGTGCCCGCTTCAGCCGTCACTTCCTGGGTGACGCTGGTGCCGGCCTTCTTTTCGCCGGTGAACCAGGAGTCGCCCTTCTTGCCGGTCGCGGTGCCCTCCGTGCTCCAGCCGGCGGGACCGGCCTTCACGAGCGGGGTGCTGATCTTTTCGGTTTTCGGGTTGAACCCGTGCCATTTGGCGATCGCGAGGCAGATCTTTTTCGGCGTGAAGCAGCTGTTCTGCGCCTTCCGCGTCTTCGGGATCGAGCCTTTGGTGACCAGCGAGAAGGTGTGCGGGCCGACCTGCCGCGGGTTGGTCTTGTTGAGGACCTGCAGCTGGTCGCCGACGGTGACCGTTTCCGGCGCGACGAACTTGAGCTTGCCCTTGGACAGCGACATCGTGATCACGTCGGTGTTCCCGGTCGGCGTGATCGCGGTGTCGGCGGCGCCGGCCAGGCTCGAGCTGCCGAAGACGATGGTGAGTGCGGCCGCGGGGACCGCGAAAGCCAGAGCCCGCAGACGGGCGCGGCGTGAAAGCTTGCTGTGCAAAACGTGCCTTTCTACTTGGTGAAGGTAAAACGATTCCCTGAGAGGCCCCAAGGGTACCCTCTCCAGCGGTGGCCACGTTCCTCCACACCTGTTACCGAATCGGCGACATCGATCGCTCGGTCGCCTTCTACGAGAAGCTCGGCTTCGAAGAGGTGCGGCGGATGCCGATCGGCGACGAGGCGATCAACGTCTTCATGGCCCTCCCCGGCGAAGACCCCCGCCTCGAGCTCACCTACAACCACGGGGTCACCGGCTACGAGCACGGCACCGGCTACAACCACATCGCCCTCCTCGTCGACGGCAACCTCGACGACACCCTGGCGCAACTGGCGGAGCTGGAGATCGAGCCCGAAAAGCCTCCCTACCGCCCCGGCGGCCGCACCGAGGGCCACCGCATCTGCTTCGTTCGCGACCCCGACGGCTACCGCATCGAGCTGATCGGCGAGTAGATCAGCCGGGGCTGAGGCCACCGCCGGCGGACGGGGGTGCCGCCGGTTCGGGTTCCGGCGCGGCTTCGGGTTCCGGGGCCGGGGCTTCTTCTTCGGCGGCTTCTTCGCCTTCGGGCTCGTCTTCCTGAGGCGATTCGTCGCTTTCCCCTTCTTCGTAGGAACCTTCTTCGTAGCTTTCTTCTTCTTCGTAGCCGCTTTCGTAGCCCGAAGAGGTGTGTTCGCTGTCGAGGCCTTCGAGGTCGGGTTCGGCCGCCGATTCGAATTCGGGGCAGTCGCCTTCGACGGCGGCTTCCATGTAGGCGCGCCAGATCGGGCCGGCGGTGGGACCGCCGAAGCCGGTGTATTCGCGCGAGGTCGGGTGCCCGACCCAGACCGCGGTCGAGAAGAGCGGCGTGTAGCCGACGAACCAGGCGTCGGAGAGACCCTCGGAGGTACCGGTCTTACCCGCCGCCGAGCTACAGCCCATCGAGGTGTAGCCGGCGCCGGTGCCCTGGGTGATCACGCCCTCGAGGATGCGCGTCACCTCGTAGGCCTCGCCCTCGCTGAGGACGCGATCGCCCTTGTCTTTCTCGAAGTTGTCGACCTTGCCGTTGGGGAACTCGACGCGGCTGACCGCGGTGGCGTCGTGGTGGATGCCGCCGTTGGCGAGGGTCGCGTAGGCGTTGGCCATTTCCAGCGGCGTGACGCCGATCGCGAGACCGCCGATCGCCTCGGCGGGCACTGACTGCAGCGGCGACTCGATGCCCATTTCGTGAGCGGTCTTGGTCACGCTTTCCGGCCCGACGTCGAGGTCGAGCTGGGCGAAGATGACGTTGACCGACTCCCAGGTCGCGCTTTCGAGGTTCATCGTGCCGCCGCCCGGCTCGGCGTTGTTGACGGTCCAGGTGCCGCCGCCGGGAATTTCCAGAGTCATCGGCGAGGTGCCGTTGTAATAGGTGCTGGCCGGATCGACCCCCTCCTTGACCGCGGTCGTCAAGACGAAGGTCTTGAACGAAGATCCCGGCTGGCGGTGCGCCTGCCAGGCGTAGTTGAATTCGCTTTCGGATTCTTCGCCTTCGGTCGAGGCGAGGGCGACGATCGCGCCGGTGTCGGGGTCCACCGATGCCAGCCCGGCTGCTGGTCCGCCTTCGGAATAGCAGACGTAACACGAGCCGTCGACCGCTTCTTCAGCCTTCTGCTGCAGGTCGGGAACGATCGTCGTGTAGGCCTTCAGCCCGCCTTTGCGCACGGTGTTGATCCCGTACTGGGCGATCAGTTCGTTCTGGACGAGGTCGAAGAGGAACGGGTCCTTGATCACCTGGTACTTGTCGCCAGGGTTGAGGCCGAGCCCGTGGGTGCGGGCGGTCCGGTATTCGTCGCCGGTGATGTACCCCTGTTCGTGCATCACCAGCAGCACCTCGTTGCGCCGCTTCAGGGCCGCCTTGGGGTCGAGGAACGGGTTGTATTCGGAGGGCGCCTGCGGGAGACCGGCGAGCAGCGCTGCCTCGGTCAGGTTGAGCTTTTTCGCCGGCTTGCTGAAGTAGGTCTGGGAAGCCGCCTCGGCCCCGACCGCGGTCTGGCCTTCGACCGTCCCGTAGGGGGCGCTGTTGAGGTACTGGGTCAAGATCCATTCCTTCTCGTGCGCTTCCTCGAGCTCGACCGCGAGGTGCGCTTCGACCAGCTTTCGCTTCAGCGTGTTTTCCGGGTTGTGGATGTAGAGGTTGCGAACCAGCTGCTGGGTGATCGTCGAGGCGCCCTGGACCGGCTTGCCGCCGGCCTCGATGTCCTTCCAGGCAGCGCGGGCGATGCCCTCGTAGTCGAGGGCGCCGTGATGGAAGAAGTTCTTGTCCTCGATCGCGATCGTCGCGTCGCGCAGCACCTGCGGCAGCGCTTTCGCCGGCAACGGCTGGCGCACGTTTTCGGAGCGGATAAAGCCGATCAGGCTGCCGTCGGCGGCGTAGATCGCCGAGGAGCGGCCCTTCTGCACCGGTTTCAGGCTCGAGAGCGGCGGCGCCGAGTTGTAGACGTTGAGCGCCCAAGCCGCGGCGATTCCACCGGCGACGGCCACGAGCGCAACCAGGACCCCCAGCGGGATCGCGATCTTGTGCCAGGTGGGATGGTGCGGCTTTCGTCGCCGCCTGCGGACCCGCGTCGCCATGCGGAGCGGATTGTAGGGACGCGCGCGGCTCGGCACTCGCACGCTCTTGAGCGCGCAAGGCCAGTTGCCATCCCGATAGGCTCGCGCCGGCAGCGGCAGCTAAGGGAGAGGAAGGCACGTGAAACTAGTAATCGGGATCGTTCGCCCTGAGCAGGCGAACCAGGTCCTCGAGGCGCTCCACCGGGCCGAGGTCCGCGGCTTCTCGATGAGCCGGGTGCAGGGGCACGGCGGCGAGGTCGAGCGAGTCGAGACCTACCGCGGCACCACCGTCCAGATGGGGCTCTCGGAGAAGGTCCGGTTCGAGGTCGCGGTCTCCGACTCGTTCGTCGACAAAGCCGTGGCGGCGATCTGCGAAGGCGGGCGCACCGGCGAAGTCGGTGACGGCAAGATCTTCGTCGTCCCGCTCGACCACGCGGTGCGGATCCGCACCGGCGACACCGATGAAGGCGCTGTGACGCCGGTGAGCCGATGAACGCCGGGATCGACACGGGCGATACCGCCTGGATGCTGATCGCCACCGCGCTGGTGCTGATGATGACGCCGGCGCTGGGGCTCTTCTACGCCGGCTTGGTGCGCTCGAAGAACACGCTCAACACCTTCATGATGAGCATCGCTGCGATCGCGGTCGCCACCGTCACCTGGGCCGCGGTCGGCTACTCGCTCGCCTTCGACGGCGACGGGGGGATCATCGGCGGCCTCGGCAACGCCTTCCTCAGCGGCGTCGACTTCGCGCCGCGCCAGGGCGGAACGATCCCCGAGCTGGTCTTCTTCGCCTTCCAGGCGACCTTCTGCATCATCACCGTGGCGCTGATCTCCGGCGCCGTGGTCGAGCGGATGCGGTTCGGCGCCTTCCTCGTCTTCGCGGCGCTGTGGTCGGTCCTGGTCTACGCCGTCCTCGCCCACTGGGCCTTCGGCGGCGGCTGGCTGATGTCGAACGGCACGCTCGACTTCGCCGGCGGGGTGCCGGTCGAGATGGGCTCCGGCTTCTCGGCCCTGGCGGCGGCGCTGGTGGTCGGGGCACGCAAAGAGTGGGGTCGCCAGGCGCTCCTCCCTCACAACGCGGTCTACGTCCTGCTCGGCGCCGGCCTGCTGTGGTTCGGCTGGTTCGGCTTCAACGGCGGCAGCGGCTTCGGCACCGGCGGGCCGAGCGTGCTCGCCTTCACCAACACCCTGCTCTGCCCCGCCTGCACGCTGGTCGTCTGGTTCGCGCTCGACCTGATCCGCGGCCGCAAGGTGACCGCGATCGGCGCCGCCACCGCGATCGTCGTCGGCTGCGTCGCGATCACCCCGGCGGGCGGCTATGTCAGTCCCGGCTGGGCGATGCTGCTCGGGGCGCTGGCGGCGCTGCCGAGCTACGCGATCATCGTCTGGCGCACGCGGACCCGAGTCGACGAGACCCTCGACGTGCTCGCCGCCCACGGCACCGCCGGCTTCTTCGGGATCCTCTTCATCGGCTTCTTCGCCCAGGCCGACTGGAACGGCGTTTCCGACGGCCTCTTCTACGGCAACGCGGCGCAGCTCGGCGACCAGGCCCTGGCAGCGCTGGCGACCCCGGCCTACGCCTTCGTCATGACCTTCGTGCTGCTGAAGCTGATCGGCGCGGTGATGCCGCTGCGGGCGAGCGACCGCGAGGAGGCGACGGGCATGGATGTCGTCCAGCACGGCGAGGAGGCCTACGTGACCGGCGAGGGGGCGATCCTGCTGCTGCCTGACGACGTCGGCAAGGCGCCGGTCGTTCCGGTCGCCGACCCGGGGTGAGCGACCACGTACAGGTGCTGACCACGGCCGGCTCCGAGGAGGAGGCCGGCCGCATCGCCGCGCTGCTGGTCGAGCGGCGGCTCGCGGCCTGCGTCCAGGTCACCGGGCCGATCGTCAGCCGCTACCGCTGGCAGGGCGCGATCGAGGAGGAGCGCGAGTGGCAGTGCCTGGCGAAGACGACCGCCGGCGCCTACGAGCGGGTCGAGGCGGCGATCCGCGAGGTCCACAGCTACGACGAGCCGGAGGTCATCGCCACTCCGATCGTCGCTGGCTCCGCCGGCTACCTCGCCTGGATCGACGAGAACGTCGATTGGTGAGTTAACCCGCCTATAGCCGGGTTAACTCACCAATGGTTAGGCGCGGAGGCGGTAGCCGCGGCTGAAGAGGCGGAGGTTGAAGAGGAAGAGCGCCGCCGTTGCCGCGGTCAGGGCCAGGAGCGAGAGGGCGATGCTGACTTCCGTGTAGCCGACAAAGCCGTAGCGGACCAGGTTGATCATGTAGAAGATCGGGTCGAAGCGGGTCAGGGTCTCGAACGGCTGCGGCAGCAGGGCAGCGGAGTAGAAAACGCCGCCGAGAAAGATCAGCGGCTGCAGGACGAAGGTCTGGGCGAAGGCGACGTCGTCGAACTGCTCGGCGCGGACACCGATCAGCACCCCCAGCTGGCTGAAGAAGAAGCCGACCAGGAAGAGCGACGGGACGAGGACGAGGACGTGCTCGACCGGGAGCCCGACGAGGATCACCGAGACGAGGAAGGTCAGCGTCGCCACCGCGAGGCCGCGCATGAAGCCGCCGAGCGAGAAGGCGAGCAGCAGCTCGGCCGGCGAGGCTGGCGAGGAGAGCTGGTCCTGGATCGCGCCCTGGAACTTCTGCTGGAGGATGGAAGACGAGTTATTCGAAAAAGCGTTGGTCGAGAAGGCCATCATGATCAGCCCCGGGATGACGAAGAGGATGTAGTCAATTCCATGCAGGTGCTTGATCCGCGAGCCGAGGGCGGCGCCGAAGACGGTGATGTAGAGGAACGTTTCCAGCATCGGCGCGCCGATCGTCTGCTTCTTGATCTTCATGAAGCGGTTGCACTCACGGCGCCAGAGGGTGGCGAAGCGGATCTGCGCGGCGCTCATGCCTCGACCTCCGCCTCGGCGAGCTCGATCTGCGAGCGCGAGAGCTCTTTGCGGCCGACAAGCGCCAGGTAGGCGTCCTCGAGGTTGGGGACGTCGAAGCGCTCGGCCAGCTCCGGGCTGGTGCCCTCGGCGACGATCTGCCCGTCGGCGATGAAGGCGATCCGGTCGCAGAGCTGCTCGGCCTCCTCCAGATAGTGCGTGGTGAGGAGAATCGTCGTCCCCTCCTGGTTGATTTTCTGGACGTAGTGCCAGAGCTCGAGGCGGAGCTCGACGTCGACGCCGGCGGTCGGCTCGTCGAGGATCAGCAGGCGGGGGCGGTGCATGATCGCCCGGGCCAGGATCAGCCGCCGTTTCATCCCGCCCGAGAGGGTGCGGGTGCGTTCGTCGCGCTTCTCGGTCAGCGAAAAGGTCTCCAGCAGCTCCTTGGCGCGCTCGCGGCGCTCGCGCTTGGGCATCCCGAAATAGCCGGCGTGGTAATCAAGCGTCTCCTCGGCGGTGAGGAACCAGTCGAGGTTGGGCTCCTGGGGAGCGAGCCCGACCGCTCGGCGGGCCTCGGCGTAGTGGTCGATCGCGTCGTGGCCGAAGACCTCGATCCTGCCGCCGGTCGGCTGCGCGAGCCCGGTGGTGCAGTGGATCAGCGTCGACTTGCCGGCGCCGTTGGGGCCGAGCAGGCCGTAGATGGCGCCGGGCTCGATGTCGATCGAGACGCCGCGCAGCGCCTCGACCCCGGTCGGGTAGCGCTTCTGGAGGTTGTCGATGTGCAGTGCCTTCATGCGCGCCCCAATCTAGCCACCCGCAGGATTTAGGCTGGGCGACGATGGAGGCGAGCGCGATCGAGAGCGGCTGGCGGCTCTTCGCCGCCGCCGACTGGGCCGGGGCGCGGGACGCCTTCGCCGCCGCCGTCGAGCGCGACCCGGAGGATCCGGAGGCGCTCGACGGGCTGGGCCAGTCGCTCTGGTGGCTGGGCGACCGCCAGGCTGGGATCGAGCACCGCCGCCGCGCCTACGCCGCCTACCAGCGCCGCGGCGACGCGGTGGCGGCCGCGGGCCTCGCCACCTATCTCGCCGCCGAGCACCGGATCGACGGCCAGGAGGCGGAGGCCTCCGGCTGGCTGGCGCGAGCGCGGCGGCTGCTCGACGGGTGCGGCCCCACCGAGGAGCTGGGGTGGCTGCGGATCGAGGAAGCGAAGCGCACCGGCGATCCGGCCGAGGCAGAGCGGCGGGCCGCGGCCGCGCTCGAGATGGCGCAGGAGCTGGGCAGCCGCGACGTCGAATGCATGGCGCTGGCGCAGCTCGGCCGCTCGGTCGTGCGGCAGGGGCGAACCGCGGAGGGGATCGACCTGCTCGACGAGGCGATGACGGTGGCGCTGAGCGGCGAGGCGGGCGACCCGCTTGCCTGCGGCGATGCCTGCTGCACCACCCTCGTCGTCTGCGACGAGCTCGCCGACCTCGACCGCGCCCTGCAGTGGTGCGAGGCGGTGGTCGACTTCACCGCCCGGCGGCGCTTCATCCCGGTCCAGTCCTGGTGCCGGTCGATCTACGCCGGGGTGCTGATCCGCGCCGGCGATTGGGAGCGGGCGGAGGAGGCGCTGGAGGCCTCCCTGCGCGGCGCCAGCGACCGGCGGCGCGGCAGCGGCCGGGCGCTGCCGTTGGCGGTCCTGGCGGAGCTGCGGATCCGCCAGGGCCGGCGGGAGGAGGCCGAGCGGCTGCTCGCCGGGCTGGAGGATCCCGTCGCGGTTCCGGCCCGGGTCGAGCTGGCGCTCGCGCAGGCTGACGTCGAGACGGCCCGAGCGCTGCTTGATCGCCACGCGGAGGCGATCGGCGAGGAGGAGCCGCGGACGGCGGCGCTGCGCGGGCGGGTCGCGCTTGCGGCCGGGGAGCGGGAGGAGGCAACGACGATCGCGGCGCGCCTGCGCGAGCTCGGTGGGCGCCTCGGCCGGCGCGACCTCGGCGCCGAGGCGGACCTGCTCACCGGGCTGGCGGCGGCGGGCACCGGGGACGAGGCGGTGGCGGTGGCGGCGCTGGAGGCCGCGGTGTCCGCCTACGCGGACGTCGGCTTCCCGCTCGAGGAGGGCGGCGCCCGGCTGGCGCTGGCCGAAGCGCGAGCGGGGTCCGATCCCGGCGCGGCAATCGACGCGGCGCGGGCGGCGCGCGACGCCTTCGAGCGTCTCGGCGCCCGCGGCGAGGCCGACCGCGCGGCCGAGCTGCTGCGCCGCCTCGGCGTCTCCGGCCGCAGCGCCGGGCGCGGCGGCGACCGCGACGAGCTGACCGGCCGCGAGCGCGAGGTCCTGGCGCTGCTCGCGGCCGGCCTCTCCAACGCCGAGATCGCCGAGCGGCTGGTGATCTCGCCGAAGACCGCGGAGCACCACGTCGGCCGGGTGCTCCGCAAGCTCGGCGTCCGCAGCCGCGCCGAGGCGGCCGCCCTGGCTGTCCGCGAGGGACTCGCCTAGGACGGGGCCGCCCGACTAGCCCCCGATCCCGTTGCCGCTGAAGACCGCTTCGGGGTCGTAGCGGCGCTTCACCCGCACCAGCCGCTCCCAGACCTCGTCCGCGTAGGCGTCGCGGACCGGCCGCCCGGGGTCGAGCGCGTTGACGTAGACGCCCTCGTCGGCGAAGGGCGCCGTCCGCTCCCAGGTCTCCTTCACCCAGGCGGCGGCCGGCTCCAGCGGCTCGGTTCCCGAGCAGCCGATCAGCCAGGTCAGGGCGCGGGCGCCGCGATGGCCGAAGGCGGTCTCGCCGGGTGCGACGCGGTCGATCGCGCCGCCCATCCAGGCGGTCATCACGTGGGTCTGCGGGGTCGGGACCCGGTCGAAGCAGCCGATCAGGGTGTCGACGAACCCGTCGCTGACCTCGGACAGGTAGTGGAGCCGGTCGTAGAAGCGCCACCCGGGCGGCGCCGTCGCGTCGAGCATCGACTGCAGTGCGAGGTAGGGCATCGGCGCGACCAGGTCGAGGCTCGGCGGGCAACCCTCCCGCAGCGGCTGCAGCACCTCCTCCCCGCGCTCGAGGTCCGAGCCGCTCCAGGCGACGGTCACCGCGAGCGCCGGCCTGCCCTGCAGCTGCGGCGGGAACGGCTCCTGCGGCGGCGCCGTCACCATCGCGCAGAAAACGGTCAGCTCCGGCGGCGCGGTCTCCATCATCTGCCGGGTGGCGCGCATCGCCTCGCCGGCACGGTCCCACGGGTAGAGCATCATCCCGCCGAGCACCGGCCCGACCGGGTGCGCCTGGAACTCGAAGCCGGTGACGACGCCGAAGTCGCCGCCGCCGCCGCGCAGCGCCCAGAAGAGGTCGGGATGCTCATCGGCCGAGGCGGTGACGGCGCAGCCGTCGGCGAGCACGATGTCGGCCGCGAGGAGCGAGTCGACCGTGAGGCCATGGTGGCGCATCAGCCAGCCGAGGCCGCCGCCGAGGGTGAGGCCGCCGACGCCGGTGTGGGAGATCTGGCCGGCGGGGACGGCGAGCCCGTGGCGCTGGGTCGCCGCGTCGAGGTCCCGCAGCAGGGCGCCGCCGCCGACCCGCACGGTGCGGCGGCCGGGGTCGACCTCGACCCGGTTGAGCTCGCGCAGGTCGAGGCAGACGGCGCCGTCGCGGAGCGAGCGGCCGACGACCGAGTGGCCGCCGCCGCGCACGGTCAGCTCGAGCCCGGCGGCGCGGGTGCCGAGCACCGCCGCGGCGACGTCGTCGCTGTCCCGCGCGAAGGCGACCGCCGCCGGGCGGCGGTCGATCGCCCCGTTCCAGCCCGGGCGGGCGCGGTCGTAGTCGGGGTCGCCGGGCTGAACCAGGCGACCGGTGAAGCCGCGGTCGCGGAGCGCCGCGGCGAGGGACGTTGAGGGTGAGGCGGTGATCTCGTTCATGCCGCCAGCCTCGCCCGCGTGGGGCAACCGGCGCGTCGGGGGGCTCCCCTATTCGCGACCCGGATCTTCGCTTGGCGCCGCGTCGGGGCGCGGGGCGGAGCGCTCAGCCGATCCGCTTCGCGGGTGGGTCGAGCGGGACCCGCAGCGTGTTCAGCGTCATCGCCAGCATCTCGTAGTGGCCGATCAGCAGGCAGAGCTCGATCAGCAGGCGGTCGTCGAGCTCGGCGGCGAGGGAGCGCCAGGTCTCCTCGTCGATCTGCCCCTCGGCGTGCATCTCGTCGCAGGCGCGCAGGAGCGCGCGCTGGCGCCGCGTCCAGCCGGCCGCGTCCGGGCCGGAGCGCACGCGCTCGATTTCCTCGCCGCCAAGGCCGGCTTTCCGCCCGAGGCGCTCGTGGTGGGACCACTCGTAGGCGCAGCCGGTGTTGTGGGAGACGCGGAGGATCACCAGCTCGGTGTCCGCTCGGGGCAGCTTGCCGCCCGGCATCAGCCCGCCCGCGAAGAAGAGCCAGCGCCGGAAGAGCCCGCGGTTGCGCGCCAGCGTCGTGAACACGTTCGGCGGCCGCCCGCCGCTCGTCCGCCCGATCGCCCAGACGATCGCTGCGTTCAGCGGCCCGATACGGCGCCGGGTGCCAGGAGGAATACGCGGCTTCTCACCCACGTTTCTGAGTTTCCCCACCGCAAAGGGGGGACAAACTCAGACACGTCGCGTATAAGTGCGGCGTGACCGTCGTGCCCGCGCCGCTGCTTGCCGTCGATACGCCCTCGATGCTGTTCCGCGCCTTCTACGCGCTGCCGAAGACGATCACGGGACCGGACGGGCGGCCGGTGAACGCGCTGCTGGGGACGGCGAACTTGATTCTGCGCGAGGTCGAAGTGCACGAGCCGCGGGCGGTGGTGCTGTGCTTCGGTCCGGATGCGGCGGCCTACCGGACCCAGCTCTATCCGGCCTACCACGCCGAGCGGGAGGCGGCGATGCCCGACGAGCTGCCGCACCAGTTCGCCGCTTGCCGCGAGTTCTTCGAGGCCTTCGGTTGGACCGTGACCACCGCCGAGGACCTCGAGGCCGACGACCTGCTTGGGACCTACGCGCGTCTGGAGGCAGAGGCGGGCGGCCGCGCCCTGCTGCTGACCGGCGACCGCGACATGTACCAGTGCGCTGACGAGGCCGTCACCGTCCTCTACGTGAAAACCGGTGGCGGCAAAGGCGCCGAAGAGGTCGGCCCGGCCGAGGTCCGCGAGCGCTACGGGATCGACCCGGAGCTGGTCCCCGACTTCATCGCCCTGCGCGGCGATCCCTCCGACGGGCTGCCGGGCGCCAAGGGCGTCGGCCCGAAGGGGGCGGCGGAGCTGCTGCGGCAGCACGGCTCGCTGGAGGCAATCCTCGACAACGCGATCCGAGAGCGGCGGCCGGCGCTGCGCGCCGCGCTGATCGAGGGACGGGACGACCTGCTGGCCTTCAAGGACATCGCGACCCTGCGCGACGCCAAGGTGAATCGGCCGGCCGACGCGCCGACGGACTGGCTGGGCGCGGCTGAGGCGGCACGGGAGCGTGGGATGAAAAAACTCGCGGAGCGGCTGGAGGCCCAGGCGACTTAGGGCGCGGAGCGCAGGGCGGCGAGGAGTCCCCAGGCCGAGACGATCGCCCAGACGCCCTCGAGCAGGACGAAGCCCCACTGTTGCGCGCTGACCGCGAGGACGGCGAGGATCGTCGAGCCGGCGAGGTTGAGTGCGAGGTAGAGGCGCGAGTCGGGGCGCATCCGCTCGAACTGAACCGCGGCGAAGGCGGCGAGGATCAGCAGCGCGCCGACGATCTGGACGACCTGGTCCACCGAGCGAGCCTATTGGCCTGTCGACTTTGTTACCTCAGAGGAGACAAAGTCGACATGCCCGGGTACGGTCGCGCGATGGATCTGGCCTCGATTCCCCTCTTCGACCGCGGGCAGTTGCGCAAGCGCTGGCGCTACGTCGCCGTCTTCGCCGAGGAGCTGATGCTCTGCGCCGCCCGCGCCGAGGTCGGCCCGCTGACGCAATCGTTCTGGATCCTTTGGGACCGCGAGCGACGGCAGCAGTGGGCACACACCAATCCGCTCCCCGGCAGTCGCGAGGTGGTCTTCGATGAGCCGCGCTTGGCGATCGACGGCCCCGGCCTCCGCGCCAGCCTCGAGCTCGGTGACGTAACCCCGATCGAGGCGAGCTGCCCTAGCGGCAAGAGCCTCGCCTGGACGCGCAAGCGAGCTGGGATGCCGGTCGAGGGAACCGTCGAGATCCCCGGCCGCCGCTGGCAGATTGCCGGCCGCGGCATTGACGACGAGTCAGCCGGCCACCACCAGCGCCACACCCACTGGCGCTGGTCGGCCGGGGTCGGCGAGTCGGTTGAGGGACGCAGCCTCGCCTGGAACCTGGTCGAGGGAATCAACGACCCGCCGCAGGGAAGCGAGCGGGCGATCTGGGTCGACGGCGAGCCCGCCGAGCCAGCGCCGGTCAGCTTCCGCGGCCTCGACGCGATCGACCTGGGCGACGCCGGCTCACTCGACTTCGCCACCGAGTCCCGGCACTCCCACGACGACAACTACCTGCTGATCCGCTCCCGCTACCGCCACCGCTTCGGCAGCTTCGGCGGCACCCTCGGCGGCCTCACCCTCGCCAACGGGCTCGGCGTGATGGAGGAACATGATGCGCTCTGGTGACGACGCTAAGCCCGGTGCTCGGGGTTCGGCAGGTCGAAGTGACAGCCCGCTTCCCACTCTTTCGGCTGGTTGCCGTGGGCGGGGATGCCGCCGGCGTCCTTCAGCATCCGCGCCAGGTGCATCAGGTTCCAGGCCGCGAAGGTGGTGTTGCGGTTGGTGAAGTCGTTGTCGGGGCCGCCTGAGTCCTCGTCGAGGTAGGAGGGGCCGGGGCCGGCCTCGCCGATCCAACCGGCGTCGGCCTGGGGCGGGATCGTGTAGCCGAGGTGCTGCAGCGAGTAGAGGACGTTCATCGCGCAGTGCTTGATCCCGTCCTCGTTGCCGGTGACGATGCAGCCGCCGACGCGGCCGTAGTAGGCCCACTGGCCCTGGTCGTTGAGCAGGCTCGAGTTGCCGTAGAGGCGCTCGATCACGTGGGTGGCGACCGAGGACTTCTCGCCGAGCCAGATCGGCATCCCGAGGACGAGGATGTCGGCGGCGAGCACCCGCTCGTAGAGCTGCGGCCACTCGTCGCGCTCCCAGCCGTGCTCGGTCATGTCGGGCCAGACGCCGATCGCGATCTCGTGGTCGATCGCGCGGATGCAGTCGACCTCGACCCCCTGCGCGCGCATCACGTCCATCGACTTGTCCATCAGCCCCTGGGTGTTGGAGACCTCAGGGCTGCGCTTCAGCGTGCAGTTGATGAACAGCGCCTCGAGGTCGGAGTAGTCGGTCACGCGATGACTATCTCACGGCGAGACGGCTGCGGCGGCCGTTGCGCGTGGGCGCGCGGCCCTGCTGCCCCTTCTCAACCTTGAGCTTGACCGGCTCGGTCTGCGTTCCGCGGAAGTTGAGGGCGACGACGTCGTACTCGTGACCCGTCTCGAGCCCGAGCGGCACAAGGATCCGGAGCCTGTCGCCCCCCGTCCTGCTGCACGAGAGAGTGCCGTCGACGATCTCGGCTTTGCGACCGGCGACCAGCACCTCCACCTCGTGGTACTGGGCCACGGCGGTGGCGGGAGTGGTCGCCGTCGGGTTGCGCGGGAACAGCAGCCCTTCCGCGAAGACCGTCACCTCCTCGCCGGGCCGGGCGGTCGCCGGGCTGACGCTTTCGATCTTCGGAGCCCCGGCCGGAATCGCCTTGTTGCTGACGTAGCCAAGGGCGGAGGCGCCGGTGAGGATGTAGAGAAAGGTCGGGATGCTCGGTAGGCCCGACTCCGGACTGCCGACGAAGGCGCCGACGAAGTAGATCAGCGCGATCAGGTTGAAGAGCAGGTACTGGCAATCGATCAGGTCGGCGCTGCCGGCGTCGTTGGTGAAGACCTGCGAGGCCTGGGGCTCCCCCGGCGGCTTGACCGCGGCGCCGTTGTCGACCTGCGCGCTGACCAGCGCCTTGGCGCTGATCGCCGCCGCGAAGGGACCGCCGAGGAGGACCAGGTAGGGCCCGAAGCCCTCGAAGTCGAGGGAGCTGATCTTCTCGAACCCTTCGCCGAGGCCGACCCAGTTCTGAGCGACAAGGGCGAGGACGGTGGCCGCGATCAGGAAGGTCCAGATCACCACCTGGACCTTCGAGGTGCTGATGCGGTTGTCGGCGCCCATCACGAGCTTGCCGACGCCGCGCCCCAGCATTTGGATCAGGACGGCGAAGAGGGCGAGCACGACCGCTGCGAAGAGGTAGCCGAATACCTCGTTCTCGGTCTTGCTGCCGCCGCCGCCCAACACCGCGCCGAGGGAGATGCCGCCGGCGATCAGCAGGGCGACGAGCAGCGCGAGCACGAGCAGGGTGAGCCCGTGGATGCCGGTTTTGCGCCGTCGTCTCTGCGCCACGCGACGAACCTAGTGTGCGCGCTCACCGCAGTCAAGAACCCACGGGGTACTTAAGGATCTTTCACCAAGTGTCGACGAAGCGGTGGGCGCCGGGCGGGCGGGCGTCGCCAGCAGCCGTGAGGGTTGAGGCGATCAGGCCGCGAGTCTCCGCGGGATCGACGACGTCGTCAAGCTCGAACAGCGCCGCCGCGTTGAGCGCCTTCGCGTTCTCTTCGGCGGCGGCGGTGAGGTCGCGGACGCGCTGCTCGCGCTCGGCCTCGTCGGCGATCGCCTCCAGCTCCTTGCGCAGCGCCAGCCGCACCGCCCCCTCCAGGCCCATCGGCCCGAGGTGGGCGCTCGGCCAGGCCACCGTCAGCAGCGGCTCGTGGAGACTGCCGCCGACCATCGCCTGGGCGCCGAGGCCGTAGCCGCGGCGCAGGATCACGGCGACGAGCGGCACCCGCAGCGCGGCGCCGGCGACGAGCAGGCGCGAGGCATGGCGGACGAGGCCGGTCGCCTCGGCGTCGGGGCCGACCATGTAGCCGGGGGTGTCAACGAGGGAGACGACCGGGAGGCCGAAGGCGTCGCAGAGCTGCAGCAGCCGCGCCGCCTTGTCAGCCGCGTCGCTGGTGACGGCGCCGGCGGTGTGGCGGGTGTCGTTGGCGATCACGCCGAGCGGGCGGCCCTCGATCCGCGCCAGCGCGGTCACCATCTCCGGCGCGAAGCGCTCGCGCAGGAAGGTCACCGAGCGCTCGTCGGCAAGGGTCTCGACGATCGGCCGCGGGTCGTAGGCGCGGCGCTTGCGCTCGGGAACCAGCTCGCGCAGCCGCGCCTGGTCGGGTTCCGGTCCCGGCGCGGTCGCGCCCTGGAAGTAGGCGAGCAGCTTCTTGGTCGCGGCCGTCGCCTCGGCCTCGTCGGCGCAGACGAGGTCGACCACCCCGTTCGGCGCCTGCATCTCGATCGGGCCGACCTCGTCGGGCGGGACGTCGCCGAGGCCGCCGCCGGCGATCATCGCCGGTCCGCCCATCCCCAGCGAGCTGCTCTCGGTGGCGACGATCAGGTCCGAGCAGCCGGCGATCACGGCGTTGCCGGCAAAGCAGCGGCCGTGGACGACGGCGATCCGCGGCACCAGGCCGGAGAGCTTCGCCCAGAGCGCGAAGGCGCGGGTGTCGAGGGCGGAGACGACGGGATAGTCGGTGTCGCCGGGGCGCCCTCCCCCGCCCTCGGCGTAGAAGACGACCGGCAGCCGCATCCGCTCGATCAGCTCGAAGAGGCGGTCCTTCTTGCGGTGGCCGAGGGCGCCCTGGGTGCCGGCCATCACCGTGTAGTCGTAGGAGAGGACCGCGCAGGCGGCGCGCTCGGGGTCGAAGAGATCGCCGTTGACGCGGGCGGTGCCGGCGATGAGACCGTCGGCGGGGGTGCGGGCGATCAGATCCTCGAGCTCGCGGCGGCCGCGCTGGGCGGCGATCGCGTAGCGCCCGTACTCGACGAAGGAGCCGGGGTCGACGAGGTCGGCGAGGTTCTCCCGCGCCGTGCGCCCGCCCGCCGTGTGGCGCCGCTCGACCGCGTCGGTCCGCGCCGCGTCCTCGGTCAGCGCCCGCCGCGCCAGCAGCTCCGCCAGGTCCTCTCGCTCCCCCTCGGGCACGGAGGCATCTTTACCGATCAGCCGCGAATCGCCTTGCCAACGATGTTCTTGACGCGGGTGCGGTCGCGCGAGCTGAGGTTGCCCGGGCGGCCCTTCGACTCCTTCAGCAGGTTCCAGAAGTCGGCCTGCTCCGACTTGGTCAGGTTCGTCTCGATCCGCTCACGGCCCTTGTTCGCCAGCCAAAGGCTGGCTACCCAGACTTTCGCCCAGGGGACCCGCTTCCAGAGGTGGGGCGCAGCTTTGCGGGCAAGCCAGAGAGGCATCTGGCCTCCGGTTATTCGACCACTTCGACGGTGCCGTGCATCGTCGGGTGGATTTCGCAGAAGTAGGTGAAGGTGCCGGCTTCCTTGAAGGTGGCGGAGCCGATCTTGCCGTTCTCGATCGTGCCGGTGTCGAAGCTGCCGTCGTCGGCGGTGGCGGTGTGCGGCGCGGTGTCCTCGTTCTGCCAGATCACCTTGCCGCCGGCCTGGACCACGACCGGGTCCGGTTCATAGCTGAATTCGACGATCTGCACTTTTTCGGACTTCGAGGCCTCGCCGCTCGGGGCGGGTTCGCTTTCCGTGGTCTCACCCTCGGAGCCGGTTTCGCCTTCGGTCGCTTCGGCGGTGCCGGATTCCTGACCCGCGGGCGCCGTGTCGGCTTCCGTTGAAGAGGAGTCGGAGCCGCCGCTCCCGCAGGCGACAAGGCCGAGGGAGAGGACGACCAGGGCAGCGGCAAGCAGCGGCTTCGAGCTCATTGGCTGCGTCTACCCACTCGATTGACGAGTCAATCCATGGTCTGAGCGAATCATCAGGAATCCAGATGAGCGGTTCGGTCAGCGGCCGCGGCTAGCCTGCGGCGCGTGATCACCGGTCCCCGCGGACGCTGGGTGGCGGTTGCGGTCTGGCTCCTGCTCGGAGCGGCCGGACTGCTCGCCCACGCTCACATCGACGACGTCACCGCCGCCGGGCAAAGCAGCTTCCTGCCCGCCGACGCGGAATCAACCCGGGCGGTGAAGGCCCTCCAGCACGTCTCCGGAGGCGGCGAAGAGGTGCCGGTCGTGGTCGTCTTCGAACGCCGGGGCGGGCTGACGAAACGGGACCTGCGGGCGATCGGGCGGATCGGCGACGGGCTCGACCGGTTGGCGCCGACCGGCGCGACCCCCGTCATCGACCCGTTCTCGGGAGCGCCGCGCCACCGGCGCGCCCTCGCCGCGGTGGCGCGGGTCGCCAACGGGATCGGGCCGCTCTCCCGCGACGGCGAAGCGGCGCTGCTCTTCCTCGCGATCGACGCCCAGGACCGCGGCGCTGTCGTCGACGGGGTCGGCAAAATCCGCACCTACCTGCGCGCGCACACGGCGCCCGGGGTACGTGCGTTCGTCACCGGACCGGGCGGGATCGCCGCCGACCTCGAGGCGGTCGCCTCCGAAGCCGCCCACACGCTGCTCTTCGCGACCGTCGGCCTCGTCCTCCTGCTCCTGCTCCTGGTTTACCGAGCGCCGACCCTGGCGCTGCTACCACTGGCCGCAGTAGCTGCCGCTTACCTGGTCGCGGTCGGGATCGCCTACCTGCTGATCGAGGCCGGCTGGATCACGGTCAACGCCGAGGGCACGATGCTCCTCCTGGTCCTGATCTTCGGCGCCGGAACGGATTACTCCCTGCTTCTGGTGCACCGCTATCGAGAAGAGCTGACGCTTGTCGGGGATCGGGAGGACCCCCGCAGGAGCCTCCCCTCTTTTGCGACGGAGGGGGTCCTCCCGATCCCCGCCACCCGCCAAGCCCTCGACCGAGCAATCCGCGAGACCCGCCCCGCGCTACTCGCCTCCGCCGGCACCGTGATCGCAGCGATGCTGGTCCTGCTCGTTGCCGACCTTGAGTCGACCCACTGGCTCGGCCCGATCCTGGCGATCGGGATCGCGGTGATGCTCGCCGCCGCCTTTACCCTGCTGCCGGCGCTGCTGGCGATCCTCGGCGAGCGCGCCTTCTGGTCGCCCTGGCGCCGGGAGCGTGGTTCCCTTTGGGCGCATACCGCCCGAAAGGAACCACGCAGTCGGTGGGAGCGGGTGGCGGGACTGGTGCGCCGGCGCTCGGGGGCGATCGTCGCTTGCGTTTTGGCGCTGCTGGCGGTGCTCTGCCTCGGCAACCTGACGAACCACGACACGCTCGGGTTCGGGCAGGGCGTTACCAAGCCGACCAACTCGAGCGAAGGCAACGAGGCGCTGGAACGGCACTTCCCGCCGGGCCTCTCTTCACCGCTGACCGCGGTGGTGGAAGCGGACGCGCTGCCCGAGGTGGTGCGCGGGATGCGGCGGCTCGACAGCGTCCAGCTGGCGCTGCCGGCGCCGATCCCCGGCGACGCCTCCCAGGCTCTGGTCGCCCTCGTCCTCCACGGCAACCCCTACGGCAGCGATGCCGCCGAAGCGGTGAAGGAGATCCGCACTCGCCTCCATGCGCTTTCCCCCGCCGCCCTGCTCGGCGGCATCCCGGCCGAGAACCTCGACGTCGAGCAGACCAACGCGCGCGACACGAAGCTGATCGTCCCGCTCGTCCTCCTCGTCGTCGGCCTGATCCTGATCGCGGTGCTGCGGGCGCTGGTCGCGCCCGCCTACCTGATCGCGACCGTCGTCCTCTCCTTCGCCGCCACCCTCGGCCTCGCCACCTTCGCCTTCACCGAGGTCTTCCAGACCGAAGGGCTGGCCTTCGACCTCGAGCTGATGGCGTTCATCTTCCTCGTCGCCCTCGGGGTCGACTACAACATCTTCCTGATGACCCGGGCGCGTGAGGAGGCGGCCTCCCGCGGCACTCGCGAGGCCGTCCTCGCCGCCCTCGTCCACACCGGCGGCGTCGTCACCGGCGCCGGCCTGATCCTCGCCGGCACCTTCGCCACCCTCACCCTGCTGCCGCTGGAGGAGCTGGTCCAGATCGGCGCCACCGTCGCCTTCGGCGTCCTCCTCGACACCTTCCTGGTCCGCGCCCTGCTGATCCCGGCTATCACCTACCGCCTCGGGGACCGCGCCTGGTGGCCGTCACCGCGCGGTGGCGCTCAGTAGCCGGGGGTGCGCTTCATCCGTTTGCGCTCGTGGGGGTGGGCGCCGCCCTTTTCGTCGAGCACCTTGCAGGCCTGATCGATGTCGTCGGCGAGGCGGTCGACCTGCTGGCGGCCGAGGGTCTCCTTGACCAGCGCCCGCATCACCTTTACCTCCTGGGCGTCGGGCGGCATCGTGTAGGCGGGAAGCATCCAGCCGCGCTCGGCCGAGAGCTGCCAGGAGACGTCGAACTCGTCGTAGTCCTTTTCGCCGCTGAGCTGGAAGGCGACCAGCGGCAGCTGCTCTTTATCGGCCCCGATCAGCTCGAAGTTGCCGCTGTCGTCGAGCCGCCTGGCCAGCGCCTTCGCGTTCTCCTCCATCGCCCGCATCACCACCGTGTAGCCCTCGCGCCCGAGGCGGACGAAGTTGTAGTACTGCGCCAGCACCATCGAGGCGCCGGTCGAGAAGTTGAGGGTGAAGGTGGCATCGGTTTTGCCCAGGTAGTTCTCGTAGAAGACGAGGTCCTCGGCCAGGTCCGCCTCCTCCCGGAAGACGAGCCAACCGATTCCCGGGTAGACGAGGCCGAACTTGTGGCCGGAGACGTTGATCGAGCGCACCTGCTCGAGCCGGAAGTCCCACTCGGAGTCGGGATAGAGGAAGGGCCAGACGAAGCCGCCGCTGGCGGCGTCGACGTGCAGCGGCACGTCGAGTTCGCGCTCCTTCTTGATCCCCAGCAGCAGGTCGTTGATGCCCCGGATGTCGTCGGCGTGGCCGGTGAAGGTGGTGCCGAGGACGGCGGCGACGCCGATCGTGTTCTCGTCGACGTGGGGCTCGACGTCCTCGGGCCCGATCACGTACTTGTCCTCGCGCAGGCGGACGATCCGCGGCTCGACGTCGAAGTAGCGGCAGAACTTTTCCCAGACGACGTGGACGTCGCCGCCGAAGACGAGGTTCGGCTTCTCGACCGGCCGCCCCGCCTTTTCCTGGCGCTGCTTCCACTTCCACTTCAGCGAGAGCGCCCCGAGCATGATCGCCTCCGAGGAGCCCTGGGTGCGGCAGCCGGTCGTCTCGCCCGGAGCGTTGTAGAGGTCGGCGAGCATGCGGATGCAGCGCTGCTCGATCTCGGCCGAGATCGGATACTCGGCGTGGTCGATGAAGTTGCGATGCAGGTTCTCGGCGACGATCCGCTGCGCCTCCGGCTCCATCCAGGTGGTGACGAAGGTGGCCAGGTTCCGCCACGGGTCCCCCTCCAGGACCAGTTCCTCGTCGACCAGCCGCATCGCGTCGAGCGCCGACATGCCGCCGGCCGGGAACTCCTTGTCGGGTGCGTCTTCGATCAGGAAGCGGTTGCCGTAGAGGGCGCTTTGCTCGGCACTGCGGAGGTCGCTCATCGGAGCGACGCTAATCCCCCGTCCGGTCGCTTCAGCTGACGCGGTAGAAGAGGTGGGCGACGCCGGGGGCCTCGACCACGCGCGTCTGCTCCAAGGTCACGCTCGCCGGGATGCCGTCGAGCAGGCGGACACCGCCGCCGAGGATCACCGGCACCTGGTTGACGAGGATCTCGTCGAGGAGGCCGGCGCGGAGCAGTTGCTGGATCGTCTCGCCGCCGCCGCCGACCGAGACGTCCTGGTCGCCGGCCGCCTCGCGGGCCAGCTCGACCGCGCGCTCGGGGCCCTCGGTGACGAAGTGGAAGGTGGTCTCCCCCAGGACCAGCGGCTCGCGCTCGTAGTGGGTGAGGACGAAGACCGGGACTTTGAACGGCGGCTCATCGCCCCACCAGCCGTTCCACAGCGGCTCGGTCCACGGGCCGCGGACGGGGCCGAACATGTTGCGGCCCATGATCACCGCGCCGGTGCTGGCGATCGCCTCTTCGAAGAGCTCGCTGCTGGCGTTTACCTCGCCGCCCTCCTTGCCGTGCGACTCGCGCCAGGCGGAGAGCTTGACGACCCACTCGTGCAGCACCTCGCCGCCTTCGCCGAGCCCGTGCTCCTCGCTCTGATTCGGCCCGGCGAGGTAGCCGTCGGCGGAGATCGAGATCTGGCACTTGACCTTGCCCACGCGGGCACCGTATCGCCTTCGGCACTGCCCATTCAGTTGACCCGGAAACTACCTTGCTATCCTGTTCGAAGACTAACTACAGGAAATGGATCTGCTTATGACTTATCTCCTGATTCCGCTGGACGAGGCCCTTGTCTTCCCGACCGTTACCGCGACCCTGCCGATCGACGTCGGCGAGGAGGAGCGCGTCTTCCTGATCCCGCGCCGCGAGGGCGAGTACGGGCGCGTCGGCGTCGTCGCCGAGGTGATCGAGACCGGGCTCTCGCGCCGCGGCCGTCCCGTCGCCACCGTGCTCGGCCTGCACCGCGGGCTGATCGCCGGCGCCGCCCAGGAAGACCCGGAGGGCAACCTGCGGGTCGAGGTGCAGGAGGTCCGCGACGGCCATCCCGACGACGAGCACACGCGCGAGCTGGTCCGCGAATACCGCGCCGTGGTCGAGGAGATCCTCGAGCAGCGCGGGGACGACGGCCGCATTGCCGCCTTCCTGCGCTCGGTCGAGGAGCCGGGCGCGCTGGCCGACACCTCCGGCCTCTCCCCCGACATCTCCAACGAGGGCAAGGTTCGGCTGCTGGAGACGATCGACGTCACCGGTCGGCTCGAGCTGGCGGTCGAGCTGCAGCGCGAGCGTCTGGCCGAGCTGCAGGTCCGCAGCAAGATCCGCGACGACGTCGAGTCCGGCGCCCAGAAGCAGCAGCGCGAGTACTTCCTCCGCAAACAGATGGAGTCGATCCGCAAAGAGCTGGGCGAGGACGAGGCCGACCTGATCGCCGAGTACGAGCGCAAGATCGCCGAGGCGGAGATGCCGGAGGCGGTCGCCGAGCAGGCCGAGAAGGAGCTGCGGCGGTTGGAGCGCCAGGGCGAGCAGTCGCCGGAGAGCTCGATGATCCGCAGCTACCTCGACTGGCTCATTGCCGTCCCGTGGAGCAAGCGCTCCGCGGAGCGACTCGACCCGGCCTACACCCGCGAGGTGCTCGACTCCGACCACGCCGGCCTCGACGACGTGAAGAAACGGATCACCGAGTTCATCGCCGTGCGCAAGCTGCGCGAGGAACGAGGTATCGAGGACGAGGGCCGCGCCAACGGCGCGATCCTGACCCTGGTCGGCCCGCCCGGGACCGGCAAGACCTCGATCGGCGAGTCGATCGCCCGTGCCCTCGGGCGCGAGTTCGTCCGCATCTCCCTCGGCGGCATCCGCGACGAGGCGGAGATCCGCGGCCACCGCCGCACCTACATCGGCGCCCTGCCGGGGCGGATCATCCGCGCCCTCCGCGACGCCGGGACGATGAACCCGGTGATCCTCCTCGACGAGGTCGACAAGGTCGGCGCCGACTGGCGCGGCGATCCCTCCGCGGCCCTGCTCGAGGTCCTCGACCCAGCGCAGAACAACACGTTTAGGGACCACTACCTCGACGTCGAGGTCGACCTCTCCGAGGTCGTCTTCATCGCCACCGCGAACCTGCTGGACACGATCCCGGCGCCGCTGCTCGACCGGATGGAGACGATCGCTTTCGACGGCTACACGACCGAAGAGAAGCTGGCGATCGCCCGCGGCTACCTGCTGCCCCGGCAGCTGAAGCGCAACGGGCTGACGCCCGAGGAGATCGAGATCACCGACGAGGTCCTGCGGATGGTGATCTCCGAGTACACCCGCGAGGCGGGCGTGCGGCGGCTGGAGCGCGAGATCGGCAAGGTGATCCGCGCGGCGGCAACGAAGATCGCCTCGGGGGCGACCGCCGAGAAGATCACGATCGACGTCGATGCCCTGCGCGAGGCGCTCGGCCGGCAGAAGCACTTCCAGGAGTCGGTCGAGCGGACCGCGATCCCGGGCGTCTCCACCGGCCTGGCGGTGACCGGAGCCGGCGGCGACATCCTCTTCATCGAGGCGACGGCGATGGACGGCGACAAGGGCCTCGTCCTCACCGGCCAGCTCGGCGACGTGATGAAGGAGTCGGCGCGGATCGCACTCTCATACGTGCGCGCCCACCGCCAGGAGCTCGGCATCCCGGCCGAGGCCTTCCAGCGCGAGTTCCACCTGCACGTTCCCGCCGGGGCGATCCCCAAGGACGGCCCCAGCGCCGGCACCGCGATGACCACGGCGCTGGTCAGCCTGCTGACCGGGCGGCCGGTCAAGCACACGGTCGGGATGACCGGCGAGGTCACCTTGCAGGGCCGGGTGCTGCCGATCGGCGGGTTGAAGCAGAAGGTTCTGGCGGCGCACGCCGCCGGGCTGACCGAGGTGATCCTGCCCGAGCGCAACCGCGGTGACCTTGACGAGGTTCCCGAGGAGGTGCGCGAGCAGATGACCTTCCACCCGGTGATCAGCATCGACGAGGTGCTTGGGCTGGCGCTGGAGCCGGAGAAAGAAGCGGCGACGGCGGCCGCATAGAGGTAATCGGTGTCCCCCCGCTGCCGCAACTGCTCGCCGGTGCCGCCCGAACTTCGGGCGGCCGCCGGCCTGCTCGAGCGCCGCTGGACGATGGCGACGATTTACGCCTGCTCCAGCGGCGCTGCCCGCTTCAACGAGTTCCGCCAGTCCCTCCCCGGCGTCTCCCCGACCACGCTCTCTGAGCGGCTCGAGCAGCTCGAGGCGGCGGGGATCGTCGAGCGGCACCTGATTGCGGGCCGCCCGCCCCACACCGAGTACACGCTGACCCCGAAGGGGGCGCGGCTAGCCGAGGTTGTCGCCGGGCTGCTGCGGCACTGACGGCGGAGACGTCGACGCCGGCGAAGCCGTCTCGCCCTTGATCGCCAGCAGGCGGAAGTAGAGGACGGCGGCGACCAGGGCGCCGATCGGCGCGGCGATCGTCGAGGCGAGGGCGCTGGCGACGATGCCCACGATCTTGCCGTCGGCAATGTTGGCGGCGATCGCGGCGAAAGCGATCTCGGCGACGAAGGCAATCAGGTAGGCGACGACGATCGTCCCCAGGACCGGCCAGCCCTGGCCCTTGACCAGCTCGCGGGAGCGGCCGAACGCCTCGAAGACCCCGCGCCGCTCGACCACGATCGCAGGCGCGATCACCGCCCAGATCGTCGCCAGGAAGAGGCCGGGGACGACGAGCAGTACGAATCCGATCCCGATCCCGATGCCGGCCAGGATCCCGGCCGCAACCAGGGTTCCGAGGACCGGCAGCGCCGAGCGCATGAGGTCGCCGACGGAGCTGTCGCGGCGGCCGTCCTGGACGTCTTGGACCAGCTCCACGACCGTCCCCTGGTAAAGGGTGCCGACGGCGAGGCTGACGATCAGCGACAGCCAGAAGAGCGAGAAATTGTCTTCGGTCAAGCCGTTGACCACCGCCACGATCAGGAACAACCAGAAGGCGACCGGCAGGAGAACCCCTGCGTGTTCGCGGTAGATACGGAAAACCTCGCTGAGTGCGTCGCCGACGCTTAGTCTCTGTTCCATGCCTGAGAGTTCTATGTCCGCGGCCCCTGACCTGCTTGCCCGCGAGGTGCGCCGGCGGTTGAATGTGTTTTAGATGAATTCATCAGAGCAGTCGGAGGAGCAGACCGTCGAGGGACGTTTCCGCCGGCTTATCGAGATCGGCAACGAGGTCCTCGCGGAGCTGGACCTCGAGGCGGTGCTGCAGTCGGTGGTCAAGGCAGCCCGCGAGCTGACCGGCGCCCGCTACGTCGGCATCGACGAAGGCGCCCAGCCCGAGATCGGCAACCCGCCCAGCAAGCGCGGTGTCTTCAGCGTCCCGATCACGGTTCGCGGCGAGACCTACGGCAACCTCTACATGACCGAGAAGCAGGGCGCCGAAGACTTCGACGACAGCGACGAAGAAGCCGCGGTCACCCTCGCCGGCTGGGCCGGGATCGCAATCGAGAACGCCCGCCTCTACACCAACCTCTCAGAACGCGAGACCGAGGTTGAGCAGGCGCTGCGGCGGGCCGAGACCTCGGTCGACATCGCCCGCACGGTCGGCGGCGAGACCGACGTCGAGCGCGTCCTCGACCTGATCGTCAAGCGGGCGCGAGCGCTCGTCGAGGCGCGGGCGCTGCTCGTCCTCCTCCACCGCGGCGACCATCTCTTCGTCGCCGCCCATGCCGGCGAAGTCGGCATCGAGGCCGAGAGCCTGGAGGTGCCGATCGAGGACGCGGTCTTCGGCGGGGCGATCCAGGAACGGGTCTCCCACCGGCTCGAGCGCGGCACGCCGCCTTCGCGGGCGCACCTGCGGGAGCGGCTTGGCGCGGAGACCGCGCTGGTCGTGCCGATGCTCTTCCGCGGCCGCGCGGTCGGGCTCCTGGTCGCCCTCGACCGCGAAGCCGGCGGGATCGAATTCGACCAGGAGGACCTGCGGCTGCTGCAGTCCTTCGCCTCCAGCGCGGCGACGGCGGTGGCGACTGCGCAGACGGTGGAGTCCGAGCGGCTGCGCCAGCAGGTCGAGTCGGCCGAGCGCGAGCGCGAGCGCTGGGCGCGCGAGCTCCACGACGACACCCTGCAGAACCTGGCCGCGATCCGGATCCAGTTGGCGACGGCGCTGCAGAGCAGCGGCGACCGACGAGGAGCGCGGATCGAGAGCGCCGCGGAGGAGGCGATCGTGCATATAGAGAGCCAGATCAACGACCTCAACCGGCTGATCAACGACCTCCGCCCGGCGGCCTTGGAGCGGCTCGGGCTGCCCGGAGCGCTGCAAGCCCTGGCCGACGAGAACGCCGCCCGCAGCGGCGTCGAGATCGAGGCGAAGATCGAGCTCTCAAGCGTGCGCAACGGCGACGAGGACCGGATCGTCTACCGCCTCGTGCAGGAGGCGCTGACCAACGTCCTCAAGCACGCCAACGCCGCCCACGTCGACCTCACCGCCGAAGACACCGACGGCGCCATCTGCATTGTCATCCGCGACGACGGCGACGGCTTCGACACCAACGACCCGACCGCCGGCCGCGGCCTGCGCGGCATGCGCGAGCGAATCGAGCTCCTGGGTGGCGAAATCGAAGTCACCTCATCCCCCGGCCAAGGCACCACGGTCTCCGCCTCCGTCCCCCTGCAGCAGCCGTAAGAAGCTCCCACTCGCTTCCGGCACACAACCTGTTCGCGAGACCGCGAACAACCGCGATATAGGCGGTCCCTCGCGGTCTCGCGGAGAGAGCATCTGCCAGGGACTGTCGCCAGGAGGGGTGGGTGTCCCTCTCGGGACCGGCGTCCTGTTCCTCGCACAGACCCCGCAGCGAGAGACGGCCAACTTAGAGGCGAGGAACCCAGGGAGCGAGAGGGACACCCACCCCTCCCTACAAGCGCGGCCCGAGCCCGAGCCCCCCTTAAGAGCCAGAGCCGCCCGCCTCGATGACGCCGTTGGCGATCGCGAAGCGGACCAGCTCGGGGCGCGTCTCCAGGCCCAGCTTTTCCAACAGTTTGGCCCGGTTGACCTCGACCGCGCGGACGCTGAGATAGAGCTGCTCGCCGATCTCCCGGTTGGTGTGACCGAGCGCGAGGAGGCGGAGGAGCTCGCGATCGCGGTCGCCAAGCTGCTCCAGCGGGTCGGCGCCAAGCTGAGCGACTTCGCCGCCGAGTTCGGGGTCGATGTAGGAGCCGCCCCCGGCGGCGGTGCGAATCGCGGCGGTCAGCTGCCGCTCGGCGGCCTGCTTGAGGACGTAGCCGGCGGCACCGGCGCGGAGCAGGTCGCGCGCCCGGCGCGGATCGGCCTGCATCGTCAGGACAACGATCGCGGTCCCCGGCACCTCCTCGCGCAGCTTAGGCACGTCGCTTGCCGGCTCGGCTCCCGGCATCTGCAGGTCGAGGACGAGCACGTCGGGACGGCGGTCGCGCACGAGCTTTTGCGCCGCCGGCGCGTCAGCCGCCTCGCCGATCACCCGCAGGTCGTCCTCAGCCTCCAGCATCGCCCGCAGGCCCGCTCGGATCAAGTTGTGGTCGTCGGCGAGAACGATCGTTATCTCCCTCTCGCCGCTCTCCATCACTGTCGGGGCGAAGTCTGGCACGAGCGGGACGGTGGGATAGCCGCAAGTACAGATGTGGGCTTGGCCCGATGGAAGATTCAGGCGCCTGGAGCACCATCCAAGCCATGCGGATTCTCCTCGCGACTAATGGCAGCGACGCGGAGACGCTGGCAGCGCTGGCGGGGTTGCTCCCGCGGGCCGAGGTCGTGCTGGCGCAGCCGGGCGACCTCGGCCAGCCTCTCGAGTTGAGGCTGCGCAACGCGCTGCCCGAGGTCGAAGTGGTGACCGTCCCGATCCAGATGGTGGTGGACGCCGAGGAACCGACAAAGCCGCGGGCGATCCTCGGTCTCCGCAGTCTCCGCACCCTGATCGGATCGGGCGCGCTAGTGATCTGCGCCTTCGACCAGGCGCCTCCGGTCGTGATCGGCAAGACCGGAAAGATGGAGGCGGTCGAGACCGAGGTCGAGACGGGGGCGGCACTCGAGCTGCTGGCGCGGCGGCTCGAGGCTCGACCGATGGACATACGCGAGGCCTCAGGCGAGCTCGGTTACGCTCGCCCTGCATGAACGGCGGGCGCGAGGCGAAGGGAAAGATCACGGTCGTGCTCGTGGATGACCACGCCGTCGTGCGAAGCGCGCTGAAGGCGCTGATCGACGGGCAGGACGGCCTCGAGGTTGTGGGCGAGGCCGGTGACATCGCCGGCGCCCGGGCGGTTGTCGCCGAGCAGCAACCACGGGTGCTGGTCCTCGACGTCAACCTGCCCGATGGACTCGCGGTCGAGGCGATGCCGCAACTGCGCGAGGGCTCGCCGCAGACGCAAATCGTCCTCTTGACGATGGAGCGCGACCTCACCCTCGCCCGCCGCGCCCTCGACGCCGGCGCCAACGGCTACCTCTTCAAGGACTCCGCCCACCTGGAGCTGATCGAGGCCGTTCGCGCCGCCGCCGCCGGCGAGCGCCACCTCGCCCCCGCCGTCGCCGCCGGCCTCAAAACCGAGGGCGACGCCGCCGAGCAGCCGCTCCTCTCCCCCCGCGAGACCGACGTCCTCAAGCTGATGGCGCTGGGCCACACCAACCGTGAGATCAGCGAGCAGCTCGCCCTCAGCGTCCGCACCGTCGAGACCCACCGCGCCCACATCCAGCAAAAGCTAGGCCTCTCCAGCCGCCCCGAACTTACGCGCTACGCCCTAACCCACGGCCTGATCGACACCTGAGGCAGAGCAGGCGCAGGCTCAGTCCTGGCGTTCGATCTCCTCAGCTACATCGACAAGCTCCCGCAGCGAGACCCCGAGCCCCAGGCTGATCCTGCGCACGGTCCCCCAAGTGACGTTGCGGCGACCTGCCTCGATCATGCTGATGTAGGTCGGGTGGACCTCAACTTTGAGAGCGAGCTCTTCCTGCGTGATCCCCTTGTCGTGGCGGAGGGCACGGATCGCCTGACCGAGCGCGACGCTCGGATCGCGCCTTTTCGGATTGCCGGGGGACACAGCCGCACTATCGCCCATTCCGCGGCGGCTCTGCCTTGACAACAAGACTG
Source organism: Solirubrobacterales bacterium (assembly GCA_035940865.1). Classification (GTDB taxonomy): domain Bacteria; phylum Actinomycetota; class Thermoleophilia; order Solirubrobacterales; family 70-9; genus VAYN01. The sequence goes on from DASZEL010000008.1 coordinate 94,060, forward strand.
AACATGACTATAAGTCAACCTGACTGTGAGTCAGGACAGCTTTTATCTGAGTCCGAAAACGACGAAGCCCCGGTCGCATGCAAGCAGAGGCGGGTCCGGGGCATTCGTTCGCAATCGTAGCAGCTAAAAGATTACAGGTCAATAGGAGCAGCGAGTTGCAATCGGAGCAGGTAGTGAAGTGGCTGGGTAGACCACGCTTTCAGAGATACCTGGACGCGCGGGGCGGCTGCTATGCCGACGCGGTCTCCCTTTACGAGTGGAACGTGAAGGTATCGGCGACCTTCCTGGAGATCCTCTGCCACGTCGAGGTCCTGCTCCGAAACGCGATCGATCGGGAGTTCCCGGCGACCGAGCCGCAAGCTTCCCTTTCCATCCTTGATGCGGAGGTGTGGCTCTGCGACCCGGCGATTCTCACCGTAGAGAGCCGGCAGAAGGTCGACGAAGCAATCTCGCGCCTGCACCGCGAGCGTAAGCGGCCGACCCGGGACCGCGTGATCGCATCTCTCTCATTCGGTTTCTGGCATGCCCTCTTCAGCGGCGCTTACGAGGAGCTCTGGCGATCCACGATCTTCAGGGCCTTTTCCCACGGGCAGGGCAGTCGCCGGGAGGTCGCCAACCTGATCGGGCCGATCCTGCACTTCCGGAACCGGATTGCCCACCACGAGGCGATCTTCTTCTCAAATCTCGAGCGTCAGCACGCCAGGATCCTCAGGCTGGCAGGCCTGATCGATCCGGAGGCGGAGCGGTACATCGCTGCGCAGTCGCGCGTCGAGAAGCTCCTGCTTGAAAAGCCGTAGCGCGTGAGGAGAAGCCCCGGATACAGTCCCGCCGATGCTCTACTTCAGCCACCCCTCGTCGCTGGAGCACGACCCGCGGCAGGGGCTGCCGGGGCACCCTGAGCAGCCGGAGCGGTTGCGGGCGGTGGAGGCGGCGCTGGCGGAGCGCGACTGGCTGGGGTGGGAGCGGCGGCTGGCGCCGGCGGCTAGCGAGGAGGAGCTGCTGCTCGTCCACCCGCGCGAGCACGTCGAGGCGATCCGGGACCTCAGCGCCTCTGGCGGCGGGGCGATTGACATCGACACCTTTGCCGGTGAGCGCTCCTACACGGCGGCGCTGCACGCGGCGGGCGGGGCCTGTGCGATGGCGCGGGCGCTGGTCGGCGGCGAGGCGGAGGTCGGGTTCTGCGCACTGCGGCCGCCGGGCCACCACGCCGAGCCCGCCCGGGCGATGGGCTTCTGCCTCTTCGACAGCATCGCTGTCGCCGCGGCGCTGGCGATCGCCGAGCTCGGCCTCGAGCGGGTCTTCATCCTCGATTGGGACGTCCACCACGGCAACGGCACCGCCGAGATCTTCCGCCACCGCGCCGACGTCCTCTTCGCCAGCATCCACCAGGGCGGGATCTTCCCCGGCACCGGCGCCCGCGAGGACACCGGCACCGGGCCTGGCGAGGGCTACACGATCAACCTGCCGGTGCCGGCGGGCAGCGAAGAGGATCTCTGGGTCTCGCTGCTCGAGGACGAGGTCCTCCCCGCCGCCACGGAGTTCGGGCCACAGCTGGTGCTGATCTCGGCCGGCTTCGACGCCCACCGCGACGATCCGCTGGCGGAGTGCCGGCTGGAGGCATCGTCCTTCGCCCGCCTGGCCTCGATCACCAAGGAGGCCGCTGCCGGCTGGGGGGCGCCGGTCGGCGCAGTGCTGGAGGGCGGCTACAACCTCGCGGCGCTGGCCGAATCCGTGGTCGCGACGATGGCCGCCCTCGCCGCCACCTGACGCCGCTCGCCCGCCGAACTCAGCGAGTCTTCTTCAGCCGCACGGTCAGGCTGCGGCTGAGCGCTTCACCGACGAGCGGCTCGAAGCTCACCGTCACCTTCAACGACAGGCGACCGTTGCGGTCCAGGAGGCGACGCTGCGCCGCCTTGGGGACGATCCTCAGCATCACCGTGCCGCCGGCATCGACCGTGCGGTCGTGCGGGATCCCGCCCTTGAGGACGAGCCGCCCCGGTCCCGACACTTCCAGCTGCAGCCGGGCGGTCCCGCGCCGGCGGTTGACGATCACCTTCGCGAAACGGAGGCTGGCGGGGGCGGTCGCGGGCGGCCCTGGCGGGGCGAGGCTGGATCCGACGACCGGGTTGCCGCCCCCGGTTATCTCCCCTCCCGGCAGCGGCGGTTCGGGGGAGGGTTGTTCGCCTTCTTCTTCTTCTTCGACGGGAGGCGGCGGAGGCAGTGGCGGCAGCGGCGGGAAGGGCGCGGGAAGCGGAGCCGCCTCGATCGCGTCGCCGGCCCCGGCGAACCGCCGCCAGGTCATCATCAGGTCGCCACCGGTCCCCCAGGCGACCGCCGGGGCGCTGCCACGCCGCCCGGGGGCGGAGAGGGCTGAGACGGCAGAGAGCGTTTCGTTGGCGGCGACATCGCGCCGCTGGACGATGAAGTTGGTGCCGTCAAAGCGGCTCCAGAGGACGGTCGCGGTCCCGTTTGGAGCGACGTCGACCTGCGGTTCACCGGCATCGCGGCCGCTGGCGGAGAGGCTGAGCGTGGCCGTCGCCGGCGTGCCGGTTGCCCCGATCCGCCGCGCCTGGACGACGAAGCTGGTCCCGTCGTAGCGGTCCCAGACCACCGTAATCTTCCCGTCCGCTGCCGCCGCCAGCTGGGGCTCGGCGGCGTTGCCGCTCGAGCTGGACAGGTTCACCACCGTCCCTTCCGGGACGCCGGCGGAGGAGAGCCGCTGCTTTTGGATCACCCAGTGGCTGCCGTCGAACCGGGTCCAGACGACCGTCGCGGGGCCGCTGGGAGCCACCGCCACCTGCGGCTGGACGGCGCTCTGCCCTGCGGCCGAAAGGCTGTTCGCCGCCGCTGCCGGCGCCCCGGTCGGATCGATGCGGCGCGCCTGCACGATCGAATGGCTGCCGTCGTAGCGGCTCCAGACGACGGTGGCGCCGCCGTCGGGCGAGGCGGCCACGGCGGGTTCAACCGCGTCTTGACCCGGCTCGGAGAGGACGTTGCTCGATGCCGCCGGCAGCAGCTCGCCGGTCGTAGTCAAACGTCGCTCTTCGACCAGGTAGTGAGCTTCGTCGTAGCGCTTCCAAACGACGGTGGCGGTGCCGTCGGAGCCGACGTCGACCCGGGGAGCGGCGGCGTCCCGCCCGCTCTGCGAGAGGTTCTCCACTGCCCCGTCCGGGGTCCCGGTCGGATCAACCTGGCGCGCCTGGACGATGAAGTTGCTGCCGTTGGAGCGGATCCAGACGACCGTCGCCGTCCCGTCTGGCGCGACCGCCACCTGCGGGGCGAGCGCGTCCTGGCCCTCGTCGGAGAGCGGCATCACCGGTCCGGTCTGATCGGGGCCGATGCGCCGCATGTAGACCGTGAACTTGTCTTTGCTGCGCGCGCTCCAGACAACGGTGGCGGTGCCGTCCGCGGCCACCCCGACGTCGGGGGCGGTCGGGACTTCGGCGGGGATGAAGATGTCCGTCGGCTGGGCGGCCTCCGCGGTACCCGCCGGGGGCGGCGGGACTTTCTTCAGCGTCGGCAGCGAGATCGGGCCGGGGACGAAGAAGCCGCTCTGGACCGCTTGGCGGAACTGCTGCTGGGCGGGAGTCGAGGACTCGATCGGCCAGTCGTGGCGGACCCCGCGCTTGAGGAAGTTCCAGTTGAACCAGAGGTAGGCCTTGATCTCCGGGTGGTGCGGCAGGTACGTGGTCAGCATTTCCCGGATCCAGTCGGCCTTGTTGCCGCCGTACTCGCTGGCCGCGTTCTCGACGATCGCCACCGGCTTCGTCGGCGCCACTTCGCGGATGATCTTCAGGGTCGGGTTGATCGTCTGGTTGGGGGTGATCCAGCGGTCGGGCTGGGCGGGGTTCTCGCCCCAGTTGTAGGAGTCGAGGGCGGTCCAGTCGACGTAGGCGTCGCCGGGGTAATAGGGCGCCGGGGTCGACGTGGGGTCCGACCAGATGCTGTTGACGAGCCAGGTCCAGGTGACGTTGGTCGCGCCCTGGCCGACGACGACGTCGTGGAAGTGGCGCCAGGCGGCGATGAAGTAGGGGCTCTTGCCCCACGCGTACCAGCCCCCGTTCATCTCCCACCAGGGGGCGAAGAGGAAGGGGCGCCCGAACGCTTTCGCCGCCTGCGCCCATTGTTTGATCGTCGCGTCCTGCGAGCCTTTGGCGATCGCTTCGAGCGTCACCCCGTCGGGCAGGCCCATCGTCACCAGCGGGATCGTCCCGCGGGCCGCGGTGGCTTCGACCTCGGCTTTGTCCCACTGGCCCCAGATCTGACCCTGGTTGAGGATCGCCACCCGCTTGCCGGCATGGCGCTCGAAGAGGTCCCAGGCGGCAAGGTTCTTTGGTGCGTTGCCGTTCTGGCCGTAGGTTTCGCCGCTGATCAAGGCGCCGAAGTAGACCGAGGCGGAAGCGCTCGTCGCCACCGATAGACCGGCCACGGCGGAGAGCAGCATCGTCGCTGCGCATAAGCAGACAGCGACCCACCTGGTCAATCCCCCCTGGACCATTGTTCGATGCTAGCTGGCCGCGCTCTTCGCCGAGCGAGGTCGCCTGAGACGGGATTTCGGTCGAGCCTTAGGAAGCTTTTTCGGGCTTTGCCCCGGCGGCGGCTGATCCAGCGGGTGCGGCCGAAGCTCGTTCAGTTCCCTGCGACTGCGTCGGCGTCGGCGGTTCCGGCGCCGCTGCCGGAGGGTTTGCCGGCGCTTCCTCCGGCGGCGCGGGGCTCGGCGAGGCGGGAGTCTCCGGGTGGGTGGGATGGGTCGGCGTCGCTGCGTGTTCAGCGGCTTTGCCGCCGCTCGCTTCCCGCGGCGGCTGGTGGGTCGCGGCAGCTTCCTGGCCGCCGGCCGCGGCCTCCGGATACTGCTTCTCCTGATCCTGGCCGCCGGCTTGTTCGCTCTGCGGCCCTTGCACCTCCGCGCTTACCTCCTCGTGGGGCTGCGGGTGTTCGTGAGCATGGGCCGCGGCATTGCCGTGGTGGGCGCCCGTATCCACCGCGGGATCTGCCTCTGCCTCAGTCGAGGCGCCGCCGCCCGAACCGCCCGCGATCGTTCCGCCGTCCGCTTTGCCGCCCGCCTTCGAGCCGGCGCTCTCGCCGCTGAGACTGTGACCGCTGCCGATCTTGGCGCTGTTGCTCTTCCCGGCCGGACCTGCCGGCCCGGAGGAGTGGCCCGGCGTCGGGGTCGCCGACTTCGTCGTCTGCTCCCCGGGCAGGCCGAGGTGGATGACGCCGCTGCGATCGGCGGCGGTGACCCCGATCGCCGCCACTACGGCCGCCGTCGCCACCCCTTTTGCCGCGGCCGAGGCACCGATCGTTTTCGCCGCGCCGCCGCCGAGGGTCGTCGCCAAGCCGCCGCCCGCGGCAGCCCCCTGGGAGCCGCCGACCAACCCCTGCAGCATCCCCGCCGCGGCCAGCGCGGGCAGCGGCGCGAGCGCCGCAAGATCGTGCTGGCGGCTCTTGATTTCCTCGCGGAAGCCCTGGCAGCGCGCGCAGCTGCGCAGGTGCGCGCGGACGTCACGGCGGCGGGTGACGCGGCCGTCCCCGTCGGAGAGCGCTTTGGTCACAGTCGCGCAGCTCATCTCACGCCCTTCCTCCATCTGGCGCAGGCTCTGCCGCGCCTCGTAGAGCGTCTGCCGCGCGACCGCGCCTGAGGTATCGAGAGCGCTGCCGATCTCCTCGAACTCGAGCCCGGCCAGCTCGCGCATCACCAGCACCTCGCGCTGGCGCTCGGGCAGTTCCTTCAGGTCGGCGATCAGCCGGCGCAGCCGTTCCCGCGTCGCCGCGTCCTCGGCGAGGCCGTACCCGGGCGCGATCTGCTCGACGTCGAGCTGCCGCGTCTCCCGCCGGCGCCGCAGCAGGTCGATCGACTCGTTGTGGGCGATCCGGTACAGCCAAGGCTTCAGCTCGATCTTGCGCTCCTCCCCCGGCAGCGCCCGCAGCACCTTGATCATCGTGTTCTGCAGCACTTCCTGAGCGTCCTCGGGGTTGCCGACGATCGCCAGGCAGAAGCGGTAGAGGCTCTGGTGGTAGCGGCGGAAGATCGCGGAGAAGGCGCGGTCGTCCCCGCCCACCGCGCGCTGCGTCAGCCGCTCGTCGGAGAGCAGGCGCGAAATCGGCGCGGCGATTGCTTCGCTCATCGCTCGTTTTTTCCAGCACAAGCCATTTGTTCCTACATATGGACATTTCCGGCATCTCTTAAACGGGGCGCCCGAAGTGCTGTCAGTGCATTTCCGGAAGGACCTGACGGATAAGAGTCACCCCCGTTTGTAAAGGAAATCAATCCAAATGCAGGCGGATTGCGCCTGCGCCGAAGAGGAGGAACCCGACGTGGTCGGAGCTCTGGTGGCACTGTTAATCATCGTCGCGATCGTGCTGGTGCTGGCAAAGGTCGCCGTCGCCGGCGGACTGATCGGCCTGATCGCCCTGATCCTCCTCATCCTCCTCCTGCTCGGGCGAATCTGAGACTTGCCTGAATAGGTAGCGTGCCGGACATGCCCGATCTCGTCCTCGGCCCGCTGCTGCGTCACGTCTCCGATACCCAGGCCACCGTCTGGGTGGAGACCGACGGCGCCTGCGAGGTCGAGGTCCTCGGCCACCGCGAGCAGACCTTCCGCGTCGAGGGCCACCACTACGCGATCGTCTGCATCAACGATCTCGAGCCGGCCTCGCGCAACGAGTACGAGGTGCGACTGGACGGCGAGGTGCGCTGGCCCGAGCCGGAATCCGACCTGCCGCCGAGCGCGATCCGCACCACCGACGCGGACAAGGAGCTCGACATCATCTTCGGCTCCTGCCGGGTCGCGGTCCCCCACGAGGCGCCCTTCACCGAACCCAAAGACGAGACCGAAGAGGGCCACGAGGTCGACGCGCTCTGGGTGCTGGCGAAGCAGATGGCCGCCGGCGAGCGCGACGATTGGCCCGAGCAGCTCTTTCTCCTCGGCGACCAGGTCTACGTCGACGAGGGGGCGCCGAAGACGCGCAAAAAGATCAAAGAGCGCCGCGGCACCGAGACCCCGCCCGGCGACGAGGTCACCGACTTCGAGGAGTACACCTGGCTCTACGAAGAGAGCTGGCAGGAGCCGCTGATCCGCTGGCTCTTCTCCAACGTCTCGGTCTCGATGCTGTGGGACGACCACGACATGAGCGACGACTGGAACATCTCCCGCGGCTGGCTGCTGGAGATGCAAGCGAAGTCCTGGTGGCACCGGCGCGCCGTCGGCTGCATCGCCAGCTACTGGATCTACCAGCACCTCGGCAACATGTCGCCGCGCGAGCTCTCCGAGGACGACCTCTACCAGCGGGTCAAGGGCAACCAGAAGGCCGAGGAGGAGATCTTCCCCTGGGCGCACCGGATCCAGTCGACCGGCGCCGGCGTGCGCTGGAGCTTCTGCCGCGATTTCGGCCCGACCCGGGCGATCTTCGTCGACTCCCGCGCCGGCCGCGTCCTCGAGGAGGACCGCCGGGCGATCGTCGACGACGAAGAGTGGGAGTGGATCGTCGAACACTGCGAAGGCGACTTCGACCACCTGCTGATCTGCACCACGGTCCCCTGGCTCCTCTCTCCCGCCTTCGACCGGCTCGAGGCGTGGAACGAGCAGCTCTGCGACGGCGCCTGGGGCAAGCCGCTCGCCTGGGCGAGCGAGAAGCTGCGCCGCGAAGTCGACTTCGACCACTGGGCCGCCTTCGGCGAGTCCTTCGCGAAGCTGCGCGACCTCCTGCACGAGGTGGCTTCCGGCAAGCGCGGCAAGGTCCCCGCCTCGATCGTCGTCCTCTCCGGCGACGTCCACCACGCCTACCTGAGCGAGGTCGGCTACCCGGCCTCGAGCGACGGCAGCTCAGCCGACGGCAACTCGGCCGAGCGCAGCCCCGTCTACCAGGCGGTCTGCTCTCCCTACCGAAATCCGCTCGACGAAAACGAGCGCCGGGTGGTCCGTGCCGCCTTCGGCAAGCCGCTGACCGCGATCGCCACCTTGCTGGCGCGCGCCGCCGGCGCCCCCGATCCCGGCATCCGCTGGCGGACCCTCGACGGCCCCTTCTTCGACAACCAGGTCGCGAGCCTGCACCTCGACGGCCGCCAGGCCTGGGCCCGTCTCGACAAAACCGTCCCGGGCGAAGAAGGCAAAGAGGCACTTGAAGAGAGCTTCTCCCGCCAGCTCGCCTAGCGGGGCGAGCTGGTCGAGATAACGCAGATAAGTCACCCCGCTCGCTATTAGGAACCCGATCAGCGGGTAAGTGCCCTCTGTCTCATGGGAGCGACGGGATGAGCATCGAGAGGGTCAGGTGGCTGCTGGGTGGACTCGCGGTGGCGCTGCTGCTTGCGCTGACCGCGGTCCCGGCGGCACGGGCTGACTTCCCCACGCTCTACGGCGGCGACGTCAGCTGCGCCGCGCAGGCGGCGAACGGCAACGTCCGCCTCTGCGCCGGCGAGACGGCGACCTGGGACGGCGCCACCAAGATCGACCTCAACGTCGTCCTGCCGCCGCAGCCGAGCGGCGGTGAAGACGGGCCCTATCCGGTAATCGGGCTCTTCCACGGCTGGCGCGGGAAAAAGATCGGCCTCGAGGACAAAAGGGTCCAGGAGTGGGCTGAAGAGGGCTATGCGGTCTTCAGCATGAGCGACCGCGGCTGGGGCAACTCCTGCGGCGGCTCTGACCCCGAGCGCTTCAACCCGCTGGTCTGCGGCGAGGGCTACAACCACCTGATGGACGATCGCTATGAAGTCCGCGACGCCCAGTACCTGATCTCGATCCTTGCCGACGAAGGCGTCGCCGAGCCGAAGAAGATCGGCGCCACCGGCGTTTCCTACGGCGGCGGCATGTCGATGGCGCTGGCGACGCTGCGCAACCGGACGATGCTCCCCGACGGCAGCCTCGTCGCCTGGGAAAGCCCCGGCGGCATCGAAATGGAACTGGCGGCGGCGGTGCCGCAGTGGCCCTGGACCGACCTCGCCTACTCGCTGATGCCGAACGGCAGCACCCTCGACTTCGTCGCCGACTCGCCATACAAAGGCCCCGACGGCAAAGCCCGGATCGGGATCGAGAAGGCCTCCTACGTCGGCGGCCTCTTCGGCACGGGTGCGGTCGAAAGCAACTACGCGCCACCCGGCAGTGACCCCGAAGCAGACCTGATCGGCTGGAAAGCCCTGATCGACAGCGGCGAGCCCTACGAGCCGAAACCGCAAGCGCAGGAAATCCTCGACCAGATCACCACTTACCACTCCTCCTACTACATCGACCACAGCCAGCCGCCGGCGCCGCTGCTGATTCAGAACGGCTGGAACGACGACCTCTTCCCGGTCGATGAGGCGGTCCGCTACTACAACCGCACCCGCGCCCAGTACCCCGGCGACCCGATCTCCCTCTTCCTGATGGACGACGGCCACGCCCGTAGCCAGAACAAGGCCGCCGACGAGGCGCTCTTCCTGCAGCGCGAGAACGCCTGGTTCGATCACTACCTGAAGGGCGAAGGGACGGCACCGAGCTCGAGCGTCGAAGCCCTGACCACCACCTGCCCGAAAGAGAGCGCCTCCGAAGGGCCCTACAAAGCCGCCGACTGGCAGGCGCTCTCCCCCGGCGAGATCCAGCTCGACGGGACCGCGGCGCAGACGATCGTGCCGGGAGCGGGCAACCCCGACATCGGCAAAACCTTCGATCCGATCGCCGAAGGGGACGCCTGCGCTACCGCCCCCGGGGCCGACCAGCCTGGGGTGGCCAACTACCGGCTGCAGGCACCGGCGGCGGGCTTCACCCTGCTGGGCTCGCCGACGATCGTCGCCGACATCACCACCACCAACGTCGACTCCGAGCTCGCCGCGCGGCTGCTCGACGTCCTCCCCAACGGTGAAGAGCGGCTGGTGGCGCGCGGGCTCCTGCGGCCGGGCAACGGCGGTACCGGCGTCGTCTTCCAGCTGCACCCGCAGGGCTACCGCTTCGCCGGCGGCGACACCGCGAAGCTCGAGCTGCTGCCCTCCGACGCCCCCTACGCGCGGCCCTCGAACATGCAGACCCCGATCACGGTCTCGAACCTGCGGCTGCGGCTGCCGGTGCTCGAGCAGCCAGGGTCGCTCGGCGGCGTCGTGCAGATCCCGAGCGATCCGACGGTGGGCCCCGGCACGCCCGAAAGCGGCGGCGGCACCCCAGGCGGGGGCGCGGGCGCAGGCACCATCAAAGCCGGGATCGCCTCGCTGTTGAAGCAGCTGCTGGCCGGCCGCCGCTCGGTCGCCCTCCGCCTCAGCTGCGCCGGCGGCGACTGCAGCGGCCGGGTCGGCATCGGGGTCGGGTCGCGGAACCTTGCGAGCGCCACCTACGCCGTCCCCGGCGGCCAGACGACGCGGCTGCAGCTGCGGCTGACGAAGGCCGGCCGCAAGCTCGTCCGCGCCCACCGGCGCGCTGGCCATCGCTCCTTCCGGGTCAAGGTCGAGCTGAACGACGCCGGCCAGGGCGCGGCGCAGACGCTAAGCCGGCGCCTGCGTCTCCGCCGTCACTCGTAGGCCTTCCCGCCGCCGCTCCCACAGGGCCCAGGCGCCCATCACCGCGCCCGCGTAGAGCCAGCCGAGGGCGATGTCGAAGAAGTAGTGCTCGCCCGTCGCCATCAGGGTCAGCGCCATCGCCAGCGGATAGAGCAGGAGCAGCGGGCGCAGCCACTTTCTCCGCACCCGCCCCCAGAGGAACAGCGCCACCAGCGTCGTGATCGCCGAGTGCAGCGAGGGAACGGCGGCGACCATGTTGGCGGCCCCCTGCCCCTTCGAGAAGAGCGCGGCCGTGCCGACGCCGAGCACCTCCCAGCCCCGCGCCGTGGTTCGGTGCACTTCCCCGAGCAGGCCCATTTCCCCCGCCATCCAGGGAGGCGCCGCCGGGAAGAGGATGTAGGTGGCGAGGCCGGCCAGCGACAGCGTCACCAGCCGCCGGGTGAAGCGCTGGAAGCCGAGTCGGTCGCGAGCCCAGAGCCAGCCGGCGAGGACGAAGGGGACGAGGAAGTAGGAGGTGTAGACGACGGTGAAGGCGACGTCCCACCACTGGACCGCCCCCGGCTCGTAGAGCTGCTGCTGCAGCCAGACCGTCGGCACTTCGCCGAAAACCGCGCGGTCGAAGTCGATCATCGGGTGGAGGTGAACGCCGATCCCGAACGAGTCCGCCATCCCCCGCGTTAGGTCGTACACCCAGAGCACGGCGACGATCGGCAGCCAGTCGAGTACGAGCTGCGTAATTTCCCGCAGCGGCCGCCCGATCGAGCCGCAGGCGAGGGCGCCGCAGATCCAGAGGATCACCAGCTCCCGCTGGACCGGAATCCCGTAATGGGCGCTCCAGAGGATCAGGGCGAGGAGATAGAGCCCGAGCGCGTAGGGGCGCAGGGCGCCCCAGGAAGCGAAGCGGAGCTCCGCCGCCTCCTCTCTCCTGATCTCGACGAATTCACCGGTGGCCATCGGCTTGATGCTATGGCCGCCGCCCGGACAAAAGCCTCCGACCGACCCCCCAGAAAGCCGGGGGCATGTCAAGGCGAGCTAGTAGAAGACGAGGACGAACTCGACCAGCTGGGCACGCAGAGCGTCGGCGTCGTCGATACTCCCGTCGAGGACCGCGCGGGAGATGACCGCGGCGATCGCCCCGACCAGCGCCTCCTCGGTGATCTCCGGCAGCAAGTCCGCGCCTGGATAGCTGCGGCCGTGCAGCAGAAGCTCGACCAGCCGCCGTCGCGCAGCCAGCATCTTCTCTGCGACCACCCTGTCTGCGACCTCGGCCTGGGCGGCGAGGAGAAGGGCCATCGACGGCTCGGCGGCGGCGAACCCCACCGTCACCTCCAACCCTCGCCGCAACTTCATCGGCCACTCCTCCTCCGTCGCGCAGGCTGCTTCGACGAGAGCGAGGAAGCGGCGGAAGGTCTCCTCGTAGGTCCCGACGACCGCCTCCTTCTTGTTCGCGAACTGGGCGTAGAAGGTCGTCCGCGAGACCCGCGCTTCGGCGATGATCGAGGCGACGGTCAAGGTCGCGTACCCGCGCTCGGCCATCCCCGTCGCGACCGCGTGGAGGATCCGCTCCCGCTGGTGGCGCTCGACCTCCTCCGGCGGCAGGAGGTGCCGACCCCGCGGCAGCGGAGCGAGCGGCTCAGGCTTCCCCGAGGACGGATTTCTACCCTGGTCGGTCCTCACTATCTGGTCCACACCGGAGTGGGCGCCGGAGGGACGTAGGGGTTCCGGCGTCCCACTCCTGGTGCTCGGCGCCAACCACAGAGGCGGTCACCTGAGCCGGGGAAGATAGGTATCTCTACGCACTGTGTCAACAGCTGAATTACACGAAATGGTGGGAGAGTCTTAAGCTTGGGTCGGGGATTTCGCTTGTATAAGCGGTGAGAGGGCGCTGGAACAGAAGGAGCTAGAGAATGTACGTTCTTGTACATTCCTCCTAAGTGTCTGCGCCCGAAGGGCCGCTAGGGTCCGAAATCACCATGGTCGACACCCCTTGGGGAGCATCTGAATCGCTGCGCAGCCGGATGCTTCCCCCCGGCCCCGGCACCCCCGCCAAGGACGTCGCCCAGAACCAGCGCGAACGCCTCTTTGGTGCGATGGTCGCCAGCGTCGCCACCCGCGGCTACGCGGCGACGCGCGTCACCGACCTGATCAAGCTCTCCGGCGTCTCCCGTCGCAGCTTCTACGACCTCTTCCCCGACAAGGAGGCCTGCTTCCGGGCGGTGGTGCGGGAACTCGTCTCGAAATCACTGTCGGCCGCCGCCGAGGTGGATGGGAACGGAAGCGAGCGCGCGCGCCGCCGCTTCCAGGCGCTGACCAAGGTCGTCGTCGCCCAGCCTGCCGCTGCTCGCCTCTGCCTAGTCGAGGCCTTTGCCGCCGGCGAGGAGGCGGTCGCGCCGCTCGAGGAAGCGCGCGTCGCCCTGGAACGGCAGCTGCAGGCGGGAGCGGCGGAGTCGCCCCAACGGGCCGGGATGCCGCCGGAGATGATCAGTGCCCTCCTCGGCGCCGCCCTCGAAGTCGTCCGCACCCGGCTCCGGCAGGGCCGGGAGGCCGAACTGACCGAGCTCGGCCCGGGCCTGGTCGATTTCCTCCTCGGCTACGAAGCGCCGCCCGCGCCGCTGCGCCTGGCGACCCGCCCGCCAACCCCCGCCCCCGAAACGATCGGCGGGCACGACCACGGTGAGCGGGCCCTCCGCGCCCTCGCCGTCGTCGTCGCCGAGCGCGGCTACGCCAACACCACGATCGACCAGGTGGTGAAGCGGGCTTCGATGTCGCCGACCACCTTCTACGCCAACTTCGACGGCAAGCAGGACGCGCTGCGGGCGGCGATCGACAGCGCCGGGGCCCAGATCACCGCCGCCGTGCTGCCGGCGTTTCGCCGCCAGCCCGACTGGCCCAGCGCGGTGCGGGCGGCGATCGGCGCGCTGTTCAATTTCCTCGCCTCCCGTCCCGCCCTCGCCCACCTGGTGATGGTCGACGTCTACGCGGCCGGGCCGGAGGCGCTGGAGCGGCGCGAAGCGGCGCTGCGGCCGCTCGGCGCGATCCTCGAGGCGGGCCGGCAGCGCGGCCCGCAGGTGCCCCCGATCGCCTTTGAGGCGATCCTGGGCGGCATCTACTGGCTGGCGAACAGGCAGGTGCGGGAAAGCGGCTCGGCCGGCCTTCCCCCCCTCGCGCCTCTCTGCGCCTACCTCGCGCTCGCCCCCTTCATCGGCGCCGCCGAGGCGACCGAGGCCGCCAACGGAGACGGCCGCTCGCGCACGACCCCGGATCTCCTCGAGGGCTCGATCAGGGAGCGGGCGAAGGTCCTCTACGTCCTTGAGCGACTCGGCCGCCGGGCGAGCCCGGAGGAGGTCTCGCGCGAACTCGAATTGCCGAGCGCCGAGGTCGAGCGGCAGCTCGAGGAGCTCGAACAGACCGGGCTGGTCAAGCTGGTCGAGGAGACCGGCAGCGGCGAGGACGCCGAGCGCTTCTACCGGCCGGAGATGCCGATCATCGGCACCGAGGAATGGGGGGAAATCGCGCTGCCCGAGCGGGAAAAGATCTCCGCCCACATCGGCTACATCGTCCTCGAGGAGATCTCCCAATCGGTGCGGGCCGGGCTCTTCGACGCCCGCTCCGAGCGTTTTCTCGTCCATGTGCCGGCGCTGGTCGACGAGCAAGGCTGGCTGGAGCTCGCGACGATCCACGAACAGTTGCTCAACGCCAGCCTGGAGGCGGTGGCGAGGGCGCAGGAGCGACTGCGCGGATCGGGTGAGGAGGGCTTGGACGTCCGCAGCGTCCAGACCCTCTTCGAGGTGCCGAAGCGGCCCGACTGAGCGGCGGCCGGGTCTCCGCTCAGCTCGCCGGCGGTGGGATCGGGCTTCGCTGCAGCTGCGAGTAGACGCTCTGCTTGAAGCCGCGCCTGAGGCCTTCGGCGAAGGCGGCCCTGGCCCCCGGCAGGGTCTCGACCGGCCAGTTCGTCTCGCGATCGATCTTGTCGAACCAGACGAGGCCACGGACCTTCCGATAACCGCCCCGCAAGGCCGCGAACATTTCCCGGATCCAGACGGCCTTCTGTTCGTCGTTGCCGGTCGAGGCCACCTCTCCCAGCATCATCGGCTTGTGCGGAGCAATCCGGGCGAGCTGCCGGTAGCTGCTTGCGAAAAGCTGATTGAAGGTCTGCCATGGCAGCGCCAAAGCCGATTCCGGCCCCCAGTTGTAGCCGTCGAGCCCGGTCCAGTCGACGTAGCGGTCGCCTGGGTAGAACTGCCTTAGGTCCCTGCCCACGAACGGACACCAGACCCAGGTGACGTTGGTCGCGCCCTCTTCCTCGAAGATCCGGTGCACGCGCCGCCAGGAGGAGACGAATTCACCCGGCTTGTTGCCGTTGACGCCGGCGCCCCAGGGGAACCAGCTGCCGTTCATCTCCCAGTTGAAGCGGAGAAAGAACGGCCACCCCCACGCCTTGGCGCTGCGGGCGAAGGAGCGGATGTAGCGGTCGTAGCGGCCTGCGCGCAGCTCGGCGAGGCCGAACTTCGCCTGGTCGCCGCCGCCGCCGGCCCCCGAGTTCCAGCTGAACAACGGGATCGCGCCGTGGAGTCGGATCTTCTCCAGCGGCGTCAGCGGGAAGGGGTTGAACTGGCAGGTCACGTCGCACTGGGCGAAGGGAGCGGAGAACTCGATTAGCGAGAGGCCCCTGCCGATCCTCGCCTCGAACTGCCTGGCCGCCTCCATGTCCCAGGGCGCTTCTTCGCCGGTCAGCTGCGAGCCGATCCAGGCGCCCCAGTAGAGGTGCCGCGACCCGGCGGCGGATCCCAGCGAGGGGAGCAGCGCCAGGACGACAAGCAGCGCCGCCAAGAGGGCGGCGCTGCGCTGCAATACGCGAAGCCGGGTCAGGCCGCCCGGGTGGCGCCGGCGCGCGTGCGGGCTTCGGCCTCGGGGTCGCTGGCGGCGTAGGCGCCGAGCCCGAGCGCTCCGAGGATCAGGTGGAGAATGCTGTCCTCGGTATTGACCGGCAGGAAGCCGAGGATCGACTCGTGGCTGCCGATGATGAAGCCCCAGATCGCGACCACGAGGTACACGGCGCCGAAGACCAGCGCGTAGGTCCGCGAAGCGCGGGGGCCGGCGGAGAAAGCCGCCAGCCCGGCGACGCCACTGAGGATGTGGACCAGGTTGTGCCATGCGTTGACTTCAAGGATGCCGAGAACCGAGTCGGTGTTGCCGGGACTGCCAAAAGAGGCGCTGTAGAAGAACCCGATGATCCCGGCGACCAGGAGCACGGCCCCGATCAGGCCGGCGTAGAGACGGGCGGGAGAGGAATCGCGGTAGCTGTCATCGCGCATATCTTCGAACTCCTTGTGTGGCTGGGCGGACGTCGTTCTCGTACTTGGGAGGTACCCAACGAGCGTTACGGCGAATCAGACGAAACAGATCATCCGTCGTCGGCGTACGCCTCTCTCCGCCCTTCCTGGCTGGCGCGGTAGGTCGGCCCACGCAGGCGGTTGAGCAGGCCCATCAGCTCGAGGCCGCCGCCGGTGTTGGTCGGGTCGAGGCCCAGGCGCTCCGTCTGCTCGGCCGGGAGGCGCGCACCTAACGCCAACCTTCCCACCGCCCGCCACTTCCCCTTCACGCCCGCGAGGAGAATCTCGAACTCCAGACCGCCATCTTCACGCTCGCGCAGATCGGCCAGCTTCGGCCCCGGCGCGGGAAGCAGCGCCCGCGCTCCCAGCATCACCGGCTCCCCACGCAGGCGGTAGGGCAGCACCGACGAGTAGGGCCGGTCGCAGAATCCGCGGCTGGGGAGCAGCGTGTGGCGGGCCCCGGGAGCGGCGCCGGAGCTGACCAGCAGCAGGTCCTGGTGCTCTCCTGGGCCGTAGGCGTCGGCAAAGCGGAAGGCAAGACCGCAGGGATCAGGGAACAGCTCCGGCAGTCCGACCGAGCGCGAGAGCCGCACAAGCGGTTCTGACTCCCGCTCCAAAGCGAGGGCGCCGCTCTCCGCGATCGGCCGATACTCCGCGGCGAAACCGGCCCCGAAGGGGTGGAAGATCCGTTTGCGGCGCAGCCGCGAGAGCTCTTTGAACAGCAGTTGCACCCTCGCCCGCTACCCGGCCGCGGCCGCCGGGACACGGAGCTACTTGAGTTCGAAGCTGGTCAGGTCCTGCCCGAAGATCGGACTGACGATCACGTTTTCGAGCTCGACGTGGTCAGAGACGAAGGTGCCAAGGGTGAGGGTGCCAAACGGCGCCCACGGCGCTTTTTCCATCACTTCCCGGTCGAGGGCGGCGTATTCGTCTTCCTGTTTGGGCCCGAGCTGTTCACGGCCGAGCTGCTTGATCTTGGCGTTGATCGCCGGGTCGTCGAACATCGCCCAGTTGGTGTTCCCGGCCGGCAGAATCGCTTCGCCGGAGAGCTGCGGCTGGAAGTAGTCGTTCGGGTGCGGGTAGTCGAGCAGCCAGTTGCTCCAGCCAGCGTCGAGGTCGGGCGTGCTGGTGTTGCTGATCAGGGTGAAATAGGTGGAGGCGTTCACCGCTTTCAACTTGACCTCGAAGCCGAGCTGCCGCAGCACCTGCTCGAGGTACTCGCCGGCTTCGTCGGCAGGCGGAAGGTTGTCGGTCCAGACGGTCACCTGGCGGTCGCTCGGGTCGGCTTCGCCGACCAGTTCCTTCGCCTTCGCGAGGTCGTGCGGGTAGAGCTCGAACTTTTCGTAGCCCGGCATCTGCGAGGGCAGGATCTGCTGGGTGGCTTTGATCGTGCCGGCGTAGATCCGTTCCAGCGCCGCAGGATTGATCGCGTAGTTGACGGCCTGGCGCACCCGCACGTCGTCGAACGGCGGCTTCTGCGTGTTCAGCCAGAAGTAGTAGACGCTGATCGTCGGCTGCTCGCGGAACTGGGTCCCCTCGTACTTGCTCCTCACGTCCGCGTAGCGATCGGGCGGCGGCGGATTTTTCATCCAGTCGACCTTGCCCTGTTCGACTTCGTTCAGCTGCGCGTTCGAGTTCGGCTGGACTTTGAACTTGATCGCGTCGACATGGCCGCTCGGCAAGTCCGGCATCGCCTCGCCGTTGGCCGCTGCCCAGGCCGGGTTGCGGGCGTATTCCCAGCTGCGGCCAGGACGGACGTCGGTGATCTCGTAGGGGCCGGTTGCCGGCGGCGGGCTGGCAGTCTGGTCTTCGTTCGGCGTCTCCGGCGGCAGCAGCGCCGCGTAGGTGAGGCCGAGGACGTAGCTGAAGGTGCCGCTGGGCTGGGTCAGGTGAATGACGATCTTGCCGCTGCGATCGTCGGTCTCGATCCCCGGGATGCCGCCCTTCTTCGTCTTCGCGAAGGCTTCGGCGCCGACGATCCCGGTGAAGAACGTGGAGCCGACCGAGTTGATGCGGAAGAGCCGTTCGACCACGAAGCGGAAGTTGGAGGCCTTGACCGGCGTGCCGTCGGAGTATTCGAGACCCGGGCGCAGGAAGAGCGTGTAGCGCTTGCCGCCCTGGTCGATGCGGGGCAGATCCTTTGCCAGGCCGGGGATCAGCTTGGTCCCGGCAGAGCCGTTTGCGTGGGCGTAGGTGAGCAGCGGGATGTAGACGTTCTGCAGCGCCGTTGCCCCTTCAAGCGAAAACGAGAGCCCAGGATCGAGGGATTCCGGAAAGGCGGTGTAGGTCCCGGTCAGGGTGCCGCCCTGCTCGGAGTTCTCCGACGATGACCCACAGCCGGCCAGGGCTGAGCAGACCAGCAGAATCCCGATCCCAGCAGCGGCAGCTCTCCCCAACTTCTTCACACGTTCCCTTCGTTGCTTGAACGCGGCATCAATGTACCGCTATGTCTGAGGAAACCGCTGGCTCAGACTCTGAGCGGTCCGTGATCGCTTTGGTAATGGTCCAGAGTCTCTCCGGTCGTCTCTCCCGGCATCTTCAACCGCTTGCGCAGCGTCTCGGCAAAATCGTCGATGGCCATCTGCAGGATCTCAGCCCGTACCCGCAGAGATTGCGGCCGGTCCTCCTCCCCCGCCTCGTCGGCGAGCGAGCCGAGAAAAGGAAGCAGCCCCGCCAGCGCCCGCTCCTCGTCCTCGGTTCGGAAGTAATGGACGATCGGGAAGTGGATGAGGTCGCGACGGACCCGGATCAGCTGCTCGGAGAAGCCCGCCAGCAGGGTCTCGAGCAGCTCCGGGTCGGCGTCGGCGATCTTCTCGCCAAGACGGTCCTCCGCCTCCTTGGCGAGGTGCACCTCGTGGGCGAGCGAATCGCGCCGGGAGATCGCGCTGTAGATCGAGAGCAGCCAGGAGATGCTGGCGGTGAGGAGGCCAAGGCCGAAGAAGGTCTCGACCGGCCCGAGGATCCGGAGAAACGAAGAAGCCGGCGAGATGTCGCCGTAGCCGAGGCTGGTGAGGTTGACCAACGAGACGTAGATGGCGTCGAAGAAGCCAGAGTGCTGGCTCGGGTCGAGGCCCGGGTCGAAATGGAATCCCTGCGGCAGCTGCGGCAGGAAGACCAGCGCCCAGCCCACCGTCAGCAGCGCCGCCCAAGTGGCGATGACGGCGATGTAGCTGAGCGGACCCACGAGCAGCCCGAGGGTCCCGCTCCGGCCCGGCTTCCGGCGCGCCAGCGCCGCCACCCCCCGCACGACCCGGCGGGCGATCAGCCCGCGCCCCAGCGGGTGAAAGAGGACGTCGAAGATGTCGCGCAGGGCGAGCCCGATCAGCACCACCCCCAAGAGCGTCCAGACGATGTCCACGCGGAGGACGCTACCGCCGCAGCTTGTTCAGGCGCCCGGAGCCAGCGTTCGCAGTCCAGCCAGGCTCGCCGCGGCAGCCTGCCGCTTGTCGTAAGTGACGAAGGCGTCGATCGGATAGACGTGAAGAGCGGTCACCACGTGGATGGCGTCGAGGCTGCGCAAATCGGGCTCGGCGAGCATGCCCGCACCGATCAGCAGAGCGTCGTCGACGGCTCGAAGAGCGAGCGTGTCGAGTATCTCTGAAGCTCGGCGTAGCGCCGGCTTGATTCGGAAGTGAGGACTTTCGGCGGCAACGCGCTGGAGGGCTCGCGGCACCTCGGTCAGCAAGAGCTCGCTGCTAATTAGGTCCGCTCCCTGCAGATACCCCCGCAAAGCCACGGCGCCGTCCTCTTCCTTCTCGCGAACGGTCTTGACTAGCGCCGAGGCGTCGAGGTAGACGAGCGGCATCGCTCAGCGGTAGCCGCGAACTTCTTCAAGCGCCCGGCTGAGAGCGTTGGCAGGGAGGTCCATCTTCAACGGCTCTGGCAAGGGCCCCCTCCGTTTCGGCGGCTTCACTTTGCCTTCGCCGATCAGCTGATCCAAACGGTTCTCCGTCTTTGGCACCGGACCGAGCATCGCGACGGGCCGGTTGCGGTCGGTGACGACGAAGCTCTCTCCAGCGGCGATCTTCCGCAGGTAAACGCTGAGGTTCTGCCGCAGCTCGGCGACACCGACGGTCTCGTTCATGTACATGAAAGTAGCATCAGCGGAAACGCGAGTCTGAGCCATGACTGCGACCTGGCCTGAAGCGTTCATCCGCCTTATAAGGAGCGGGAACCGAAAGCTCTCCCCCTCGGCGACGAATAAGCCGACCGAGGCTGAACGGTCCCTATCGTGTCGCCGATGGCAACCGCCTCGGTCCCGCTCTCGATCCTCGACCTCGCCGCCGTCGGCAAGGAGGAGACGATCGCCGAGAGCTTCGCCGGCAGCGTCGAGTTGGCGAGGGTCGCGGAGCGCAGCGGCTATCGCCGCATCTGGTACGCCGAGCACCACAACATCTCCTCGATCGCCTCCTCGGCGACGGCGGTGCTGATCGCCCACATCGCCGCCCACACCGAGAGGATCCGGCTCGGTGCCGGCGGGGTGATGCTGCCGAACCACTCGCCGCTGGTGATCGCCGAGCAGTTCGGGACGCTGGAGACGCTGCATCCGGGGCGGATCGACCTCGGGCTGGGCCGCGCTCCCGGCACCGACCAGCGGACCTGGATGGCGCTGCGGCGCGACCCGCACGCCAGCGACCGCTTTCCGCAGGACGTCATCGAGCTGCAGCGGTTCCTCAGCGACGAGGAGCCGGTGCCCGGCCTGCGGGCAATCCCTGGCCGCGGAACCCAGGTGCCCCTCTACATCCTCGGCTCCTCCCTCTTCGGTGCCGAGCTGGCCGCCCAGCTCGGCCTTCCCTACGCCTTCGCCTCCCACTTCGCGCCGCGCTTCCTGCACGAGGCGCTCGAGCTCTACCGCAAGGAGTTCAAGCCCTCGGCGCAGCAGTCGGAGCCCTACGCGATCGCCGGCGTCGGCGTGATCGCCGCCGAGACGGCCGAGAGCGCCGCCGCCCAGTTGGAAGCAGCCCGTCGGGTTCGCGCCCGCGCCCTCTTCGGCCGCGGCCAAAGGCTCAGCGACGAGGACATCACCGCGCTCCTGCAGTCACCGCAAGCGGTCGCGGTCGACGAAATGCTCGCCTACACCGCCACCGGCCTCCCCGACGAGGTCGCGAGCTACCTGCAGCAGTTCGCCGCCGACACCGGCGCCGACGAGCTGATGACCGTCCACTACTCCGACACCGTCCCCAACCGCCTCCGCTCGGTCGAGCTCTTAGCGAGCGCTCTCGACCCAGCAGGCGCCGCTTAGAGCGAAAAAAAGCAGCGGGGCAGGGGGCGAGTTCGTGGCCCTGTCGACTTTGTCTCCTGGTGGAGGACAAAAGCGACACGGTCGATTCCGGGATCGCGCGGATCGCTTCGCGGCAGCATGGGGTCGTGACGTTGCAGCAGCTCGAAGAGGCGTACTGAGCCACCACTCCGCCGCCGCGCTCTGGGAGCTCCTGCGCCCGATCAACGGCTCCATCCACGTCTCCACGCCCTCCACCAACGGCCGAGCCGCCCAGCACGGCATCCACCTCCACCGCTGCCCCTCCCTCCCCACGCCCCGAGAGCCGTCTCCCTCGCCCTCCTACCCAGATCAAGAAGGAGGGCGAGGGAGACGGCTCCTCACCACTCACCGCCACGGCATCCCCGTCACCACCGTCCAACGCACCATCGACGACCTCCGCGCCTCGTCCCTGCTCCCGCCGGACCTTCTCCGCCGCGCCATCCGCGAGGCCGAGCACAAAGGGCACCACCTCGAAGGCATCGAGTCAGACCGCACCCGCTCCGACCTCGAGACCGCCTTCCTCGACCTCTTCCGTCGCCACCACATCCCACCGCCTGAAGTCAACGTGAAGCTCGGCCCCTATGAGGTCGACTTCCTCTGGCGCGAGCAACGGCTCGTGGTCGAAGTCGACTTCTTCCTCTACCACCGCGGCTCGGTCTCCTTCCAGGACGACTACGCGCGCGACCTCGACCTCCGTAGCGCCGGCTTCACCGTCCTCCGCTTCGCCGACACGCAGCTCGAAGAGGAACCTGAGCGCGTTGCCGCCGACGTCGCGGCGGCCCTGAGGCGCCGATGAGCCCGCCGGCTCAGCCGCTTGGCGTGCAGGGGCGGACGACGGTGCCGGAACCTTTCGTCCCGTCAGCGAAGGCGAACTCGCCGCGGGCGTAGAGGCTGCCGGTCGGGCAACTGGCGAGCAGCAGGCTCTGCTTCTTGCCCTTGTAGGTCCAGGTTTTGTGCAGGGTCGCCTGGAAGGCCGTCAGCGAGCCTTGGCCGTGGACGATGCTCGGGATCTGGACGAGGGCAGCGGTTCCGTATTTACCCTTGCCCTTGGAGATCACCGCCGTGGTGACGAAGGTGGTCGGCGCCGGCACGTGGGCGTGGACGTGGAAGATCAGCACCTGATGGCCGCCCTTGGGCGCTCCGTTGAAGATCAGCAGCGGGCCGCTGGCGCCGAACGGCGCCTGTTCGGGCAGGGCGATGTCGGCGGAGACGCGGCCGCTGCCGACGAGGGCTTTGCCGCAGACACTCCGCGCCTGCGCGGTCAGCGTGTTCTGCAGCTTGCTGACGGTGCAGGTCGGCAGGCCTTTGGTGTTGAGACGACCGTGCCTGTCGAATTCGAGCAGCAGGGTCTTCAGCGCCGGCGGGTGAGTGCCGTCTTCTTTGGTGATCGTGCCGCTGACCTGGAGCGAGATCGGAGCCTCCCCCTTCCGCGGCAGCTTCTTCGGCGTCACGCCACCGTCGACAGTGAAGACGAGGCCGTTGATTTTGACCGTGTCGGCGCCGGCGCTGACGATCAGCCCGGCCCCGAACAGAGTGGCGAAGAGGAGGACGACGAGCGCGCGGCGCATCAGCCGAACGCCTTGCAGTCGCGGGTCAGGGTGGCGCCGAGGGTGATCCCGCCGGCGAACTCGTAGCTCGCCCTGGCGAAGGGGAAGACCGCCCCGTTGAACCCGGCCGGAGCGGGACAGGAGGCCGCGGCGAAGTAGTGCTTCTTGCCGTGGCTCGTGTAGCGGCGCGAGAGCGCCAGGGAGAAGGACGAGATGTAGCCGTATTCGGAGGCGATCGGCGGCAGCGTCCCGATCAACGCGGTCCCGAAGGTCCCGCCCTGCTTTTTGACTTCGAAGGCGATTACGTAGGTGAGCGGAAAGGGGGCGCGGCTGGACACCTGCGCCAGCACCGCCGGGCGCCCGTGCAACCGGCCGTTGAAGGCGAGCAGTTCGCCGGCCGAGGCGAAGGCTCCCTGCCCCGGCAGGTAGACGCGGGAGGTGACGCTGCCGTGGCCGACCTGGGACTTCGCGCAGACCTTCTTCGCCTGGGCCGAGGAGATCGAGTTGAGCCTGGCCAGCGAGCAGGTCGGCAGGCCCTTGATGTCGAGAACGCCGTTGCGGTTGATCTCGAGGATGATCTTTTCCAGCTTCGGCGGCTCGGAGCGATCGGTCGTGGTGATTTTGCCGCCCATCGTCACCGTGACCGGGGCGAGCCCGTGGCGCGGCAGACGCTGCGGCGAGATGTCGCCGCTGAAGGTGCCCTGCAGCACCCCCTCGCGGTCGACCTCCGCGGTCGCCGAGGCGGCGACCGCGCTTGCGAGGAGGATCCCGATCGCGAGGATCAGCAGTACCCGGGCGCCCATCTACCGCCTACCTGACCAGCGCGTAGGCGCAGATGTACTGCGAGGGCGCGTCGACGCTCAGTTCGGTCACTTTGCCGGTGCCGTCGACGACGACCGTCGTGTAGTTGGAGCCCGAGCCGACCGCGGAGTAGTAGGAGTCGGTGTACATGTGGGAGGTGCCGACGCCGGTCCCGAGGTTGAGCACGGAGCGGGTCGAGTAGAGCTCCATCGGCGAGGGCAGGAACCCGCCCTTCGAGGCGCAGGCGTCGGCGGCGCTCTTCAGCGTCGGCGCCTCGCCGTTGGCGGCGGCGTCGAAGCAGACCCCGCGGATCAGCACGGTGCCGCCGGGGCAGGAGGCGGTGTGGCCGCCGACCGAGTCGGCGCTGCCGGCGCTGCCGGCGCGATCGGCGTTGGGGACGGTCCCGAGCGCGCCGACGTTGATGTCGGCGCCGGTGAGCGAGTTCTTCGCGACCTTCGCCGAGGTGACGGCGTTGTTGGCGATCTTGCCCGCGGTCACCGCCTTTGCCTTCAGCTGACGGGTGCCGACGCTGTTTTTTCCGAGAGCCGCGTAAGCGGTGCCGCTGAGCGCGGCGACGAGCGCGATCAGGGCGACGATCATCGCCGGGGAAGGAAGGGTGATTCGGGTCTTCATCTAGAGGGGGGCCTCCGCTTAGTGGTGGTCTCGGGTTCGGGTGCCGCGGCGCTTCTTTGCCTTGCCGCAGCTGGACTTGGCCTTGGCCTTCTGGGTCAGCTTCCTGCCGTTCTGTGCGACGTATTCGATCGTCGAGACGACCGGGTGGGCGCAGAGGTTGCGGGTGTTGACCAGGTAGCCCTGCTTGCCGCCGAAGATGGTCAGCTGGAAATCGCCGATCGGCGCGTCGGGGACGGTCGGCACGACCGTTTTCAGGGCGCCCCTGGCCGCAGAGGACTTGCCGCGCGGCACCAACGGCACCTGGCCGTCGAGCACGAAGGCAAGGCGCGGCAGGCCGCCTTTGCCGGAGACCGCGTAGACGGGGCCGGCGAGCGGACCGTCGAGCAGCGGCGTCCGCGTCACCGCGGTGCCGATCGCCTGTCGGCCGGCGCACTTGGTCGCCGTCAGTTCGGCCTCTGAGCAGAGGTTGCCGAGGTGGCGCTGGTCGATCGCGAAGGCCTTGGAGAGGGTGACCGCGACGGATTTGACGTTGGCGTCGCCGGAACGCGTGCGCAGGCGGAAGAGCAGCCTCGGGTTCTTCGAGCGAACCTTGCCGCCCCCCTTGTAGGTGACGGTCATCCGTGGCTTGAAGGGCAGCTGGGCGCAATCGGAGGCCTGGAAGTAGGAGCTGAAGTCGGCGACCGTGCCCTGGTCGCCGATGCCCTGGGAAGCGACCGCCATCGGCTGGCAGTTGGTCGGGTTGAGGATGAAGTTGTCGCGGTCGAGGTTGACCTGGATCGAGCGCATCCGGATCGGGATCCCGCCGATGATCGAGGGGACCGTGTCGGAGACCGCCTTCACCTGGGCGTTGACCGAGTCGATGTGCAGGGCGACGCGGACGACGACGACGCCGTAGTCGTAGGGGCCGGCGAGCACCGGGGTGATCGCGACCAGGCTCAGCGGCGCCCCCTTGAACGGGCCGGCCATGTACATCGTCCCGACCGCGTGCAGCGGGTGGGTGCCGGGCCCGGCGGCGACGTTGCTGGTGCCGACCTGCGAGCTCGCGGGGCAGCTGGGGATCGCCTGCTCGAGCCGACCCAGCTTCTGCCCCGCGGCGGCGATCGCCGCCTCCGAGCAGTAGTCGATCCCGCGCAGCGAGCCGAGCAGCCCGGGCGGCAGCTTGAAGTTGAGGTCGCCGAGGAACTGGTCGCCGTCTTCGCGGTCGAGCCGCAGGGTGAAGTGGCTGAAGCTGCCGGCCTTGGAGTTCGAGGTCCCGGCCTCGAGCCGCGGGTTGAACGGCCGCGCCACCGGCGGGCAGAGCTTGCCGCCGGGGCCGTTGTCGAGGCTCATCCCGACCTGTCCTCCCTGGTCGGCCAGCTCCGGGTTCCAGGGATAGAGGCGGGTCTCGACCGCGTAGACGGCGCAGTGGGTCGGCGTCGCGAAGATGCCGCGCTCGGAGGCGAAGAGGTGCAGGGTGAAGTTTTCCAGCGGCAACTGCGGCAGCTCTTCGAACTTCGCCGTCAGCCGCCCGGTCCGCGGGTCGGGCAGGAGCTGCCCGATCAGCTTGACGTGGATGCCGAAGCCGTCGGCGAGCAGCAGCAGCCGGTACTGGTTGCCGGGCACCGGGTCGCCGAGGTAAATCGAGCCCTGCAGGTCACCGGGCAGCGATTCGGAGCTGATCGTGACGTTGCCGACCTTGGAGCTGTCGGGGCAGGCCCCGGGCGCTTCCTTGCCGAAGCGCGCCGCTTCGTCGGAGCAGGCGGTCTGGCCGTCGGCGGCGTCGGGGTTGATCGTCAGCTCTTCGGGGAAGAGCAGGCTCGCGGCGCGCAGCTGCGAGGGCGAGGCGGCAGCCGACTGCGCCTGCGGAATCGAGAACTCGAAGTCCATCCCCGAGGGCGCGTCGGTTTCCGCCGTGGTCAGCTGCGCCTGCGCGGTCGGGCGGAAGGTCTGGCGATCGCATTCGGCGATCTCGGGATAGGAAGCCGTCGCCTGCACGCGCGCATCCGGCTGCTGGTAGGTCTCGACCGAGAGCGTGGTTGGCATCGGCACCCCGCAGACGGACGGGTTGCCGGTGAAGGGGCGGTCCGGGACGCTGGCTTCGACCGGTTCGGTGATGCAGCTGGTGTCGGCTTCTTCGCGGCAGCCGGCGGGGCTGCCGGGCGAGCCTTTGGGGAAGCGTTCCATTTCATGGGCCTTGGCGGCCGGGAAGCCCCAGAAGGTGATGTCGGCTTCGGTCAGGGGGGCTTCCTGGGTGATGCCGGAGACGGCGAAGCGGAGGCCGTAGTCGCTGGCCGAGCGGATCGAGACCGGAAGCGCGACCGGGATCTCGAGGACCGGGACGATGAAGGCGAAGCGCGCGACTTCGTCGGGGCCGGGTTCGACGCTGTAGATCGGCGCCGTTCCGAGCAGGAAGTTGGGGTCGCCTTCGTAGCGGGCGTGGATGGTGATCAGGCCCGCCTGGCTGTTGCTGCCGCAGCGCTCGAAAGCGAAGTCGGTCGGATCGCAGGGAGTGAGGACTTTCGGGTTCCCGAAGACGCCGCGGGGAGCGTCGAAGATGACGTTCTTCGGCACTTCCGTGGCCCCCACCCCACCGAGCTTGAAGTGGGTGAAGAGGTCGGGGTGTCCGCCCGCCTGCGAGGTCGAGGTGGTCGTTTCGAGCTCTTCGATCGTCACCGCCGCCTCAGCGGTCGCGGTGAGCGCGCCGAGCGACAGCAGGCAGGCGAGCAAGCCGATGACGTGGATCGCCTTCCTACGCATGACGCTCTCCCTCTCCCCGGTGGTTCGTTTTGTGGTGCTTCTTCTTCTTGTGATGGCGTTTCTTCTTCCGCACGCACTTGCCGTGGCGCTTCACCTTGCCCTTGCGGCAGGTGAGGACGTTGCCTCGCGTGGTCGGGCCGGAGCTCTTGATGTTCGGCGCCGGCGGCGTCGGGCTGCTGGGGCCGTGGCACTCGTCGGAGGCGGCGCAGGGCACCTCGGCCGGCAGCTTGAAGAAGCCTCCGTTCACCCGCGCGTCGTAGATCTTCATCAGCGGCCCGACGTGGTCTTCTTCCGGTGCCAGCGTGTCGTGGGTGAAGAAGAAGGCGTCGGTGCCGTCGGCCGAGACGCTCAGCAGCGCCGAGTCGAAGGGGCCGGTCCCGCCCGAGATCAGCTGCGGCTTGTCACCCGACCAGGAGTAGACGTCGGTGCGCTGGTTGGGGTCGTTCAGCACCAGCGGCGTTTTCGTCGTGAAGAAGACGCGGCCGTCGGCCAGCAGGCTGAGGCCATTCGGGGCCATGAACGAATCGGCCAGGTAGCTGTGGTCGTCGGAACCGCTCCTGTCGCAGGAGGCGCAGCCGATTGCGTCGGCGGCGGCGTCGTAGCGGAAGACGTCGGCGAAGCCGAAGGTCTCGAAGCCGCCGAGGTCTTCATCGCTGGCGAAGGCGGCGAAGCCGCCGTCGGGCGTCGTCTGGAAGTCCGCGGTGCGGCGGGTCGCGGCAGCGGCGACCGAGTCGAGGACGACCGGGGCGTCCGGCTCGAGGGTGGCGACGAAGACCGGCGCCTCACCGGGGTCGGCGCGGTAGAGGTTCGGCTGGTCGAGCGCCCCCTCGGATCCGTCGAGCTGCTCGGGGCTGAGGAACCAGACCGTGCCACTGGCGGCGGAGACGCCGCCGCCGCCGGAGATCGCGACGACGCCGCAATCGGCCCCGCCGACGCTGTTCCAGTGGGCCCGGTCTTCGTTTTCGACCGGGTCGCAAGCGTCAGAATTGTCCGGGGTGACGAGGCTCAGCTGCAGGTTGCCGCCGGCGTCGACCGCGGCTTCGTAGAGGTCGGCGCTCGCGTCCGTGTCTCCCGGCAGCAGCTGGTCGACCGTCGTCAGGAAGAGCCTCGCGCCGTCCCTCGTCATCCCCGCGTAGAGGACGCCGCTGGTGGTACCGGGCGCCAGGTCGACGCTCGCGGCGGTGCCGGCGAGGTGGAGGTAGGGATGGACGTATTCGTTGCCTTCGGCGTCGGTCGCGATCCGCTTGCCGACGACGACTCGCGAACCGTCTTCGTCGATGTCGAGCTCGGAGATGCCGGCGCCGGTCAGGGTCGCGCCGGAGTCGTCGGTGGAGACGATCTCGGTGCTGCCCGCTTGCAGGTCGCGCTCGTAGACGGTGAGGTCGCCGCCTTCGTTCGCGCCCGGCTCGAAGGCGTATTTGGAGGCGAAGACGAGGTGGTTGCCGTCGTCGGAGAAGTACTTGGCGACCCGGCCTTCGGGTCGGGCGTCGGCCGGGACGCCGGAGTCGAGCGAGCCGGCCATCCCCTGCACCAGGCTGCCGTCGGCGCGGCGCACCGGAATGCCCGTTTCCAGGCCGTTGTCGAAGCAGGGGCTGCAGAGGTCGGCGCCGGCGAAGGCGAGGCTGTCGAGGCGGGTGCTCGCTTCTCCCAGCTGCGAGGCGAAGGAGCCTGCCTCGGGGTTGAGATCCGCCGGCAGGCCGAGGTAGCTCGTCACCCAGCCGCTCTCGCTCCGGGTTGCCAGGTAGGGGTCGGGCCCTTTGTTGGTCGGGTTCCACGGACCGGGAATGGCGCCGGCGTGGGTCGAGTAGAGGACCTTGTCGGTGGCGTCGGGGAAGCCCGGGTAGGGCTGCTGTCCCGGCACGACCGAGGACTCGACGTCGTAGCCGCCGGTGTCGGGGGCGGAGACGAGCTCGAAGGCGCGGCAGTCGGGCAGCGTCCGGGCGCCGGTCTGCTGGCGGGCGAGGGCGTTCGGGCAGGGGTCCGGCCCGCCGGCCGGAGTCGGGTAGGTGGTGATCGTCTTGTCGGGGCCGTAGCTGGTGCCGGCCGCGTTTTTGGCGACGAGGCGGACGTGGTAATCGGTCCCCGGCTGCAGCCCGGTGAGCACGGCTTTGACCCTCCGCGCGAAGTGGCTGAAGGGCGCCTGCAGCGGAGCGGTGCTCGAGCCGTAGGAGTCAGTGGGGCCGTATTCGAGCCAGTAGGTGTAGGGCGCGCCGCCGGAGCTCTGGGTCGAATGGAAGACCGCGCTCTGGGAGCGGATCTCTTCGGCTTCCAGCGGCGAGAAGCCGTGCGGCGCCACGGGCGGCTCGCGATGCCAGATGTTGATCTTGAACCCGGTGTCGGTCTGTTCCGGGACGTAGAGCGTCTGGCCCGTCGGGTCGAAGGCCAGCGCGGTGGCGCCCCTGAGGCCGCCGATCTGGACTTCGGGTTCGTGGCTGACCAGCGGCTTCGTGTACGGGAAGGAGACGATCTGGTCGTCCACAGCGCTGAACAGCTGATCGGTGCTGGGGTCGATCGCCCACTGCCTGGTGTACGCGCCAGGGCGGGTGACGAACCCGACCGGGCCTTCAGAGGCGAAGTCGTCTTCCGCGTTGAGGCGGATCGCTTCGATCCTGAATTCGGTTTCCGCCTCGTTGACGAAGAACTGGTCGACGTAGATGTCCCCGTGGCTGTCGACCTCGATCCGGCAGACCACGGAGCCGTAACCTCGCGGCAGAATGGCTTCTTTGCCGGTCGGTTTGCCGTTCGGCGCGATTTCCCTCACGGCGGCCGGGGCGCCGGTCGGGTAGGGGAGCCCGTACCAGAGGTTGCCGTTCGCGGCGACCGTGCCACCGCACTGGCCGTTACCGGTCCACTCGGGGTATTCGTAAGGCGGCGCGTAGGGGCTTCCGGGCAGCGGCGTCCCGGCGGCGCTGTAGGCCCAGTAATAGGCAGAGTCACCGCCGAGGAGGTAGATGTTCCCCTGCGTCGCGCCGCCGCTGTGGTCGACGGCCAGTTCCCCTTGGAAGGGGAGTCCGGTGATGGTCGGTTCGCCGGTGCCCGTGAAGTTGGTCGGTTCTCCCGCCGAGTTGAACTGGTAGATCGTGCCGCTGTCGAAGACCAGGACGTTCCCGGTCTGGTAGCTGACTTCGATGCTCGTCGGTTCGCTGAAAGTGCCTTCGGCGAAGGAGCCTTTGTACTGGAAGGGGTCGCCCGGGGCGGCGCTTGCGGGTACAGCGGCGACAAGCGCCGCGAGCACAGCCAAGACCAGGATCGAGAGCCGACGCATCAGCGCTCACCCCCCTTCGCGGCGCGCTTGGCTCGCTTGGCGGGCTTGCCTCCGCACGGCGCCTTCAGCAGCGGCTTCTGGTTCGCCCGGGCCCCGCTCTGGCCGAGGATCTTCGCGTTGACGAAGTGCTTGCGGGCGCAGAGGTTCTCCGAGTTCACCAGCAGCCCCTTCTTGCCGCCTTTCATTTCGAGGACGAACTTCGAGACCGGGGCGTCGGGGACCGCGTCGAAGCTGGTGCGGATGCCACCGGTCTTGTCGGTGTCGATGCGCCCGGAGAGCTCGATCTCGATCGGCTGCGAGGCAGGGCCCTTCAAGGCGGCGACCAGGTCGGGCAGCGGGTGGTTGGAGGAGCGCAGGTAGACCGGGCCCGTGAGCGGCTGGTCGAGGATCGGCGTCATCACCCGCGCCCGCCCGTAGACCGAAGCGGCCGGGCAGGCGTCGGCGGCGAACTGCACGCGGGTGCAGATCGTGCCGATGTGGCTCTGCTCGAGGAACTCGGAGTGGGGCAGCGAGACGACCGCGCGGCGGATGTTCGACTCCCCCGGGCCCTGGGTCAGCACCGCCTTCAGCGCTGGGTAGCCGGTCCGCTTGGTCGCCCCGCGCAGCGTCGTCTTCAGCTTCGGGGAGAAGCCGAGCGCGTCGCAGTTCGCGGTTTGGAAATGGCTGAAGCGCTCAGCGCTGGCGCCTTCGGTACCGGCGAGGATTCCCTCCACCTGGAACGGGTTGCAACTGGTCGGGTTGAGCGTGAAGCCCTTGCGGTCGAGGTTGATCAGCACCGAGCGCAGCCGCAGCGGGATCCCCTCGAGGATCTGCGGCAGCGGATCGGAGACCGCGGTCACCTGCGCGGTCACCGGATCGACCTTCAGCGCCACCCGGTTGACGACGTTGCCGAGGTCATAGGGGCCGGAGACGGCAGGGGTGACGACCGCGAGGCTGAGCGGCGCGCCCTTGTACGGACCGGCGAGGTAGACCTTGCCCGGCGCGTAGTAGGGGCGCGAGCCGGCACCGGCGCCCGCCGAGGAGACGCCCACCTGGCTGTCGGCCGGGCAGAGTGGCGTCGCCTGCTCGTCGCGGCCGCTGTGGGAGGCAGCGGCGGTCGCTGCCAGCGCCGCCTCGGAGCAGGACGGGACGCCCTTCAGCGTCGCCGTGAACCCGGGCGGCGTCTTCACCGCGATCGTGTCGAGGTTCTGGTCGCCGTCGTCGCGGTTCAGGTAGATCGAAAGCGGGCTGTGCGAGCCGGCGCCGTTGGTCGCGCCGACGGCGCGGAAGCCCGGCGAGAACGGCCGCGTCGCGCCGGGGCAGGGACCGCCGCCGGGCCCGGTATCGACCGAGAAGAACTGCGTCGAGTACTGGTTGGGCAGGTTGCCCGCCCAGGGGACGAATTCGCTTTGCACCGCGTAGGTGCCGCAGCGCTCGGGCGTCGCCAGCAGCCCGCGCTCGGAGCCGAAGAAGTGCATGTCGAACTCGGTCAGCGGCGCCTGCGGCAGGTTGTCGAAGATGACCGTCATCTGGCCCGTCTGCGGGTCGAGGTGAGCCGAGCCCGGCAGCTTCACGTGGGTGCCGAAGCCGTCGGCGGTGATGATCAGCCGGTAGCGGTCGCCGGGCTTCGGTTCGCCAAGGTAGATCCCGCCTGGGATCGGCTCCGGCAGCGCCCAGCTGTTCAGCGAGAGGGTGCCGACCTTGGAGAACTCGGGGCAGTGCGCCGCGTCCATGCTCTTGAAGTTCGCCTCCGCGTCCGAGCAGGAGGTCTTGCCGTCGGCGGCGTTTGGGTTGACCGAGAACCCCTTCGGCATCGTCACCTTGACCGCCCGAATCTCCGAGTCAGACGGGGTGACGGGGCTTTCTTTCTGCGGGACTTTCAGCTTCACGTCGAGACCGCTCGGCGTGTCGGCCTCGACGGTCGAGGGGTTGGCCGCCAGCGAGGGGTTGAACCCGAGCTGGTCGCAACCGGTCGTTTCCGGCCAGTCGGCATCGGCTTCGTGGACGCCGTGGTCGTAGGCGATGCTGACCAGGGTGCTTTTCAGCGGGCCGAGGCAGCTGGTCGGCATCGAGAGATAAGGCCTTTCGGGCAGGTTCGAGGCAGTCGGGGTCCCCGAGGGAAAGCCGCCGCCTTTCTTGAAGCGCCATTCGTCGTGCACCGGCGAGGCGGGAACGCCCCAGATGATCTGCTTGAACCTGACCAGGCCGAAGAAGCGGGTGATCCCTTTCACTTCCGCGTTCAGCCCGTAGTCGCTCCCGTGCGGGCCCTCGCCGCCGGTGCGGGCGCTGAGGACCGTGAAGATCGGGAAGTTGAAGTAATAGCCTTTGAACCCGAGCAGCCCGGCCTGCCCCGGTTCCGGCACCAGGTTGTAGACGGGCGCCCAGCCGGGGACCGCGCAGCAGCCGTCGGCGAGCAGGACGTCCGGGCGGGCGAGCCCGACCTGCGAGTCGACGGGACACCTGTCGACGAGGAACTGGTTGGCCGAGCATTCGGCCACCGAGTGCGGGTTGCCGATGAACCCGGCCGGGAATTCCACCCGCGCGTCTTTGATGTCGTTGCAGCCGCAGGGATCGTCGAGGAGCGGGTCGATCCGGGTGCCGACTTCGAAGTCGATCGAGAGGTCCGGGTGGCCGCCCGCCTGCGAGCTGGTGATCGTCGCTTCGTAGGACTTGATGCGGGCGCCCTCGGGTTCGGCCGCCGCGGCCGAATCGGCGGCGAAGGCCAGCAGCGCCAGCAGGCCGAGGCTGAGGAGAACGGCCAGCGGTCGCGATCCGAACCGATTCCGGCTTGCGTTAACCACGACGCTTCCCCCCCTGCTTCGAGCTGTGCTTTTTCGTCTTCCCGTGACCCTTCTTGTGTTTCCGCTTGTGCTTCTTCTTCTTGTGCTTCTTGTGTTTGTGCGCCTTGTGCTTCTTCGGCGCGCCGAGGTGGGCGCTGGTGCGGTCGGGCGGCAGGGCGGGCGGGTTCGTGACCGCGCCGTGGCACTCGTCGGCGGCGGCGCAGTTCGGCGGCACTCTTTCGGCCGGGAAGCCGCCGCCGGTGCGGGCGTCGTAGATCTTCAGCGAGGCGCCGTTGTGGTCCTGGGAGACCAGCGGATCGATCGTCGCGAAGTAGACGTCGGTGCCGCTGGCGGTCACGCCCACCAACCCCGGTCGCGAGAGGAACGCGACGAAGCCGTAGATCCCTTCCAGCGAGCCGCCGATGCCGGCTGAGATCAGCCAGGGTTTGCCTTCGCTGTACTCGTAGACGTCCTCGGCTTCGTTGGTGTCGCGCGGAACCAGCGGGTCCGCGGTGCTGAAGAAGGCGCGGCCGTCTTCGGTGAGGAAGAGGCCGTTTTGGCTGGCCAGGGTTTCCCAGACCGGCGGTTTGCCGTCGGGACGGCAGGAGACGCAGGTGGTCCTGCTCTTCTCGGGGTCGAAGGTGTACATCTCCCCGAACTCGCCGCTGTCGTAGCCGGTCAGGTGGCTGGCCGTGATCAACGCCATGTGATCGCCGTCGGGCGTCACCTGCATCCGTGCGACCGGGCCGCTGCTGCACCCTTCGGTGAACTCCTCGACCGTGCAGAGTGGTTTCGGCTCCAGCGTGGCGACGAAGCGGAGCGAGCCCTCGCGGTAGAGATAGAGGTTCGCTTTGTCGGTTTCGCCTTTGCCCGCGACCAGCTGCTCGGGGGACTCGAAGTAGATGTCGCCGCTCTCCGAGGCGATGAAGCCGTCACTGTGCCCGTTGCCGCCCTCGCCGCCCGCGAACGTGGCGTATTTCTTGAAGTCGATGATTTCGACGCCACAGCCGCCGCCGTTCCATTCGGCGGTGCAGATTTCGCTGTTGCCGCGGCCCCCTTCGCCGACCGAGACCAGCGTCAGCGCGTTCGGATCGCTCGCCTCCCAGCGGTAGAGGTCCTCGCTGGAATCGGTGTCATCGGCGGTCAGCTGGTCGGTCGAGGTGATGTAGATCGTGCGGTCGTCGGCGGTGGCGCCCACCCAGCGGACCTGCTTGCCGGGGGCGATCTCCTCGGTCCGCTCGCCGTCGATGCGGACGTAGATCGGGCCGGTGAAGAACTTCTGCTGGAAGGACCCTTCGCCCATCACGATCGTCGAGCCGTCAGCGGAGACGTCGTACAGCCAGCCCTGGAAGGGGGTCCCGTCCTTCCTCACCGAGGCGAGCACCACAGAGCCCGAGGCGACGTCGTTGTCGTAGATCGAGGCTCCCGGCACCGGCGGCAGCGGCGGCGAGCAGCAGTAGAGCTCCCCCGGGGTCGCTTCGCCGCCGGGGGCGAAGACAACGTTGGAGGAGAAGACGAAATGACTGAGGTCCGTCGAGGCCTTGGGCAGGCCGACGAAGCCCTTGCCGCCCGGAACCTGCTCGAGGTTGCTGGGCCAGCGTTCCAGCAGCTGGTTGGTGGCGGTGTCCCAGACGAACGGCGCGTTCGATGGTTCCCTCCGGTTTTCGTAGACGCCCGGCCAGCCGCGGTCCCACTGGACGATCCGATTCATGGCAGGGTCGCTCAGCGTCCCGAGCTGGAACTTGCTCGGTCCGATGTCCGCCTGCGTGTAGTTTTCGGTTCCGGTTATCGGCGGCGCGCCCATCATGAATCCTTCGGTCGCGGACTTGCCGATGAACCTCTGCCTCCAGCCGCTGTCGGTGCGGGTCGAGACGTAGAGGTCGCCGGTGATGTTGGCGCCTTCCCCGCTCTCTTCCGGGAAGGTGCCGAAGTCGACGGTGTAGGCGATCCGCGCCGGGTTGGTGGCGTAGGGGCTGGTCGGGCCGCCGAGCGGGAAGATCATCGCGCCCTGGGCGTAGCTCGGGGTCGTCAGCTCGTAGGCGCGGCAGTCAGGCAGGCTGTTGGCGCGGGTTTCCTGGCGCAGTTGGGCGTTCGGGCACGACGGCGGGTAGAAGCCGAAGCTCTGGTCGGGAGAGCTGACTTCCCCGTACTGGTTCTGCGCGACCAGGCGGAAGTGGTAGGTGACCCCGGAGACGAGGCCCTCGAGCTCGACGCTGACCGGCACGAAGCCCTCGCCGGAGCCGGCGCTTTCGACCGGCGTTTTGTTGCCGTACGCCGTCGTCGTCCCCCATTCGAAGTAGTAGGTCGTGTCGCCGTAGCGGGGGTTGATTTCGCCCGCCAGTTCAGCCGAGGTGGCGAGGACGTTGCGGGTGAAGACGTTGTTGACGATCGGCGGCTCGGCGGCCTTGAAGCCGAAGTCGGCGCTGTAGCTGGTGCCGAGCGAGTTGGTAGCGACGATCCGGTAGTGGTAGGCGCTGCCTTCACTGAGGCCGGAGATTTCGACCGGCGCGACGCTGACGCGGCCGCTGCCGGCGGGCACGGCGTTACCTGGAGGCAGCGGAACTTTGTTCCCGTAGGCGGTGGTGGGGCCCCATTCGAAGTAGTAGTGCGTTTCGTAGGAGTCGGCATCGAAAGAGCCGTTGAGCTCGGCCGAGGTGTTGGTGACGCCGGTCGGCGGGTCGGCGGTGAGGTCGGTCACCGAGGGCTCGGTGGTGAAGCTTTCGTCCTGGCCGCGGGCGGTCCCGTCGGCGTCGACCGCAACCAGCCGGAAGTGGTAGGTGGTGTCGCCTTTGAGACCGGTGATCGCAACCGGGGCGACCTCCTGCTGGCCGGCTGCTGAACCGGCGTCGTTGCCCGGCGGAGCCGGCGTTTTGCTCCCGTAGTTGAGGGTCGGTCCCCATTCGAAGTAGTAGTGGGTGTCTTTGCCGGCGTTGGTGAAGGAGCCGTTCAGCGTCGCGCTCTCCTTCGTGACTTCGGTCGCCGCGCCCGTGACGACGTTTTCGATCGCGGCGGGCGTGGTCAGGGTCCGGTCTTCGCCGGTGGTCGTCCCGTTGGCGTTGGTTGCGAAGAGGCGGTAGTGGTAGGTGACGCCGGAGACCAGCCCTGAGAGGTTCGCGGTGACGGGCGTCGAGGAGGTGATCGGACTGCCGGGAGAGGCGGCGGGCACGCATGGCGCCGAGCCGTCCGAGTAGCCGGAGTCCTCGCCGAAGCGGAACTCGCAGCCGGTGACGCCGCCGGCCCCGTCGGGGTCGACCGAGCCTTCGACTTTCGCCGTTGAGGTGCCGACTTCGGTGGCTTCGCCCGTCGTCGCCAGCGGCAGCTGCACCTCGCTCGCGCCGTAGACGAAGATGCCGCCGTTGTAGTCGGTGGCGAGGACATGGCCGCTGCCGTCGCCGGCGACGCCGAGCGAGTAGTAGAGCGAGCCGAACGGCGAGCCCAGGAGGGTGCCGCCGGCGTCCCGCTCGAGCAGCTCGCTGCCATGGTCGATCAGGAGGTGCTGGCTGACCGGCTCGACCGCCAGCGCCCTCGCGCTTTCGGCTTCGATCGGGGTGCCGGTGGGTGAGGCGACGTCGAACTGGTCGGCAGGGTACCTGGTGAGGTTGTAGCCGCCGTAGACGGCGCCGCTGTCGTCGACCGCGAGGTTGCAGCCGTAGGCGTGGAGCA
Organism: Solirubrobacterales bacterium; assembly: GCA_035940865.1. Lineage (GTDB taxonomy): Bacteria > Actinomycetota > Thermoleophilia > Solirubrobacterales > 70-9 > VAYN01. The sequence continues at coordinate 130,513 of DASZEL010000008.1, forward strand.
CCCCGTCGGGTTTCGCGTGCGCGAGGTCGCCGCTCGGAGACGGGTACCTGGTCACCGTTCCGGTGTAGGCGTCGGCGACGTAGACGGCTCCGTTCGACTGGTTGACGGCAATGCCGCAGACGCCGTAGTTGCCGAAGGTGCGGTGCGGTCCGAGGGTGCCGAGGTAGGTCCCGGTCTTGTCGAAGACGAAGGTGGCGACGTCGTGGTCGATGTCGTTGCTCCGCGCCACGTAGATGTTGCCGTCGTTGGGGCCGCCGGAGCGGTCGACGGCGAGGAAGGCACCGAACCCGGGCTGGATCACGAACGAGTCCCCGCCGGGAACGGAGTTTCCGCCCGGCGCGGTCAGCGCGTTGCCGACGATGTAGTTGGCGGAGCCGCTGAACGGAGCCGGGTCGCCCGTCGGGCTCAGTTTGATCACCCGCGGCTGCCCTTCGACGACAACCGTGTAGAGGTTTCCTTCGGAGTCCGTGGCGAGCCCGTTGGGAAGCGTGTTCGGTCCGACGCTGATCGTCCGCAACAGTGAGCGGCCGGTGGCGGCGGAGGCCGAGGCGGCGCCGAACGCGAGCGTCGCGAACGCGACCAGCACGGCAACAACGGTCCAAACCTTCGAGGTCCCCCTATGAAAGTCCAAAGATTCTCTCCCCGTTCCCTGCGTTGCGATGAGCCGCTTCGGTGATTGCCTCGGCTCGTTTCCCTGGTCGCCGCGCTCCCTGACTGGGTCCCTTGCGCGGAGTCGCAGCAAGATAGACACCTTGTCATATCTTTGTCAAGGGAAGTCCACGGAATTGGGTCTTCCTCTTAGCTGAAAGGGCCTAGATAGCTCAATAGAAGCCGCGGCATTAGAGAACGACTCTTCTCGCATCGGTGTACATCCGCGGTTTTCAGGGAGGCGGGCATCTACACTCGCAGCGATGCCAAGGAAGAGCGGGTCCAAAGAGGTGGACACCGGCGACTCCCCCTCGCAGCTGATCGACGCGAGGATCGCGGAGCTGGACGACTGGCGGGGCGAGACCCTCGCTCACGTCCGCGAGCTGATCAAGCAGGCCGACCCAGAGGTGGTCGAGGAGTGGAAATGGAGGGTCCCCGTCTGGTCGCACGAGGGGATCATCTGCACCGGCGAGACCTACAAGAAAGCGGTGAAGTTGACCTTCGGCAAGGGCGCCTCACTCGAGGATCCGTCAGGCCTCTTCAACTCCAGCCTCGGGGGCAACACCAGGCGCGCGATCGACATCCACGAGGGCGAGGAGATCGACGAGGAGGCGCTGAAGGCGCTGGTCCGCGAAGCCGTGGACCTCAACACCGCGGACTAGCTCGCCGCGCGACCCTCGGCCGCGGCCCTCAGGGCCTCGATGTCGAGCTTGCTCATCTTCAGCATCGCTTCCATCGCCCTCTTGGAGCGCTCGGGGTCGACGTCGGCAAAGAGCTCTTCGATGCCCGCCGGGGTGACCTGCCAGGAAAGGCCGTACTTGTCGGTCACCCACCCGCACTTGCCCTCCTTGCCGCCGTCGGCCGTCAGCTTCTCCCAGTAGTAGTCGACCTCCTCCTGGTCCTTGCACTCGATCTGGAAGGAGACGGCCTCGTCGAACTTGAACTGGGGCCCGCCGTTGATGCCGACGAAGCGCTGGCCTTCCAGCTCCCACTCCACCGTCATCACCATCCCGGCCTTGCGCGGCGCCGCCTCGGTGTAGTGGGTGACGTTGACGATCCGCGAGTTCTCGAACACGGAGACGTAGAAGCTCGCGGCCTCTTCCGCCTCGGTGTCGAACCAGAGGTTGGGAACGATCTTCTGCATGGTGCTCTCCTTCTCGATCAGGTCTGGGCCTCGATGATGCTGAGCATGCCGGCGCCCGCCTCCCGGCCGACCTCAGCGGCTGCCGGGTGCTCGTCGCAGCGGTACAGCGAAGCCCGTTTGAAACCGGCGGTGCGAAGCGCGGCCTCGGCGTCGGCCTCGTCGCCGCGGTAGGGGTGGATACTGCCGCGCACGAAGGCCCCGAGCAGCGTCTCGAAGGCGCGCTCGGCGACGCCTCCCTGCTGGCGGGCGAAGCGGAAGTCGGAGAGGTAGACGCCCGTCGGGAACGGCCCCAGCGCCCGCGCCAGCCTCGCCCACAGCGCCTCCGTGGTCTCGTCGTCGAGGTAGACCAGCAGGCCCTCGGTGACGATTGCCAATCCCCCGGCCGGGTCCATCGAGTCGACCACGGCCTCAAGGCTGTTCGGGCCGCCGTCGCGGAGAACGTCGAGGTCGACGACCCGATGCCGGTCGCCGAGGGAGCCCATCTGCGCCAGCGCCTCGCGCTTGCGCCGCGCCATCCCCGGCAGGTCAGCCTCGACGTAGGTGAGCTCGTCCCCGTAGCGCTGGCTGAAGCGCCAGCCGCGGGGAGACATCCCGCAGGCGACCTCGAGCACCTGGTTGACGCCGCCTTGGATCTGGTCGTCGAGGATGGCGTCGATGATCCGGTGGCGCGCGAGCAGCATGCCTTCGAGGCTGGGCCCGCCCAACAACCTGCTGGCGGCGTTCGGCAGAGCAAGCGTCCCGTGGAAGAGGCGGCCTTGCCAGGTGGCGAGCTCGGGATGGGAGAGACCGTTCCTGACCCAGGTCTCACCCGTGTAGTGAGCGGTCGGGGAGATCGCAGCCGAGGATTTTTCGCTCCCAGCCATCGTCTACCTAAGAGAGCTCGATGACGCTGCGGATCCCGTCCTGGGCCTCCATCAGCTCAAAGCCGCGGTTGACTTCGTCGAGGGCGATGCGGTGCGAGAGGAACGGGGCGACGTCGATCTCGCCGGCGAGGTAGCGGTCGATCAGGACCGGCACCTGGTCGCGTCCCTTGACGCCACCGAAGGAGGAGCCGGCGACGCGGCGGCCGGTGATCAGCAGGCGCGGGACGACGTCGAGGGTCTCTCCCTTGCCGGCGACGCCGGCAACGGTGCAGAGCCCCCAGCCCATCCGCGCCGCTTCCAGCGCCTGCCGCATCACGGCGACGTTGCCGGTCGCCTCGAAGGTGTAGTCGGCGCCGAAGCCATCGGTCATCTCGAGGATCTGCTCTACCGTCCCTTCGCCACCCTCGAGCAGGTCGGTGGCGCCCTGGCCGCGAGCGAGCTCGAGCCGCTCGGGAGAGAGGTCGACGCAGATGATCCGCTCGGCGCCCTGCAGGCGGCAGCCGGCGACGGCGCCGAGGCCGACCATGCCGGCGCCGAAGACGGCGCAGGTGCTGCCGGCGCGCACGGCGGCCGTGTTGATCGCGGCGCCGAGGCCGGTGGAGAGGCCGCAGGCAAAGAGGCAGGCGTGCTCGAACGGCGCCTCCGGGTCGATCTTCGCCAGGGCGATCTCCGGCATCACCGTGTACTCGGCGAAGGTCGAGCAGCCCATGAAGTGCCGCACGTCCTCCCCATCCCGCGAGATCCGCACCGTGCCGTCAGGCAGGTGCCCCTTGTTCTGCTCCTCGCGGATCGCCAGGCAAAGGTTCGTGCGCTCGTCGCGGCAGTGGATGCACTCCCGGCACTGCGGCGAGAAGAGAGTGACGACGTGGTCGCCTACCGCAAGCGAGCCGACCCCCTCCCCCACCCGCTCGACGATCCCGGCCCCCTCGTGCCCGAGCACAGCCGGCGCATACCCCGAGGGATCGGCACCGGAGGCCGTATAGAGATCGGTATGGCAGACGCCGCAGGCAGCCAGCCGCACCAGCACCTCACCCGCCCGCGGCTCCGCCAGCTCCACCTCTCCGACGACGAGCGGCTCCCCGAACCGCTCCAGGACAGCGGCGCGCATCTTCATGGCTTACCGGTCCGCTCGCGGTGCTTGCACCCCGGCCAGCAACAAGGTCGCCGCTGGCCTTCCTCCAGCTCTTCCCGGGTCCGCCGGATGCGGCGCTCCCGGGTCTTCTGCTGCTTGGCGTCCTCGACCCAGCAGATGAACTCGTTGCGAGCGAGGGGCGTGATGTCGTTCCAAGCGTCGAGCGCCGTGGCGTTCCCGACCAGCGCCTGTTGAAGATCCTGGGGCAGGTCGTGGACCACCCCTCCGGGCACGGGCTGACCGCTCATACGGCGATAGTACGGGGGTGCCCTAGGATCGCGCCGATGCCGTTCACGCTCAGGAACCTCAAGGGGGACGTGGAGGACGTCGGGTCCAACTTCGACGGTTCGCCGGACCTGGAGTTCCGCTTGGCGACCAAGGCGCTCGAACTCGAGCAATCGGGCCTCGGCTACCAGCGGGTTCCGCCCGGCTACCGCTTTCCCTACGGCCATACGCACCACAAGCAGGAGGAGCTGTACGTAGTCGTGCGGGGGAGCGGGCGGATGAAGCTCGACGACGAGATCGTCGAGCTCACCGAATGGGACGCCGTGCGCGTCGCGGCCGGCACCTGGCGAGGCTACGAGGCCGGCCCGGAGGGCCTCGAGATCCTCGTCATCGGCGCACCCAACCTCGGCGAGAATCCGCGTGACGACGTCGAAGGCCAGCGCGACTGGTGGACCGACTAGGCGGCCTGATCACAGTGGCGGTGCTAGCCTCGACCGAATTCGAGTCGGATTACCCGGCTAAAGCAGTGTCCGCGCCCGTAGATCGTTTGCCTCTCGGCATCCTCCGCGTTCGCAGCACGCAAAACACGGAGGTATGAACAGATGGCAACCGGAACCGTGAAGTGGTTCAACGACGACAAGGGCTACGGCTTCGTCACTCCCGACGACGAAGGCAAGGACCTCTTCGTCCATCACAGCGACATCGCCGGGTCGGGCTTCAAGTCCCTCCCGGAAGGCGCCAAGGTCTCCTACGACGCCGAGCCGGGCGACAAAGGCCCGAAAGCGGTCAACGTCCAAACGGTCTGACGCTCCGCCGAATGCCCCGCACCGGCGGGGCATTCGCGAAGTAGCAACATCGGCGTCCCGCGGGTGCGCTTCCATATGGGCACTCCGCGATGCGCGCCCCCTCCCTCCCCAGTCTCCTCTCCAGGGTCTTCGCGCCCGCGCTGCCGACGCTCGAGCGGGTCCGGGTCGGCCTCTCCGGCGGCGCCGTAACCACGGCCTGGGTCGCCCGGTTCGACCGCTCCCGCTTCGACCTGCGCGTCGCCGTGATCGACCCCTGCGCCACGGTGCTGCGCTGGTGCGAGGAGAACCAGGCCGAGCACGCGATCGTCGGCGGCTTCTACATGCGACCGGGCGGGCCGCCGCTGGGGCACCTGCGGATCGACGGCAGGCCGGTGGCCAGCCAACCGTTCGACGCTCCCTGGGACGCACGCCGCGCCTGCGTCCACAGCGAGGAGGGCCGCGTCGGGCTGGCAGCGTGGCAGGACCTTCCCGCCGGCAGCGCCGGCGACGTGCTCCAGGCGGGCCCGCTGCTCGCCGCCGCCGGCCGCAACCTGATCGAGGAGGGCCAAGACCGCGAGGGTTTCGCTGCCGGCGCGCATCAGTTCGACTCCGACATCACCGCCGGCCGCTATCCGCGGGCCGCCCTCGGAGTCTCCGATCAGGACCTGATCGCGGTGGCCTGCGACGGCCGCGCCGACGACGAGGCGGGCCTGACGATGGCCGAGCTGGCAGGCGCGATGATCGGGTTCGGCGCCCGCGACGCGATCAACCTCGACGGTGGCGGGTCGACCTCGCTGGTGGTTGACCGCGCCCTCGTCAACACGCCGCGCGAAGAGCATGGAGTCGAGATCCGGGGCGGCCGCGCGGTCTGCACCGTGCTGCAGTTCGTTCCCCGCTGACGCCGCCGGCCGATTAGGAGGCCCGATAGATTCGATGGCGATGCCTTCGGATCTCAACAAACTCCTGATGGGCGTCTACTTCTACCCGCGCGGCGGCTCGGCCCATGTCAATCGAGCGCTCGCCCGCGAGTTCGAGCGCAACGACTTCGAGGTAACGATCCTGTCGGGATCGCGCTCGGACCTCGGCGAGCACGCGCTCGCCTCGAGCTTCTACTCGGGGCTCGACCTGCGCCCGGTGGACTTCACGCCGGCGCTCGAGAGCGATGACCCGCTCCGCTTCGACGCCGGGCCGGGGACCGCACCGATGCATGGCTCCTACGAGGACAGGCCGGATGCCGAGGATCCGGTTCTCGCCAGCCTCGACGATGAGGCCTACGAGCATCAGGTCGAGGCGTGGGCGCGAGAGCTGGAGCTCGCCGGCGCCGCCGAAGCCGACCTTCTCTACCTCCATCACCTGACGCCGATCAACGAGGCGGCGGCGCGCGCGTTCGCCGGCGTGCCGGTCCTCGGCCACGTCCACGGCACCGAGCTGTTGATGCTCGAGCAGATCGCCACGGGACCGCCCGCGAGTTGGACCCATGCAGAGGAGTGGCGCAGCCGGCTCCTCGAGTGGGCGGCGGCGTGCGAGCGGATCGTGGTCGGCAACGCCGGTGGATTGGAGCGGGCGGCGTCCATCCTCGAGCTCGAGCCCGAGCGCTTCGTCGCGGTGCCCAACGGCTTCGACCCCACCTTCGCGCCCGGCCCGATCGACCGGGCCGCACATTGGCGTCGCAACCTCGTCGAGCACCCCCGAGGCTGGCGCCCGGGCGGGGCAGCCGGGAGCATCTCCTACGAGGAGGCGGACCTGGAGGCCCTCTCCGGAACCGTCCTCATCTACGTCGGCCGTTTCACCGAGGTCAAGCGCCTGCCCCTGCTGATCGAAGCCTTCGCCCAGGCCCGGCCGCGCTTCAACAGCCCCGCGGCCCTGGTTCTGGTCGGCGGCCACCCCGGCGAGTGGGAGGGCGAGCATCCGATCGAGACGGTCGAGCGCCTCACCGTCCCCGACGTCTTCCTCGCCGGCTGGCACTCCCACGACGACCTGCCCGACTTCCTCCGCGCGAGCGATGCCCTCGTCCACGCTTCGGTCAACGAGCAGTTCGGCCAGGTTCTAGTCGAGGCGATGGCCTGCGAGCTGCCGGCGATCGCGGTCGACCGAGCCGGCCCGGCGGAGATCGTCGCCGACCCGGACACCGGCTGGCTGGTGGAACCCGACGACGCCCAGGCTTTCGCCGACGCCATGGTCGCCGCCGTCAACGATCCCGAAGATCGACGACTGCGGGGGCGCCGCGCCCGCGGCGAGGTAGTGGGCCGCTATGCGTGGGAGACCATCGGAGCCGACCTCGCGGCCGTCGCCGACGAGCTCCGCCGAGTTTCCCGCTGATCTTCCTCAGATGCTGCTCACCTGGAGCAGCGACTTGGTCGAGCGCCGTTCGTCCATCGCCGCGTAGGCATCGCCGACGCCGTCGAGGTCGGTGGTGAAGTCGAAGACGCGGCCGGGCTGGATGCGTCCCTCGAGCACGTCGCCGAGCAGCTGCGGGATGTAGGCGCCGGCCGGCGCCGGACCGCCGAGCACCCCCTTGTTCTTGGAGAAGAGGTCGCCGACCGGGAACTCGACGCCGTGCGGAACCCCGACGTAGCCGACGGTCGAGCCCGGGCGCGCGATCGCGAGGGCCGTCTCCATCGACTGGCCGGTGCCGACGCACTCCAGCGCCGCGTCGACGCCGACGCCGTCGGTGAGCGCCGTCACCGCCTCGGTCGCCGCCTCACCGCGTCCCTCGACGATCTCGGTCGCGCCGAACTCGCGCGCGATCTGCTGGCGGTCGGCGTGACGGCTGAGGGCGATGATCCGCTCGGCGCCGAGGCGCTTGGCCGCCAGCACCGCCGAGAGCCCGACCGCGCCGTCGCCGACCACCGCGACGGTGTCGCCGGGCTTCACGCCCGCGCAGACCGCGGCGTGATGTCCGGTCGGGAAGACGTCGGAGAGGCTGAGCAGCGAAGCCAACATCTCCTCCGAGTGACCCGAGCCCGGCACCGGGAACAGGCTGCCGTCGGCCAGCGGCACGCGCACCCCCTCGCCCTGGCCGCCGTCGCCGTTGTGCGGGTAGAAGCCGCCGTTCACGCAGGCGGTCGTGATCCCGTGCCGGCAGTGGGGGCAGGTCCCGTCCTGATAGGCGAACGGAGCGATGACGAAATCGCCCTTCTTGACCTTCTCGACCTCAGGGCCGACCTCTTCGACGACGCCCATGAACTCGTGGCCGATCGGCCCGGGCTCAAACGGCGTATCGCCACGGTAGTACCAGAGGTCCGAACCGCAGACGCAGGCGTGGGTGACGCGGACGACCGCGTCGGTCGGCTCGGCGATCGACGGATCGCGCCGCTCGGCGACGGTCACCGAACCCGGCTCGTTGAAGATGGCTGCTCGCATTCATCTCACCTACCCGCCCAGCCTCCTGCTAACTTACAACCAGATGGTTGTAGATGAGAAACCGATCCACGGCGAAGAGAAAGCCACCGACCTGCTGTTCCGGGCGCTGGCCGATCCGATCCGCCGCGACATCCTCCGCCGCGCCCACGAGGGGCGGCTCTCGGTCTCGGCCCTGGCCCGCGAACACCCGATCAGCGTGACGGCGATGCAGAAGCACGTCGCCGTGCTGGAGCGGGCCCGGCTGGTGAGCAAGCGCCGGGTCGGCCGCGAGTCGATCGTCCAGACCGAGAACGACGCCCTCGTCCGCGCCCACGGCGCACTCGACCGTCTCGAGGCGGACTGGCGCGGCCGGATCGAGCGGATGGAGCAGATCCTCGAAACCGACAAAGGAGATAGCTGATGCCCGTGACCGATGTAGACAAGGACGTCAACGCCCTGACCATGACGGTCACGGCCGAGTTCGACGCCGATGCCGAGCGACTCTGGGAGCTTTGGGCAGATCCTCGCCAGCTGGAGCGCTGGTGGGGCCCGCCGTCCCATCCTTCGACCTTCGTCGAGCACGAGCTCACGGTCGGAGCGCGCACCACCTACTTCATGACCGGCCCGGACGGTGAGAAGCACCACGGACGCTGGCGGATCGAGGAGGTCGAGCCGCCCCGCCGGCTGCACATCGCCGACGACGAGGTCGACGACGAGGGCAACCCGGAGGACGGAGGCCCGACGGGGATGACGGTGACGATCGCCGAAGCCGACGGCACGGCGACGATGTCGATCCAGACCCACTTCGGCGACCGTAAGTCGATGGAACAGATGCTCGAGATGGGGATGGAGCAGGGCATGACCGAAACGCTCAACAAGGTCGACCCCCTCCTCGGCGCAGCGAGGGCGTGAGGAGGGGCAGGCGAGAAAGCAGCCTGGAACGTTTAGCGACTCAGACGGGCCACGTAGAACTGCCGATCCTCGACGCCGGGCTCCGCGGTGCCGCCGATCGTGATCGAGCCGGGCTCGATCGCAAGGGCGGTCACCGCGACCACTTTGTGGCGACGATCGACAAACCTGCCGCGGTCGCCGAAGCTGCGATCGAGCGCGCCGCTGGCGAGATAGCGGAGAGTAATCGCTCGTCCACGTTGGCAGGATGATCTGTAGGGGCAGCGGAGGGTGAGGCCGGCGACGACGATCCTGCCGTCGGCTTCGACGTCGATGCGATCGGCCTCGGCGTGCGCACCGACCGGCGTCAGCACGAGGCCCCTGTCGCCGAAGCTGCGGTCCAGGCGGCCGTTCGGAAGCAGGCGGGAGGTCGCCACGCGGCCATGCCGGACCCCGGCAAGCAGAAGCCGGCCTTGGTGATCGAAGGCCAGATCCTTGGTCAGAACCGGCAGCCGGCGCCGAAAAGCACGGGCGTGCACCGGCGGCGCGAAGGCCCCGAGGCGGTGCCCCCGCGGCCCGTACTCGGCCGGCTTGCCGCGACCCGCCAGCAGCGCAAGCGTGCCGTCGGCGGCCCTCGCCAGCGGTACCTGGTCGCCTTCTCCCAGATGCGCGACCGTGATCGTGCCATCCCGCCCGTAGCCGGGATCCAGCCGGCCCCTGGACCCGAAGCGGCCGACGATGCTGTCCGACTTCGAGCCGGCCGCCAGGAAGCCGCCCTCACCTGTTGCGACCAGATCCGTGACCCACTCGAAGAGGCGGCCGCCTGCGAGCCCGCCGACGCCGAAGGAGTCGTCGAGATGGCCGCGGCGCCCGAGCCGGAAAACGCCTCCAGCTTCGTAGGAGCCGATTCCGACCAGGAGCCGTCCGCCCGGCGCGGGGGCAAGCGCGGTGCCGGTCGCAGAGCGCGCATCGCCCACCGCGGGAAGGCGGACCAGACCGTCGCTGCCGAAGCTGGCATCGCGGCCGCCCCGTCGCCCGAAGCGGACCACGGCGCTCCCCCCTCCCGCCCGCCCGACGACGACCGTGCGACCGCGGTTGTCGACCAGGAGCGCGGTGACCGAATCGGACGAAGGCGAGGTTGCCGGGGTGAGGACGGCGCCCTTCTCACCGAAGCGGCGGTCGAGCTGACCGTCGGGCCGAAAGGCCGCCAGCGTCACCTGGCTCGGATCGAGGTCGGTGCCGGGAGGCCCCGCCACGCCGACCGCGACGACGCCACCGTCCGGCAGTTCGATCAGGGCGCGAGCTTCGTGGCGGCGTCCCGGCTTCGGTTCCGCGGTGACGGACCCGTCGGGCCCGAACCCGGGAGACGGAAAACCGTCGGCGGTGAACCGCTCGAGAAGGAGGCGGGCCGGTCCGTACCGGTCCTGCGAGAGAGTGCCCGCCGCGAGAAGCCCGCCGTCCGGGGTGGCAATGATCGAGTGAACGGTGCCGAGCTGCTTGGCCGGGCCGCGGGCGAACCCGTTGCCGCCGAAGGTCCGATCCCAGACCCCCGTCGCCGAGACGTGCACGAAGCGGTTTTCGAAGCCGGCGACGTAGAACGACCCGTCGGGGAGGAGCGCCAGCCCCTGCGGCCCGTCCTCGAGCGCCCGGGTTTCCGTAAAGCCGCCGGTGCCGAAGCTGGGGTCCGGCCGGCCGTCGGCGTCGAGGCGCCCGACAATCAACCCCTGCGACGTATCGACGCTTCCAGAGGCGGCGAAGAGGAGCTTGCCGTTCGGGAGCCCCAAGAGGCGGACCGGTTCGCGCTCGAAGTAGGGGCCTCTGAGCCTGGCGCGTCCGTCTTGACCGTAGCTGCGGTCGAGCCTGCCGTCGGCGTCGAACCTGACCACGGTCGCGAAACTGTCCGATGCGTACATCGCGACCGTCCCGCCTTCCGCCTGCGTCACCGACTGCGAGAGGTCTATATCCCACGCCTCCTGGCGCCACCGCACGAGTTCCTCCGCACGGATGAGGCCGTTCACACCGTAGTCGCGGTCGATCCTCCCGGACGCGGTGAAACGCACGATCGCCGCGCCGCAGGAGGCGACGATGGTGCCACCCGGTCCGAGCCCGATGCTCCCTTCGCCGTAGCACTGGTCCGAGCGATCGAGCGCGATTCCGCCGTCGCCGAAACTCGAATCGAGCCGCCCGTCCACGAAGTACCGCGCCACCGCGATCCCCCTCACCCCCGGTTGCAGGACGAGCAGCCGACCGCGCTTGTCGGCGATCACCGCAAGCGCTGCACCGGCAGTCGGTTCGGTGCCGAAGTCGGCGGTGAGGACCCCGTCGTCCCCGAAGGTGCGGTCAAGCGAACCGGCATGCCCTCCCGAAGCAGTCGCGACAGGCATCGGCTGGATACCGGCCAAACAGGCCAAGACGATTCCAAGTCGCAGCACTGCGGAGGCAATCGGGCGAACGTTCATCCGCCGCAGCGTAGGACGGCCGGCCAGGGGCGTAAAGAGACAACCTTGGCCCGGTTCGGGCCAAGGCGGAGGCGGATTCGGCGCTCCGCCTGGCCCGAAGGGCGGCCCCTAGCGCACCCGCTGGAACAGGTAGATCACCAGCAGCACGAGAATGATCACGATCAGAATTCCGACGATGGTCAAGGGGTCTCTCCTCCGGATTGGGTTATCGATCCATCCTCCCCGCGCCCGCGGACGCCAAACCCTTTCTCAGTTGGTCGAGAGCCCCGGGCTCCCCGTAATGGCCCTAACCTCGTTCCAGGTCAGCAGTCTCCCGCTCGCCGGATCGATGACCTTGAAGCGGAGCGCACGCAGCCCGTCTCGAACGCCCAACACCGGGACGTCGTCGAAGATCGGGTTCTCGTCGTGGGCGCGCTGGAGGTTGTAGTTGGGAATCTTGGCGCTGAGGTGGTGAACGTGATGCAGGCCGATGTTCCCGGTGAAGAACTGAAACACCCGCGGCAGCTTCAGGTAAGAGCTCCCACGCAACGCCGCATCAGCGTAGCTCCACTGATCGGAGCTCTCCCAATAGGCATCCTCGAACTGATGCTGGACGTAGAACATCCAGACTCCCAAGGTGCCGGCGATGACTGCGGTCGGCATCTGCACAAGGAGCCACGCCCGCGGGCCGAGAAGCCAGGCGATCGCGCCGATCAGGATCGCCAACGCCAGGTTCGTGGCGATCACGCTGTGGCGCTGACGTGAACGCATCTTGTGCGACCAGATGCGAGGGCCGATCATCAGCGACCAGATCGGCCCGATTCCGAACATCACGATCGGGCTGCGGAACATGCGGTAGGCCAGGCGCGACTTCCAAGGGCGGCCGAGGTACTCCTCGACCGTCAGCGTCGGGATGTCTCCGGTCCCACGCCGATCGAGGTCACCGGCGGTGCCGTGATGGACGGCGTGGTTGTGGCGCCAGTTCCCGAACGGCTGGAAGACGAGCAGGCCGGTGAACCGCCCCAGCCACAGATTTCCTCGCTTCGTCGGCAGGAACGAGCCGTGGGCGCAGTCGTGGAAGACGATGAACGTTCGCATCAGGAAGCCCGCCGCCGGAATCGCCAGCGCAAGAGTGATCCAGACCGAGACCTCGAGGCAGAGGTACATCACGACGGTAAGGGCCAGGTACGGGAGCGCCGACGTCGCTATGTCGAGAAGGCTGTGCCGCAGCGAGGGCTGCTCATGACGGGCTACCGACTGCCGCCAGTAGAGGCGGTCCGGGTCCGGATCGGCAGAAGGCGCGGCGGCAGTGGGCGGGGGAGCTTTGGTCATTGTCGGTGGAAGGCCTCGGCGTTGCCTAAGCGCTCTGTCTCAATACCCGACAAATGAATCAACAACCGAATTCGACCGGCGCGCCGAGATTCAGCGACTCGAGCGGGCCAGGTAGAGCTGCCGATCTCCACGCCGGGCTCCGCGAACAATCTTCTCCGTAGAGGCAGTGGCGGACGAGGCCAGCGACGACGATCCGGCCGTCGGCTTCGACGCCGATCCGATCCGCCTCGGAGAGCGTGCCGGCCGAGATCAGCACGAGCCACCGGCGCCGAAGCTCCACGCTGCTACCTTTGGAACTGTGTTGAGGTAGCAGCGGGACGGCGGCAGCTCGTCGGCACGACGCAATCGAAGCGCGACATTTCGTCCGGGGCCGCACAGGTTCGTCCTACATACAGACGAACCGGGGCCACCCGGATTGCCGGCCCACCCGGTGTCGTTCCTACCAAGCTTTCCCCCACCTCTGGCCTTCATCCTCCTCTGCCGCCGTGTGGTTCATCCACTTCGAGGGGGGGAGCTGAAGTCAAAATGAATAGTCAATCCGTACCGGAGTCGGCAGAGACCGCCGACCACCAGACCTCCATTCGCGCAGAGATATCCCGTGAGATGGTCCGCCTCTACAAGGAACAGTTCGGACGCGGTCCGACCAAGGCAAGAACCGAGTTCGGCGGCACGGACATTGTCATCTGCACGCTTGAGGACAGCTTCACGCCAGCCGAGAGACGGCTGGCAGAGATGGGGGAGCACCAGCGCCTTCGCGACACGCGCCTCTACTTCCAGCACGCGACGAAGGGGGAGTTCCTCGAGACCATCGAAAGGATCGTGAACCGGAAGGTGCGCGCCTTCAACAGCAGCGTCGACACCCACACCGATGTCTCGGTAGAGGTGTTCCACCTGGAGCCGATGGACGGGGCGGGAACTCTATAGGCGACTACGCCGCCCGCAAGGGCCAGTAGCGGCGTTGAGCCGCTACTGAAACCGGTCGGCGACGGAGAGGTCAAGCTCCCCCTCCGGGCGAACCTCGCGACATTTCCCGCTCAGATCACGCTCGTTGATCCTAAAGGCGCGCATTCGCCCCTCCGGTCGAAAGCGCGCTGGTCCTTGAGACAGGGCGACTCGCTGCGGCACCGGCAATAGCTCGAAGCGCCCCGGCGGCGAACGATGCACCGCGGACAGGCCTGAGGTGCCTGGCGGCTGGAGATTCGAAGACCACAACCAGGGAAATGGGATACCAGGTCAGCACCGGCGATTACGCTCCTCCTCACTGTGCGAGGCTTCGTAGCTAACACCGATTTCGACTGGTACCAGTTCCTGCGTGACCGGCCGGAGTTGCGTGAGGTCAATTTCTGGCGGCCGAGCCAGAGTCGATTTGGAGCACTGCAATCCGGGGAGCTCTTTTTTTTCAAGCTGAAGGCACCTCACAACGCGATCGGTGGCTTCGGACTTTTCACGCGAGCAGCGGTGCTCCCTATCTGGGAGGCCTGGGATATCTTCGGACTGGCGAACGGCGTCGCAGATCGCGATTCTCTCCTAACGAGACTGGGGCGGCTAAGCCACGGTGCGGGCAGGAGCATCACCATCGACGACTGGATCGGCTGTCTTGCCATCACCGAGCCAGTCTTCTTCCCCCCAGACAACTGGGTGCCGACCCCATCCGATTGGAGCAGGTCGATCGTTTCCGGAAAGGGATACAACCTGACGACCGGCGAGGGGCGTCGACTCTATGAGGCGTGCCTCGAGGCGGCGGCAGCCAGCGAACAGACCGCCGAGTGGAGCGTGGAAGCCCTGTCCGCGGCACGCCATGGCAAGCCTTTGGAGGTGCGGCCACGGCTGGGGCAGGCAACCTTCCGAATCGCGGTCCTCGACGCTTACTCTCGGCGTTGCGCGATCACCGGCGAGCGCTCTCTGCCTGTTATCGAGGCATCCCATATCCGGCCTTTCTCCTATGGGGGACCGCATGCCGTGCCCAATGGCCTGCCCCTGCGCCGCGACATCCATCGGCTCTTCGACCTCGGCTACGTCAGCGTGCGACCCGACGGCTCGTTCGCGGTCAGCCATGCGCTCCGTGATGAATACGAGAATGGCCGCGTCTACTACGAGATGGATGGCAGAAGACTGCGCGACCCTGCTCACCCAGAGGACCGAGCGGACCCCGCGCTCCTAGAGTGGCATTACGAGGAGGTCTTTCGATAGCGGCAGCCCGGCCCACCCGATCGGCCTCGAGCTGATTATCGAACCCCCTAGGTGGAGTCCCGGGCAACGGCGGCAGGCCAGAGACGCCTGATGCCCTCGGCATAAACACCGTAGATGTATGGACCTGACCTGCGGGCTTGGCGGAGGATGCGGTGGCGGTTCGAGACGAATCGCTCAGTCTGCTCCGCGCCGCGCAAGTTGCGGTTCGTCAGACAGAAGACCCGAACGGCCGCCTCCGTGAGGGCATCGCGCTCGGCGGGACGGCGGCGAATCGCGTCGTCCTTAGTGAGGACGATCCAGTCGTTCTTGCCAGCGTCACGCAGCCAAATCTCATCGGCGAGGAGTTGGGCGCGTCTCTCACCGTAGATATCGGCCATTGAGTGGACCGTGAGGCCGGTGGCTCGGAGACCTTCGACTATGCTTTTTCCAAGGCTGCGATCGACAAAGAGCTCAGAGCTTTCCTCGTTAGGCGTGGGCATCGCCGCCGACTATCTGGCGCGGCTTCCCTGTATCACGCGATCAGGCTGCCGTCCGGGTTGCAAGCCGGATCACGTCCTCGACCTCGTCGGGCGGCACGCTGAAGTCGGCAGCGATGTCCGCAACGGAGTCACCAGCCTGAAAACGATCGACCAGATCCTCGACACGAGCACCACCATGAACCACCACAGGGAGGCCGAATGCAACCTTGGGATCAACGACGACCTTGGCATTGCCGTAGGTCGGCAATTGCACCGAGTCAGCCCAGCCATCGCTCCCGTAGTCGATGCGCTTCAGATAGTCCTTGACGACTGCGGAGAATTGACGTTGCTGGGTCCGAACGACGACGAGATCTCTGAGCTCGCGCTCGCCGTGCTTCTCCGCGTAATCGAAGAGCACCTCTGCCCCATCGGTATAAAGGCGCTTTGAGGCTAGTGCGTGGTCGACACCGATCTCCTTTTCCAGTACCTCAACCGCGGGTCGAATCCGCTGAAGCGGCACCCCCGCCCGCCTGAAACTCGAGAGGACGAATGCCTCAGCAAATCCGATAAAGGGAACGGTTGCCTCGCGTCCATGCGGGGGAAAGCAGGTAATCAGCGGGTGTTTTGCATCGGACGGACGAGCCCAGCGCTGGATGTTCGACTTCGGCACGTCTAGGTAGCCAGCCGCCTCGCGCAGCGTGAAAATGGCGCGGGCGATACGGGGGTCATCCGCCCCCATGTTTGCCTTCTGTCTAGCGTGAGTCTTGATCAGCGCCTCTTTCGGACCTCTATTTCCGCCGCCCTCGATCGTAGCGGCGACTGCGGTCAGCGCTCGCGATGGTGGTCCGATCGACATCTCTCGGACCTCATCTTTGCCCCAGGGCTTGCCCCTACGGCCGATTCTGCACCCTCTTGTCTACATCCCCAGACAAACAAAAGCCCCGCAAATGCGGGGCTTTCGTCCTATAGCGGGGGCGGGATTCGAACCCGCGACCTTCGGGTTATGAGCCCGACGAGCTACCTGGCTGCTCCACCCCGCGGCGGACTGGTGATGCTAGCAATCTGGGGGCGGGCGGGGGCTGGGGAGACGGTCAGCGCAGGCGGAGGACCGTCATCGTCTGGCGGGCCATTTCTTGCTCGCCGAGGGCGTTGGGGTGGACGATCACGGCGTTGGTGCCTTGGAGGACGGGCTCTACCCAGCGGACGCCGATCGGTTGGCAGGCGTCGTGGCCTTCGGAGACCGTGTTGAGGTTGACGTAGGTCGCGCCGGTGGCCGCAGCTGCTCGGCGGATGGCGTCGTTGAGGGTGGCCTGGATGCCGCGGACGTAGGGGACGTCGCCGCTGGCGATCGGCATCTTGTCGAAGCAGCCGCCGGTCGCGGGCATGATCCAGGGGTAGCCGAGGATCGCGACTTTGGCCCGCGGAGCTTTCGCTCGGACCGCCCGCAGCGCCCTCACCAGCGAGGGGTAGGTCGTAGTCCTGATCGTGTCTTCGAACTTGGACCCGTACTGGTCCTTGCAGGGGCTGCCCTGGCCGAGGCTCAAGACGCCGAGCGTGCCGCAGGAGAGGACCGTTTCGATGAAGACGTTGCTGTCGTTGCCGCCGATGGTCATCGTCACCAGTTGGGTGTCCTTCTTCACCGCGTCGAGCTGCGGCGGCACGCCGGAGTACTGGGGTTCGAAGAAATCGTTCGTGTCCGCCGCGCCACAGGTGACGTCGGTCAGCTGGGCGCCGGTGCCCCCAGCGATCACATGCGGGTAGTTGAGGATCGAGCGCAGGCACTCGGGCGGCGCCGCCGGATCGGGCGGCAGCACCCCTGAAGCGGCGCTGTAGGAATCGCCGAGGGCGACATAGCGCAGCGGCGAGACCGCCGCCTGCGTCGCCTGGGCGACGAGCGCAAGCCCGAGGACTACGGCGATGACAACGCCGGCCAGCCGACGGGTGCGAGTTGAAGCTGAGTGCGAGCGCGCGGCCATCTCTCCTCCTCGACCTGCCCCGATAGAGCACCCGTCAAACATGCCTCTAGAGTGCGCGCATGACGGCTGGGTCAAAACGGGTCGCGGTGATCGACGTCGGCACCAACTCGACGCGGTTGCTGGTGGCCGACGTCGCCGGTGGCAAGGTCTCGCCGCTGGAGCGACGCAGCACGGTGACCCGGCTGGGCCGGGGCGTCGATCTCTCAGGACACCTCTCCGGCGAGGCGATCGAGGACGTCTGCGCGGCGATCGGCGGCTACGTCGGCACGATCGAGGAGCTCGGGGCCGAGACGGTTGACGCGATCGCGACCAGCGCCGTCCGCGACGCCGACAACGGCAGCGCCTTCGTCGCCGAGCTGCGCGAGCGGTTCGCGCTCTCGGCCCGCGTCCTCGGCGGCGAGGAGGAGGCGCGCTCCACTTACTTGGGGGCGACCTCGGAGGCGCCTCCAGTCGAGCCGACGCTGGTCGTCGACATCGGCGGCGGCTCGACCGAGCTGGTCGTCGGCGAGGACTCGGAGGTCTCCTTCCACGACTCGCTGCAGGCCGGCGTCGTCCGCCACAGCGAGCGCCACATCGCCAGCGACCCCCCCACCGCCGGCGAGCTGGAAGCACTCGCCACCGACGTCCGCGGCCTGATCGAGACTTCCCTCGGCGCCGGCGTCACCGCCAGCCGCGGCATCGCCGTCGCCGGCACCCCGACCTCGCTGGCGGCGGTCGAGCTCGGCCTCGAGCCATACGACCCCTCGCGCGTCCACGGCCACGTCCTCGCCTTGCCCTCGATCCAGCGGATGCTCTCCCAGCTCGCCTCGGTTCCCCTGGTGGAGCGGGTCGAGATCCCCGGCCTCCATCCCGACCGCGCCCCGACGATCGTCGCCGGAGTCGTCATCCTCGTCGAGGTGATGCGCGCCTTCGGACTGGAGGAGATCGGCGTCTCCGAGCACGACATCCTCTACGGCACTGCAATAACCGCCAGTCGTAAAAACCCTTCGATCTACTAGCTGGACAGTCCGTCCTACGGCCCTCGGCCAAATGGGTCAGGTTGCATACCAAAGGCCGAATTTCTGGTACTTATCCGTACCTAGTTTTCGGTGACTTCCACTCGCCCCGCTAGAACCCACGGACAGGCGGGTACATACTCATCGCACGGGGCAAGAGGTGGGGTCATCTTCACCTTGCCACCCCGAGATAGGGCTTAGGCGATTTGCCGCATCATGGCGCCTCCCGCCGTCTGGGCCCACCAAATAAATAGGCCCCTAAAGACGAACCCCTGCCCGTCCTCTGGGGCCACTTGGATCGGCCGTCAGCGATGACGGCCGATTCTCGTTTTAGAGGCCTGTAGAACCTCAGGCGAGGTTCGCTTTGCGCGGGTAGGCGATCTCGGGATCGGTGAGGACGTTGACCAGCGTCGGCCGGCCGGAGCCGAATGCTCTCTCCAGCGCCGGCTTCAGCTCGCCCGGCTCGCGGACCAGGATCCCGTCGCAGCCCAGCGTTTCGACCAGCTCGTCGTAGCGCGTCTCCGGCTGCAACTCGGCCGCCACCGAATAGCCGTAGAGGAACTTCATCGGGTGGTGCTCGAGCCCCCAGATGCCGTTGTTCCCCATCACCCCGACGACGCCGAGGCCGTGACGCGCCATCGTGTCGAACTCCATGCCGGCGAAGCCGAAGGCGCCGTCGCCCAGCAGCAAGCAGACCTGGCGGTCGGGATGGGCGACCTTGGCGCCGATCGCCTGGCCCGGACCGGCGCCGAGGCAGCCGAACGGACCTGGGTCCATCCAACAGCCCGGCTGGTAGGTCTCGATGTAGCGGCCGGCGTAGGAGACGAAGTCGCCGCCGTCGCCGATCACGATCGCGTCGCGGTCGAGGACTTCGTTCAGCTCGCGGTAGACCCGGACCGGGTGCAGCGGCGAGCGCTCGTCGTCGAGCTCAGCCCGCTCGGCCGCCCGCTTCTCCCCCTCCTCGGCCCGCAGCTGCTCGAGCCAGGCGCCGGTGCGCGGCGCCTGGGCCCCGGCCGCCTCGCCCAGCGCTGCCAGCGTCGCCCGCACATCGCCGACCAGGTCGACCGCGGGGGCGCGGTTCTTGACCAGCGCGTTGGCTGCGACGTCGAGGCGGAGGATCTTCGTCTCCTCGCCGAAGCTGCCGCCGAAGCCGAGCCGGAAGTCCATCGGCACGCCGATGACGAGGGCGACGTCGGCCCCCTTCAAGGCGGTGCCGCGGGTGCGGCTGAAGGCAAGCTCGTGGTCGGCCGGCAGGCAGCCGCGGCCGAGCCCGTTGAGGAAGACCGGGATGCCGATCTTCTCTGCCAAGGCGCGCAGCTCCTCCTCGCCGCGCCCCCAGTAGAGACCGCTGCCGGCCATGATCGCCGGCCGCTCCGCCGCCGCCAGCAGCGCCGCCGCCTCCTCGACTCCCGCGGCCGGCTGCGCCTCGCCGGCCTGCGGCACGGACGGCAGCTCCAACTCGGCCTCGGTGAAGACGACGTCGAGCGGATAGTCAACGAAGGTCGGGCCGCAGGGAGCCTCGGCGGCGCGATCGAGCGCAGCGGCGGTGACCGGCGCGATCCGCGCCGGATCCTTGACCGTCTCGGCCGACTTGACCAGCGGCGAGACGAAGGGCAGGTGGTCGATCTCCTGCAGCGAGCCCGACCCCCAGCGCAGCTCAGGGGCGCGTCCGCCGAGCACGCAGATCGGTGAGTTGTTGGCCTGCGCGCCGGCCATCGCGCTGATCCCGTTGGTGACGCCCGGACCCGCGGTCAGCGCCGCCACCCCTACCTGCCGGGTCGCCTTGGCGATCCCCTCGGCGGCAAAGGCGGCGGTCTGCTCGTGGCGCACGTCGACGAGGTCGATCCCCTCGTCTTTGCAGCCGTCGTAGATCGAGAACAGGTGCCCGCCGGAGAGCGTGAAGAGATGCTCGACGCCGCGCGACTTCAACGTCTTTGCAACGAGCTTGCCGCCGTGTTCAGCCATTCGCGCAGCCTATTGGCTAGGCAGCCATGTCGGGTTACCATCGCCGAGCCCGGATGGCGAAACCGGTAAACGCGGCGGCCTTAAAAGCCGCTGCCCCCTTCGGGGCTTGCGGGTTCGATTCCCGCTCCGGGCACTTAACGCCTGCTGACGAGGCGTTTTTTCCACCCCGACTGGGGGTACTCAGACCTTGGCTCCCGTTTGGATCACCAGCGTTCACCACCGCGGGGAACACGTTGGGGCCTGTCGTTAAACCCCAAGATCGCGTCGTCTCGTCCATTCCGGGTCCGACCGAGCTTGGAGCAGACCAATCCAACAGAAGGGAATTCACCATGGAGTCAGCAAGCGCCCGCGCCAGCGGCGCAGACGTCGACCGGTCCGGAGGGCGAAACGTCGTCCGTCGTCTTTCCACCGAGACGAAGCAGGCATTCAAGACCACCGAGTTCTGGGCGATGGTCGCCGTAATCGTCGGCATCCTCGTCGCCGCAGCATCGATCAAGGGCGGCGACACCGCTCCGGGGACCGACGAGTTCATCGCCCGGCAGGCGTGGCTCTACGTCGCCATCGTCGCCGTCGGCTACATGATCAGCCGCGGCCTGGCCAAGTCGGGCTCGCGCGAGCCGTACGACGCCGACCGCGACGATCGCGATCCGCCGCGTCACTAGTTCCGCTCGAGCGGGGGCGCTTCGGCGCCTCCGCTCGCAATAAATCTTCTCGGGGCGCAACTCCGCCGCTGTTACCGTGTCTATAGGTCCAGACCCGGTCCTCAGGGGAGAGATCTTTGGAGGCTTCAGCACTAACGCATGCCAGTCGCCGCGGGCTCCTCGCCCGGCGCTCGCCGCTGCTCAAGCTGCAGGGAGACGAGAAGCTGATCGCGATGGCCCGAGGCGGCAACCCAGGCGCCTTCGAGGCGATCGTCGACCGCTACCAGGGCCGCCTGCTCGGCTTCTGCCGCCAGATGCTGGGCTCGACCGAGGACGCCGAGGACGTCCTGCAGGAGGTCTTCGTCAACGCCTACCGGGCGATGCTCGCCGACGAGCGTGAGATCAACCTCCGCCCCTGGCTCTACCGGATCGCCCGCAACCGCTGCCTCAACTACCTGCGCAAACCGAAGGCCGACGCCCAGGAATCGATGGACATGGTCCCCGAGGTCGACGCCGCCTCGACCGCCGAGCGCGTCCACAACCGCGAGGAGTTCCGCCAGATCCTCAGCGACGTCAACAAGCTTCCCGAGACCCAGCGCGCCGCCCTGCTGCTGCGCGAGATGGA
The DNA here is from genome assembly GCA_035940865.1 of Solirubrobacterales bacterium. Lineage (GTDB taxonomy): Bacteria > Actinomycetota > Thermoleophilia > Solirubrobacterales > 70-9 > VAYN01. The sequence goes on from DASZEL010000008.1 coordinate 152,160, forward strand.
CGCCCTCTCCTACGAGGAAATCGCCGCCGCGATGGAGACCACGGTGCCCTCGGTCAAGTCGCTGCTGGTGCGGGCGCGGATCTCCCTCGCCGAGGCGAGCCAGGCGCGCCTGCTGACCTGCGGCGAGGTGCATGTCGAGCTCTCCGAAGCCGCCGAGGGCCTGCGCAAGGTCTCGGCGCCGGTGCGCCGGCACGTGCGCGAGTGCGAGGAATGCGCCGACTTCCGCTCCCAGGTCCGCTCCAACGAGAAGGCGCTGGCGGCGCTCTTCCCGGTCGGGCCGCTGATCGCCTTCAAGGGTTTCATCGCCTCCAAGCTCGGGCTCAGCGGGGCGGGTGGCGCGAGCGCCGGCGCGGCCGGGGCCGGAGCCGGTGCAGGTGCCGTCGGCGGCGGCGTCGCCGCGATCGGCGGCGGCTCGGCCGCGAGCGGTCTCGGCGCCCTCGGCGGCGCGATCGGGACCAAAGCGGCCGCCGGTGTCGTCACCGCGGCGCTGCTGACCGCGGGCGCGGTCGAGGTCAAGCAGACGACCAACCCCACTCCCGTGACGCCAGCCGCTAATACGGCCACCGCGACCTCGGGCTACACCCCGGTGGAACCCGTGCCGGCGATCCACAAGGGCGCCGTCGCGCCGGCCGTTGCCACCCCCGTCGAGGAGGCGGAACCGGTGGAAAACACGCCGCTGCCCGCTCCGACCGCCGAGCCCGAGCTCAAAGCCGAAGCGCCGGTCGAAGAGCCCGCCGCCGAGCCCACGCCCACTGCCACCGAGGACGAAGAAGCCGCCGGTCAGTCGGTCGCCGAAGACGAAGTCACGATCGGCGAAGCCAAATCCGGGGCGATCGGCACCGCCAAACCTTCCGAAGAAGTCCCCGGCGCCCATGGCGGCAGCGGCGTCGTCGTCGTCACCACCGCGCCGGGTACGCCGCCGGCGGGCGAACCGGCTCCGGCACCGGAAAGCACCCCTCCCCCGGCCGAATCGCCGCCGGCGGAAGAACCGGCCCCGGCGCCGCCGGTCGAAGTCCCGCCGGTCACCGAAGCTCCGTAGCGACCGCTACGCCAGGCCGATCACTTTGAGCCGCCGCATCAGGCAGGTGCCGGCGAACTGACGGGTCTCCTCGAGCGAGTAGCCGAAGAGCTCGAAGTCATCGCCCGCGTCTTCGGCCCAAGGCGGCTGCAGCACCCCGTCGGCGAGCGGCAGCGCCTGCTCGAGCGTGCGCTGGATCGCCTGTTTGTAGCGGTCTGACTCGCGCGCCTTCTCGCGCAGGAAGACCGAGCCGAAGGCGACGTGGCGGTGCTCGTCGCGGGCGACGTTGGAGAAGCCCTCGACGAAGCCCGGCAGCGTCCCTTCGCGTTCGTTGAAGTCCATGATGAAGTGCTGCCCGGTCAGCGCCAGCATCCCCTCGATCACCATGTGGTAGAGCGTCACCGCCTCGACCAGGGCCTCGGTGTCCTCGGGCTCGGTCGAGAGGCGGTCGGTTCGCTCCTTCAGCATCCCGTCGAAAAGAGCGCCGAACTTGTCGTTCAGATGAGCCGAGGTCTCGCTCAGCATCTCTCCCAGCTCGTTCGACTCCAGCACCCCTACCTCGCGGTAGAAGCGCTCGAAGAAGCGAACGTGGCGGGCCTCGTCGGCGATCTGCGTGCAGAGGAAGATTTTCTGCTGCTCGGTCGGCGCTGCCCGCATGATCGGCCCCAGCTCCTCGGCCACCTTCTGCTCGCCGATGAAGAACGAGCTCAGCCCGTACATGCGCTGGAAGCGCTCCTCCGGGCTGATCCGCTCGTGCCAGTCCTCGCGGTCGCGGCTGAAGTCGAGCTCCTGGGTCTGCCACTGCTGCCGCTCCCAGAGGTCGTAGAGCTCGCCATAGCCGAGCAGCTTGATGTCAGCCGTGCGGTCGGCCGCCTCGTTCAGCGCCGGATCGGCCGTCGCCTGGAAGTCGGCGCGCTCGGTCCTCGACTGCGTGCCCATCGGCCGAGGGTAGCAGCGAAACTGGCTAGCTGGCCAGTTACTTAGACCGAGTGCGTCTCGCCTGCTTTGAGGATTACGACTTGGGAGGAGGTCTTGGATTCGACCTCGCTCTTGAACGCCTCGACGTCGATCTCGATCGCGGGGAAGGTGTCGTAGTGGATCGGGATCACCGTGCCGGCGCCGACGAACTCGCAGGCGACGACGCCGTCGTGGCGGTCCATCGTGTAGTGGCCGCCGATCGGCAGCAGGGCTACGTCGACCGGATTGCGTTCCGCGATCAGCTTCATGTCACTGAACAGGCAGGTGTCACCGGCGTGGTAGACGGTCACCCCGCCGATATTTATGAGCAGCCCGGCCGCGGTCCCGACGGCCGTCCCGTGCTCGGCGCTGAACAGCGCCTCTTCATGGCCGGGCAGGGTGCTGGTGTGCCAGGCGGGAACGAGCTTGATCCAGCCCCAGTCGAACTCCACCGTGCCGCCGAGGTTCGGGTCGCTGAGCTCCTCGATGCCCCTGTTTTTCAGCCATTCGGCGATCTCGACGATCGCGACGCAGTGGGCGCCGGTGCGCTTGGCGACGGGGACGGCATCGGCCATGTGGTCGGCGTGGCCGTGGGAGATCGCGATGTGAGTGGGCTCGACTTCCTCGCCGGTGTGGACGGCGGCGGGATTGTTCGGCTTCAAGAACGGGTCGACGAGGACGGTCGTCTCGCCCTCGCTCAGCTCGAAGCAGGAATGCCCGTGGTACTTGATCTCCATCGTCAGCTCTCTCCTCCGGATGCGGGTTTGCTGCGGTTGACCTTGCTGGTTGCGTCCAGCTCTTCTTTCAGTGCCCAGCCGACCGCTACCCCAACCATCATTCCCATCCTCGCCTCCTCGGCGAGCAGGCCGCGGACGGCGGCGAGCCGCTCCTCGGGGTCGGGGACGGTCGCGGCTTTCAGCGTCTCCGCCTCGTGCGGCTCGCTGAACCAGCCACCTTCGGCGAGCGCGGAGGCGAGGACCTTCTGCAGCTGCGGCGCCGCCTGGGCGACGACGCGCTCGGCCTCGGAGAAACGCTCCGGGTCGAGCAGCCGCTCGATCGCGGCCTCGAACTCGCTCTCGTCGGGCACGCAGGCAGCCTAGTCGGCGCGGTGCAGCGCCGAGGCAGCGACGCCGGCGAGGCCGCCGACGGCGCCGCCGACCAGGCCGGCGACCAAGTCCGCGGTCGGGGCGAAGAGCGGCAGCGCGATCAGGACGATGGCGGCGACGGCGACGCCGATCACGTCGTAGTCGTCGCCGATCTCCCCCCGCACCTCGGCGCGGCGGATCGCAAACCAGGCAGCGACGGCGCCGAGCGCCATCCCGTTGCCGCCGGCGACGACGGTGAAATCGTCCTGGGCGTTGGCGACGACGCTTGCCGCCAGCATCCCCAGCGCCCCGCAGGCGAGGAGGAGGACGGCGGTCGGCAGGGTGCCGAGGCGGCGCTCCACCCCGGTCCCGAAGATCGCCAAGGCGATTGCGACGACAAAAAGGTAACCGACGTCGACGTAGGCGAAGGGGGCCGTGAAGACCCGCCACCATTGGTCTTCGAGCGGGATCACGAGGCCGCCGAAGGTCTGCAGCGCATCGCCGCTCGCCTTCTGGACCAGCAGCAGGATCGCCGAGGCGAGGACGATCGTGATCGTCGCGTAGGGGCGGTCGACGGAAACGGCGAAGCTTGGCCCACCTGGGCGGGCCATCCGGCGTCGCTTGCGCTTGCGCCGTGGCTGCTGCGCCTCCAGCGCGTCGCCACGCCGCTCCAGCTTTGGCGCCCGCTTGCGCAGCCTCGCCCCACAGTAGGGGCACTCGGTTACGTAGGGACTGACCTCGGAGCCGCAGTTTTTGCAGATGACGCTGAGCTCAGTCTCGCTCATGCAACCGAGGATACCCGCCGCCTGAAAGTGGCACTGCGGCTGCCTTTGGGCCGTTGCCGGTGGCATACTCCCGAGACACCCATCTTCGAGGAGGAAATCACGTGGAGTTGAAGAGTCTGACCGAGCAGAAATCGCTGCTGGAGGTCCTGCCGCCGGGCAAACGCGCCCGCCTGCACCGCCTTCTGTTCGAGTTCGGTCCGGGCAACGGGACCCTGATGCTGCTGCCGATCGACCAGGGAATCGAGCACGGCCCGCGTGACTTCTTCCCCAACCCGGCCTCGAAGGACCCCGACTACCAGTTCCGGCTTGCCGCCGAGGCTGGCTACTCGGCCCTCGCCTGCCAGATCGGCATGGCCGAGAAGTACTACCCCGACTACGCCGGCCGGGTGCCGCTGATCCTCAAGGTCAACGGCAAGACCGACCTCCCCTCCTCCTCCAAGGCCTTCTCGAGCTGCAACGCCAGCGTCGAGGACGGCGTCCGCCTCGGCGCCGACGCGATCGGCTACACGCTCTACGTCGGCTCCCCGCGCCAGGACGAGGACCTCGCCCAGCTGCGCCGCGTCCGCGAGGAATGCGACCGCTACGGGATGCCGCTCGTCGTCTGGTCCTACCCCCGCGGCGAAGCGGTCGAGGCCAAGGGCGGGCAGAACAGCTTCTACGCGATCGACTACGCCGCCCGGATGGCGATGGAGATGGGCGCCGACATCGTCAAGCTCAACATGCCGAAGATCGACCCGGGCAAGGACAAGGACGCTCCGGCGCCTTACAACGAGATGGAAGTCGACCAGACCGAGGCGATCCGCCAGTGCGTCGAATCGGCCGGCCGCGCCCTGGTGGTCCTCTCCGGCGGCTCGAGGACCGACGACGAGACCGTCCTCACCAACACCCGCGACGTGATGCAGGCAGGCGGCTCCGGCGTCATCTTCGGCCGCAACGTCTGGCAACGCGAGTGGAACGAAGCGGTGAGCATCGTCGAGCAGATCAAAGAGACGCTGCTCAGCAACGTGCGCCGCACCCCATAAGGGGAGAGATCGATTGCGCCGCGCCTTAAGAGAGGGTGCGGCGCAATATCGGCAGCCTGCTTCTCCTGACGCTCATCGCAGTCGTATTGGTGCGGCCTTGGGAGCAGCTTCACTTTGGTGACCCGCCACCCCGCGCCGCCACCGCCTATGTCCTGCGGGCGGTTGACGGCGACACGATCGAAGTGCGACTCGACGGCCGGCGCGAGGACGTCCGCTACATCGGCATCGACACCCCCGAGACGGTGAAGCCGGGGACGCCGGTGCAGTGCTTCGGCCCGCGAGCGCACCGCTTCAACGCGCGGTTGGTAACCCGCAGGCGGGTGCGCCTGGTCTTCGGCGTCGAGCGCCGCGACGTCTACGGCCGCCTGCTCGCCTACGTCTATCTAGGCGATCGGTTCGTCAACGCCGAGCTGGCCCGGCGCGGCCTCGCCCGCGCCCTGACGATCCCGCCGAACGATCGCTACGCAGGGCGCTTCAAACGGCTTCAGATCGCGGCTGCGCGAGCCGGCAGGGGCCTCTGGGGCAGCTGCTGAAATGTGAGCGAATCGTGAGCCGTGCAAGATCTTTTGCTACGGTCCCCCCTGTCCGGGTCACCCCCAATGACCGGCGGGACGCCTTCCTTATGAGAATGCGACAGAGCATCTCCCAGTTCGAGACGGCCTTCGAGCAGGAGACCTACCTCGAGCGCCGCCGCCGCGAGCAGCTGCGCCGCCGCGCTGCGAACCGCTCGCGGGCGCGCAAAATCAACCGGGTCGAGCAGGAGGGGAAGGTCCGCTTCAGCGTCCTCGCGGTCTGCCTGACGGCCACGGTGATCGTCGTCGTGCTGGCGATGTTCGAGGCGCTCTCGTTCTTGATGTCCTAGCTCGGACCACGCCCCCACCCCCTCTCCGCAGCCGAATGCCCTCCTTCAATAGACTCGCGCGCCGATGGCTCGTCGCTCGCTGAAGCCGCAGCTGAACCAGATCCGCGCCTGGGTCCACCAGGGGCGGACGGATGCCTGGATCGCCCACCAGCTGGAGATCAGCGCGACCGAGCTGCGCGAGTTCCGCAAGCAGTACGACCTCTCAGCCGACGACGAGAGCGCCGGCGCCAGCGAAATCGACCTCCGCGACGAGATCGAAGCTGAGATCGAGGCTGCGACCGAGGCCGAGGAGGCCGAGAAGGCGGAGGAGGAGACCGAGGGCGAGTCAGACGGCGACGAGGAGCGCGAGGAGCGCTCCGAGGGCGGCGAGGGCTCAGGAGCCGGTCGCCGTCGCCGTCGCCGTCGCGGACGCCGCGGCGGGCGCGGACGCCGCAAAGAGCTCGAGGCGACCTTCGACCACGGCGACGAGGACGGCTACGGTCTCTGGCTCGATGCCTCGGTCAAAGACAATCCCGTCTACAAAGAGAGCTGGGCCGGCAAGCGCGAAGTCACCGTCCGCATCGAGGCCGACCAGATCGTCATCCGCCGCGCCGGTGAGCCGAGCAGTAACGGCAACGGCGGCGATTCCGAGTCCGACGACTCGGATGAGTAGCTAGACCTCGAGCTTCCTGCCGCCGGCGAAGTCGGTGGCCCCTCTCAGATAGAGCCAGAAGGCAGCGTCGCCAAGCGACTGCGCCTCTCCCTCCATCACCGGCGCGACGTCGATCGCCACCTGCTGGCACCAGTCGGTGCCCTTCCCATACAGCTCGGCCAGTTCCTCGGCGCTGAAGGTCGGCCCGATCCGCCGCCGCAGCTCCTCCCGCATCGCGTCGACGATGCGGTCAGCCATCCGCCGCTCGCGCGGGTCGGAAATCTCGTCGAGCCGGCGCTTCCCTGACTCCCATTGGAAGAGGGCGTTGTCGAGCGGATACGCCATTGGCCCCGAGGTTACCCCGCCGCCGTCGGCGGCAATCAGGCGGCAGGCGTGTTCGGGATCTCGCGCAGCGGCGCGTTGCGCGAGCCGCAGGCGCCGGGGTCGAGCGGGCCTCGGACCCGCCAGACGGTCACTTGCCCTTCGCGGAGGACCGGGCGGATCGCCTTTTCGCCCCGCAGCCAGCGCGCCTCGGGCGAGGGGATCGGGTTGCCCGGGTGGAGGAAGTTGAGGAAGGGGGCGGTGACGAGGTAGTCGAGGCCGGCGCCGTCGACCGCGGCGCGGAAGGCGGCGCAGGTGGGGAGCGCGTTGAAGGCGCCGTGCGGACTCTCCTGGCCGAGGTAGATGACCCGGTTGGTGAGGTCGGTGCCGTAGAAGCCGTAGTTGGCGAAGCCGGCCGTAGTGCCGGCGAGGCCGATGCGGGCATGGTCGACGCCGCGGGCCCAGCGGTAGGCCTCGTTCAGGTCCATGCCCGGGATTTGCTCTTCCTTTGCCCCGGCGTTGGCGAAGCGGCCCTCGAGGTAGTGGCGCTGCAGCGGGTAGCCGATCGCCACAACGGCGATGACGAGAGCGCCGGCGGCCGCCGTGAGGACCGAGGCGGTGGCGCCGCGCGAGCGCGCGTAGAGCAGCAGCGCCGGCACCCCGACCGCGAGGATCACGAACAGCAGCGCGAAGACGCGCGCTTGGTCGTGGAGGGCGTCGTCGGGGCGGTCGGTGAGAAGGAAGACGAGCACCAGCGCCCCCATCAACCCCCATTGCGCCCGCTTGCCGTCGGTCCAGCGGTCGAGCGGCACGAGGACGATGCCCGCCAGCAGCGCCGGGATCACGTAGCGGATGTTGATCCCGAAGCCGACCGGTTCCCCCTCCGCCCCGGCGGCGCTGAGCGGCGTAAAGAGGTAGGCGATGAGGCCGAAGAGCGCCACCCCGCCGAGCCAGCGCACGATCCGGTCGCGGCCGTGGAACAAGGCGAGAAGCGCCGCTGCCGCGGCACCGAAGACGACCAGCGGCCAGAGCGCGCCGAAGGCCTCGTGCAGCCCCGGCGCGAAGTAGTGGCGCCAGACGCCGGTGTCGGTCGCGTAGTGGGCGATGCTGAAGTCCGGCCGCCCTTCCTGCAGCCGCTCCGGATGCGGCAGCGAGATCGGCCCCAGCTTCTCCACCTCGGGAATCGGATTCCCCGCCACCACCAGGTTCCGCAGATACCAAAACCCCCCACCCGCCAGCGCCGGCAGGAACCACCACCCGAAAGCCGCGACCCGGCGCCCCTGCGGTGCCAATACGACGACCGCCAGAGTGAGCGCCGCGGCCATCGCCAACCCCGTAACCCGCGTCCCCGCCGCCAGTCCCGCGGCCAGACCAGCGGCGGCCAAAGCCCACCGCTCCCAATCCTCCCGGGGATGCGCCCAAGCCTCGACCAGGATCGCGATCGAGGCCAGCAGCAGGGCCGCGGCAGCCAGGTCGTTCTTGGCGGCACCGGGGTCGCGGACGACCAGGGTGTGACAGGCAAGCAGGATCGCCGCTGCAACCGTGGTCGCTGCTCCCCGCCCGTAGGGTCTCCCCACGCAATAGGCAGCCAGGAACGCCATCGCCAACCACCCGAAGTTGAGGAACAGGCTCAGCGTGTCCCTCCCCGTCAGCAGGATCCCCACCCCATGCAGCAGCTCCGAGTTTTGCGGATAGAACCAGTTGGTGAACACCGTCTCCACGTGATGCATCCCCACCACAGAATGCGTCTGCACCATGTCCACCGCAAAAGGCATGTGGTACCAGAGCGAATCGAAGTTGAAGATCCCCCGGTCCAGGGCGTGCTTAGTCGTAACCGCCCAGGTGAACACCGTGGCAGCGATCACCAGCGTCATCACGAGCAGCGACCAAGACGATTCTCCGGTGGGTGACGTCGTAGGGGGGACCATCCCCTGCGTAGTTGCAGGGGATGGTGGGTCCCCTGCGGCGGCAGGACCCGCCGGCCACAACGCCACCGTCCCTGCAACAAGAAGCGCCGCGACGATCAAAGCCCCGGCGTAGAAGAGGCCGACAGTCCCGAGGATCTCGGAGAGCCAAATCAGGAGAGCTACGGCAACGATCGACTCAACCAACCGCGCGGGAGCACCAGCCCAAGAGGGCAGCAACCGCTGGCGCAGGCGCCAGGCGGCGAAGCAGATCGGAACCAGCACCAGCGCCAGCTGGACGGCCCCCAGGAGGTAGGAGCCGGCGTTAACCATGGCGAGGTCCGCGGCGGTCGATCAGCCGCCGAGGCGGCCGCCGATAACTACCGGGGTCTCGCCTTCGGCGACCATGCCCTGGGCGCGGGCTTCCCGCTCGATCACCAGCGGATCCTTTGACGAGTGGATGCGTTGGTGGAGCGCCCGGTTTTCCTGCAGCAGCTGGTGGCGCTTGGCCTTGGCGGCGGTGGTGCCGGTGTAGGCCTCGAAGAGATGAATCGTCGGGTGCAGGTAGGAGTAGAGAACAGCGGCGAGGACGAGGGTGAGGGCGACGCGGCCGAGGCGGTCCCACTTGATCCGGCTCTGGCCCCGACGCGCGGCTGGTCGGGCTTTGCGCGCGGCCGGGCGCCTGCGAGCGGTCGAGGCCCGCCGGGCGGCGTGAGCGCTGGCTGCCATACCCGGAGCTACGCGGCCGGGTACCGCTTTCCTTCATTAAGAGCGGCGCTGGACGAACGCGTTCAAGCCGGGGAACTGCGCGGCATCGCCCAGTTCCTCCTCGATCCGCAGCAGCCGGTTGTACTTGGCAACGCGATCGGAGCGCGAGGGGGCGCCGGTCTTGATCTGGCCGGCGCCGGTGGCGACGGCGAGGTCGGCAATGGTGGTGTCTTCGGTCTCTCCCGAGCGGTGGGAGATCACCGCGGTGTAGCCGGCCTCGCGGGCGATCCGGATCGCCTCGAGGGTCTCCGAGAGGGTGCCGATCTGGTTGACCTTGACGAGGATCGAGTTGCCGACGCCGAGCTCGATGCCGCGCCGCAGTCGCTCGGGGTTGGTGACGAAGAGGTCGTCGCCGACCAGCTGCACCCGCTCCCCCACCCGCTCGGTCAGCAACTTCCAGCCGTCCCAGTCCTCCTCATCCATCCCGTCCTCGATCGAGACGATCGGGTAGCGCGAGCAGGCGTCCTGCCAGTAGTCGGCCATCTCCTCGGAGGAGAGGGTGCGACCCTCGTGCTCGAGCTTGTAGGAGCCCCCCTCGAAGACCTCGCTGGTGGCGGGGTCGAGGGCGATGAAGACGTCCTTGCCGGGCTCGTAGCCGGCGGCCTCGACCCCGGCCAGGACCGCCTGCAGCGCCGCCTCGTTGGAGTCGAGGTTGGGCGCGAAGCCGCCCTCGTCGCCACCGGCCGTGGAGAGGCCCTGCGAGTGCAGCGACTTCTTCAGCGCGTGGAAGACCTCGGCGCCGACCCGCAGGCACTCGGAGAAGCTGTCCGCACCGGCGGGAACGACCATGAACTCCTGGAAGTCGACGGAGTTGTCAGCGTGGGCGCCGCCGTTGAGCACGTTCATCATCGGCACCGGCAGCACGTTCGGCTCGCCGCCGCCGTAGAGCTCGGCGAGGTAGCGGTAGAGCGGCTGCCCTGACTCTGCCGCCGCGGCCTTGGCGGCGGCCAGGGAGACGCCCAGCAGCGCGTTGGCCCCGAGTCTGCCCTTGTTCGGCGTCCCGTCGAGCTCGATCATCGTGCGGTCGAGCGCCCCCTGCTCGGAGGCGCGGGCGCCGGTCAGCGCGGCGGCGATCTCACCGTTGACATTGGCGACCGCTTGGGTCACGCCCTTACCGGCCCAGGCGTCGCCGCCGTCGCGCAGCTCGACCGCCTCGAACTCGCCGGTGGAGGCGCCGGAGGGGACCGCCGCCAGGCCTCGCGCCCCCGACTCCAGCACGACCTCCACCTCGACGGTGGGATTGCCGCGCGAATCGAGGATCTGGCGCGCGTGGATGGAGGCGATCGTGCTCACGGGCGCGCCAGTTTATTCAGCGGCAGCGGCGGTTTGCCGTGCGCTATTCGCCGGTTTCGGCCGGGGGCGCTTCTGCCCCGCCTTCGGCCGGCGGAACGGCGCCGGCGGGAACTTCGGTGCCGGTTTCTTCACCGGCTGATTCAGGCTGTGGCCGCTGCGGGAACGGTTCGCCTTTCGGTTGCTGAGGCGTGACGGTGCCCGGGAGCGCCGGCGAGATCGGCGTCACCGGCGCCGGGCATTCGGTGGCCGGCGTTTTCGGATCGGCTTCGTAGCAGGCCGGTGCCGCGTTGGCGGGACGGCCGCTACCGGTGAAGTTGGCGCAGCGTTCGATCACGTAGCCGTCGGCGCATTGCGTCCGCGTCTGCCACTTGGTCTGGTAGTCGCTGACGAATTCGGCGAAGAATTCCTGCTGCTTTTCGCCTTTCAGGGTTTCTTCGATCTGCGCTTTGACTTCGGCCAGCGATTTCACTTTCGCCGGTTTCAGTTTCGCGACTTCGACCAGGATCCAGTTGGTTTCGAATTTCACCGGGCCTTTGAGTTCGCCGGTGGCGCTGCCGAAGATCGCTTCTTTCAGTTCGCCTTTGAGGAATTCTTCGGTGATCCCTTCCTGCAGGCCGCCTTTGCTTTTGCTGGTCGGGTCGCTCGAGTATTTCGGCGCCACCTTTTTCCAGCTCGCCGGCGAATTGTCTTTTTCCAGCTCTTTTTTCGCCGCTTCTACTTTCGCTTTGTCTTTGTTGATGATGAGGCGAACGTCGCGGCTTTCTTTTTCGGTGAACTGGGTCGCCTTTTCAGCCTCGTAGTAGTCCGCGACCTGGGACTGTGAGGGCGCCGGCGCTTCCCCGTTGACCTGTTCCTGGATCGCCGTGCTCAAGACCTGCAGTTCGACCCGGTCGTTCACGTCTTCCTCGGTGAACTTCGATTCTTTGAGGAATTTCTCGAAGGCGCCTTTGCTCGGGAAGCTCTGTTTTTTGATCTGGGCGAGTTCTTCTTCCACCTGTTTGTCGGTGACCGTGATCCCCAGTTCTTCCGCCTGGCCCCTGATCCAGATCTGATCGAGGAGTTCGCCCAGCGCGGCTTCCTTCAGTTCTTCAGATTTTTTGCTGCCGGGAGCCGGCGCTTTTTTCAGTTTCGCCTGCGCGACCTGCTGTTCCATCGCGTGGTCGAATTCCTTTTGGCTGACGGTGGCGAATTCGGCCGGCACGTCCTCGACCTTCGCCACGTCGCCGGAGGGAACGCCCGGGGAGCCGATCCCCTGCGCCACCGCGAAGCCGATGAAGAGAAGGACGAACAGGGCTCCAAAAAGGATCAGCCCGAGGCGCTGCCGGCCGGCTGCTCGGTCCCTCTCGGGTTTACCTCTCTGCCCAGCTTTAGCTCCCACGCAGCGGGCAGCATAGTCAAATCGATTGATGCAGGCCGGTCTCAGGCGGTCGCGGGCTCGGCCTCGCGCCGCGCCTCGCGCAGCCCCTCGGCCATGGCCAGCACCGCCTCCAGCCGCGCCGAGGGGTCGCCGTCGACCCGGAGCGCCGCAGTTTGCTCGCGCCATTCGTACAGCGCGCCCTCTACCTGCTCGGAAAGAACAGCCGCCCCTCCCGAGTCGAGTTCGACCCCGGTGACGGTGAGGCGGCCGCCGCGGAACTCGACGCTGCGGGCGCCGGCAAGCCCGAGCTGGATCCGCGCCTGCTGCAGCTTCAACAGGTTCTCGGCTTCCGCCGGCAGCGGCCCGAAGCGATCCTCGAGCTCGTCGCGGATCGCCCGCAGCTGGCCCGGTTCGCGGGCGGCGACGATGCGACGGTGGATGTCGATCTTGGCCGCCTCGAAGGGGACGTAGCTGGCCGGCAGGTAGGCGTCGACGGGAACATCCAGGCGGACCGGCTCGGGCGCCTCTTCCTGGGCTGCGGCCTCGCCGTCTGCGCCCGCGGCCTCGGCGACCGCTTCGTCGATCATCTGGCAGTAGAGCTCGAACCCGACCGCGGCGACGTGGCCGGACTGCTCGTCGCCGAGCAGGTTGCCGGCGCCGCGAATGTCGAGGTCGCGCATCGCGATCCGGAAGCCGGAACCGAGCTCGGTGTGGTCAGCGAGGGTCGAGAGCCGCGCCGCCGCCTCCTCGGTCAGGGCCTCGGCCGAGGGGTAGAGCAGGTAGGCAAAGGCGCGCTCGCGAGAGCGCCCGACCCGGCCGCGGATCTGGTAGGCCTGGCTGAGCCCGAGCTGGTCGGCGCGCTCGACGATCAGGGTGTTCGCGGTCGGGATGTCGAGGCCCGACTCGATGATCGTCGTCGTCACCAGTACGTCCGCATCGCCGCGCAGGAAGGCGAGCATCGTCTCCTCGAGCTGGTGCTCGTCCATCTGGCCGTGGGCTTCGAGGAAGCGCGCCCCGGGCACCAGCGCCCGCAGCCGCTCGGTCGTTTCCGGCAGCGAGTCGATCCGGTTGTGGAGGACGAAGGCCTGGCCCTTGCGCTCGAGCTCGCGCCGGATCGCCTTGCCGACGAGGTCCTCGTCGTAGGGGCCGACGTAGGTGCGGACGGGGCGCCGGCCCTCCGGCGGCGTCTCGATCACCGAGATGTCGCGCAGGCCGGCGAGGCTCATCTGCAGGGTGCGGGGGATCGGCGTCGCGGAGAGCGCGAGCACGTCCACTTTCAGTTTGAGTTGCCGCAGCAGCTCCTTCTGCTTGACCCCGAAGCGCTGCTCCTCGTCAACGACGACGAGGCCGAGATCCTTGGCGCGGACGTCGCGCGAGAGCAGCCGGTGGGTGCCGATCAGGACGTCGACCTTGCCGGCCCCGAAGTCTTTGAGGATCGCTTTCACCTCGGCTTGGGGACGCAGCCGCGAGACCCCCTCGACCCGGAAGGGGAGATCGGCAAGCCGCTCGCGGAAGGTGCCGAAGTGCTGCTGGGCGAGGATCGTCGTCGGCACCAGGACCATCACCTGCTTGCCGTCGGAGGCGGCCTTGACCGCGGCCCGCAGCGCCACCTCGGTCTTGCCGAAGCCGACGTCGCCGCAGACCAGCCGGTCCATCGGCCGCTCCGATTCCATGTCTCCCTTGACCGCCTCGATCGCTTCCACCTGGTCGGCGGTCTCGCGGTAGGGGAAGGCGGTCTCCATCGCGATCTGCCATTCGCCGTCGGGAGGGAAGGCGTGGCCTTTGCGGAAGCGGCGCTCGGCGTAGAGGTTGAGCAGCTCGCCGGCCAGCGCGCCCGCGGCTTTGCGCGCCCGCGCCTTCATGTTCTGCCAGCGTTTGCCGCCGAGCGCGGAGAGGGTCGGTTCGCCGCCGGCGCCGACGTAGCGGCTCAGCTTCGCCAGCTGGTCGGTGGGGACGTAGACGCGGTCTTCGCCTTTGTATTCGAGGTAGAGGTAGTCACGGGTGACGCCACCGACCTCGCGGGTCTCGAAGCCGGCGAAGCGGGCGACGCCGTGGTCCTCGTGGACGACGTAGTCGCCGACCCGCAGTTCGCTGAAGGCGAGGCGGCCGCGGCCGGCGCCGGGCGCCGGCTCCTCGCTGCGGCGGCGATGGACGAGGCGGCGGAAGGGATAGACCGCGAGTTTCAGCTCCGGGCTGACGAAGCCCTCACGCAGGCGCGCCTCGGCGAAAGAAAGCCCGGGATCGGGTGAGAGGTGGCCGCCTTCGAGCAGGCGGGCGTCGAGCCGGTCGAGGCCGTAGCGGGCGCGCTCGGCCTCGCCGCGGCTGTCGAAGGCGACGACGGTGCGGTAGCCGGAGCGGATCAGTTTCTCCAGCTCGCCCTCGGCCTCTTTGATGCTGCGGGCGGGCGACTCGGCGCGGGCGGCGCGGAAGGCTTCGTCGCCCTCCTCCTCCCCTTCTTCCTGGCCTTCGCCGGCGCCGGTGAAGGCGAGTGCAGCCCGCTCGCTCAACGGCTCGGCGACGTCGACGTAGAGGTGCTGGGCGTCGTCGGCGTGCATCGCCGTGGTCGCGTCCTCCCAGTGGTCGCGCAGCGCCGGCTCGATCTCATCCGACCCGACCAGGACTACCGCGGCTCCCTCCGGCACCAGCTCGAGCGGCGCCCGAAAGTGCTCCAGCGGCAGCACCTCGGCCAGGTTCGGCGACTCGGTCCCCTCCTCCTCGGCGGCCATCGCCGCCAGCTCGGCCAACTCGCGATGCTCGGCGTCCATCTCCGCCGCCGGCGCCAGCTCGACCCGCTGCCCGTCGCCGAGCGAGCGCTGGGTGAAGGTCGAGAACCAGCGCATCGACTCGATCTCGTCGCCGAAGAGTTCGATCCGCACCGCCCGTTCCTCGGTGGCGGGATAGACGTCGAGGATGCCGCCGCGGACCGCGAACTGGCCGCGCTCCTCGACCTGCTCGACCCGTTCGTAGCCGGCGCCGACAAGATCGCCTGCCACCGCGTCGAGGTCGATTTCCTCTCCCAGCTCGAGCGCGAACCCCGCCGGCCGCAGCGAAGCATCCGGGACCGCCTCGGCCAGCGCCGTCGCCGAGGCGACGACGATCGCGTCCTCTTCCCTCCCAAGCGCGTCGAGGGCGTCGATCCGCAGCCCGACCAGGTGCGGCGGCGGGCTGACGTGGGAGGCGTAGCCGGTGCCGCGCGAGGGGTAGAAGCGGACGCGCCGCGGGCCCAGGTAGGAGCGCAGGTCAGCCGCCAGGTCGCGGGCCGAGCGATCGTCGGCGCCGACCAGCAGCGCCGGCCGCCCGGCGAGGCCGCGATCGTCCTCGAGCAGGGACGCCAGCAGCAGCGGCCGCAGCATCGTCGAGGCGCGCACGCTCTCCCCCTCGCCCGCGCGCACGCGCGAGGCAAGCGCGTGAACGCGCTCGTTTTCGGCGGCGAGGTCTAGAAGGGGTCTGAGGCTCATGGACAGCGAAAACGCCCGGATGTCAAATCCGGCGCCGGCGACCGATTCTAGGGAGGCGCTAGTCCGAGGTCGGCAAGCCGGGCCCGGTCCGCGCCCACTCGACCTGGCCGCGGCCCTCGGCGGCGGAGCGGCCGACGATGTCGTCCCACTCGTGCAGCATCCGCTTCAGTTGGGCGACTGCCGCGGGCGGGTGGGCGGCGACGCCGGCGGCCAGCTCCAGCGCGGCTTCCTCGGTGCCGGCGGCGGGGGCGACGCGGTTGACCAGGCCCATCCGCAGCGCCTCGTCAGCGCCGATCGTCCGCGAGGAGAGCAGCAGGTACTTGGCGGCGGCGAGGCCGCAGAGGGTGACCAGGCGGGCGGGGCCGACCGGCACGCCGAGGGCGGCGCCGGGGAAGCGCATCCGCAGGTTGGCGCCGCCGATCCGCATGTCGCAGGCGACGGCGATCTCGGCGCCGCCGCCGACGACGTCGCCGTGGCAGGCGGCGATCGTCGGCTTCGGGAACGCGACAACGGCGTCGTAGAGGTCGGCGAAGAGCTGCATGCGGCGGACTTTGCCCTCCTCGTCGAGCTGCTCGCGAACGTCGGCGCCGGCGGAGAGGCCAAGGTGGTCGGCGGAGCTGAAGACCAGCACCCGCACCGCCTCGTCATCGCGGGCGGCGGCGAGGTGCCCGAGCAGCTCGAGCAGCATCTGGGTGTTGATCGCGTTGCGCGCCTGCGGCCGCTCGAGCCGGATCAAGGCGATCCCGCGCTCGTCGACCGAGTAGTTCGTGACCTCGTCTTTTCGACTGCTTTCGTTCTCCGCGCTCATGCTTCGGAAGCTATCCGTTCGACCAGGCGCTCAGTCTCTTCAGCCGCATCGATGATCAGCCTCTCTACCTCCGCCTTCGGCTCGCGGAAGCGACCGAGGACCCAGGCCGAGACGATCTCGGGGTCGGTCGAGTCGGGCCTTCCCACCCCAACCCGCAGGCGCCAGAACTCGGCGTCGCCGAAGCCTTTCTTCAAGCTCTTGAGGCCGTTGTGGCCGGCGAGGCCGCCGCCGATCCGGGTCTGGATCTCGCCGAACGGCAAGTCGATCTCGTCGTGGAGGACGATCACTCGATCCAGCGGCACCTTGAGTGAGCCGCGCGCCGGGCCGGCCGAGTCGCCGGAGCCGTTCATGTAGGTCTGCGGCAGCAGCACCGCGACCCGCGGCCCACCCGGACCCGTTCGCCCTTCCCAAAGCCGGCCCTTGAACTTCTCGCGCGCCCGTCCCAGGTCCCATCGCCGGACCAGCTCCTCGCCGACCATGAAGCCGAGGTTGTGGCGGTCGCCGGCGTGCTCGGGGCCGGGATTGCCGAGGCCGACGATGAGGATTCGGTCCCCCTCACCGCCTTCTCTACCAGCGCGGCGGAACAGCGACAGGAGTTACTCGCCCTCGGAGTCGCCCGAGTCGCCGCCGCCGTCGCCCTCGGCAGCCTCGTCGCCACCCTCGCCCTCGCCGACCAGTTCGGTCTCCTCCTCGACTTCGGGAGCGGCTTCTTCGACTCGCGGCGGTGAGACGGTGACGATCGTGATCTCCTCGGGCTCGTCGGCGACGAAGGTGACCCCCTCGGGTGCAGCAACGGCGGTGAGCGAGAGGGTGTCGTTGATCTCCATCGCGGAGACGTCGACGCAGATGTTGTCGGGGATCTCGGCCGGCAGCGCTTCGACCGTGATCTCGCGGGTGACGTGCTCGAGCACGCCGCCGCCCTTGACGCCCGGGGCATCCTCGATACCTTCGAGCTCGATCGTCACCTCAGCCTGGATCGCTTCTTTGAGGTTGACCTGCATCAGGTCGAGGTGCTGGAAGCTGCCCCGCACCGGGTGGTGCTGGGCGTCCTTGATCACGACCGGGACGGCTTTGCTGCCGTCGATTTCAAGGTCGAAGAGCGCGGCGCCCTCGCTGAGGATGCTGCGCACGTCGCGTTCTGACACCTGGAAGGGCTTGGCCTCCGAGCCGCCCGAGTAGACGACGCCGGGCACGACGCCCTCGCGGCGCAGGCGCCGGGAGGAGCGCGAGCCGAACTTCTCGCGCGGAGCTGCCTTCAGAGTTGAGCGATTGGTCGCCATCGGACGGGAGAGGATAGAGAAATAGGCCGCAAGGGGGACGCCTGTGGGAACCTAGACCCGTGACCGACGACTCGAAGATTCCGAAAGGCCGAGTTAGGCGCTCCGCCAAGCTGGGCTCGATCGTCGGCGTCCAGAGCGCCCGCTACGCCGGCACCAAAGCCGCCAACGTCGGCCGCTCCGAGGAGCAGAGCAAAGAGCGGCTGGAGCAGCGCCACCTGGAGACGGCAATGAAAATGGTCGGCGCACTCGGTCAGATGAAGGGCGCGGCGATGAAGCTCGGCCAGTTCGCCTCCTTCATCGACACCGAGTTCATCCCTGAGGAGTACCGCGAGATCTACCAGGAGCAGCTGGCGAAACTGCGGACCGACGCTCCTGCGATGCCGTGGGAGAAGGTCGAGCAGGTGCTGGCGGAGGAGTACGACAGCGAACCGCTCTCCGAGCTCTTCGCCGAGTTCGAGACCGAGGCCTTCGCCGCCGCCTCGATCGGCCAGGTCCACCGCGCCGAGCTGCTCGACGGCCGCCGGGTGGCGGTGAAGATCCAGTACCCGGGGATCGCCGAGGCGCTCGACGCCGACCTGCGCAACGCCGGGACGATCGTGAAGCTGGCGAAGGTGCTGGCCCCGGGGCTCGACGCCAAGGCGATCGCCGAGGAGATCCGCGAGCGGGTGATGGAGGAGCTCGACTACGAGTACGAGGCCCAGAACCAGCGCTCGTTCGCGCGCGCCTACCGCGAACACCCCTTCATCTACGTCCCCGAAGTCGTGACCCGGCTCTCGCGGCGGCGGGTGCTGGTCACCGAGTTCGTCGAAGGGATCGGCTTCGAGGAAATCAAACAGCTCCCGCATGAGGAGCGCAGCCGCTTCGGCGAGATCGTCTTCCGCGGCAGCCTCGGCTCGATGTTCCACCTGCAGCACTTCAACGCCGACCCCCACCCCGGCAACTACCTGCTGATGGCCGACGGCCGCGTCGCTTTCCTCGACTTCGGGATGACGAAGAAGGTTGACAACGAGCAGCTGCTGCTCGAGCAGCGCGCCTTCGACGCCGCCTCGCGCAACGACCCCGAGGCCTTCCGCCAGGCCCTGCACGACCTCGGCTTCGTCAAGAACCCCTCGAAGCTCGACGCCGAGCGGCTGCTGGAGCACATGGGCGCGGTCGGCGGCTGGTACATCGAGGACCGCGAGATCGAGATCACGGGCGAGCGGGTGATGAAGATCATCGAGTCGACCAACGACCCGCGCTCGGAGTACTTCGACCTGATGCGGCGCGAGTCGATCCCGGCCGAGGAGCTGATGGGACGGCGGATGGAAATCGGCGTCGTCGCCGTGCTCGGCCAGCTGCGGGCGAAGCGCAACTGGCACCGGATCTTCCGCGAGTGGGTCTACGCCGACCCGCCGGCAACGGAGCTGGGAGCGCTGGAGTGGGACTACTTCGAGGAGCGTGGAGTAAAGCGAATGCCCGGCCTTGCCGAAACTTTCTGAGTCACTGAACGAAGGAGAGGAACGATGAGCCGGATCAAACGCGGCTGGGGTCTGACCAAGAAAAGCTGGGGTCTGCTGAACGAGCACCGGGAGCTGCTCCGCTTTCCGCTCTACGGAGCGATCGCGACGATCGTGCCGGCGATCGTCTTCCTCGGCCCGGGCCTCTACCTCTTCGACCAGGACGAGCTGGCCGGAGCAATCCCGCTGGTCGTGATCGGGGTCTACGCGCTCAGCGTCATCGGCTTCTTCTTCAGCGTCGCCCTTGCGGCCTGCGCCGACATGATCTTCCGTGGGCAGCAGGCGACCGTCGCCGACGGCCTCGCCGTAGCGCGCCAACGCCTCCCCCAGATCTGCGGCTGGGCCGCGGTCAACACCGCGATCAGCGCGGTGATGGGCGTGCTCGAGAACCAGGGCGGAATCGGCGGCCAGATCGCCGCTCGCCTGGTCGGCATGGCCTGGTCGCTGGTCACCTTCCTGGCGGTGCCGGTGATCGCGATCGAGGGCACCGGCCCGTTCCAGACGATCGGGCGCTCGGCTTCGATGTTCCGCCAGCGCTGGGGCCAGCAGATCACCGGCAACATCGCGATCGGCGGCGCGGTCTTCCTCTTCGGCGTGCTGCCGGCGGTGCTGCTGATCGTGCTCGGCGTCGCCGTCTGGTCCTCGGCCTCCTTCCTCGGCGCCCTCCTCGTCGTCGTCGGCGCGCTGGTGCTGGCGATCTCGATGCTCGTCTCAAAGGCGCTCAGCGGCATCTTCGGCGTCGCCCTCTACCGCTACGCCCTCGACGGCGAGACCGTCGGCGGCTTCACCGCCGAGGAGCTCGAGTCGGCGGTGAAGACCAAAGGCCGCCGCTGGGGCAAGTCGACGCCGCCCGGAGCGACTCCCGGGACGATCTAAACCACGATTGGCGAATTGACCTGCCTATAGCAAGGTCAATGCGCCAATTGCTCGAACAGGCGGGGGTCGTTCGAGCAGATCCCGTCAACTCCTGCCTCGACCAGCCGCTGCATGCGGGAAAGGTCGTCGACCGTCCAGGCGATCAGCTCGACCTTGGCGAGGTTGCAGATCCGCGCCAACCGCGGCGTGATCAGCGGGTGGTAGACCCACATCGCCTCGACCCCGAACTGCGGCAGTTTCTGCGCAGCAAGGCCCGGGAGGCGGTGGCGCATCGCCACCAGCGCCGCCAGCACCGGGCCGCGAGCCCAGCGCTTCGAGTTCCAGTCCTTGCCCACCTTGGGATAAGTCCAGCCGCGCCGCAAAGCCGGTTCCAGCTCGAGGATCCGGCCCAGCGTGTGCAGCTCCATCGTCGAGATCATCGAGCGGCCGATCAGGTCCCGCTCGCGCAGCGCCTCGACCAGCTCCCCCTCCCTCCCGGGCAGCTTGATGTCGAGGTCGATCTCGACCCGGTCGAGCGGCGGCTCGAGGAAAGCGTCTAGCGCCTCGGTCAGCTTCAGCGGCGTCCGCCGCGCCGCATCCTCCCAGTCGTGGGCGACCACCAGCGGGTGGCGCTGCTCGAGCGGCAGGTGCGCGTCTTGCAGCCAGAGAACGTCGAACTCGATCGTGTCGACGCCGGCCTCGACCGCGGCCCGGAAGCTCTCGACCGTGTTCCCGGGCGCGATCAGGTCGGCCCCCTTGTGGCCGACCAGGCGCAGCTTGCGGTCCGCGGCGGGCAGGGCGCCTAGAACAGCTGGTTCTCGCCAGCGAAGATCTCGGAGACCGAGTCGTCGGTGAAGATGCGGCGGATCGAGTCGGCGAAGGTGCTGGCGGTGGAGAGGACGGTGATGTTGTCCGGGGCTCCGGGGCGGAGCGGCAGCGTGTCGGTGACGACGATCCGCTCGATCGCCGAGGCGGCGATCCGCTCGTAGGCGGGGCCCGAAAAGACGCCGTGGGTGGCGCAGGCGATCACCTTCGCGGCCCCCTCGTCGAGGACGGTCTGGGCGGCGGCGGTGAGGGTGCCGGCGGTGTCGATCATGTCGTCGACGAGGACGGCGGTCTTGCCCTTTACGTCGCCGACCACGTAGCCGATCTCGGCCACCTGCTGGGCCGGCCGCTCCTTCTCCATCACCGCCCACTGGGTGCCGATGCGGCGGGCGAAGTTGCGGGCGGTCTTGACGCGGCCGGCGTCGGGGGAGACGATCACCAGCTCGTCGTTCAGTTCCTGGTCGGCGAACCACTGAGTCAGCATCGGCATCGCGGTCATGTGGTCTACGGGTACGTGGAAGAAGCCCTGGACCTGGCCGGCGTGAAGGTCCATCGTCAGGACCCGGTCGACGCCGACGCCCTCGAGGCACTTGGCGACGATGCGGGCGGTGATCGGCTCGCGCGGGGCGGACTTCTTGTCCTGGCGGGCGTAGCCGTACCAGGGGAGGACGGCGATGATCCGGTGGGCTGAGGCGCCCTGGGCGGCGTCGATCATCGTCAAGAGCTCCATCAGGGCGTCGTTCGGGGTCATGTCTTCCTGCTCGTTCGCGCAGGTCGACTGGACGAGGAAGACGTCGGCGCCGCGGATCGACTCCTCGTAGCGGCAGTAGACCTCGCCGTCGGCAAAGGTCTTCAGCGTCACCTGGCCCATGTCGAGTTCGAGCTTGTTGGCGACTTTGGCGGCCAGGTCCATCGAGCAGCGGCCGCCGAAGACCATCATCCGCTTCGAGTAGTCGTGCTCGATGGCGGTTCCCACCTGCGGGGCCTCCTCGATCGTGCTCACGGGCTCTCGTCCTCTCGCATTTGGGCCGCCTTGCGAGCGGCGTATCCGTCGATGTTCCTCTGCGCGTTCTCGCTCACGGCAAGCGCACCCTCGGGCACGTCCTCTTGGATCACTGCGCCAGCGCCAGTGTAGGCGGAGTCGCCGACTTCTACCGGTGCAATCAGCATCGTGTCAACGCCGATGCGGACGTTGCGGCCGATGACCGTCCGGTTCTTGCGGAATCCGTCGTAGTTGGCGGTGATCGTGCCGGCGCCGAGATTGCTGCCGGGGCCGATCTCGGTGTCGCCGACGTAGGCGAGGTGCGGCACCTTGGTCCCCTCGCCGACCTGGGAGTTCTTGATCTCGACGAAGGTCCCGGCCTTGGCCGAGTCCTCGAGCACCGCGCCGGGGCGCAGGTAGGCGAAGGGCCCGACCGAGCAGCCCTCGCGGACGTCGCACTCGACCAGGTAGGAGTGGAGAATTTGGGAGCCGGCGCCGACGGAGCTGTCGATCAGGGTGCTGAGGGGGCCGACGACGGCGCCCTCGCCGATCCTCGTCTGGCCCCGTAGCGACGTACCAGGCTCGATCCTTGCGTCGGCGGCGATCTCAACGCCGGCGTCGATCCAGGTCGAGGCGGGGTCGACGACGCTGACGCCAGCGAGCATGTGGGCCGCGAGCAGGCGGCGACGGGCCTCGGCCTCGACCGCGGCGAGGTCGAGGCGGTTGTTGACCCCCATCGTCACCGCAAAGTCGTCGGCGCGGTGGGCGGCGACGGAGTGGCCGGCTTCGCGCAGAGCGGGAAAGACATCGGGGAGGTAGTACTCGCCCTGGGCGTTGTCGTTGGAGAGCGACTGCAGGGCGGCGGCGAGCGGGGCGGCGTCGAAGACGTAGGTGCCGGCGTTGATCTCAAGAATTTCCAACTGCCAGGCCTCGGCGTCGCCGGCGGCTTTGGCCTCGACCACGCGCTCGACCCAACCGTCGTCGTCGCGGACGACGCGGCCGTAGGCGCCGGGATCGTCGAGCTCGATCGTCAGCATCGTCGCCGCGGCCTGCGAGGAGCGGTGGGCATCGAGCAGCGCCGCAATCGTCTCCTGCGAGATCAGCGGCACGTCGCCGGAGAGGATGAGCACGGCCTCGGCTTCCTCGATCAAGGGCAGCGCCGCCCGGATCGCGCCGCCGGTCCCGTCGGCCTGCGGCTGCTCGACCGTCTCCACGTCTTCCGGCAGGCCGGCGGAGAGGTCGCGCCCCGGCGAGACGATCGCGGCGACCCGGCCGGCGCCCGCTTCGCGCGCGGCGACGATCGGCCAGGCCACCATCGGGCGGCCGCAGACGGGGTGGAGCATCTTCGGCGTGGAGGAACGCATCCGCGTCCCCTCCCCCGCCGCCATCACGAGGACCAGGGGTTGGCTCACTCCGCCAATCGTATTGGCGGAGAGCGAAGCCATGCGCCCGTCAGGCCCTTTTGGCCAGTTCTTTGCCGAGCAGCGCGGCGGAGGTGAGCGTCCAGCCGGCGAAGATCAGGTCGATCCCGACCAGGAGGCCGATCGCCCAGTCGGCCGAGCTGGGGAACTTGGCGAGGACGAGGATGCCGATCAGGAGGCCGGTGACGCCGTTGAGGCCGAGCAGGCCCGCGTTCGGCTGACCGCGGGCGATGAAGGCGATCGCAATCCGGGTCAGGCCCATGAAGAGGAAGTAGATTCCCAGCACCAGGGTCAGGGTGAGCGTCCCGTTGTGCGGTTCGACGATCAGCCAGATCCCGACCAGGAGCGTCAGCAGCGCCCAGGCCATCCGCACCGCCACCGTCCCCACCGAGTGCGCCGAGAACGCGGCGGCGAAGAGGATCCCGCTGACGACCAGCAGCACCCAGCCGATGAAGATCGCCGTCCCCACCGCGGCCACCGCCGGCACCAGGATCGCGATCGCCCCGAGGACGATCGCGGCGACGCCGACGACCATCAGCGCCTTCCAACTACGGCTCAATCCCTCACGCACCTCCGGGTCAAGCGACGCGCCGCCGATCTCCATGACCGCGAAGCTAGTCTTAGAGCCGGACGATCCGGGGTGGTGTAGTCGGTAGCACGCTTGGTTTTGGTCCAAGAAGCAGGGGTTCAAGTCCTCTCCCCGGAACTGACCCAGGCCTACTCCTCCGCCGCACGCGCCACTTTGCCGCCTTTGGCGCCGGGCTCCATCGCCGGGCCGCGGGGGGAGGCGATGCCGAGGACGCGCATCGCTTTGAGGCCTAAGCCGAGCTTCTCGCGGCCTTCGGTGCTGGAGACGTCGTGGCCGCAGAGCTCGCGGACCCGCTCGAGGCGGTAGCGGATCGTGTGGCGGTGGGTGAAGAGCTGTTTGGCGGTCGCGGCGACGTTGCCGTCGTTGTCGAGGTAGGCCTCAACGGTCGTCACCAGCTCGGTCTCGTACTGCTCGTCGTAGGCGACCAGCGGCTGGATCGTCTCCGCGTAGAAGCGTTCGAGCTCGGCCGGGTCCTCGCTCATCGCCGGCAGCAGCAGGCGGTAGGCCCCGGTGTCCTCGAAGGCGAGCAGCGGCCGTCCCTCGGCCTCGCCGACGTTGACGGCCAGGTGGGCCTCGCTGCCGGCGCGGTAGAGGTCGACCGGATCGGCGCAGCGGCGGCTGCGACCGGTGGTCAGATGGAAGCCGGCAAGGCTGTCGCCGAGCTCGCGCGAGAGGCCGGCGGCGGCGCGGGCGAGCCGCTCGTCATCCTCAGCGGGGACGATCGCCGCGATCTCGGCGGCGGTCTCGCCGCCGTCACTCGCGGCCAGCGATCCCGGCGCCAGCGCGCGCAGAGCTCGCTGCGCCAAGACCAGCACCCGCTCCCGCCACTCGCCGGTCTGGGCGGCCCGGGGCGCGGCCCGCAGGACGACGACCCCCGCCCCGCGCTCGAGCTCGGCGCCGAGCTCCGAGGCCTGGGCGACGATGTCCCGCCGGTCGGTCACTTCCCGCCGCAGCACCGCCGCCACGAACGCTCCTGCCGCCTCCTCGCTCTCCCACTCCGGCGAGCGCGAGCGCTCCAGCTCCAGCGCCAGCAGCGTCGTCACCATCCGCGCGATCGTCGGGTCCGGCGCCGCTTTGGCGCGGTAGCGCAGCTCGCCGACGACCGTGTCGGCCACCCGCAGCTCAACACGCGTCACCCCCTCGCCCCCCGAGAGCAGCTTCTGCTCCTGGTCGGAGGAGGCGCCGGCGACGGCCAGGACCGCACTGGAGCGATCGATCAGAGCGACGCTGGCATCCAGCAGCCGCGCCGCCGCGCGCGCGGTCGCGGGCAACCCCGCCCCCGACTCGACCGCCTCGGAAAGGGCGTCGAGCAGGCCCGCCCGCTCGGTGGATGCAGAGCCAGACATCGAGCCATTATCCGGATGCGCCCCTGACGGCGCCTGACCAAGCGGGGCTAGGACGCAGGAAGACCGAATAGCAGCGCTATTCGGCCGACCGAGGACACCGCCCCGCGCAGCGTCAGGTGCCGTTCAGGAAGTTGGAGATGTCGGTGTAGTAGTAGACGACCACTAGGCCGATGACGACGCCGCCGATGACCAGCGCGGCGAGGACGAAGAGGGAGAGGAAGCCGGCGGCCGCCTTCTCCCACGTCCGGCCATAGGCGCTCAGCGCCGGGCTGAGGATGAGAGTGGCGAAGACGACCAGGCAGATCACCCCGGCGACGCCGTAGAGCAGGTACTGGTGGCCTAGTTTGGCCAGCGCGAAAACCGGGAGCGGGATCACTGCTCTGGATTCTGGCGAACTTGCGAGACGACCAGTCCCACCGCCGCCGAAAGCGAGAAGGCCGCGGCCCCGAGCGCCCAGCCGGCGCTGACGTCGCTGAGGTAGTGGACGTTGAGGTAGACGCGTGAGAGCCCGATCAAGACGGTGAGGACGAGCCCGATCGTGACCACGGCGGCGCCGCGCGCCATCCCCGGCCGCAGCCGCAGCACGATCGTCGCCGCCAGCCAGAGATAGAAGACCGAGTGGGCGGCGTGGCCGCTGGGGAAGGACGAGCCCGAGCTCTCGGCGAGGGGGGCGGTTGGGCGCGGGCGATCGACCGACTCCTTGAGGGCGTCGATCCCGATCTGCGTGATCACCATCCCCGCGACCAGGACCCAGAACTCGGTCCAGCGGCGGCGCCAAGCGAGCAGCGCTGCGCAGAGCGCCGCCAGCGCCAGGACGACTCCGCCCGAGCCGAGCCAGGTGATCGCCTTGGCAACGCTGGTGAGGACGGAGTCGTGGAGGTGGCCGACCAGTTCCTGCGCGCTTTCGTCAGCGCCGGTCGGACCGGGATCTTCGCCGACCACGACCGTGTAGGCAACGAGGACGAAGAGGGAGACGGCGATCGTCGCCATCAGCGAGGTGAATTCGAGGCCGAAGGTGCCGCCCGGCGTCACCCGGTCCCAGAGGAAGCGAAGCTGCGGCTTGCGGGCGAGCTCGACCAGCCAGCGGGTCGCGGTGTGGCCCTCCATCCAGCGCACGGCGGCGCGCCGGTTCTCCTCCTCACGCAAGCGGCGGATGACCCAGACGATCCCGACGACGATGACGATCAGCGTCGCCAGCAGGAAGGCGCCTTTGGCGGCGTATTTGCCGGCGGTCTCGATCGTCTGCGAGAAGAAGTAGCCGACGAGGATGTGGGCGGTCGCCCAGACGCCGGTGCCGAGGATCGAGTAGGGGACAAAGGCCCGGTACTGCATCCCCGAGCTGCCGGCGACAAACGGCGCGAAGGCGCGAATCAGGCTGATGAAGCGGCCGATGAAGATCGTCTTGCCGCCGTGGCGGCCGAAGTAGTCCTCGACTTTCTCGAAGCGCTCGTGGCTGATCCCGACCTTGGGGCCGTGGTCGAGGACGAACTCGCGGCCGAGCCGGCGGCCGAGGAGGAAGCTGGTGGTGTCGCCGAGCCAGGCCGCAAACCAGGCGACCGCGATCAGCAGGTAGACGTTGATCGCGCCCTGGCCGGCGACGGCGCCGCCGAGCAGCATCACGGTCTCGCCGGGGACGACCAGGCCGACGAAGGCGCCGGTCTCGGCGAAGGCGAAGAGCCCGACCAGCAGGTAGGTCCAGGCGCCGAGCGTGTGGGAGATGTCGTGGAGCAGGTTCTGCAGGTCGAGGCTGCCGAGCTTGCGGCTGAGGAAGAAGTAGCCGACCGCGACGACGGCCGCGACGATCGCGAGGACGATCCGTTTACGGGTGACCGGGCCCTCGCCCTCTCCCTCTCCGGGCAGCTTCATGGCGCCAGTCTCGCGTGTCCGGCGGCGCAGACGACCGCTTCGTCGGCGTCGAGCGCTTCAGATGCGGCCTTCGCGGCGGCAAGGTCGGGGAAGAGACCGACCGCGGTGGGGCCGGAGCCGCTGAGGATCGCGACGGGGGCGCCGGCGGCGCGCAGCGCCTCGAGCGCCTCGCTGATCTCGGGGCGCAAGGAGAGCGCTGCCGGCTCGAGGTCGTTGACGAGCAGCTCGGGGTAGCTCAGCGGCGAGGCGCCGACGCCCGCCGCCTCGCGCAGCCGTTCCGCGAGCTCGTCGAGCTCCACACCGGAGCGGCCCAGCCCGAGCCGGTCGGCCTCGGCGAAGACTTCGGCGGTGCTGAGACCGCCGCCGCCGGGGAGCAACACCGCCGCGTGCTCGGCCGGCGCGGGCAGCGGCTCGACCCGCTCACCCGCGCCCCGCACCAGCGCCAGCGAAGGGCGGAGCTGCGAGGGGACGTCGGCGCCCAGCTCCGCCGCCAGCTGCGGCAGGCCGTCGACCTCGCCCGCCGCCAGCCGCAGGACCGCGGCCGCGTCGCCGCTCCCCCCGCCCAGGCCGGCCGCGACCGGCACCCGCTTCTCGATCTCCACTCGCAGCGGCTCGCGCTCCCAGCCGCGCTCTCGCAGGGCGGCCAGCGCCCGCGCCGCCAGGTTCTCTCCCGCGACACCGGGGCAGACGACTTCGTCGCGCTCGGCCGGCGAGACCTCGATCAGGTCCGCCAGCGCCAGCGGCTCGAACAACGAGCAAAGCTCGTGCAGACCGTCCTCGCGGCGCGGGCCCAGGTAGAGGCAGAGGTTGAGCTTGGCCGGGGCGTGGACGCGCATGGGGCAGGTTCTCAATCCCGCAGCTTCGCGGAGAGGGCGGCGAATTGCTCCGGCGCCAGCGCCTCGGCGCGAGCGTCCTCCGGTAGGCCCAGCTCGGCCAGCGCCGACCGCGCCGGCGCCAGCGATCCCGGCCGCGCGTGCTCGAGCGAGCGCGCTAGCGACTTGCGCCGGTGAGCGAAGGCGGCGCGGATCAGCTCGCGGGTCTTCGAGTCGGCACCGGGGCCGCGCCGCCGCAGCCGCAGGATCGCCGAGTCGACCCGTGGGCGCGGCTTGAAGACGGCGGGGTCGACCGGCCGCACCAGCTCGACCTCGCAGGCGAGCTGGGCGACCGCGCTCGGGCTCCCGTAGGTGCGGCTGCCGGGTCCCGCTCGCAGGCGGTCGGCGATCTCCCGCTGCACCATCACCGTCCAGCGCCGCAGCGAGGGCACCTCCTCGATCGTCCGCAGGATCAGCGACGTCGCCACCGAGTAGGGCAGGTTGGCGACCATCGCCGTCGACTGCGGCCGGAACTCGGTGAGGTCGAGCTTCATCGCGTCGCCCCAGTGCAGCTCGACGTTCGGCAGCGCTGCGATCCGCTCCAGCGCCGGCGCCAGGCCGCGGTCGATCTCGACCGTGTGCAGGTGCGCCGCCACTGGCGCCAGCCGCTCGCTCAAGACCCCTTCGCCCGCCCCCACCTCGAGCACCACGTCATCGGTGGCCAGCTCGGCGTCGCGGACGATCGCGTCGAGCAGGTTGGGATCGGCGAGGAAGTTCTGCCCGAGCCGGACCATTAGATGGTGGGACCGACCATCTACCTACCAGCCGAAGAGCGCCCGCGCGTTGGCCTCGACCGTACGCTCGAGGTCCTGGTAGGAGGTGCCGCGCTCCTCGGCGATCGCCTGTGCGGTCTCGACCACGTAGGCGGGCTGGTTGCGCTTGCCGCGCATCGGCTGCGGCGCCAGGTAGGGCGCGTCGGTCTCGACCAGGATCTTGTCCTCCGGCACCTTCGCCGCCGCAAACCGCAGCTCCTTCGCGCTCGGGTAGGTGGCGTTGCCGGCGAACGAGCAGTACCAACCGCGCTCGGTCGCGTCGGTTACCCGCTGCGGCGCCGAGAAGCAGTGGAGGACCACCGGCGCCTCGCCGGCGTGGGTGTCGAGGGTGTCGAAGATCTCGTCGATCGCGCTCGTCTCCCCCTCCGGGTCGCGGGCGTGGATCACGATCGGCAGGCCGAGCTCGCGGGCGATCTCGATCTGGGCGCGGAAGGCGCGCCGCTGATCGTCGGCCGCGGCGTACTCGCGGTAGAAGTCGAGCCCGGTCTCGCCGATCGCCCGCACCTTCTCGTGAGCGCCGAGCCGCCGGATTTCCTCGACCGCCGCATCGTCGAACCCGCTCGCCTCGTTGGGGTGGCGCCCGATCGCGGCGAAGACGGCGCCGTAGCGCTCCGTGCTCGCCACCACCTCGGCGTTCGTCTCCGCGTTCATCCCCACCGTCAGCATCCGCACCACACCCGCCCCGGCGGCCGCGGCGACCAACTCGGCCTCCTCGCCCTCGCAGAGGAACAGGTGCGTGTGCGAATCGATCATCGGCGGATCAGCCTATCCGCCCGCTGCCGAGCCGCTCAGCGAGTGACTACGGGCATTCGAACGGCGACAGCGCCGTCGGGATGCTCGGGAGCCCCATCAGCGTCAGCGTGTCGACAACGGCGCTCAATCCGCCTAGCGCCGTCCCCAGTTCGCCGGATTTCGAGGTCAGCGCTTCGGTCTGGGTGCAGAGCTGACCGACGACTGCTTGCAGCGCTTCGGTTTTGGCGATCCCGGCGATCGCTTCTTTCAGCTGGGTGTTGTCAATCCCTTTGAGGATCGTTTCCAGGCTTTGCACTTTCGTCAACAGTTCGGTGACTTTGTCTTCGAGCGCTTTGACGGTGACCGTCCCCGTCGTCCCCGGCAAGCCGCTGCCTCCGTTGGTCCCGGTTTCGCCGGGAGCGCCCGGAGCGCCGGCCTGGCCCTGCGGCCCTGGCTGCCCGTTCGCGTACCAGCTGACTTTCTTCCACCGCTTCGGGCACTTGACCTTGGCGCTGCGGACCACGCGCAGCGTCCCCTTGGCCTTGCCCTTCGCCTTGTAACAGGCGTGGATCTTGCCGTCCTTGGCGACAATCGAAGCCGCCGAGGCGGGCGCGCTCGCGAACAGCAGCGAGGCGCAGGCCATGAAGACGATGAGGCAATCGGCTCTCCCCCTAAGAGTCATGCCGCCGAACTACCCACTGCGGCCCGGATGAACCGCAAATCAGCTTCTAGAGCGGAATTAATGCAGATATTGAGTATGCAGCGATCGGTGCAGCGGAGGCTCTAGAGATCGCGGCGCGAGAAGACGAAGGCGGCGAGCGCGAGGATGCCGAGCAGGTAGAGGAAGGCCCAGGCGATCAGCTCGGGCCCCGCCGCCTCCGAGCCGCCGAACGGACCGAGCTGCAGCACCACCCCGGTCAGGCCGGAGGTGCCGGAGATCAGCGCGTGCAGGCCGGCGGCATAGAGGCCCTCGAACGGGAGCGCCCAACTGGCCACGCGCCCGATCGTGTGCAGGGAGTCCGAGTTGATCGCGTTGCCGATCTGCGCCAGCAGCCCCGCCGTCAGCCCGGCGCCGAAGACCATGAAGACGACGATCCCCTGCGCCGTCACCGAGAGCACGGTCGAGGCGAGCAGCGAGAGCGCAGCGATGATCGCCACCGCCAGCGCCAGTCCGAGGGCGGGTCCGAGCAGGTGGTCGGGTGACCAGTCGCCGGTCGCCTTCGTGATCGCCCAAGCCGCCAGGTAGACGACGACCACGTAGGCGGCCGAGAGCAGCGCCGCCCCGGCGAAGCGGGCGAGCAGCATCGTCGTCCGCCCGATCGGCCGCACGACGATCGGCTGCAGCAGCCCCGACTCGGCGTCGCCGCGGACCACGCCGAGGGTGAGGAAGACCGCCAGCACGGCGCCGAGGAAGAGCGTCGCGAACATCGCCAGGCCGAAGATCGTCGCCCCGGTGAAGGCGTGGGGATCGAGGATCTCGGTTTCTCCGGCGGCGAATTCGTCGACGTCGCGGAAGGCGAAGTGGGCGCCGAGCGCGTAGAGCCCGAGGAAGGCGAGGGTGAGCACGAGCACGGCGAGGAAGACCCGGCGGCGAATCCCCTCCTGCATCGAGAGCGCAACCACGGTCGCCGCCGAGCGCAGAGCGGTCGCGTTCATCCGGTCTGCCCGCCGACGGCCTCGAGGTAGACGTCTTCGAGTGAGCTGTGCTGGACCTCGACCCGGTAGACGGACTCACCGGCGGCGACCAGCTCGGCGACGATCGCCGGCGCCTCCTCGCGCCCGGCGCCCTCGAAGCTCCGCACGCCGGAGCCGGTCTCGACCACGACCGCGCCCGGCCCCGCCAGCTCCTGCGGCGTCCCCGCCCGGACCAGGCGGCCGCGGGCGATGATCGCGACGTGGTCGCAGATCAGCTCGACCTCGCTCAGCAGGTGGGAGTTGAGCAGGACCGAGACGCCGCGGCCGCGCAGCTCCTCCAGCAGCTCGCGGACGATCCGCCGGCCGACCGGGTCGAGGGCGCTGGTCGGCTCGTCGAGCAGGAGCAGGCGCGGCGAGCCGACCAGGGCCTGGGCGATCCCCAGCCGCTGCTGCATCCCCTTCGACATCGCTTCGACCCGCTTGTCGGCGGCATCGCCGAGCTCGACCAGGTCGAGCAGCGCCCGCCGCTCGGCCGCGCCGCCGTCGGAGCCGACCAGGCGCTGGTGGAAGCGCAGCAGCTCGGCCGCGCTCAGCCAGCCCGGAAAGCGGAAGAGCTCGGCCAGATAGCCGAGCGCCGCCCGCGCCTGCGGCGAGCCGGCGCGCCGTCCCAGCACCTCGACCGTGCCGGCACTGGGCCGGACCAGGCCGCAGGCGATCTTCGTCAGCGTCGACTTACCGGCGCCGTTGGGCCCCAGCAGCCCGACGAGCTGCCCAGCCTCCACCTCGAGGTCGACGCCGGCGAGCGCCTCTTGGCGGCCGTAGCGCTTGTGGAGTTGCGAAACGGCGAGGACCGGCGCGGCCATCAGGCCGCCGGCGCCTCGATCTTCGGGAAGAGCGGCGCCACCCGCTCCACCTGCTGCCCACCCGGGCGCGACCCCAGCTCGGCCAGCTCGCGGGAATCCTCGGCCAGCGCCGCCAACAGCGTCTCGCTGGTGTCCGGCAGGTAGGGAACCAGCAGCAGCGTTACCACCCGCAGGCCCTCGACCAGGTTGTAGAGAACTTCGTCGAGTCGCTCGGGGTCGGCCTCGTCCTTGGCCAGGACCCACGGCTGGGTTTCCTCGACGAAGCGGTTGAGGCGGCGGACCAGGATCCAGACGAGGTCGAGGGCCTGACTCAGCTCGGCGCGGTCGAGCAGCTCGCTGAAGCGGGCGACCGCGCCCTCGAAGTCCTCGGCCAGCGTCGCGTCGACCTGGGCGGCCGGCACCACCCCGTCGCGGTAGCGGTCGACCATCGCCAGCACCCGGCTGGCGAGGTTGCCGTAGTCGTTGGCGAGCTCGGTCTCGTAGCGCTGCTCGAAGCCGGCGGTGGAGATCGAGCCGTCCTGGCCGAAGCTGACCTCGCGGAAGAGGTAGAAGCGAAGCGCGTCGGCGCCGAAGCGGTCGATCACCTCGAACGGATCGAGCACGTTGCCGAGGCTCTTCGACATCTTTTTCTCGCCCATCAAGAGGTAGCCGTGGATGACCATGCGCTGCGGCGGCTCGATCCCGGCGGCGAGGCAGAGCGCCGGCCAGATCACCGCGTGGAACTTGAGGATGTCCTTGGCCATCACGTGCAGATCGGCAGGCCAGTAGCGCGCGGTCAGGTCCTCCCCCTCGCGGGCAAAGGTCAGCGCCGTCACGTAGTTGAGGAGCGCGTCGAACCAGACGTACATCCGCTGCCCCTGGTCCCAGGGCAGCCGCAGACCCCACTTCAGGTTCGGCCGCGAGAGCGAGACGTCTTCGAGGCCGCCCTTGATGAAAGAGAGCGCCTCGTTGCGCCGGAACTCAGGCACGACGAAGTCCGGCCGCTCCTCATAAAGACCTTCGAGCTGGGCCTGGAAGGCGGAGAGCATGAAGAACCAGTTCTCCTCCCGTTCTTTCTGCAACGGGATCTCATGAATAGGACACGTATTGCCCGGCCCCAGCTCCCGCTCGGTTTTGAAGTCGGCGCAGCGAGGGCAGTACCAGCCTTCGTAGACCCCCTTGGTCACCCAGCCGTTGTCGTAGACCCGCTGCATGATCTCCGCGACTTTGTCCATGTGCCGCGGATCCGACGTGCGGATGAAGAAGTCATTAGTAGACCCGATCGTCGGCATCAGCCCCTCGAACTTGGCGGCATTGGTGTCGGCCAGCTCCTGCGGCGTCACCCCGGCCTTCTTGGCCGCGTTCTCCACCGGCTCCCCATGCTCATCGGTCCCGGTGAGGAAAAAGACATCGTCCCCCCGCTGCCGATGATGCCGAGCCAGCACATCCGCCGCCATCGTCGAATAAGCGTGCCCCAGATGAGGCTCCGCGTTGACGTAGTAGATCGGCGTGGTGACGTAGAAGTTTTTTGGGCTCATTCCGATCCTGAAGCTATCGGAGGAGAAGCTTGAGGAAGGTCCCGAAGCGGATCGCCAGCCGACCCAGGACAACGAAGGCACCGCAGAGACCTAGGTCTGGACCGCAGCGCGCTGTGCCAGTGGGGCGCAGCGGGATACTCGGGAGCTAGCGGCAATACCGACGCTACGCTGCCCTTCGCCATGAATGCACCGCAACTCAATGAGATAGTTGCCCGGCAGCTACGTGCCTGTGAATCCATCGGGACCTACCTTGAGGGCCGCGAGCTCATGGTCGATACTCACATGGAGCAGATCCTTGGCGCGACTGCAGCCCGAGCCAAGGAAACGTTCCGCTCGATGTGTCTCTTGGCCGGCGAGCATCAAACGGTCCAGGCCGCAATGCTCTGCCGCTCGATATTCGAGGACATGGTCGTAATGCACTGGCTCGTTCTCCATGACGACGATCCAGAGTTCCTGACCACGCGCTTCATGGACTCCCTCGACGCCATGCGGCTCAACGAGGCCAGGACCGCTGAACGCCATGGACAGATGCCACCTGACGTATCCGACCTTGAGGCACGGGAGGAGCAACTCGTAAAGGACTTCGGCAGCAATGCTCAGCGCCAGTGGTGGGCGGTTCGACGTAACGGAACGCCCATCAAGATGCCGGAAGTTATTACCGAGCTTGAGAACGCCGAACAATTTCAGCCACGTCTAAAAGGCGAAAAACCAATCCTGCGGGAAATGTTCGAAAAAGCACAGAAGTGGAATACCCAGCTTCTTCATCACACCCCCGCCGGAACTCCCGTTCGGCTCAACCGCGAGAACCCGCTGAGACCACTGGAAGCACCAACTCCAGCCGTGCCTATGGCTATCTTCCCTGCCTATTGGTCCTATGGACAAGTCGTGTTGCTTGTCCTCGATGTTGTTCCAAATCAAGACAGACGCTCGTTTGAACGAATTTTCCTCAAAGGGCTCGCCGAAGGCTTCGGTGCGCCCATTCCAGAACATTGGATGCTCTAGGAGGAGGGTAGATAGCTCCGCTGCGGAGCTCCGGTTGACAAGACTTGCCTACAACGGCGGGAGGGGATCTGGCTCTGAGTCGCTTTCGCCGCCAGTGTGGTCAACTCGTTTACCCCACTGGATCATCGAGGCGAGATCGGCTAGGTCGGGGGTCCGTCGCATGGCCTCGCGTACGTCTACGACCATTTGCACTAGACCGATTCTGGCAACTTCGGAGAGAGCCGCCATGGAATTAGCGCCTTTGTGGACTATCTGGTTTCGCTGGCTGTAGCAGTGCAGCCACCAGTAAAAGAGAGGGGACTCCGAGTCTTCCGGGTCCGAAGCGACGTCTAGTACCCGACACATATGGAAAGCCCGATCGTGGAATGGTCCCGCCATGAGATTCTCCAGCTTCGAAGGGTCCAGTCGGCGCTCTCCTATCACCCGCAATATCGTCGTGATGAACAACTCCCCGGCAGTGGCGTAATCGATCACCGCCTCCCGATCCCGGCTCGCCCGTCGAGCAGACCCAGCCCTCTGGACTAACTCATAAAAAGAGGAGAGGCCTTCTTCAGAGGACACGATCTGCAGCATCCGCTCCACTTGATCCATTTCAGCTAGGTCATAGGTTCGGGTCTTTTCCGGATACTTGCGAAGGTGAAACAGCTCACTTTCGCCGTGTTTCCGGACTCCATGAACAAGGAGGACAGGCATCACCGGAATAGCGGGGGCAAGATCCCCAATCGAGATCGGCCGCACGCGATCGTCATAAAGAACACCCAAGCTGATCAACCAAGCATTAAGGCTTCGCAGCGCCAGGCTGAGGCCCTTACTCAAGGGTCTCGACTTTAGAAGTGGTGGATCATCGTCGGTAGGGACATATGCAGCCACTACAGTCTTCTGCAACGGGAAGGGCTTTCCGATGATCTCCCGTGCGATCTCTTCACGCCGGACCTTTTCGTCCTCAGTGGTCACGACATCCAGGTGCAACGAGCCGAAGGCAAGATCGGACGCCGCTAACGGCAACTGTCCCGGAACCTCGACCGTGCGAAACCTGAG
Source organism: Solirubrobacterales bacterium (assembly GCA_035940865.1). Taxonomy (GTDB): domain Bacteria; phylum Actinomycetota; class Thermoleophilia; order Solirubrobacterales; family 70-9; genus VAYN01. The sequence goes on from DASZEL010000008.1 coordinate 187,521, forward strand.
CCGCGTCGGTGGGATTCCGTAAGTAGGACCTCCTTCCTCTCCGGCCGCAATCTCGACTTGTAGATCATCGGGAGTCCCGAGCCCCCAAGGCAACTCGAGGATGTATGCGATCTCGGCCAGAGCGTCTTAGCGGCTACCGCCGCGCCTCGCGCCCGGTCAGCGCTTTGTACAGGTCATTCGCCCGGGTACCCGTGAGGGCTGCGACCACCGAGGCGGCCGCTCGCGGCCGCGCGCCGGACTGAACCAGGTGGCGGAGGGCGTCTACGGCGAAGCCGACGTCTTGGTCGTGGTCGCCGGAGGCGGCGGGGGCGATGACGAGGACGATCTCGCCTTTGACGTCGCCGCGGAAGCGGCGGGCGAGCTCGCCGAGGGTGCCGCGGGCGACCTCCTCGTGGACCTTGGTCAGCTCGCGGCAGACGGCGGCCTGGCGGTCGGGGGCGAGGGAGGCGAGGGCGGCGAGGGACTCGCCGACGCGGCGCGGGCTCTCGAAGGCGACGACGGTCTCGGCCGAGCGCAGGATCCGCTCCATCTCCCCCGCCCGCCGCGGCAGGAAGCCCTCGAAGCGCCATTTGTCGGTCGGCAGTCCGGAGGCGACCAGGGCGACCGGCACCACCGAGGGGCCCGGCAGGACCGTGACCTCGAGCGCGCGGTCGATGCAGCGGCGGATCAGCTTGTAGCCGGGGTCGGAAATGCCCGGCATGCCGGCGTCGGAGACGAGCGCGACGACGTCGCCGCGCTCGATCCGCTGCGCCAGCTCCATCGCCCGCGAGGCTTCGTTGCCCTCGTGGAAGGAGACGAGGCGCGGATGCGGGCGGATCCGCAGGCGGTCGAGCAGCCCCCCGGTCTTGCGGGTGTCCTCACAGGCGATGTAGTCGGCGCTGACCAGAGCCTCGCGGACCCGGACAGAGACGTCGTCGAGGTTGCCGATCGGCGTCGGGCAGACGACGAGGCAGCCCGGCATCAGCCGCCTTCCTTCGCCGGCTCCGACCCGCCCGCTTTCGCGAGTTCGGTCCGCGCCAGAGCGGCGGCGCCGATCATGCCGGCGTCGTTGCCGAGAGTCGCTTCGAGGATCGGCGTCGTGTTCATCGGGTCGAGCGCCCGTTCCCGGACTTCCTGGCGCGCCGGCTCGAGCAGCAGATCGCCGGCTGCGATCACGCCGCCGCCGACGACGATCGCCTGCGGCTGGAAGATGTTGGCGAGGCTGGAGCAGGCGACGCCGAGCCGGCTGCCGATCAGCTCGAAGACTTCGATCGCGGTTTCGTCGCCGGCGACGGCGGCTTCGGTGGCGGCGCGGCCGTCGATCTCCTTGCCTTCGGCCAGCGCCTCGCCCAGGGCTGAGTCGGGCGAGCTTTCCGCCGCGGCCCGCGCCTCGCGTCCGAGCGCCGTCCCCGAGGCGAGCGACTCGACGCAGCCGTGGTTGGGGCAGTTGCCCTGACAGGGCGGACCGTCGACCTGGATGACGACGTGGCCGAGCTCGGCCCCGGCCCCGGTCGAGCCGCGGTAGATCTCGCCGCCGAGGATGAGGCCACCGCCGATCCCGGTGCCGACCGTCAGCATCACCGTGTCGGGCTTCCCTCGCGCGGCGCCGTAGAGATACTCGGCCAGCGCCGCGACGTTCGCGTCGTTGTCGACGAAGACCGGCAGCCCGGTCCGCTCGGAGACGATCTCCCGCACCGGCAGGTTCTTCAACGGCAGATTGACGGCCGAGACCGCGACACCGCTGTCGTGGTCGATCGTCGCCGGAATTCCGAGTCCGATCGCCGCCACATCGGGGCGCGCTTCCCGCGCCTCTTCGATCTCGCGGACCAGCAGCTCGACCAGCTCGTCCTGGGTCTGACCGTGGCTCGCCTCGCGCTGCTCGTAGAGCGGCTCGGTATCGGAGAGGACCCCGATGGCCATCTTCGTGCCCCCGAGATCGACCCCGATCGTCTCGCTGCTGCTCACGAGGAACCGGAAGCTGGAAGGCGAAGGACCGACTGCATCGCCATGATTTCTAGCCTTTCATGAGCCCCGACGACGAGCAGCGGCCACCAGAGCCGCCCGATTACAAGGTCTATCGCTCCCGCCGGGGGCTGTTTTCGCGCTTGAAAGGCGCCGATCTCTCCGGTTTACGCGACCGTGCAAGGTTGCCTTCATGGCGGCGCCGCAAGGGCGGCGATCCCGGAGATCCGGGGTTGCCGCCGCCCCAGCGCGGCCGGGTCAACCCGCGGCGGGTCCTCAAATGGGTCGGCTTCGCCGCTCTCGCCTGGATCCTCCTCAGCCTCGTCGCCTTCGGCGTCTCCGCCCAGATCCAGTCCTTCAAGCTCTCCAGCGAAGCTGGCAAGACGCTGCACGGCAACCCGTTCCTGCTGCCGAGCGCGCAGACGATCCTCATCCTCGGCACCGACGCGCGGCCGCCCGGCAGCGGCGACATCGACACCTCGCAGGAGTGCTTCGACCAGCAGGCTCATGGCGACAAGCCGCACGGCAGCTGCGAACAGGGCCAGTTCCGCGCCGACACGCTGATGCTGGTCCGGGCCGGCGGCGGCGCCTTCCGCAAACTCTCGATTCCGCGCGACACCTTCGCCGAAATCCCCGGCGAGGCGCCGACGAAAATCAACGCCGCCTTCGCCTTCGGCGGCGCCGCCCTGCAGATCAAGACGATCGAGCAGTTCCTCGGGATCCAGATCGACCACGTCGTGATTGTCGACTTCACCGGCTTCGAAGACCTGGTCGACGCGGTCGGCGGGGTCAAGGTCGACCTCCCGCACAAGCTCTGCGCCGACATCTCCGGCGGCGCGGGCGGCGGCCAAGGCGGGATCACCCTGCACCTGAAGAAGGGCGAGAACACCCTCGACGGCGAAAAAGCGCTCGCCTACTCGCGGATCCGCGAGCCCAGCGAATGCCCCGGCAAGGGCAAGAGCGCCTTCAGCTTCCCCTACGACGACCGCAATCGGGCCGCGGCCCAGCAGTCCGTGATCAACGGGATCAAAGGCCGCCTCACCGATCCCCTCCGCCTTCCCTACAACTTCATCCACGGACCCTTCATCGGCTGGGAGGCGCCGAAAGCGTTCGTCAGCGACATGGGCTTCTTCACGATGCCGCAGCTGATCCTCTCCGCCGCGATCGGCGGCAGCTCCAACGCCCACGTCCTCTGCAGCTCACCGAAGGAAGGCTGCGGCGAAGGCCCCGAAGGCTCGATCGAAGCTCCGGACAAGGTCCGCCGCGCGGCTGTCCGCCAGCTGATCGACGGTTAGGACACAAGTGGTGAGTTAAGGGCCCTATAGCCCCTACAACTCACCAATCGTCAGTCAGCGGTCGAGGCGGCCGGCTTCGACTCTGACTTCGAATCGCTCTTGCCGGAGTCCGGCTTCGACTCGCTGCTGGAGCCGGAGTCGCCGCTCTTCTCGCTGCCGCCCTCGGAGCCGCCGTTGCCGCCCCGCTTGGTTCCGTAGTCGGTGTTGTGGAAGCCGGAGCCCTTGAAGTGGATTGCCGGCGGGGTCAGGACCCGCGCTGCGGGAGCCCCGCACTCCTCGCACTTGGTCAGCGGCTCGTCGGTCATCCGCTGGATCACGTCGAAGACGTGGCCGTTGTCGCATTTGTACTCGTAGATCGGCATGGCGGTGCGTGATTATCGCAGCCGCTACCGTTCCCGCCATGGAGGCGACCGAGCAGCAGGGGCAGTCCCGCCCCACCGAGGTGACGATGGAGGAGATCGTGGCGCTGTGCAAACGCCGCGGCTTCGTCTTCCCCTCCTCGGAGATCTACGGCGGCCTCGGCTCGACCTACGACTACGGCCACTACGGCGTCCTGCTGAAGAGCAACGTCAAGGCCGAGTGGTGGAAGGCGATGCTGCAGGAGCGCGACGACATCGTCGCGCTGGACTCGGCGATCCTCCAGCACCCGCGCGTCTGGGAGGCCTCCGGCCACCTCGAAGGCTTCACCGACCCGCTCGTCCAGTGCCTCGGCAAGTGCAAGAAGCGCTGGCGCGAGGACCACCTGCGCGAGGCGGTCGAAGCCGAGGGCGGCGACCCTGATGCTGAGCTGCGCTGCCCAGAGTGCGGCGGCGAGCTCTCCGAGCCGCGCCAGTTCAACCTCATGTTCGAAACTCATGTCGGCCCGGTCGCCGAGGAGGGCTCGACCGTCTACCTGCGCCCGGAGACCGCCCAGGGGATCTTCATCAACTTCAAGAACGTGCTCGGCTTCGCCCGCAAGAAGCCGCCGTTCGGAATCGCCCAGGTCGGCAAGTCCTTCCGCAACGAGATCACGCCCGGCAACTTCATCTTCCGCACCCGCGAGTTCGAGCAGATGGAGATGGAGTACTTCGTGCCGCCGGCCGAAGCCGAAAAGTGGCACCAGCACTGGATGGCCGAGCGCGAGCGCTGGTACACCGAGCTCGGCATCCGCCCCGACTACCTGCGGGTCCGCGCCCACGGCGAGGACGAGCTCTCGCATTACTCCTCGGCGACGAGCGACATCGAGTACCTCTTCCCGATCGGCTGGTCGGAGCTGGAGGGGATCGCCAACCGCGGCGACTTCGACCTCACCCAGCACGCCAAGTTCTCCCGTGAGAAGCTCGAGTACTTCGACCAGCAGACCAAAGAAAAGTACGTCCCCCACGTGATCGAGCCGGCCGCCGGCGCCGATCGAGCCACCCTCGCCTTCCTCGTCGACTCCTACGACGTCGAGGAAGTGGAGGGCCGCCAGCGCACCGTCCTGCGCCTGCACCCGCGCCTCGCTCCGGTCAAGGTCGCCGTCCTCCCCCTCGTCTCCAAGGAGGGGATGCCGGAGAAGGCGCGCGAGATCTTCGGCGACCTGCGCCGCCGCCTTCCCGCCGAGTTCGACGAGGGCGGCTCGATCGGCAAGCGCTACCGCCGCCAGGACGAGATCGGCACCCCCTGGGGCATCACCGTCGACCACCAGACGATGGACGACAACACCGTCACCCTCCGCGACCGCGACACCCTCGAGCAGGCCCGCATCCCGATCGAGGGGCTGGGCGACGAGCTGATCGGGCGCCTCGAAGCGCCCTGGCGCTCGCCGAAGCTGGACTAGCTTCGCCGCTCCTCTGCTTCCTCGATTAAAGGGCCTGGCCCGTACCAGCCGAAATGGCATGGGTACGGCTTAAAAACGAATGGGAGAGACATGGCCTACGAGATGAAACTGCGTGGCACCGAGCATGAGGTGAAGGTGCGAAACCCCTGGGCCGTGGCCCTGCTGCCGTTCGTCACCTTCGGCATCTACCACCTGGTCTGGTGGTACAAGATCAACAAGGAGCTGAAGGCCTACGGCGAAGCGAAAGGCTACGACCTCGGCCAGAACCCCGCCGCTTCCGCCGCGGCGCTGTTTCCTGGCGCGATCATCGTGATCCCGGCCTTGGTCACTTACTACCGCGGCACCAAGCGCGTGCAGGGCGCTTCCAAAATCGCCGGACGGGAGCCGGCCAGCGGCTGGATCACCCTGATCCTCTACCTGCTGCTGCAGCCCGCCATGTGGGCGTACCTGCAGGTCTCTCTCAACAACGTCTGGGAGCAGGATGCCGAGGCGCTGCCAGGTCAGGCGATTCCGCCCTCGCAGGGTGACGACATGCCGCCCCGCCTGGAGGGAACCGACTCGGAGACGGTGCGCTAGGCACCGATGAACTCGAGGACGCGGGCGGCGTCGACCTCAAGCGCCGCCGCGTCCTTCTTGCTCACCTTGCCGAGGTGCTCGATCGTCACCTTGCCGCCGGCGAGGCGCCAGGTCGCCACCGCCCGCCCTTTCACCATCGCGAACGGGCGGAAGAGGCCGTTGTCGGTGACGAGAAGCTTGTGAGGGCCGACGATTTCCTCACGGGAGGCCCAGCCGAGCAGGACCGGGTCGTAGGCGCCCAGTAGGCGCGGCGGGGGGATCGGTGCCGGCGGGGGCGTCTTCTTCAGCTCGAGCAGGCCGTCCTCGCGCTCGGTCAGCTGCTTGGAGATCGCCGCCAGCCCCGCCCGTGCGTCGCGCAGTGGCAGGCCGGCCCAGCGCGCCAGGTCGCGATCGTCGGCCGGCGCGTGGCCAACCAGGTAGCGCCGCGCCAGCTCCGCCAGCGCCTTGTCGCGGTCGACCGGCTTCTGCTCCCCCAGCCAGTCGCGGACGAGGACGTAGGCGTGCTCCTTGGCGACCATCGGCCCGCGGACCGCGATCCCGCGCAGCGTCGCCAGGAAGAAGAGGTGGACCAGCGCCTGACCTGTCGTCGGAACTCCCGCCACGTCCAGCCGCTCGCGCAGCTGCGGGCGGGTCAGCGGTCCCTCCTCGGCGAGCGCTTTCTCGATCACCTTCATCCCCTTCTCGGCCGCGTCCGCGCTCACTCCCTCCTGCCGCAGCCGTCGTCTGTTGGAGGTCAGCAGCGGCGGCGTCGTCAACCCATGCAGCAGCGGGTAGTCCTCGCTGCGGACCAGGTGCAAAGTGCCGCGGTTGAGCCAGGTGATCAGCAGCGAGCGGTCCTCGCTCAGCGCCCGGTCGACGTCGGTGGCGGTGACGCCCTCGGTGCGAGCCCGCACCGCCAGCCGCGCCCCGCGCGGGTCCTGCCCCTGCACCGCCAGCAGCCGCTCGGCCACCTGCTCGGCAGAGCGCAACGGCTCACCAGCGAGGGCCTGCGAGGTCAGCCGTTCCGGTAGCGGCGGGGCTACTTGACCGCTTCGAGATCGACGACGAAGACCAGCGTTTCGTTGGCCGGAATCGCGCCGGAAGCTTCGCTGCCGTAGCCGAGGTTCGGGGGGATGATCAGCTCGCGCCGGCCGCCTGCCTTCATCCCTTCGAGGCCTTCTTCCCAGCCCTGGATCACCCGGTTTTCGCCCAGCGTGAAGACGAGCGGTTCGCCGCGGTCCCAGGAAGCATCGAACTGCTTGCCGGTCTTGTAGTTGACGCCGACGTACTGGACGGTGACTTCGTCGCCGGCTTTCGCCGCCGGTCCGCTGCCTTCTTCCAGATCTTTGATCTCGAGCTTCTTCGGGGGCGTGGCGCTGGGCACCTTGACGGTCGGCTTGGTCTTCGGCGCCGGCGGCTTCGCGGGCTTTGCCTGCTCTGACGAGGAGGTATCCGACGCTTCCGTGCTCGAAGAGGAGTCGCTTCCGCAGCCGGCCAGCGCCAGCGCGAAACAAGCCGTAATGGTCAGGAGCACTGCCCGCATCGGCGGCATCATACGGAACTACCGGCGACGCTTCGGAAGCGCGTCCACCTCGGCGGCGTCGATCTTCAGCACCACTCCCCGCTCGTGGATCGACTCGACCTCCGGCGCGTCGACGAACCGGTGCCCGCCGGGTCCGGCCTTGGTGTCGAAGATGATTCCGTCGAACATGTTTGCCTCGGGCGCCGCGAGCACCCTGGTCACCCGCCCCAGCCGCTCGCCGTCGCGCGAGTAAACGGGGACGCCCTTCTTCAGCACGAGGTAGGCAACAGGAGCACCGAGGTCGTCCATCGGGCGAGCCTAACGAACCGCGGTTTCGGCTTAGACTGGCTGGCGGGACAACTTCTGACTGGGGAGGAACGATGGGCCTGAATCTCGCTTCGATCGTCACCGACAGCGCCGGGCGAGCGCCGGAGGCGATTGCTGTGCGCCTTGGGCCGCTGGAGCTGACCTACGCGGAACTGAACGACCGCAGCGCCCGCTTGGCGGCGCTGCTGCGAGAGAAAGGTCTGCAGCAGGGCGATCGGGTTGGCGTAATGCTGCCGAACGTCCTCGAGTTCCCAATCTCCTACTACGGCGTCCTCCGCGCCGGCGCCGTTGTCGTGCCGATGAACGTGCTGCTGAAGCGGCGGGAGATCGCCTTCTACCTGGAGGATTCGGGAGCCAAGCTGCTGCTCGCCTGGCACGGCTTCGCCGAGGAGGCGCGCGGTGGGGCCGAGGACGCGGGAGCGGAGCTGATCGAGGTCGAGCCGGAAGCTTTCGCCGAGCTCCTCGGCGACCACGAACCGGAAGCCGAGCTCGCCGACACCGATGAGGAGGACACCGCCGTCATCCTCTACACCTCCGGCACCACCGGCAAGCCGAAGGGCGCCGAGCTGACCCACTACAACCTCGCGCGCAACGCCGACGTCTCCTCCCGCACCACCTCCAACGTCAAGGAGGGCGACGTCGTCCTCGGCGCCCTCCCCCTCTTCCACTCCTTCGGCCAGACCGTGAGCATGAACGCCTCGCTGCGGGTCGGCGCCACCCTCACCCTGCTGCCGAAATTCGACCCCACCGAGGCGCTGGAGATCATGCAGCGCGACACCGTCACCCACTTCTACGGAGTGCCGACGATGTACGGGGCGCTGCTCCACCATCCCGAGCGCGCCAACTACGACACCTCGAACCTGCGGATCTGCATCACTGGCGGCGCCTCGATGCCGGTCGAGGTTCTGCGCGGCTTCGAGGAGGCATTCAGCTGCGAGCTGCTGGAGGGCTACGGCCTCTCCGAGACCTCCCCCGTCGCCTGCACCAACCACCCCGGCCGCCCGCGCAAGCCCGGCTCGATCGGCACGCCGCTCGAAGACGTCGAGATGAAAGTGGTCGACGAGAACGACAACGAGGTGCCGCAGGGTGAGGTCGGCGAGATCGTGATCCGCGGCCACAACGTGATGAAGGGGTACTGGCAGCGGCCCGACGCCACCGAGGAGGCGATGCGCGGCGGCTGGTTCCACAGCGGCGACATGGCCCGGGTCGACGAGGACGGCTACTTCTTCATCGTCGACCGCAAGAAGGACTTGATCATCCGCGGTGGCTACAACGTCTACCCGCGCGAGGTCGAGGAGGTTCTCTACGAGCACCCGAAGATCCGCGAAGCGGCCGTAATCGGCGTCCCCCACGATCAGTGGGGAGAGGAGATCGGCGCCGCCGTCGTTCCCCACGAGGGAGAGACGCTCGCCCCCCAGGAGGTCAGCGAATACGTGAAGGAGCGGATCGCCGCCTACAAGTACCCGCGCCTCGTCTGGTTCATGGAGGAGCTCCCGAAAGGCCCGACCGGCAAGATCCTCAAGCGCGAGATCGAGGTGCCCGCGGCATCGAGGCCTGGCGGCAGCGGCTGAGGTCTGGTTTACTCAAGTCCCCCCGACCAGTTTAGGGAACACCGGGGCCAGATAGCAGGGGCTAGGGAGGCGCCTGCGCTCAACAAGGAGAGAACATGCTCAGTAGACGACTGATGACGCTCGTCGCCGCGATCGCTGTCTGCATCGCCGCTGCGATACCCGCCAGCGCATCCGCGCAGGACCCGATCCTGTTCGTGCACGGCTGGTCAGAGAGCGCGTCGCTGTGGAACACGATGATCAGCAACTTCGAAAAAAACGGCTACGCGAAATCGCAGTTGAGCGCCTACAGCTACAACACCGGCACCTCGAACAAGACGCTCGCCGAAACCGAAGTCAAATCGCGGGTTGAAACGCTGCTCAAAAACAACCCCGGGGCGACCAAGGTGGACATCATCGCCCACTCGATGGGGAGCCTCAACACCCGCTGGTACATCAAGTTCGTCGGCGGCGAAGCGAAGGTCGACGACTGGGTCTCGCTCGGTGGACCGAACCACGGCACCGAAACCGCCAACGCCTGCTTCCAGACCTCCTGCGTAGAGATGCGGGTCGGCTCGAAATTCCTCAGCGAACTGAACGCCGGCGACGAGACGCCGGGCGCGGTCAGCTACGGCACCTGGTGGTCGCCCTGCGACGAAATCATCAACCCGGATTCGAGCGTCGCCCTCTCGGGCGCGACGAACACGAAAACGGCGTGCCTCACGCACGCGGCCCTGACGACGGACTCCACCGTCTTCACGCAGGTCCGCGAATTCGTCAAATAGGCACTTTCACCGCGACCCCGGCAACCGCCGGGGTCGCTTCATCTTGGGAGGCAAGAACATGGCCCGTAAGCGACTGACGGCGTTCGTCACGGCGATCGCCCTCTGCATCGGCGGCGCGGCTCTCGCGCCCGCCTCGTCTCTCGCGCTCGACCCGATCCTCTTCGTCCACGGCTGGAACGGGAGCGCCTCGAACTGGAGCACGATGATCTCCAGGTTCGAAAAAGACGGCTATCCGAAATCGTATTTGAGCGCCTACACGTACAACACCAGCACCTCGAACAAAACGCTGGCCGAAACCGAAGTCAAATCTCACGTCGAAAGCCTGCTGAAAGCAACCGGGGCTTCGAAGGTCGACATCCTCGCCCACTCGATGGGGAGCCTCAACAGCCGCTGGTACATCAAGTTCGTCGCCGGCGGACAGGAAAAGGTCGACGACTGGGTCTCCTTCGGCGGCCCCAACCACGGCACCGAAGTCGCCAACACCTGCGTCGGCACGACCTGCACGGAGATGCGGATCGGCTCGACCTTCCTCACCGAACTGAATGCCGGGGACGAGACGCCCGGCGCCGTCAACTACGGCACCTGGTGGTCGCCGTGCGACGAATTCATCAACCCCGACGAAAGCGTGATCCTCAGCGGGGCGACGAATACGAAAACCGCGTGCATCTCGCATCTGTCCCTGGTTTCAGACGAAACCGTCTACAAACAGGTGCGCGAATTCATCAAATAGCAGCACGAACCTGAAGGATTTACCGCGATCCTGGCCAGCTGGCCAGGATCGCGGTAGTCTCCCAGTGCTTCTACCGAGACACCAAAAGGAGACAAGATGAGCGTCGCTTCCCAGCGCTTGATGGACAACATCACCTACGAGGACCTCTACCAGCGCTGGGAGCAGGGGAACTGGAGTGCCTACGACATCGACTTCTCCCGCGATCGCGAGGGATGGCAGGCGCTGAGCGACATCCAGCGCCGCTCGGCGATGTGGATCTACTCGATGTTCTATTACGGCGAGGACCGGGTCGCCGACACCCTCGCCCCCTACGTCACCGCCGCCCCGACCGAGGAGCAGTCCTACTTCCTCGCCACCCAGCAGGTCGACGAGGTCCGCCACTCGATCTTCTTCCATCGCTTCTTCAAGGACGTGATCGGGGTCGGCGGCGACTCGGTCCAGCAGACGCTCTCCTCGACCCTGCCGCAGCTGAACTGGGGCTACCGCGGCGTCTTCGACCGCCTCGACCGGATGGCCGAGGAACTGCGCAAGGACCGCTCGGTGCCGAAGTATGCGCAGGCGATCACCCTCTACCACCTGATCGTCGAGGGCAGCCTCGCCCAGCCCGGCCAGCACTTCATCGAGGACTTCTTCGCCTCCGAGGACACGATGCCAGGCTTCAGTGAAGGGATGGTCAACGTCTCCCGCGACGAGCAGCGCCACATCGGCTTCGGCGTCAAGGTGCTCTCCGAACTGCTCGAGGAAGGTGCCCCGGGATGGGAGGAGAACCGCGCCGCCGTGATCGAGCTGCTGCGCGAAACGCTCCCCTATAGCCCGGCCGTCTTCACGCCGCCGAACATGGACCGCGAGTACACCGAGTGCTACGGCTTCTCGCTCGAGGACATCTTCGCCTTCGGGCTGAAACTGATCCGCCAGCGCTGGCGCACGATCGGCTTCCCGACCGAGGAGATGCCTCCCGGCGTCTTCCCCTTCCCGCCCGAGGACACCGAGGAGGAGGTCGCCAGGCGCCAGGTCGCGATGATGCTGGCCGGCGTGATCGGCTCCCCCGAAGGGCCTCCGCCCAGCTCCTCGCCGGAGATCCAGCGGCTCTACTTCGATCTGATCGCCCGCGTCGCCGATCCGGCCGCCGCCGACGGCTCTCCGTTCGTCCTCCAGTGGCGCTTCACCGACGCGGAACCGTGGCACCTGGTCCTCGACAACGGCTCGACCCGGACCGAGGCCGGCGAAGCGCCGGCGCCGAACGTCGTCATCGAGTCCAGCTGGGCGGACTGGATCGCCTCCGGCAAACCGGACGCCAACCAGCTGAAGATGATGCTGCAGCGCCGCATCCGCCCGCGCGGCAAGGTCCGCGACATCGCTCGTCTTCGCAAAGTCTTCGGCTAGGCGGCGCCGCGCGAGCGGCGCTTCAGGAGATCGATGGCCGGCGGTCCGCCCAGGGCCGCTCGGCCTCGATCTGCGCGGCGAGCGAGAGCAGCGTCGCCTCGTCTCCAGGGCGACCGATGACCTGCACCGCCAGCGGCATCCCATCGGCGCCGAACCCGAACGGCACCGACATCGCCGGGTTGCCGAGGTGGTTCCAGGGGACGCAGTAGGGATAGAAGCGGCTCATCCCGAGCACCGTCTGCAGGGCACCCTTGCCCTCCCAGCGGCGGACCGGCAGGGCGGTTCCCCCCATCACCGGCATCACCAGGACGTCGACCGAGTCGAAGATTGCGTTGACCCGCGCCTGCTCGGCTGGCCGCCGCTCCATCGCCTTGCGGTAGAGCGCCTCAGGCAGGATTCCGCCGAGGCGACCGAAGCCGCGGGTGCGGCGTTCCAGCCGCTCGGGATGGGGCACTTCCTCGACCGTCTCCGCCACACCTTTGAGGAAGCGGGCGCTGATCGTGTCGCCGATCGAGCCCCAGTCGGGGTCGCGGGGCGAGACCTGGTGGCCGAGTGAGGAGAGGAAGGTGGCCGCGTCACTCACCGCCTGCTTTGCCTCCCTGGAGACGGTCGGCGGCGCGGCAGCCCGGGGGGCCAAGGTCGAGTAGGCGACGCGAAGCTGGCCCGGTGGGGTCTGCGCTGACTCGAGGTAGCGGCGCTCAGGCGGCGGGGGTGCTTCGGCCTCGCTCGAGCCGCCGGAGATGATGTCGAGCCAAAGCGCGGTGTCGCGCACATTGCGACTGACGCAGCCCAGCACGGCCATCCCCCGCCAGCCTTCGACGAGGGGTGCCAGCGAAGCCCTGCCCCGCGACGGCTTCAGGCCGAAGAGCCCGCAAGAAGAGGCAGGGATGCGGATCGACCCGGCACCGTCACCGGCGGAGGCGATCGGAACGAGACCAGCGGCGACGGCGGAGGCGGAGCCACCGCTCGAGCCGCCCGGGGTCCGCTGCGGATTCCAGGGGTTGCGGGTGACGCCGAAGGTCGCCGACTCGGTGAAACCGCAGATCGCCATCTCCGGCAGGTGGGTGAGACCGACGACGATCGCACCGGCCTCGCGCAGCCGCCGCACCATCTCCGAATCGTTCTTCGCCGGCTCGCTGAAGGCGTCGGTGCCGTGGGAGTTGACCTCGCCGGCAACGTCGACTTCGTCCTTGATCGCGATCGGCACCCCCAGCAGCGGCCGCTCCTCCCCGGCCCGCACCCGCGCCTCGGCCTGCTCGGCTTCGAGCATCGCCTTCTCGGCGAAGACCTTGCGAAAGGCGTTCAGCTGCGGATCGAGCCGCCCGATCCGCTCCAGGTAGAGCGCCACCAGCTCCTTGGGCGAGACCTCTCCCGCCCGCACCATCTCCGCCTGCCGGGCAGCCCCGGCAAAGGCAAGCTCATCTCCACCCTGGCTCACCAGCCAATCCTAGGCCTTTGCGGGCTCGGGCTCCTCACCGCCGCCCTCGAAGCTGAGGTCGGGCAGGGCGCGATCGAGCCAGCTCGGCATCCACCAGTTCCAGCGGCCCATCAGCTTCATCGCCGCCGGGACGAGGATGAGGCGGACGAGGGTGGCGTCGAGGGCAATCGCGATTGCCGAGCCGAGGCCGAGCTCCTTGATCGAGGGGACGCCGGTGAGGACGAAGACGGCGAAGACCGCCGACATGATCAGCGCCGCCGAGGAGATCGTGCGGGCGCTGGAGGAGAGGCCCTCGGCGACCGCGCGCTCGTTGTCGCCGTGCGCCATGTAGCGCTCCCGGATCCGCGACATCAGGAAGACCTCGTAGTCCATCGAGAGGCCGAAGACGACGGCGAAGATCAACGGTACGTCGATCGTGTTCACCGCTCCTTGGCTTTCGAAGCCGAGGAAGCCGTCGATCCAGCCCCACTGGAAGACCGCGACGAGGATGCCGAACGCTGCCCCGATCGAGAGCAGGTTCATCAGCACCGCCTTCAGCGGCAGGATCAGCGAGCGCAGCATCACCATCAGGACGACGAAGCTGAGCGCGAGGACGAAGAGGACGATCTTCCACATCGAGCCGCTGATCTGGTTGTTGACGTCGTGGTTGCGCGCGGTCTCGCCGCCGACGTTGACTTCCGCCCGCTGGGCCAAGGCCGAGCCGGGGACGATCGTCTCGCGCAGGCGGTCGACGACGGCAGTTGCCGCGTCGGACTCGCTTGGCGCCCGCGGCGTCGCCTGAAAGAAGACGTCGTCGCCGACGAAGGTCGGGGCGCCGACCGTGGCGAGGCCCCGCGCCCCCTGCAGCTGGCGCTCGAAGCTGGCGACCGCCGCCTTGTCCTCCGCCCCCGGCGTCCTCTCGAAGGAGGCGACGATCTGGATCGGGTCGGTGCCGCCGCCGAGCTGGGCGGCGGCGAGTTCGTTGCCGATGCGGACATCGCTGTCGGCCGGGAACTGCCTCAGCGCCTCGTTGCCCGTCTGCAGCGAGAGGATCGGCGAGGCCAGAACCAGCAGCACCGCCGAGACGGCGATGATCGCGGTCCACGGACGCGCCATCACCCGCGCCGTCCAGGCGCGCCAGAAGCGGTTCTGTTCGGCGGCCGCCTGCTCGGCCGTGCGGCGGCGGTAGAAGCGGCGGCGGAAGAAGGCGGCCACCCGGCCGACGATCCCGCCGGGGAGGACGCGGTCGCCGAGCATTGCGATCAACGCCGGCAGCAGCGTCGTTGCAGTGAGGATCGAGACCGCCACCACCGTCATCGCTCCCAGCGCCATCGAGCGCAGCGCCTGGTTGTCGACCATCCACAGTCCCGCCAGGGAGATGATCACCGCCAGCCCGGAGAAGGTGACGGCAAGGCCCGAAGTCGAGAGCGCCCGCTGCCGCGCCTCGCCCTTCTCGCGCCCGCCCTGGCGCTCCTCCCGGTAGCGGGCAAGGATGAAGAGCGAGTAGTCGACGGCGACGCCGATCCCGATCATCGAGGCCATGTTGGTGACGAAAACCGAGGTGTTGACCTCGAGCGAGATGAAATAGATGAGAGCGCCGGTTACTAACACGCTGACAAAGCCCAGCGCCAGCGGCAGCGCCGCCGCGGCGAGCGAACCGAAGGCGACGAGCAGGATCAAGGCGACGAGCGGGAAGCCGCTCGACTCCGCCTTCGCCAGGTCTTCCTTGGAGATCTCCTGCATCCCGGCCCAGATCGTCGGCTGGCCGACGAGGTAGGGGGTGACGCCGCCGGCTGCGTCGCCGGGGCTCATATCTTCGCGCAGGTCCGCGGCCGGATCGATCAGCTCGTCCGAAGAGAGATCGCTACGCAGCGGGATCAGGGCCACGTCGCTCCCCTTCCGCAGCTGCCGCCGCGCCCCCGCTGCCACGGCCGGCGGGAGGGTGACGTCGTCGAGCGTCGCTACCTGGTTGCGGACCCGCGCGATCGCCGCGTCGCGCTCCGCCGCGGTTGCCCCCGACGCCGCTTTCAGGACCACCGCGATGCCGTCCGCCTGCGAGCCGAAGTCCTCCTGCACCGCTTCGCTCACCTTCATCGACTGGCTGCCGGGAGTGTCGAAGCCGCCCCCGGTCAGGTGGTCCGTTTGCTTCGAAGCGAAGGGAAGTGCCAGCGCAACGATCAAGACCCAAGCCGCAACGACCCAGCGCCGTCGCCTCCCCAGGAACTGCGCCAGTCGATTCATCGCGTCTTTCATGCCGGGCCTCCTCGTCAGCTGCTCATCTCTCAGCAGCAGCCTCCCCCGCCGGGAGGCGGCGGGACTGTGAGCCGCATCACTTCGTGAGCGCCATCACGCCTGAGCCCCAACCCGCTCCCTTCCTTTGTCCCGCTATGCGAAACAGAAGCAGGGAGCGCCGCGGGCGCTACCTACTCGGAGCCGAGCAGGTAGCGCGCGGTGGCGACGCCGACCGCGAAGGTGCCGGCGCTGTCGCGGGAGGCGTCGGAGAGGACCTGGAGGGCGACGCCGTCGCCGAGGGCGAAGAGGTAAGAGACGACGTCCACAGCCGGGAAGCGCAGGCTGACGACGCCCTCCTCCTGCTTGCTGTCTAGGACTTCGCCGACGTGGGAGCGGGTGCGCTCGAAGAGCTGCCCGACCTCCTTCTGGATGTCGGGGTTGCGGCGACCGGCGCTGAAGAGCTCGAAGAGCAGGAAGAAGAACCCGGGTTCGTTCTCGATTACATCGTTGAGGCTGGCGACGAGCGCCTCGATCACGTCATCAACGCTCTTCGCCGGCGCCAGCCGCTCGTCGAGCCGTTCGACCCGCAGCTCGGTGTCGCGGCGCACTACCTCGACCAGCAGCCGCTCCTTCGTCCCGAAGTAGTAGTGGAGGAGGCCGCGGCTGACCCCGGCCTCGCGGGCGACGTGCTCGAAGGTCGAGCCGGCGGCACCACGACGGGCGACGGACTCGCGCATCGCGTCAACGATCCGCTGAGCCTTGTCGCCGCTGAGCTCTCGCTCTTTCGCCGCCGCCTCCATCAGACGGGTCTCAGGACCCGTTGATGCTCGTGGTCGAGGTGTACTCGAACTCCTCTTCGGCTCCGAAGAGCGCGTCGAGCACCGCCTTGCGGGCACCCTCGCTGACGGCAAGCGCGATTACCGCACCGACGATCGCGATCAGCAAGAGCCGGCCGATCCCGCCCTTACGCCTCTTCGGCTTGCTGCGAAGACGGTCGGAGGCTTCCTGCATGCTCTCTGCGGCCTTGCGCATTTCCTTCTGGACCTTCTTGTCGCTGGTCACGGCTTTGACCGTGCCCTTGCCGTTGCCGGTCGCACGACCGTAGGCGTTTTTGGCGGCTTCGAAGGCGTCTTTAAGGCTGTCGCGCAGCTCTTCGTCCTCCATCAGACGCTGCACGTACGGGTTTTCGCGGGCGGTCTCGTAGATGTCGCCGGCGCGGGCCGTCTTGGTCTTGCTCATGCCTTCTCCTCGCTGGATTCCAGGGCAGTTACGCAGAATATCTCTCTAACCCCTACCCGGGTCAATCCGGTCCGACTCCATCCAACAACACGCCGTTGTTGCGCCAGTGCAGGGACGCTTTCCGCACCTGCCGCAATCGCAGCGACGCCAGGCCCGGGCGGTCGAGCCGGTAGCGGCGGATGAAGAGGCGCCCGACCGCTTCGCTGGAGACTTCGCGGAAGCCGCCGCCGAGTAGGCGCCGTGGCGGGGGCGGAGCCGGGCCGTCGGAGACGAAGTCGACTTCGCGGACCAGCCAGTCGTAGCCTTCCGAGGCTTTCAGCTGGATCGCGCCGGTCGAGAGGTAGTAGCGCAGCGGCGCCTCGCCAAGGACCCAGAGGACCGTCGCCCGAGGCGCTTCCGGCTCACCGAGGCGCTCGGCGACCGCCTGCCAGTCGGGCCGCTGCAGTTCTTCGTCGAAGTTGACCCAGATCGAGAAGACGAGGGAGTAGGCGACGAGGAAGGCGGCAAGCACCGCTCCGACTCGACGACCCCGCCTCACTGTGAAGCCGATAGCGACGACGAGGAGGAGCGGGACCAGCGCCGGCAGGAGGTTGCGGGCGAGGACGAAGTCCTTCGAGGCGGCGGTGACCGCCAGCAGCAGCGGCACCCCGATCGTCAGCGCCCCCACGGCCAGCGGCACCGCGGCGGCGCGCTTCTCCTCTCGGTCGCCGCGGATCGCGAGCAGCGCAAACGCCGCCAGCGCCAGCGCCAGCGGCACGAAGGCAAGAGTCGGTCGCTCGGGCCCGCCGATGATGTCGCCGGTCTCGCCGATGACGAAGGTCGCCCCGGTTTCCCAAAGCCGGTGGCCGAGGCTGAATTTGCCGATCCATTCGGCGTGCCCGTAGGACATCTGGTGGATAACCAGCGGCGCCAGGGCAAGGCAGGCCAAGGCGATGATCCAAAGACCGGCGAAGGTCGCGCGACCGCGGCGGCGCAGCAGCAGGATCACCTCGGCGGCGAGCGGGAAGACGGCGAAGTAGTGGGTTGCCAGCGCCAAGGCGGAAAAGACTCCCCAGAGGACGAGGTTGCGCTTGTCGTCCCGTCCCTCCCCCTCCCGCAGCGCCCGCACGCAGTAGAGCAAGGAGAGCGCGCAGAAGAGCGTCAGCAGCGCGTAGGCCCGCGCCTCCTGCGAGTACCAGATCAGCATCGGGTTGACGGCGACAAGCGCGGCGGCAAGGAGGCCGGTGCGGCGGCCGCGCAGTTCGCGCCCGACGAGGAAGGCGACCGGGATCGTGGCGACGCCCGCCACGGCCGAGAGCGACCGCAGGCCCCAGGGCCCGGTCCCGGTCAGCTGCGTCCAGACCCAGGCGAGCGCGTAGTAGAGCGGCGGTGCCGACTCCGAGAAGCCGACCGCGTCCATCGCGTGGCCGAAGCCGACCCGCAGCACCCGGCTGGCGGTGACGATCTCGTCATGGTGGTAGCTCTGCACCCCGAGGGTGGCGAAGCGCAGGGCGGCGCCGAGGGCGACGAGCCCGGCGACGATCCAGAAGGCGCGCGAGGAGGAGCGGCCGCGCGCCAGTTTGATCAGCCCCATCGTCAGGGGAGGGCGGCGGCGAGGGCCTGGGAGACCTCGTCGACGTAGACGAACTCGAGGCTGCCGAGCTCGTTCTCGGGGATCTCCGCGACGTCGCCCTCGTTGCGCGCCGGGACGATGACCTTCTTGATGCCGGCCCGCTGCGCCGCCAGCGACTTCTCCTTGAGGCCGCCGATCGGCAGCACCTGCCCGGTCAGCGTCACCTCGCCGGTCATCGCGACGTCGTTTCGCACCGGGCGGCCGCTGATCAGCGAGGAGAGCGCGACCGTCATCGCCACGCCCGCCGACGGGCCGTCCTTCGGCACCGCTCCGGCCGGGACGTGGATGTGGACGTCGTGGCTGGCGAACCAGTCGCCCTCCACCTTTGGCGCGACCTCGTCGCAGTGGCCGCGCACGTAAGAGAGCGCCGCCTGCGCCGACTCCTTCATCACCTCGCCGAGCTGGCCGGTGATCGTCAGCTTGCCGGTGCCCGGCATCGCGGTCGCCTCGATGAAGAGGACGTCGCCGCCGGTCGGCGTCCAGGCGAGGCCGGTGGAAACGCCTGGGACTTTGGTCCGGCGCCGCTGCTCGGCGAAGACGCGACGGCGGCCGAGGATCTCACGCGCTTTTTTGCCCGAGATCCGAGTCTTGCCCTTCGTCTTGCTCCCGTTCCCCTCGGCGACCTGGCGCGCGACTTTGCGGCAGACGGTGCCGATCTGGCGCTCGAGGTTGCGGACGCCGGCCTCGCGGGTGTACTCCTCGATGATCGCGGTCAGCGCCGCGTCGGTGATCTCGATCTGCGAGGGCTTCAGCCCATTGGCCTTGATCTGGCGACCGACCAGGTAGCGGCGGGCGATGTGGCGCTTCTCCTCGAGCGTGTAGCCGGCGAGCTCGATCGTCTCCATGCGGTCGAGCAGCGGCCCCGGGATCGTGTCGAGCAGGTTCGCGGTAGCGATGAAGACGACGTCGGAGAGGTCGAACTCCAAGTCGAGGTAGTGGTCGCGGAAGCTGTCGTTCTGAGCCGGGTCGAGGACCTCGAGCATCGCCGAGGCGGGGTCGCCGCGGAAGTCGGCGCCCATCTTGTCGATCTCGTCGATCATGAAGACCGGGTTGCGGGAGCCGGCGTCGCGCAGCGCGCGGACGATCGTCCCCGGCATGGCACCGATGTAGGTGCGACGGTGGCCGCGGATCTCGGCCTCGTCGCGGACGCCGCCGACGGAGATCCGCTCGAACTCGCGCCCCAGCGCCTTGGCGATCGATTTGCCGAGGCTGGTCTTGCCGACGCCGGGCGGGCCGACGAAGCAGAGGATCGGGCCGGGCGATTCGGGGTTGAGCTTGCGCACCGCCAGGTACTCGAGGATCCGGTCCTTGATCTTCTCCAGGTCGTAGTGGTCCTCGTCCAAGACCTTGCGCGCGTGTTTGAGGTCGAGGTTGTCGGTCGTCTCTTTCGACCAGGGCAGCTCCGTCAGCCACTCGAGGTAGGTGCGGATGACCCCGTGCTCGGCCGCGGCGGGCGGCAGTTTCTCCAACCGCGAGAGCTCGCGCTCGGCCGCTTTCAGGGCATGCTCGGGCAGTTCGGCCGCCTTGATTTTCTCGCGCAGTTCGTTGGCTTCGGCGAGCTGCTCGTCCTCTTCGCCTAGCTCCTCCTGGATCGCTTTCATCTGCTGGCGGAGGAAGAACTCGCGCTGGCCTTTCTCGATCTCCGACTGCACCTGGGTCTGGATCTGGGTGCCGAGCTGGACGACCTCAAGCTCGCGGGCGAGGATGCGCGAGAGGTGCCGCAGCCGCTTGGCGACGTCGACCTCTTCGAGCAGTTTCTGCTTCTCCTCGACGCCGATCCGCAGGGCGCCGGCGATCAGGTGGCCGAGCGTGCCGGGGTCATCGATGTTGGCGACCGCCATCTGCAGCTCCTCCGGCAGGTAGGGGATCTGCTCGACGATTTCGGAAAAGGTGCGCTGGACGTTGCGACTCAGAGCCTCCAGCTCCGGGCTCGGCTCGGCGACGTCGGGCTGCTCGCTGATCCGGGCGACCATGTAGGGCTGCTCGGTGACGAAGGG
Source organism: Solirubrobacterales bacterium (assembly GCA_035940865.1). GTDB lineage: Bacteria > Actinomycetota > Thermoleophilia > Solirubrobacterales > 70-9 > VAYN01. Next base: position 207,901 of record DASZEL010000008.1, read on the forward strand.
CCCGAGCTTCACCCGCTGCATCCCCTGGACGAGGATGCGCAAGCTGCCGTCGGGGATCTTCACCATCCGCGCGACGGCGCCGACGACCCCGACCTCGTAGAGGTCCTGCGGCCCCGGCTCCTCTTTCTCGGGGTCTTCGGAGGCGACCATCACCAGCATCCGGTTGCTGCCGAGGACGTCGTCGATCAGCTGGATCGAGCGCTCCTGCCCGACCGCCAGCGGCGCCAGCGTCTCCGGGAAGGGGACGGTGTCGCGCAGCGGCAGGACCGGCAGCGCGTCGGGCAGCGGCGCGCCGGCGCGAATCGCTTCCTCCACGTCGAGCGGCGCGTCGACCACCTCGAGGACGGGTGCGCTCTCCATCAGCCGCGATCGATCGGGACGCGTCGGGTGGTCGCTTCGGGATCGCGCAGCGGCAGCTCGATTCGCAGGATGCCCTCCTCGTAGGTGGCGCTGGCGCGGTCGGCATCGACCTCGACCCCCAGCTCGACGACGCGCCGGAAGTGGCCGGAAGGGATCTCGATCTGCTGGTAGACGCGGCCCTCGGCCTCCTGCACGTGGCGCTCGCCGGCGATTGCCAGGTGGCGGCCGCTGACCTCGATCCCGACCTGGCTCAGCTCGACGCCGGCGAGGTCGACCTTGACGATCGCCCGCTGCGGGTCGCCGCAGTAGTAGACGTCGACGTTGGGGGAGAAACCGCTGGAGCGGCGGGTGACGTAGCGGGTGCGGCTCCAGTTCACGAAGAGATCACCTTGGGGCATCGCCGAAAAGATAGTGGCGCTCGGCCGGCGGGTCCTGTCTCCGGAGGAGCGGCTAGGCGGGACGGGATGCCCAGCGGGGCGCGCGCATGAGAAGAACCGGCTGACGTGGTGGCACGAGGCCCTCTGGTCGATTGGGGCGGAAGGTGCCGCAGGTCTCGTTCAGCTCCAGCGCGCAGAGAAGATTTTTCCGGAAATAGCAGTCATCACAGGTGGGGGGCTTTGGCTTGCGCGGCACGAGGCGCATGTTCGCATTGGCGGCGGGTAACCGCGAGGGCCGATTCCGCAAATCGCCACGACTTTGAAACAGCATCGTCACAGCTTCTTCGCGCTTTGCGGGAGCACCGGCAGCCGTCGCTAACATGCGTCCGGATGGAGGGTCATTCCCGCACGGAGAAGCTCTCTGCTTCTCCCCCACTTTTCAAGAGCGAGTTCCTCAACTTCTTCTCCCGCGTCCACCCCGCGGTCCCGGCAGTCGTCTTCGTGCCTGTGGTGGTGGCGATGGAGTGGATCGGGACTGATCGCGGCTACGCCGCTTGGCAGCTGGCGCTGCTGACCTTGGCGGGAATCGCGGTCTGGACGCTGACCGAGTACTGGCTGCACCGCCTCGTCTTCCACTGGGAGCCCGACAACGCCTTCGGCCGCCGCATGCACTTCATCATCCACGGCGTCCACCACGACCACCCCAACGACAAGATGCGGCTGGTGATGCCGCCGTCGGTCTCGATCCCCCTCGCCGCCCTCTTCTTCGGCGCCTTCTGGCTGATCCTCGGTAACGCCGCTTTCCCTCTCTTCGCCGGCTTCATCCTCGGCTACCTCTTCTACGACTACACCCACTACTACGTCCATCACTTCGTCCCCAAGACGGACTTCGGCAAGCGGCTGCGCGAACACCACATGCGCCACCACTTCCAGGACCACCGCTACGGCTACGGCGTCTCCACCCCGATCTGGGACTACGCCTTCCGCACCCAGCCGCGCAAGCGCAGCAAGTACCGCGGCTGACCAAGCTCCCCTGTACAGGGGTCCGGTCATCCTCCGCTCGAATTTGTCGCGGCCCTATGTCGGGCCAGCTCCCGAACATGCTGCTCTCCTATGGAGAGCAGGAATCAGATTGCATGTTGCGGCTTCGCGACATTCGATCGGAGGACGACCGGACCCCTCACCGACACGCTCTGCCAGACGACACCTACTCGCGAGACCGCGAGCAACCGCAACTATTCCGGTTCCCTGCGGTCTCGCGCTAGAGCGGTCGATCAGGAGCTGTTGCCAGGAGGGGTGGGTGTCCCTCTCGGGACCGGCGTCCAGTTCCTCGCACAGATCAGTTGGCGAGAGACGCCAACTTAGAGGCGAGGAACCCAGGGAGCGAGAGGGACACCCACCCCTCCCTACAAGCAGACCTTCGCCCCTCAGCTGTCACAAAGCGCCATGCTCTCTCGTCTAGAGGGCATGAACGGATCTAAGAAGGCCATAGTCATCGGTGGTGGGCCGGCTGGGTTGGTTGCGGCGATTCGGTTGGCTGAAGGTGGTGCGGAGACGACTCTGCTCGAGGGGGCTTCGCACTTCGGCGGGAGAGCTGCTTCTGAGCAGCGGGACGGGTTTGTCCTGAACCAGGGGCCGCATGCGCTTTACGCGGGTGGGCCGGCGATGCGGGAGTTGAAGGCGATGGGGATCGAGCCCGAATGGTGGAACCCGGCCTCCCCGAGCTCGGCGTTCGTGCGCGAGGGCAGGGCTCGGCGCTCGCCGGGTGGCCTTGTCGCCATGGCCCCGCTGCTGCGACAGCTCTACCGGCGCTCGCCTGAGGAGCTTGCCGGGCTCTCGACGAGCGAGTGGCTGCGGCAGACCTTGCGCTCGGCGAAGGCGCGGGCGGCCGCGGCGGCGCTGGTGCGGGTGACCACGTTTGTCGCCGACCAGGAGCAACTTAGCGCCGAGGTTGCCGCCAGGCAGTTGAAGCTGGGGATCGCTCCAGGCGTTCGCTACCTGGAGGGCGGCTGGCAGTCCCTCGTCAACGCGCTCGTCGACAAAGCCGAGGAGGCAGGCGCGAGGCTGCGCACCCGCTCCGCAGTCCGCCTCCTCCACCAGGAGGCCGGCGGCTGGACGGTGGCGCTCGACGAGGAGACGCTTTACGTCGACACGCTTGTCGTCGCCGCAGGTGGGCCCGATGGGGTTGCCAAGTTGCTTGGCGAGAAAACCCCTGCCGCGCCCGGATCGGCGGCGGAGCTCAGCGTTCTCGACCTCGGGCTACGGAGCCTGCCGCGGCGGACCCGGCGGTTCGCGCTTGGCATCGACGCTCCCACCTACCTCTCCCGGCACTCTCCACCCGATCACCGCGACGGCGCCCTCCTCAGCCTTGCCAGCTACACGCGTGAACCGCGCCAGGCGCTGGAGGCGATGGCCGACACCGTCCAGCCCGGCTGGCGCCAGCGGCTGATCTTCGACCGCTTCTTGCCGCGCATGGTCGCGGTCTCCGCGATCGCCTCCCCACAAAGCGGCGGCCTCGGTGGGCGACCGGCGGTCGACCGCGGCGAGGGTCTCTATCTCGCCGGCGACTGGATTGGCCCGGAGGGCTGGCTGCTCGACGCCGCGGTCGCCAGCGGTGCGGCCGCCGCTGCCGCGGCCCTGCGAAGGCCGGTACCGGCGCTGGCATGAACGAGGACGCCTTCGCCGCCTGTCGGCCCCGGCTACTGGGTATCGCCTACGGCATGCTCGGCGAGCTGACCGAGGCGGAGGACGTTGTTCAGGACGCCTGGCTGCGCTGGAACGGAGCCGATCGAAACGCCGTCCGTAACGCGGAGGCGTTTCTGGTCTCCGTGACGACTCGCTTGGCGCTCGACCGGCTGCGCTCCGCCCGTACCCGCCGCGAGGTCTACGTCGGGCCCTGGCTGCCGGAGCCGCTGGTCACCGACCCCGAGACGCCGGAGTCGAAGGCAATCGAGGCGGAGCGTTTGAGCCTGGCGCTGCTCGGCGCCCTCGAGCGGCTGAACCCGGTCGAGCGCGCCGTCCTCGTTTTGCGCGACGTCTTCGACCTCGAGTACGCGGAGATCGCCGACATCCTCGAGAAGACGCCCGCCAACGTCAGGCAGATCGCCAGGCGCGCCCGCGACCACGCCGGCGACCCGACCCGCCGTCGCCCGGTCAGCAACGAGGAGCGGGAGCGGCTCGCAACCGCATTCCTCGCCGCCTCGGTCTCCGGTGACGTCGAGCAGCTCCGTGGGCTGCTTGCGAGCGACGCGATCATGTACACGGACGGAGGCGGGGTGGTCACCGCCGCCCGCAAGCCGATCTACGGCGCCGACAAGATCGCCCGTTTCATGGTCGGCGTTCAGCGCAAGGCAGATTTCCCTGATGACCCGGTCTACACGCCAGTGTTGGTCAACGGCGACCCGGGCGTGCGTCTGGACAGCTCCGATGAGGGCTTCCTCAGCATCGTCGCGATCGAGGTAGGCGACGGTGCCGTCCAGAGGCTTCGCATCTTCAATAATCCGGAGCGCTTCCCGGTCGAGTTTCCCAGCCATCCGGATTAGTGGAGCGCGCTCCACCTAGACACACATCTGAAATATCCGTTTGATCGGCGGCATGGCACTGTCACAGTGTGTATGACTCTGGCAGACTCTTCCTAGAGTTAACTTTGGATGGAAAGGAACTAGATGCCCCCCGCTAATGTTTTCGACGAGGCTCGCGACGCCCTCGAGAGGTCGGTCCGCGAGCTTCGTGAGCAGCTGAGCCAAGCCGAGGAAGCCCTCGAGAAGCTCGGTGGCAAAGCCACCACCCGTCGTGGTCCCGGTCGTCGTGGTCCCGGTCGCCCGAAAGGCAGCACCAATAAAGCCTCTGGTGGCACCACCGCCCCGCGCAAACGCCGTAAACGCCGTGGAGGCACCCGTGCCGACCAGGCGGTGAACCTGATCGCGAGCCAGCCTGGCATCAGCGCTTCGGACGTCGCGAAAACGATGAAAATCAAGCCGAACTACCTGTACCGCGTCCTCGGTGACCTCGAGAAAGAGGGTCGCGTGAAAAAGGACGGTCGCCAGTACTACCCGACCGGCGGTTGATCGGTACTCACAGTTACTGCAACTGATTGCAGCAAAAAAGAGGCCGGCTTACGCCGGCCTCTTTTCGTAGGTGCGTGTAAGAGACGCTTTCCTAGATCAGACCGAGCTGGCTGACTGCGTCGCGCTCCTCCTGCAGCTCCATCACGCTGCGATCGATCCGCTCGCGGGAGAAGTCGGGGATGTCGAGCCCCTGGACGATGTTCCACTCGCCGCCGCTGCAACTGCACGGCATGCCGCAGACGATTCCCTCGCCAATCCCGTAGGAGCCGTCGGCGGGGACCCCCATCGAGACCCAGTCTCCGTCAGGGGTGCCGAGGACCCAGTCGTGGACGTGGTCGATCGCCGCGTTGGCGGCCGAGGCGGCGCTTGAGGCGTCGCGGGCATCGATGATCTCGGCACCGCGTTTCGCCACCCGCGGGATGTACTCGTCGGCGATCCAGGCTTGGTCGTCGACGGCATCCCAGGCGCTGCCACCCTCGACCTTGGCGTTGACGAGGTCGGGGTACTGCGTGACCGAGTGGTTGCCCCAGCTGGTCATGTTGGTGATCGCGGTGACCGGCTTGCCGAGCTTGTCGGCCAGCTGCGACTTTGCCCGGTTGTGGTCCAGGCGCATCATTGCCGTGAAGCGCTCACGGGGAACATCGGGCGCGTTCGACATCGCGATCAGGCAGTTGGTGTTGGCCGGGTTGCCGACCACCAGCACCTTGATGTCATCGGCCGCGCCCCCGTTGATCGCTTCGCCCTGCGGCTTAAAGATGCCGCCGTTGGCCTCGAGCAGGTCCGACCGTTCCATCCCCGGCCCCCGCGGACGGGCGCCGACCAGCATGCCGACGTTGGCGCCCTCGAATGCCTGCTTTGGGTCGTCGGTGATGTCGATCTTCTGCAGCAGCGGGAAGGCGCAGTCGTCGAGCTCCATTGCCGTGCCCTCGGCGGCTTTGATCGCCGGCGGAATCTCCAGCAGGCTCAGCTCGACCGGAGTGTCGGGGCCGAGCATCTGCCCGCTGGCGATGCGGAACAAAAGCGCGTAGCCGATCTGGCCGGCGGCGCCGGTAACGGTGACCTTGACGGGGGTGCTCACTAAATCCTCTCCTCGGAGTCGGGGGTTTGGAAGTTCTCAGGCCATCGCACGCTGGAGGTTCTCGTCGATCGCGGCGAGGAACTCCTGCGTGGTCTGATACTCCTGGCCGCCGCCCACCAGCAGCGCCAGGTCTTTCGTCATCTTGCCGCTTTCGACGGTCTCGATGCAGACGCGCTCGAGCGTTTCGGCGAACTGCGAGACCTCGGGCGTGCCGTCCATGCGGCCGCGGGCGCCGAGCCCCCGGGTCCAGGCGAAAATCGAGGCGATCGGGTTGGTGGAAGTCGGTTTGCCCTGCTGGTGCTGACGGTAGTGACGGGTAACGGTTCCATGGGCGGCCTCGGCCTCGACCGTCTTGCCATCGGCGCTCATCAGCACGCTCGTCATCAGCCCAAGCGAGCCGAAGCCCTGGGCGACGGTGTCGGACTGAACGTCGCCGTCGTAGTTTTTGCAAGCCCAGACGTAGCCGCCCTCCCACTTCAGGGCGGCGGCGACCATGTCGTCGATCAGGCGGTGTTCATAGGTCAGTCCGGCCGCTTCGAAGTCAGCTTTGAACTCGGTCTCGTAGACCTCGGCGAAGAGGTCTTTGAAGCGGCCGTCGTAGCGCTTGAGGATCGTGTTCTTGGTCGACATGTAGACGGGGAAGCCGCGGTCAAGGCCGTACCGCAGCGACGCCCGCGCGAACTCCCTGATCGACTCGTCGAGGTTGTACATCGCCATCGTGATGCCGCCGCCGGGGAAGTCGTAGACGTCGAGCTCGACCGGTTCCGATCCGTCCTTCGGCGTGTAGGTAAGGGTCAGCGTCCCCTCTCCCGGCACCACCATGTCGGTGGCGCGGTACTGGTCGCCGAAGGCGTGGCGGCCGATCACGATCGGCTTCGTCCACCCCGGCACCAGTCGCGGGATGTTCGAGATCACAATTGGCTCGCGGAAGATGACGCCGCCGAGGATGTTGCGGATCGTCCCGTTCGGCGACCGGTACATCTCCTTCAGGCCGAACTCCTCGACCCGCGCCTCGTCGGGCGTGATCGTCGCGCACTTGACGCCCACCCCGTGGCGCTTGATCGCTTCCGCGGCGTCGACGGTGATCTGGTCGGAGGTCGCGTCGCGGCTCTCGATCCCGAGGTCGTAGTACTCGAGCTCGACGTCGAGGTAGGGGAGGATCAGCTGCTCTTTGATGAACGCCCAGATGATCCGGGTCATCTCGTCACCATCGAGCTCGACGATCGGGTTCTGGACCTTGATCTTGGAGTCCGGGGGCACCGGGAAGCGATGCTATCTGTCTGCCGTTCTCCCCGTGGCTTGGCTGAGCGGCCAGGGCCGTGCCAGAATCGGAGCAGATGGCAACGGTCGAACGCCCCAGCTTCGGTACCCACGAGGTGGCGAACCAACCGCCGCCGCTGGTCGACTACAACGTCTTCAGTGCTGACCGGGTGCTGGTCGAGGCGGTGCGGCGAGAGGGTGCCGACTGGGACGAGGCGCGGATCTCAGAGGTCGGCGCGCTGGCGGGCAGCGAGCGCGTGCAGGCGCTCGGCGCACAGGCGAACGAGAACCCGCCGAAGCTGAAGACGCACGACCGCTACGGCAACCGCGTCGACACCGTCGAGTTCCACCCCGCCTGGCACGAGCTGATGGCGCTCGCGGTCTCCCACGAACTCCACTGCTCGCCTTGGAAGGACCCGCGGCCCGGCGCCCACGTCGCCCGCGGCGCTGCCTTCATGTGCATGTCGCAGGCCGAGGCCGGAATCGGCTGCCCGACCTCGATGACCTACTCGGTGATCCCGGCGCTGCGCACGCAGCCCGAGCTGGCGGCCGAGTGGGAGCCGCGCTTCCTCTCCCCTAACTACGACCCGGCCAACGCGCCGGCATCGCAGAAGGTAGGGGCGTTGGCGGGAATGGGGATGACCGAGAAGCAGGGCGGCACCGACGTCCGCGCCAACACCACCCTCGCCCGTCCCGTCAACGGCGGCGGCCCCGGCGGCGAGTACGAGCTGACCGGCCACAAGTGGTTCATGTCGGCGCCCCAGTGCGACGCCTTCCTCGTCCTCGCCCAGGCCGACGGCGGCATCTCCTGCTTCCTCTTCCCGCGCTGGACGCCCGACGGCACCCGCAATCGCTTCCGCCTGCAGCGGCTGAAGGACAAGCTCGGCAACCGCTCCAACGCCTCCAGCGAGATCGAGTTCGAGAACGCCTCGGCCTGGCTCGTCGGCGAGGAGGGCGCAGGCGTGCGAACGATCATCGAGATGGTCAACCACACCCGCCTCGACTGCGTGCTCGGTGGCGCCACCGGGATGCGGGCGGGGGTCGCCGAGGCGATCCACCACACGACCCACCGCTCGGTCTTCGGCCGCGAGTTGGTGGAGCAGCCGCTGATGCGCAACGTCCTCGCCGACCTCGCGATCGAGTCTGAGGCGGCGACGATCGGCGCCCTGCGCCTGGCCCGCGCCTACGACGAAGCGCTCGCCGGCGACGAAGAGGCGCAGAGCTTCAAGCGCGTCGCCAACGCCGTCCTCAAGTACTGGACCTGCAAGCGCGCCGTGGTCCACGCCGGCGAGGCGCTCGAGTGCCTTGGCGGCAACGGCTACGTCGAGGAGTCGGGGATGCCCCGCCTCTTCCGCGAGAGCCCGCTCAACTCGATCTGGGAGGGCTCCGGCAACGTCCAGTGCCTCGACGTCCTGCGGGCGATGGTCAAGAGCCCGGCCTCGGTCGAGGCCTTCTTCGCCGAGGTAGCCGAGGGCGCGGTCGCCGAGCCCCGCCTCGCCGCCTTCGCCACCGAGCTGCGCGAAGAGCTACCTGGCGACCTTGAGACGATCGAATCCCGCGCCCGCCGCCTGGTCGAGAAGATGGCCCTAGCCCTCCAGGGCTCCCTCCTGGTCCGCTACGGCGACGAAGCCGTCGCCGACGCCTTCTGCGCCTCCCGCCTCTCCGGCGACTGGGGCCAAGCCTTCGGCACCCTCCCGGCCGGCACCGACTTCGCCCGCGTCATCGAACGCCATCGACCGGCCGTATAGCCGACCCGAACGCGACCAAGAGAGTCGCCGCAGGCCTGGCGCTTTCCGTATCGGTACTCTTGCGTGCCCGACGGGGCCTAAACACCGTCGATTAACGATAAGTCCGAAGAGTGGAGGGGGCATGGGCGAGAAGTCCGTTGAGTTTCAGACTTCCCGGAGCGTGCAGGAGTGCGGCCTGCGCTTCAAATCAGGGATCGAGAATGGCCGCGGTGCAAGCGCGTGGATCGGCGGTGTGACGGCCAAGTTGATCGGAGGCGAAACGCTTAGTTGGTACACCCCGGAAGACAACTCCCCCTTTGCAGCGTTGAACAACGACCGCCCGGCTTTCGTGGTCGGAGTGAGCGTGCCGAAGGCGCAAGGCGCCCACGCGAACGGAACCAATGTCCACATGTACGTCTGGGACCGGGGCGGTCACCGGGACGTGGCACTCTGGGCACACCACTCGCTTACGGGCGGCTCTCATGCTTCGAAGCTGATCGAGGCCGCCCGCAGCTCGATCGAGGCCTGAGCATCGGGTCGCACTCGTCCCCGGCTCCGATGTCCCTGGTGAGGCTTACGGTCCCGTCGTCGAATCCCGTAGCGCCCGGCCGACCTGCTCGATCGTGACCACGCCGCTGAGGCGGCCTTCGGCGTCTACGGCCATCAGGGCGCCGAGGCGGCGCAGGTTCTGGTTGGCGAGCAGGGAGTCGAGGGGGGTGTCGTCGCGGACGAAGAGGCCGATGTCGTGGTCGACGAGGTCGGAGACGTGGGAGCTGGCGCGGGAAAGCTCCGGGACCTCGTCGGCTTTGTCGCGTTCGACCAGACCGAGGAAGCGGTGGGCGGCGTCGACGACGGGGAACCAGGGCCAGCGGTAGCGGAGGAAGTACTCGTCGAGGGCGCGCTCGACGCTGAGGTCGCCGGGGATCACCACCGGCTCGCGGTCCATCACGTCGGCGACGCGGACGTCGCCGATGCGGCTGCTGATCGCGGTCTGCATCGTGGCGCCGCGAGCGGAGCCGTTGATCACCATCCCCACCAGCGCCAGCCAGATGCCGGTGAAGGCGTAGCCGCTGACGGCGAGGACGATGCCGGCGCCGATGAAGAGGTAGCCGAACAGCCGCCCCAGATTGGCGGCAAAGCGGGTGGCGGAAGTGCGGTCACCGGAGCGCCACCAGGAAATCGCCCGAGCGACGCGGCCGCCGTCCATCGGGTAGGCGGGCAGCAGGTTGAAGACGAGGACGAGGGCGTTGATCGTCACCAGCCAGGCAATCAGCGCCATTAGCGGGGAGGCGTCGGAGCGCGTTTCCTGCACCGCCGCCTCGCGGAACTCGGTCCAGCCGACGCTGACGATCCCGATGGCAGAGAGGACGACGACGATCGCGAAGGTCACCGCCGGCCCGGCCAGCGCCACCTTCATCTCGGTTCCCGGCGAGTCGGCTTCGCGGTCCATCCGCGCCATCCCGCCGAAGATCCAGAGCTGGATTCCGGAGATGCCGATCCCGTTGCGCATCGCCACCACCGCGTGCCCGAACTCGTGCAGGAGGATCGAGCCGAAGAAGCCGATCGCGCTCAAGACGCCGAAGAGGAACGGGGTCGTGCCACCCCCGTCGAGCAGCCCTTCGAAGAAGTTGGTCATGTAGAGGATGACCAGGAAGAGAACGATGAACCAGGACCAGTCGACGCTGACTCTGATCCCGCGAAAGTGGAAGAGGGTGATCGACCCACCACCGAGTCCAAACATGCGCCCATGGTAAGCGGCTAGCTTTCCCCAGGATGTCGAGCGAAGCCAATTGGCTGCGGGAGCGGCTCGAGGAACTCGAGAGGATCGAACGGCCGTCCGCCTCCGAGGGCGAGCGCCGCGCGGCCGAGTGGCTGGTCGCCCAGCTCACCGAGCAGGGCGCCGAGGCGCGGATCGAGGCCGAGCCCGCGCACGGGACCTACTGGTGGCCGCTGGGTCTGGGAGCAGTGCTGGGGATGATCGGGGCGGCGCTGGCGCTGCGAGGCCGGCGCCTGCTCGGCGCCCTCCTCGGGCTCCTCGGCGCCGGCGGCATAGCCGATGACTTCCCGCCCGGGCAGCGGCGGCTGCGCCGCCTCCTCCCCCGCCGCACCACCTACAACGTCGTCTGCGAGCTCGGCGACCCGACCGCCGAGCGGACGGTCGTCTTCTTCGCCCACCACGACGCGCCCCACTCTGGGCTCGTCTTCCACCCGAAGCCGGCGCAGGTCGCCGACCGCATCGGACTGATCGAGAAGAGCGACACCAGCCCGCCGCTGATGTGGCCGGTCGTCGGCGGGCCGCTGCTCTCGGCGCTCGGCGCGGTTACCGGCAGGCGACTGCTTGCGAAGCTCGGGCTGCTCTTCGGCGCGGGGACCGTGGCGGCGATGACCGACATCGGCGTGCGGCAGACGGTCCCCGGTGCCAACGACAACGGCAGCGCGGTGATCGCCCTGGTGGCGCTGGCACGGCGCTTCGCCGCCGAGCCGCCGCAGGGCGTCCGCGTGATCCTCCTCTCCACCGGCTCGGAGGAGTCCTTCAGCGAGGGGATGAAAGCCTGGGGCGAGCGCCACTTTCCCCAGCTGCCGCGGGAGAGCACCTTCTTCCTCTGCCTCGAGACGATCGGCTCGCCGCGCCTGCTCGTCCTCCGCGGCGAGGGGTTCCTGAAGATGCACGAGTACCCGCAGCGCGCCCTCGGCTTCATGGACGGCCTCGCCGAGGAGATGGGCGTCGAGCTCGTCCCCAACCTCCGCCTCCGTGCCGGCACCGACGGCCTCGAGCCGCTAGCCGCCGGCTACGAGACCGCGGCGCTGTGCAGCTGCAACGAGATCAAGCAGGCGAGCAACTACCACTGGCCTACCGACGTCGCCGCCAACATCGACTACGGCACCCTGGAGCAGGCGATCGACGTTTCGCAGGAGGCCGTCCGCCGCCTCGGCCGACGCTGGCTGTGACGAATTACAACGTGACGAATCCCGACTACGCCCTCGGGTTTCTGCGGTATAGCATCCGCGCCCGTGCCATCCCATGACGTACTCGTAATAGGGGCCGGGCTCGCCGGCCAGCGGGCTGCCCTCGCCGCCGCCGAGGAAGGCGTATCGGTCGGGATCATCAGCAAGGTCCACCCGGTCCGCTCCCACTCCAACGCCGCCCAGGGCGGCATCAACGCCGCGCTCAACCCCGGCGACTCCTGGGAGTCCCACGCCTTCGACACGATCAAGGGCTCCGACTACCTCGGCGACCAGGACGCGGTCGAAATCATGACCCGCGAGGCGCCGGAGGAAATCCTCCACCTCGAGCACCTCGGCGTCACCTTCCACCGCAACGAGGAAGGCAAGCTCGGCACCCGCGCCTTCGGCGGCGCCTCCGCCGCCCGCACCTACTACGTCGCTGACATCACCGGCCAGGCGATCATGCACGTGCTCTACGAGCAGCTGATGAAGTACTCCGAGCAGATCGCCCGTTACGAGGAGTGGTTCTGCAGTTCGCTGGCGATCGACGAGAACGGCGAGTGCTGCGGCGTCGTCACCCGCAACGTCGCCGACGGCTCGATGGAGCTCTTCCAAGCGAAGTCGGTGATCCTCTGCACCGGCGGCAACGGCCAGGTCTGGCGGCCGACCACCAACGCCCTGATCTGCACCGGGGACGGCATCGCGATGGCTTACCGCGTCGGCGCCAAATTGATGGACATGGAGATGATCCAGTACCACCCGACGACGCTGGCGGGCAAGGGCTTCCTGATCACCGAGGGCGCCCGCGGCGAGGGCGCGCACCTGCTCAACGCCAACGGCGAACGCTTCATGGAGAAGTACGCGCCGAACAAGATGGAGCTTGCCTCGCGCGACGTCGTCTCCCGCGCCGAGCAGACGGAGATCAACGAGGGCCGCGGCTTCCCGGACGGCACGGTCGCGCTCGACATCACCGTGGTCCCGAAAAAGCGGGTGCACGAGGCGCTGCGCGAGATCGTCCTCGTCGGCCGCGACTTCGCCGGCGTCGACATCACCCGCGAACCGATCCGGATCAAGCCCGGCAACCACTACACGATGGGCGGGGTCAAGACCGACGTCGACGGCCGCACGGACATCCCCGGCCTCTACAGTGCCGGCGAGACCGCCTGCGTCTCCGTCCACGGCGGCAACCGCCTCGGCGCCAACTCGCTGCTCGACACGCTGATCTTCGGCAAGCGCTCCGGCCGCGACGCCGCTGCCCGCGCCAAGCGCAACGACTACTCGCGCCCCTCGAAGAAGGTGCTCGAGGACGAGGAGACGCTAGTCAGTGACCTGATCTCCCGCGAGAAGGGCTCGGGCCGCCGGATCTCCGAGATCAAGCTCGAGCTCGGCCAGACGATGGACGGCAAGGTCGCCGTCTTCCGCGAGGAGGCCGGGATCCAGGAAGCCCTGGAAATCGTCCGCCGCCTCAAGGAGGAGGCAAAGACCGCCTACATCGACGACCACGGCAGCGTCTTCAACCAGGATCTGATTGGCGCAATCGAGCTGGGGTACATGCTCGACAACGCCGAGTGCACGTGCGTCGCAGCACTCGAGCGCAAGGAGAGCCGGGGCGCTCAGTACCGCACCGACTACCCGGAGCGCAACGACGAGGAGTGGCTCAAACACATCGACCTCGAGCGGACCGACGAGGGTCCCGAGATCTCTTACTCCGAGGTCACGATCACCCAGTGGGAACCGCAAGAGAGGACCTACTAAATGGCCGAGTACACGATCAAAGTCCGCCGCTTCCAGCCTGAGAGCGGCGAGGGGCCCTACTGGGAGGAGTTCAACGTCGACCTCGATCCCTCGCTCTCGGTCCTCGACGGACTGCTGCAGGCGAAGGACAAAGAGGACGGCTCGCTGGCCGTCCGCTGCTCCTGCCGGGCGGCGATCTGCGGCTCCTGCGGGATGAAGGTCAACAGCCAGTCCACCCTCGGCTGCAAGACCCAGATCGGCGAGGCCCAGGAGCAGGCGAACAAGATGCTCGCCGCCACCGGCGCCACCGCCGCCCAAGCCGCCAGCCCGATCCGGGGCGAAGGCGAGTACGCCGTCGCCGGCGTTCCCAGCGACTCCCCGATCGTGATCGAGCCGATGGGGAACATGCCGGTGATCAAGGACCTGATCACCGACATGGAGTCGACCCACTGGACGAAGATCCGCCGCGTCACCCCCTGGCTGCTGCCGCACGGCGAGGCTCCTGAGCGCGAGTACATCGTCGAGCCGGAATCGATGATCGACATCACCCAGTCGATGGCCTGCATCCAGTGCGGCGCCTGCGTCTCCTCCTGCCTCTCGATGGAAGCCGACCCCGGCTTCATCGGCCCGGCGGCGCTGGCCAAGGCCTACCGCTTCGTCGGCGACCCGCGCGACGCCGAGACCCAGGAGCGCCTCCACGACCTCGCCGAGGACCCGCACGGGATCTACGACTGCACCCACTGCTTCAGCTGCATCGACGCCTGCCCGAAGGGCGTGGCACCGATGGACCAGATCATGCGCCTGCGCCGCAAAGCCGGCGAAGAAGGGATCGAAGACCCCAACAGCGGCCACGACCACGAGATCGCCTTCGTCAAGATCATCGAGAAGAAGGGCACCCTCGACGAGTCACTGCTCCTGCAGGAGTCCTTCGCCCCGGGCGTCAAAGGCAAGCTCAAACCGACCAAACGGGCGATCCGGGAAATGCTCGGCTCGATCCCGACGGCGATCCGGGGGATCAAAACCGGCAAGATGCGCTCGCTGCAGAAGCTGATCCCCGGCGTCCATCACAAGCTCCCGGGCGGCGCTCAGGACGAGGTGAAGGCGATCTACAAACACGCCGAGGAGCACGGCGAGGAATTCAACCTGTACATCAAGGGCGAGGAGGGCGAGCTCGCGGAGGTCGATGTCGAGAAGGGCATCGAGCGCTCCACCGTCCCGGCCGACAAGGAGGCAGACAGTGGCCAGTGAGAAGATCAAAGTCGCCTACTGGCCCGGCTGCGTCTCGCGCGGCTTCACCCCGGAGCTGCACGGCTCGATGGCGCTGGTCGCCGAGCGGCTCGGGATCGAGCTGGTCGAACTCGACCGCGCCAACTGCTGCGGCGCCGGCGTCATCGCCGAGCACAACCAGGAGCTCGCCGACACCCTGAATGCGCGCACCTTTGCGCTCGCCCAGCAGACCGGGCTCTCGATGATGAACATCTGCTCGACCTGCCAGGGCGCGCAGTCCGAGTGCCAGCAGCGCCTCGACGCCGACTCCGCCTACCGCGCCCACGTCAACGAGGCGCTCTCGGGCCAGGGCCTCTCCTACGAGAAAGGCGAGGAGGGCGGCTGGACCAACAAAAACTTCCTCTGGCTCTTGGTCGAGGACTACGGCCTCGACCGCCTCGCGGCCCAGGTCAAGCGGCCGCTGAGCGGCCTGCGGGTCGGCCCCTTCTACGGCTGCTACATCGTCCGCCCCAAGGAACGGCTCGGCTACAACCACTACCCCGACCGCGACGTCTACCTCGAGAAGGTGATCGAGGTCCTCGGCGGCCAGGTGGTCGAGTACGACGGCGCCCGCAAGTGCTGCGGCTTCCCGGTGATCACGATGGCCCGTGAGACCTCACTGCGCCAGGCCGGCACCCACGTCGGCGACGCGATCGACGCCGGCGCCGACTGCCTGGTCACCCCCTGCCCGCTCTGCCACCTCAACCTCGACATGCAGCAGCCGGAGGCAGCCAAGGTCGTCAACCGCGACCTCGGCCTCGCCGTCCTCCACCTGCCCCAGCTCGTCGGCCTCGCCCTCGGCGCCGAGCCGAAGGAACTGGGCATGGGCAAGCACATCGCCTCGACCCGCTGGGTCGAGGACCGCCTCACCGCTGACGTCGCTGCTTAGACCGCCTAGAAGGCGTTGCTGCCGAGGATGGTGACGATCACCATGAAGAAGCCGGCCATCATGTTGCGGTTCTGAGCGTCGAAGCGAGCGTTGATCGAGTTGTTCAGCGCATCAAAGCGGGCGTTGATCGAGTCGTTCAGCGCATCAAAGCGGGCGTTGACCGAGTCGTTCAGCGCATCAAAGCGGGCGTTGACCGAGTCTTTCATCCCGTCGAAGCGTCCGTTGATCGCGTCGAAGCGCGCGTTCATTTCCGTTCTCATGTCCTTGACCTCGCCGCGAAGTTCCCTGACATCGGTGTCGAGGCGCGCGAAGGTTTCGTCGAAGCGCAGGTCAGTCCATTTTTCTCTCGGCATCATCACAGCCATGAGCATAGCGTAACGTTTTAGCTGCGTCTATGCCTGTTTCGTCAGCCCGACCCGCCGCGCCAGCCACTGGGCGCCGATCGTGTCGGTGAGACCGTGGGCGACGATCGAGGCGATGATCGCGATCGCGGCGGTGTCGAAGATCAGGTCGTTGCTCGGGACGTCGGACTTAAGGACGAAGAGGGCGAAGAGCATCGAGGCGACGCCCTTGGGCCCGAACCAGGCCATGAAGGACTTTTCGGATTGCGGGATGCCGGTGCGCAGAAAGGAGAGCATCACCGCCAGGGGACGGGCGACGAAGAGGGCGAAGGCGACGAAGAGGATGAGCGGCGGCACGCTGTGGTGGAAGCCGGTCGCGTAGATCAGGCCGCCGAAGACGAAGAAGGTGAGGACCTGGAGGATGGCGCTGCTGTTCTCGGCGAACTCGACGAAGCCCTCAGGCACTTCTCGCTCGCTCGCCCCCATCGCGATCCCGCAGACGAAGGCGGCGATCAGGCCGTTGCCGATCGTGACTTCGGCGAGGCCGAAGGCCATCAGCGCGAAGCCGATCGCGTAGATCCCCTCGTAGCGGGCGGTGACGCCGCCGCCGGGAAGCGAGAAGTGAAGCCGGCCGGCGAAAACCCCGAGTGCAGCGCCGATCGCCACGCCGACCAGAGCCTCGCCGGCCAACTTGACGGCTTCGGCGCCGGCGTCCCCGCCGGGTGAAGCGAGGACGAGGAAGAAGAGGACGAAGGGCAGCGCCAGGCCGTCGTTGAGGCCGGACTCGAGGTTGAGCGTGTGGCGGACTTTCGCCGGCACCAGCCGCGAGGTGACGACCGCTGAGGTGACGACGGGATCGGTCGGCGAGAGCACCGCCGCCAAGAGGAAGGCCTCGGCCCAATTCAGGTCGGGGAAGAGCGCCTTCGCAGCCAGCGCGAGTAGCCCCATCGTGATCGGCATAGCGATGATCAGCGCCCGCGCCGTCGGTCCCCAGTGGCTGCGCAGCAGCTCGCGCTCGACGAACATCCCGTCGCTGAAGAGGGTGAGCACCAGCGCCAGCTCGACCAGCTCGACGATCGCCTTGTCGGTCGCGTCGACGTGGACGACCCCGGCTACCGCGAGCCCGAAGCCCAGGGCAACGGAGAGGACGGAAGCCGAGAGAACCGTCCCCTTCATCAGGCCCGAAAGCGCCGCGACGATCGCGAGCAGGCCGCCGAACAGCAGCAGAGCCTCGGCGAAGCTGATGTCCACCCGTTAGACCCGGGTGCCGACGAGGCCGCGCTCGACCAGGAGCTCGGCAACCTGGACAGCATTGGTGGCGGCGCCCTTGCGGAGGTTGTCCGAGACGACCCAGATATCCAGCGCGTTTTCGTTGCCGGCGTCGCGGCGGATGCGGCCGACGTAGACGTCGTCGGTGCCGGCGGCGTCGACCGCCATCGGGTACTTGGCGCCGGCGGGGTCATCGACGACGGTGACGCCCGGCGCCGCTTCGAGCAGCTCGCGCGCCTGCTCGGGGTCGAGCGGCTCGCGGGTTTCGACGTTGACCGCCTCGGAGTGGCCGCTGACCACCGGCACGCGGACGCAGGTGGCGCTGACCTTGATCTCGGGGTCGCCGAGGATCTTGCGGGTCTCGTTGATCAGCTTGCGCTCCTCGTCGGTGTGGTCGTCACCCTCGGGGAAGTTGCCGGCGTGGGCGAGGACGTTGAAGGCGATCTGGTGCGGGTAGATCTGCGGCTCCGGCACCTCGTAGCCGCCGACCAGCGCCCGCGCCTGCGAGTGCAGCTCGTCGATCGCCGCCTTGCCGGTGCCGGAGACGGCCTGGTAGGTGGAGATCACCAGGCGCTCGATCCCGGCCGCGTCGTAGAGCGGTTTCAAGGCGACGACCATCTGCATCGTCGAGCAGTTGGGGTTGGCGATGATCCCGTTGTGGCCCTGGAGGGCGTCGGGGTTGACCTCGGAGACGACCAGCGGCACGTCGTCGTGCATGCGCCAGTAGCTGGTGTTGTCAACGACGGTTGCGCCCGCGGCGACGAACTGCGGCGTCCACTCGGCGCTGACCGAGCCGCCCGCCGAGGAGAGGACGAGGTCGAGGCCCTGGATCGAATCCCCGCTCAGCGCCTGCACGGTCAAGGTCTCCCCCTGCCACTCGATCTGCTTGCCGGCCGAGCGCTCGGAGGCGAAGGGGGTCAGCTCGGCGACCGGGAAGTCGCGGTCGGCGAGCAGCTCGAGGATCGTCGAGCCGACCAGACCCGTCGCCCCCAGCACCCCGATCTTGTAAGCGTCGCCGGCCATGCTTCCCCGAGTATGCCGAGGATCAGCCGGCGACCGTGGGACGGTGATCCGGGCCGGTCGGGTCCTCCGGCTGAACCGCATCGTCGCCGAGCTCGAAGGCCTTGTGCAGCAGGTTGACCGCGTCTTTGACCCGGTCGGCGGAGATGACGCACGAGATTTTGATCGGCGAGGTGGAGATCATCTCGATGTTGATCCCTTCGTCGCCGAGTACCCGGAAGACTTTGGCGGCGACTCCGGGGTGCGAGCGCATGCCGGCGCCGACGATCGAGACCTTGCCGATCCGCTCGTCGGCCAGCACCTCGAGCGAGACGTCGCCGAGGGCGGCGATCGTGTCCTTGGCGATCGGCAGGTCGGAGCGGTCGACGGTGAAGGAGAGGTCGGCGAGCTGGTCGTCGCCGACCGGCTCGTTCTGGATGATCACGTCGACATTGACGTTGGCGTCAGCAAGGGCGCCGAAGATCCGTCCGGCCACGCCCGGCTCGTCGCGGAGCCCGTGCAGCGTCACGCGCGCCTCGGAATCCGAATGGGTGACTGCGGTTACGAAAGGGTTCTCCATGGTCTCTTCCTCTGAGACAACGAGGGTACCGGGACCGTCCTCGAAGCTGCTGCGGCAGTGGATCCGCACGCCGTGGTTGCGCGCGTACTCGACCGAGCGCAGCTGCAGCACCCCGGCGCCGGAGGCCGACATCTCCAGCATCTCCTCGAAGGAGACGTGGTCGAGCTTGCGGGCGCCGGGGACGATCCGCGGGTCGGCGCTGTAGACGCCCGAGACGTCGGTGTAGATCTCGCAGACGCTGGCCCGCAGCGCCGCCGCCAAGGCGACGGCGGTGGTGTCGGAGCCGCCACGACCGAGCGTGGTGACGTCGCGGCTCTCGGTCGAGACGCCCTGGAAGCCGGCGACGAGGACGATCCGGTCCTGCTGCAGCGCCTCGGAGATGCGGTCGGCGCGGACATCGATGATCCGCGCCTTGGTGTGCGAGGAGTCGGTGACGATCCCAGCCTGCGAGCCGGTCAGCGAGATCGCCTCGTGACCCATGTCGTGGATCGCCATCGCGCAGAGCGCGCAGGAGATCCGCTCCCCGGTCGAGAGCAGCATGTCCATCTCGCGGGCGACTGGGCGGTCGGAGATCTCGTGCGCGGCGGCGACCAGTTCGTCGGTCGTCTTGCCGCGGGCGGAGAGGACGGCGACGACCCGGTTTCCAGCTGCGCGCGCGGCGACGATCCGGGCCGCGGCACGTTTGATCTGCTCGGCGCCGGCCACCGAGGTGCCGCCGAACTTCATCACGACGATGTCTGATCCGTCCCCGCTCATCGACCCCTGAGGATAGTCGCCACCCGAGTACGCGCCGGTCTCGCCGGGAGCTACTCGGCGGCGCCGCCGAGGTTGCCGAGCATCGCTTGTTCGGCCATCCGGATCAGGCCGAGACCGCTGTGCGGGCGCATGTCGCTGCTGCGGACGCGGACGTGGGAGCCGTGCGGGCCGACGACCTCGACGATCGTGCAGACGTCGCCGATTTCGCAGTCCTCGCCGTAGTCGTTCTCGATCGCCTCCATCTGTTCGGCGACGACCCGGCCGACCTTGCTCTGATCAAGCGACATCTGTGCTCCCTTCCTCTGATTCGTCTTCTGACGGTCTTGTCGGTTCCGAAACCTTGACCATAGGCGAATACGGAATCGCGCTTGCAGATATATCGAATCGATATATAATCCCGATACATGGAGACGTTGAGCCCGACCGCCTACGTGATCCTCGGCGTCGTTCGCGGGCAACCGCGCTCCGGCTACGAGATCAAAGCCCTGGTTGACAACTCGACCCGCTTTTTCTGGGCGGCCAGCTACGGGCAGATCTATCCCGAGCTGAAGAACCTCGCCGAGGCGGGCCTGATCGTCGGCTCCGACTCCCCCACCGGCGGCCGGCGCCGCACCGTCTACGAGATCACCGCCGACGGCGAGGAGGAGCTGCGCGCCTGGCTACGGCAGCCGCCCCACACCTTCGAGATCCGCGACGAAGGGCTGCTGAAGCTGTTCTTCGCCGCGGCGCTGCCGCGGCAGGAGGCGCTGGAAATTCTCCGCGCGATGCGCGCCCAGCGACTTGCCGTCCACGAGCGGCTGCGCGCGATCGAGCAATTGAAGGGCGAGATCGAGGACCCCTACCCGATGATCGTGCTGCGCGGAGGGCTCGAGTTCACCCAGTGGTTCGCCGACTGGTGCCAGCGGATGGAGGAGGAGATCCTCGCCGCCGCCCCCGAGCAAAGGAGCAAGTGATGTTCGACTCTCTGGCCAGACTCGCGAACGGCAGCGCCCGGCGCGTCGTTCTCCTCTCCGTCGCTTTCTTCGTCCTCGCGGGAGCGATCGGCGGCTCCGTCGCCGATCGGCTCGACCCCTACGGGGCCGACGACCCCGCCACCGAGACGGTGAAGGCGATGGACCGGCTCGAGGAAGCAGGGCTGCGGGTGCCGGCGGCGATTGCCGTGGTCGAAGACGCGCCGGTCGCCTCGCCGGCGACCCGGCGGCGGGTCGAGGCGCTGGAGGACGAGGTGCGCGAGCGCGCCGACGTCGCCTCGGTGACCGGCTACTACGACACCCACTCCCCCGCCTTCGTCTCCCGCGACCGCCACTCGACCTACTTCGCGATCGCGCTGAAGAGCACCGATGACAAGCAGGCCCAGGAAGCCGGCGCCGATATCGGCGAGCAGCTCTCCAAGCACGAGGGCGTCCTCGTCGGCGGCCCGGCGGTCGCCCAGGAGCAGGTCAACAAGCAGGTCGAGAGCGACCTCCAGAAGGCGGAGATGCTCGCCTTCCCGTTGCTCTTCCTGCTCTCGCTGCTCTTCTTCCGCAGCCTCGTTGCCTCGCTGCTGCCGCTGCTGATCGGCGGGCTGGCGATCGTCGGCACCTTCCTGATCCTGCGCGTCGCCAGCGAACTCGCCTCGATCTCGATCTTCGCCCTCAACATCACCACCGCCCTCGGGCTCGGGCTGGCGATCGACTACAGCCTCTTCGTCGTCTCCCGCTACCGCGAGGAGATCGCCAAGGACGGGCCGGGACTGGCGGCGATGCGGCGGGTGCTCGGCACCGCCGGGCGCACCGTCTTCTTCTCCTCGCTGACGGTTTCGGCGGCGCTCGCCTCGCTGCTCGTCTTCCCGCAGCGGTTCCTCTACTCGATGGGCCTCGGCGGCTCGCTGGTGGCCCTGTTCGCGGCGTTGATCTCGCTGACGGTGCTGCCGGCGGTGCTGGCCCTGCTGGGGACGAGGGTCAACGCCGGCGCGCCGAAGTTCCTCCAGCGCCGGGCGCAAGCCGATGCGCGGGCGGCGCAGGAGGGCTTCTGGTACCGGCTCTCGCGCTTCGTGATGCGGCGGCCGATCCCGGTCGCGACCGCCAGCGCCCTGCTGCTGATCGTCCTCGGCCTCCCCTTCCTCGGGATCAAGTTCAACGTCGTCGACCCGACCGTGCTGCCGGAGTCAGCAAGCGCGCGGCAGGCCTACGACACCGTCAGCGAGGAGTTCCCGCCCTACCACGACAGCCCGATCTGGGTCGACCTCGAAGGCGGCGGGCCCAAGGCCGCGGCGCAGTTCGCCTCGGAGCTGCGGGACGTTCGCGGCGTCGCCGAAGTCGCCCCACCGCGGCGGCTCGCCCCCGGCGTTACGGCGCTGCAGGCGATCTCCGCTGATCCCTTCGCATCGGAGGCGGGCAAGGAAACGGTGCGGCAGATCCGCGACCTGCCCGAGCCGCCGGGGACGACCGTGCTGGTCGGCGGCGCCGCCGCCGACTTCGTCGACTTCCAGGGTAGCCTCGCCGACCACCTCCCCTACGCGCTGGCGATCGTGATCCTCTCGACCCTGGTGATCCTCTTCCTGATGACCGGATCGGTGGTGCTGCCGTTGAAGTCGCTGATCATGAACTTCCTCAACCTCAGCGCCGTCTTCGGCGTCTTGGTGCTGATCTTCCAGGACGGGCGGCTCGAGGGCTTCCTTGCCTACTCGAGCCCCGGCGCGCTCGAGCAGACGATGCCGATCCTGCTCTTCGCCGTCGCCTTCGGCCTCTCGACCGACTACGCCGTCTTCCTGCTCTCGCGGATCAAGGAGGCGCGCGACCATGGCGCCTCGGACTCCGAGGCGGTGGCGATGGGATTGGAGCGGACGGGGCGGATCGTTACTGCCGCGGCGCTCCTCTTTGCCGTCGCGATGGGCGCCTTCGCCACCTCGCAGATCATCTTCATCAAGGAGACCGGCGTCGGCACGGCGCTGGCGGTGCTGATCGACGCCAGCATCATCCGGGCGCTGCTGGTCCCAGCGCTGATGGAGCTGCTCGGCAAGTGGAACTGGTGGGCGCCGCGACCGCTGCGCCGGCTCCATGCCCGCTGGGGGATCAGCGAGGGCGGCTCGGAGAAAGTCGCCGGAGCGGCTTAGGCGAACTGGGCGGCGCGGCGGCGCAAGTCTGAGTTGAGCATCCCCGTGACCTCGCTCGGCCGGTGGCCGGCGGAGGGGACGGCGGCACCGATCAGGCCGTCGGCGCGGAAGCCGTAGAGCGGGGCGACGAAGCCGAGCTCGCGGATCTTGCGAACGAGGCGGACGGCGCCCTGGGTGTCGGCGCCGGGGCCGCAGAGGACGATCGCGGTCGGGTCGAGGGCGCCGAGGGCGCGGCCGAGCCGCTCGTCGCCGAGCTCGTTGGAGAGGACGAGGACGCGGAAGCCGGCGCGGCGCAAGGCGAGGTCGAGGGCCTGGGTGTAGACCTCCTCGGCGTCCTGGCCGTGGCTGGAATCGAGCAGCAGGATCCCGGCCGGTCGCGCGGCGACGGAGGCGAGGCGGCGGGCGCCGTGCAGCCAGCCGGTCGCCCAGCGGGAGGCGAACTCGAGCTCGGCCTCGCGCTCGGAGTCGGCGGCGAGCTTGTCGATCGCCGGCAGCAGCAGCTCCTCGACCGTGCGCTCCAAAGAGCGCAGGGCGAGGCTCTCCTCGACGGCGCGGTCGGCGGCGGACTCGTCGAAGCTCTCGAAGGCGGTGAGGAGGCTGTCGTCGCTGGCAGGTGCTGCCTGCCGCTGGCGCGCCAGCTCGATCGCCGAAGAGATGTTGCCGGTCTCCGCCAGCGCGTCGCGCAGCGCCTGCAGCTCGACCAGCTCGTAGTTGCGGTGGTTGCCGGTCGTGCGCTTCGGCGTCGGGTAGCCGTAGCGGCGCTCCCAACTGCGCAGGGTGTTGGGGCTGACGCCGAGGACTTCGGCAGCGGCGTTAGTGCGGATTCCGGGCATTGGCTTCAGGTGGCAAAGGGGTGGACTGCGCGTCTATTTCGACAGGCATCGTCGATTCTCCCACTGGGGATGAAGCTTTTGGACAGATTTACGGGGATCTGTCAGCGATCTTGCAAGGCGCCGACTCCCACCGGCTGCCCCACCGCCCGCGCCCGCCACATCGCCGCGTCGGCCTTGTGCAGAAGCTCTTCGGCGTTGGTGCCGTGGTCCGGGCAGGCGACGACGCCGGCCGAGACGCAGATCCGTAACCCCCCCGCCCGCTCGAGCTCGTCGAGCTGCCGCAGCAGCCGCTCGCACATCTGCACCCCTTCGACCGTGCCGATGTTCGGGGCGAGGACGCAGAGCGCCTGCTCCTCGAGGCGGAAGGCTTCGTCGACGATGCGGATGCTGTCGCGCAGCGCCGCGCCGACGACCGAGAGCACCGTCTCCTGCCCGCCGGCAACGTCGCCGGGACGGGTGCCGGGTCCGGAAGCGTCAAAGACAGCCAAGCCGAATGGATGCCCATATCTACGGTTCGTCTCCAGCAGCTGCTCCAAACGCCGCCGCATGTGACCGGGCCTATAGAGGCTCGGCAGTTCTTCGGCCTGCTCCGGAGCCACCGCCGCGCTCCCGTTCGAGGGCGCCCGGGTGACGTTCGCCGGCCCCTCCCCGCTGTTAGGCCGCCGAACGTCACCCGGGCGTCCCCCAACGCCCTGAGCCGCCTCGATCGCGGCAGCCGTGACCCCACCGAACTCGCCGGCGAGGCGCTCGGCAAGCTCGCCAAAGCGCTGACTGGTTCCGATTTCCTCGTGCAAGCTGCGAAGAAGATCGGCGTGATGCTGAGAGACCTTGAGCGCGATCCGGCTCGCGGGGGAGGTCCCGTTTCCGCCCCCGGGAGCGTCTCCGTTGGTGCCCGGCTCGGCTTTTGACTGGTCCGACACGCAGTGACCTTGGCGGAAGCAGCGGACGCTGGAAATCGAAAATTCCGCTATTTGCGCAAGGACTTTTGTCCAGGACAGATATTCAGTCCCGCTTATTCCAGGCTTCTTCGACCCGCGAGGGCCTTGCCCAGCGTGACCTCGTCGGCGTGCTCGAGGTCCGCCCCCACCGGCAGGCCGCTGGCGAGACGGGTCACGGTCACCTGCCCGCGCAGCATGTCGGCGATATGGAGGGCGGTCGCCTCGCCGGTGGTGGTCGGGTTGGTCGCCAGCACCACCTCGCCGATGCCGCCGCGATCGACCCGCCGCCGCAGCTCGCCGATCTTCAGGTCTTCGGCGTCGACGCCGTCGATCGGCGAAAGCGCGCCGCCGAGGACGTGGTAGAGGCCGCGGTATTCGTGGGTGCGCTCGATCGGGATCACGTCGGCCGGTTGCTCGACTACGCAGATCGTCGCCCGGTCGCGGTTCTGGTCGGCGCAGATCCGGCAGAGCGGGCCCTCGGCGAGGTTGAAGCATTCCTCGCAGAGGCCGACCTTCTCCTTCACTTCGCGGATCGCGTCGCCGAGCGCGAAGGCCTCTTCGTCGGGAGCGCGCAGGAGGTGGAAGGCGAGGCGCTCTGCGGTGCGCCGGCCGATGCCCGGCAGGCGCGAGAGCTCGGCGACGAGCCGCGCCAGCGGTGCCGGGCCCTCGCTCAACCGCCCAGCATCCCGCCGAGTCCGCCGAGGTCGTCGCCGGCGATCCCGCCCATTTTCGAGCTGGCGAGCTCCTGGGCGGCACGCAGGCCCTCGTTGACGGCGGCCTGCACCATCTCCTGGAGCAGCTCCGCCTCCTCGGGGTCGATCGCCTCGGGGTCGATGACAATCTCGCGCAGGGTCAGGTCACCGCCCATTTTGACTTTGACCATGCCGCCGCCGGCGCTCGCCTCGACGACCTCATCTTTCAGTTTCTCCTGCGCCGCCATCATGTCGGCCTGCATCTGCTGTGCCTGTTTCATCAGGCCCTGGATGTCGAAGCCTCCGGGTCCTCCTCCTCGCGCCACTTAACCGACCTCCTCCGCGTCGAACTCGCTCTTCAGCCGCTCCAGCAGCTCTTCCTCGTCGATCTCATCACTACCCGGCGCCGGCGTGTCGGGCGGCGGCCCCTGGTCCTCTGAGAGCACCACGAAGGTGGGACGAAGGCCGACCCCGGTGACAGCCGCGAAGGCCGCCGCCAAGGTGTCGCGTCGCTCGGGGTTGTCGGCCTTCTTCTTGTTGAAGGTCATCTCGGGGGGGAACCCGATCTGCAGGCCGGCGCCGTCGAAGCTGGTCGGGCGGGCGCCCTCGAAGGTGGCGGCGAGGGCGGGGGCGGTCTCGGACAGCTTCTGGAGGACGGCGGGCCACGCTTGCTGGATGTCGGCGAAGGACAGCTCGGTAGACGGGGGGTGCTGGCCGGCGGGTCCTGTCGCCGATTTGGTCCCACCACCCCCCGCAACTGGCGGGGGGCGGTCCCCCAAATCCGCGCCACCCGCCGGAGGATCCTCGTCGGCAGACGCCGGCTCCTCGTCCGGCGGTGAGGCATCTCCCGTGGGTGACGTCGTAGGGGGGACCACCTCCTGCGCAGTTGCAGGAGGTGGTGGGTCCCCTGCGGCGGCAGGACCCGCGGGCCGAGCGCCCCCGTTCTCCAGCCTCTCGATCCGCCGAAGCAGGCTCGCGGTGTCCGGGTCGAGATCCGGACGGGCGGCCTTGAGGAGAGCTATCTCGACGGCTAGGCGCGCGTCGTCGCCCTCTCTCACGGCAGTCAAGGCGTCTGCAAGCTCGTCGATCGTGCGGATCAGGTTGGCGGGGTTGATCGCGGCTGCTTGGGACTGCATGCGGGCGGTGTCGGTGGCGGTTACTACGAAGGTGGTCGGGACCTCGCCGGTGGTCTGGGTGATCAGGAGGTGGCGGAGGTGGGCGAGGAGGTCGCGCGCGAATTGGGAGGGGTCGCGGCCGGAGCGGGCCATTTTCTCGACCCCGAGGAGCACGCCTTTGGGGTCCTCGGCGATCACCGCGTCGACCGCTTCGAAGAGGAGCTCGGCGTCAGCGGCGCCGAGCATCTCCAGGACGTCTTTGAGCTCGACCTGATTGCCGCCGAAGGCGACCAGCTGGTCGAGGGTCCCGAGCGCGTCGCGGAAGCTGCCCTGGGCGGAGCGGGCGATCATCGCCACGGCGCCCTCGTCGGCTTCGATCGACTCGGCGGCGGCGACCCGGTTGAGCACCTCGGAGATCTGCTCGAGCGAGGGGCGCTGGAAGTCGAAGCGCTGGCAGCGGTCGGCGATCGTCGCCATCACCTTGTGGGACTCGGTGGTGGCGAGGACGAAGACGGTGTTCGGCGGCGGCTCCTCGAGCGTCTTCAGGAAGGCGTTCCAGGCCTCTTTGGTCAGCATGTGCGCCTCGTCGAGGATGTAGACCTTCCAGCGCCCGCCGGCAGGCGCGTAGGCGACGCGCTCGCGGAGGTCGCGGACGTCGTCGACGGAGCGGTTCGAGGCGGCGTCCATCTCGATCACGTCGACCGAGGTGCCGGCGGCGATCGTCACGCAGGACTCGCATTCGCCGCATGGGTTGACGGTCGGACCGCCGCGCTCGCAATTGAGTGAGCGGGCGAGGATCTTCGCCATCGAAGTCTTGCCGGTCCCGCGCGAGCCGACGAAGAGGTAGGCGTGGTGGACCTTGCCTCCCTCGACCGCGTTGCGCAGCGTCCGCACCACGTGAGTCTGCCCGACAACCTCGTCAAAGGACCCGGGACGGTGGCGGCGGTAGAGGGAAGTGTGCTCGCTCATCAGTCTCGGGCCAGTGTATCCACGGGCACCGAGCGCCCTGACATGCCGCGGCGATACCGTCCCGCGCGTGCCGAAGGGGGCCCGCAACTGGCTGACGCCCGCCGCCTGGGTCGCTGCGGTGTCGGCCCTACTGCTGCTGATCTTCCCGGTCGGCTTCCCCAACTACGACACGATCTACGCGCTTGTTTGGGGCCGCGAACTGGCCCACGGCCAAAGTCCCGACTACGGCGCGGCGCTGCCGCCCACCCCCCATCCGCTCGCCGACCTGCTCGGTCTGATCGCGTCGCCGATCGGCGACGGCGCGATCACGGTGACGATGATCGTCGCCTACGTCTCCCTCGCCCTCTGCGGCTACCTCGTCTACCGCCTCGGGACCCTCTGGTTCGACCGTTGGATCGGCGCCCTCGCCGCCGCGATCGTCCTCACCCGCGCCCCCTTCCTCTCCAACGGCCTCCGCGCCTACGTAGACCTCCCCTACATCGCCCTCTGCCTCGGCGCTCTCGTCCTCGAGGCCAAACGCCCAAGAGCAGGCTGGCCCGTACTAATCCTCCTCGCCCTAGCCGGCCTCCTCCGCCCCGAGGCCTGGGGCTTCTCAATTGCGTACTGGATCTGGCTGGCCTGGAACAAAGATCGATCCAGAAACGAGCTGGGTTGGTTAGCGGCACTGGCTCTGGCGGGCCCGGTGCTGTGGGTGTTGTTCGACGCGATAACCACCGGCGAACCTCTTTATTCGCTGACCGGCACGCAGGAGACGGTGGAAACGCTCGACCGCCACACCGGCCCGGTCGACGTCATCCTCTACGGCCCCCGAGCCCTCGGCGAAGTGCTGCAGTGGCCGGGGATGGTTGGGGCGCTCGTCGGCGTCGTCCTCGGGCTTGCCTTCCTGCGCCGCCGCTCGCTGCTCGGCATCGCTGCCGCCGTTCTCGCCCTTCTCGCCTTCGCCTTCCTCGGCGCGGCCGGGCTGGCAATCATCGCCCGCTACACGATGCTGGCGGCAGCGATCCTCTCGATCTTCGTTGCGGTCGCGCTGCTTGGCTGGCGCCTGCTCGAGCCCAGGCATCGCGCCCGCCGCCCCTGGCAGATCCTCGCCGCCCTCGTCGCGCTGATGTTCGTCCTCTGGCTGCCGAACCAGTGGGATCTCGACTCCCGCGTCGACACCGACCTCTCGAACCAGGCGACGATCGAGGATGAACTCACCGACCTAGTCGACGAAGGTGCCTTCGAGCCGCTCTGCGGCAAGGTGGCCGTCCCCAACCATCGTGCCGTCCCCCGCCTCGGCTTCGGGCTCGACGTCGCGCCGACTGAGATCGTCAGCGCCAGCGAGGAAGGCATCCCCCGCCGCGGCTACTTCGTCGCCCCCGCCAACTCCTTCGTCATCCACAATTTCATCCTCGACCCCAACGACCCGACCCGCTTCTCGAGGAAGGTCCCGGGCGGCTTCCGCGAAGTCGCCCGCAACGATTCCTGGCGCGTTTACCGGCGCTGCTAGCCGAAGTGCTCGACGGCGTCGACGGCAGCGTGGGTGGACGCGGCAAGCGCCGGGTCGCCAAGGTCCACCTCGGGCGGCAGCTCGACGTGAAGGTCGTTTGACGGGTCGAGGCGGACGCGCAGCCCGCTGGAGCGGGAGTCGAGGACGTGGCCGCCACGGGTGCGGTCGGCGCTGATGAAGTGCAGGTGGTAGCCGGCGACCTCGATCCCCTCGACGTAGGCCGGGAAGCGGAAGCCGAGCATCGTCCCCTCGACGTCACGCAGCTCGAAGACGTACTGGTCGGCGACGACTTCGGTCAGCGGCCGATAGGGCGGCTCCTGCCGCGGCACCGAGCGGGCGCGGACCGAGTCGAAGCGTCCGTCGAGGCGGACAGCGCAGGAGGAGCCGGCGGGCAGCAGCTCGTCCAGCCGCGCCAGCAGCCCCTCGTGGGAGAGTGGGTCGGCCGGCAGGCGCTCGTCCACGCTCGGCTCGAAATTGGTGACGACGGCGAAGGGCGTCCGCTCCTCCGGGTCGATCGGCGTCGCCCGACCGTCGAGGTCGGCGCGGAAGAACTCGCCGTCGATCGCGATCATCTCGCCGTCGAGGTGGTTCAGCGTTCCCAGGCCGAGGTCCCCGTGCCCGGCCAGCTCGCGGAAGCTGAGGTCGCCCTCGAAGGCGCCGTCGAGCAGCGCCCCGATCGTTGAGGCCTGGAAGAGGACGTGCGGCTCGCGCTCCTCGTGCAGGTCGGCGCGGCGCATCGACTCCACGTGCAGCGATCGGATCCAGTGCTCGTCGAGCATGGGAGGCGGAGTCTCTCATGGTGGGTCGTCACAGAAGGGAAGTTCCGGTCATGAAACCATCGGTGGCGATGGCTGCGATCGAGCTCAAAGACGTGGTCAAGACCTTCGGGCCGATTAAGGCCGTCGACGGGCTTGACCTCGAGGTGCCGGAAGGGATCTGCCTTGGCCTGCTCGGACCGAACGGCGCCGGCAAGTCAACGACGATGCGGCTGCTGACCGGCCAGGCAATCGCCGACTCCGGCGAGCTGCGCGTCCTCGGCCACGAGCTGCCGGCGGAAGCGAAGACGGCGCGGGGGCAGATGGGCGTCGTCCCCCAGCTCGACAACCTCGACGTCGATGTCACCGTCGAGGACAACCTGGCGATCTTCGCTCGCCTCTACCGGGTCCCGGACGTCGGCAAGGCGATCGATAAAGCGCTCGACATCGCCCGCCTGCGCGAGCGCCGCCACGACGCCGTCGACGAGCTCTCCGGCGGGATGCGACGGCGGCTGCTGCTCGCCCGCGGCCTCGTCCACGAGCCACGCCTGGTACTCCTCGACGAGCCGACCGTCGGCCTCGACCCGCAGATCCGCACCGAGCTATGGACGCTGATCGGCGACCTAAAAGCGCGCGGGACGACGATCCTGATGTCGACCCACTACATCGAGGAGGCCGAGCGGCTGGCCGACGAGGTGGCGGTGATGCACCAGGGCAAGATCATCAGCCGCGGCCGTCCGGCCGAGCTGATCGTCGAGCACGCCGGCCGCCAGACGGCCGAGGTCTACGGACCGCCGGGCCGGCTGGCGGAGACGCGGACCGAAGCGGAGTCCAAGGGGCTGGCGGTGCGTCCGGCCGGGCCGGCAATCGCGATCGTCGGCTCCGAGCGCGCCGACGGGGTGATTCCCGATGACGCCGTAGTCCGCGCCGCCACGCTCGAGGACGTCTTCGTCCTGCTGACCGGAGAGGAGGCGGAGTGATGGAGGCGATGACGCCGGCGGCTTCGGAGGCGCCGCGGCAGATGCGGCGCCTGGAACCAACTGCGATCGCCGGCGTGATGAGCCGCGAGGTCGCCAACTTCCGCACCTACTGGAAGGGGACGACCTTCTCCAGCGTGATGGAACCGCTGGTCTACCTGCTCGCCTTCGGCCTCGGTCTCAGCGCGACGCTGGTCGACGAAGTCAACGGCGTCCCCTACATCGAGTTCGTCGGCACCGGGATGGTCGCCACGGCAGTGATCTTCTCGAGTGCGCTGCCGGCGATGTTCGGCACCTTCGTCAAGCATCGCTTCCAGAACACCTACGACGCGATCCTCGCCGCACCGGTCGACGTCGAGGAGCTGGTCACCGCGGAGATGCTCTGGATCGGCCTGCGCTCCGGCACCTACGGCTGCGTTCCACTCCTGGTCACGATCGCCTTCGGCCTCGACCCGGCGCCGGGGATGCTGCTGACGCCGCTCTTCTGCTTCGTCACCGCCCTCGCCTTCGCCGGCTTCGGGGTGGCGATGGCGGCGACCGTCGCCAAGATCGACCAGTTCAACTACGTCACCGCGCTCTTCATCACGCCCTTGTTCCTGGTCGCCGGCACCTTCTTCCCGATCGACGGGCTTCCCCACGGCGTCCAGGTGGTGGCGCAGTTCAACCCCCTCCACCAGCTGGTCGAACTGGTCCGCGCCGGCGCCTTCGGCTTCGAGTGGGCCGACCTGTTGCGCTTCGCTTTCCTCGCCTGCTTTGCGCTCGTTACCTGGCGCGTGGCGATCCGCCAGATGCGCCAGCGGCTGATCGACTAGCTATGAAGTTATGGACCGTGCACCCGTCCTCTGAAACGAGGTCACCGGGCGTGTCCGTGGCTTGAGGCTCGGGTCGGGCTCTCCTGCGGCACCCGCGGCATCCGCTTAAGGCTGCTTCCTTCCGGACCTGACCTGATTCGCGTGCCCACGTCGCGCAGGACCCGGCCGTCATCGCCGCCGCCACGGCACTGACCCCAATGGCCAGCCCCTCGGAACGGTAGTCGGCCCCGCTAAGCGGATTTCGGGTGACAGGGCACCGCTGATTCCCCACCTAGCACGGTCCAGTGGTGATCGTACCCGGTCGCCCGTAGGATCAGCGCGTGATCACGGTCGACACCGACTCGTTCTTCGCGATCGTCGTCGCCGCCGCCTTCGCCGCAGTCCTCGTCGCCGCCGTCCCGAAGCGTTTGGCTCCGCCGG
Source organism: Solirubrobacterales bacterium (assembly GCA_035940865.1). Taxonomy (GTDB): domain Bacteria; phylum Actinomycetota; class Thermoleophilia; order Solirubrobacterales; family 70-9; genus VAYN01. The sequence goes on from DASZEL010000008.1 coordinate 239,644, forward strand.
TCGTCGTCCTCGAGCTGATCCTCGGGATCCTGATCGGACCCGAAGTCTTCGGCCTCGCCCACAGCGACGACTTCGTCAACTTCTTCGCCAATCTCGGCCTCGGGATGCTCTTCTTCTTCGCCGGCTACGAGATCGACTTCGAGCGGATCAGGGGCAGGCCGATGCAGCTCGGCACCCTCGGCTGGCTGCTCTCCGTCGCCCTCGCCTACGGGATCGGCGGCCTGCTCGCCGCGGCCGGAGTCGTGGTCTCCTTCCTCTACACCGGCTCGGCGATGGCGACGACGGCGATCGGCACGCTGATCCCGATCCTGCGCGACAACGGCGAGTTGAAGACGCGCTTCGGGACCTACCTGCTGGCGGCAGGCGGAGCGGGCGAGTTCGGCCCGATCCTGCTGGTGACGCTGGTCCTCTCGACGACGAACCCGCTGCACGAGGCGGCGATCCTGATGGCCTTCGTCGCCCTGGCGCTGACCCTGGCGATCCTCTCGGTCCGCTATGCCTGGCGCGGCTGGCCGGCGCTGGAACGGACCTTCGAGGCGAGCAGCCAGCTGGCGGTGCGGGTGACCGTGGTCCTGATCTTCGGCCTCGTCCTGTTGGCGGGTCATCTCGGCCTAGACATCCTGCTCGGCGGCTTCGTCGCCGGGATGATCACCCGGCTGGCGCTGAAGGGCCACGAGCTAGCGGTCTTCGAGTCGAAGCTGACCGCAGTGGGCTTTGGCTTCTTCGTCCCCTTCTTCTTCGTCACCAGCGGCATCGAGTTCGACCTCGCGGCCCTGGGCTCGCTCGGCGCCTTGGCGAAGCTGGCGCTCTTCTTCGTCCTCTTCCTGGTGGTGAGAGGGGTGCCCGCGATGCTCCTCTACCGCGGCGTACTCAGGGCACGCGACCGCATGGCCCTCGCCTTCTACTCGGCGACCGAGCTGCCCCTGGTGGTCGCGATCACGACGATCGCGATCGACGAGGGGCACATGCGGACCTCCACCGCCGCCGGCCTGGTCGGCGCCGCGATGCTCTCGACCCTGATCTACCCCTTCGTCGGCATGGCCCTGCGCAAGGACGCCATCGATGCAGAGCCCGAGGACCACCCTCCGACTGCTCCCGGAGAGGTCGCTCCAGCCGTCGTATGATTCACCCGCTCCCGGGCGCGTAGCTCAGTGGGAGAGCGCTCGCTTCACACGCGAGAGGTCGCTGGTTCGAAACCAGCCGTGCCCATCACGACCCTTTGGCAGAGCCGAAACCGCGCTGTGGCTCGCAGCGGAAGAGCCAGAGTCCGGCCAGCCCAGGCCCGCCCTACAGCTCGGCCCAGCTGCGGTGCTGGTCGAGGGCGAGGGGGGAAGGGCGGTCGGCTTTGCTCCGAGGGACGAGCAGCCTGCGCCCCTTCAACTGCTCGTAGTCGGTGCCGGCGAGCGTGGGGCTGAGCAGGCAGGTCATCTTCTTGGAGTCAACCGCCAGCAGCCCGAGGTCGAACAAGGCATGGATATCCGCCCGCAGGAGCAGCCCGTTCTGAGTCTTGTCCGACGCGGCTCCCGCGTAGGGGGTGATGTGCGCGGCCTGGAGCGCCTGCGGCGCGTTCGAGGCGGTCAGCGCGCAGCGGCCCCGGTAGGCCTTGAGCAGCTTGAGGCGGAAGGCGGCCTGGCCTTGGCGCCGAACCACGTCCGCCCGCACCCGCTCCCGGGTGTCGTCGACCGGGGGCCGCCACGGCTCGGTCTCGCCGGGCGCTTCCGCTGCATCGGGGTCGTGCGTCAGCTCGAGCAGAAAGACCCCGTCTTTCCAGCCGCTGACCCGAGCGAGGCCGACGACGCTGTAGAGCGCCGGCGCGCGCGAGACCTGAACGAGAACGCCGACCGGCTCCCCCTCTTCCATGCAGCGGACCAGCCCCTGGTTGGTGAATGAGCGGAAGGGGGCGTCGGGCGTCGGCGGACCTTCCTGGTGGTAGCGGGCGCGGCCGCCGCCGCCCTCCAGCAGCTCGGCAAGATCATCTTCATAGGGAGAGCGCAGACGCTGGGAGATGCTGAGCGCGAATTCGCTGCCGGCCGGCTTGTAGATCCCCTTGGCGGCGGTGGCGAGCCGGCTCCCATCATCGAAACGCAGCGCCTCCCAGGGCACCTCGAGCTGCCGGTGCCGGTGGAACCATTCCAGCGCTTCCCGCCGCTCCATTATCCGCCTCCGGCCAGCGCCGCTTCGATCCGCTCGACGCACCCCTCCAGGTCCTTTTTCACTTCGAAGTCCCAGAAGCGGAGGACGGTCCAGCCCAGCACTTCCAGGCTGCGGTTGGATTTCTCATCCCGCTCCATGTTGCGCCTGATCTTCTCGTCCCAGTACTTGCCGGATTTGCCGGGCCGGAAGGCGGAGGGGTGGCCGTGCCAGAAAGCGCCGTCGATGAAAACGGCAACCCGCTTCACCCCCCAGGAGAGATCCGGCCGGCCGGGGAGCGTGCTGCGGTCGATCCGATAGCCGCGCAACCCTGCGGCCCAGACGGCCCGCCTCAGCATCAGCTCCGGCAGCGTGTCGCGCCGGCGGATGCGCGACATCGTGTAGGAGCGCTGCTCCTTCGTCAGGTTGTCAGTCATCGCGCCAGTGCTGGCGCAGCTTCACCTTGATCGGCCGCCCTCCGGCGATGGCCACAAAGGCTTCACCGTCCTCAAGGGTGCGGATCTGCCCGGGCAGGCTGCGGTCGGAGGGGTCGAGCGCCTGCGCCGCCTGGCGGGCGGCTTTGGCGTCGGGCAGACGTAGGAAGACCTTCGTCTGCGCGTTGGTGCTGGCCTCCTCCGGCAGGTCGCCCGGCCGCTGCGTGGCGAGGATCACCGCCAGGCCCTTGCTGCGCAGCTCGCGGACCATGCTGGCGACGGAATGGAAGTTGGCAACGCGGTGCGCCTCATCGATCACGATCAGGTAGTTGACCTGGTTGGCGACCTGCGGCATTTCCAACAGCTTCAGGTACAGCGAGCTGAGGATGAAACCGGCGGCGAGCGTCGTCGTCAGCCCCGTCCCCGGGATGTGGTTGAGGCCGAAGATGACGTTGTGGTCAATCAGGGTGCCGAGCGGCGGGCCCGCTCCGAAGAGCTCGGTCCCGGTGAGGTCGCCGATCACCCCTTTGAGGTCGTCGTCGAGGAGCTGGTGCACGTCCAGCAGGGTCGGCATCGAGCCCGCCGGCGCCTGCGCATATGCCTGCTCCAAGGCCTCCAGCAGCTTGCCCAGCTGGCGATGGCCGAGCCGGGCGAACGGGCGGGCGGCGATGTCGACCGTGTCGCGCAGCTCGATCCTCAGACCCTGCAGGGACCGCCTCGTCGGGTTCTCGATCGCCAGTGGATTGAACGGAAGCGGACTCTCCCAGAGGTCGTAGAAGCGGGCGCCCCCCTGCTCCGGAAAGCGGTCTCCGTAGTCGTTCTTGAAGTCGCAGACGCCGAAGCGCGCACCCATCCCTCCGAGCTGCGACACCAGACTCATGATGAACTGCGTCTTGCCGGCGCCGGAGGTCCCGTAGACCTCGATGTGGCCGTTGGAGAGGGCCTCCGGTCCGATCACCTGCCATATGACCTCCTCGCCTGAGGCGGCGTCGGTGCCGAGCACCGGGTGGCGGCGGGGCTCGGCGGATTCCACAGCCTCGGGCGGGTCCGGCGCCTCCTCAACCTCCTCCTGCTGCACCTCGGCGGCGGCCGGCTCCTCCGGCGTCTCGGTGGGCTCGACCGGCTCGGGCGACGGCGCCGCCTCGGCGGCGGGGGTCGGCGGCTCCTCCTGGATGCCCCCCTCCTCGGCGACGGGCTTGACCAGGCGCTGCTTGGTTGAGGGGGAGAGCACGGGGCGCCCGGTGGCCACGGTCTGCAGGTCGGTCCCATTGCCGCGGGAGGCGTCCCGCAGCAGCTCCAGGGTGAGGTCGATCGAGGACATCGCGATCGGCACCCGATCGCGCATCAACGGCAGGTGGCTGAGCTGGGTGCTCGAGTCCGCGCCGGGCGCGAAGACCATCCCCACCCCCGCCCACTCGAGGACGCCTTTGCCGTTGCGGAAGCGGTTCAGGGCGGCGAGGTCCTGCTCGGTCAGCAAGCGCCCGGTCTCGCGCGCGACGGCGACCGCCGCGTCACAGATCCGGTTCAGCCAGAGGCGGGAGTAGACGGTGCCGTTGGGGTAGGCGGCGAACCGCGAATCGATCAGGGTGCGTTTGATCTGTTCCTTGGCCTCGGAAAGGGCCCCGGGAACGAGGCCCGAGGAGCGCACCGCCTTCACCTCGACGTTTGCCGCGTGGACGCCACCCTCCCCTGGAGACAGGGCCAGGGCGAGCATGTCGGCCCGCCGCGCCCGGCCGAACCAGTCCGCGTACTCGTCGAGGCTGAGGATCAGCACGCCGCAGCCCGGCGGCAGCGGCCAGGGAGTGGCGACCGTGGTGAGCCGGTTGAAGGCGGCCACGTGCCCGATTAGCTCATTGATCCCCGACCCGGTCGTAGCGGCGCGCAGGGCAAGGATTCCGTAACCGGCGGCGGCGGCGCGGCGCAGCGCCGTGGCCAGCTCCGGGCCGCCGGCCTCGTCGAGCAGGCCGGCGCGCTTCAGGCTCACCTCAATCGCATGGTCAGCGCTGCTGCCCAGCCGCTGGCTGATCACCATCCCCTGCACATCGCTGCCCGAGGCCCGGCGCTCCTGGTGGAGGATCGCGACATCGCCTCCAACCGCCGACTCCAGGCTCTTGCGGTTGGCGAAGCGGTCCAGGGTGACCACCCACAGCGCCAGCTGGTGCAGCTTCGAAAGCGCCGAGCGGGATTTTTTGATGTCGATGCGCAGCTCGGGCACCCGCAGCTTCGGCTCCTCGGCTGAGGGCCAGGAGTCGTCGATCGCGGTCATCAGGCGCAGCCAGCTCCTGCCCGGCTTCGAGAGGGCCGGGGGCGAGAGCAGCATGTGGGTGTGTTCGGGACGGACCCAGGTCCTCGGGGAGAAGAGGACCTCTTCGTGTTCGTCCAGCTCGGGCTCGGGAACTTCCTCGGTGTTGACCGGAAGGCGGCCCTGCTGGCGGGTCACCCCCTCGACCACCGCGAGGTGGAACTCCGGGCTCTCTCCGGCTCCGCCCGGCCAGTCTTTGAGGCTCGGGTGGTACTTCAAGATCAGCCTTTCCTGATCCTCGCCCCGCGCCCAGTCGTCGACCAGGCCGAGCGTCTCCTCGTGGGGCTCCCCTTCGACGCAGAGGACCTCGGCCCGCTCAAGGTGCCGGCGCTTTTTCAACAGCGCCAGCACCGCCCGCACGAGGAGGTCGGCCGCCCCGGTCTGCCAGGCAATGCAGCGCAGGTGCAGCCCCGCCTCGGGGTGCAGGTCGACGAGTTTCTTGATCGCCCCTTGCAGGGACTCGAGCGACACCGGGGCCACTTCCTCGGTCATCCGGCCGGTGCCAAACCCCGAGAGGATCGAGCCGTCGGCGACTGGCAGCAGCGGCACCTCGCTGTCGGGGGAGGAGACGAAAGCGGGGTATTGGGCGGCGGTGGATTCACCGAGGGCGCGCGCGGTCTGCAGCAGCGGCACCGGATGGCTGTCGCCGGTTTCGAAAGCAGCGTCGCCGACGTTGGCGGACATGTCCTGGTCGAGCAGGTCGAGCCAGGCGTCGGTGCGGGCCGCCAGCCACTCCGCCTTGAGGGGTGAGAGCAGCGTCAGCGTCACGTCGCCGTCCGCCGCGCAGATGCCGCCGGCGAAGGCAAGCGCTTCCAGTACCACGGGGTCGGAGAGGCCTTTGGAGTGAGCGGCCTCCACTGCATCGGACCAGGCGCGCACCCAGCTCGCCAGCAGCGCCGAATCAAATCCTTCCCGCAGCAAGCCGGCCGCAGTGCCCTGCAGGTGTTCAGCCAGGGCGGTGAGCTGGGCAGGGGCCCGGCGCGGCTTGATCAAGTCGGTGGTGATGCCGCTGCCGATCTGCGCCTCGGGGTCGGCCTCTAGGTTGAGCGAGTCGCCCCCCTCGGCGAATTCGACCAGCGTCATCAGCAGCGCGAAGTCCTCTGCGTCGGGAGTCCAAGCAACCTCGACGGCGTCGCCCTTGCTTTCGCCGCGAACCGCGAGCACCACGCGGCGGGGGGTGCTGTGAGCCGGCTGGTCGACGGTGGATGCGATCCCGGCAAGGCGGGCCTTCGGGTCTTCCAGGAGCTCACCGGCGACCTCCACCCCCTTCGCTTCCAGTGCGCGGAGGAGCGGCGCCGTCCGCACGTGCGCGGCGGCAAGCGAGAGGATGCTCCGGGCCTGGGCTTCAGAGCTCTGGGAGTCGACGACAACCGGTTCCTTGACGTCGATCGAGCTGAGCCGGCTCGGCAGTCCGTCGATCGCGCGCAGCAGCGCCTCCTCGACCGAGTCGCTTTTGACCGAGCGCTCGCGCCGCAGCAGCTTCAGCTTGCGGCAGATCGGCGCCGGCAGGACCACCTGCTGGTGGTCGTCGTTGAACTTGAGCAGTTCGGCCGCAGCTTCCTTGGCTTCCAGGGGCTCCTCGAGCAGGTCAACCGCGGGAAGAACCTCCTCCGCCGCTTCCCGGGACTCCTCGTCGCGCTCCTCGAAGCGCTGCAGAGCGGCGAGGACATCTCCGCGCAGGCCGGCGGAGGGCGGCCCCTCGAAGATCGTCGTCGCCTGGTCAAAGTCGAGCCGGCGCAGGAGCTCGGGGTCCTGCCTGATCAACAGTTCGATCACCTCCCCCGGGTCGACGCCGCCCATCACTTCGGCACGGGCCCGCATTTCCCGCAGCGAGGCGGGGCGCAGGCGGTCGCCGCTGGTGCGTTCGGCGGCGAGGTTGAGGTTGGAGACGACGCGGGCGGGGTCGAGTGCCTGGTCGCCGGCGCCATCGTGGAAGCCGCCGAGCTCCGGCAGGGCCTGCGCAGCGGTGGAGCCGGCGGCGATCGCATCGAGGAAGCGGCAGATCGCGAGCGGCGAGGGCGAGCGTTCGAGCTTCAGCTCGCCGAGGGCCCTCAGCACCGCCTGGACGCCCGGGCGGGTGGACACGTCGGGGGCCTGTACGGCGAGCAGCTCCAGCCCTTCCTGCTCGACCACCAGCTCGCCGGGGGAGTAGCGCTCAAAGCCCTTAACCGACTGGCTGTCGGCGATCGCTTCCCCCTCGCAGAGGACGAGGCAGACGGGGCCCGAGTTCCTCAGGCTCGTCGCCGGCTCGTCCTTGAGCTCGCGGCCTCGGAAGTCGGCCCCCGCCGGGCCGACGACGGCGAGCCGGGGCAGCTCCTCGGCCCAGCCGGCGGCAATTGCTTCTGCAACCTCGGGGGTTACGCCGTCGACCAGCAGCCACGCCGCCCCGTCGGCGGCCGACTCGCTGATCCTCGCCACCAAGGCGCGCCCGAGCCGCTCGCTCATCGGAACTCCCCGAGGTTGCGGCCGACCATGCAGGTCTGGTCAGAGAGGGCGACGGCGAGGCCGGAGGAGGCGAGCGTACGCTCGAGGATGCGGGCGTTGCGGGCGAGCAGGCTGCCGTCGAGCGAATCGACCAGGACGGTACTGGTCATCTCCCGATCGCCGACGACGAAGCCCCACTCCTGCCAGACCGCCTCGAGGAAGTCCGCGGTCGGCATCGGCATGCCGCCGACGGCGCCGATCAGGGCCGCCAGCAGATCGGGCCCTGGACGCAGGTAGCGGTACTGGCCGGTGCCGTGCAGCAGGCCGACCGACTCCATCAGCACCCGGAAGGCATCGACGGGGCGCCCGTAGCCTGATCCGCGGCTTTCCTCGAAGACCAGCCCTGCCAGCTCCTGGAAGTCAGCCGTATCCAACGCCTGCTCAAACCGATCGGCGATTTCATCGAGCCTTGCCCGCTTCTCGAACTGGAAGCTCCATTCGGGCTGGGCCTCCGTTTCTGAGATTTCCTGCGCCCGGCGTCCGAGCTCGGTGATCATCGCCTGCGTGATCTGCTGCCTAGCACTCTGGTAGCTCCCCTCAGAGGCCATCCGGACGTAGTTTTCCTTGCGCTCCTCGACTGCGAAGGAGAGCAGCAGGTAACGGCTCTCGATCGGCGCATCGATCGCCTCCCAGCTGCGCGCGAGCGTGTGCTGGATGAGGTCGAGCGCGAGGATCAACCGTACCTGCAGCAGCTTCGCAGAGGGGGCGACGTGCTCCTGCGCGGTGATGTTCGCGCAGTGCCGCTTCACCTTCGCGGCCAGCGGCTTCAAGAGGTTGCTGCCGGCGGCGTCCCAGGCCGCCAGCTCATCCGGTTCGGGGCTGAATGGATCAAGGTCGTCGGGCGCCGCCTCCCGCAGCCGTGCGGTCAGCTTCTCCAGCGGGGTCGGCGCCTTTAGAGCCGTCTTGATCCCAGCCGTCGCCGCCGTCGCCGCGTCGTCCTCGCCGCCGGAGCCACGCAGCAGCATCGCGCCGATCGTGACCCCGGTGCCGCGCATGTTCACCTTGCGCACCGACCACGGCCGCTTCGCCCCGGAGCGCCTCGCGTCGTACCACAGCAGTGACTCGTGGAAGGGCGTCAGCAGGGTCGCCCCCTTGCTGCCCTGCAGAGTGCGGTCGTCGATCAGCGCCCGCAGCGCCTTCTGCGCCAGCCCGATCCCTTCGCTGCCGGAGAAGTCACGTCCTGCGGCCAGCTTCGCGCAGGCCTCTTCGGCGTGCGCCCCTCGGGCGTCGGAGTCCCCTTTGAAGCCCTCGAGGAAGTTGTCGGCGAGGACCAGCGAGCGCAGGGCGCCGTTCCTGCGCTTGGGGCTTTTTGGTTTACCCGCCGGCGCCTCGTAGCCGTTGGCCCAGAGGGTGAGAAAGGTCTCCATCGCCAACTGGCTGGCCCGCTCGTCGCGATCAGGGGCGAGGCCGAACAGGGAACGGCTGACTTCAGCCGGGGTCAGCCGCCGCATCCCCGCCTCCTCGTCGGCTTCGGCTTCCCAGCCCTCGCGCGCGGCGGCGCAGAAGTCGGCCACCGTCGAGAAGCGCTTCTCGGGGTCCTTGTCGAGCGCCCGCGCGAGCGCCTTCCTGACGCTGTTGGGGGCTCCCGGGTTGGCGGAGGCGAGGTCCGGAGCGGGATCCTCCATGTGCTGACGGGCGATCTCCAGGCGATCGCCTAAGAAGAAGGGCGGATGTCCGGCGAGCATCTCGAACAGCACGCAGGCCAGCGAGTACTGGTCGGACTTCGGCGTGGTGACCCAGTTCTTGAACGTCTCGGGGGCGCTGTAGACCGGGGTGCCCGGCGGTTCGCCCTTGGTGATCCCAGCCGGATCGTCGAGCGCCTTGGCGATCCCGAGGTCGCCGAGAAGCGCGTACTCCGACGGCTGTCCAATTTCAGCCAGGAGGATGTTCGCCGGCTTTACGTCGCGGTGGACGTAGCCCTGGCCGTGGATGCACTGGAGCGCCTCCCCGACGTTCCCCAGGATCCTCAACGAGCGTTCCAAATCTAGGGCGCCGGAGAGGAGGACATGGGCAAGATCCGTGCCTTTGACCAGCCGCATGGCCATGTAGAGCAGGCTCTTCTTCTCATCGAAGCCGGCCCTGAAGAGCGGGATCAAATTGCGGTGCTCGATCTTCAGCGCCGCCTCCATCTCCTTGAGGAACCGTTGCTTGAGATGCGGATCGCCGTCGTCGAGGATCAGCTTCACGGCGACGCGGCGTTTGACAGCGAGTTCTTCGGCTTCGTAGACCGCCCCCATGCCCCCCTTCCCGATCTGGGTGATCAGGCGGAAGGCGCCGTCGAGCTCCATCCCCTCGTAGGCTTCGGGCGTCACTAGAGAGCGGGGAGGGTGATGGATCGGATTACGCCGCTGGAGGGATCGACGACTTCCAGCTGTCCCTGGGCCGACCCGGCGGAAAGGGCGGCGTAGAAGCCCAGCAGCTCGTTCATCTCCGGGAGGTCGGCGCCGGCGGGCGAGCGGAAGCGCCCGGACCGCAGCGCCACCTCGAACAGGCGCGGAGTCACGAGCATCCGGCTCGTCCCGCCATCGGCGCGGGCGCTCAACACGATCCGGACATCGTCGGTATCGAGCAGCTCGATCAGCTCCGGACCGTCCTCCTGCTCGAGCCGAACTCGATCGACGACGACCCTGCTGTGGACGATCGACGGCTCCGGCAGGCGGAATGAGCCGGGGTTGCGGGAGGCGAGGCTGCCGGGGTCCGGCACGACGAGAAAGCCGCCGAATTTTCCGAACCCCGCGGTGAGGTAGTTAAGCCCCGTGAGCAGTACTTGGCGGATCTCGGTGGTGCTGCGCCCCTCCCGCACCGCCTCGGCCACCTCGATCAGGGCGCCGAAGAAGGAGAGGTTCGTGAGGCGGGAGAAGCCTGCCTTCCAGCCTCCGAGGGCCGGCTGCGCCTCGAAGAAGACGCGACGGCGCCAAAGCTCGAGGATCTTGCCGCCGGTGACGTAGTCCTGGAGGCAGATCTCGACCTTCGCGGGGTCGTCGCTAACCGAAATGGTCTCGCCGAAGTCGCGGAAAGTCAGATCGCCGATACCGGTCCGCACGAGGGCGTGCGGCGTCGGCTCGGCCGGCCCAGCCAGCTCCCCCACCAGCTTTGGCGCGGACTCCGGATCCCGCAGCCAGCCGTCGACTTCGACGTCGGCGACGGCGCCGAGTTCGGCGCTGCGCATCTCTTGGATGAGGGTCGAGCGTTCGAGGCGCTCGCGCGAGAGGCCCTCTCCGAGCAGCAGATTGAAGTACCCGGAGGAGGCGTCGAAGGGCGCCTGCGCCGCCTTGACTTCCTCGCAGTTCAGGCCCCCGGTGATGCCGTGGGAAATGATGCTGAGGAGTTCCCTCAGGGTCGAAACCGACGACCCCGAGGCGAACTGGACGAGCCGGCGCGCAGCTTCGCGCGGCCCATCCCTCCGCAGCGCCTCCGCGTTGGCCTTGATCGGACAGGAGCCGGAGGCGGCGCACCCCTCGCAGCCCGTCCAGAGCTCCTCGCGGACGAAGTAGTCGAGCAGCCGCCCCCACATCTCCTCGCTCGTCCACCGCTGCCGGTTCATGTTCACGATCGTCACCCCGTGCGCGGCCTCGGCGCGGTAGGCGCCGCCTTCGAGGGCAGCAGAGAGCAGGCCTTCCAGCTCCGGATCAGGGTCTTCGCTGAGGGCCTCGCGCAGAACGCCCTCGTTTGCGCAGATGAACAGCTGCGCCGCCCGGCCGCCGCGAATCTCGCGGCTGAGCCCGACCACCGCCGCCCTTTCCTCCTGCGGGATCCCGGAAAAATCCTTCACCGCGAAGCAGTTCGGCGCCACCTCCACCAGGCCGTCAGCGGTCGGGCGGTTGACGCCGAGGCTTTCGCAGTAAGCCTCTACGAGAGCCGTCTTCCCGGTGCCGGCGTTACCGGTGAGGATCAGCACACCGGGTGAGGCGGCGACCGCCCACTCGGTCACATACCCCCGGCTCTTCGTCTCGACGTCGGCTCCGAGGACGCCACGGGTCCGATCAGCATGCTCTCGGTAGGCCCCCGCCTGCCAGGGGCCGAAAATCGAGAGGGCGTTGATCGCCTCGACTACTTGATGCGTTTCCGTTTTGCTGCCTGCCGCGCCTATGCCGCAAGGGTATCGCGGAGGTTTCTAGAGGGCGCTTCGAAGTTTCCCTTCTCCAGCGGCTGCAGCGGGGCGCTCTGGGCGCGTAGGGCGTCAACCACCGCCTCGACGATCACCTTCGCCCCGCGGGGCGGCACTGCGTTGCCGATTTGAGCCCGCACCTCGCGGATCGACCCCTTGAAGCGGAAGTCGTCGGGAAAGGTCTGCAGGCGCGCCCGCTCGCGGTTGGTCAGGGACCTCGGTTCGTCGTAGTGGTAACCCATCGAGCCGCCGCCGCCGCCGGCAACGAGGGTGTAAGCGGGCTGGTCGGGGGCAAGCCTGCGGTAGACATGGGAGATCAACCCTTTAACAGCGCTGGGATGGTCCTCCGGAATCGCCGTGTAGTTACCGCCGGGCGGTATCAGCTTCAAGCGCTCCACCACGCCGGGGGCATCGGCATGCAGATCATGGTTGCCGGTTTCAAACGGCGGCAACGGTGGATCCTCCAAGGCTTCCCGGGCGGTAATGTGGCAGCCGGCGAAGGGCCGCGGAATCTCGATCGGCGACATGCCGAGGTCGGCGCGAGTGCCGATCACGATCAGCCGTTCGCGCATTTGCGGCACGCCGAGGTCGGCGAAGTTGACGATGTCGACCGAGAGGTCGTAGCGGGGTCCGGCGGAATCGTCGAGCCCAATCGCCCGGCCCGGCGCCTTCAGGCCCGACCTGATCAACGCCCAGGCCTGGCCGTTGTTCGCCGAAAGCAGACCCCGGACGTTCTCCAGGATGAAGGCGGCGGGGGCCCGCTCCCCGAGGAAGCGCAGCACCTCATTGTAGAGGTTCCCCCTGGCGGTTCGCGCACCCTCATGCAGCCAGAGGACCGAGAAATCCTGGCAAGGTGGACCGGCGAGCAGGATGTCGGCTGGGATGTCCGGCGGTTCCAGGTCCCTGACGTCCCCGAGCACCATGCGCCCGCCGAGGTTCTCCCGATAAGAGGCGGCGGCGGCTGCGTCGTAGTCGTTGGCCCAGCGGACTTTGACGGCGCCGGTCATCTCTGCGCCTAGATCTAATCCGCCGCAACCGGAGAACATTGAGATGGCTGAGTAGCGGCGTTTGGTCACTGTCGGAACTAGGCTCTTGAGGAGGTCCAATATATGCGCTGCCCCGGACGCCTTAGGCTCAGCGGGTGGGCCGCATCCGCCATCTCGAGCGCTGCCAGCGAGTTGAGGTTCCGATCGACCGCGCCTTCGCCTTCTACGCGGACGCACATAACTTAAACCGGATTACGCCGCCTTCGCTGGGCTTCGAGGTGACGACCCCAGCGCCGATCGAAATGGCGGCGGGGACGTTGATCGAGTACCGGCTGCGGCTGCACCGGGTGCCGCTGGGCTGGCGGACGCGGATCGAGGTGTGGGAACCGCCGCGGCGGTTCGTCGACGTCCAGGTGCGAGGGCCGTACTCGTTGTGGGAGCACACGCACACGTTCGTGGAGGACGGGGCGGAGATGACGATCATCCGCGACCGGGTTCGCTACTCGATCCCGTTCGGGCCGCTAGGGGAGCTTGCCGATCGGCTGCTGGTGCGCCGCGACCTGAAGCAGATCTTCGACTACCGGCGCGACGCGGTGGCGGAGGCGCTGGGCGCCGGCTGACTACTCTGTCGGCGACGCGCACCTACGGCTGCTGCAGCACCGAGAGCACGTTCCCCGAGGGGTCCTTGAACCAGGCGATGGCCGGCCCGGGTCCGCCGCGCACGATCCCCTTATCGTCCTGCGGGAAGTCCTCGTAGCGCTCGAAGCTGACGCCGCGGGCGCCAAGGCCGTCTACTGCGGCATCGATGTCGTCGACTTCGAAGTTGAGCATCGTGTAGCTGGCGGGTTCCATGTCGGCGCTGAGGTACATCAGCACGTCGCATTCTTCGGCTAGGTGCAGTTTCGTCACGCCGTGTTCTTGGTCGAGCACTTCGACGCTGAGGCCGAGCGTCCCCTCGTAGAACTCCCTCGCCTTGTTCAGGTCGCTTACCGCGAACCCGCTGGTGGCCTTGCTTTCCCCGAGCATCTTCCTCACTCTAACGGCGGGCGTCGGCGCCCGCGCTTCTTTTCCGCCCCGCGGCGCTTCTGCTCGAGCCGCCGCTGCTTGGAGGCGCGGCTAGGCCGGGTCGGCCGTCGCTTGCGCTGCACTCGCAAGCCTGCGGCGATCTTCTGCGCCAGCCGCTGCAGCGCCAGCTCGCGGTTGCGCGACTGGCCTCGGGCGTCCTGGGCGACCGCGGTGACAACCGGCCCCAGCCGCTCCAGCAGGCGCGAGCGCTGCGCATCGTCAAGCGTCTGCGAGGCCGCGACGTCGAAGACCGCTTCGACTCGCGAAGCGGTGACGTTGGCGTGCTGGCCGCCGGGGCCGGATGAGCGGCTGGTCCGCAGCTCGATCTCGGCCAGCGGCAATGAGAGCCGCTGGTCGATCCGCACCTCCTCGGCCACTGCTCAGTCGACGAGGTCGGGGAGGTGGCGCTCGAGGTGCTGGGCGATCGTCTGCCGCACCCACCGCTGCGTCTCGGCATCGGCCATTCGGTAGCGACCGACCAACATCTTCTGGTCGTCCAGCGGCAGGCCGGCGATCTCCCAGCGCACCGCCAGCCGCTCGAAGAGCACCTCTGAGCGTCGTCGCCAGGCATCGTCCTGCGAGGTGGCCTCCCCCGCCGGCCCCTCGCTCACCTTGGCGATCGTGCCGGCGCTGAGCGTCTGCCGCAGGGTGAGGACGTTGCCTTCGGGATCTACGTAGTCGACGGTCGGGGCCTTCTCCCGCGGCCGCCGTTGCTTCTTTCGTTTCGCCACGTCCGTCTAGGCGAGCGCGTCGACCTTCGCCGCCAGCTCGAAATCGGCGGCGGTCAGGCCACCCTCCGAATGGGTGGAGATGGTGACGGTGACGGTCTCCCAGGAGATCGAGACATCCGGGTGGTGGTTCATCTCCTCCGCCGGCTCGACCAGGCGGGAGACGAACTCGACGGCGCCTACGAAGTCGCCGCGCTTGAAGCTCTTTTCGATTGCGCCGTCGGCAAGCGCCCAGCCATCGAGCTGGCCCAGCTTCTCCTGCACCTCCGATTCACCGAGCAGCGCCACGCGCTTATGCTGGCAGGCAGATGACGAACGTGCAATCGAGCGACAAGCCGATTCTCTGGCAGATCGACATCTCCCACTACGCCGAAAAGGTCCGCTGGGCCCTCGAGTACAAGGAAGTCGACCACGTCCGTCGCTCGCCGCTGCCGGGAACGCACATACCGATCGCGCTCTTCCTCACCCGCGGCGCGCAGCCGACGATCCCGGTTCTGCAGATGGACGGGCGGGCGATCGGCGACTCGACCGCGATCATCGCCGCGCTTGACGCCAAATACCTCGATCGGCCCCTCTATCCGGCGACGCCGGACGACCGCTCCCGCGCGCTCGAGCTCGAGGACTGGTTCGATGAGAACCTCGGTCCCCACACCCGCCTGCTCCCCTTCTACGAGCTGATCCAGGAGCCCGAGCTCTTCGGCGAGGTTGCTGCCGCCAGCGTGCCGGGCCCGCTGGGGAAAGCGAAGCCGGTCGTCGGCGCCTACGGCCGCATCTACACGAGCCTGCGCTGGGGCGCCAACAAGAGCGAGGACGCGCAGCGGGCGCGAGAGGGAATCATCGCCGCCTTCGCCAAGCTCGAGGCGGAGCTGGAAAAAGGCGACGGCGAGTTCCTCGTCGGCAACAGCCTCAGCGTCGCCGACGTCACCGCGGCTTCGCTCTTCTACCCGATCGTCGTCCCACCCGAGGGCCCCCTCCCGCCGGAGCTGCCCCGTCCCGCGGGCCTCGAGCGCTTCCGCGAGAGCCTCAGCAGCCGCCCCGGCTACCGCTGGGTCGAAGAGACCTTCCGCCGCCACCGGCACTAGAAGACAAAACATTCCGCGGTTTCGCTAGTCTGGCGGCATGCAGGTGCTGGTCGAGGAAGGGGAGATGCGGATGGAGCTCCATGACGAGCGGTTCAAGCGGATCGATGAACGCTTCGACGACATAGACCGCGAGTTCAAGCGGGTGGACCAGCGTTTCGAGGAGGTCGGCCGCCGGATCAGCGAGGGACGGGGAGAAGCCAAAGAGCGGTTTGACCGGGTCGAAGGCGACATCCAACTGCACAAGGGCGAGCTCAAAGGCGAGATCCGCGAAGTCAAGGAGGAGATCCGCGAGGTCAGAGTCAGGCTCGCATCAATTCAAGATTCCTTCAACCGCCTCGTGTTGGGTGCTGCCACCAGTTGGGTGATTCTGATGGTGACGATCCTCGCCAAGGGCTGATCAGCCGCCGATTGGTGCCCTCGGGTTGGCGCCCCAGAAGATGACGGTGCCGAGCATGCCGAGGATGTGGACGGCGACGATGTTGAAGACCATCGACTTCGCGGTGGCGGTGCCGACGCCGACCGGGCCGCCGGAGGCGGTGTAGCCGTAGTAGCAGCCGACGAGCACAATCACGGTTGCCATCGCCATCCCCTTGATCAGGCTGAAGACCAGGTCGGTGGGGTCCTGGAACATCCAGAAGATCAGCGTGTAGCCGCCAGAGGAGACATCGGCGACCTGCTTCACCACCGCGAAGTAGCTGGCCAGGTACATCACCCCGATCGAGACCAGGTAGAGGAAGGGCAGCGCGATCCAGGCGGCGAGCAGGCGGGTCGCGCAGAGGAAGGTGATCGGAGGCACCCCCATCACTTCCAGCGCGTCGATCTCGTCGGAGATCCGCATCGCCCCAAGCTCGGCGACGATCCCGGTCCCGACCTTGGCCGAGAGGATGTAGCCGAAGGCGTAGGGGAGCGCCTCGCGCAGGTCGCACCAGGCAGCGAAGAGGCCGGCGTACTGCGGCACGCCTTGAGCGCGGAAGAAGTAGGCGCCCTGGATCCCGCACTGGAGGCCGAGGATGAAGACGAAGGCCCAGATGATCAGCGCCGAGCCGAGGATGAGGATGCCGGCCTGGCGAATCGACTCGCCGAAGAAGCGCAGGACCCGGCCCGAGTAGACGAGCGCCGCCACCCGCAGGCCGAAGCGGCCGATCTCGCCGAAGGCCTCGAGCCAACCCCGCGGGGCTTCCAGCCAGGCGTTCATCGCCGGTCCCTCACCGGATCGCCTGCAGCTGCGGGTTGGTCGCCAGCAGCACCGCGGTGAAGACGTAGTTGAAGGCGAAGACGCCGACCAGGGCGATCACCACCGCCTGGTTGACCGCCCGCCCCACTCCCGCCGCCCCGCCGGAGGCGGTCATGCCTTTGTAGGAGCAGACGATCGCGATGATCGCGCCGAACATCGTGCACATCAGGACCGAGCCCCAAAGGTCGGTGACCGAGGCGTTGGAGAAGAGCGTCGCGAAGAACCCGCCGAGCTTCTGGTGGTAGAGCAGCTCGACCGCGATCCCGGCGGTCAGGCCGAAGACGATCGCGAAGATGTCGAGCAGTGCCGTCACCAGCATCAGCGCCAGGAAGCGCGGCACGACCAGGTTCTTGACCGGATCAACCCCGAGCACCTGCAGCGCGTCGAGCTCCTCGCGGATCTTGCGGGCTCCCAAATCGGCGGTGATCGCGGTGCCGGCGACGCCGGCGACGACCACCGCGGTTACGACCGGGCCGATCCAGCGGATCGCGGTCAAGACGAAGAAGCCGCCGAGCCGATCGAGGGCGCCGAAGATCTGCAGCGGCCCCGCCGCCTGCAGGCCGGGGGCGCCGAGGCAGAGGGCGAAGGTCGAGATCAGCAAGGGGAACCAGCAGAGCCGCAGGGTGAAATAGAACTGGTCGGCCAGCTCCTCGCCGTAGGGGAACGGCGGGCGCACGGCGGAGACGATCGTCCGCGTGGTCAGCACCACCATCGTCCCCACCTCGGTGAAGAAGCCGGTGACGCCGCTTGCCTTGCTCAAGGCTTGGCCCGCCACCGACTCATCGCCCTCCCCAGGGGGCCGCGGCTGCGCGCCCGCCGCCGCACCTCCTGCTCGCTCTCCTGCTGCGCTGCTGCCAGTTGCGCGACGAGGGTGTCGCGCGTCTGCTCCAACTCCTCGACCCCGGCGACGTGGGCGACCGCGCGCTTCGGCGCCGTTGGCAGGTCGGCCTTGAGGTGCTCGGTGTAGGTGGCGAGCTCAGCCTCGAGCCGGGCAATCTGCCGCCGCAGCTCCTGGCGCACCTCGAGCACTTCGCTCTCCTCCTCCGGCAGCCCGGCACAGGCCATCGCGACGACGGCGAGATCGCGCGGGCCATAGCCAGCTTCGCCTGCCTTGCGCAGAGCGTCGGCTGCGATCGCCTCCAGCTGGGGGGCGGCGGCGATGCCCTCGGCGACGAAGGTCCCCTGGCCGTGCCGGGTAACGACGAGCCCGTCGCTCTCAAGCGCCTCGTAGACGGCCCGGACAGTGCCTACGTTCACTCCCGCCCACTCGGCCAGCCGGCGGACGCTCGGCAGCCGCTCACCAGCCGCAAGCTCGCCGGTCTTAATTAGCGCCCGCAGGCGCCAGCTCAGCTGCAACCCAACTGGAAGCTCGTCACCGGGGTCGACAGCAAACGGGTTGGTCTCTAACTGTGCCAACTGTTCACACAGTACCTCCGTAAACTGTGCCAGTCAAATAGAACAGCTACGGCGTCAAGACGATCTTCAGAGCTTCGCGTTGGTCGTAGATCTCGTAGGCCTCGGAAACCTGGTCGAGCGGCATGTGGTGGGTTACCAGCGGCCCGGGGTCGAGCTTGCCAGCCTCCATCAGCGCGAGCACGCGGTCGACATGGGCGATCACGTTGGCGAGGCCGAGGCGCAGCTGCAGGCCCTTGAGCCAGGCGAGGCCGAGGGGGACTTCGCCCTTGCCGGCATAAGCGCCGATGCCGGAGACGGTGCCGGCGTCGCGGGCGAGGCTGACGGCGAGCGCCAGCGGGCCGGGATCGCCGACCGCATCGACTACGACGTCGACACCGAGGCCTTCGGTCGCCGCCCGGACCGCTTTCTTGGGCTCGTCTTCGGTCAGGTGCAGCGGGACGGCGCCAAACCGCTGCGCCATCTCCAGCCGTTCCCCCACAGTGTCGACCGCAAAGACCTTGACCGCGCCGCCGGCGATCGCCGCCTGAACCGCGCAGAGGCCGACCGGCCCCAGGCCCAGCACGGCGACGGTGTCGCCGGGGCGCATCTCGGCGTGGGCGATCGAGTGGTAGCCGGTCCCCATCACGTCGCCGGCGAAGAGGGCGACGTCGGCCGACATCCCCTCCGGCACCCGCCGCAGGGTCAGGTTTGCCCGCGGAACCAAGAGCAGCTCGGCTTGCGCTCCCTGCAGATCGCCGAGGTTGGCGCCGTGGCCGAAGGTCTGGCCGTTACGGCAGCGGTGGTAGTCGCCGCGCAGGCAGGAGGCACAGGTCGCGCAGGCGGTGTGGAAGGTGCCGAGGACGCGGTCGCCGACGGCGACCCGTTCGACGTCCTCCCCCGCTGCGACCACGGTGCCGACGAACTCGTGGCCAATCGTGAAGCCCGGCTCGACCGGCACCCGCCCGTGGTAGATGTGGAGGTCAGAGCCGCAGATGCCGCTCGCCTCGACCCGCACGAGCGCATCGTCGGCAGCAGCGAGCTCGGGGTCGGGCTTCTCCTCGATCCGGACCTGCTCGGGCGCTTGGAAGGTGACGGCGCGCATGGGGGCGCAACGCTACCGAACGCATTTGTCCCCGGTAGCCGGGAAGAACTGCGTCCGCTAGTTGACGCCGGCGACCTGGAAGCGGCTTTTTTCGCCGCCGGGGCTGGCGGTCTCTTCGATCCGGGCCTCCAGCGCCAGCTCCTTCTCGAAGTCGGCCGCCTCGCCGTGCTGGAAGGAGACGTCTTTGCCCTCGAGCAGCTCGATGAAGATCTCGACGAAGCGGGCGTCCAGCTGTTTACCGGCGACGCGGCGGAGCTCGACGATCGCGTCGTAGCTCGACATCGGCGTCCGGTAGGAGTCGCGCGCGGTCATCACGTCGTAGGTGTCGGCGACGGAGATGATCCGTGCCAGCTCGGGGATTTCGTCCCCCGCCAGACCGCGCGGATAGCCTTTGCCGTCGATGCGCTCGTGGTGGGCGAGGATGATTTCCGCCACCGGCCCGTAGCCGTCGAGCGAGGAAACGACGCGGGCGCCCTGCTGGGGGTGGCGCTTGATCAGCATCCAGTCCTCGTCGGTGAGCGGCACGTTGGCCTTGAGGATGCGGTCGGGGAGGATGAACTTGCCGATGTCGTGGAGAAGCGCGGAGATGTGGACGAGCTCCTCCTCGCGGCGCGAGTAGCCGGCGCGCTGGGCGATCGCCCGCGAGTAGCGGGCGACGGCGGCACTGTGGCGGGCGGTCATCTGGTCCCGCAGGTCGAGCGTGCGCAGCATCGCGCTCAACATCCCGACCTGGAAGCTCGCCAGCTGCTTCGAGCGCAGCTCCAACTCCTCCGCCCGCTGCTGGGAGACCAGGAGCGCTCCCAGCAGATACTGGAAGGTGACGAGGACGACGCCGAACATCGCAACCCCCGCCAGCCCGAGCTGGACGTAGAGGTAAGCGACGCCGACCGCCATCAGCGCCGCCGCCAGCTCCGAGGGCAGCAGCGGGAAGAGCGCCGTGCGCACCTTGACGAAGAAGGAGCTGCGGTCCAGGTAACAGGAGTAGGAGGCGATCATCGTGAAGTTGATCGCCAACGCGACGAGGAAGACGGCGAAGATCAGCGCGTAGAAAGCAGCGTCGCTTTCGGCGACCCGGCCCGAGTCGACGATCTCGTGGAAGGCGATCCCGCTGACCAGGGGAAAGGTCGCGTAGGTGAGCACGTTGTTCAGCAGGTAGTGCCCGGCGTCGCGCCAGCGCAGCCAGCCGGCGAGGATCGTCAGCACCCCGATCACCGCCGCCGGGGCGCCGCCGAGGAAGACCATCGCCAAGACCAGGGCGAGGAAGCTGCCCGAGATCTTCACCTTCGAGGTCGTGCTGATCGCGGTCAGGTCACTGAACACCGAGAAGCCGAGCAGGATGCAGAACAGCGGCAGGTCCCAGTCGGCGACCGCGCCGCGCCAGAAGGCGACGGCGGTGACCAGCGCGAGGACGGCGACCATCGTCGCTATAGCTAGTCGGGTGGGACGGGTCGGAGCCATGTCTTGGGTTTGGAATCGACTAACGGGGAACGAGGCTTGACAGGAATCGGCAACCATTTCCCGAGCGCTCTTCGTTTCCCTGCGCCACAGGCGTCAATTGACGTTTCCGCTATTTGCGAACTCCAAAGTTAGCCCGCCCGGTGGGGGATCGGCAAAAAAACTAGCCGCATGGCCAAATTCGCCCAAGATCGCGTTTCGGCTGCGGAACGGAGTGGCGGCGCACGCAGGGCGCCGGTCTGTTTTCCCGAAAACGAGAAAGGGCGCCCCGTTGGGGACGCCCTTTCGAAGTCTGGTGCAGACCGTTGACTGGGGGTCTGCTTGAGAAAGCTTAGTGACGGTAGCCCATGTTCCTTGCCCCTTCCGTAGTCGTTGAAGCCCGCAACGTTGTGCGTCGCATCGTGGAAACGTTCAATTTCTGGGCAGTTTGTAGCACAGATTCGCGGAAACTTGTGCATCTGCAGGAAAACTTGTGCAGAAATGAAGTAGGACGATCGCCTACCCATGCTTGAGCCCCGCCTGACCGACCCCCTGCGCAGACCGCTCTTTCGGCGGCTGGCGGCCTCCTACTCGATCAACGAGCTGGGCGACTGGATGGGGATCATCGCCCTCTCGGTGCTCGTCTTCGACCGCACCGACAGCGCCTTGGCGACCGCCGCCCTCTTTCTGGGCACGCGCTTTCTCCCCGCCCTCTTCGCTCCCGTCCTCGTTGCGCATGCGGAGCGGCCGCCACCGCGGTTTGCGCTGCCGGTGATCTACTGCGGCGAGGCTGCGGTCTTCGGGGCGTTGGCGCTTCTGGCCGGCCATTTCTCCCTCGCCCCGGTGGTCGCCCTGGCCGCGATCGACGGCGCCCTCGCCCTCGCCGGACGAGCGCTTACCCGCGCTGTCGTAGCCACCTCGCTGGAGCCGACCGGGGAGCTGCGCGCCGGTAACGCGCTGCTGAACGTCGCCTTCACGGGTGGAGCCGCCGTCGGACCGGCCCTGGCGGGCCTGGTCGTCGCCGGTTTCGGCGTCCAATCCGCCTTGCTTTTGGACGCCGTGTCTTTTTACGTCGTCGCCTGGACCCTCTTCACGGCCGGGGCGATGCCGCAGGCAGAGCCCGAAGAAGGGCAGATGCGCGATCGCGTCCGCGCCGGCCTCGCCTACATCCGCGGCGAGGCCGTCCTCGCCCGGATCCTCTCCGCCCAGGGAATCGCCTTTGTCTTCTTCGCCGCCGTCCTCCCGGTCGAGGTCGTCTACGTGAAGGAATCGCTCGGCTCCGACGACACCGGCTACGGCCTGATGCTGGCCAGCTGGGGTATCGGCATGGTCTTCGGCAGCCTGATCTTCGCCCGCATTCGCGAGACCTCCCTCGCCGGCCAGCTGTTTTTCAGCACCTTGGCGATCGGCGTCGGCTACCTCGGGCTTGCCGCCTCCCCCACGTTGGCTTACGCCTGCGCGGCCTCGATCGTCGGCGGCGCCGGCAACGGGATCCAGTGGGTCGCGACGATCAGCGCCGTGCAGGAGCTGACGGTGGAATCGATGCAGGCGCGGGTGATGAGCGTGCTCGAGTCGATCGGGGCGGCGATGCCGGGGGTCGGGTTCGCGGTCGGCGGCGTGATCGCGGCGCTGGTCAGCCCCCGAATGACGTTTTTAGCAGCGGGATCCGGGGTAATCGCCATCGTTGTCGTCATGGCGCCTCTGCTTGGAGGGAAATGGCTGGAGCGCGAGGAAGCATCAGAGGGAGACTGGCTTGACGGCCAGGAGGAGGTTGTGGTGGAGTTGATCCCCCCGGGAAAACCGGGCAAGCTGTCTACGGAGGAGGGACGTTGAAGAAGCTAGGGGCAGTCATCGCGGTTCTGGTTCTTGCAGCGGTCGCAGCGCTTGGATTGGTCTCATGCGGCGGGGGCGGTGACAGCACCAGCAGCGGTGGAGGAGAAGGCGGAGGTAAGCAGGGCGGGATCCTCAACGCCACCTACGCCTCGTTCCCGGACTACATGGACCCTCAGCTCTCCTACACGCAGGAAGGCTGGTCGGCGATGGGCGAGGTCTACATCCCGCTCCTCACCTACGAGCACGGCGAAGGAACCGAAGGCGCCGAAGTCATCCCGGGCCTGGCGAAAGAACTGCCGGAGATCAGCAACGGCGGCAAGACCTACACGCTCTTCCTCCGTCCCGGCCTCAAATACTCCAACGGCAAACCGGTCAAAGCTTCCGACTTCCCGTACACGGTCGAACGCCTCTTCAAGGTCAACTCCGGCGGCTCGCCCTTCTACACCAGCATCGTCGGCGCGGAAAAGTTCGCCGAAACCAAGACGGGCGGCATCCCCGGCATCAAAGCCGACGACAAGACCGGGGAAATCCAGATCGAACTGGAAAAACCGCGCGGCACCTTCACCAACGAGCTCGGCCTGATGTTCGTCGCGCCGGTGCCAAAAGGCACCCCGATGGAAGACCTCTCGGCCAGCCCGCCCCCCGGCACCGGCCCCTACACGATCACCAAATCGCAGCCCGGCCGCGGCTGGGAAGTCGAGCGCAATCCCTACTGGGAGAAAGTCAACTCGAAGGCGATGCCGGACCTGCCGAGCGGCAACCTCGACGGCGCCAAATTCACGGTGGTCCGCAACCCGCAGACGCAGGTCAACGACATCGAACAGGGCAAATACGACTACATGGAGAACCCGCCTCCGGCTGATCGCTACACGGAAGTCAAAGAAAAATACGAGGGCACGCAGTTCCGCGTCGAGCCCACGATCAGCACCTACTACTTCTGGATGAACACCAAACAGCCGCCGTTCGACGACGTCAAAGTGCGGCAGGCGGTCAACTACGCGGTCGACTCGGCCGCCCTCGAACGCGTCTACTCAGGCCAGATCAAAGGCACTCAGCAGATCCTGCCGCCGGGCATGCCGGGCTACGAAAAACTCGAGCTCTACCCGCACGACATGGAAAAAGCCAAAGAACTGCTGAAAGAAGCCAACCCGTCCGACATGGACATCACGGTCTGGACGGACACCGAAAGCCCGAACAACGAAGCGGGCGAATACTACGAGGGCGTCCTCAAGGAACTCGGCTTCAACACGAAACTGAAAATCCTCAACGCCGACAACTACTTCACGGTGATCGGCAACCAGTCGACGCCGGATCTCGACACCGGCTGGTCGGACTGGTTCCAGGACTACCCGCATCCGAACGACTTCTTCCAGCCGCTGCTGGCGGGCGAAAGCATCCTGCAGACCAACAACGGGAACTTCGCCAACATCGACGACCCCGAACTGAACAAAGAAATCGCCAAGCTCGGCGAAGAACAGCTCGGGCCCGAACAGGAAGAAAAGTACAAAGAGATGGACAAAAAATTCATGGAACTGGCTCCGTGGGCGCCCTACGGAACCCGGACCCTCTCCACGTTCGTCTCTGACGCGATCAACCTCGAAAGCGTCATCTACAGCCCGACGTTCGGCGCCTACCTGAGCAGCTTCGAATACAACGAATAGGGCCGGCAACCAGGATCAGCAGAAGTGGCGATCGACCCCCAGCCTGAAGCGGCAATTCCGGCTGGGGGTTCCCACGCCGCTGCCCCCGCGGAGCCCGAAGGCGGCTCCGCGGGCTACGGGCCCTGGCGGTTGGCGCTCCGACGCTTTCTCCGAAACCGCGTCGCCGTCGCCTTCCTCGTCCTCTTCTTCCTGATCGTCGCCTTCGTCCTGGCGGCACCGCTGTGGGCCGACCACGTCGCCCACACCGGGCCGAACGAGACCCACACCCTGCAGAAACTCCACGTCGGCCGCGAAACGCGGGAAGTCGTCACCCCCGAAGGCAAACCGATCGGCCCGCAGTGGCTCGCGGCCGACGGCGAGTTCTTCCTCGGCGCCGACAGCCGGCTCGGACGCGACGAGATGGTGCGGCTGATGTACGGGGGCAGGACCTCGCTGCTGATCGCCTTCGTCTCCGGCCTGATCACCACCCTCCTCGCCGTCGTCCTCGGCCTCCTCGCCGGTTACTACCGCGGCTGGGTCGACGCGGTGATCGCCCGCACCCTCGACGTGCTCTGGTCGCTGCCGGTGCTGCTGATCGGGATCGCGATCGGGACGGCTTCGGCGCTGGGAGGGCTGGGCATTGGGCCGCTCCACCTCGAAGGCGGCTCGATCTGGATACCGATCTTCATCATCAGCATCTTCTACACGCCCTACGTGGCGCGGCCGATCCGCGGCGAGGTCCTCTCGCTCGGCGAAAAAGAGTTCGTCGAGTCGGCGGTCGCTCAGGGAGCTGGGCCGCTGCGGGTGATGTTCGGCGAGCTTCTCCCCAACCTCGCCTCGACGATCGTCGTCTTCTTCGCCCTCAACATCGCCAACAACCTGCTCTTCGAGTCGGCGCTGTCGTTCCTCGGCGCCGGCGTGCAGCCGCCGAACTCCTCCTGGGGGACGATGATCTCGATCGGCGAGGAGCTGCTGACGACGCAGCCGCTGCTGGCGATCATCCCCGGCGTGATGATCATGCTGACGGTGCTCTCGCTGAACATCGTCGGCGACGGCCTTCGCGACGCGCTCGACCCGCGCTCGAAAATCCGGCTGGAGGCGAAAACCGGAATCGCCGAGCCCGAGGGGGCCGCTCTCTGATGCTCCGCTTCATCGCCAGGCGGCTGGTCGGGATGGTGCTCGTCCTCTTCGTCGTCTCGATCATCGTCTTCCTGATCTTCAACGTGATCCCGAACTCGCCGCCGGCACAGCGCCTCGCGGGAAAGAACGCGACGCCGACCCTGGTCAAAGGCATCGAAAAGGAATGGGGCTTCGACAAGTCGCTGCCGGAGCAGTACGTGACGATGATGAAGAAGGTGTTCACCGGCGAGCTGATCCAGTACTCGCCCCGGGTCCCGGTCGACGACAGGATCAAGGAAGGCATCCCGGCGACGCTCTCGCTCAGCATCGGCGCCGGGATCATTTGGCTCGCCTTCGGGCTCCTGCTCGGCTACCTGGCGGCGATCAGAGCGGGGGGATGGCTGGACCGGACCCTCACCGGCCTCGCGGTCGCCGGCATCTCGATCCCGGTCTTCCTGCTCGCCCCGGTGCTCATCTACTTCCTCACCTACAAGCTCGAAATCTTTCCCAACGGCGGCTACGTCGGGCTGACGGAAGACCCGTGGGAGTGGCTCCAGCACATGATCCTGCCCTGGTTCACGCTAGCCGTCCTCTCGATCGGCTTCTATAGCCGCGTCCTGCGCTCGAACATGCTCGACGTGATGAACGAGGACTACGTCCGCACCGCCCGCGCCAAGGGGCTGAGCGAGCGCAAGGTGATGACCCGGCACGTCCTGCGCAACTCGCTGATCCCGATCACGACCCTCTTCGGCCTCGACTTCGGCGCGACCATCGCCGGCACCGCAATCATCACCGAAGTCCTCTTCAACATCGAAGGCATCGGCCTCTACGCGGCGGAATCGATCGGCAAACTCGAACTGCCGCCGATCATGGGGATCACCCTCTACGGCGCCTTCTTCGTCGTCCTCGTCAACGCCCTCGTCGACATCGCCTACGCCTACCTCGACCCGCGCGTGCGGCTGGGGACCTCGGCCCAATGAGCCCGGCGCCGATCCTCTCGGTCCGCGACCTGCGCGTCGGCTTTGCCACCGAAGGCGGGCTGCTGCAGGCCGTGGACAGGATCAGCTTCGACCTCTCTCCCGGCGAAGTGCTGGCGATCGTCGGCGAGTCGGGCTCGGGCAAGAGCGTCACCGCGCAGACGATGATCGGCCTCACCCGCTCGAAAAACGCGCGGATCGAGGGCTCGGTCAAGCTCGAGGGCGAGGAGCTGCTTGATGCCGACGACGCGACGATGAGGCGCCTGCGCGGCGAGAAGATCGGGATGGTCTTCCAGGACCCGATGACCTCCTTCAACCCGGTCTACCGGCTCGGCGACCAGATCATCGAGGCGATCCGCGCCCACCAAGGAGACGTCGGCAAGGAACAGGCGCGGCGGCGGGTCGTCGAGCTCTTCGAAGCGGTCGGCATCCCCAAAGCCGAGCAAAGGATCGGCAACTACCCGCACGAGTTCTCCGGCGGGATGCGGCAGCGGGCGATGATCGCGATGGCCCTGGCGATGGAGCCCTCGGTGCTGATCGCCGACGAGCCGACCACCGCCCTCGACGTGACGATCCAGGCGCAGATCCTGCGCCTGCTCGAGGACCTCAATCGCCAGCGCGGCCTGGCGACGATCCTGATCACCCACGACCTCGGCGTCGTCGCCGAGGTGGCCGACCGGGTGCTGGTGATGTACGCGGGGAAGGTGGTCGAGGAAGGGACCCTCGACGAGATCTTCTACGACCCCCAGCACCCCTACACCTGGGGCCTGCTTGGCTCCCTCACCCGGCTCGACCGCCCGCGGCCGCACCGCCTGCCGCAGATCGCCGGCTCCCCGCCCTCGCTGCTGGACCTGCCGAAGGGCTGCCCGTTCCGCCCACGCTGTCCGCACGAGTTCTCCAAGTGCCCCGAGTACCCGACCCTGGAGGCGCGGGTGCCGGAGTCCACTGACCACCGCGACCGCTGCTGGCTGACGCCGGAAGAGAAGCGCGGGAAGCGCCAGGTCGAAGGGCAGATCGGCCTGGAGGCGCCGAGCTCATGAGCCAGGGACCCCTGCTCGAGGTCACCGACCTCGTCAAACACTTCCCGGTCAAGCGCGGGATCCTGATCGACCGCGAAGTCGACCAGGTGCGAGCGGTCGACGGGATCAGCTTCAGCGTCGGACGCGGCGAGACGCTCGGCCTCGTCGGCGAGTCCGGCAGCGGCAAGTCGACCGCCTGCCGCGCGGTTCTGCAGCTGACCAAACCGACCTCGGGCTCGGTCAAGTTCGAAGGCCGCGAGATCGCCGGCCTCGGCCGCCGCCAGATGCGGCCGCTGCGCCGCGAGATGCAGATGATCTTCCAGGACCCCTACGCCTCGCTGAACCCGCGCAAACGGGTCGGCCAGATCGTCGGCGACCCGTTGAAGCTGCAGGGGGTCGCGAGGGGCTCAGACCTGCGGCGCCAGGTGCAGGAGCTGCTGGAGCGCGTCGGCCTCGCGAGCGAGCACTACAACCGCTTCCCGCACGAGTTCTCCGGTGGCCAACGGCAGCGGATCGGAATCGCCCGGGCGCTGGCGCTGAAACCGAAGCTGGTGATCTGCGACGAGCCGGTCTCCGCGCTCGACGTCTCGATCCAAGCGCAGATCGTCAACCTGCTCGACGACCTCCAGGACGAACTCGGGCTCGCCTACCTCTTCGTCGCCCACGACATCGGCGTCGTCCGCCACATCTCCGACCGGATCGCGGTTATGCACGACGGCAAGATCGTCGAGCAGGGGACCGCGGACGAAGTCTGCGAGCGGCCGAAGGACGAGTACACGAAGAAACTGCTGGCGGCGGTGCCGATTCCTGATCCTCGGGAGAGCCGGGAGCGGCGGCAGGTGTCCTCCGCCTAGGGACGGAGGTTGAGGGCCGGCGGGTCCTGTCACGGCAGGGGACCCCCTCCTGAACTACCAGGAGGGGGTCCCCCCTACCGCGCCACCCGCCGGACTTATGCTCGGGGAATGACGCTTCCTCTTCGGCCGCCGATCAAGCCTCAGCTGGCGCTGACGCGGAAAGAGCTGCCGGTCGGCGAGGAGTGGGCTTATGAGCCGAAGCTCGACGGCTTCAGGGCGATCGTTTTTGTTGATGGGGACGAGGCGTACATCCAGTCGCGCGGGGGGAAAGATCTGAATCGGTATTTCCCTGAGCTGAGCTTTGCGCCGGGGCGGTGGGTGCTTGACGGGGAGCTGGTGATCCGCGACGCCGAGGGGAACCTCGAATTTGATTCGCTGCAGGAACGGATCCACCCGGCCCAGTCGCGGATCGAGCTGCTCTCAAAGGAGATCCCCGCCGGCTACGTCGTCTTCGACCTGCTGGCGGAGGGGGACGAGGTGTTGTGCGAACGACCGCTGCGCGAGCGACGGGAGCGGCTGGAGGCGATCGCCGGAGAAGCGGGGCTGGAGCTGACCCCGCTTACCCCCGATGCCGCCCAGGCCGAGCGCTGGCTAGGCAGTATCGAGGGGGTGATGGCGAAGGACCTCAGCGCCCCCTACGTCCAGGGCAAACGGAAAGGGATGGCGAAGGTCAAGCGCGAGCGGACGATCGACTGCGTGGTGATGGGCTGGCGGCCGGGCAAAGAGGAGGGCACCGTCGGCTCGCTGATCCTCGGCCTCTACGACGGCAGCGAGCTGCGGACCGTCGGTCACATCTCCGGCTTCTCGAAAGCGGCGAAACAGAGCATGCGAGCGATGCTGGCGCCGCTGGAGACGGGCAAGAGCGGCAGCGCCGAGCCGAGCCGATGGACCGGCGGGCGGGAGCTGGAGTGGGTGGAGCTGCGGCCGGAGTTGGTAATCGAGGTGGGGTATGACCACGCGGCTTCGGGGCGGATTCGGCACGGAGCGAGGTTTCACCGGTTTCGGGATGACAAAGCGCCGAAGGAGTGTCGGTTCGAGCAGTTGGACGAAGGCGGCTAGAAGAAGCTCTGTTGGATGGGGACGCTTTGGCGGACGGGTCCTGTCGCCGATTTGGTCCCACCACCACTCGCATTTGGCGAGTGGCGGTCCCCCAAATCCGCGCCACCCGTCCGAGGGGCGGCCTGCCTAGACCGGGTTGCTCGGGAGCGGCCCCACCTCTTGAGGGCGCGGGTGGCTTGCTTGCGTTGCTCTGGTTGCAAGTAGGCGCGGCCGCGGTAGAGCTGTTCGTATTTGGGGAGGAGGTCGGGGCGTTTGGTTTCTAGCCAGCCGAAGAAGACATCCTTGACCTCGCCGCGGAGGTGGAGGGCTATGCCGGTCAGGAAGGAGGCGTCGGCTTCTTTGGCTCGTTCGAGGATCGGGCGGACTTGCTCGGGGTCGTCGTTGATGCCTGGCATCAGCGGGGCGACGAGGACGCCGGACTCGATGCCGCGAGCGCGCAGCTCTTCGACAGCATCGAGGCGGGCGGCTGGGCTCGGCGTGTGCGGCTCGGTCGCCCGCCAGGCGGTCTCGTCCAAGGTCGGCACCGAGACGTTGACCGAGACCGGCACCTTCTTCGCCATCCGCTCGAAGAGGTCGATGTCCCGCAGCACCAGCGGCGACTTCGTCAGCACCGTCATCGGCGTCTCCGCCGCCTCCAGCGCCTCGAGGATCTCGGGCATGAACCGGTAGCGGCTCTCGACCCACTGGTAGGGGTCGGTGTTCGTCCCCAGCGCCACCAGCTCCCGCTTCCAGCTCGGCCGCCGCAGCTCCGCCCGCAGCAGCTCCGGCACGTTGACCTTGACGACGATCTCCCGCTCGAAGTCCTCGCCGGGTCCGAAATCAAGGTAGTTGTGGGTCCTGCGAGCAAAACAAAATTTGCAGGCATGGGTACAGCCTCTGAAGGGGTTGACCGTCCAGCGGAAGCCGAAGCGATCGCCGGGGACGTGGTTGAGGGCGGAGCGGGCGCGGACCTCGTGGAAGTTGATCCCCATCGCCTCGGGGGCATCGAAGGTGCGGACCACCGTGCCGTCGCCGACACCCGGCAGGCGAAGGTCGTTCTCTACTCGCTGCTCATCCCACCGCATACGAACAGATGTTCGCACACTCGTGTGACGGTCAGGGAAGCTCGCCCCTGATCACATAGCGGAGGACGTCGGCGACCTGCTCGGCGGTGCGGGCGGTGGCTTGGGCGGCGCGGTCGACCTCCTTGAGGGCATGGTCGAGTTCGCCGTCGTGGAGGGTGATGATCGGCTTGCCGAGGGCGGCGGCGAAACCGGCGTCGAAGGCCGCGTTCCACTGGCGGTATTTGTCGCCGAAGCGGACGACGACGACGTCGGCGTCGCGGATCAGCGTCTGGGTCCGGATTGCGTTGACGCCGGCGCCTTTGTGGTCGCGCCAGAAGGCTTCGCTCTCCTCCCCAAGGGTGCCGGCGCCGGCGTCGTCGGAGGCGCTGTGGTCGGTGACCGGCGCTGAGAAGGCGATCGGAAGTCCCGCCTCGCGCACGCCGGTCTCGATCCGCTCGCGCCAGTCGCTGTGGATCTCTCCTGACAGGTAGACGCTCCAGGTCCGCTCGCTCATGGCCGCAATCCTAACGTTGCTAGCCTATTTGACGTGAACGTAAGGAATAGATTCCGAGGTCGAGCTGGGGTCGACGCCTCCCATGAGCACTACAAGTGGTGGGCCCTCTCCTGCACCAGCCTCGGGATGCTGTTGGTCGCGACCAACTCGGGGACGTTGATCATCGCCTTGCCGGATCTGGAGCGGGCGCTCGGTACGAGCCTGCTGGAACTGGTCTGGGTGATCCTCGCCTACATGATCTCCTCGACCGTGCTGGTGCTGACGGCGGGGCGGCTGTCGGACCTCTTCGGCCGCAAGAGCGCCTTCGTCGGCGGCTTTGTGATCTTCGCCGCCGCCTCCCTCGGCGCCGGCTTCGCCGCTGACGGCACGCAGTTGATCCTCTGGCGGATCGTGCAGGGGATCGGCGGCGCCTTCATCTTCGCCAACGGCCCCGCCCTCGTTACCGACGCCTTCCCCCGCGAGCAGCTCGGGCTGGCGATGGGCACCAACACGATGGTTGCCGCGATCGGGCTTGTCATCGGCCCGGTCCTCGGCGGCGCCCTCGTCGCGATCTCCTGGCACTGGGTCTTCTGGTTCAACGTGCCGCTGGCCTTGGCTGGAGGCGTTTGGGCCGCCCTGATCCTGCGCGAGCTCGCCCGGCCCGACAGCCAGCGCGGCCTCGACCTCGCCGGCACGTTCACCTTTGTCGTCGGCCTCACCGGGCTCGTCTACGGAATCTCCCGCGGCGGCATCTCCGGCTGGAACGACTCGCTGGTGATCTACGGCCTTGTCCTCGCCGCAGGTCTCCTCCCTCTCTTCGTCTTCATCGAGCACCGGGGCAAAGCGCCGATGCTCGACCTCTCGATCTTCCGCAACCGTCTCTTCGCCGCCGCGACCGGGGCCGCCTTCATCAACGGCCTCTCGCGCTTCGCGCTGATGTTCCTCTTCGTCTTCTACTACCAAGGCGCCCAGGGAGATGACCCGATCACGGCGGGGATCAAACTGGCGCCGATGGCGGTCGGGATGCTCGTCTCCTCGCCGCTTGCGGGGATCTGGGCCGACCGCCACGGCTCCCGTACCTTGGCCGCCGCCGGAATGCTCGTCACCGCCCTCGGCCTGGCGCTGATGACGACGCTGCAGGCCGACTCCCCCTACTGGGAGAGCATGGTCTGGCTGGCGCTGGTCGGGATCGGCTCCGGGATGTTCAACTCGCCGAACACGGCGGCGATGATGGGAACGGTGCCAACCGAGCGGCGCGGAATCGCCGCCGGCGCGCGGACGATGCTGCAGAACACCGGCGCCGTGATCTCGATCGCCTTCGTCTTGGCGATCGTCACCAACTCAATCCCGAAAGAGGTCCTCTTCGCGATCTTCTCGGGACTCGCGACCGGCCTCTCCAGCGCCCAGCTCGACCCCTTCATCCACAACATGCACATCGCCCTATGGGTCCTGGCCACGACCTCTATGATCGGCGCCGGCGTCTCGCTGCTGCGGCCGAAGCACGCGCCGACCGAGAAGATCGCCGCCGAGGTGCGGACGGCGCCATGAGCGCCGAGATGCGCATCGGCGAGGTCGCCAAGCTCGCCGGCACCACCCCCCGCACGATCCGCTACTACGAGGAGATCGGGCTGCTCCCGGCCACCGGTGGCAGGGAACCGGGTGCCCATCGCACCTATGCGGAGACCGACGTCGAGCGGCTAACCGAGCTGCTGCGGCTGAAGGACCTGCTCGGCCTCTCACTCGAGGAGCTGAAGGAGCTGGTCGAGGCCGAAGGGGCGCGGGCAGAGCTGCGACGCGAGTGGCACGACGGGGTCGAGGACCCGGTGCGGCGGCGCGAGATCCTCGAGCAGTCGCTCACCTACACCGGCCGCCAGCTCGACCTGGTGCGCCGCCGCCGCGACGAGATCGCGAAGCTCGAAGCCGAGCTGGTCACGCGCCGCAAGCGGGCGCGGGCGCTGCTGCGAGGGCTCGAGCGCGAGCCGAGCTAGGCGTCCACGGGGATCGCGGCCCCGGCCGTCTGCTCCTCGAAGTGCTTGCTCAGCATCGTCACCTGGCCCTGGTAGTTCGAGCCGAGGCCGCTGCCGTAGAGGCGCTCGGCCGCTGCCGCCATCCGCTCCAAGCCGAGCTTGCAGACCGGCTGGCGGTGTTCGACCATGAAGGAGACGTCGCGGGCGCGCACCTCCAGCGCCGCTCGGCTGCCGTGCCTTCCTCCCTCGGGGTCATAGCCGAAGCCAGGATCGAAGAAGCCCGCGTAGTGGGTGCGCAGCTCGCCCGCGGTGGGGTCGTAGGCCATCATCTCGGCGGCAATCTGCGGCGGGATGCAGACTCCCTCGGCCGAGAGCAGCAGGTAAAAGATCTCCGGCTCCAAGACCACTCGACCCCCCGGCTCGGGGTAGACCGGATCCCAGTAGTCGGTCCAGCGGTAGGCGCGAATCCGCGAGAGGTCAACCGGGAGGCTGTTCTTCTTCGCCCGGTAGCCGACCACGCGGTCGGTCGGGCCCGAGAGGTCAAGGCTGAGGAAGAGGCCATCCGAGACCGCAAGCTCAGACTGACGAAGAGCGTGTGAGTCGAGGTAGAGCAGCGGGAACTCGTCTTGAAGGCTGCGGATGTCCTCGTCGGATAGACGCACATCTCCGCGCGAGAGCCGCAGCTGGTTCAGTGAAAGGCCCGCCTTCACCTGAATCGCGAACGAGCGTGGGACGATCTCCAGGTAGAGCTTGCCCCGGTAGCCGGCGCGGATGTCGTCGAAGCGGTGGTGGCGGTCGGTGATCACGCGGGTAAAAACGTCGAGCCGTCCGGTCGAGCTCTTTGGGTTCGCCTTTCCCCGCACGTCGTCGGGCAGGTCCAGCTCCTCGAGCAGCGGCACCAGGTAAGGCCGGTCGCGCTCCAAAACCGCGCCATCGCGCAGGTCGACCCGTTGGAAGGCGAGGCCGTCGATCTTTTCTTCAACCGTCGACTCGACGTCGGGCAGGAAGGAGCAGCGCAGGGCCCAGGCAAAGTCGCCGAGCCGCAGGTCGATGCTTGCGGGCTGCACCGCCTCGGGCCGGATCCGGTAATCCCCGGAGCTCACCCACTCCGACTCGATCGCCTGATTCAGCGCCTGCGAAGGGAGGACACCGCTGGTCGCCTCGCTCATCCCGCGGAGACTATTCGCCGCGCTTCCTCCCCGCCGAGGTAAGCGGAGAGGACGAACTCGAGAATCTCCGGAAATAGCTGACCCAACTGCTCCGCTTCGCCCGCAAGGACGCGCCGCCCCAACAGCGAGGCCACCCCGCCGACCACCGCTTCATCGGTGGCTTCAGGCACCTTGGCTCCGCCCGGGCTCTCCGGTGCGCCCTCCCGCAGGGAGCCGACGAAGGACTCGATCGCTCCTTGGTAGCGGTCGTACACGCCGCGGCCCGCTCGCAGTCCTTCGACCAAGACGATGCTGGCCAGCGCCGGGTCGGACGCGAGCAGCTTCAGCAGGGCGTCGACCCCAACGCTGACGCGACGCGGCCACGGCTCCCCCGCGATCGGGTCGCACGCCTCAGCAACGCAATCGCGGATCCGCGCCACCGCCGCGTCATAGGCGGCAATGAAACAGTCATCCTTACTCTCGAAGTGCTTATAGAAGTCACTCTTGGAGACCGCCGCCCGCTGGCCGATCAGCGACACAGTGGTTTTTTGATACCCGACCTCGTAGAGAGCGCGGGTGAGGCCGGCGATCAGCCGCTCGCGCTGATTTCGCGCGACAAACTCGGGCGAGAGCCCATGGCGTCCCCGCGGTAGTCGATCCATTCGACAATGGAGTCTGCCACCGTACTGTTACTTTCGCCTCGCGGTCTCCCCTACTTTTCCTACACCGAGGTACGGTGAAAGGACGAACTGCGAGAGTTCGGGCAGCAACTCGCCGGCCCGCTCAGCTTCGCCCCGGCGGATCTGCTGCTGGAGAATCCAGGCGACGCCGCCGACCAGCGACTCCTCGATCGTCTCCGGAAGATCGCTTCCGTCGAGGGCACTGTCGCGCAGGAGGTTGACGAAGTCGTGCATCCCGGCGTCATAGAGACGAGCGGAGCTGCGGGTGGCGGAAATCGACTCGACCATGCACATCCTGGTGGCGGCGGGGTGCTCGGCGATGAACTCGAGCAGTGCCTCGAGCCCGGCGACGACCTGGTCCTCAGGAGACTCGGTCCGCTCGCATGCCTCTTCGACGGCGGATCTCATTTCGCCCAGGGTCGCGTCGACCGCTGAGAGGAAGAGGTCCTCCTTGCCGTCGAAGTTGTCGTAGAGCGTCTTCCGCGCTACCGCGGCTTGTCGCACGATGTCAGCGATCTTGGTCGCCTCGTAGCCCTGCTCGGCGGTGAGCTCGGCGATCGCGTCCATCATCCGCCGGCGCTTGTGGCCAGCGACGAACTCGCGGGGCAACTCGGGCCGCATCGCGCTCATCGCGCCCCCTCCTCTGACCGCGCCTGCACCGCTTTAGGTATAGATGCGGTGCTCAATGGCGCGCACTGTGGACCTTTGTTTTGGTACCGTGAGAAAACTTGCGTTGTTTTTAATGGAAACTTGTGAGTTTCTCGGTGCCCTTCGATCGAATCCAGCTGAGCCAAGAGACCCTCCTCGCTGCGATCGGTGATGGTTGGCCGCCCGAGCAGGTCGAGGCGGCTCTCGAGCTGCTTGCGAACAGCAGCGGCAAATTTCCGTCGGGAGTCCGGAAGCTCCCCAGCGACCTGATCAAGGCGATCCAGCGCGAGCGCCTGATCGTAGCCATGCTCAACGCCGCTGCGGAGCTCGGCTACCTGGAAACCAACGTCCAGGACGTGATCGACCGGGCAGGCGTCTCCCGCCCGACTTTCTACGAGCATTTCTCCAACAAAGAGGACTGCTTCCTTGCTGCCTTCGACACCAGCGCCGAGCGGCTGCGGAAAAAGGTCGATGCCGCGGCCCGCAAGGGAGGCGACGTCTGGCGCGACCGCGTCCGCTACGGCCTCGAAGCCCTGCTGCGCTTCGTCAGCCGCGAACCAGACACCGCCCGCACCCTCGTGGTCGAGGCGCGGGCTGCCAGCGAAGCAGCGGTTATGCGTCGGGTGGAACTTCTGGACGACTTTGCCCGCTGCCTCGACGACGAGGCTCGCGAGCTGCTCCCGACGCCCCCGCCCCAGACCACCGTCACCGCGACGGGCATCGTCGGCGGCGTCGAATCTCTCCTCTACTCGCGTCTTTGCAAGCAGGAATACGACCAGCTCGATGCGCTCCTGCCCTCGCTGATGTACTTCGTGGTCCTTCCTTACGAGGGTCATGAGGCGGCGGGTGAGGCGTTCGCGGTCAACTAGATCCAGAGTACTAAAATTAGACACGAAGTACAGCCCGATTCGGGCCTGTACCACCTCCCATTCCTCCCTGTAAATCCCACAAAACGCCCTGGCCTGCTGACCAGCCAGTCCAGTCACGTACTGACCCTTACCGAAAACCCCTGCAACTCTTCGCTGCAATCGATTACAGCGGTCCCAGCCCCCCTTCAGGATGGAGACGTTGCGCCATTCCGTGTCGAGACTGACAAGTTCCTAAAGACTTAACGATCCACCGCCAAAGGGCACTCGACGATGGGCCGCAGCGCCCCCTCGGGGTCTGGGAGCAAGCAGTGCAAGGAAGAGGAAGGCCGACAGTGCTTTGCACGGCGGCCGCCCGATGACGCCCGCAATGCGCCGCTCCCAGGCCTCGAGCGGAGGGGGTGGGATTCGAACCCACGAGCCCCCTTACGAGGGCCAACGGTTTTCGAGACCGCCCCGTTCAACCACTCCGGCACCCCTCCGCGAGGCAGCGGATTCTAGGGGGTGCGGCTCAAAGGACCCTTGCCCGGTTTAAGCATTTCGCGGCCGGCGCCGAAGAACCCCTGTGGCCAGCGACGAGCAAACGAAGCTCGGGCAGTTCTTCGACCGCCGACCGCGGCTACTACGCGCGCTGGCGCTTCTCGCCCTGATCTGGGGGGTCGGCTACCTCACCTGGCGTGTCGGCTGGAGCGGCGAAGGCGCGAACCCGGTTGTCTTCGCGATGCTGCTGGCGACCGAGGTCTACGGCCTCTACGCGCTGGCCATCCTCACCTGGTTCTCCTGGTCACGACCCCCCGCGGAGCGTCCGGCCGCCACTCCCGGTCGCAAGGTCGACGTCTACGTCTGCACCTACGACGAGCCAGCCGAGGTGGTGATGGCGACGCTTGCCGGCTGCCGCGCCCTCACCTACCCGCACACGACCTACCTCCTCGACGATGGTCGCCGGCCGGAGATGAAGAAGCTGGCCGAGCTCGCCGGCGCCCGTTACCTCACCCGCGAAGACAACTCGCACGCGAAGGCCGGCAACCTCAACGCAGCGCTGCCGCAAACCGAGGGAGACCTGGTCTTCATCCTCGACGCGGATCACGTGCCGATGCCTGACGCGCTCGACGCGATCGTCGGCTACTTCGACGATGAGCGGATGGCGATCGTGCAGACGCCGCACGACTTCTTCAACCACGACTCGGTCCAGCACTACCGGGTCGGCCGCCACGAGCAGTCGCTTTTCTACCGCGTCGTCTGCCCCGGCAAGGACCGCCACGGGGCCGCTTACTGGTGCGGCTCGGCGGCGCTGATCAACCGGCAGGCGCTGCTCGCGATCGGCGGCGTCGCCACCGAGACGATCGCCGAGGACTTCCACACGACGATCCGCCTGCTGCGGCACGGTTGGCGCACCCGCTACCACGACGAGGTCCTGGTCCAAGGCCTTGCCCCGCATGATCTCGACGGCTACCTGCTGCAGCGCGACCGCTGGGCTCGGGGCAACCTCGCTGTCTTCGCGCTGCCGGAGTCGCCGCTGCGGGCGAAGACGCTGAGCCCGACCCAGCGGCTCTCGTTCATGGCCAGCCTGCTCGCCTACCTGGCGCCGCCGATGCGGCTGCTGCTCCTGCTCACGCTCGGCGCCGTGCTCTGGACCGGCGAGCTGCCGATGAAGATCAGTATCGCCGCTTTGGCCGCCCTCTGGCTGCCGTCCGTCGCCCTCAACTTCAGCGCCGGCGCCGCCCTCGCCCGCGGCTACCTGCGGGTCCCGGAGAGCGCCCACTACGAGCTGCTGACGATGGAGATCTACACGCGAGCGTTGCGCTGCGTCCTCCGCCCGGGCAAGACCGCCTTCAAGGTGACGCCGAAGCAGGGGCGCGACCGCGGCGGCTTCGACTCACTTCGCAAGCTGCACCTGGTTCTCTTCTGCACGGTCCTGCTGACCACCGGCACGGCGATGCGGCTGCTTGACCTGGCCGGGGTGGGACCGCTGCCGGACCTGCCGGGGATCGCCGCGGTGGTGGTGCCGCTGCTGGGCCTCTACGAGTTGCGGCGCCTCTTCGCAACCAGCTCGGCGGTGATGCGCCGGCGCCAGCGCCGTCTCGTCTACCGCTTCGAGGGTGATGCGGAGGCCCATATCTACAGCGCCGACGCCCATACTCCGGCCCGCCTCGTCGACGCCTCCGCCGCCGGTGTCGGCCTGGTCGCCGAGGCGCCGCTGGAGCTCCGCAGTAAACCTGCCGTCCTCCTGCAGTTGGCCGACGCGACCGGCAAGATGCACGAGGTCGCCGTCAAGGTGGAGGTGCGGACCTGCCGCGAGGTAGACGGTCGGCACCTGATCGGCGCGACGATCCTCGAGATCGATCCCGACGCGCGCCTGCGCCTGATGGAGTGGTGCTACGTCGTCTGCACGCACGAGCGTCTGCGCGGACATCGGCCGGCCGGCATCCTGGGCGAAGGGGAGGCAATCGTCGTCTCCCTCGACGAATACCGCGAGGCACAGCCGGTACCGCCACGACCTTCGATCCCCGCCCTACGACAGGCTTAGATCGGTATCCTTGCCCAACGCAGTGGTTCTTGTTCGGACTACTCTGCGGGAGGAGAGGACCGGCATCATCGGCCAAGAAATGCCGGCCCTCTCGCATGTAACGAAGCCGAATTCTCAGACACTCCATTACCTTCCTGAGTATAGAGTTCCCCTCAAGTACTTGGGGTGTTCCTTAGGAAGTATCTGCCGCAACCTGCGGGACCAGCGGGAACGGAGAGGGTGGGATTCGAACCCACGAGGCGGGTTAACCCCGCCCACGCGATTTCCAATCGCGCTCCTTAAGCCACTCGGACACCTCTCCGGATCCCCCACAGGGTATCGGCGCTCTAGCTGCGACGACTGGCGAAGAACCCGCGCAGCACCGCGGCGCATTCTTCTTCTCGCACCCCGCGGATGACCTGGGGGCGGTGGTTGAGGGCGGGCTCGGCGAGGACGTCGAGGGCGCTGCCGGCGGCGCCGGCCTTGGGGTCAGCGGTGCCGAAGACGACGGTGGGGATGCGGGCGAGGACGATCGCGCCGGCGCACATCGCGCAGGGCTCAAGGGTGACGTAGAGGGTGGTGCCGGGCAGGCGCCAGCCGCCAAGCCGCTCGGAAGCGGCTCGGATCGCCAGCACCTCGGCGTGAGCAGTCGGGTCCTTGCGCAGCTCGCGCTCATTTCCCGCCCGGGCCAGAAGCTCTCCGTCGCGGTAGATCGCAGCGCCGATCGGGACGTCGCCGTGGCGCTCAGCCTGGCGCGCCTCGGTCAGCGCGACCTCCATCGCCTGCTCGTGAAAGGCCGCCGCGGGCGAGTGCGAATTGCCGGTCTCCACGATCAGGGAGTATG
Source organism: Solirubrobacterales bacterium (assembly GCA_035940865.1). GTDB lineage: Bacteria > Actinomycetota > Thermoleophilia > Solirubrobacterales > 70-9 > VAYN01. Next base: position 278,824 of record DASZEL010000008.1, read on the forward strand.
TCCGCCGACAACTTCCGCGGCAGTGTGGTGTTTCGAGGAAGAGCCAGTCGGACGTAGGGGTCCGACGGCGGCCTGACACAAAAGATGAGACGACTTCTGCGAATCCTCCTGCCCGTGGCCCTCGCCGCCACCGCCCTGCCGGCGAGCGCTGCCGCGAGCCCGGTTGGGGTTGCGTCGGCCCGGGAGTTCGCGCCGCGGCAACTGCTCGTCAAGTTCGACGGGCAACGGCTCGGTCGCGCCGTCTCGCTCCCGGCGGGAACCGGGGTGAGACGAGCGGCGAGGGTTCTGCGTCAGAACCCTCGCGTCGCATACGCCGAGCCGAACTACATCGCCACCGCCTCGACGATTGGACGTCCACCCTTCGATCCCAACGACTCCGGTTCGATCGAAGCCTCCGCCGCTACTTCCACCGAGGCCGGCAAGTGGGCCTACAAACAGTGGAACCTCCTCCCTCCCGAAGGGGTGGAAACGCCGACGCTGCCGCTCTCGCCTGGGGGGATCGACGCGCCCACCGCCTGGCGCAACCTGATCGACGCCGGCCGGCCCGGTGGCGCCGGCGTTGTCGTCGCCGTCCTCGACAGCGGCATCGCCTATCGCTCCTTCGGGAGCAAGTTCCTACGCAGCCCCGACTTCGGGCCCGGCCAGTTCGTGCCGGGGTACGACTTCGTCGACCATGACCGCCTGCCGCTCGACCAGAACGGGCACGGCACCCACGTCGCCGGCACGATCGCGGAGAAGACCGGCAACGGCTTCGGCCTCACCGGGCTCGCTTACGGCGCCAAGCTGATGCCGGTCCGCGTGCTCGATCGCCAGGGGCGCGGCAACGCCCTCGCGATCGCCCGCGGCATCCGCTTTGCCGTCGCCCATCGCGCCGAGGTGATCAACATGAGCTTCAACTTCCCCTGCGGAAAGCGGGTGCCGCTGGTTGATGAAGCACTGCGGAAGGCCTACCTGGCCGGGATCGTCACCGTCGCCTCGGGCGGCAACCTTGGCTCTGAGGGCTGCGTCTCCGAGCCGGCAACGGGACCGCGGGTGATTGGCGTCGGCGGCACCACCGAGGGCGCCTGCCTCGGCGCCTACTCGCTCGCCGGCAGCTCGATCGACCTGGTCGCACCGGGCGGCGGCATCCCCCGGAGCGGTTGTCCCTCGGTCTCCGCGCGACCGATCTACCAGGTGACTTTGCGTCCGGGCAGCACCAGCGAATTCGCCATCCCCGCCACCTACATCGGCACCTCGATGGCCGCTGCGCACGTTTCCGGCGCCGCCGCGCTGGTCCTTGCCAGCAGGGGAATCACGAAGCAAGCGACGCCGCGCGCCCTCGTCGACGCCGTGAGCAGGCGGCTCTGCGCCACCGCCCGCGACCTCGGCCTTGCCTCACCTCAACAGGGTTGTGGCCTGCTCGACGCCGGCCGCGCAACCAAGCCGATACGTCGCCGCTGACGCTGTAGCGCTAGGTGGTTCTAACGATGATGACGCTGCAGGGAGCGTGGTGGGAGACGTTGTTGGGGACGCTGCCGAGCAGGTAGCGGCGGGCGCCGGTCATCCCCTTGTTGCCGACGACGATCAGGTCGGCGTTGGTCTCTTCGGCGACGTTGAGGATGGCGTCGGCGGGGTCGGCCTCGACGGGATGGGTCTGGACCTCGATCCCCTCCCTCTTCGCGTCGGCCGCAGCGGCGTCGAGGATGAGGTTGACGTCCTCGCGCGGCCCGATCTCGTACTGGACGTCGGCAGGCGCTCCCGACTGCTCGGCTTGCACCCGACGCCCGGAAGCGGGCTGGTAAGCGCTGACGAGGCCGAGCGTGGCGCCGGTCAGCTTGGCCAAGTCGATCGCCTGGCGCACCGCCTCGGCGGCAGTCTCAGAGCCATCGGTCCCCACCACGATGCGTTTGAACACGCCGCCTCCTTCGATCGCTGAACGCGTCCGATACTAACGCTGGGCAGCAGACGATTGGTTCTGCTTGGCCGGCAACCCGCGGAAGCCGTCGCCGAGGATTTCGGTCGGCGTGTTGGTGAGGCGGACAATGCCGATCACCATCGCCGCGAGCAGGCAGACGATCAGGATCATGATCGAGGCTTTCCAGGTGAAAGGCACGGGGGAGAGCCTAGAGCGAGGCGGCGGTCGGGCGCCGCGTTAAGGTGCGGCCATGGCACTGGAGAAAGTCGCGGACGGAGTCTGGCTGCTGCGCGGAGATTTCCGCGGAGCGATGAACATCTACTTCCTCGAGGACGGCGACGGGGTGATCCAGTTCGACGCCGGCACGAAGGTGATGCGCAAGAAGGCGCAGGCAGCGGCGGCGGAGCTGGGCGGCCTCAAGCGGGTGGTCCTCGGCCACGCTCACGCCGACCACCGTGGCACCGCGCCATACATGGACGCGCCGGTCCTCTGCCATCCCGACGAGGTGGCGGACGCTGAAAGCAGCGCCGCGATCACCCCGTACATGGACCTCTCGCAGCTGCCGGTGGCCTGGGTGCGCTGGATCTATCCCTTCCTGCTGAAACGCTGGGACGGCGGCGCGGTGAAGGTCGCCGACACGGTGATCGAAGGCGACGAGGTCGCCGGTTTCAAGGTCCTGCACTTCCCGGGGCACGCGCCAGGGCTGATCGGCCTCTGGCGTGAGAGCGACCGGGTGGCGTTGGTCTCAGACGTCGTCTACATGGTCGACTCGGCGCGGCTGAAACCGCTGCCGCACGGCGAGGCCAGCGTCCCCCACCCAGCCTGGGCCTGGGACCACGCGAAGGCGAAGGAGTCGGTGCGCAAGCTGGCGGCGCTGGAACCGCGGGTGGTCGGCAGCGGGCACGAGCCGCCGCTGCGGGGCGAGAACCTGCGAGAGACGCTCGAGCGCGCCGCCGAGAAGTACTGAAAGCGCCCTCTCCCTTAAGTTCCACGCCTGATGATCGGGACCTACGCCTCGGCGGCGCTGATCTGCGCCGTCTCGCTGCTGGTCGGCCGGGCCATCCTCTCCTTGGCGGGAAGGCGCGAGTGGACTTGGCTTGAGCCGGCAGTCGGCTTCGGCGCGGTGCTGACCGCGACCGGCCTGGTGGCACGAGCGCCGGGCCACGGAACCTCCTCGACCTTGGCGCTGGCGCTGCTGATCCTCGTCGCCGCTCTGGTGCTCTGGCGCGCCGGCGTTCGTCCTTTTCACGACATAGACCATAAAAAGACGAATGCCGGGAGAAGATTCCGGCCGTGGCGGGAGGGACTGCCGGTCGCGCTCGTCGTCCTCGTCGCGCTCTCGATCCCGTTCGCCGTCAGCGGCCGCTGGGGCCTGCTCGGCATGGGCTTCAACAACGACCTCGGGCTGCACCTGGCCTGGGCCGAGTGGCTGCGCAGCGGCTTCGGCCCCGCCCCCGATCCGGGCTACCCGCTCGGTCCGCACGGGCTGGCGGTGGCGACTGCGGCGATGCCTGGGATCAACCTTGCCCAAGCCTTCCTCGGCGAGATCATCGCGATCGGGGTGATGACGGGCCTCACGGCCCTTGGCGCCCTGCGGGGGATGGCCCCACCAGTCCGCCGCACGATCGCCGCAGCAATGGTCGCCCTCCCCTACCTAGCCGCCTCCTACTTCGCCCAAGCGGCCTTCAAGGAGCTAGCCGAGGCACTGCTCGTCCTCGCCTTCGCGGTCTGGCTGACCGAGTTCGAGGCGCTGCCGGCCCGCTGGCGCGATCGCCTGCTGTTCGCGCTCCCCCCTTTGGCGCTCGCCGGCGGCATCTTCTTCTCCTACAGCTTTGCCGGGATCGCCTGGCCGGTGGCGACGCTCGTTCTCTGGAGCCTGACCCTGCCGGCGGTGAGGGCGGGACTGCGGCCGCGCTCGCTGCTGCGCTTCCTGCTGCGGCCGTTGACCCTGGTGGCGCTCCTCGTCCTCGTTGGCATCGCGCTGCTCGTCACCATCGGTCCCTTCGGCTTCGCCAGCAGCTTCAGCAAAGTCGCCGGCAGCAACACCTACGGCCCGGTCTCCCCGATCGAGGCGCTCGGCATCTGGCCCGCCGCCAACTACCGCCTCGACGCCGCCGGTGGTGCGCAACTGCCGTGGCTCGCCGGGGCGATTGCGATCATCGCCCTGCTGGCGGGCATCGCCTGGTGGGTGAACCGCCGCGAGCTGACGATCCCAATCGCCCTCGGCGCCGGCGCCTTCCTCTACCTCGCCTCACTCCCCACCAGCGGCGACTACTCCCAAGCCAAGGCCCTGATCATCATCGCCCCCCTGGCGATGATGATCGCGATCCGCCCGCTGCTCGAAGAGTTCCCGCGCCTCGGGCGCCGGGGGAGGGGTCTCGCCGGACCCTCCCCGCTGTTGTCCGCCGAGACCCCTCCCCCGGGCCCCCCAACGCTTCGCTGCGCCTGGGCGGTACTGGCGGTGGTGTTCGTGGCGGGCGCGGTCTACTCCAGCTTCCTGGCGCTGCGCGACGCCCCCGTCGGTCCGCCGGGACACGGGTCCGAGCTGCAGACGTTCCTGCCTGAGGTGAAGGGGCAGCCGGTTCTCTATGCAGCGCAGGATCGCTTCGCCGCCTACGAGCTGCTCGGCGCCGATACCCATGTGCCGCTGGTTGAGTTCCCCGACCCTGCCGTCTCCCCGAACTCGGAGAAGCCGTTCGACACCGGCGACGCCTACAGCCCGATCGACTTCGACTCTTTCGGCCGCGGCACCCTCGACCGCTTTCCCTACGTGATCACCAGCCGGGCCGCCTGGAACAGTCAGGCACCGCCTAACTTCAAGCGCGTCACCGCCACCCCCTCCTATGTGCTCTGGAAACAGACGGGACCGACGCCGGAAAATCGCCACGTCCTCCTCGAGGGAACCGAGGCGGGTGCCTTTGCCGGCTGCACGGCACCCGAGATCCGCATCCTCCTCGGCGATCAGGGGCGAGCCGGCCTCTTCCCCGACGCAGTGATCGGTCAGAAGGGCAGCTGGGACGACGGCAGCATCCTCGGCACCGACGCGGAAACCTCGCAGTCGCTGCGGCTGCCGGCCGGCAGCTGGAACCTCTCGCTGCAGTACTTCTCGCCGTTCGACCTGACGCTCTCAGCACCGGGCTTCAGCGAAGAGCTAGCGGCAGCGCTCGACGGCCAGCGGCCGAACACGATCAGCCTCGGCAACAACGGCCAGTTCTGGCCGGCGGGTCGCTACGAGAGCAAGGGCGGCAAGACCCGCTTCATGCTTTCAACCGCCGATGCCAGCACCCTGCAGAGCCTCAGCGGCTACGACGGCAAGGCTTACGTAGGCGAGCTGGTCGCGGTCCCCGCTGAGCCCCACCGTACGGTGCCGCTCAGCCAGGCGTGCAATCAGTGGATCGACTGGTACGAAGGCGAAGAAGCGCCCTAGCCGGCGGCCTTTGCCGCCTGCCGCTCCGGGCTGACCCGCACGACGTCCCAGACCAGGCCGGCTTTCTCGAGGCCGTTGATGACCAGCGAAGAGACGTCGAGCTGCCACCAGCGCAGGCCGTGGGTGGCCGAGGTCGGGAAGGCGTGGTGGCTGTTGTGGTAGGCCTCGCCGAGGGTCGGGATCGCGATCAGGGCCAGGTTCCGCGACTCGTCGGTGGTCTCGAATTCGCGCTTGCCGAAGCTGTGGCAGAGCGAGTTGATGCTGTAGGTGAAGTGGTGGAGGACGAAGACCCGCACGAAGCCGCCCCAGAGCATTCCGGTGAGGCCGGCGACCACGGTGCCGCCGATGATCCAGCCGAGGAAGAAGGGGAGGAGGAGGCCGAGGATCGCCCAGTAGATGAAAGTGCGGTCGACCCAGGAGATGACCGGATCTTTGATCAGGTCCGGCGCGAACCGTTCCTTGTTGCCGCGCTGGGTGTGGATGAAGATCCAACCGACGTGGGCGTGGAAGAGGCCCTTCATCGCCCCCTTCCAGCCGCCGCCGTGGTCGACGTGGGGGCTGTGGGGGTCGCCGTGTTCGTCTGAGAAGGCGTGGTGCTTGCGGTGGTCGGCAACCCAGGAGATCACCGGTCCCTCGATCGCCGCCGAGCCGAGGATCCCGAACAGGCCGCGCATCCAGGGGGAGGTTTTGAAGGAGCGGTGAGTGAGGAGGCGGTGGAAGCCGACGGTGATGCCGAGCCCGGTCAGGAGGTAGAGCCCGAGGAAGAGGAAGACATCGGTCCAGTTGAGCGCGCTTCCCCACACCTGCCAGCCGGCGATGATCACGGCGACGAAGGGGATGACGGTGACCAGGCCGGTGATGATCCGGTCCCTGGTCTCGTTCTCAACCGGCTGAATATCTGAAGGAAGTGGGCCTACGGTCGTCATGGCGGCGATGATACGGGTCGAGGCTGAGGCGTTCCTCGGCACGGCCCGAAGGGCAATTGCTCGAACAGATAAGGTGCCCCGCCGATGCCGTTCGCAAACACCGCGCCGCTGCGCCGGGAGATCGAGACCCGCCTCCCCGAGCGCCCCTTCACGATCGAGTTCTGGGACGGCTCCGAGGTCGCCTCGACCTCCGGCGACGGCCCCACCTTCAGCGTCCGCTCGCCGAAGGCGCTGGCCCACGTGCTGCGGGCGCCGGGGCAGCTCGGGCTCGGCCGCGCCTATGTCAGCGGCGAGATCGCGGTCGACGACATCGACGCGGTGATCCGGGTCCTCGGCGGCTGGCAGCCGCCTGCGCTCGACGGCGGCGACAAGAAAGCACTGCTGGTCGCCGCGGCGCGGGCGATGGGGCTGACGCTGCCGCCGCCGCGGCCGGCCTCGGAGCTGCGCCCCAGCGGCCGCCGCCACAGCAAGGAGCGCGACGCCCGCGCCGTCCGCCACCACTACGACGTCTCCAACGAGTTCTTCGAGCTCTTCCTCGGGCCGACGATGGTCTACAGCTGCGCGATCTGGCGCGACGGCGAGATGAAGACGCTGGAGGAAGCCCAGGAGGAGAAGCTCGACACCGTCGCCCGCAAGCTCGCGATCAAGCAGGGCGAGCGCGTCCTCGACGTCGGCTGCGGCTGGGGTGGCTTCCCGCTCTGGGCGGCGACCAAGTACGGCGCCGACGTCGTCGGCATCACCCTCTCGCCGCCGCAGGCCGAAAAGGCGCGGCAGCGGGCCGAGGAGGCGGGGGTCGCCGACCGCGTCGACATCCGCGTCATGGACTACCGCGACCTCCCCTCGCTGGGCGAGAAGTTCGACGCGATCGCCAGCATCGGCATGGTCGAGCACGTCGGCTCGGCCAACATCGACCTCTACGCGGAGACCCTGGCGAGCCTGCTCGACTCCGGCGGCCGCCTGCTCAACCACGGCATCACCCGCCTCCGCCACACCGACCCCGAGGCCGGCGACTTCTCCGAGCGCTACGTCTTCCCTGACGCGGCGCCCCTGCACCTCTCGCGCAACCTGCTGGCGCTCGAACGGGCGGGCTTCATCGCCCATCACGTCGAGGACTTCGGTCCCGACTACGCGAAGACGCTGAAGCACTGGGCGCAGAACCTCGACGACAACCTCGAGCAGGCGACCCGCATCGCGGGCGAGGAACGAATCCGCGTCTGGCGGCTCTACCTGCGGATGGCCCGCAACGGCTTCGACTCGCGCTTTCTCAACATCTACCAGGCGCGCTGCAGCAAGGCCTGACCCTCAAGCCGGGAAGCCGGCGCTCACATCCTCGATAGCCCAATCGGCTCCAGCCTCTTCTAGCTCCTCGATTGAATACTTGCCGGTGGCGACACCGACGACGCGGAGGCCGGCGCCGTGGCCCGCCTTGACGTCGCGAGGGGTGTCGCCGACGGCGATCGTCGTCGCGGGGTCGAGCAGCTTGCCTGCCACGTTGCCACCGCGCTCGACCGCCTTCCGCGTCAGCTCGGTGCGGTCGCTGGAATCGGAGCCGTAGCCGCCGAAGGCGAAGAAGCGGTTGAGGTCGCCGCGGGCAAGCTTGATCTGGGCGGCGGCTTCGATGTTGCCGGTGACGATGCCGAGCAGGATCCCTTCCCCGGCCAGCCGCGGCAGCAGCTCCTCGATCCCCGGCATCACCCGGTAGCCGTCTGACTCCTCCACCGCCTGCTGCAGGTGGGAGAGGTAGGCGGCGATCGCTTCGGCGCGCTCGGCGGAGCTGCCCTCCCGCCCGATCACCTCGCGGAAGACGATCGTGGCGATTTCCGGATCGGTCATTCCCGCGTGCGTGTGCTCGTCGATGTTGGCGTCGATCCCGTGCATTTCCTGGAACGCCCGCTGCCAGGCGACCGCGCCGGCGCCGCCGGTGACCAGCAGCGTCCCGTCGATGTCGAAGAGGACCGCCTCGATCCGGGCGCTCAATGCTCCCCCTCGAGCAGGTCGCGTTGGGTGAGCGTGTAGAGCAGGGCGAGCGAGGGCAGGACGAGGACGACAGCGGCGGCGAAGACGACGAAGAGGGTCGTCATCGTCGGATCGGGGGCGGCGGCCTGGTCGATCCGAAGGCTGGTCGGCAGCAGGTAGGGGAACTGGGCGACGCCCCAGCCCCAAATCACCGCGACCACCGCGCCGGCGGCGAGCGGGCGCAGGGGCCGGCGACCGCCGCGCAGGAGGACCGCGAGCAGCGCGGCGCCGCAGAGCAGCGAGAGGACCACCAGCGGCAGGCCCTGGCTGGTGAGACGATCGAAGACGTAGCGCGCTTCGCCGTGGAGGGCGAGGAGGCCGGCGGCGGCAAAGGTGCCGGCGACCACAGCGGCGCCGAGCGCGCGGCGCTCGAAGTAGCGCTCGATCTCCTGGTCGTCGGCGCGCCGGGCGTCGCCGACGAGGAAGACGGCGGCGAGGTAGGCGCCGCTGGCGACGAACATCGCCCCGACCAGCAGCGGCAGCGGCTGGAGCCAGCTCGAGAAGGCGTCACCGTTGCCCTCCGCGGGGACGTTGCCGGCGGCGATCGCGCCGATCACCGTGCCCATGAAGAACGGGGTCACGAGCGAGGAGATCGCGAAGGTCGCTCCCATCGCCCGCCGCTCGCGCAGACCCACCACCGACTTGCGGAAGGCGAAGCCGGCGCCACGGAGGACGATCCCCAGCGCCGCCAGCGCGATCGGCACGTACAGGGTGGTGAAGATCGCGCTGAAGGCGGGCGGGAAGGCGGACCAGAGGACGACGAGGACGAAGATCAGCCAGACGTGGTTGGCCTCCCAGACGGGGGTGAGCGAGCGCTGGATCACGTCGCGCGGCCGCTGCCCCTGCTCGGCGCCGCCGGCGACGAGGTCCCAGAAGCCGCCGCCGAAGTCGGCGCCGCCGAAGAGCGCGTAGAAGGTGGCGCCGACCCAGAGGATCGCCAGCGCCGCGTCGGCCTTGCTCACCCGACCTCCTCCCGCTGCGGGGCGTAAGGACTCTGCACGCCCTCGGCCCCCTGCGCCCGCCAGCGCCGCGACATCGAGCGCATGACCAGCACCGCGATCGTCCCCAGCGCCGCGTAGAGCGCCAGGACCAGGCCGAAGCTGAACCAGATCCCGCCGGCGTCGGTCACCGCTTCGGAGGTGCGCATCTGCTGGTAGACGATCCACGGCTGGCGGCCGACCTCGGTGACGATCCAGCCGCACCAGAGCGCCAGGACCGAGGCCGCGCCGGTCACCGCGACGATGCGCAGGAACCACGGGGTGCGCGGGATGTCGCGCCGTTTCCACCAGACCACCGCCGTCCAGACCCCGAGCGCGAGCAGCGCGCTGCCGATCCCGACCATCGTGTCGAAGGCGAGGTGGAGCAGCGTGTTCGCCGGCGGTCGCTGGTCGTCGGGGATGTCGTTCAGCCCCTTGACGTAGGTGTCGGCGCTGAAGCCGACCAGGAAGGAGTCGAGGTCGGGGATCCCCAGCGCCCCCTTCACCCCGTCGCGGGTGCAGACGCCGCCGAGGTACTCGGTCTGGTGGCTGCCGCTCTCCTGGATGCACTCCATCGCCGCGAACTTCGCCGGCTGGTCGTCGGCGACCGAGCGCGCCGCGGTGTCGCCGACGTAGATCTGGATCGGCGTCGCGATCAACCCGATCGTCAGCGGGATCAGCAGCCCCAGGCGGTGCAGGCGGTCGCGGCGGCCTTTCAGCATCCCGACCGCGTAGATCGAGGCGACGAGGAAGCCGACGACCATGTAGGCGGCGAGGATCATGTGCGGTACCTCGTAGCCGGTGGCCGGGTTGAACAGGACCTTCAGCGGCTCGACCTCGGCGACCCGACCGGCGGCGTCGAGGGTGAATCCCTGCGGCTGGTTCATCCACGAGTTGGCAGCGACCACCGAGAAGGCGCCGCCGATGCCGGTGATCACCATCGGCACCCCGCTCCAGAAGTGCGCCCAGCCGCCGAGCCGCTTCCAGCCGTAGATGTAGATCGCGATGAAGATCGCCTCGATGAAGAAGAAGATCCCCTCGATCGCGAAAGCGATCCCGAACGCCGCCCCGAAGCGGTCCATGAAGCGCGGCCAGAGCAGGCCGAACTCGAAGGAGAGGACGGTGCCGGTGACGGCGCCGACGGCGAAGGTCAGCGCCATCGCTTTCGACCAGCGCTTGGCGAGCTCGATCGCGGCCTCGTCGTTCTTCTTCAGGCCGATGTAGTTGGCGACCAGGATCGTCGCCGGCAGCGCCACGCCGAGGCAGGAGAGGACGATGTGGAAGGCGAGGGTGAAGGCCATCTGCTCGCGCGCGGCGAGCAGGTTCGATGCCGACGCCGCCAACGGAAGCGGGTCGAGCGGGAGCACGGTTACTCCCTTTCGGCTCGGTAGCGCCGAATCAGCGCGTTGGTGGAGCTGTCGTGGCGCAGCTCCGGCTCGGACTCCGCCTCGAGCTCGGGGATGATCGCTTTCGCCAGCACCTTGCCGAGCTCGACCCCCCATTGGTCGAAGGAGTCGATCCCCCAGATCGCCCCCTGGGTGAAGACGCTGTGCTCGTAGAGGGCGACGAGCGAGCCCAGCGTCGCCGGCGTCAGCCGCTCGGCGAGGATCGTGTTCGAGGGGCGGTTGCCCTCCATCACCCGGTGCGCCACGACCTCCTCCGCGGTCCCCTCGGCCCGCACCTGCTCGGCGGTTTTGCCGAAGGCGAGCGCTTCGCCCTGGGCGAAGACGTTGGACATGAGGATGTCGTGGTGGTTGCCGAGCGGGTTGAGCGAGTTGGCGAAGCCGATGAAGTCGCAGGGGACCAGCCGCGTGCCCTGGTGGATCAGCTGGTAGAAGCTGTGCTGGCCGTTGGTCCCCGGCTCGCCCCAGTAGATCTGGCCGGTCGCGTAGTCGACGTGGGTGCCGTCGAGGGTGACGTGCTTGCCGTTCGACTCCATCGTCAGCTGCTGCAGGTATGCGGGGAAGCGGTGCAGGTACTGGTCGTAGGGCAGGACCGCGCAGGTCTCGGCGCCGAAGAAGTCGGCGTACCAGACGGAGAGCAGGCCCATCAGCAGCGGCAGGTTCTCGGCCGTCGGGGCCGTGCGGAAGTGCTCGTCCATCGCGTGGAATCCGGCCAGCATCTCCTCGAACCGGGCGGGCCCGATCGCCAGCATCGTCGAGAGCCCGATCGCCGAATCCATCGAGTAGCGGCCGCCTACCCACTCCCAGAAGCCGAACATGTTCTCCGTGTCGATGCCGAAGCTCGACACCTCTTCCGCGTTGGTCGAGACGGCGACGAAGTGCTTGGCGACGGCGCTCTCGTCGCCGCCTAGCCCAGCCAGAGACCATTCACGCGCGGTTCTTGCGTTGGTCATCGTCTCCAGCGTCGTGAAGGTCTTCGAGGAGATGACGAAGAGCGTCTCCTCGGGGTCGAGGTCGCGGGTGGCCTCGGCGAAGTCGGTGCCGTCGACGTTGGAGACGAAGCGGAAGCTGATCTCGCGCTTGCTGTAGTGCCGCAGCGCCTCGTAAGCCATCACCGGGCCGAGGTCGGAGCCGCCGATGCCGATGTTGACGACGTTGCGGATCGGCCTGCCGCTGTGGCCGCGCCACTCGCCCGAGCGCACCCGCTCGCAGAAGGCCGCCATCCGGTCGAGCGTTTCGTGCACCTGCTTCACCACGTCGACGCCGTCAAGCATGAGCGAGCGCTCGCGCGGCATCCGCAGCGCCACGTGCAGCACAGCCCGGTCCTCGGAGACGTTGATGTGCTCGCCGCGAAACATCGCCTCCCGCCGTTCGAAGACCCCGCGCTGGTGGGCGAGCCCGCCCAGCAGCATCACCGTCTCGTCGGTGATCCGGTTCTTCGAGAAGTCGAGGTAGAGGCCGGCGCCCTCGGCAACCAGCCGCTCGCCCCGTTCGGGGTCGCCAGCGAAGAGGTCACGCAGGTGCGTATGGCGGAGCTTCTCGAAGTGGGCCTGCAGCTGGCCCCAAGCAGGAGCCTGGCGGAGGGACGAACCCCCGTCGCTCACCCGGCCTTGACCCCGCTCTTCGACTCGATCGACTCCAGCATCTCGTTCCAGGCCTTGTTGAAGCTCTCTTTGCCCTCCTCCTGGAGGCGCGTCGCCAGGGCGGCGACGTCGATCCCGGCCTCGACGAACTCGGCCAGGACCTGCTCGGCGTTGCCGCCGTCTTTGGGGAAGAGGTCGGTGACCTGGCCGTGGTCGGCGAAGGCTTTCAGCGTCGGCTCCGGCATCGTGTTGACAGTCAGCGGCGAGGCGAAGGCCTCGATGTAGAGGGTGTCGGAGGCGTCGGGGTCCTTGGTCCCGGTACTGGCCCAGAGCAGCCGCTGGGGGCGGGCGCCCTCGTTCATCAGGCGGCGCATCCGGTCGGACTCCAGCAGCTCGTTGTAAGCGCGGAAGGCGCGGCCGCCGACCGCGATCCCGAGGCGGTTGACCAGCTGCTCGGGCACGTCCTTGCCGACCGCGACGTCCCAGCGGCTGATGAAGAGCGAAGCGACGGAGGCGACGTTCGGGTCGAGCCCCGCCTCGATCCGCCGTTCGATCCCCCGCATGTACGCGTCGGCGGCGCCGAGGTACTGCTTGTCGTCGAAGAGCAGGGTGACGTTGATCGGGACGCCGGCGAAGATCGACTCCTCGATCGCCTCGCGCCCGGCCTGGGTGCCCGGGATCTTGATGTAGAGGTTGTCGCGCTCGCCCTTCGCGTGCAGGGCCTTCGCCTCCTCGATCGTCGCCGCCGCGTCGTCGGCGATCAGCGGCGAGACCTCCAGGCTGACGAAGCCGTCGACGCCGGCGGTGCGACGGTGGACGTCGGCGAAGAGGTCGGCGGCGTCACGCAGGTCGGCCAGCGCCAGCTCGAAGAAGATCTTCTCGGTCTCGGTGGCACCGACGCCCTCGCCCGCGGCGGCTTTGGGCGCTTCCTCGGCGATCTGCTCGTCATAGGCGTCGCCGGCACCGATCGCCTTGTCGAAGATCGAGGGATTCGAGGTCAGGCCGGTGACCGAGAGGTCGCGGATGTAGCCCTCCAGCACCCCCTCGCGCAGCATCGGGCGGGTGATGTTGTCGAGCCAGAGGCTCTGGCCCAGTTCGTGCAGACGCTCGGTGGGCTTCATCAGCCGCCTCCTCAGCTAGTGGATTTCACAGCGGCGCGCTCGGCAACCTCGCGAGCCTTCTCCGTAACGTTGTCGACGGTGAAGCCGAACTCTGCCTCGACGTCACTGAACGGCGCCGACTGTCCAAAGGTACTCATACCCATGATCGCGCCCTCCGTACCGACGTAGCGCTCCCAGCCGAGGGTCGAGCCCTCCTCGATCGAGAGCCGGGCGGTGATGTCAGGTGGCAGGACCTCATCGCGGTAGGACTGGTCCTGCTTCTCGAAGATCTCCCAGCAGGGCAGGCTGACGACGCGGCTGCGGAGACCCTCCTCCTTCAGCTGCTCGTGGGCGCCGAGGGCGAGCTGGACCTCGCTGCCGGTGGCGATCAGGATCAGCTCCGGCTCGCCGTCCTCGGGGTCGGCGAGGACGTAGCCGCCGCGCTGCACCCCCTCGGCCGAGGCGTACTTGGAGCGATCGAAGACCGGCACCGTCTGCCGGGTCATCACCATCGCAACCGGGCAGTGGGTGCGGTTGAGGGCGATCTTCCAGGCCTCGGTCACCTCGTTGGCGTCGGCAGGACGGATCACGTCGAGGTGCGGCATCGCCCGCAATGCCATCAGCTGCTCGATCGGCTGGTGGGTCGGGCCGTCCTCGCCGAGCCCGATCGAGTCATGGGTGAAGAGGTGGACGACCGGCAGCTCCATCAGCGCCGAGAGGCGGATCGCGGCGCGGCCGTAGTCGGAGAAGGTGAGATAGGTCGACCAGAGCGGGCGCAGCTTTGCCGTCGACATCCCGTTGCAGGCCGCGGCGGCACCGTGTTCGCGGATCCCGAAGTGGACCTGGCGGCCGTCGTAGCTGCCCGGCTCGTACTGGTCGGCCTCCTTGAGCCGCACCGAGGTCGAGTCGGTGAGGTCGCAGGAGCCGGCGATCAGCCACGGCACCCGCTCGGCGATCGCGTTCTGGACCTTGTTCGAGGCCTTGCGGGTCGCGAGCCCCTTCTCTTCGTCGGCCTCGAAGCTGGGCAGGCCGGCGTCCCAACCGTCGGGCAGGCGGCGGCGCTGCATCATCTCCAGCTCGGCCGCCAGCTCGGGTTTGTCCTGCTTATAGCTCTCGAAGGTGTCGACCCAGGCGCTGTGGGCCTCGGCCCCGCGCTTGCCGATCACCTCGTCGAAGCGCTCGCGGACGCCGTCGGGGACGAGGAACTTGGCGTCCTTCGGCCAGCCGTAGGCCTCCTTGGTCAGTTCGATCTCCTCGTCGCCCAGCGGTTCGCCGTGGGCGGACTCGGTGTCCTGCTTGTTCGGCGATCCCCAACCGATGTGGCTGTCGACGACGATCAGGGTCGGGCGCCCGGTCTCGGCCTTGAACTGCTCGAAGGCGCGGCCGAGCAGTTGCGTGTCGTTGGCGTCGCCGACCCGCAGCACGTTCCAGCCGTAGCCCTCGAAGCGGCTCAGCACGTCGTCTGAGAAGGCCAGCGCGGTGTCGCCGTCGATCGAGATGTGGTTGTTGTCGAAGAGCCAGCAGAGGTTGTCGAGCTTCAGGTGTCCGGCCAGAGAGGCGGCTTCGTGGGAGATCCCCTCCTGCAGGCAGCCGTCGCCGGCGACCGCGTAGGTGTCGAAGTTGAACAGCTCGGTGCCGTAGCGGGCCCCGAGCCACTTCGAGGCCATCGCCATCCCGACCGAGGTGCCGACGCCCTGCCCCAGCGGGCCGGTCGTCGTCTCGACGCCGGTGGTCCAGCGGTACTCGGGGTGGCCGGGCGTGCGCGAGTGCAGCTGGCGGAAGTTTTCGATCTCCTCGAGCGAGCAGGCGGGCTCGTCGGTGACGTTGTAGTCGGCATCGACCCTGCGCACGCCGGCGAGGAAGATCATCGAATAGAGCAGCATCGAGGCGTGGCCGGCCGAGAGCACGAAGCGGTCGCGGTTCGGCCAGACCGGGTTTGCCGGGTCGTAGCGGAGGTGGTTCTGCCAAAGCTCGTAGGCGACCGGGGCCAGCGACATCGGCGTCCCCGGGTGGCCCGAGTTCGCCTTCTGGACGGCGTCCATCGAGAGGGTGCGGATCGTGTTGATTGCGAGCTGATCGATGTCCTGAGTCATTGACCCGATCCTAGATGTTCGGCCGCCCTGCCCTACGCGCCGCGGTCAGGGCTCGATCCGGGTGACGGTGCCGTCCCCGTTATTTGCGACCCAAACCGCTTCGCCGCCCACGGCGACGGCGCCGGGTTCGGGCCCGACCGTAATCGGGTCCCCTTCGACTTCCCCCGAGTCGAGGTTGATCTTGGTCACGGTGTCGTCGCCGGCGTTGGCGACCCAGACGGCGCTGGTGCCGGCGTCGATTCCGCCTGGCTTGCTGCCGACGGTGACCTGGGCTCGCACTTCGCGAAGCGAGGGGTCGATCTCCGTCACCGTTCCCCTCGGTGGATTGGCGACCCAGACGATGCCGTGGGCGACGGTGATCCCGGCGGGGCGAGGTCCGGCCAGGATCGGCTCCCCCGGTTCGAGCGCGCCCAGGTCGATCCGGCGCACGCTGCCGGTCGAAGAGCTCGAGACCCAGAGGCCGCCCGCGCCCACTGCGAGCCGCAGCGGCCCCGCCGGCGGGGGGAGCTGGGTGCGGATGCGGCGGCCGCTTTCCGCGTTGACCACCGCGATGCCGTTGCCGTCTTCGTCGGCGACCCAGACGCGACGGGGATTGGCGCTCAGGGCGATCGGCCCGGGGGCGCCGGGAATCTGGGTCGCCTGCTTGCGCCGCAGCGTCTCCGCATCGAGGCGCAACAGCTCGTGCCGGCGCGGGTCGGTCACCCAGAGCCATTTGCTGCCGATCGCGATCCCGGAGATGCCGCGCCGCAGGGTGACCCGCCGCAGTTGCTTGCCGCTGGCGGGGTCGAGTCGGGTCACGGTGCCGTCCCGCTCGCTCGTCACCCAGGCGCCCTGTCCGTCCGCGGTGATCCGCAGCGGCGGGGTTCCAACCGCAATCGGAGCCGAGACGCTCGGGCCTTCGTCCCCGAGCAGCAATAGCAGGGCGGCTACCGCGATCGCGATCGCGATCACGGCGAAGCCGCTGAAGATCCAGAGCGCCGCCCGCCGGCCCCTCAGGCCGAACCAGCGCTGCGAGGCGTTCGGGACGGTGGTCCGCTCGCTGCGGTCGTGGGAGAGGACAGCGGTCGGCCGCACCTCGGAGCCCTGCCCGGTGCGGGCGGCGACGATCAGCTCGCCGGCGCTGCGGTAGCGGTCGAGCGGGTCTTTCGCAGTCGCCCGCCGGATCGCTTCCTCGACCCCTTGCGGCATCTCCGGCTCGGTGTCGGCTTCGGCGCGGGCGAAGGGGGCGATGCCGGTGAGCGCCTCGTAGAGGACGCACCCGAGCGAGTAGATGTCGGCGGCGGGGCCGATCGAGTCGCCGCGCCACTGCTCGGGCGACATGTAGTGGGCGGTGCCGACGACCGAGGCGCCAGCGCTGGCGCCGCTCTCGTCGAAGGCCTTGGCGAGGCCGAAGTCCGAGAGGTAAGCGCGGTCGCCTTCGACGAGGATGTTGTGGGGCTTGACATCGCGGTGGACGATCCCGGCGGCGTGGGCGGCGTCGAGCGCGTCGCCGACCTGCCCGAGCAGGTCGAGAGCGCGGTGCGGCGAGAGCGGCCCCTCGCGGTCGATCAGCCCTCGCAGGTCACCGCCCTCCACCAGCCGCATCGCCACGATCAGCTCGCCGTCGACCTCGCGGGAGTCGTAGATGGGGACGACCGACGGGTGGTCGAGGCGGGCGGCGAGGCGGGACTCGCGCAGGAAACGCTCGCGGAAGCCCTCGCGGTCGGCGAGCTCGCGGGCGATCACCTTCAGCGCCACCGGCCGTTCGAGGCCGAGGTGGACGGCGCGGTAGACGACGCCCATGCCGCCGCGCGCGATCAATCCCTCGATGCGGTAGCCGGCAACCTCGGAGCCAACAGAGAAGTCCCCCACCCGGCCGTTATAGCCGGATGGGGGACGGAGTCGCTGACTGGTACCGCGGTCTACCGCCGGTGGGGCACCGGCTGCCAGGTGACGATCGGACCGATCTTGGTGGTCACTTCACCACCGGAGTAGCCGACCACTTCGGCGTAGCTGCGCCGGCCGGTGGAGACGTCGATCACCGAGAGCGACTGTTCTTCGTCGGCTTCGGTGAAGGTCGCGACCTGCTTCCCGTCGGAGGAGAAGACGCTGTTCACCTCGGCGTTGTCCGGCAGCTCGGAGAGCTTGCGGCCCTTGCCGCCGAGCTGTTTGACCCAGAGGCCCTGATCGCGGCGGAAGAGGATCGTGCGGCCGTTGGCGGTCACGTCCTCGACGTAGGCGGAGCCGGCACCGGCGATCAGTTTGCTCATCTTCTTGCCCTCGATGCCCATCTTGTAGACGTCGGCGTAGGCGCTCGGGCCTTCGGCGTTCTTGCCGCGGCTGAAGACGATGGTCTTGGGCAGCACGTTGGGGGCGTACTCGTCGAGCCCGCCGGTCTTGGTCAGGCGCCGCAGCTTCGCCCCGCTCGGACGCACGGTGTAGATGTCGTCGTTGCTGCCGGTTCCCACCGCGAGGGTGCGGACGAAGGCGACCACGCGGCCGTCGGGCGAGAACGAGGCTTCGTGCTCGTCCCCGGCGGAGGCGGCGATCTTGTGCGCCGAGCCGCCGTTGACGCTGACCGAGTAGAGGTCGCGCGGCCCGCCCGCGGCAGTGCGTCGCTCGAAGACGACGATGCGTGCGGTGGGTGAGATGAGCGGGCGCGAGTCCAGCTCACCGCCGCCGCTCAGCCGTTTCTCGCCCGAGCCGTCGGCCCGGATCGTGAACACGTCCCCGGCGCGGACGAAGGCGATCGTGCGACCGTCGGCCGAGAACGAGGGTTCCGTGTCGCCCGGGTTTTCGGTCAGCTGGTTCAGGTGCCGGTCTTTGACCGCGAACAGCCCGCCCTCCGGCGCTTTCGGCGGCAGCACTTTGTCGCCTTCTTTGTATTCGCGGTGGTCTTCAGTGACCTTCGAGAAGACGATTGCCCCGCCGGCAGCGGAGGCGCTCGCGGGGATGACCAGCGCGAGGAGGGCGAAGAACACGGTGAGGATGCTGTTCTTGAAGAAGTTCTTGGACATCGGATGCTCCTTTCCGAGCGATCGGTAATTGCGTACACCGATGCTCGGGCCCAGAGCCGTACCGCCCAATGACAGCCGCGCCACCCACCGGGCCACGTATGGCCCGGTGTGAGTCAGGCCGCTGCCGGAAGCGCATCCGATTCTTGCCACACCAGGGTGGGTCGAAAGTCGGATGCGGCAGTTCAGCGGCGGTCTAGGCCTAGTTCGATGACGCGGGCGGCGATCTGGCGGGGGCGGTCGCGGCCGGCGTCGCCGGGGATTCCGAGTTTGGCGGCGAGGGCGTCGAGGCGGCGCTGGGCCGTGCGCTCGGAGACGTGGAGCTCGGTGGCGATCTCGGCGCGGGTGGCGGGCCGTCCGGCGAAGGCACCCTCGGTGCGGTAGGGCGCGACGAGGGCGGCGGCCGTCGCGCGCTCCTCCTCATTCAGCGCCACCGCGGGCTCGCTCGCGGCGACGGTGGCGCCGACTGGGGTGACGTCACCAGTCTTCACTTCGAGGCGGTGGTTGCCGACGATCAGCGTGTCGCCGTCGCGCAGGCGTCGCGGCCGGTCGAGCGGCTCGCCGTTGAGCGCGGTGCCGTTGCGGCTGTCGAGATCGGTCGCCATCAGCACGTCGCCTTTGCGTTCGATCTCCAGGTGGTTCCAGGAGACCGCCTCGTCCTCCAGCGTCACGTCAGCTTCGGGAGAACGCCCGATGACGGTCCGCTCGCCTGCAAGCGCAACGGAGTGGGGTGCTTCGCCAGTAGCTGAGATCCAAAGTCTCGGTTCCACCGCCGCGAGCATAAATCGAGCAACGGATCGGCCCCTCCCGCGGGTGGCGACGATGCCGAGGACTCTCCCGGTAGGGAGAGCCCGGTATCGGAGACAGGACCCGCGGGCCGTGCGCCTGGTCTGCGGGTTAGTAGCGGTAGTGGTCGGGCTTGAAGGGGCCCTCGACCGGAACGCCGAGGTAAGCGGACTGCTCCGGCGAGAGCTCGGTCAGCTTGACGCCGAGCGCGTCGAGGTGCAGGCGCGCGACCTTCTCGTCGAGGTGCTTGGGCAGCACGTAGACGGCCGGCTCCCCCGCGTACTTCTCGTCGCGTTTGTTGAAGAGCTCGATCTGGGCGATCACCTGGTTGGTGAACGAGTTCGACATCACGAAGCTCGGGTGCCCGGTCGCGTTGCCGAGGTTCAGCAGCCGGCCTTCGGAGAGGATGATGATCGAGTGGCCGTCGTCGAAACGCCACTCGTCGACCTGCGGCTTGATGTTGATCCGCTCGGCGCCGGAACCTTCCAGCGCCGCCATCTCGATCTCGTTGTCGAAGTGGCCGATGTTGCCGACGATCGCGTTGTGCTTCATCCGCCGCATGTGATCGACGGTGATGATGTCTTTGTTGCCGGTGGCGGTGACGAAGATGTCGGCGTACTCGACGACTTCGTCGAGCGTCCGCACCTCGTAGCCCTCCATCGCCGCCTGCAGCGCGCAGATCGGGTCGATCTCGGTGACGATCACCCGGGCGCCCTGGCCGCGGAGGCTGTCGGCGCAGCCCTTGCCGACGTCGCCGTAGCCGCAGATGACGGCGACCTTGCCGCCGATCATCACGTCGGTGCCGCGGTTGATGCCGTCGACCAGCGAGTGACGGCAGCCGTAGAGGTTGTCGAACTTCGACTTCGTGACCGAGTCGTTGACGTTGATCGCCGGGAAAAGCAGGTCGCCGGTCTCGGCCAGCTGGTAGAGCCGGTGGACGCCGGTGGTCGTCTCCTCCGTGACGCCCTTTATTTGAGCGGCTATCCGAGTCCAGCGCTGCGGGTCTTCCTCCAGCGAGCGCTGTAGCGTCTGCAGGACGATCCGGAACTCCTCCGACTCGGCCGAGTCGGGATCGGGCACCGCGCCGGCCTTCTCGTACTCGACGCCTTTGTGGACGAGCAGGGTGGCGTCGCCACCGTCGTCGAGGATCATGTTCGGACCCTCGCCGTCGGGCCAGGTCAGCGACTGCTCGGCGCACCACCAGTACTCCTCCAGCGTCTCCCCTTTCCAGGCGTAGACAGGGATTCCGGCCGCGGCGATCGCCGCGGCGGCGTGGTCCTGGGTACTGAAGATGTTGCAGCTGGCCCAGCGGACCTCGGCCCCGAGGGCGACCAGGGTCTCAATCAGGACCGCGGTCTGGATCGTCATGTGGAGCGAGCCGGTGATCCGCGCGCCTTTCAGCGGCTGCGAGGAGCCGAACTCCTCCCGAGTCTGCATCAGGCCGGGCATCTCGACCTCGGCGAGGGAGATCTCCTTGCGGCCGAAGTCGGCGAGGCCGATATCGGCAACTTTGTAGTCCTGTTTTGCGGTGACGGGAGCAGTGCTTGAAGTCATCAGATCAATGTAGCGTGCCGGTCGTGAACGCGCCTGATGCCGAGAAGCGGCTTGCCGCCGAGGCCGCCGCGGAGCTGGTCGAGAGCGGAATGACGGTCGGTCTCGGGACCGGTTCCACGGTCGCCCACCTGCTGCCGGCGATCGCCCGCCGCGGCCTCACGGGCATCCGCTGCGTCGCCACCTCGGTGGCGACCGAGGAACAGGCGCGCGAGCTGGGAATTCCCGTCGAGGAGTTCGATCGGCTGGAGCGGCTCGACATCGCGATCGACGGCACCGACGAGGTGACGCCGGACGGCTGGCTGATCAAGGGCGGCGGCGGCGCCCACCTGCGCGAGAAGGTCGTCGCCGCGGCGGCCGACCGCTTCGTCGTCATCTGCGACTCGAGCAAGACCGTCGACGCCCTGCGCGGCCCGGTGCCGCTGGAGCTCTTCGACTTCGGCGCCGCTTCGACCCTGGCACGGATGGGCGACGAGGTGGAGCTGCGCGACGCGCCCCTCTCCCCCGACGGCGGCCTGATCGCCGACTACCGCGGCCCCGGCCTGGACAATCCGGCGGCGCTGGCGGCGCGACTGGAGGCCGATCCCGGCATAGCCGCGCACGGCCTCTTCCCCCCGGTTATGGTGAGCGAGGTCCTGGTGGCAAGGGGAGACGCCGTGGACCCCATCAGCTTCACCTGATCCAAAGGAGACCCCATGACCGACTTCAGCGGACTGGAGATCGCCGGCCGCATCACCACTCCGAAAGACGCCGACTGGGACCTGGCGCGGATGGCCTGGAACCTCGTCGCCGACCAACACCCGCGGGCAGTGGTCGCGGTCGAGAACGCCGAGGACGTGGCGAAGACCGTCCGCTTCGCGGCCGAGAAGGGGCTGCGGATCGCCGCCCAGGGGACCGGTCACGGCGCCGTCGCCCTCGGCTCGCTGGAGGACGCGATCCTGGTCAAGACCGAGCGGATGAAGCGGATCGAGGTCGATCCCGATGCCCAGACCGCGCGGGTCGAAGCCGGGGTCTGGTCGCTGGAGCTGGCGCAGGCGGCCCAGCAGCACGGGCTCAGCTCGCTGCCGGGCTCCTCGCCCGACGTCGGAGTGGTCGGGTTCACGCTCGGAGGCGGGCTCAGCTGGTTGGGCCGGCAGTACGGCTTCGCCTGCAACCGGGTGCGGGCGATCGAGCTGGTCACCGCCGAGGGCGAGGCGCGGATGGTCGATCGCGAGAACGACGCGGATCTGTTCTGGGCGATGCGCGGGGGCGGCGGCGACTTCGCGGTGGTGACCGCGCTGCACCTCGACCTGGTCCCGGTTGCCGACGCCTACGCGGGAGCGCTCCTCTTCCCGGCCGAGCTCGGCGCCGACGCGGTCCGCGCGTACCGCGACTGGGCCGCCTCGGTCGGCGACAACGTCACCTCGGTGGTCCGCTTCCTCCGGCCCCCGGACGTCCCCGACGTCCCCGAGCCGCTGCGCGGCAAACCGCTGCTGACGATCGACGGCGCCTGCATCGGCAGCCGCGAGGAGGGCGAAGCGGCGTTCGCGCCCCTGCGCGAGCTCGGCGAGCCGATCATGGACAGCTTCGACCAGATCCCGCCCGAGGGCCTCTGCCGGATCCACATGGATCCCGAGCAGCCGGTCCCGGGGCTGGGCCACCACCGCGTCCTCCGCGAGCTGCCCGACGAGGCGATCGACGCCTTCGTCGGCATGGCCGGGCCGGACTCGGGAACGCCGCTGCTGCTGACCGAGATCCGCCAGATGGGCGGCGCCCTGAAGCGACCGGATCCCGAAGGGGGAGCGCTATCCCACCTCGACGCCGACTGGGTCATGCTGGGAATCGGGATGCCGATGACCCCGGAGCTGGGGGAAGTGATCGAAGGCCAGCTCGACCGCTTCGACGACGTCATGGAGCCCTGGGCGGGCGACGGCGGCTACTTCAACTTCGCCGAGCGCCCCTGCGATTCCGACGAGATCCTGCCGCCCGACGTCTGCTCCCGACTCGCCGACGTCAAGCGCAGGTGGGACCCCGACAGCCGGATCGTCGGCAACCACGCGATCTCCCTCGACGCGGCCGCGTAATCTTTAGGCTGCAATGGCAGCCATCCAAGCCTCGCAAATTGAGGTTGCGCCCCTCGATGAAACGGCGCGCAGGACTCTTCGTGGCCTCGCCAGCGGTGAGCGCCTCAGTCCAATGCTGCGTCACCTACTCATGGACGCGCTCGTGAACGGGGATCGCAGCGATCGTCCTCACGATCCAGGCGCATTGGCTTCGGGCGCCGCTCGCTCAGCGACCGAGTGGATCGGTGCGTCCGCGCAGGAGCGGGAGAAGGGTCTTCTAGAACTTCTAAGACTCGCTGATGCCCTTCCGCCTCAACCGAAGCAGGGACCTCCGCTCGCGGACAAGGTGTCATCAGTCCACGAAGCTTTGAGTGAGGCGCGAATTCCTCACGCGTTCGGAGGCGCCTTGGCAGTGGCCTACTACGGAGAGCCGAGAGCCACCGGTGACATCGACGTCAACGTCTTCATTGGCTCTAATGATGGGGCGACCCTCAGGCCTTCCCTGGCCTCTCTCCAGATTGATTTCGAGATAGACGAGAGAGAGCTCAAACGAAGCAACGAGCTACGCATCGATTGGGGGTCCACTCCTCTCCACTTGTTCTTCTCCTATGACCCCCTGCACGAGCAGATGTGGCACGCAACTCGTGAAGCCCCCTTCAACGGCGGCGTGATTCCGCTCGTTGCTCCCGAGCATCTGGTGATCCGGAAGGCGATTCTCGATCGTCCAAAGGACTGGCACGACATCGAGCAGATCCTGGTGGCTACCTCACCACTGAACCTGGGGGAAATCGAGAACTGGCTTCAGCAGTTGATCGATAAGTGCGATCCGCGAATGGAGAAGCTGCGCAAGGTGAAGACCTCGCTCTCGCTGGATTAGCGAACAGCGGCTTCGTCCGCCACCACGACCATGTGCTCGTTCCGCACCCGGCCGGCGGGGACCGACTCGTCGCCGTCCAACAGCTTCTGGAGCGGCTTCTGCTTGTCGGGGCCGGTGACCAGCCAGACGATGCGGCGGGCGTCGTTGAGGGCGGGATAGGTGAGGGTCATGCGGTGGTGGTCCTGGTAGGCGGTCTCGGTCATCGCGACGCGGCGGTCGGTCACCTTGAGGACGGGGTCGCCGGGAACGAGGGAGGCGGTGTGGCCGTCGGGGCCGAGGCCGAGGTGGATGAGGTCGAAGCGGTCGGGGAGCTGGGCTTCGTAGTCGCGGGCGGCGGCGTCTAGATCGCGCTGGGTGACCGGCATCGGCCGCAGCGTCGCCTGGTGGTCCATCGAGAGGCCGAGGACCATGTGGGTGAGGTTGCGGGCCTCGTCGCCGGGGGCGGCGACGCGCTCGTCGACTTGGAAGAGCTCGGTCCGGTCCCAGGGCATCGGCTCCGATTCACCGAGGATCGCCAGCATCGCCCAGGGCGAGCGGCCGCCGCTCATCGCGAAGGCAAAGCGGTCGCGCTCAGCCGCTGCCTCCGCTCCGGCGGTGGCGATCAGCTCCGCCGCCCGCCGCGAGGCGGCCTTTTCGTTCCCGGCGACCTCTAGCTCGATCGCCATCGCCGTTCAGTCCTTCTTCTCGTCGTGGCCGCCGAACTGTTTGCGCATCGCCGAGAGGACTTTGTCGCCGAAGTCTCCGAGGCCGCGAGAGTAGAAGCGCTCGTGCAGGGCGGTGGTCAGAACCGGCGTCGGCACCCCCTCGTCGATCGCCGCGATCGCCGTCCAGCGGCCCTCGCCGGAGTCGGAGACGCGGCCGCCGAACTCCGCCAGATCGCCCGATTCCTGCAGCGCCGCCGCGGTCAGGTCGAGCAGCCAGGAGCCGATCACGCTGCCGCGGCGCCAGACCTCGGCCACCTCGGGCAGGTCGAGGTCGTACTGGTAGTACTCGGGATGGTCGAGCGGCGCCGTCTCGGCGTCGGCCTCGCGCTTGACCTTGCCGGCGTTGGCGTTCTTGAGGATGTTGAGACCCTCGGCGTAGGCGGCCATGACGCCGTACTCGATCCCGTTGTGGACCATCTTCACGAAATGGCCGGCGCCGTTGGGGCCGCAGTGCAGGTAGCCGTTCTCGGACGGCGAGGGGTCGCCGTCGCGCCCCGGCGTCCGCTCCGCCGCCCCGACCCCCGGCGCCAGGCTGGCGAAGATCGGATCAAGCCGCTCGACCGCGCGGTCGGGGCCGCCGATCATCAGGCAGTAGCCGCGCTCCAACCCGAAGACGCCGCCGCTGGTGCCGCAGTCGACGTAGTCGATCCCCTGCTCGCCGACCTTCTCGGCCCGGCGGATGTCATCGCGGTAGTAGGAATTGCCGCCGTCGATGATCGCGTCGCCGGACTCGAGCACCGCGGCCACCGCCTCGACCGTCCCCTCGGTGATTTCCCCGGCCGGGACCATGATCCAGACCGAGCGCGGGGCGCTCAGCTTCGAGGCCATCTCCTCCAGCGAGGACGCACCCTCTGCTCCCTCCCCCGCCAGCTGCGAGACCGCGTCGGGGTTGACGTCGTAGGCGACGATCTTGTGGCCGTCGCGCATCAGGCGCCGAGCCATGTTGGCCCCCATCCTTCCGAGGCCGACGATTCCGAGTTCCATAAGTCCTCCGCTGGTGGCGCTGTTGGGGTGGGTGGACGATAGCCTGCCCGGCGATGGCAAAAGACGCCGCCGCCGACGTTCTCGCGATCTTCGGGATCAGCGGCGACCTGGCGAAGAAAATGACCTTCCGGGCGCTCTACCGGCTGGAGGCGGCGAGCAAGCTCGAGGTGCCGATCGTCGGCATCGCGATCGACGACTGGGATGACGAGAAGCTGCGCGAGCACGCCCGCGAATCGATCGGCGCCACCGTCGAGGACCCGGACGAGGACGTCCTTGCCAGCCTCGCCAAGCGACTCACCTACATCCAGGGCGACTACTCAGAGGCGGAGACCTTCGAGCGGGTCGCCAAAGCGCTCGGCGACGCCAAGCGGCCGGTCTTCTACCTGGAGATCCCTCCGGCGCTCTTCGCCACCGTCGTCCAGGGGCTCGGCAAAGCCGGTCTGACCGAGAACGCGCACGTGGTGATCGAGAAGCCGTTCGGCCACGACCTCGAATCGGCCCGCAAGCTGAACGAGGAACTGTCCGAGGTCCTGCGCGAGCAGCAGATCCTCCGCATCGACCACTATCTCGGCAAGGAGCCGGTGATGGACATCACCTATCTGCGCTTTGCCAACGCGCTGCTGGAGCCGGTCTGGAACCGCGAGCACGTCTCCCACGTGCAGATGACGATCGCCGAGGACTTCGGGGTCGCCGACCGCGGCCGCTTCTACGACGCGGTCGGGGCGATGCGCGACGTGGTCCAGAACCACGCCCTGCAGGTGCTGGGGATCGTCGGCATGGAGCCGCCGACCGGCAACCACCCCGACAGCGTCCGCGACAAGAAGCTCGAGTTCTTCAAGGCGATGCGGGCCGCCGACCCGAAGCGCTACGTGCGCGGCCAGTACGAGGGCTACCTCGACGTCGACGGCGTTGAGGCGAAGTCGAAGACGGAGACCTTCGCCGCGATGCAGCTCGAGGTTGACAACTGGCGCTGGGCCGGCGTCCCCTTCTTCGTCCGCGCCGGCAAGTGCTTGGAGGTGAAGTCGACCGAGGTGACGGTCTTCTTCAAGCGGCCGCCGCGGCTGGGGGTCGGCCACGGCAAAACGCCCGAACCGAACCAGCTGACGATCCGGATCGAGCCCAAAGCCGGCGCCCGGATCCGTCTCTACGCGAAGAAAGCCGCCGAGGAGGAGTTCCAGACGGCCGACCTCGAGGTCCTCTTCGAGAAGGCCCCGGGCGAAGACCCCGAGCCCTACGAGCGCCTGCTCGGCGACGCGATCGCCGGCCGCCACCAGCTCTTCACCCGCCAGAGCGCGATCGAAGAGACCTGGCGGGTGGTCCAGCCGCTGCTCGACGAGCCGGGCCCGGTTCATCGCTACGAGCAGGGAAGCTGGGGACCGAAGCAGGCTGAGGAGCTGGTCCGCGGCACCGGACAATGGTCACAGCCGTGGCTTCCGTCCGACTGATTCCCTAGCGGCGTGCTAGGTTTTCGGGGCTCCTAATTAGGGCAGCCTAATCAGCCCGCGGCACCACGAGGAGAACCACCCCGCATGATCCCGACTTTCGTCATCACCCTGCGAGAGGGCGTAGAGGCCTCACTGATCATCGGCATCATCGCCGCCTTCCTGGTTAAGGAGGGGCGCCGCGACGCGATGCGGCAGATGTGGGTCGGCATCGCGATCGCAATCGCGCTCTGCATCGGCGTCGCGGTCCTGCTCGAAGTGATCGGCCAGCAGCTGCCGCAGAAGGAGCAGGAGGGCCTGGAGACGATCGTCGGCCTGATCGCAGTCAGCGCCGTCAGCTACATGATCATCTGGATGCGCCGCCACGCCCGCGGGATCAAAGCCCAGCTCGAAGGCGAGGCGGCCTCGGCCCTGGCGACCGGTTCGACCCTGGCGCTGGTGGGCATGGCCTTCCTCGCGGTCCTGCGCGAGGGCTTCGAGACCTCCGTCTTCCTCCTCGCGGCCTTCCAGGACTCCACCGACACCGCCGCCGCCGGCGCCGGCTCGGTCCTCGGGCTGGTCGCGGCGATCGCAATCGGCCTCGGCCTCTACCGCGGCGGCGTCCGCATCAACCTCACCCGCTTCTTCCGCTTCACCGGCATCGTCCTCGTCTTCGTCGCCGCCGGGCTGCTGGCTTCCGCCGCTCACACCGCCCACGAGGCCGGCTGGATCAACGGCCTACAGAGCCAAGCGATCGACCTCAGCTGGCTGGTGCAGCCGGGCACGATCTCCGGCTCGCTGCTGACCGGGATGCTCGGCCTGCAGCCGACGCCGACCGTGGTCGAAGCGATCCTCTACCTCGGCTACGCGGTCCCGATGATCGCCTACGTGCTCTGGCCGCAGGGGATGCGCCTGCGGCCGCGCCGCGACCGCGTCCCCGCCGGCAGCCGCATCGGCACCGCCGAGACCGCGGCCTAAAAGCTCCGCCAGCCTCTCCGCCCCTTCCCATCATGGCTCCGATCACTCGCCGTCGCCTGCTGGCATCCGCCGGGGCCGGCGCCGCCGGACTCGGGCTCGGCGCCGGCGGCTTCGCGCTCGGCAGGGTGACCGCCGAGGCGAGCGGGGAGGGCACCGGCCGGGTCCCTTTCTACGGCGAGCACCAGGCCGGAATCGACACGCCCGCCCAGGACCGCCTCCACTTCGCCGCCTTCGACCTGCTGACCGAAGACCCCGGCGAGCTGCGGGAGCTGCTGCGTGAGTGGACGGTCGCCGCGGCGGAAGCGACCGCGGGCGAGATGGTCGGCAACGTCAACGAGGTGTCGCTGGCGCCGCCGGACGACACCGGCGAGACCGTCGGCCTCCTCCCCTCCAGCCTCACCGTCACCTTCGGCTTCGGCCCGAGCCTGTTCGAGAAGCCCGGCCTCGGCCTGGCCGGCAAGCGGCCGGCGGCGCTGAAGCCGCTGCCGCCGCTCCCCGGCGACGAGCTCAATCCGGCGGAAAGCGGCGGCGACATCTGCGTCCAGGCCTGCTCGGACGACCCCCAGGTGGCCTTCCACGCGATCCGCAACCTGGCCCGGATCGGCCGCGGCACCGTGGCGATGCGCTGGTCGCAGCTCGGTTTCGGCCGCACCTCGACGACCAGCCGCAGCCAGGACACGCCCCGCAACCTGATGGGTCTGAAGGACGGCACCGCCAACATCAAGGCCGAGGACACCGAGGCGATGGAGCGCTTCGTCTGGGCCGGCGACGAGGGCCCGGCCTGGATGCGCGGCGGCAGCTACCTGGTCACGCGCCGGATCCGGATGCTGCTCGAGGTCTGGGACCGCGCTTCGCTGCAAGACCAGGAGCGAACGATCGGCCGCCACAAGTACACGGGCGCTCCGCTCGGCGGCGAGGACGAGTTCGAGCCGCTGCCCCTCGACGCGAAGCGCAACGGCCACCCGCTGATCCCGGTCGACTCGCACGTCCGCCTCGCCTCGGCGAAGGAAAACAGCGGCGCCCGCATCCTCCGCCGGGGCTACTCATTTACCGACGGCGTCGACGAGAGCCTCGGCGAGCTCGAAGCCGGCCTCTTCTTCATCTGCTTCCAGCGCGATCCGGCCAAGCAATTCGTCCCGATCCAGGAACGGCTCGGGCAGGTCGACGCGCTAAACGAGTACATCAAGCACGTCGGCAGCGCCCTTTTTGCCGTCCCGCCCGGGGCCAAGCCCGGCGGCTACGTCGGCGAAGGCCTCTTCGCCTGAGCGCTCCCTTTTTTTGTCTCGCTATGCGAATCAAAGGAAGGGCGCCCCATTCCGACTGAATCAATCGGTCTTTGTTAGGGTGCCCTAACTATGAACCAGATAACGCTTTCCCTCGGAGCAGCCGCGCTGCTCGCCCTCTCTCTCACGGCCTGCGGATCCAGCGAAGACACCCCCGCGGGAGCCAAGAAGCTCAGCTTCGAGCTCACCGACGAAGGCTGCCTGCCGCTTTCGGCGAAGGCGCCGGCAGGACCGATCACCTTCGAGGCCGAAAACACCGGCACCACCAAGGTCACCGAGATTGAGGTGATGGAAGGCGACACGATCCTCGGCGAGAAGGAGAACCTCTCCGACGGCCTCAGCGGCAGCTTCTCGCTGACCCTCGACGCCGGCGAGTACACGATCTACTGTCCGGGCGGCGAGGACGAGCGCGGGACGCTGACCGTGACCGGCGAGCTGAAGGCGAAGGGGAGCGCCAAAGCTGACGCCGCCGTCGCCGGCTACCGCGAGTACCTCGAGGAAAACGCGAACGACCTGGTCCGGCAGACGAAGCCGTTCGTCGCCGCGGTGGTGGCGGGCAACGTCACCGAGGCCAAGGCGCTCTACCCGGTTGACCGCATATTCTACGAGCGGATCGAGCCGGTGGCCGAGTCCTTCGGCAGCCTCGACCCGCGGATCGACGCGCGCGAAAACGACGTCGCCGCTGACGAATTCGAAGGCTTCCACCGGATCGAGAAGGCGCTCTGGCAGGAAGGCACCGCCAAGGGCATGGCCCCCGTCGCGAAGCAGCTGCAGGCCGACGTCGAAGAGCTGGCCGAGAGGGTCGAGACGGTCGAACTGCGGGCGGTCCAGGTCGCCAACGGCGCCGTCGAGCTGCTCGGCGAGGTCTCGGCCTCGAAGATCACCGGTGAGGAGGAGCGCTACTCCCACACCGACCTGGTCGACTTCGAGGCCAACGTCGAAGGGGCCGAGGCTGCCTTCGAAGCGGTGAAGCCGCTGCTCGACGAAACCGATCCAGAGCTCTCCGGCGAGCTCGAAGCCGACTTCAAGATGGTCTTCGCCGAACTGCAGCCCTACCGGAAGGGCAGCGGCTTCCTCCCCTACACCGAGCTGACGAAGGCGGACACGCGCAAGCTGGCGCGGGCGATCGACACCCTGGCGGAGAAGTTGAGTCAGGTACCTGCGGCAATCGCTCAGGCAGAACACGCCTGACCCGCCGCAGGAAGGCCTACCCTGGCTCGTCATGACCGGAGCCGGGGAACAAGCCGACGAGCTGCTGCGACAGCTCGGCTACGAGAGCTGGCGCCCGGGCCAGCGTGACGCGGTCGTCGCGGCCCTCGAGGGCCGCGACTCGCTGATCGTGATGCCAACGGGCGGAGGCAAGAGCCTCTGCTACCAGCTGCCCGGGCTGGCTACCGAGGATCTGACGATCGTGGTCAGCCCGCTGATCGCCTTGATGCGGGATCAGTGGGAGAAGCTGCGGCGACTGGGGCAGCCGGTGGCGATGATCACCTCGGGGATGGCCGATGAGGTCGTTTGGGAGGCGCTTGACTCGGTGCGGCGGGAGGCGCGGATCGTCTACTGCGCGCCGGAGCGGTTCGGATCCAACGTCTTCCTCGAAGCGCTCTCCCATCGCAAGGTCGACCTGGTCGCGGTCGACGAGGCGCATTGCGTCTCGGAGTGGGGGCACGACTTCCGGCCCGACTACCTGCGGCTGCCTGAAGTGGTGCAACGGCTGGGGCGGCCGACGGTGATGGCTTGCACGGCGACGGCGACGACGCCGGTCGCACGTGAGATCGCCTCGCGGTTCATGATGAAGGACCCGCTGCAGGTGCGCTCGGGCTTCGACCGGCCGAACCTCTCCTTCGATGTCGTCGCGCTCGAGGG
This sequence comes from Solirubrobacterales bacterium, assembly GCA_035940865.1. Classification (GTDB taxonomy): domain Bacteria; phylum Actinomycetota; class Thermoleophilia; order Solirubrobacterales; family 70-9; genus VAYN01. Next base: position 309,728 of record DASZEL010000008.1, read on the forward strand.
CAAGGGCTCGACGGCGCGGCGGCAGGCGCTGCTGGAAGCGGGGCTGGCTGATCCCGCGAACAGGCCCGCGATTGTCTACTGCGGCACCCGCCGCCAGACCGAAGAGGTGGCGTCGGAGCTGCGCGACGGCGGCATCGCCGCGGTCGCCTACCACGCCGGGCTCGAACCAGAGCACCGGACCGCGATCCAGGAACGCTTCATGGCCACCGACGACGGCGTGATTTGCGCGACCAACGCCTTCGGCATGGGCGTCGACAAGGCCGACGTGCGCTCGGTCTGGCACGTGACGATCCCGACCAGCGTCGAGGCCTACTACCAGGAGGCCGGCCGCGCGGGACGCGACGGGCTGCCCTCGCGGGCGACGCTGCTGGCGCTGAAATCCGATCTTGGTCGCCTCGTCCGCTTCAACGAACAGCGGGCCGGCGACCCCGATTTAGCGGTTGCCCGCGAGCGCGGTTGGCGTGCCTACCACGTGATCAAAGACTTCATCTACGGCACCGAGTGCCGCCGCCGCGCCCTGCTCGACCACTTCTCAGACCGCACCGCCGGGGCGCCGCTGGAGCGCTGCTGCGACGTCTGCGACATGCTCGACTGGCTGCCGGACCCGGAGACGATCGCGATCTCCCGCTCCAAATCCAGCCGCGCGAAAACGGCGACCCCAGCTCCCGAGCTATCGCCCGCCGACGCCCCGCTCTTCGAGGCGCTGAAAACTTGGCGTCTCGGCGCCGCCGAAGGCAAGCCCGCTTACACCGTCGCTCACAACAAGGTCCTGATCGCGATCGCCGCCGCCCGCCCCGCCGACGCCGACTCCCTGCTTGCGATCAGCGGCGTCGGCCAGAGCTTCATCGAGAAGTACGCACCGGAAGTGCTCGAGCTGATCGCCCAGCACGCCGCGCCGCTCGCCGCCTGAATCGTGGTTCCTTTTAGGCGCTATGCGCCCAAAAGGAACCACGCAATCGACCTTGCGGCCGCCGGGCCTCGGCGACTGCAGGAAAGCTGCGCTTGCAAGCATTGACCTCCCGCCCGTGTTGCCGCAAGCCAAAGCCGTCGTGGGGGCCGTCCTCGCCTGCCTGCTCCTGGTCGCCTTCGCGACCACCGCTCCCGCCTCCGCCTGGCCGCTGCTGAAGCCGCCCGGGAAGAAGGTCTACTTCGGCGTTTCCGACACCGGCGACATGGCCGACTTCGGCCACTTCTCCAACGCTGTCAACAAGCACCCGGCGGTGATCGAGTCCTTCCGCACCTGGGGCAGCGACTTCCCCGACTCGATCCGGCGTTGGCAGACGGCGCGCGCCCGGCCGATGATCCACATCACCACCGCCGACAACAACGACGGCCACGAGATCATCTCGCTGCCGCAGATCGCCGCCGGCCGGGGCGACCGCTACCTCATCCGCCTCAACAAGCTCTTCTTCGAAAAGGGGATGCGCGCCTACGTGCGGCCGCTGGGCGAGCCCAACCGCTGCCTCAACGTCTACGCCGCCTACGACTGCGCCGGCGCCTCGCGCGGTCCCGACCACAGCCCGCGCGCCTATAAACGCGCCTTCCGCCGCATCTACGTGATCGTCCACGGCGGCGGCAGCAAGCGGCAGATCAACCGCCGCCTCGGCGCGGCAGGCCTGCCGCCGCTGAAGATCGACGTCGGCGCCCTGCCGCAGGCGCCGGTTGCGCTCGTCTGGAGCCCGCTCCCCGCCGGCTCCCCCACCGTTCCCCAGAACCGGCCGAAGCACTTCTACCCCGGCTCGCGCTGGGTCGACTGGGTCGGGACCGACTTCTACTCCGGCTACCCGGAATGGGACGCGCTTACTGGCCTTTACCGGCGCTTTTCCGGCAAGCCTTTTGCGCTTGCCGAGTGGGCTGTTGAAGGTGATGACCCGACTTTCGTGCGCAAGCTTTTTGCTTGGGTCGGCAGCCACCGCCGCTGCCGGATGCTCGTTTATTACCAGGACTTCGGCGATTCGAACAGCTACCGGATCCAGAACTACGGCTCGAGCCTGCGGGTACTGCGCGCCGGCCTCCACTCCGGGCGTTTCCCGGCTTACGCGCGCGGCGCCCCTCACCTACCGCCACCACCGCCCGGTGGGGTCGGAGCGCGGTGATGCTCGAGTACCCGGTCAGGTAGATCCGGCGGCCGTCGGAGATCACCGGCGTGTAGGTCCCCTTCGGATAGCGCCAGACCCGCTTGCCGCTCCTCATCATGAAGCCGCTCGTCGTTTTGTGGGTGAACTCGGCGACGTAGACGACGTCGCCGACGGCCGAGAGCGAACCGACCACCTGGCCGCCCGCCGAGCGGCTCCAGCGGACGCCGCCGTCCTTGGCGTTGAGCGCGTAGACGTTGCCGTCGAAGGAGCCGATAAAGACAGTCGGCGGGCTGTGCTTGGTGTTGGCAACGGCGGGGCCGGAGTAGGCGTATCCGCCGGTCGAGTAAGACCAGGCGAGGGTGCCGTCGGAGATGTCGTAGCTGTAGACGCGGGCGTCGTTGTTGCCGGCGTAGACGCGGCCGTAGGCGACCGCCGGGGTCGAGTAGAAGGCGCCGGAGCCACCGTAACCGGGCCCCAGGGAACCGCTCTGCCAGACCAGCTTGCCGCTCTTGGCGTCGACCGCGTTCATGTAGCCGCCGTAGTCGCCGACGTAGAGGCGGCCGCCGTAGTAGGCGGGGGCGGCCTTGATCGGACCGCCGAGCGGGGTCGACCAGCGCACGTTCCCCTTGCCGGTGCTGACCGCGAACAGTTCGCCGTTTTCGCAGCCGAAGTAGACGGTGCGGTCGATCACGACCGGCGAGGACTCGGCCCGCCCCGGCAGCTTCCGTTTCCAGATCGTCTTGCCGGTCTTGGCGTCGAGCTTGACCAGGTGCCCGGGCTCGAGGTTGACGATGTAGAGGTTGTGTTTGTAATAGGCGGGCGAGGAGGCGTTGAGGCGACCGATCCGCCGTTCCCAGAGGACTTTGCCGGTGTCGGCGTCGAGCGCGAAGGCGAAGCCGTTGTTGTTGACGAAGTAGAGCTTGCCGCCGACGTAGATCGGCGGGAACTCCTGCAGCGGCCGCTCGGTGAAGCGCCAGAGCTTGTCGTAGGGCGGCTTGATCCCCTGCACCGGCAGGTACTTGGTGCGGGAGGGGTTGAAGCCGTAGATCGGCCAGTTGACCGTCTGCGGCTTCTTCGCCGCCGGCGGCTTCTGCGGCTTGAAGTGGCGGATCGCTTCCTCGTTGTGGACGTCGGCCGGCCGCTTCAGCAGCTCGTAGCCGACGATCGCGCCGCCGACCAGGATTCCGAGCGCGAGCAGGACCACGGCAAGCCACCGGTTGGAGCGGTGCCAGAGGTGCTTCTCGAGGAATCCGCTACCGCGCATCCGCGGCGCGGCGCTCGGACTCTTTCGCGACTCCTCCCAGCAGCGCTTTGATCCCCTGCTTGAGGACGGCAACGACAGCGAAGCCGCCGACCGGCGGGGTCGGCGTCGTGTGGATCGCGTAGACGACCTCGGTGCCGCCCTCGCTCGGGCTCAGTTCAACGGTGCCGACGTGGTCGCGGACCGGCAGGCCGGAGAGGATCGTGTACGAGAAGCGGTAGGGGCGCTCGTAGGCGAGCACTTCCTCGCGCATCGGCGGCCCGGCGACGCCGAGCACGCGGATCGCCCCGACCCCGTTCGGCGTCGGCTTCCCCTCGCGCTCGAGCTCGGCGCGCCGCAGGGGCGTGATCTCGGTATAGCGGCGGTGGTCGGTGAGGACGTCGAAGACGATCTCGGGCGGGGCGGCCACCTGGCGCACGTAAGTGAAGCTCGCCATTGCCCAGAAGGCTACGTGAGCCGCCAGCGCTGCGGGTCCGAGCCGTCCAGCCCCTCGACCTGGCCGGCGATCACGAGGTGGTCGAGGCAGGAGAGGACGATCTGCAGGACCCAGGCGCTGGCCGGGCTTTTGACCATCTCCGGACCGACGATGTCTTCGACGATTTCGAAAGCGGTCCGCTCGCCAGAGCCGAGGGCCCCGCGCACCTTCCCCAGCAGTTCGTCGACCTGGCGGCGCGACTCGGCGATCTTCGCCTCCGGGTCGCGGAAGGTGCGGCCGTGGCCCGGCAGGACGAGGTTGACCTCGAGCGGCTCGACCCGCTCGAGGCTGGTGAGGAATTCACCGACGGGATCGGGGCTGTGGCCGTAGTCGAAGAAGAGGACCGTGCGGCCGAGCAGGTGGTCGCCGGAGATCAGCAGGCGCCGCTCGGGCTGGTGGAGGACGACGTGGGACGGCGCGTGGCCAGGGGTCTCGATCACCTGCCAGGTGCCGAGGTCGGTCTCCACCTCCACCCCGGGGACGAGGTCGCGGTCGGGCTCCTTGGTCACGTCGATCCCGGTTTCGTCGTCTTCTTCGCGGCGCTCACGGTAGCGCTCGAGCGCCGCGGGCGGCACGCCACTCTGCCGCGCCACCTCGACTCGCGCCTCCAACGCCGCCTGCGGGTCGTCGGCCTGCAGCCGCACGTGCCCCCAGCGCGGGTGCATCCACAGCTCGCAACCGGCGCGCTCGGTGATCGCCCCGGCGAGCCCGTAGTGGTCGGTGTGCGAGTGGGTGCAGACGACGAGGCGGACGTCCTCGACCCCGAAGCCGGCCTGCGCCAGCGCCAGGTCGAGCTGCCGTAACTTCCCCTTGCCCCCGATCCCGGTGTCGAACATGACGACGCCGCCGTCACACTCGATCGCCCAAGCGTTGCCATGCGGCACCCCCGGCCACGGCAGCGGCAGTCGCAGCCGCCAGATCCCTGGCAATACGCGCTCCGTGCGCGGCGCCTCGGCTTTTCCACTGGCCATCCGGCCAATCCTTTCAGCCGCGGCGGTCTAAGCGACGCTGAAGGTGCCCGGGTCCGGACCGATCCGCTCGCCGTTGTCGAGCCGTTCGATCGCCGCCATGTCGTCCTCGCTGAGGGCGAAGTCGAAGAGCTCGAAGTTCTCGCGGATCCGCTCGGGGTTCGCCGATTTGGGGATCACGACGTTGCCGATCTGCAGGTGCCAGCGGAGGATCACCTGAGCGGGAGTGCGTTCGTGGTGGGCGGCAACCGTTTCGATCGTCCCGTCTTCGAGCAGCTCGCCCTGCGCCAGCGGGCTCCAGGCCTCGGTGGCGATGTCGTGATCCTCATGCCAGGCGCGCAGCTCGGCCTGCTGCAGCCGCGGGTGCAGCTCGATCTGGTTCACGGTCGGCCGCTGCTCGGCCTCCTGCTCGATCCGCTCGAGGTCTTCGACCCGAAAGTTGGAGACGCCGATCGAGGAAGCCCCGCCTTCCTCTTTGATCCGTTCGAAGGCGTGCCAAGTGTCGAGGAAGAGGTCCCGGCCCGGCAGCGGCCAGTGGATCAGGTAGAGGTCGACGTGGCCGGTGCCAAGCCGCTCGAGGCTCTTCTCGAAGGCCCGCAAGGTCGAGTCGTAGCCCTGCTCGGAGTTCCAGAGCTTGGTGGTGACGAAGACGTCCTCGCGCCGCACCCCGCTGGCGGCGATCGCCGCCCCCACCCCGGCCTCGTTGCGGTAGGCGGCGGCGGTGTCGACGTGGCGATAGCCGACCGCCAGCGCTTCCTCGACCCGCTCCTGCGTTTCCTCCGCCGGAATCTGGAAGACGCCGAAGCCCAGCTGCGGCATCTCGACCCCGTCGTGGAGGGTGAGCGCAGGGACCTGGGTCGCACTAGCCATGCGACGTGGGTACCCCTGGCGTCGGGCGTTTAAGCGACTGCTAGGAAGTGGCGAGGCCGATGGCCAGCAGCGGGAAGGCTGCCATCAGGCCGAGGTAGGCGCCCATCGCGGCGCCGCTGCCCAGCGTGGCCGTGCGCGAGCGGGCGCCAGAGATGGCGCCGATGAGGAAGATGACGAGGGCGATTCCGAGGCCGAGCCAGAAGACGTCAGGCATTGCGGCGGCGACAATACCGGACGCTGGGAAGGAATCGCCGGCCGCGCGGCAAACGCGTCGGCATGAACGAAAGCACCGGTCAGAACAGCAAGCTGATCCTCGCGGCGATGATCTTCGCCGTCTCGATGACCTTCATCGACCAGACGATCGTCGCGATCGCGATTCCGACTATCCAGGACGACCTCTCGCTCTCGGCGACGGGGGTGCAATGGATCGTCAACGGCTACCTGCTCTCGCTCTCGGCGCTGTTCGCCTTCGGCGGCCGGCTGGCCGACATCGCCGGCCACCGGCGCATGGTCACGCTCGGCGTCATCGTCTTCGCAGTCGCCTCCGCCCTCTGCGGCGCCACCCCATCCGGCTCGCTCGACGAGGTCTGGCTGATCGTCTTCCGGGTGATCCAGGGGGCCGGCGCGGCGATCATGTTCCCCGCCGCGCTGGCGATCGTCCTCAACGCCTTCCCGGTGCGCGAGCGAGGCCAGGCGATGGCGATCTTCTTCGCGGTCGCCGGCGGCCTCACCTCGGTCGGCCCCCTGGCTGGTGGCTTCCTCGTCGAGTGGACCTGGCGGGCGATCTTCTGGGTCAACATCCCCGTCGCGATCATCGCCCTGGTGCTGATCACGAAATCGAAGCCGGCCAATGAGAAACACCCGGCGCCGCTCGACTACCGCGGCACGGCGCTGATCACCGCCGGGATGGCGCTCGCCGTCCTTGGCCTGCAGCAGTCGAGCGTCTGGCACTGGGACAGCCCGGCGACCTGGGGCACGATCCTCGCCGGCCTGGCGATCCTCGCCGCCTTCGTCCGCTACGAGCTGCGGGTCGCCGAGCCGCTGCTGCGGCTCGAGGTCTTCCGCGACCGCGCCTTCGCGATCGACAACATCGTCCTCTTCTTCCTGATGATCGCCTTCGTCCCGCTCTTCTTCTTCGCCAGCATGTACGCGCAGATCTCGCTCGGCGAAAGCGCCTCGGAAACCGGGCTTTACCTGCTGATCTTCTTCGCCGGCTTCGCCACCGCCTCGCAGTGGGGCGGCAAGGTCCTCGACCGGGTCGGGGCGCGGCCCGCGGTGGTGCTCGGCTGCGCCGTCGCCGCGGTCGGCTTCTACCTCTGGGGCCGCTCGCTGACCGAGCTCTCGGTCGGAGACCAGTGGTACTACATAGTCATCGCCGGAGCCGGCGTCGGCCTCGTCCTCAGTCCCGCCAACACCGACGCGCTCAACCGGGTGCCGCGCAGCCGCTACGGCGAGGCGACGGGAATTACGCAAACGGTGCGGAACTTCGGCTCCAGCCTCGGCCTCGCCGTCCTCGGCACGATCCTGATCAGCGAGAACCGCTCGAACCTGGAGGCGACGGCGACCGAACACGGGGCGCCGAAGCAGGCCGCGGACGCGATCGCCGACGCGATCAGCCAGGGCGGCAGCCACGAAGAAGCCGGGCAGAAGGTCAGTGGCGCCGTCCAGAAGGTGGTCGACAACATCCCCCACGACTTCGCCCTCGCCACCCGCACGGTCTTCTACGGGATGGCGGCGGCGATGGTCGTCGCCTTCGTCGTCTCCCTGGTCTGGATGCCGGCCGGCAAAGTCGAAACCGAGGTCGAAGACTTCGGCGAGCCGACTTCGGCCGGGCCGGCCTGAGCAGCTAGGTTTTCCGGGATGAAAATCCTCGCCTTCAGCGACCTCCACCGCGACCTCGATCAGGGCGCACAGCTGGTCGAGATGTCGGCGCAGGCCGACGTGGTGATCGGGGCCGGCGACTTCGCCTCGATGCACGAGGGCTTGGAGGAAACGATCGGGGCGCTGTCGGGGATCGAGACGCCGACCGTACTCGTCCCCGGCAACAACGAGACCGCCGAGGCGCTGCGCGAGGCGACCGCCGGCTGGGACGCCGCGACCGTCCTCCACGGTGAGGCGACGACGATCGACTGCACCGAGTTCTTCGGCCTCGGCGCCGGAATCCCCGTTACGCCCTGGGACTGGAGCTTCGACCTCGACGACGAGGCGGCGACGGAGATGCTGTCGAGCTGCCCCGAGGGCGCGGTCCTCGTCCTCCACTCGCCGCCGAAGGACCACTGCGACAGCGCCGGCCCCGGCGGCGGAAACTTCGGCAGCCCGGCTCTTCTTGACGCGATCGAAACGAAGCGCCCCCGCCTCGCCGTCTGCGGCCACATCCACGAGTCCTGGGGCTGCGAGAGCGAGATCGGCCCCACCCCGGTCCGCAACCTCGGACCCAAAGGCACCTGGATCAAGGTGTGATGTCGACTTTGTCCCCTAGAGAGAGACAAAGTCGACACTGACCCATGGCCTACCGCGTGCTCAAAGCCGACGAGGCCTTCTGGCGGCGGTCGAACCAGATGCAGACGCCGAACACGGATCTGGGGGGACAGCTGGAGGCGGCAACGCTGGGAGCACGGATGTGGCGGCTGGAGCCGGGGAAAGCTTCGACCTACCACCGGCACTTCACGCAGGAGGAGCTCTATGTGCTGTTGGAGGGCGAGGGGCGGGTGCGGGTCGACGATGAGGTGTTGACGCTGCAGCCGCTGGACACGCTGTTGGTCAAGCCGGACACCTCGCGGCAGCTCTTCAACGACACCGATGCCGACCAGCTCTGGCTCGTGGTCGGCGCTCCGCGGGAAGAGATCACCAGCACGCTGGAGATGACCGAGGAGCAGCTGCGCCACATGTACCCGGAGGGCCCGAAAGCGCTGCCCCCGGAGCTCGGCGGCGGGCAAGCGGACTGACCAGGTCGAGCTGCAGTTCAGAGGGCGAGGGAGATCGGCTCCTCGAGCAGGGTTTTGACCCTGGCGAGGAACTCGGCGCCCTCGGCGCCGTAGAGGATGCGGTGGTCGCAGGCGATCGTCGCCTTCATCAACTGGGCGGGGACGATCTGGCCGTCGCGAACGGCTGGGGCTTCGCGAATCGCCCCGACAGAGAGGATCGCCGCCTGGCCCATGTTGATCACGGCCTCGAAGGAGTCGATCCCGTACATGCCGAGGTTGGAGACGGTGAAGGTGCCGCCCGAAAGCTCCGGCGGCGTCACCGAGCCGTCGCGGACTTTGGCGGCGACGGTGCGGGCATCTTCGGCGATCTGCCGCAGGCCTTTCTTGTCAGCGTCGAAGATCGTCGGCACCACGAGCGCCTCCTCGGCAGCAACGGCAACGCCGACGTTGACGCGCGAATAGAGCTCAAAGCGCCCGTCGCGGTAGGCCCCATTGGCTTTCGGAAACTCCCGCAGCGCGATCGCGCAGGCCTTCACGACCATGTCGTTGAAGGAAGGCACCGCCTCGCCCTCTTTCGATGAAGCCTTGAGTACGGCACGAGCATCGACCGCCTTCGTCATATCGATCTCGATCGTCAAGTAAAAGTGCGGCGCCGTCGCCTTGCTCTCCGCCATCCGCCGCGCGATCGTCTGCTGCAGCTTGTTCAACTCCTGAACCCGGGTCTCGCCCTTCGCAGTTTCAGTCGAGGGACCTTTCGCTCGACCGGCGGGTCCTGCCGGAGCCGCCGCACCTTCCACGTCCGACTTCACGATCCGTCCTGCAGGTCCAGAGCCATGGAGCGAAGCTAAGTCGAGTCCTTTCTCCTGAGCTAACCGACGAGCCAGCGGCGAGGCCTTGACCCTCTCGGCGTCAGCCTCTTTGGTTCCTCCCGTGGGTGACGTCGTAGGGGGGACCGTCTCCTGCGTAGTTGCAGGAGACGGTGGGTCCCCTGCGGCGGCAGGACCCGCGGGCCGAGCGCTCTGTCCCTCCCTCGTCCCACCATCCCCGTTCTCCCCAATCCGCGCAATCGGAGTCCCGATCGGCAACGTCTCCCCCTCCTGCGCCAGGATCTCGCTCAGCGTGCCGCCGACGTCTGCTTCGTAAGCCATGTTCGCCTTGTCGGTCTCGATTTCGACCAGCGCGTCGCCGACCGCAACCTCGTCGCCGACCTGCTTCAGCCAGGTCAGGATCGTCCCCTCCTCCATCGAGTCGGAGAGGCGGGGCATCACCACCTCACTCACGGGGCCGCTCCATGCCTACAGGTTGCCACTTCACTCCGCCGGCCCCTCACCGCCGCGCCAGAAGGGCGGCGCGGACCAGCGACGCGGCTGCCTCGCGCAGGACGTCGACGCGGATCGCGCCCATCACCTCGCTCCGCCGTGCCTGCAGCCGCCCCACCGTGGCGATCGGCTCGACTTCGGGCCGCGGTTGCCCCGCCGCCGGCTGCGGCGGCGCCGTCGCCCGCGCCTGCTCGTAGGCGAGGCAGCCCTCGACGCCTTGGGCGATCAGCTGGGCGCGGTAGTCGGCGCCCGCTTCGATCGGGTGCAGGTTGTCGGCCTGCATCAGCTCGGGATGGGTGGCGACGACCCCCGCCCAGTCCGGCACCTGCGTCCCCGGCCGCGAGGCGGCGAATTCGGCGACGACGCGGTTCTTGCCGGTGTCGTCGACCCCGCCCGGATGCAGCCCGTGGATCGTCGGCACAACCAGGCAGCGGTCGCCGACGATGCCGGCGACCTTGCCCAGGTTGCCGGCGAGGATCTCCGGATAGGACGGGTTGTCGTTGGTCCCGGCATCGAAGACGACCACGTCGACGGAGGGGTCGTAGCTTTCCTGGAAGAGGTCGAAGATCTGGAAGCTGTTGTAGCCGCCGACCGCGTTCACGGTCAGTTCGATCCCCGGCAAGTAGCGGCCCAAGTGGGGCGAAGTGAGCTCCTCGAGGCTGTCGCCGACCACCAGCACGTGCGGGGCTGCTGCTGCCGGCGCCGCCGGAACGGCCAAGGCCACAAGCGCGAGCAGAAGCGCCGGCGCTGCCCTCCCGAAACTGCCGATCCGCCACACGAGAGCTGTTTCTACACGACGTAGACTGCCGCCGTGCCCGCCGCCGTCCGCTTCCAGCTCGCCGGCTGCGCTCTGCTCGCCGCGCTCCTGCTCGGCGGCTGCGGTAGCGGCGGATCAGATCAGGCGGAAACGACCGCCGCCACGGTCACCAGCAACCCTCCAACCACCGTCGCCAAGGAGCCCGGCTCAACCCAGAAGAAGAGGAAGAAGCACCTGAAGACCTCAGCCGCGGGTCCCTGCCAGAGCCAACTCGGCAGCTTTGTCGCCTCGATGGACTCGCTGCGGCGCCGGCTCGCCGTCGGCGTCACCTTCGACCAGTACCTCGCTGAGGTGCGGGGGATCCGCTCGACCTACCGCAAGATCCCGATCGGGGAGGTCGAGATCGACTGCCTCGACGCGGTCGGGACCCAGGCGGAGAAGGCCTTCAACCGCTACATCGAGGCGGCCAACGACTGGGGCGAGTGCGTCTCCGAAGCCGGCTGCAGCTCGGAAACGGTCGAACCGGTGCTGCAGCGGCGCTGGCGGATCGCCTCCCACTTCCTCGGCGAAGCAGACGAGGGCTTGAACGCGAGCGCTCCCTAACCCGCACCATCAAAAAGGAGGCCGCCCGTAGGCGGCCTCCGGCTGGTGCATGGAACGAACGCGGGAACTGCGATCGGGCGGGACAAAACCCGACTCCCTGCGAATCGCCGGTGCCCGGGGTGGATTCCGCCGGGCGCCCGAACCAGTGCGGCGCCTAGCGGCCCTGCACCTCCAGAGTCCCATCAAGCATGTGAATCAAGTTAGGACCACCTCCTTTCTCTGGTCAGAGGATTGAAGCAAATCTGGAGGTCGGGCTCGAGTGCCTCTCTCCGTTGGGCTGGGCGTACGCTGCCGGTGATGAACGAGCTGCCCGAGCACGTCGCCCGCAACCGCGCCTTCTGGAACGACTACGCGCCCAAATGGGTCGAGGCAGGGCGCGAAGACTGGGAAGCGACCGAACCGCGCTGGGGCAACTGGCGGGTGCCGGAGTCCGAAGTCGGGCTGCTCCCCGCCGAGCTCGACGGAAAGGACGCGATCGAGCTCGGCTGCGGCACCGCTTACGTCTCCTCCTGGCTCGCCCGCCGCGGCGCCAAGCCCGTCGGCATCGACAACAGCGAAGCGCAGCTGGCGACGGCGCGGGGCTTCCAGCAGGAGTTCGGCCTCGAGTTCCCGCTCCTGCACGGCAACGCCGAGGAGGTTCCCTATCCCGACGCCAGCTTCGACCTCGCGATCTCCGAGTACGGGGCGAGCATCTGGGCCGACCCCTACCGCTGGATCCCGGAGGCGAGCCGGCTGCTGCGCCCCGGCGGCGAGCTCGTCTTCGTGGTCAACTCGGTCTTCGCGATGCTCTGTTATCCCGAGGACGAGAACGAGCCGCCCGGCGAGCGCCTGCTGCGGCCCTACTTCGGGATGTACCGGTTCGAATGGCCCGAGGACGAGTCGGTCGAATTCCACCTCCCCCACGGCAAGTTGATCGCGCTGCTGCGCGACAGCGGCTTCGAGGTCGAGGAGCTGATCGAGATCCAACCGCCGGAGGGCTCGACGACCCGGTTCCCTGGATCGGACCTGGAGTGGTCGCGACGCTGGCCGCTCGAGGAGGCCTGGCGGGCGCGCAAGCGCGGCTAGGCGCTGTCCGGGGTCATCTCCGGCGGCAGCTCGTCGCCGAGGATGTCCTTGCCGTGGCGGCGCTGGACCCGACGCCAGACTTCGAAGCCCGCCCCGACCGCCATCGCGCAGGCAAAGGAGGTGCCGAGCGGCAGCCAGAGGTCGTCCTTGAAGGTCTCGCCGCCGAGGTAGCCGAGCATGCAGACGTAGAGCGCCCAAATCGCTGCCGCGAAGGCGTCGGCGACAGCGAACTGCCGGTAGGGCATCTCCAGGGTGCCGGCGGCGAAGGTGGTCGCAGTGCGGCCGCCGGGGATGAAGCGACCGACGGCGATCAGGATGCCGCCGTGCCGGCGCAGCGCTTCCTCGGCCCATTGCAGCCGCGCTTCCCCCTTCTCGCCCTTGAAGAGGCGGTCGGCAATCGGGTCGCCGATCTTGCGTCCGAGCAGGTAGCAGAGATTGTCGCCGACGAAGGCACCGAGGGCGACCATCGGCACGATCAACCAGATCCAGAGGTCTCCCTGCGCCGCCAGGACCGAGGCGGTGATGACGATCGTCTCCGAGGGGATCAGCGGAAAGAGGACGTCGAGCCCGGCGGCCGCGAAGACGACCGGATAGGTGGCCGCGCTCTGGCCGACTTCCTGGGTGAGCCAGTGGAACATGGTGCCCGGCTACCCGGATAGGACGGGTTTACCAATCGCTCGGCGGGTATTGAAGAAGCATGCTTATCGGAGTGGTAATTGGAATCTGTGTCCTGCTAGCGATCCTGGGCTTCCTCGTCCCCAGGCTCTCCAACCACGCCCGCCGCGGCACCGACAAGGGCTTCTCGGCGGGAGCCCGTGCCGGCAGCAAGGCGCCCGGCCCGATCGGCAAGCTGCTGAGCAAGTCGTTCGGCAAATCGCAGCAGGCCGCCGACAAGAGTCACTCGGCCGGCAAGAGCGCGCGCGACAAGCTTCCGTTGTAGGCGCGCCGCCCGGCCCGGGGAAGGACCGGACGGCGCCTGTTGCCATCGAGCCAGGGAAAGCCCGGTGACTGGTCTTCAGCGCTTCGCGCGACAGCGGCGGGTCATCGTGACCCCAAGCTGACGGCCGTCTTCGAACCCGAATTCGGCTTTGGCGAAGGTGAAGGGGAAGGCGCTGAAACCGGCGGGCGTCGGGCAGGCGGCGGTGAGCAGCGAGTGCCGCACGCCCCTGTACTTGAAGCTGCGTCCGAGGCTCAGCGAGAGCCCGGAGACGAAGCCCCAGTCGGCTGCGACCTGCGGCAGTTCACCGGTCAGGGTGGTCCCGTAGATACCGCTCGCCCTGCCGATCTCGAAGACGATCACCTGCGACTGCGGCAGCGGGACCGTGCCGTAGACGTGGACGAAGATGACGTGGCGCCCGTGGAAGGTCCCGTTGAAGGCGGTGACCTCGCCGCTGGAGGGAAACGGGGATTGTTCCGGCAGTGCGACGTGAGCGCTGAACGCGCCGGTTCCGATCACCGAGTCGGGGCAGGTCTTGATCGCTTCCCTCGTCGAAGCCGGGTGGATCTGGTGGTAATGGCACATGGGCAGCCCGCGGTAGTCGAGCTTGCCCGCCCGGTTGATCGCCAAAGAGATGGTGCGCAGCTGCGGCGGCTGCGCCCCGTCGATCGTCTTGATGTCGCCGCCGAACGAGACCTTCACCGGAGCCGGCGCCTTCCGGGGGAGGGCGTGGGGGGAGATTCCTCCGGTGAAGGAGACGCGCAGGTTGCCTTCCTGGGCGACCTCGGCTGAGGCGAGCGAAGCCGAGGCGAGGGCGAGGAGGGCCGCGGCCACGGCCGCCGCGCCCCTACCTCTTCCGCTTGCCGCCATGCCCCTTCTTCGACTTCTTCCCGCAGCTGTTCTGGACGATCGGCCGTTCGTTGTGGCGCTTGCCGTTCTGGCCGACCATGTTCACGGTCGCCCGCGCCGGCTTGCCCTTGCAGAGGTTGCGGCTGTTGACCAGGAGGCTCTTCTTGCCGCCCTTCATCTTCAGCACGAACTTCGTCACCGGTGCGTCGGGAACCGTCTCGAAGGTGTTGCGGATGCCGCCGTTCTTGGCGTCGATCCGGCCGGCGAGCTCGATGTCGAACTGGCCCTTGAGGTCGGCGACGAGGTCAGGCAGCGGGTGGCTCGAGGAGCGCATGTAGACGGGCCCTTCGAGCGGCTTGTCGAGCAGCGGCGTGATCGCCCGAGCGAACCCGTAGACGGAGGCTGCCGGGCAGTTGTCGGCGGCGAACTGCACTCGCGTGCAGACGGTGCCGATGTGACCCTGTTCGAGGAACTCCGAATGCGGCAGCGTCACCGAGATCCTGGCGAGGTTGGCTTCCTTCTTGCCGGTCGTCATCGTCGCCGTCAGCGCCGGGTAGTCGCCGCGGTGCGTCCCGCCTTTGAGCCTGAACTTCAGCTTCGGCCCGAAGGCGAGCGCGCCGCAGTCGCCGACCTTGGTCGGCACCGACGGGTGCGCCTCGGTGCCGTCGACCGAGGTGATCGTCGTGGTGACGTAGCGCTGTTCGCAGGAGGTCGGGTTGACCGAGAAGTCGGGCTTCTTGACTTCGATGCGGACGTCGCGGTAGGCGATCGGCACCCCTTCGAGGATCTGCGGCAGCGGGTCGGACTTGGCGATCACCTGGGCGGTGACCGGGTTGAGGTCGATCGCCGTCCGCACGACGATGTCGCCGAAGTCGAACGGCCCGGCCTGGGCCGGCGCTTTGGTGACCAGCGAGTAGGGGGCGCCTTTATAGGGACCGGCGAGGTAGAGCGCGGTCGGCTCCTTGCCCGGCTGCGGGACGAAGAGCGGGAAGGCTCCGGTTCCGATCGCCGTCGTCGCGATCCCGACCTGGCTGCCCTGCGGGCAGCTCCCCGAGGGAGCGAGGTCGTCGGGGCAGACCGCGAGGCCTTTGAGGTTCGCGATCTCCCCCTTCGGCAGGGTGACTTCGATCTTCGAGATGTTCTGTTCGCCGTCCTGGCGGGTCACCCGGATCGTCAGCGGCGAGCGAGCGCCGGCCACCGGGTTTTCCACCCCGGCCTGCAGGCGCGGCTTGAACTCGCCGCCGCCCTCGCAGGCTTCGTTGATCGGCATCGGCACCTCGGCGACCACCGGGTCGTTCGGCCGCGCCCAGGGGAAGACTTCGGTGCGGATCGAGTAGTCGCCGCACTTGTTCGGCGTCACCAGCGGTGCGGTCGGACCGCCGCGGAAGTCGATGTGGACGTTTTCGAACGGCAGCTGCGGCAGGTTCGAGAAGACCGTCTTCAGTCGCCCGTTCTGCTTGTCGACGTTGAGCTCACCGGGGAGCTTCAGGTAGAAGCCCGGGCCTCTGACCAGCATGTAGACCGCGAAGATCGATCCGAACGGGTTCTCGTTCTGGCTCGCCAGGACGACTTCTCCCGGCAGCGGTTCCGGCAGCAGCTGGGTGTCGATCGTGATGTTGCCGATCTTCGACCCGGACGGACAAGCCGGGGGGTTGCTGTTGCCAAGGCCAACCTGCGCTTCGGTGCAGGCTTCGAGGCCGGCGACCGCGGAGGCCGAGACCGTCATCCCCTCCGGGAAGGTGAGGACGGCTTCCTTCACCGCCGAGGACGAGAAGCCGTCCGGCCCTTCGTTGCTCGGCAGATCGAGGTTGACGTCGAGGCCGGTCGGCGAGTGGGCGCGGTGCGTGCCGGGAACCGGATTCAGAGTCGGTTCGAATGGCAGGTTTTCGCAGCCTTCCCAGACGAAGGGAGTGCCTTCTTCGTCGGTGGTGATCAATTCTTCGTCCCAGACCCCTGGGTCCTGCCACGAGTCTCCCCTGACCTTGAAGATCGATGCCTGGTCAGGGCAGGAGGTCGGGTTGGTGAAGAACGGCACCCGCGGCAGGGTGCTTTTGAGGTTTTCGTCGACGATTTCGATGTTGCCGGTGTTCTGCCGTTCCGAGTTGTGCGCCGGATCCGCGGGAACGCCCCAAAACTTGACCCGCACCCATTCGATCCCTTCGGCCTGGGTGATCTGGAAGCTGCCCGATGAGATCCCGTAGTCGCCGGGGCGGACCCGGGGGACGATCGTCGCCACCGAGGAGCTGTATTTGAACCCGAACTGCGCCGGCACGTCAGAGCCGTGGGGCATGTTGTAGATCGCCACCTGGACGACCCACCCTTTCTGGTTCAGTTTGATTTCCGCCTTGCCGACCTCGGTCTCGATCGGGCAGGCGTTGACGACCATGGTCGAGAGGCCGCAGGTCGGGAACGGCGTCGGGTTGCCGACCAGGCCGACCGGGAGGTCGAGGTCGACATCGCGAACCGACTCGGGCGGGCCGGGCGGGACGGCGAATTTGAAGGAGAAGTCCGCGTGCGCGCCGGCCTGTCGCGAGTAGAGGCCGTTGGTGTCCTTCAGCGAGACAGCGGTTTCGCTGAATTCAAGGTCGGCGCTGGCGCCGGGCGCCGCGGCAGCCGAGAGGGCTGCGCAGCCGATGATCGCCGCGAGCAGCTTGGACCGGATCTTGCGAGGCCCGATCATCGGTTGCCCCCCTTTCCTGCCTTGTTGGCTTTGTGCTTCTTGTGGTGCTTCTTGACGCAGCGGACCTTGCCCTTGACCTTCTTCGCCCGCTTGCCCTTGCCGCACTTCTTGTGCTTGACGGGCTTGACGTTCTCGGGCCCGCTCAGCGCTTCCGAGCCGCCGAAGGGCAGTTCCGGCCCCGCGCTTGGGGTCGCCTTGCAGTCGTCGCGGAGGCATTCCTGCGGCGGCGGCGGGCTCTGCGCCGGCAGGCCGCCGCCGATCCGGGCGTCGTAGATGTCGACCGAATGATCGTTGTCCCGGCCGACCAGCTTCTGCTGGGTGGTGAAGAAGACGTCGCTCCCGTCCCTCGAGATGTCACCGAAGGTCGCCGGGAACGGGGCGTTGCCGGGGCTGACCAGCGAGTTCTTGCCGTCCTCGTATTCGTAGACGTCCGCGACCCCGTTGACGTCGGCGGCGACGAGCCGCGAGTTGCTGGTGAAGAAGAACTGCCCGGAATCGGTGACCGAAGCAGGCAGGTGCTCCCCGATCGTGCGGTTGATCAGGTTCGGCAGGGAGGCCTCGCCGGGGTCGCCGTTCGGGAAGCAGGAGGCGCAGCTGACTTCCTCGGTCACGGCGTCGTAGAAGTTCAGCTTGCCGTCTCCCTCGAAGGCGAAGTAGCGGCCGCTCGGGCTCGCCGTGGTCGCGTACGCTCCGATCGGTTCCGTCGAGATTTGCCGCAGCTCGCCTTCACGCCAGACTTTCGTATCTCCTGGGCTGCGGAAATAGAAGGTCCCGCCGTCCGGACTGATCGCCAGGCCGGAGACGTAAGTCGACGAGCCGCTGCTGCTGAGCGCCTGATCACCCAGGTACTCGAGGCTGCCGTCGCTGGCGTCGTAGCGGTAGACGTCCCCGATCTCGCCGGGCGCGTCGTTGGTCAGCTTGACGCCTTCGCCAAGGAGCGCGAAGAAAGCGTAGCGACCGCTCTCCGAGGTGCCGAACAGCTGCGCCGGCTGCGGGCCGGTCGGTTCCCCCGTCACTTCGGAGACGGAGAGCGCTTTCGTTTCACCATCCTCGCGGAGGTAGACGCCGGGTTCCGGTTCGGTGGCCTCGAAGTAGATCTTCGAGCCGTCCTCCGAGACCCAGGGCAGGACCTTGTTGTAAGCGGTGATTTCGAAGACGGTCGCCGGCGTTTTGCTCGCACCCGGCAGAATCGAGACGATTTCCAGCCCGTCGGCTTCGCTCCAGCGGTACAGCGCGTCGAAGGGAGCGCCTTCGATCAGCGGCATCTGCGAGTAGAAGACGACCCAGCTCAGGTCAGGGGCGCTGGCGAGGAAGTTGCCGCCGTACCCGAAGCCGGTGTAGAAGTTGAGCGCGGCGGAGAACGAGGGCGTGCTCCCGACCAGGGTGTACTCGCGGGAGGCGATGTCGTAGATGTAGAGGTTGGCCGCTTCTCCCTCGGCGGCGTCCGGCGTCAGCTCCGCGTTGGAGACCACCATCGCCTTGGTGAAGTCCGCGGAGAGACCCAGCGTCGCCTGGGTGACGATGCCGAAGTTGACGACGTCGAGAGGCGGATCGAGATCGGGGCCCGGTTCCCAGTCGGCCGCCCCCCGATAGGTGATCGCGCGGGCGTTGAGCGGGGTGCCCGCGGTGCCGGCCTTGGTCAGGTAGGCCATCCCTTCGCCGTCGGCCTTGGCGAAGAAGCCGAAGCCGGATTCAATCGCGATCCCCTTCTTGTCGGCGGGGCTCACCTGCTCGTAGGCGCGGTGCGGAATGGCCCCGGCGGGGACGCTGGTGAAGGTTTCGTCAGCCCCCTCGCTGACGCCGACCGCGTTCACCGCGACCAGGCGGAAGTGGTAGGTCGTACCGGGCTGCAGCCCGGTGATGGTGCGGGCGAAGGCCCTCTGCCGGCGACCGCTGCCGGCGACCGCTTCAATGCCGGCGGGAACTTTCGAGCCATACGCTTCGGTAGGCCCGTACTCGAAGTAATAGGTGGTCTGCACGCCGGCCGGATTGATCGTGCCGTTGAGGACCGCGCTGGTTTCCCTGACGTCGGTGGCGGCCGCCGTGATCACCTCGGGGGCAGTTTCAGGCGTGCTGAACGAAACCGTGCTCGAGGTATTGGAGATGACGGAATTCGACGCTTTGACCCGGACGAGGAATTCGAGGTTGACGGTGATGCCGGTGAGGTCAGCTTCGATCGTGGTCGGGCCCGCCAGGCTTTGCTCCGGCGTCGAGTTCCAGGTGGCGCCACCGTCGTCGGACCATTCGAAGTGGGCCTCGCTTTCGGCCGGCGGGCCGGCGCCCGGATCGACTTCGGCGCTGAGATGAGCGGAGTGCGGTTCGACCGCGGAGACGACCGGCGCTTCCACTCCGGGCTGGATCCCGGGGAAGTAGGTGTTGACGCTGGACCCGATCGCTTCGTAGAGGGTGCCGCTGCCGGCGATGGCGATGCCGGTCGGATTGCCGTCCTTGGTCGGGTTGACCGAGAGCAGCGCGCCGGAGGCGCTGTAGACCTTGAGGACGTCGTCGGCGAGGACCACCAGGCGGCCCGAGGAGGGATCGACCGCGATGTCGACGATCCCGCCGGCGTTTTCGATTTCGTTCAGCAGCGCGCCGGAGCCGCTCAGGTGGACGATCCGCGATTCCTGCGCCGCGTAGATGCTGCCGTCGGGAGCGACCGTGATCCAGGTCGCGGCCATCGACGGAGTGCTGATGGTTTCGAGCAGCGTGCCGGAGGTGTCGTAGCGGCGGATCCCTTCGACCCACGGGTCGGCGACCAAGAGGTCGCTGGTAGTCGGATCGACGGCGATCGATTCCCCGCGCGGGACGACGAAGGTGGGGTCCACCGTGTAGGTCGGGGTCGGTTTGCCGTCGGAGAGGTAGCGCTTGAGGTCGGGGCTGATGAAGTCCGTGGACTGGGCATAGAGGGAGCCGGTGTTGGGGTCGGCGGCGACGTCGCGGGGGTAGATCCCGTCTTTGTTCGTGTCGAAGTCCTCCAGGAGCACTCCGCCTTTTTCCGGATCGGGAGCGAAGACGTACATGTGATACGTGTTTTCGTCCGGGAGAAAGATGTAGCCGTTGCCGTCGACCGCAAGCGGGTCCCGCGGCGTCGTCAAGGGGACGTAGTTGAAGCCGGCGGAGAAGGTGGGTCCGAACCCGTAGCCGGGCTGTGCTTCCGGCGCGGCGCTGGCCGCGGGCGCACCAATCCCTAGGAAAGCCGCCGCGCAGACGAGCACCGCCGCGATGACGCCGAGCGAGAACCTGCTGTTCTCGCGATGGGTCGATGCCGCTGAAGCTGCGCTCGCGTGGCTTCTCACTTAGTTCCTCTCCTTGCTGATGGGGCCCTGTTGCCCGTCTCGAGACGGCGCGACGGCAAGACCTCTCCCTGCCCCCCGAACCGAATCCCTGTGAACGCTCCCTGGCGAACGCCAGAAATATAAACGTACTCCCTCTTCAAAGTCAAATCGTGTCTTTGAATAGGAGGTTCTCATTCCTCTTCCAACTCTCCGCGAGCCGCCTCGCGTCCCTCGAAGGAGGCCACGATCAGGTACATCAGTTCGGGCAGCAGGCCGAGCATGTCGTCGGTTTCATCCCGAGCCAGGCGCGCCGCTACCACGCCCTCGACAGCCCCGACGATGAAGCTGGAGGTCCAGCTCACCTGCTCCTCCGGCAGCGAGCTGCCGAGCCCCAACGTCGAGGTGAGCCCCGCGAGGATCTCCTCATGCTTGGCAAGAGCCCGGCCGCCGACCACGTGTACATCCCGGATCAGTGCCTTCGCTACCGCTGGCCGGGTGCCGGCGAAATGCAGCAGCAGCTCCAGGGCGGCACGGGTCCCCGCCCGCCAGCTCCCGGCTTGCCGAGCCGCCCGTAGCATCGCCTCGAAGAGGGCGTCGGCCTCGGCTTCGTAGGCGGCGGTGAAGCACCCTTCGAGGTCCCCGAATTCGGCCTCGAACTGCTCGAAGTTCACGCCGCTGTGGGTCAGCACCCGCTCGACCGTTACCGCGCGGTAACCGATCTCTCCGCTCAGCTCGAGCACCGCCACCTCGCAACGGCCGCGCGCAAGCGCAGCGTAGATCGGTCGTTTACCGGCCCCCGGCCCCTGTTCTTGCATATGAATGGCGTCGCCCCGCGGCTTGGTCCAGCCGCCTCCTGGAAAGGGCAAACAGCTCTAGAAACTATATCCCTCTCATAGGAAACGAATTCCCTACGAAGCGAAACAGGTATCTTGAGCGAATGGGACAGCCCGCGGAGGAGGCAATCGTGCCGTTGGGTCGGCATGGATTGGCACCGGATGTCGTTGCCGAGCATCAGCGCGAGCGACTGTTCACGGCAACCGTCGAGCTGGTCGCCAAACGGGGCTACCGCAACACCTCGATCGACCACATCGTCAAGTCGGCGCGGGTCGGATACGTCGCCTTCTACGACCTCTTCGAAGGCAAGGAAGACTGCTTCCTTGCTGCCTTCGACCGGGTCGTCGCCGAGGCAACCGAGGCTCTCTCGGAGGCGATCGCCGACGAGGCCGAGTGGCCCCGGCAGATCGCGGCCGCCCTCGCACGCATGCTGGATCTGATCGTCGCCGACCCGAAGCGGGCCCGGGTCGCGCTGGTCGAGGTGCAGGCCGCCGGGCCGGCGGCCTACGCCAGATATGAGGAAGCAATAGACCGCACCGTGCCGAAGCTGCGCGAGGGACGGGCCTTTAACCCGGACACCGCCGACCTCTCGGCCACACTCGAGGAGGCGGTGCTGGGCGGCATCGTCTGGATCGTTCATCAGCGGCTCGTCAAAGGCGAGCTGAAGCAGCCCGATCCTCTTCTCGAGGAGGCGATCCAGATCGCCCTCTCCCCCTACCTCGGCGATGCCGAGGCCAAGCGGGTCGCGGAGGTCACGCTGCAAGAGCGATCCCAATTGGCATAGGCGGCGGAGAGAATCGTCAGCCGCACCGCATATATGGAAGCGATGCTCGACCTCGTCTTCGATCACGGCTACGACGAGGTCACGGTGGAGGCGATCGCCGCACGGGCGGATGGCACCGTCGCTGATTTCGCGCACTACTTTCCCGACAAGCAGGACTGCGCCGTGGCGATCCTGGAGGCGCTCGCGGAGGACAATGTGCGAGTTGTCCGCGGCGCCTTCGATCAAGAGCCCAGCTGGCCGGGCTCGCTGAGAGCCGCGGCCTACGCTCATGTCCGCTGGATCCTCGACAACCCGAAGAAGATGCGCTTCGGATTGCTCGAGACCCTCTGGGCCGGGGAGATGACGAGCGCTCTGCGCGACGATCTCTTCGGCGCCTACATCGCGATGGTCGACGCCGGCCGCGCGGTTGCCCCGGATCCGGACGCGATCCCGGCCTACACAGCCGAGGGGGTGGTCGGCGCGATCACCCAGGTCATCGTCAGGTACATGGGCAAGCCCGGCGACCGCAACCTCGCCTCTCAGATACCGGAGATGATGTACCTGGCGGTCCGGCCCTACCTCGGCGAGGAGGAGGCTCGCAAAGAGTTGACGATTCCGCCCCCCGAAGACTGAATGGCGACGAAGAGGAAAAGCCAACCGCAAAGCCTGCCGCGAGGGCGGCATGGCCTTCCGCGTGAGCTCGTGGTGGAAAACCAGCGGGCGCGCCTGGTCGAAGGCATGATCGAAACGGTCGCCGAGGTCGGCTACGGGAAGGCGACGATCGCCAACGTAATCGCAGCGGCAAAGGTCTCGCGCAAGACGTTCTACGAATCCTTCGCCAACCGGGAGGCCTGTTACCGCGCCGCATACGAGGCCAGCTTCGAGTTCCTGCGCGAGCGCGTCACCGCCGGCGCCTCGTCCTCCGAGTGGGCGGACTCGGTCCGGGGGGGACTCGCTTCTTTCCTCGAGACCCTGGGGGCGCATCCCCCCCTCGCCACCTTCTTCCTGATCTCGCCGGCGAGTGTCGGGGACGAGGTCGCGGAGCGACATCACGCCGCGATCCGCGAACTGGTGGAGGTTCTGCTGGCGAAGATGCCGGCCGGCGCCGGCGCCGAGGCCGCGGCCGAGATCCGCACCGATGCTTTGGCCGGCGGGCTCGCCCGTTTGACGGCGATGCAGGTCAGCGGAGGCAGGGCGGCCGAACTGCCCGGGCTGCTGCCCGACCTCGTCGAGCTGTTCCTGCGGCCCTACCTCGGGACCGCGGAGGCGATGCGCGTGGCGCACGCGGACGATCGTCTCGATCGCCGCTGAACACCGAAGTCTCGCTGTCGCTCGCATTCCCTGTTCCCCGGTTTACGTTCCCGCTCCCTAGGAGGCCCCACGTGCTGCCCGAGGATAGAGAGGGCAGCATTTCCATGTCAACCGTCAAATATTTGAATTCGCTGTACCTTTTCCCTTGTAGGCGGGATTCTGCGCCTCATCGATCAGAAGATTGAGATGCAGCTGTTTTCTTCGGAGCAAAAGAAGACTCCTCGGTCGAGGGATAAGGTGGAGCGATGGTTGTCACGCCCTGGGGAAGCTCCGAATCACTGCGCGAGGGCATGCTTCCTCCGGGGCCTGGCCGGACTCCCGAGACGGTGGCGGAGAACCAGCGGCGGCGTCTCTTCGGCGCGATGGTCGCCAGCGTCGCCGAGCGCGGGTATTGGAACACGCGGGTGGCCGACCTGGTCGAGCTCTCCGGTGTGTCTCTGCGCAGCTTCTACGACCTCTTCCCGGACAAGCAGGCCTGCTTCGTGGCTACCACCTCCGCCTTGGCGGCGACGACGATCGAGGCGGTTCTGAGCGGACCCAGCTTGGAGGATTGGGAAGAGGATTCCGGGCGCCGGCTGGCGACCCTGGCCGCGATGGTCGCCGCGCAGCCCGCCGCCGCCAGGCTGTGCCTGATCGAGTCCTACGTCGCGGGACCAGAGGCGGCTGCGGTGATCGAGGAAGCAACCGAGAGGGCGGAGTCGCTGGTCCGTGAGCGCCTCGCCTCTTCGGAGAGATGGGCGGAATTGCCAGCGGAGATGGGGACGGTCGCGGTTGCCGCGATCGTCGAAGCCTTCCGGTCGAGGCTGCTGAAAGGCCAGGCGCAGCGCCTGCCGGAGGTGGCCGAAGAGATCGGCGCCCTGCTGCTCTCCTACGAGCCGCCGGCGCAGCCGCTGCGGTCGGCCGCGCGCCCGCCGGAGGTGCGGCCGGAGGAGCGCGAAGCCAGCGACCACGCCGAGCGGGCGTTGCGGGCGTTCGAAGCGCTGCTGACCGAACAGCGCTATGCCGGGACGACGATGGAGCAGGTGGCGAAGCGGGCGAAGATGTCGGTGCGGACCCTCTACGCCAACTTCTCCGATCGCGAGGACCTGATGCTGGCGGCGGTCGACAGCGCCGGCACCCTGACCGCGGCGACGGTCCTCCCCGCCTACCGGCGTCATCCCGATTCGGCGGAGGGGATCCGGGCCGCCTTCGGAGCGCTCTTCGCGCTGCTGGGCTCCCGCCCGAACCTCGCGCACCTCCTCCTGATCGCCGCATTCGAAGGGGGCGCGCCGGCGCTCGAGCGGCGGCGCGAAGCCCTCCAGCCCTTCGAGGCGATGCTGACCGGCGCCGCTCCCCATCGCCTCGCCGCGCCGCCCAAAGCGATCGCCGAAGCGATCCTAGGGGGAGTGATCGGCCTTGCCCGACGGCGGTTCGTCGCGGGCGGCCCCGCAGCGCTCGCCAGCCTCGGCCCGATCTGCACCTTCATCGCCCTGGCGCCCCTCCTCGGCACCGAGCAGGCAACCGCGGCGGCCCAGGGGAAGAGCTACCGGCGGGTCCCATCCAGCCTCGTCGAGGCAAGGCGCATCGCCGTCCTCAATCCGCAGACCGAGCGGACGCTGACCGTGGTCAGCCACAGGGCCGCCACGATCGCGGAGATCGCGGAGCAGCTGCCCTACTCGCGCGACGAGATCGAGAAGCAGATCTCGAGCCTGACGGAGGGAGGGTTCGTCGAGGCGGTCCAGGGTGGCCCTGAGCAGGAGGACCAGCTCTACAAGACGCGATGGGCCGTAGTGGAGACGGAGGAGTGGGGGGACCGCGGGGTAGGCGAGCGCGAACAGATCTCGGCGGAAATCGGCTGGGCGGTCAAAGAGGAGGTCGAGGAGGCTTTTGCGGCGGGCACCTTCGACGCCCGACCGGAGCGCCACCTGGTCCGCTTGCCGATGTGGCTGGACGAGGAGGGCTGGCAAGAACTGAGCGCAGCGCTCGACGAGAGCCTGGAGGCGTGCCTCGAGGTCCAGCGGCGCGTGCAGGAGCGGCAGAAGCGAACCGGGAGCGCCACGGGCTTCCCGGCCCGCGTCCTCCTCGTCTCGTTCGAGGTGCCCGGAAGGACATAGGCGCCGAGTAGTGGCTTCGACTTCGTACGATGGCCTGGTGAGCGAGGAGGGCTCGACGATCGTCTTCTTCCCCGAGGGGGCGTTCGGGCCGACCAACAACTGCGTCGGCATCGGCGACGTCCTGCGTCGGCGCGGACACCGGGTCGTCTTCATCGTCGAGGAGTCCTTCGCCGGGACCCTCGAGGAGAAAGGGTTCGAGGAGCGGCTGATGCGGCTGACGCCGCCGCCGCAGACCGAGGAAGCGCCAGGCCAGTTCTGGAAGGACTTCATCCGCGACACCGCGCCGGTCTTCCGCACCTCGACCCGCCAGCAACTGGCCGACTTCATCGCCCCGACCTTCCAGGCCCTGATCGACGGCGCCGAGTACGTCGACGAGCGGCTGCGGGAGATCATCGACGAGCTCGAGCCCGACCTGATCGTCGAGGACAACGTCGTCGCCTTCCCGGCGCTGCCGGCATGCGGACGGCCGTGGGCGCGGATCATGTCCTGCAACCCCGCCGAGATGAAGGACCGGGAGGTGCCGCCACCGTTCTCGGGCCTGCCGAGCGAGGATCGCAGCGGCTGGGAGGAGCACTGGCGCGCCTACCGCGACGCGCACCGCGAGATGCACGCCGATTTCAGCGAGTTCTGCCAGCAGCGCGGCGCCCCGCCGCTGCCCGCCGACGACTTCATCCACGAGAGCCCGTGGCTGAACATGTACCTCTATCCCGATGAGGTCGACTACCCGCGCGCCCAGCCGCTCGGGCCGACCTGGCACAACCTGCAGGCCAGCGTCCGCGCCACCGACCCCGCCTGGGAGCTGCCGGAGGAGCTGCGCGAGGGCGAGCAGCCGCTGCTCTACCTCAGCCTCGGCTCGCTCGGCTCCGCCGACGTCGCGCTGATGGAGAAGCTGGTCGCCGAGCTGGCGGCGACGCCCTATCGAATCGTCGTCTCGAAGGGGCCGCAGGCGTCGGAGTTCGAGCTCGCCGACAACATGGTCGGCGCCGAGTTCCTCCCCCAGACCGAAATCCTCCCGCAGGTCGACCTCGTGATCACCCACGGCGGCAACAACACCGTCACCGAGTCCCTCTACTTCGGCAAGCCGATGGTCGTCCTGCCGATCTTCTGGGACCAGCACGACAACGGCCAGCGGATCGACGAGACCGGCTTCGGCGTCCGCCTCGACACCTACGGCCACAGCGGCGAGGAACTGACCGCCGCAATCGAGCGGCTGCTCGGCGACGAGGCGCTGGCGGCGCGGCTGAAGCAGACCTCGAGGCGGCTGCAGCGGGCGCCGGGCACCGAGACCGCAACCGACTTGATCGAAGAGGTCGTCCGTAGTCACCCGTAGCTGCCGCCGGTTCAAGGTTTCAATCCAAATTCGGCAGTAGGGTGCCGCGCACTCAGGGCGCGGGCGGGGGGCTCGCGTCCCGCCACCCGAGGAGGTTCTGTGTCCCGTCCCGTCCGATTTTTCATCCCGCTGATCGCCCTGCTTGCGATCGTCGGAATCAGCGCCTGCGGCAGCAGTGAGCCGTCGGCCGATGACTTCGCCGCCGAAGCCGACGAGATCTGCACCGAACAGGTGCGTGGCTTCCAGGAGGTGGAAGCGAAACTAGGCTCCTCCGCGGACCTGAAAGAGGAGGCGACGCTGCAGAAGCAGCTCTTGCCTCTCCGCGAGAAGTCGCTGTCGGAACTCGAAAAAGTAGAGGCGCCCGGGGATGCCGCGAAACCGTACGACCGCTACCTCGAGATCCGCCGCCAGCTTCGCGACGTGCGCGCCGAACAGCTGAAGCTGCTCGAAAAGGGCGACGAAGAGGCGCTCGAACCGATCAACGAGAAGATCGGCGACCTCAACGACCAGCTCGACGAAGTCGGCAAGGAAGCGGGCCTGAAGGCCTGCGCCAGCGTCCTCCCCAAAGACCAGGCCAAAGAAGCTGAAGAAGTGGTCAAAGAGGTGGCGCTGACGACGGACCCGAAGCGGGTCTGCCGTGAGCTCGTCACCCAGAATTACCTCGACCTCGGTTTCGAAGGCAAGTTCGAGGAGTGCGCCAAGTTCCAGCGCGAAGAAAGCGAGAACTTCGCCGACGACGTCAAAGTCGAGGAGGTCTCCGGCGTCGCCGACACCTCCGCCTCTGTCCACATCACCGAAGTCGGTGGGATGTACGACGGCGAAGAATCCGTCTGGGTGCTGACGCGCGAGGGCGGCAAGTGGAAAGTGAACCTGATCTCCGCCACCACCTAGCTAGGCAGTCGCTGTAGCGGCGCCGGGGACAGACGCCCCGGCGCCGCGCAGTTCCTCAGACCGGCTCGCCGCGCATCTGCACGAAGCGGGCGACGGTGACGAAGGCGAAGCCGCCGAACAGGTTCCCCGCCACCGCGATCGGGAAGTTCTGGGCGAGGTCGGCCCATTCGGCGTCGCCGGTCCCGGCCATCAGGCCGAAGCCCATCTCGCCGAAGCTGACGACCGCGTGGTTGAGGCTCGGCGCGGCAAGGATGAAGCCGATCAGCAGCGCGATCCAGAGCCGGGCGATGTCGCTCTCGGCAGCGTGGACCAGCCAGGTCAGCAGGGTCATCACGGCGCCGGCGACGATCGCGCTGAGGAGGGCCGAGCCGACGCTGCGCTCGGCGAAGGTTTCCGCCACCGACCCGGCCGCGTCCAAGGCGTCCGGCGGGACCAGGCCGGCGCGGCTGAGGATCAGCGAGAGGAGCGCAAGGCCGAGGAGGTTCCCGATCAGGGTGCCGACCCAGAGCCGGAGCAGGGCGCTGCCGCCCGCCTCCCTTCGAATCGCGGCGCTGATCGGGACCATGAAGTTCTCCGTGAACAGCTCAGAGCGGCCGATCACCAGGAAGGCGAAGCCGAACCCGAAGGTCAGCGAGCCGATCAGGTGAGCCGTCGGCTCCGGCATCGTCACCTCCATCGCCCCCATCGTGACCGTGAGGGCGACGATCCCGAGCATCACATCGAGCCCACCGACCAAACCGGTGGCCATCAGCCCGGCGAGCGAGCGCGAGAGCCGCCGCTCCCCCTCCCGCTCGCTCTGCTCCCAGATCTCGCCGGGATCTTTGACCGCCATCGACTGGGCCTACCCCGGGTGACTGGCTAGGGAAACAGGCGGGTTCCTGCGGGCTGGGCGTTTAGCTCAACACCCCTGCGGGGATTGAATGGAGAGGCGATCCCGGCAGTTGACGGTGAGCGCTTCCAGTCGAGAAAACGCGAGGTAAGCAGAGGCCTCCCACCCCAGGGGCCCCTTCGGACCAGATCGCATAACCGAAGGAGCCCGTGTGCTCGCAGTTTCAGCAGGCAGCCGACGCTCGGCTGAGGTCAGAATCCCGACCTACGACCGTTC
The DNA here is from genome assembly GCA_035940865.1 of Solirubrobacterales bacterium. Taxonomy (GTDB): domain Bacteria; phylum Actinomycetota; class Thermoleophilia; order Solirubrobacterales; family 70-9; genus VAYN01. Next base: position 338,116 of record DASZEL010000008.1, read on the forward strand.
CGCGCTCTCTCCTGGCGTAGTCCACATCGGCGTCGGCGGCTTCCACCGCGCCCACCAGGGGACCTACTTCGACGAGATCGCCGAGCAGAGGATCTCGGATGCATGGGGCGTGATCGGCGTCGGCCTCCGCAGCTCCCGGCAACGCCCGGAGCTGCTCGGGCAAGAGTGCGAATACGCGGTCCTCGAGCGCTCGCCCGATCGCGACCGGGTCCGGGTCGTCGGCAGCCTGCTCGACTACCTCTCGGCGCGTGAAGAGCCGGCGGCCGTCCTTGCTGCGCTAGCCGACCCGCAGACGAAGCTGGTGACGATCACGGTCACCGGCGAGGGCTACGGCCCGCGGCTGTTCGGCTACCTGGTGGAGGGCCTGCGGCTGCGGCGGGAAGCCGGCCTGCCGCCGTTCACCGTCCTCTCCTGCGACAACCTCGTCCGCAACGGCGAGACGGTGCGGCGCGGGGTCTTGGAGTTCGCTTCTCTGCGCGATGCACGGCTGGCGGGCTGGATCGAGGAGAACGTCGCCTTCCCCTGCAGCGTCGTCGATCGGATCACGCCGGAAGCGAGCGAGAAGGACGTCCGCCTGCTGGAGCGGAAGTTCGGGATCGAAGACCGTGCCCCGGTGGTCTGCGAGGACTTCGCGCAGTGGATCGTCGAGGACCGCTTCTGCAACGAGCGGCCGCCGCTGGAGGAGGTCGGGGTGCAGCTGGTCGCCGACGCCGACGCCTACGAAATGGCCAAGAAGCGCCTTCTCAACGGCGGCCACAGCGCGATCGGCTACATCGGTTCGCTCTGCGGGCACGAGCGGGTGGACGAGGCGGTTACCGACCCGCTCCTGCGCCGCTACCTGGGCTCGTTGATGGCGGAGGAGATCACGCCCTTGCTGCCGCCGACGCTGGGCCTTGACCTCTCCTCCTACCGGCGCTCGCTGCTGAAGCGCTTCTCCAACCGCGGCGTCGGCGACCGCCTCAGCCGCCTCTGCGGCAGGGGCTCGGTGAAGATGCCCGCCTACTTGCTCCCCTCGCTAGCGGAAGCCCTGGAGCAGGGCCGCCCGCACGGGAAGCTGACCCTGGCCTTGGCGGCCTGGGTCCGCTACCTCTGGGGTGAGGACTTCGCAGGCGACCCGATCGAGATCAAGGACGCGATGGTCGACCAGCTGCAGCCGCTGGCACGGCGGGCGATCGATGACCCGCGTCCGCTCCTCGGCCTGCGTGAGGTCTTCGGCGAGCTCGGCGAAGACGAGGGCTTCGCGACGGAGCTGCAGGAGACGCTGGCAATGCTGCAGCGGCGCGGGCCGCGAGCGGCGGTGGAACTCTCACTTGCTCCCGACCTGGCGGCGGTGGCCTGATGGCGAAGGCGGGATTCGACCCGGCCGCGGTCGAGGCTCTGCTCTGCGATGCCGACGGCTGCCTCTTTCCCTCCGAGGAGCCGGCCTTCGACGCCTCGGCCAAGGTGACGAACGAGTACCTGGCCTCGATCGGAGCGAGAGCCCGCTACGGCGCCGAGGAGCTGCGGCTGGCGACGACCGGGCAGAACTTCAGGACGACGGCCGCCGCTCTGGCGGAGCGGGAGGGAATCGCGGTGGACCCGCTGGAGCTCGAGCGCTGGGTGGTGCGCGAGCGCTACGACGTCAGCAGCCACCTCGGCCAGACCCTGCGCCCCGACCGCGAGGTGACCGCTCCCCTCTGGCGACTGCGGGAGGGCCGGCAACTTGCCCTCGTCAGCTCGAGCGCGCTGCCGCGGATCGAGGTCTGCCTCGAGGCGACTCACCTCGATGGGCTGTTCCCTCCGGAGACGAGGTTCAGCGCCGAGAGCTCGCTGCCACAGCCGACCAGCAAGCCCGACCCGGCGATCTACCTCTTCGCCGGCGAGCAGCTCGGGGTCGAGGGAGAGCAGGGCTTGGCGGTCGAGGACTCCGTTCCCGGCGCCGAAGCCGCGATCGCCGCCGGCTTTCCCACCGTCGGGAACGTGATGTTCGTGCCCCCGGCCGAGCGCCCGGCACGGGCCGCGGCACTGCGGGCGGCCGGGGCAACCGCGATCATCCAGTCATGGAGCGAGCTGGAGGAACTGCTGGAACCGAAAACGATGACTTCAACGAGCTCGTCGGCGAGCTCGACTATCCGATGTTCATCGTCACCACCCGCTCGGGTGAGCAGCTTGCCGGCTGCCTGATCGGCTTCGCCACCCAGTGCAGCATCGATCCACCGCGCTTCCTCGTCTGCCTCTCCGACAAGAACCGCACTACCCGCCTCGCCCAGCAGGCGGATGCCCTGGCGGTCCACTTCGTCCCCTCCTCCGCCGATGAGCTGGCGCAGCTGTTCGGCGGTCAAACCGGCGACGAGGTAGACAAGTTCGCCGAGTGCGGATGGCACGAGGGCCCACGCGGCCTGCCGATCCTCGACGAGTGCGACAACTGGTTCGCCGCCACCATCCTCAGCCGCCATCCGGTTGGCGATCACATCGCCTTCCTCGTCGATCCGATCGAGGCCCATACCGGCACCCCGTTGAACGAATTCACCTTCCACCGCGCCCGCAGGATCGACCCGGGTCACGAGGCCTGACGAGACCCGGCAGCGGGGCCGAAAAAAAGGCGCCCGTCCGAAGACGGGCGCCTTACACAGCGTCAGCCTGGGCTTATCAGCTGCCTTCGAACGCTGCCACTGCTCCGAGGTAGGTCGTCCCTTCGAGGATGGCGGTGTTCCTGCCAGCCGCCGAGGGGGTGCCGACGATCGAGTCGACGAACGGGTCAACCGCCCAGGAGAGCAGGAGCCCTCCGCAGCCGTTGGCTCCCGGAGCCGAGAACGAGTTGTCGACAAGGCGATTGTTCCTGTCGGCCAATACGCCGGGGACGATTTCTTCGAAGCTGCCGGAGCTGCCGGTGATCGGCGTGTTCGGCGGCGGCGGTGAAGTCGTCCCGGTGGTGAGTTTGAGGCGGATCGGGTTCGAGTTCGAGCCGATGTAGCAATTGTTCCCGAGGAACGGGTTGCTCAACTTGACTTTTACCGGCAGGCCGAGCCCCGTCCCTTGGTGGAGCAGGATGTTGGTGAGGCTCAGTTCGATCGAGCTCGCCGGTGCGGCCAGTTCCACGGTCGCGGTGACGCCGGTGAAGCCGTTGTTGATCGTTTCGTTGAACAGATCCTTGAGGAAGCTCGGCCACCAGTTGGGCGCCGTGATCCCGAGCAGGCCGCCGGGAACCGGCTGCGGTGATTTGCTCAGCGTGTTGCCGTCGGTGGCTCCATAGAATTTCAGGGGTCCCGAGAGGGTTTCCGGTATGACCGTCTCGACCCCTCCCTGCAGGATCACCGGGTTTTTGATCGGAACCGTTTTGTTGCCCAACGTGAAGACTCCCGAGGTCGTTTCCGCGTAGACGCACGCGAAGATCACGGGGTTGGTGTACGGACATTTGGCGAATCTTGCGAACTCGCCGGTGGGGGCTGCAGATGCCGTTGCGGGCACGATCAGCGCAGCCACCAGCGCTCCGGCTAGCAGTAGCCGCTTCATTGACTGGTCCTTTCTCCTGTAGTTGTCCTGCGACGGCACGAACTCCCGCCGCGGGCAATGGAGCAGCAAGCGCTCCATTTGAATAACTTCTATCAGACAAAAGGAACTAAGCAATCCATAATTCTGGGGATAGGCACGCAGCAGCGCCCCGATCGCCCCCCTCCCCCGCCGCACGCGGCCGCCCAAAGCAACTCGTCGCGTCAACGCGCCTGACAGGATTCGAACCTGTGACCTTCGGTTTCGTAGACCGACGCTCTATCCGGCTGAGCTACAGGCGCGGGTATCGGGGGTGGCGCCCCGGGGAGGGGATTCTAGGGGCTTTGGGGCGGAGGGCGCCTAGGCGGGCTTGTCTTTGAGCCGCACGTGCCAGCGGACGTTGGCGGCGGCGACGAGGTCGCCGTCGGCGTTGGTCAGCTCGACGTCGCAGGGGAACTCGACTTTGCCGTCGGCGTCGAGGGCCTCGTGGGCCTTGGCGGCGGAGATGCCGAGCCTGGCCTTGGCGGTGACCGGGCCTTCGGCGACTTTCTCGTAGGAGATCTCGGCGCTGCGGGCGAGCGGGGTCAGGTCGCCCATGCGCTCGGCGAAGGCGCCGACGAAGGCCGCACCGGAAGCGGTCTCGGCGGCGGTGAAGAGGGCGCCGGCGTGCTGGGAGCCGACGTGGTTGAGCAGCTCGGGGCGCTCGGGCATCACCACGGTCGCCTCGCCCTCGCTGATCTCGGTGACTTCCAGGCCGAGGTGGCCGACGAACGGCACCGCCTGGCTCATGCCTTTGGCGATCAGGTCGAAGTCGGTCATCGGCCCTGGAACTTAGCGTGCCCCGGGCCGCCCTTCTCGAGGAAGGTGCGGACGGCGTTCTGCAGGTCCTCGCCGGCAAACAGCTCGGCGGCTTCGGTCCGCACCGCCTCGTCAGCGGCCGGGATCCCGCCCTCGCGGAAGCGGCGGAGGATGTGCTTGGTCATCGCGTGCGCCTTCGTCGGCCCTTTGGCCAGCTCCTGCGCCAGCTTGCGCGCCGCGGCGTCGAAATCGTGGTCCTCGAAGATCAGGTTGACGACGCCCCAGCGCTCCATCTCCTCGACGCCGAAGATGCCGCCCGACATCACGAAGTGCCGCGCGCGGCCGCTGCCGGCGCGCTCGGCTAGCCGCTGGGTCCCGCCCATCGACGGCGTCAGCCCCACCACTTTCTCCACCAGCCCGAACTTGGCTTTCGGCGAGGCGACGATCAGGTCGCAGGCGAGCGAGAGCTCGAAGGCGGCGGTCAGGGTCAGCGCGTGGGCGGCGAAGACAACCGGCGCCGGCAGCAGTTCGACCTTGTCGATCATCTCCAGCAGGTCGGTCCAGAGCGCGCTCCCCTGTTCGGGCGTCAGCCCGGCGAAGACGTGGACGTCGACGCCGCCGGAGACGGCCCGTCCCTCGGCCCGGATCAGCAGCGCCCGCGGCGGCTCGGCCGCGACCTCGTCGATCGCCGCCCGCAGGTCGTCGATCATCCGCTGGTCGAAGAGGTTAAGCGGCGGGCTGTCGAGGGTGATGATCGCCAAGCCGCCGTCGCGCTCCAGTCTCGCCGCCGCACTCATAGCTCCGGCACCCTATGCACCTCGAACAGGTTCGTGCCCAGTTCCTGTCCGTCAAGCCCGGCGGTAATCGCGACCAGATCACCCGGCGCAGCGATCCCAACCCTGGCGGCCTCGCCCGCGCAGTGGCCGAGCAGGCTGCGCAGCTCGGTCCCGAAGTCGCTCTGGACGGCGGTGATGCCGAACAGGAGGCTGACCCGCCGCACCGTCTCTATATAGGGGGAGACAGCCAGCACCGGCACGTTCGGCCGGTGGGCAGAGACGAGGCGGGCGGTACGACCGGTGTTGGTCGGCACCACCAGCGCCTTCAGGCCGAGCCGGTAGACCGCGCCGACGGCGCTCTGGGCGACCGAATCGGCGACCTCCTGGCTCGCTTGATCGGTGCGGGCGAAGAGCCACTCGGCGTAGGGAAGGTCGGGCTCGGTGGCACGGGCGATCCGGTCCATCACCCGCACCGCCTCCACCGGGTGCTGGCCGACGGCGGTCTCCTCGGAGAGCATCACCGCGTCGGAGCCGTCGTAGATCGCGTTGGCGACGTCGGTCACCTCGGCCCGGGTCGGCCGCCGCGCGGTCACCATCGAGGCCAGCATCTGGGTCGCCGTGATCGCCGGCCTCGAGGCTCTGCCCGCGGCGCGGATCAACCGCTTCTGTTCGATCGGCAGCTGCTCCAGCGGCACTTCGATCCCGAGATCGCCGCGGGCGACCATGATCCCGCCGGTCGCGGAGCGAACGATTTCCTCGGCGTTCTTCGCTGCCTCCTGGCGCTCGATCTTGGCGATCACGGGAATCCGGGAGCCGAGCTCCTTCAGCCGCGCCGTCACCGGCTCCAGGTCGGCGGCGGTAGAGACGAAGGAGACCGCCAGCAGGTCGACACCGTTCTCGACGGCGAAATCGACCCAGTCGAGGTCTACTCCGGTGGTCGCCGGCAAGTCGACGCCGCCGGGGATGTTCATCCCCTTGTGCGAGGAGAGCGTGCCGCCGACCTCGACCTCGGCACCGACGCCCTCGTTCTCCTTGTCGCCGACCCGCAGCCGGATCGCCCCGTCAGCGAGGTAGACGAGCTGGTCCTCGTGCAGATCGGCGACACCGGGCCACTGCACCGGGATCGTGTCCTCGTCGCCTTCGACCTGCTCCGGCGTCAGCGTCACGTGCATCCCGGTCTCCAGCTCGGCGCGGTCGTCGCGCATCGAGCCGATCCGCAGCTTCGGCCCCGGCAGGTCGCCGAGGATCGCCACCTCGCGCCCGACCCGCTCGCTCGCCGCCCGGATCGTGGCGATCGTCTCCGCCTGCCGCTCACGCCCGGCGTGGGAGAAGTTGAGCCGGAAGACGTCCGCCCCCGCCTCGACCAGCTGCTCGAGCACGTCCGGCGCCCAGCTCGCCGGGCCGACGGTGGCGATGATCTTGGTCCGGCGCCCCATGTGGGCGCCGCTGGTCCCTTCTGCTCTCGCGTTCATCACGCGGACTGTAGAACCTGCTCAGCTTCGAGTACCTACAATCGGTCGAAGCGCGTGGAGAGGTGGCCGAGTGGCTGAAGGCACTCGCCTGCTAAGCGAGTAGGGGGCGCAAGCTCTCTCGAGGGTTCGAATCCCTCCCTCTCCGTTCGATCCCGCGGATAGGCTGGCGCCGTGTCCGCCCCTCCCCCGCAGTCGCACGAGCGCTATGAGCGGGTGTTCGCGGAAGTCGAGGCGCCGTTCGCGTTCGTCGACCTCGACGCGATGTGGGCGAACGCGGAGGCGATGTCGGGGCGGGCGGGGTCGAAGCCGGTGCGGGTGGCTTCGAAGTCGATTCGCTGCCGGGCGCTGCTGGAGGCGATCCTCGGCCGGGACGAGCGCTTCCGGGGGCTGATGACCTACACGCTGCCGGAGACCCTGTGGCTCGCCGAGCAGGGGTTCGAGGATCTTCTGCTTGCCTATCCGACCGCGGACGTGGGGGCCCTGGAGGCGCTGGCGCTGCGCTCGGCCGCTAACCCCGAGAGCGCTCCGATCGTGATGGTCGACTCGGTCGAGCACCTGGAGATGATCGAGTCGGTTCTGGGGACGGGGGCGGCGCCGATCCGCGTCTGCATCGACGTCGATGCGAGCTGGTGGTGGCTCGGCGGCCGGGTCAAGGTCGGGCCGAAGCGCTCGCCGATCCACACCGTCGAGGACGCGGTGGCGCTGGCGCGCGAGATCGAGCGGCGGCCGCAGATCGAACTTGATGCGCTGATGGCTTACGAGGGGCAGATCGCCGGGGTCGGCGACATGCCCCCCGGGCAGCGGCGCCGGGCAGCGGCGATCCGCTTCATGCAGCGGCGTTCGGCGACCGAGCTGGCAGAACGTCGGGCGGCGATCGTCGCCGCGTTGAGCGAGTTCGTCGAGCTGGAGATCGTCAACGGCGGCGGCACCGGCAGCCTCGAGCTGACCGCGGCCGAGGAGGCGGTGACCGAGGTGACCGCCGGCTCGGGCTTCTACGCGCCTGCCCTCTTCGACCACTACAGCCGCTTCAGCCTCACCCCCGCGGCCGGGTTCGCGCTGCCGCTCGTCCGCAAACCTTCGCCGGGGACCGCCACCGCGCTCGGCGGCGGCTACCTCGCCTCAGGCGCGGGCGACGCGGCGCGGCTGCCGGCGCCCTGGCTTCCTGCCGGGCTGGAGCTCGACCCCGAGGAGGGCGCCGGCGAGGTGCAGACGCCCCTCCACGGTCCCGCCGCCGCGCAGCTGGGCGTCGGCGACCGCGTCTACCTCCGCCACGCCAAGGCCGGCGAGCTTTGCGAGCGCTTCGACACCCTCCACCTCGTCGAAGGCGGCACCATCGTCGACGAGGTCCCCACCTACCGCGGCGAAGGGCGAACCTTCCTCTAGCCGCCGATCAGGGGCCGAGGACGCGGTCCGTGTAGTCGTTGGCGAAGACGCGGCCGGGGTCTAGAAGGTCGCGGGCGCGCTGGAACTCCGCCCAAGCCGGGTAGCGCGGAGCCAGGGTCGCGACGGTCTGAAAGTGGCGCTTGCCCCAGTGGGGGCGGCCGCCGTAGTCGTCCATGATCGCCTCGACCGCCTCAAAGTAAGGGCGCCACTCCATCCCCCGGTACTGGTGGACGGCGAGGTAGGCGGTGTCGCGGTCGTGGGCGGGGCTGAGGCAGGCGTCGTCGCCGGCGGAGACGCGCATCTCGATCGGGAAGAAGACCGGGTAGCGGTTCGAGCGCACCCACTCGACCACGCGCCGCGCCGCCTCGGGACCGTGCTCGCGTGGGATCGCGTACTCCATCTCGGTGAAGCGCACGCGCCGCTCGTTGACGAAGACCCGGTCGCTGCGGTCGCTGGTGCGGCCGCCGGAGGCAAGCCGGCCGGCGAGCCGCGAGAGGGCCGGGATCAGCCGCGGCATCACCTTGCCGGTCGCCGCCAGCGCCTCCAGGGTCCAGTTCTCAAGGACGATGTCGTTGAGGTAGGCGGCAACCCGGGCCCGCGGCCGCGGCGGCTCCTCGGTCCGGTCGCGCTCCAGCACAAACGCCAGGTCCGAGTAGGGGAAGGTGAAGAGCTCGAAGTGCTCGTGCCCGTCGGCGCGCGCGGCGAAGGAGTCGAGCACCTCCTCGCGCGGGAGTGGCGAGTCGACCCGCAGGAGGTCGAAGGCGGGGAGGCAACGCAGGGTGACCGCGGTAATCGCGCCCAGCGCGCCCACCCCCACCCGCGCCGCCCGCAGCAGCTCCGAGTCGGTCGCCACGCTGAGGTGACGGACGCTGCCGTCGCCGAGGACCAGCTCGAGCCCCTCCACCTGGGCCGAGATGTTGCGCAGCCGGGCACCGGTCCCATGGGTGCCGGTTGAGATCGCGCCGGCGATCGTCTGCCGGTCGATGTCGCCAAGGTTCTCCATTGCCAGGCCGAGGCCGGCGAGCTGTTCGTTGAGATCGGCGAGGACGGTGCCGCCGCCAACCCGCACCAGACCCGAGCTCCGATCGGCGTCGAGGACTCCGCTCAGCGCCTCGAGCCGCAACATCGTCCCCTGAGTCAGCGCCGCCTCGGTGAAGGAGTGACCGGAGCCCGCGACCCGCACCTTCTCGCCGGCGGCCGCGGCGGTGGCGATCGCCTCGCCCAGCTCGTCGCGGCTGCGCGGGCGGAGGATCCGCGTCGGCCGACACGACTGGTCGCGGGTCCAGTTGACCCACTCGCCAGGCGCCGCTCGCGTCCCCCGCGACATGGCGCGAGCCTAACCCGAGGCCGGGCTCGGCTGAGGATCCGGCTCCATCGTGCGGAACGCGTAGATCACGGTCAGCGCCAGCAGCAGCGCGATCGCCAGGCTCGGCTCGGCGTTACCGGTGAGGCTGGCGACGACGCCGCCGCCGATGCCGCCGATCACCTGCCCGGAAGCCCAAGCCATGTTCGAGAGCCCGGCGGCGAAGCCCTGGTGGAGGCTGCTGGCCTCCGCGGTGTCGGAGATCAGCGTCAGCGCCGGGGCGAAGCAGAGGCCGGCTCCCAGCGAGGTGACGATGAGGCCGGCAAGCACACCCCCGAGCGACGTCACCGTGGCGATCGCGATCATCGCCAGGGCGCAGATCGCCAGGCCGGAGACGTAGGGCAGCCGCCGCCCGACCCGGTCGGAGATCCGCCCGGCAAGCGGAGCGAGACAGGCCTCCAGCGCCGCACCGACGATGAACCCGGCGGCGATCACGCCGTGACTGCCGCCGAAGGAGTCGATCCGCAGCGGCACCAGAACCTCGATCGCACCGAACATCACCGAGGGCACGGCGACAAAAGCGGCCGCCTCCAGGACTGGTCGGCTGACCAGCGTCGCCACCACTTCGTGCAGCGTCTGCGTCTCCGGCGCCCGCGTCTCCGGCAGCCTGGAAGCGGCAAATGCGACCACAATCGTGATCACCAGGACCGAGCTGAACACCGGCTCGGTGCCGATCGAACCGGCGATAGCCCCAAGGGCCGGGCCCAGCAGCGCCCCGGCCACAGCGGTTCCGAGGGCGGTGCCGATGATCGAGCCGCGCTTCTCCTCGGGCGCGGTCGTGATCAGCCAGGTGAGCGCGCCGGACCAGATCAGCGCGCCGGCGATCCCCTGGATGAACCTGGCGGCATCGAGCAGGAGGATCTCTTCGCCGAAGCCGAAGACGAAGCTCGCCACCCCCAGCAGGAGCAGCCCGTAGATCACCGTCTTCCGTGGACCCATCCGGCTGGCGACATAGCCGGCCGGAAGCGACCCGAGCAGGGTTCCCGCCGCGTACGCGGCGGACAAGATCCCCGCTTCCGCCTTGCTGAGACCGAGCTGGTCGACGTACTCCGGCAACAGCGGAGCGATGGCAGCGAAGAAGGCGACGTCGATGAAGATCATCGCCGACGCGAGAATCAGCAGACGGCGCACTGGCGAATCCAATCAGGTGGGCGAACTCAACCCCCTCTTCGCTCTAGCATTGCCAAGGCATCTGGAGGGGTGGCAGAGCGGTTGAATGCGGCGGTCTTGAAAACCGTTGGGCGTCGAAAGGCGTCTCGTGGGTTCGAATCCCACCCCCTCCGTGCGATCAGCCTCCGCCAGGGCTCGCCTCAGCTCTCGTCAAGCTCGACGCGTTCGATCGTCTGCGGCTCGAGCGGCTTGTCGCCTGCCCCGGTCGGGGTGGACTCGATCGAGTCGACGACGTCCATCCCGTCGATCACCTCGCCGAAGACCGTGTGTTTGCCGTCCAGCCACGGCGCCGCCCCAGTGGTGACGATGAAGAACTGCGAGCCATTGGTGTTCGGCCCGGCGTTGGCCATCGCCAGCGCGCCGCGGACGATTTTGTGGTCGTTGATCTCGTCCTCGAAGGTGTAGCCCGGACCGCCGCGACCGGTGCCTTCCGGACAGCCCCCCTGGATCATGAAGTCAGGGATCACCCGGTGGAAGACGAGCTGGTCGTAGAAGCCTTCCGCGGAGAGCTTGCGGAAGTTCTCGACGGTTTTCGGCGCGTCCTCGTCGTGTAGCTCGAGCACGATCGCCCCGGCGCTGGTGTGAAGGGTCGCTTGCGACATGGGCCTCACCCTAGCGAGAGTTCGGAGTCTCGATTCATCTCACCCTCACCCCCGGACCTGAACGGTGACCGGGGGCGAGAAGCCGGGAGCGTAGGGCCAGTGCTCCTCCGCCAGCGCCATCGCCCGCAGCCGGATCGCGGCGCTGCCGCTGACGTAGCGGAAGCGGTAGTGAGCCCGGTAGCGGCCATGGTGGTCGGTGCGGGTGACGAGGACCGGGCGCCAGCGGTGGGTCGCCTGCTCCAGGTACTGGATCGCGACCAGCTTGCCGCGGCGCGGGATCGGCGCCCCGGCGCTCTTCACCTTGCCGCTAAGGCGGACCGCCTGGCCGTTGCGCAGGCGCTCCGGCACCGCCCGCAGCGAGAGACCGGAACGGACCCGCAACTCCAGCGCCGGCCGCCGTGCCGGCTCGAGCGCATCGTCGCCGCTGAAGATCACCGTAACCCGGCGGGAGGGCCCGGCCGGCAGTCTGGTTTCGAAGCCCCCCTCCTCTCCCGTTCTCACCGTCTGCACGGCGATCGGCGCCAGGGCTCCGTGGGACGGGTGCGAGACGACGCGCAGCTCGCGCGCGGCCAGGGCCGCACCGTCGGCACGGGTAAGGCGTCCGCTGAGCAGGGCCGGTGCGCCGAAGGGAACGGTGAGCGAGTCGCCGCGACCGTGGCCGCCCCGAAGCCGCGCGAACAACCTTGCCTTGACCCTCGGCTGCGGCTTCGCCTTCGGCAGCGGCACCGCTCTCGCCAGCGGAGGAGGCGGCTCCTTGCGAATCGCCATCTGCGTGCCGTCGGCGCGCAGGCTGGCGGAGGCGCTGTTGCCGGCAGCATCGACAGCATCGGCTCGGAAGACGTAGGTGCCATAGCCGAGCTCCGGCATCGGAGCGACCAGGTGCGCCTTGCCCGGCACGTCGGCGGGCACCAGCTTGGTCGGCAGCTCCGTCCAGTCCGGGGCGTCGACGCGCCGGTAGAGGAGCTGGCCGGAGGCGGGGCCGGAATGTTCGTCGGCGACGTCTGCCATCACCTGGCTTCCCGGCTCATCAGTCGAGAAGGCGAGCGCGGGCTTGAGGTCGTCGAGCCGCAGCGGCACCGTCACCGCCGAGCCCGCCGTGTCGTTGCCCGCTTCGTCGCGCAGCCACAGCTGCAGCGTGTAGACGCCGGTGCCGGGCACCGAGAGATCGGAGAGGGAGCGGCGTTCGCGCATCGAGGCGAAGCGGACGCCGGTGTCGTGCCCCCTTTCGCCGGTGATCCGCCAGAGGGCGCCGGCGATCGGGCTGGCACGGCCCTGGTCGGGGTTCTCCCAGGTGAGGTCGAAGTCGTTGGTCCGGCGCCAGCCGTCGGCTCCGCTCAGCGCGAGCGACCGCGGGTGCGCGGGCGGGTTGTTGTCGACGAGGAAGCCCTGGCCGCCGGTGCAGGCGCCGTTGCCGGCGAAGTCGGTGGCGCAGTGCAGGACCGAGTGCGGGCCGTCGCTGAGGAGGGTGGTGTCGACGAAGTGGGTGGTCGACTCGTTGGTGCGGCAGGGCCGCATCGTCGTCGCCTTCCATTCGCCGCCGACGGAGACCTTGTTGCAGGGGTACTCGTTGATCACCACCCGGCTGCCGTCGACGAAGGTCTCGCCGAAGCGGACGCCCGAGCCGCCATCGCCACCGCCGACCACGACCGACTGCGTGCCGCGACGCCAGCCGCCCGCGACCAGCTCGCCGCCGCTGAGCAGGGCGGCTGGCTGGACGTCGTCCTCGACGGTCAGGGTCAGCGCCCGGATCGCCGACCAAGAGCCCGATTCCAGCGAGCACCACCTGTCCGCGCCGCGGGCACAGAGCAGCCGGTCCTCGAAGGCCGGGACCGGCGAGTTGAAGCCGATGCTGAAGTCGCGCAGGGTGGTGTCGGTGGTGGCGGCGGTCATCGATGGCACGAAGGTTCCCTGCCAGTTGACAGCGCCCATCCGTTGCTCCATCCCGTCGTGGAGGGCGTGCCACCAGGTGCCGCGGACCGCCGTGATCCCGGCCGTCCATGGCGGCGCCTCCCAACGCCAGCGCGCGAAGCGGGTGCCGGAGACCGTCCCCTGCCCCTCGCGGGTGAAGCTCTTCACGTGAACACCGTCGAACGGGTCGGCGCCGCCGGGCGGGACGCAGTAGCTGTCGGGGCGGAACTTGACGCCGCCGGTGGTATCGGCCCAGTTCGCATCGACGCCGACGTTCCAACCGCACTGCACCACCTGGTACTTGCCGGCGCTGGCCTTCGCCGCCGCCAGCAGCAGCACGCTCATCGCCAGCAGCACTCCGAGGGCGATGATCCTTCCGACAACCAACCTGGTCCCGTACATAGGTCCTCCTTCGCTCGACTGCGTACGGAGAGACCAAGGGCGCGGGCAGGGGAAACTCTCCCCCCTGGCGACGGGAGGGGCAGCCGAACGAGCTGCTTTGCGAGAATCGAGCCGATGCCACTCCCCACTGAAGATCAAATCACCGAGAAGCTGCGCGCCGTCATCGACCCGGAGCTGCGGCGCTCGATCGTCGAGCTGGGCATGGTCCGCTCGATCGAGGTCAAGGAGAGCGGCCGCGTCGAGGTCGTCGTCTCGCTGACCACCGCCGGCTGCCCGATCCGCTCGCACTTCGAACAGGCCGTCGCCCAGAATGTCTCCCAGCTGGAAGGCGTGACCGAGGTCGCGGTCGGCTTCGACGTCCTCTCCGACGACGAGAAAGGCCGCCTGCAGCAGACCCTCGGCCGCGGCAAGCTGCCGCAGGGGGCGCTGGCGAAGGTGAAGAACGTGATCTGCGTCTCCTCCGGCAAGGGCGGCGTCGGCAAGTCGACGATGACCGCCAACCTGGCCGCGGCGCTGAACGCCGAGGGCCATTCCGCCGGGGCGCTCGACTGCGACGTCTACGGCTACTCGATCCCGCGCATGCTCGGCGTCAACCGCAAACCGGAAGTGAACGGGGAGCGGAAAATCCTGCCGCTCGACTCGGCGAGCGGGGTGAAGGTGATGTCGATCGGCTTCTTCGTCGAGGAGAACTCTGCCGTCGTCTGGCGCGGGCCGATGCTGCACAAGGCGATCCAGCAGTTCCTCGAGGACGTCGCCTGGGACGAGCTCGAGTACCTGCTGCTCGACCTGCCGCCCGGCACCGGCGACGTCTCGATGACGCTGGCGCAGCTGCTGCCGCAGGCGAAGTTCGTCGTTGTGACGACGCCGCAGCCGGCGGCGCAGTCGGTGGCCCGGCGCGGGGCCGAGATGGCACGGAAATTCGACCTCGAGATCCTCGGCGTGATCGAGAACATGTCCGGCTTCACCACCCCCACCGGCGAGCGCTTCACGATCTTCGGCGAGGGCGGCGGTCAGCTCTTGGCCGACGAACTCGACGTGCCGTTGCTGGGCAAGGTGCCGCTCTCCGAGCCGCTGCGCGAGCACGCCGACGGCGGCTCACCGCTGGCGATCGCCGAGCCCGACGCGCCCGCCTCGCAGGCGATTCGGCAGGCGGCGCGGGGCATCATCGCGGCGACGCCGCAGGAGCTGCCGGTGCTGCAGTCGACGCCGCGCGCGGCCGAAGCGCCGCCGGTCAGCGGCACGCCGCTGCCCGTCGTGCAGTAGCTCTTCTTTTCCGACAAGGGGCGCCACCAAGGCCGCAAGGCGTGTGAGACCGTAGCCCTGGTCCCATGCGGAGCGGTCTGGCCGATTTACCGGTCGTACACCCGGTGGATAGACTTTCATCGTGGCGACGTTCGAAGATCAGACCGTGCGCATCGCAGAAGTCGCAGCCGACACTGACGCGATCGTCAAGATGGAATTCGAACGCTGCACGATCCTCGGCCCGGCCGTTCTGATTCCTTCGGGAAGCCGCTTCTTTCGCTGCTCCTTTGCTGGTACCCCAGAGGACCTTATCTGGGACATCGATCCGAACAGGGACGAAGCTCTTGGGGGCATCTGGCTAGAGAATTGCTCCTTCACCGAATGTGCCTTCGTCCGGATTGGCTTTGGCTTCGTTCCCGAGCGAGCGCAAGAGTTCAGGGAGGCGCTGGGAGAAAGCGTCCATGGAAACGAGCCAGTTGCCCGCTAGCGGGCAAGACGAGCCAACGGAAGTAATCCCCGCAACCGCCGATGAGGCGGAGGTGGCCAGCAACACCTTCGAAAACGTCAACAGCGTCCCGGCGGTGGATCACTGGGACACCTCCGGTCAGGTGGTGATCACCACCACGGAGTCCGATATTCGGAACATCCTTCACAAGCACGTAGACGCGATCGGAACTCGCGATTCGTGGATTCCCCCCTTGACCGTGGTGGTCGCGATCGGAGTAGCGCTGATCGCCGGGATCAAATCGAACTTCGGACGTTACGTTCTTGTTTTCGGCCTTGGGATGTCCGTCCTCTGGCTCGCTTATGCAGCAAAACGGGCGTGGGCCTGCCGAAAGCATGCTGGCATCGATGCTGTTCTTGATGATCTACGTCCCAAGCCCGCTGCCTCGAAATTGCGCCCCACTGGCTCCAAGAGGTAGGCAGGACGGGCTAATTCCGATCTTCAGCGTGACCAAGTGCACAGAGGCGCGCGCAACTTCCTTCCCATCCTTGGGTTAAGGTCCACACACAAACGCCTAATCCCTGGCTAAGAAAGGCCAGGGAGCGGGGGAACCAAGTTCCTGGGGCGAGCCCACCTTTTGGTGGGGGCGCAGGCTCCTTCAGCGCCAGCCCGACAGCTAACCCCGCCGGCCGACGAAGGAGGAGTGAGTACATGCAGATGGCCCTTGGGGCGGCCCGAAAAACGCCCGCCCTTCGCATTTTCCTCGCGGTACTGGCCCTGGCAGCGGCCTCACTGGGCGTGGCTGGTCCCGCTCAAGCGACCCCTCCCGGGGGTCTTGCCTCGACTACCCCGGAAGTCGAAGCGCCAACCGAAACCGGCCCTCCCGGCAAGGCGATGCTGGTCAACGGCCGCGCGATCCCGCCGGTCAACGCGCCGGCAGCGGTGAAGAAGGTGATCGCCGCGGCGAACAAGATCCGCAGCAAGCCCTACGTCTGGGGCGGCGGCCACGGCCGCTGGTGGGACCGCGGCTACGACTGCTCCGGCGCGGTCAGCTTCGCCCTCCACGGCGGCGGCTTCCTCTCCAGTCCCCTCCCCTCCGGCCCGATGGAAGGCTGGGGCAGCGCCGGCAGAGGCCGCTGGATCACCGTCTACGCCAACGGCGGCCACGCCTACGCCGTAATCGCCGGCCTCCGCTGGGACACCGCCGGCAACACCAGCGGCACCGGCCCCCGCTGGCACAAATCGCTCAGAGCAGCAGCAAGTGGGCCCTTCACGGCCCGCCATCCGGCTGGTTACTAGGGCACGAAAAAGGGCCGCCGACCGGCGGCCCTTTTTCAAGCTCTGGTTCTAGAACCTAAGCGGCCTGGTTCTTGAAGTAGTTCGCGTTGATCTCGGCGTATTTGGCCCACTCGGCCGGAAGCTGATCCTCGGCGAAACAGGCGTCAACCGGACAGGCCTCGACGCAGGCGTCGCAGTCGATGCACTCATCCGGATCGATGTAGAGCTGCTCGACGTTGTCGTAATCGGCCTCGTCAGGCGTCGGGTGGATGCAATCGACGGGACAAACCTCGACGCACGAGTTGTCCTTCTGGCCAATGCACGGCTCGGCGATGACGTAGGTCATTTCGAAGGTCTCCTAAAGCTCGTTTTCCGGGTGCCCGCCGGGGACCCCGGCCAAGCGCGAGCGGTCATTTTAGGGATGATGCGGCCGTGCTGCTGTTGACGGGGGCAACCGGAAGCGTCGGATCGCGTCTGCTGCCGCTGCTGTTGGAGCGCGGCGAGGAGGTGCGCTGCCTGGTGCGAGAGCCGCGGAAACTGGGTCCGCGGCGGGTCGACGTGCAGATTGCGCTTGGGGACCTGGGCGAGATGTCCGACCCCTACCTGGTCCGCCAGGCGCTGCGCGGGGTCGACACCGTGATCCACCTGGCCGCTTCGATCCGCGACCAGCCGCCGAAACGGATCGAGGAGCTGAATGGGCTGGCCACCGTGCGGCTGCTGCGGGCAGCCGAGCGCGGCGGCGTCGGCAGCTTCCATTTCTTCAGCGCGCTGGACGCGCAGGCGGCGCAGCGGACGCGGTTCTTCCGCGCCAAGTGGCTGGCCGAGCAGGCAGTGCTCTCCTCGCCGCTGCGGACGACCGTCTTCGCGCCCTCGATCGTCTACGACCGCCGCGATCCCTGGATCACGCTGCTGCGGCGGTTCTCCTTCCTGCCGGTGCTGCCGGTCGCGGGCGAGGGGCAGGCGCGCTTCCAGCCGATCTGGTCGGCCGACGTGGCGCGGTGCGTGATCGGGGCGCTGGAGAAGGAGCTCGGCGACGGGGAGGCGACGAGGCGCTACGAGCTGGCCGGCCCGGAGACGCTCACCTACGACGGGATGGCCGACCTCGTCAGCCGCATCGCCGGGCGGCCGCGCCCGCTCGTGCACGTGCCGCTGGCGCTGGTGCGCTCGAGCCTGATCGGGCTCCGGGCGCTGGCCGGGGAGGCCGTCTTCGCGACCTGGGAGGAGGCCGAGCTGATGGAGGTGGGGATGGTCAGCGAGCGCGGCCCGGCCGACGCGCAGGCACTCGGGGTCGAACCGCGAAGGATGGGCGATGTGCTCGAAGACGCCTAGGCGGGTCCTCGCCGCGATCGCGGTGCTGGCTGTTCTCGCCGTGCCGGCTTCCGCGAGCGCGCTGTCGTTGGTGCCGCCGAAGCCGAGCGTCTTCCTCGGCGTCAGCGACCGCGGCACGACCACGGAGTTCAACGAATGGGTCGAACTGACCGGCAAGCACCCGGCGCTGCTGCAGACCTTCCATCCCTGGGGCAACAGCCTCAACGAGGCCTACGAACGCTGGCGCGAAACCGCAACCCGGCCGATCCTCCACATCTCCACCGCCGACGACCAGACGCTGGCGGAGCTGATCACCCCGGCGCAGATCGCGCTCGGCGGTGGCGACGACTACCTGCTGCAGCTGAATGCCTTCTTCGCCTCGCACGGGCTGCCCGCGTACATCCGCCCGCTGGGCGAGCCGAACCGCTGCCTCAACGCCTGGTCGGCGGTCGACTGCGAGGGCAACCAGAAAGGCGGCGAACACACGACGGGCTGGTACAAGCAGGCCTTCCGCCGGACCTCCCTGATCGTCCGCGGCGGTCAGAGCCTGGAAGCGATCAACGCGACGCTGGCGGAAATCGGCCTGCCGCCCGTGCAGCGCAGCAAAGGACCGCCGCCGACCGAACTCCCGCCGGCGCCGGTGAGCATCGTCTGGAGCCCCCTCCCCGGCGGCTCGCCGCGGGTAAAGGGGAACTTCCCCGGCAACTACTGGCCGGGGCGGCGCTGGGTCGACTGGGTCGGCACCGACTTCTACTCCGAATATCCGGTCTGGGAAGACCTCAACCGCTTCTACCGCGGCAAGCAGTGGAAGGGGATGCCGGTCGCGATGACCGAGTGGGCGGTCTCCGGCGAGGACGACCCCCGCTTCGTCAAGCAGGTCGTCACCTGGACCGTCCGCCACCCCCGGGTGCGGATGCTCGTCTACTACCAAGGCTTCGGCGCCGGCAACCAGTACGACCTCCGCCTCTACCCCCGCACCACCAACACCCTGCGCAAAAAGATCCGCCGGGCGAACTTCCTCGAAATCGCCGACTACAACGCCGGCCTCCTCCCCCCGCTCCCTCCGAAGCCGCGCAAAAAATAAGAGAGGCCCGGTTGCCCGGGCCTCTCGGAAACTCACCCCCCTGGGAGGGGGTGCTTACATCATGCCGCCCATGTCCGGCATGCCGCCGGGCATGCCGCCGCCGGCGCCGTTCTCCTCCGGCGGTTCGGCGATGATCGCCTCGGTCACGAGGATGTTCTTCGCGATCGAGGCCGCGTTCTCCAGGGCCGAGCGGGTGACCTTGGTCGGGTCGATGACGCCGGCCTTGATCAGGTCGCCGTACTCGCCGCTCGCGGCGTTCAGGCCTTCGCCTGCCTTCAGGTCGCGGACCTTGTTGACAACGACCGAGCCCTCGAGGCCGGAGTTCTCGGCGATCTGCCGCACCGGCTCCTCGAGCGAGCGGTGGATGATCCGGGCGCCGGTGATCTCGTCCGGGTCGTCCAGGCTCTCCGGGTCGAGACCCGACTGGGCGTTCAGCAGGGCCACGCCACCGCCCGGCACGACACCCTCCTCGAGCGCCGCGCGGGTCGCCTGCAGCGCGTCCTCGACGCGGTGCTTCTTCTCCTTGAGCTCCGTCTCGGTAGCGGCGCCGACCTTGATGACGGCCACGCCGCCGGCCAGCTTCGCGAGGCGCTCCTGCAGCTTCTCCTTGTCGTAGCTGCTCTCCGTGTTCTCGATCTGCGAGCGGATCTGGTTGATGCGGCCCTTCACGGCGTCCTGGGTGCCCGCGCCCTCGATGATGGTCGTCTCTTCCTTGGTTACGACGACCCGCTTCGCGCGGCCCATCATATCAAGCTCGATGTTCTCGAGCTTGATGCCCAGGTCCTCGGAGACAAACCGGCCGCCGGTGAGGGTAGCGATGTCTTCCAGCATCGCCTTGCGGCGGTCGCCGAAGCCGGGGGCCTTCACGGCGCACACGCGGAGCGTGCCGCGGAGCTTGTTGACCACCAGGGTCGCCAGGGCCTCGCCCT